>NZ_CP029064.1:1892500-3092500 GCF_003076275.1 Microbulbifer sp. A4B17
GCTGACGACACAGTCAAAGTGTGACCGCGTGTACTGGTGTCCAACAAGGTGGCGTGTTAGCTTTTCTCCTGCTCGGCATAGAGTCCTCGATCTTGCAGCTCACGGGCCTGCTTGAGGATTTCAAGCATGGCGCTGTCTTCTACCGACATGGCATCGATGATGGCTGCCAGCAGATCTGCTGAAAACATGCACTTGCTGACTTTGCTGCGCAGGTTTTCCGGTGTCATTGAAATTCCTCTCTCAGCCAGTGCTTGGGCGAGATCTCCGTAACGCATGCCCTTTAGCGCCATTGATGCGCGTACATAGCGAGCAATAGCCTGCTTGTAAGGGGTCAGTGCTTGCTGGTTGCTCAAGCTTTGCTTGTGGTCCATGGGCTCTACTCCGTCCTATTAACTATCACCAATGTGGTAAATATTATCTTTGTGTGTATTATTTGCAACATTAGTTTGTAATAAGTTATTGACCGCAGATTTTTTGGTGCTATATTTGTGACCAATATTCCACAGCGAGGGAGTTGAGATGACCTGGAACAATGAGAACCTGCGCCAATTGGCGGAAAACCACTCCGGATGGGTGGTTGAGTCTGAGGGGGATTGCCTCAGTATTTCCAACGATGAAGGCGTCGATGCGTTTGTCTATGTTGGTGAGAAGCAGATAGTTGTAGAGAGCATACTGTTTCCCGTGAGCCAGGTAGATGATGTGGCAGCGCTCAATGAAATGGTTCTGCAGACACATCAGCTGGTTCCACTGACCGCTATTGCGATCAAGAATATTGGTGGTGAGAACTACTACGTCGCTTTCGGCGCACTGTCAGTATCCAGTAAGGACGAAGTTGTTATTGAGGAGGTTGAGACCCTGTTTTCCAATGTGGGTGACTTCCTGGATTTATTTGCCGATCATTTTGAAACGGAGGGTGTAGCATGAGCCTTAAAAGAATCTGGACTGCTTTGAAAGGCGCAGTAAACGAGGGAACAGAAGCAGTAGCGGATAGCCAATCCATTCGTATTCTTGACCAAGAATTGCGCGAGGCGAAGGCAGAATTGAAAGCTTGCGACGAAAATCTGACCAAAATCATGGCGAAGCGCAAACTGACTGAAAGTAAGGTTCAAGCGCTGCAGGCCGATATTGAAACTTATAGCACTCACGCTATTAACGCGAGTGAAAAGGGCGATAACGAACTTGCTCTTGAGTGTGCAGAGCGTGTGACCGAGCTGGAAAGCCAACTGGAGACTGAGCGCAGTATCCTGGATGGATTCCTGAGTTCAGAGAGTACCCTGAAAGGTAACATTACTCAGGCAAAAACCAATGTACGCCGCATGGAGCAGCAGATCGACCAGATCAAAGCGACTGAGTCTGTTCAAAAAGCGCAGGTAGCGGTTTCTTCCCGCCACATGGGTGCTAACAGCAAAATCAAGACAGCGCTGGATAGCCTGGACCGCATCAAAAGCAAGCAGGAGCAGCGCGCTGCTGAGCTTGAAGCTGCGGAAGAGCTGGCCTCAGAGGAATCTGGCTCCAGCCTTGATGCTAAGCTGAAAGCAGCGGGGATCAAGCCCGGCGGCCAGACCAGTGGCAGCGATAAGTTGGCCCAGCTGTTAGCGGGCCGCGAAAAGGCTTAATACAGTGCTGCTTTATCGAGTGCGACGCCTTCTGGCGTCGCTTTTCATTCAGGCCAACGTAACCACGATTCTCGTAGCTGTGGCCGGCTATGTCTTTATTTCCTTTTGGCTGCTCAAAATTGCTGGTGAAGCTGATATTGTCGCGGGCGAGAATTTCTTTTACTGGTTGGTCGTTACCGCATCGACAGTGGGTTACGGCGATTTATCCCCGGAAAGCTCCGAAGGTAAAATTGTAGTTGCCGCCTGGGTGATCCCGGTGGGCCTCAGCTTGTTTGCCATGGTGGTTACCAGAATTGGTTTTGCAATTTCAGAATTTGTGCATCGCGGCAAGAAGGGCTTGCGTATGACAAAGCATATTGATCACACAGTAATTATCGGCTGGAATGGTACCAGGACCCTCCGCCTGATTGAGTTATTACTCTCCAAAACAAACGGCAGTGCCGCAGAGATTGTTCTTTGTGTCGAAGCTGATATCGAAAACCCGATGCCGGGTAAAATTGATTTTGTCCGAGTCGAATCTTTTTCCCATGGGGAGGGGATGCAGAGGGCAGGGTTGGCAGATGCCGCTCGCATTATTATTGATAACCCCCTGGACGATGTAACTCTCACTACCGCCTTGTTTTGCGACAAACTCAGCCCGAACAGCCATAAAACGGCTTATTTCCAAGATGAAAATGTGGGCGAGCTGCTGCGTTCCCACTGCCCCAACATTGAATGTATCCCATCTGTCGCTGTTGAGATGCTGGCGAAATCTTCACTTGATCCCGGTTCCGCAAGGTTGCACCGTCAGTTGCTCGACAGCACTTACGGAATGAACCAGTACAGTATTGAATATCGGGGTGAGAAACCCCTGCCAGTGGAGGGACTGTTTGACCATTTCAAACGGGATCTTTCCGCTACCTTAATCGCAGTGCGCAGAAAGGGAATGGTTAAAATTGATGTGAACCCCGGTTTGGCGGACCTGATCACTGAGGGTGACATGCTGTACTATATCTCTGCAAAACGGCTCGATGAAAAAAGCTGCTTCGATATAAAAAGTAATGAAGAAGGTGTTGGTACATGTTTACCAAGCTGATCAATAAGATAAAGGGAAATGACGCCCCCAAAGTCAAGACTCCAGAAATCATGGGCTTGCGAATGGGAGCGAGCTTTGAGTTGGACCCCTTGGCTATTCGTCTGATACTCGATGAATTGACCATTGAATCCTGCTCGCCTACCCAGATTATTAAGGCGGCCGGTGTTGTCGAATTGGATGGCACCTGGATTTATCGCTTTTACACCGATGATGATGCCTGGCTGCAAGTAATTGCCGAGGGCGGACAGCAGGATGAGCACGTTGTCGATGTAAAGCTGTTCCATTTTTACGACACCTTGGATGTCGGTTCGGAACAAGCTTGGAACAAGCTTTTAAAGAGCGATATTGGCGCGCCCAGGTATCAACTCCAGGATCGCTCCTATAGCCGTGTATGGACTGCAGCAGGGGACTACCACAACCCGGTGCATATGGCAGAAAAGACTTACGATGAAGATGGTGATTATTCTGTAACGGATCAATTCACCATGCTTTTCGAGCGCGAACTGTCTGATCAGCAAACCGAATCCCTTTTTCTCTCAGCCGAAGAGAAAGAAGAAGATGCAGGCTATTTAAGCCGCAGCCTGGTGATTAGCACAGGCATTACTCTGACCCCCTCACAAATAACAATACACGGATAATAAAAGGAGATATTTAATGGACCAGCCTTATGATTTACTGACTGGTATCTTGCATTTTGCGGCTTACTTTGGCCTGTCGCTGGTACTCTTGATCGCGTTTAAATTTTTATATGCACTGGTGACTCCTCACGATGAGTGGAAGTTAATCCGCGAAGAAAAAAATACCGCGGCGGCCATTGGTTTTGGTGGTGCAGTTTTGGGCTTTGCAATCGCCGTTGGCGGTGCAGCCAGTAACTCTATTTCTATTATCGATTTTGCCATCTGGGCCCTGGTTGCACTGATTGCCCAGTTAATTGCTTTCGCTATTATCCGCTTCGGATTTATGCCGCGTATCGTAGAGCGTATCGAAGATGGAGAAGTGAGCGCCGGTGTTATGTTGGCTGCAACTACAATTGCTGTTGGTGTACTGAATGCGGCTTGCATGAGCTACTGATTGGGGGTGGTAATGAAACGTACCAAGAATATTAACCTGGCAAGGATGCGCAAGGGTGTTGGCACCAGCTTTTTACTGCGCCCACTTGCCCTGGGAGTAGCGGCGGCATTGGTCGGTTGCTCCTCCGATGAGGAGGTTAAAGTTGTCTCCTCGGTAGACGACTGTGTAGCTAACACCCAGTTGGACGAAGCCCAATGCGAAGCCGCATACCAGCGTGCGCTCGAGGAAGCGGAGCGCACTGGGCCGAAATACTCCCGCCTATCTCAATGCGAGTCGGAGTTTGGCAGCTGTCATCAGACCAGCAGTGGCGTCTGGATGCCATTGATGACGGGCTTTATGGTTGCGTCCCTGCTCAATGACAGGGACCGCCACTATAACTACGGCTACTACAACCCGGTCTATCGCTATTCGGGCTCCCGCTACCGCGACAAGCTGATGACTGCTGACGGCGGAATCATTGGCGACTATGGCCGCTCATCTTATAAGGTGGATAAAAGCGCTACGGCGCCCAAGCCAAAAGTTACCAAAACCGTTTCCCGTGGAGGCTTTGGCGCTGTTGCATCGGCCAAATCCAACTGGGGTGGTGGTCGCTCCAGCAGTGGCGGTTCACGCAGCTGGGGAGGCTAGTTTGTGCTGAGGTTGCCGATTGGTGAACGCCCGCGATGGCAGGAGCGGGCACAGGAGTTTGGGTTCCACTTCCATACTATGTATGGCGAGCCCTATTGGGATGAAAGTGCCTACTATCAGTTCTCCCTGGAGCAGATAGAAAAGCATATTGAAGACCCCACTGAAGAAATTCACCAAATGTGCCTGGAAGTCGTCTCCCGTGTGCTCGAGGATGAGGAGCTGTTAAGACGCTTTTGTATCCCCGAACAACATTGGGACTTTGTACGAACCTCCTGGCGCAATGGTGACCCCAGTCTCTATTCCCGCCTGGACTTTGCCTACTCTGGCCAGGGGCCGGCGAAACTCTATGAGAACAATGCCGACACACCAACTTCACTTTATGAAACTGGATTCTGGCAGTGGCTTTGGTTGCAGGACAATGTCGACCGGAGGTCACTGCCGTTACAATCGGACCAGTTTAACAGCTTGCAGGAGAAGTTGGTCAATCGCTTCCATGATCTGCAGTTCCTGACCCCAGGAAGGGAATTACATTTCGCTTGCTGTAAAGATACGGAGGAGGATCGAGGCACAGTCCAGTATTTACAGGATTGTGCATCCGAAGCGGGTATAAAGAATCACTTCATCTTTATCGAAGATATTGGTCGGAATGAAGTTGGCGAGTTTACTGATTTGAATGATCAGGTAATTACCTGGATGTTCAAACTTTACCCTTGGGAGTTTATGCTCCGCGAGGAGTTCGGAGCTTTGCTGGCAGGAAGCAATGTCCGTTGGTTAGAGCCGCCCTGGAAGGCGATTATCTCCAATAAGGCGCTTCTGCCAATGTTGTGGAAACTGTTCCCCGAACACCCCAATCTATTACCCTCATTTTTTGAAGATGAGTTAGACAAGGCTGCGGGTTTCCCTGAGCTGGTAAAGAAGCCAATCTTTTCCAGGGAAGGGGCGAATATTTCGGTAGTAAAGGGGGCGGATACCACTTTGCTGTCCGATGGTCCCTATGGACAAGAAGGGTTTATCTACCAGGCTTTGCACCCACTTCCCAAGTTTGGAGAGAATCATACCCTGGTGGGCAGTTGGCTGGTTGATGATCTCGCGGCCGGGATGTCTATCCGTGAGGATTCAAACTTGATCACCCAGGATATGAGCCGCTATCTGCCGCATATCATTCTTTAGCCCGGTGCCAAGTGTTCGCGCCGAAACAAGCCGGCGCGAACCTGTTCCACTCTTTAAAAGCTATAGTGCAACCTCAGCTCAAAGAAATTGACCCCTGAATTCTCAGAACAAGTCCCGGCATTTGAGTAATGCAAGGCGTAAGTTGTGACTCCCCAGCGTCTCTCACTACCAAAGTCAGAGCCCAGTCCAATTCGATCCTCAAACTGAAAATGACACCCGAGAGTCGTGTGGTTGGTATTTTTACTCACGATATTGGAGTCGGTTATATAGCTGGCACCCACCGCAACTTCGAAGTAGGGAAAAATTGGGGTGTCCCATTGAGGTAAATATTCAAACCTCCATACGGGGCTCAGTGACATGCCGTGGACCAAATCTTCTCCACGTTTAGATACATCTGAATCACCGTCGTCCAGACTGGATCGCCATTCAAAGTAACTGGTTTCCAGCCTGGTTTTTAGTGTCCATTTGTCGCTGAGGGACCACTGCCAGGGCAGGTCCTTGGATAGGGCAAGGCGGTACTGGGTAAGCTCATTGCGACGATTTGAAAACCCTGGCCCGGCACCGACTATTGCGACCCAACGTTTATCCGGATTATTTGCCGGCTCAGCCACAGAGCAGACCGGAAATAATAGTGAAGAGAAAAACAGGTACAGGCCGAGCCTGCGGATCATCCAGTACAACATCATCCCTGTTCCTACCTTTCCTACTACAAATTGCGACTACAAGAAAATGATTGGTAAGGGAAAACTCAAAATCATCCGAGTTATTTTCCAGTGTAGACAGAGGTGATTAGGTATAGGCATTTTATCCCAGTATAAATCTGTAATTAGGAATAAGTTACCAGGCTTCGGATGCTTTTATTGCCAGGAAAATGCTTATTGTGACAGTTGAAGTAAGGGGGTGACGAATTAAATCCGGAGAGGGAGAAGTGCTTTCCCTTTATTAGTTGAATGAGGTGTTCTGGCGGTTGAAGTGCCTGCCACCAGTGGGTTCCGAATGGTAAATGCCTGAGAACAAGGTTATCTGACAGGTTGCTGATGTTTGGGGGGTAGATATTTATGCTGATTTTTTCGGCCTTGATGGTTGAAGCTTGGGATGGTCGGCGCTGTCGCCTAATGATAATTTGTATTCGCAGGTAGGTTTAGAGTTTGAATATCAGGGATTTATTGTTGTCGGCCTTAAAGATTTTTTCACTCTTTATTTTATTGAGCTTGGGTAATGGACTTCAATTTTCTGGATCTATTTTTTATTTTATTTGCTGATTCTTAAGAATATTTTTCTCGAAATAGATATGTGTAGGAAAGTATTTCTTTTTTAGATCTTTGAGAATTGTAAAGCGTTATAAATAATTGTCAGGAACCGTACTGATAAGTGACGGTCCATAACTCTGTCGCCAACGTTACGCATTGAATGTGTGTAGTCAGGATAAGGATTCTGGTTCAACTGGGGAAGGAAGTTGGGCTAAATTGAATAACAGGCAGAGATATGATTTTACGAAAGACCAAATTCGCATCTGTAATTAAGCAACCTATATTAAATCGTACATTAATGGCTATAGCACTAGCCGGAATGAGTTCCAACGCACTTAGCCATGGTTATGTAGAAGCTGCTGATGGTGGAGTTGCATCCGCTCGTGGGACTCTGTGTAAATACGCTCTCGATACGGGCGAAATGAATATTGACTGTGGTGCTGTTCAGTGGGAACCGCAAAGTATAGAAGGGGATGAGGGTTTCCCTGAAAGCGGACCAGCCGATGGGCAGATTGCCAGTGCGGGAGATAGCTCCTGGTCAGAACTAAATGAGCAGTCCTCTGATCGCTGGGTTAAAAACTATATCAGCTCTGGCTGGCAAACCTTCAAGTGGTACTTTACGGCAAATCATGTAACCCGTGATTGGAAATATTACATTACCAAAGAAGATTGGAACCCAAATGCGGTCTTGACCCGTGACCAATTTGATCTAGATCCATTCTGTGAAGTTGATGGTAACTATGAGCAGCCTGCTGTAAACACGACACATGAGTGTCAGGTGCCGGAACGTGAAGGTTACCACGTAATTCTTGCCGTCTGGGATGTGGGCGATACGGTTAATGCCTTCTATAACGTTATTGATGTCGAGTTTGATGGTGATAATGTTGTCAATACTGACTGGAGCGTTGGAGGCACGATTAATCCAACTCAAGACTTGAACGTGGGTGATAAAGTTTATACTCGTGTATTTGATAGCTCTGGTGAAAATTCCTCTTACTCTACTGTTTTGGAAATTTCCTCAGACGAACAGGGTATCGCTGAAAACTGGTCTCACGACCTGGCTGAACTGATTAACCAGGAGCAGAGCAGTATTCGTGCGGGCGATTATGATGGTAGCAGCAGCTTTGAGCCCCTGTATGGGATCAATAGTATTTATTTGCTAGAAAGTAGCGGCCTGGAAAGTGTTGAGATCGGGTACGAACTCGTCGCGGACCAGGATGATGACACTACCGATGATAACGATTCGGGTGATAGTGACGATGCGGATGATGGCGGAGATTCAGGTGATTCTGACAACTCTGGAAATTCCAGCTGTGAAGCATTTGTGCAGCAGTATGGTGGTGATCCGGGTTATTCAATTGGTGACGTAGTTATCTATGACGGAGTCGCTTACGAATCCACTCATGAGCCAAACTGGTGGTCTCCGGGCGCGGCGCCGCAACTGTGGAGCGAAACTACCTGCGATGACTCGGATAGTGGCTCAGACGATAGCTCTGATAGCGGCTCCGACAACAGCTCTGATGATAGCTCCGATAACAGCAGCGGTGATGACAGCTCTGCCGTTTCCTGTCCTGAGTTCCAGCAGCCCTACGCGGGTGATAGCGGTTACCAGGTTGGAGATCGCGTAACTTTCGATGGCCAGGTTTATATCTCAACCTACGGTCCAAACTGGTGGTCCCCGTCAGCTGCACCTCAATATTGGGAGGAGAGCTCCTGCCAGTAACTTGTGCACTCGCTCACCTATTACCTGGATGATGGTTGAGTTGAGCCCGGCCAAAGGATAAAGTTTCCTGAGGCCGGACGTAGCTGGTGTGCCGCTTATTGCGATACGCCAGCCACATTCCTCTCTGTTGCGCTAAATAGCAATCTTATTATTCCATTCGCAATCATCTCTTCGTTTTCTTCATAAATAGTCAGAGCTTAATAATTTCCAAATACAATCCTGTATTTCATCAGAAATTACTTCCTGTATCTTATTGTCGATCCTGTAGTCCGTGGGAAGAATAGCCTTCAACTCCGTGTTATTCCGGTTTAGACAATCGTCTACTCACTCATGCTCGGGATAACCACTTCTAGAAGAAACGAATCTACTTCATCGCATATTCTACGATAGTGGATTATTGCCTGTTCCATCTTTGCAGAAGGTAGCAGTAGTTTGGCTATTTATTTCAATTAGAATTTTGAATCTGGTGCAGATAATGGCTTCGTCATCTATAACCTTAATATGCAATTTACGCTTATCATCCAATTTATTGGTTTGATAGATATTTTTTTCACTTAGGGCTTGGTGATGATTTGAAATAACTGCCTGTGTCGAACCGACTCTAATATCGTGTATCGCTTTTATGTAAATTGACGATACCACGCACAGAGGAAAGCCCCAGTTATGTGTCATGTCTGCTTTGCTTGGTGCTAGAAAATTAATCAAATACTTGCCTGTGCACTTCAGTGGGTATACCTGTGCCATTATTGACTATTCTGATCAAAAATTACTGGCCAGCAATGAATCTTTAAATTAACGATACAAAATGAGTCTTCAATTTAGTTATTGATGTACTCAATTATATTAATAGTTACTCTCAATGAGTTTCAGTTGGGTGGATACTTCCGAGACAATGCTGGTTAAAATTGGGCATAAAATTTCCTTTCAAATTTGATTGCCGTGTCAAAGCTCTAACAGTTTTTAGAGCTGGATTGCTACCACCAGTGGAGGTTTTTCTACCTTGAAATCATCTCGTAGCCATCGTGGTCGATAGCTTTTCAATAGTAAAATAGTACTAAGTGAAGCCATGGTGAACATTCAATAAATATAGCTGATTCACCGTTTAAGTGGCCTGGAAGTGGGGCAAGCTCTTATAAGTTGAACCCTTGCGTAATCTCAAGAATATCTTTTTATGGTGGTGCGGCCCTGTTTTGTCGTCTATTGATAATTTGATGGTTTTTTAATGCTCAGGATTTTGGAATTGGTAAATTTATTTTTTTACGCTTCCACAAATTTTTTGGCTTAGATTTTAAGTATGCTTACGGATTGATTAATATTTTTTTAGGGATGGATTTTTATTTGGAAATTAGTTGTTTTGACTTTTCTTGTGGTGGAAAATTTCACCGATTTCAATTTTCTATGTGTGTAAATTTGTGAAAATAACTGTCAGGAACCGTATTGATAAGTGGCGGTCTATAATTTTGTAATAATTATTATATTCGAGGATTACCTCGTCAGGTATTAAGGACCTGTTTCAACTGGGGAAGAAAATTAGGCAAATTCGAATAACAGGCAGACAAATGATTTCACGAAGAACCAAGCTAGTACCTGTAGTTAACCAATCCGCATTAAGTCGCACATTTATGGCTGGGATATTGGCCAATATCAGATCAAGCGCACATAGATCGTGGATCTGCCGATGGGTAAATTTCCAGTGTGGGAGGTAGCTCCTGGCCAGGCTTGAATCAACGATCTTCTGATCGTTGAGTGAAAAATTATATTGATTCTGGTTGGCAAACCTTTAATTGGCACTTTACTAAAATTCAATTTAATCACGATTCATTGAGTAATCGCAATCCCTTTGGCAGCAGAAATTAGGAGAACGAGCCACATTTCGCTTTGTCCAGTGGCTGATAACAAAACCACTTTTGTGTTTGGCCTTCTTTTTACTATTGGCGTGATGAGTATATGGAAGTCTGGCGCGAAGCAATGTGAGGTGGTAAGGATCGCACTGGCAGCATAAGGGGGCAAGTTTGTAATTTGCAAGTAGAGGTTTGCTTGGAATATTACACGGCGCGATCTCCATAATTAGATGCAATCAATGATAGCCAACTTGAAAACAAACTTATGGCCCACTGATAGATTTACTGATTCAGCGCGCCCTTCAAAATCAAAGGACGTAATACAATGAACCACATCTTTTTAAAAACATCGGCCTGTTTTCTGGCGGCTGGCTTGTTACTGGCAACGGATATCGTGCATGCTCAGCAGGCAAAAGGTAAACAGCCCAAGAGGCAAACCAGCGCTTACCTAGGCGAAACGAGCAGGTCCACGCTGTCCAAAGGCGTACTTGATCGGCTCGAGCAGACGTCGGGGAAAGCTGACAAACTTAATAGACCAAGAGATCGTGTTTTATTCTGGTTCAACACCATGCTCGATTCATCGGCTATTGACCACACACCAGACCCTGACACTGGCGAAGTGGACTTCTACCAGGGGGGACCCACTCGCTCCAGCCGCGCATTCGCGATAGTGCAAACCGCCGTGTTTGATGCTGTGAACGCATTCGACGGTAAATACCAACCCTATAATGATCTTGGTACGTTTGATACCAGGGATGCATCTAAAGATGCTGCTATCGCCTATGCCGCTTACGATACCTTGCGCGCACTCTACCCCGATCAATCAGAACGCTTGCTGGAAATACTGGAATCAGACCTGGACCAGTTAAGAGATAGTGCGGACAGGATTGCTAATGGCCAGGCCATCGGCGAAGCCGCAGCAGCAGCCATGCTCGCAGCGCGCAGCAACGATAAGGCCGACCATTTGGAACCTGCTTACGGAGAGGGTGGCGCAGTCGCTGACGGCGATGGCACCTATCATTCCACATCGGTCAACACCGGTGCCACGGTGCCCGGAGAATGGCAGCCGGATCCCGTCGATCCAGAGGGCCATGACTCCGTGGCGTTAGGAGCTTACTGGGGCAGTGTGACCCCCTTTTCACTGACTTCAGGTGATCAATTCCGAAGCCCGACTCCACCTGAAATAACGTCTGAGGAATATGCTGAAGCCTATGAGGAAGTGGCCGCGCTTGGTGGATCTCCAGCCAATACCATTACTCCGTCAACGTCCACAGCAGAGACGCGATTCATTGGAAATTACTGGGGATATGACGGTGTACCGCTGCTAGGCATTCCGCCGCGCCTTTATAACCTCATTGCCCTGCAGGCGGCGATAGACAACAATGTCGAAAATGAATTGGAGCTGGCCCGCTATTTTGCGCTGATCAATGTGGGCCTGGCGGACTCCGGTATCGCCGCATGGGACAGCAAATACTATTACAACTACTGGCGACCGGTTACAGGGATTCGTGTCGACGACGACAACTCCTTGACCTTACAGGATGAACAATGGCTGCCGGTAGGGGTATCGGTTATCAACACCACAACCGCGATTAGGCCTACGCCGCCGTTTCCTTCTTATCCATCCGGTCATGCCACCTTCGGTGCTTCCACCTTCGAGATCATGCGCAGTATGTTTGGAGACCAGCCATTTACCTTTGTGTCGGAAGAATACAACGGAGAAGGCTTTGATCCTTTCACGCCGGATACACCGAGGCCATTGGTACCTGTCCGTTTTGAATCCTATACCAACGCTCAACAGGAAAATGGTATCAGCCGAATCTACAACGGCGTCCACTGGAGCTTTGACAATATCGCGGGCCAGGTCATGGGCGAGCAGATCGCGCAGAACTTAATGAATAACGTCGAAGCATTTAGCCTGATCAGTAGATCAAGGACTCGTAGGTAACTATTTCTGCACTATGAGCTAAACGAGCGAGACTCGCTCTTACCATCAGACGCCGCCCTGTAAGGGGCGGCCATGCCTAGGGTAACTTACCGTATGAACAGCAATCGATATATAACACTGGCAGTGTTCGGAATAATCGCTTTTGGGTTTTTAGCCACGCACACATTCTTAAAGCCAGTCGAAAACGAGCAGGTCTGGGTAAGTGAACCGAAGTCCGGTCCGGTTGTTGAAAGCGTTATCCAATCTGCAAAAACGCCGGCGTCGGTGGCGCTGGCCAGTAACGATATCAAGGCGGCCTTCGAGCGGGACACTGTTATTAAGTTAAACAGCATTGTTCGTCGCTCTCTGGTTACCATTCGTCAGTACGATGCTGAGATAAAGACTGTCCGGGAGAATAATCTTGTGATGACTCGGGATAGTGTAAATGAAGATCAAGTGGCAGCTGCCAGATCAAGTCTTGCCAAATTGCAGGAGTGGAATCTCGAGGCATCCCAGGCACTCAAGGATATGAATGCCGCAGTTGCAGAGCTTGAAGCAAGTGATGAGTACTATAACGCCGCGATTTTAGCAGGCATGGTGCGCTTCGTTGAGACGGTAGCAACTGAGATAGGTGACGAATACCTCAAGCTGATAAAGTTAGCAGGGCAGGACACCGTAGCAGCAAAGTCGTGACAATCCGTTGAGATAGTAGCGGTTTGGAAATTGTCGAGAATGGCAGCGAGCTTATTACTGGTAAGTGAGTTGATTAAAAATTGGATGAAATTGATTCTGGCGATACCTTAGTTACAGAAAACTCTGCTTTTACGAGACTTAAGCTGAGGTCTCTATCGGTTACGCTGGTGTCTTAAAAAGTACTGCCTGTGAATCCAGGCATAAGCCATGCTGGTGGCTTCTGAGCACCGCGCCGCAACTTTATAACGAAGCTACCTGCGATGATTCAGGTGGTAGTCTTTCTATTATTTCGGAAGCCTTATTTTTCCATTGGCAATCATTTCTTCAATTTTTTTGCTGAGATTCTCAAACGTAAAGGGTTTCTGAATACAATCCAGTACCCCGTCAGCAATAACTTCCTGAACCTTTTTGTCCACACTGTAGCCCGTGGACAAAATAGCTTTTACATCTGGGTTAATCCTTTTTAGATAAGCGAAGAGCTCCTGACCATCCATACCTGGCATAATCATATCCAGAAGGACCAAATCCACTTCATCGCTATGTTTACGATAGTGGGTTATTGCCTGTTCTGCCGTTGCAAAGACAACGACGCTATGGCCATTCATTTCGAAAAGGGCCTTAGAGTAGGTGCGGACAATGGCTTCGTCATCCACAACCATAATGCGCAACTTGCGTTCACGAGCCAATTTCTTGGCCTGGTAGGTTCTCTTTTTACTTGATGGTTTGGAAATTGGCAGGTACAGCTTGAAACAACTACCTTGCCCTTCACGGCTCTGGCAGTGTATAGCGCCTTTATGTAAATGAACGGTACCGTGTACTGCGGCAAGGCCCAATCCAGCTCCGCGCCCGCTTTCTTTGGTGGTGAAAAATGGCTCAAAGATTCGGCGGCGTACGTCGTCAGACATACCGGTGCCATTATCAGTAATTGTGATTAGAAGGTACTGGCCTGGATGGACCTCAAAATCAGCGATAGAGGTCGACTTTTCAATAGCGATATTTGCGGTAACGAAGCTCAGGGAACCACCAGAGGGCATAGCATCTTTGGCATTTATTCCAATATTCAGCAGTGCACTTTTGAGTTGAGCGGGGTCGCCCACAATATGTGGACGGTATGCATTTAATTGCTGATCAATTTCGATTCTACGGTCAATAGTGCGGGTCAACATTGCACAGACATCGCGAATGATTTCGTGAGTATTGCAGTCCTTGAGTTGATAATTTCCCTTGCGGGCAAAAGTCAGAAGCTGTTTGGTAAGCTCTGCTGCATGGCGGGCGGTGGTCAGTATATGGTTGGTATATTCATTGATCCTGGCATCGGTAGATATCTGCCGAATAACTTCTGCATAACCATTAATGCCGTGGATCATATTGTTGAAATCATGGGCAATACCACCGGCAAGCTCACCGATGGCTTGCATTTTTTGGGCTTGCCGAAGTTCCTCTTCCAATAATCGCTGCTTAGTTATGTCGGAGCCAATACTGAGAATTCCCGCTGGACTTCCCTTTTCATCGGAAATAATTTTATTGGTCCAGGCGATCCATATTCGCTTACCGCTTTTGGTAATGTTCTCATTAATATTGTAACGGTGTTCTTCTGGGAACTGGCAAATACGGTCTATCAGCTGCCGCAGATCTCGGCCGCTGGTTTCGCTGGCGGGGACAATTGTGCCAATTAAATGTCTACCAATAATCTCGGCTTCGGTATAGCCAAATAGCTGTTGAGCGTACTCGTTAAAGGAAGTGATACGGCCGTGTTGATCACAGCGCATAATAATCGAGTTGGCATGCTCCACCAGCTCTCGGTAACGCTCTTCACTTTTACGTAAGGCTTCATAGACCTGGGTTGAGTCTTGATCTGGAGAAGTCGCAATTGTTAATGAAGGGGGAAAAATGGGCATATTGCTTTCCTTGATCACCTATTTCTCCTCCTGAGTGCGGCTGCCTGTTTTTCCACCAGAAATTCCACCATGAAGACGTACAAAAGTATATAGGTAGGGCAGTGTATTTTGACCAGGTAGACATTCTTTGCTGACTGGCTGTTATTTTTAGTTCGGAATGTCATCGAGTGTACTCTGGCATTGCAACATCAACTCAGTTGGCGAATTCAGGTCCTACAGGGGGGTGCCTGTATATCTCTTACTAGTCGTTTATGACAATTTGGACAGTGGCGTTGTCGTTACAAACTGGTAGCATTCACCGCCATACTCAAAACGATTGGATGAATGACTATGCAGCTGCAATCCCGATTTCTCGGGCGCAGTATCGCGGCTCTGTTAGGTGCCTCGTTATTGCTGTCCGCCTGCGGTGAGAACCGTGTTGACAGTGAGCCGAGATCTCTCGATTTTGCTCGTGTGGATGCCTTCCCCTCCACTTACTCAGTAACTCAATCCCGCCCGGTACTTATCCAGGGAGCAACCCTCCTCACTGGTACTGGAGAGCAGCGAGTTAACACAGACCTTTTGTTTGAAAATGGCAAAATCAAGGAGATCGGCAAGGGTTTGCAGGCCCCGGAAGGTGCCCTGATTGTCAATGGCAAAGGTAAGTGGGTCACTCCCGGCATTATCGATGTTCACTCTCATCTGGGGGACTACCCGGCTCCGGGGATCGAATCTGCCCAGGATGGCAATGAGATGACCTCGCCTAACACTGCCCAGGTTTGGTCGGAGCACTCTGTCTGGACCCAGGACCCCCAGTTTCCCCTGGCCCTCGCTGGTGGTGTAACAACCCTGCAGATCCTGCCGGGCTCGGCCAATTTGTTTGGTGGCCGCAGCGTCACCCTGAAAAATGTACCCGGCCGCAGTGTTCAGGATATGAAATTTCCCGGTGCTCCCTACGGCTTGAAAATGGCCTGTGGTGAAAACCCCAAGCGCGTTTACGGTGGCAAAGGTAGCTCTCCCTCAACTCGAATGGGTAACGTTGCCGGCTATCGCGATGCCTGGATTAAGGCGAGTGCCTATAAGCAGGAGTGGGAGGATTACGTTGAGAACGGAGGGGATGAGCCCAAGCGCGACCTGCAGATGGAAACTCTGGCGGGCGTACTCAATGGCGATATTCTCGTTCATAACCATTGCTACCGCGGTGAGGAAATGGCGGTGATGATGGATGTTGCCAAGGAATTTGATTTCAAAATTTCCACTTTCCACCACGCAGTGGAAGCTTACAAAGTTGCTGACCTGCTGGCAGAAAACAATGTTTGTGCGGCAATGTGGGCTGATTGGTGGGGCTTTAAGCATGAGGCCTACGATATGACCGAGGCCAATATCGCCATTGTGGATCAAGCCAAAGCCTGCGCAATGATTCACTCGGACTCCGGTGTTGGCGTACAGCATTTGCACGAGGAGACCGCGAAGGCAATGACTGCGGGTCAGCGTGCGGGCTTCGATATTCAGCCCAAGGATGCGGTGGTTTGGATGACCTTGAACCCCGCCAAGGCTCTGGGTATTGCCGATCAAACTGGCAGCCTTGAGAGCGGCAAGATGGCGGATATCGTTGTCTGGTCCGGCAGCCCCTTTAGTGTTTACACCCATGTAGATCAAGTATTCATTGATGGGGAATTGATGTTCGATCGCGCGGACAAGAAACGTCAGCCACGCACCGATTTCGAGTTGGGTGTTCTCGATGCAGAGGGAGAGCGACTGTGAGAAAAGTAGCTGTTTATTGTGCGCTGGCCCTGGGGTTGATATCAGCCGCTGGCCAGGCGGAGACCATCCTGATCAAGGGTGGCAAGGTACACACCTTGGCGGGGCAGGGCAGCCTGGAGTCCGCAGATATTCTGGTTGTGGATGGCAAGGTCCAGCAGGTGGCCTCCTCACTGGAGGTGAATGCAGACCAGGTAATTGATGCGCGCAACAAGGTGGTCACGCCCGGTGTGATAGCGCCCATTTCTGAACTGGGGTTGGTCGAGATCAGTGCGGCCAGCGCCACCAATGATCATCAGGTGACCGGCGATAGTATTGGTAGTGCATTTAATCCGGTACCTGCTTACAACCCCAAGTCCACCCTGATCCCATTCAACCGGGCGGGTGGAGTCACCAGTGCCGTTGTTTCACCGGGAATCAGCACTTGGGACAGCGGTGCTATCGATGCTCAGCAGATATTTGCAGGGCGCAGTTTTGCCATCAAGTTGAATGGTGAATTTGATAGCGTCGAAGCAAAGAATGTTGCGCAAAAAGCTTATCTGGGAGAGTCCGGAGGCGAGCTGGCCGGTGGCAGCCGTGCCAATGCTTATGCCAAGGTGGAGAGCGCTCTGCGTGAAGCTCAGGAGTATCGTGATAATCGCGCGGCGATTCACCGTGGAGAATGGCGAGAGCTGGATTACGATCTGGCAGATCTGCAAGCTCTGCAGCCGGTGATCGATGGTAAGGAGCCTTTGATGGTAACTGCCAACCGGGCCAGTGATATCCTCGCAGTATTAGAACTGGGTGAAGCCTTTAAGGTGAAGCTCATTATAATCGGTGCAGCTGAGGGTTGGATGGTTGCCGATAAACTGGCGCAAGCACAAGTGCCTGTAGTGATCGATGCAATCAACAACATTCCTGCATCATTCTCAAGTTTGGGCGCACGCCTGGATAATGCTGCACTTCTGGCCAAGGCTGGGGTGACGGTAGCTATCAGTGGCCCAGATATGGTGGCTAGCCACAATGTATACCTCTCGCGCCAGTCGGCGGGCAACGCTGTAGCCCATGGTATGCCTTACGAGGAAGCGCTAAAGGCAATCAGTAGCAATGTTGCTGAGATTTTTAATCTTGAGGGCGGTACGTTGGAGCAGGGCGCGGCTGCGGATATTGTGATCTGGAGCGGTGATCCCTTGGAAGTTACCAGCTACGCTGAGCAGGTCCTGATTGAGGGTGAGAATCAATCCTTGGTAAATCGCTCAACGCGCCTCAGAGATCGACACCTCAAGCCCGCAAAGGGCCATGAGTTTGGCTATAAGGACTAAGATGCAAAGAGCGGGCTTCTAGCCCGCTTTTCTTTTTCCGCGTATTGGTCTGAAAGGTCCATCGGCTTGTACAGGATTTGTGTGGCGGAATACTTGCTTTCGGGGATATATTCCCTGGCCAGATTGATAATAACAAGGAAAAAACATGGCGAATATCACAGCACTCTACACCGGCCTTTGTGCGCTTCTGATTATTTACTTGGCATTCAGGGTAGTCGAGTTTCGTCGCACAAAGAAAGTGGGAATTGGAACCGGAGATGATCGTTTCAATGAGATTAGGGTGCGAGTTCACGCTAATGCGATTGAGTACACGCCGATAGCGTTGCTTTTGTTACTGGCTGCTGAGTTGGGTGGTTTGCCCGCTTTGTGGTTACATCTCTTTGGGGCGCTCTTTTTTATCTCACGGGTATTTCATGCCTATGGACTGACCAAGGGCAAAGGCGGGCTGCACTTTGGACGCTTCTGGGGAACTTTAATCAGCTGGGTCGTTATCGTTGTGTTAGCGGTCATTAACATTGTTAATGCCGTAATTAATCTTTGAGGTTTATTGGTGAGGCTCAGTATGAGCCCCACGCAAAAAAGCCCGGTAGAACCGGGCAGAGTACAGGGATGAATCTATAAGCGTTTACTGATTGGCGGCGAGCGGAGTTACGCGATCATCTTCGCTCTCCTGCACCATGTTTTCGTCTTCTTCGAGCAGTACTTCAGGCTTCCCTTTACAGGCTTTAGCCAGGGCATCGCGGCGTTTGGCCAACAGCAGGCCGATCTCTTCGCCTACCTGCTCATCAATGCTGTCGATGTGGCGCTCAATCAGCGAAGTGATATTAGCCGCGAGCTCCAGCATTTTATCGTGTTCTTCAGCGTCTTTTTTGTTGTCGAACATTGCTCCGTCTCTATCGCATTTCCAAACAGCTACTACGGCCATCGTGTGCCTCCCAGTTGTCTATTAGACATTCCACTTAGTTTTTGTATGCAGGTACATTAACTGTATAAATATTCAGTGTCAACGATTGAGGGAATAAAGGGGGTTATGCGGTCAAAAGACCAGCAGGCACGATGATCGGACCGCCAGTAAGTGTGAACGGTGTCATAATATGCGGGCAGTCAGCTGCATACCCCCCGGGGCAGCTGGTTGTCTTCACATCATTTTTACAGGCCCGCAAGCGGGCCTGTTTTTTTCGGGGTACAGCGAAAGTATGGGTGTGAAAATCCTGGAGGGGTGTGATTTTAGATGCTGAGGATGAGCCGGGCTGCGAGCCCGATCAGCAAGACTCCAAATACCTGTTGGATGCGATGGCCGATATGTTTACTCACTAACTGACGCTTGCGACTGGCGTGCACGGCCAGCGCCACTATGCAATACCAGATGGTATCCACTCCGGAAACCAGGGCGGCCATGCCCAGCTTAGTACTCAGAGCCTGTTGCTCTGACACAAACTGGCTGAACAGGGCAGTAAAGAACACGGCAATCTTGGGGTTGAAGAAAGCAACACCAAAACCCTGAGCGATAGAGCGCTTCAGACTCTGGTGAGGGGGCTCTACCGCTGCGGCACTGGCACCTGGCGACGATGCACTTAGGGCTTTCCAGCCCAGATAGACCAGCATTGCTGCACCTGCCCACTGAAGGATATTGAACAGAAGAGGCGAGCTGGTAATCAGTACCGCTAAGCCAAATGCGGTGAGGATTGCGTAAATCGCGACCCCGGCTCCGTGGGCAATGGCGCTGGCCAGCCCTTGCTGCAGGCCGGAGGAGGCGCTGCGCAATACAATAAGAAGACTCGGTCCTGGTGACATTGCACCGAGGGCACAGATCCCAGCGAGAGATAACCAACTAAGTAAATCCATTATTTAAAGCCGCCCCCTTGAGCCAGCCATTCTGTTTCTGCTTGAGTGGAAATACGACCCAATGCCGCGTTGCGGTGAGGGAAGCGCCCAAATCGTTCGATGACCTCTTGATGGGCAAGAGCGTATCGAAAGTGAGTGTCGAGATAGGGTGCGGCAATTTTGTCTTCTGCGAAGGTTTGCTGCAACTGTCGGAAGTAGTCTACTGAGCGTTGCTGGGTCACAAGGTCTTCGCTGTGCTCCAATGGCATGCCAACGAATACCTGTTGGTAGACCCCAAGGCTGGAGCCTACTCCGCGCTGAATCAGCTTTTCGGAAATTGATAAAGCCTGGGGGTCCCCAGCAAATGCCAGTTGGGTGCCCCGATAAATATTCCTGGATAATTGGTCGCAAATCAGTAGCAGGGCGAGCTCGCCTTCCAATGTCTTCAGCCAATGGTTCAATTCTCCCTGCTGAGCCGATGCGGTAATCGCTCCAAATCTCGCTTTGATATCGGCATCTACTTCAGAAGAGGCGGCAAACCACAGGTCTTGTTTCCCCGGTGCAGCCGTGCTGCTACGGATATCGGTAGTACCAAACCAAAAAAACAGGACATCATCGGGGGTTGTCATATTGAAGTACTCATTCTTCGTTGTGCTGCGAGTTTATCCGATCGTTCCAACTCTGTGGTTGCCTGTAGAAGAGGATTCCAGGTGTTGGCGTAAAAAAAATTATCCAACTGCATCCAAGTGGGCTCCCCGCGTCGTCATAGTGGCGTACAAGGGAAAAACGGGAGATCACAATGTTTACTGCGAGATCAACTAAGAAGGTACAATTTTGCGTCGCTTTATCACTGATAGTTGCGGCTCTGCAAGTGGGCCAGGTTAAAGCCTCCGAGCTAACGGTCTCCCAGGATGGGATTCACCGGGAGCTCACCCAAAAAATTGACCAGCAGATGCTTAAAAAGCTAAGTGAGTGTACCGGCAAGAGCATGAAGGTTAACCGACTACCTCCAGTGCGTATCGCTGAGGAAAAGGCGCCGCGAGGAGGAATGGCTTACCCCTACTCCAAGGCTCGAATGATGGTGATGTAGATCGCTATCCCCCCAACGACGGTTCACAACACTGATAACGAAAAGATTAGAGAGTATGTAATGAGAGCGAGAAACAAATATTCATTCCAGGCAGCCATCTGCTGCTGGGTTGCCATTGTGGTATCCAGTATAAGTGCGGGCAGCTGGGCCCAGGAGGAGGATTCGTTGATTCCCGATCCGCCTGCACCACCAGGAGTGGAATCCTCCGAGTCTGAAACCCGTGTGCGCATATTGCGGGAAAATGGTGTTCTCACGATCAAATCCGAAGGCGAGAATGGTGAGAAAAGTGAAGTGCGGGTTGACTTGGGGCAGGACTTTGGCGGCCCCCTAAGCCAGGAAATTATTGAACGGCTGAAAAGCAAGGGCATTCTGGATGTAGACGGAAAGGTTACCGAAGATACCCTGAATAGCGTACCGGACAATGTCAGGATAAGTCTTTCTGGTGACCGTAACTATCGGGGCAGGGACAGGCACTGGGATCACAACTACTCACACCACGATCACGATAACGAAGATCTCGTATCGGGAGTCACCACAGTTGTACCAGTAGTAGCGCTCCTCTGTGTATTTGGAATGCCGGTATTTATTGTGTGGCTAGTGACACGCAGCAGCTATCGCAAGAAACAACTGGTAATGAGCAATATCAACCAGATGGTTGCTGATGGTCGGGATGTGCCCCCGGAGCTAATAGATCTTTTGGATGAGAGAGAGCCAAATAGCTCCAATGATCGCGGTATCAACCTGATTGCAATAGGCGCTGCGGTATTCCTCTCCCTCTCGGCTCTTGCGGGTATTGGAGTAGGCAGTCTCGGCTTGATCCCTCTGTTTATCGGTGTGGCTCGCTATGTGAACTGGAAGCTCGATAATAAGCAGGTGTAGGAAAGGCGAGTATGGACCTCAATGACGAGGAATTAATCAGGCGGGCCGTCAAAGACGGGGACCAGCGGGCATACGCCCAGCTGGTTCGTCGCTATCAATCTCAGCTGCGATACTCGCTCCGTCAGCTGTGTGATGGCGACCAGGGTCTGGCAGACGATATGGCGCAGGAGGCCTTTATTAAGGCCTATAAGGCGTTGCCGGCGTTCAGGGGGGATGCCCGCTTCAGCACCTGGCTGTACCGTATCGCCTATAATCTCGTCATGAGCCACAAGCGTAAGAATATGCCCGATGTGGACCAGGATGCGGTGGATAGGGCCCAAGCCGATGAAACTATAGAGGAATCCCGACAGCTGGGAATGGCCCGGGACCTTACTGCCGCGATGGATACCCTGAGTGGCCCTCAGCGCCAGGCAATCCACCTGTGTATGCACAGAGGCTTTTCCCATGAGGAGGCGGCAAGTATTATGAAATTGCCGCTTGGTACGGTAAAATCCCATGTCAATCGTGCTCGGGCCAAGCTGCGTAGCTTGCTGCAACCCTGGCGTGAGGAGGTGGTAAATGGTTAACTTTGAACAGCAAAACACGAAAGGTAACGCCTTGAGTGAAATGGCATTAGAGGGCAATGACCAGGAGTTTGACGCCTGGCTGAGTGAACAGCTCCAGTTCAATGAGCCCCATTTGGATAACGATGGATTCTGTGATCGTGTAATGGCCTCGCTCCCTGCGCAGTCTAAGCGCTCGAAGCGTCGTTCCAGTTACTCTCAGTGCATCGCGGTGGCAGCTGCTTTGGGTATCATTGCCTGGCAATTCCCGTTTAGTGAGGTGGTTGCAGAGGTGGCCAGTCAATCCATTAGCCTATATAACTTGGTGGGTGTTGGATTACTCTCTTCACTGGCTGTTATGACCGGGGGCATTTTCGCCGCACGTCGCTAATGGTAGCCTGCTCTCATAGGAACCCACTCCTAAAGTATATTGGAGTGGGCATCTACCTTGTCTTACTTGTATCCTTTGTCTCGTTTTCTAAGGGGAGCTCTCTTCATCGGGTAAATCACTAAACTTAAAGCAATATCCTTGATGTAATTTTTCAGCCTTTGCAACGGGTATGATCTTTAGCCTGGTTGCACATTTCTTTTAGTATGATTTCCCCTGCCTCTGCATAGCCATTGTTCAGCAAATAGTCTGCGGTCTCGATGGTGGCATCGATCCCTGTTGAGATTTCTTCGAGGGTATATGCGATATGCATTTTCAGTTCATTAGCTGCGTTTTCAGACTTGGAAATAGCATAGTGGGCCATTAAGCGCTGCAAGGTATTAGTGGGGATCAGTACTTTGAAACCAAATTTTTCGGATAAGTTACGATAGTGATTTGTCAGCTCGTTAAACCCGCTGACTTTTAACTCGTAAGCTGGCTCCCAGCCATCAAAGGTATGTTGCAGGGCGAATTGCATGGAGTGATGCTTAGTCGTTCTGTGGGATTGCTCCGGGAATTTCTGGAAAGTAAAGCTCGTATCAGAGAGACCCGTGAGGGCCTGGCTCAAGTTGTCAAACGGGGTTTGCATATGCTCCCCCTCGTTAGCGATAGTAACCGTCAATGGGGGCATTACTTTGAGTTTTTTTGCCGCTAAATTGGAAACGCGTCCATTAATATAGCTATCCTCTAGAGATGGGCTGAAGGCATAGTACTGTGAGAATGGAGCTTTGTTATTTAACCAGTAGTCCAACACAAAGCGGCCAGCGTTGGAGTGCCCGGATAAGATACTGAAATCTGCGGTTCTATAGTTATTGTTAACATAGGGCACAACCTCCCTGCTTAAGAATTGTGAGAAGGCCGTTGGTTTCCCCTGGTCTGGACGCAGTTCCATTCCCATACCTTCCACACCAATTACAATAAAGTTGGGCACCTGCCCCTCAAGCAAATCGACCGTAGATAGGGTAGAAAGCATGTCCCACTGTGCGTGTAATACGTAGAGTACAGGGTATTTTTTGTCGCTAACATCATATTGCTCAGGCAGTTTCACCAGAATAGTTCTTTTCTCACCAAGAAAATCCGATTCAAATTTCAATTTTTGTGCAAGAACAAGCTCTGAAGCATTCACTGCAATCGAAAAAGTACTTACAAGAACCAAGAATAAAACTTTCATTTCCCACACTCCATGTCGGTGTTATTGGGGGGGTAAAGCTGGATGTAAGCGTTCAAACGAAGAGCTAAGAACGGTTTTAAAACACCATTTTTGATTATTTATTAGATATTCTTGATAGAGAGATACTTCTACCGGCGTATACAGGCATCCGTACCAGGTGAAGCTGTCAATTTGTTGTTATATGACTCTAATTTATTTTATTACTTCTCGGTATGTCAAGTACCGATTGTTAGGGCAAACTTTTGTTCGGGCGCAGTACGGGAAGTTCCTAAAGAAACTTTCTCATTTCTCAAATTTAGAAATATTTTGAGCAGGCAAGGCAGATCTGAAATTTGGACTTTCTAAGGGGGCTTGGGCCTGATTAGAATTTGCAGAAGAATTGCGAATTCTTAAATGAATAATTCAGGGCTGACAGGATTAACCTTGTCAGCCCCTAATGCAATAACAAAACAAATAATAAATACTACTTGGTTTCCATATTTTCCAGGAATTGATCAATCACCGCATTGAACTCGTCGGGTCTTTCCCAAAACATCATATGCCTTCCCATGTAAGCGGTAGTGGCAGAGGGGGTGTTGGCTTTGATCCATTTGTCAGCCACTTCTTTTGCTTCATTTCTCACCACGTATAAAAGGGGTATTTTTCCTTCAAGGGCCTTAAGATCGTCGCTGTAGTCGAGGTAAAAACCGGTAGCATTGGTAATTGCAGCAACGCTGCTAGAGGTTTGATTAGCGATATCGGATACCCAGGCAACATTTTCAGGTGTTGGATTCTCAAGCATCCATTTAACGAACTCTGAAATTACAGCATCGCGGTCCTCAATAATGCCCTCAGTGAATGAGCGCGAGTATCCGTCTGAATCATCATTCAGATACCAGACCCACTCGTCCCGGCTGGCTCCAGAAATATCCGGGCCGGTGTCGATCATAATCATGGCTTTTATCTTGTCAGTGCCGAACTGGTTCAGGTAAGCCAGTTGCTCGGTCACGCCATAGGACCAGCCCGCGAGAATCACGCTATCAAGCTCCAGTTTTTCAATCAGTAGAGCCAGGTCCCGTGCGTGTTGCTGATAGGTGTGACCTTCAACAGGCTTGGATGACTTGCCCTGGCCTCGAGGGTCATAAGTAAGTGCGCGATACTTGGTAGAGTCTTCGAAATAGGTAAGTTGATGTTCAAAAACTTTTGTGGACATCATCCAGCCGGGAATAAAGATAATCGTAGTATCCCCCCTTCCGGCCTGCTCGTAGTGAATGGTAAGGGAGTCGTCAATCCTGACTTCCTTTGCTGCCGTATAACCAGTAAAAAAAGACAGGCTGCCTAATAAAAATACTAAATTCAGAACCTTCATAGCGCTTCTTGACCCAGTAAAATATCTATAAATTTAATAAGGGGTTCGAGTTTATAGAATCCATTATTGGTTGTTGGATAACATATTCATTGTATAGTGGAATCATTGCGAAATCGCTATTCTTTCTTGCGAAGCTCGTTTTTGATTCAAATGTCTGTTGGATTGAGTATTTGCCTATGTAGTGCAGATCTGTTTTTCACAGCCGAAGTAGGTGCAAGATTAATGTGGCTGGTTGCGATGAGGTTCTTCAGGGAAGCTGCTATTGAACACCCTGTATTTATCCAGAACGATAATAATGTAAAGCAAAGGAACAGTTGATAGCGCAGTAAAGTGTAATGCAATAAATTTATTTTCTCTCGTTGTGGGGGTGACGGAGAATACAATTATTTCTATGATAAATAAGAAAACAAGTAAAAAATACTTGTCGAGCGCAGATATTGAATCAAATACTTTAGGACCCATCACCCAGTATTTCCACGATTTGCGCGCCATAGCCTCAAGTAAATAATAGAGGCCGCAGGTGAAGCTCACCAATGTTGTAAGTAGTAGCTCGAATACCCAGGCAGGGGGCTTTCCGGGGGCAGGGGGCCAAACATTGGTTATCCCAAACTCTGTAAAAGAAAGAATTGCAAATAGTCCGGTTGTCATCAGTACAATTGGGAAACGAAATATTAAAATCACCATGCAGATGGCGGCAAAAATTTCAAATACCCGCTGGATTGGCATAAAAATTTCGGCGTGATTCGCCACCCAGGTTAACATGCTTCGATACCAAGTAGGTGTATTGCCGTATTCGGCATAGGAGTTAACCAGTCCTCGATACCCCTCCACAGTAAACCAATTTAACAGCGCATCCTCAAAAACTTGAAAAATTAACATTACTCCAATCGTGATGGTAAAAAGATCAATCCAGCGTCCTAACAGCAGGGTTGAATTTTGTCGCGGTGGAACAATGCGATACCTGTCTAGGAACTTTGAGATTATTGATAAAGCGGCAATGAGGATGCTGGATAGGAAGCTTACGGTGAATACGTAATCGCCACCATTACGTGACATCACAAAGATCCCAAACAAAAGAGCAGATGCTATAAAAACCCAATAACTCCAAGTGAGCAGGCTTATTTTTGGAGCTAGCACTGTCCCTAAAATCTGAGAGCGTAAATCGTGTAGAGGATTTCTATGGAGTGTATAAACGCTAATCGCTAAGATTAATGCAAATAACGCGGGTGACAAAAATTCGAAGTACCAGCTATTTTCTGCCGTGTAGGTTAGCCCCCAAAGCAGGATAAACCCAAAAAACATAAGTATTGCGCCCAGAACAATAAAAATACGTAATATTAATAGGGCTCCGGCAAAAAATAATGCCAGGTGGAGTGTATAGGTTGCGACAGTTACGTGAGAGCTAAGGTAGCTAGCAAATGATTTGATAAGAGGAGGTGTATCTCCAATCTGTACGAGCTGTCGTAATGAGCCCGCGAAGACTTCCGGTGCCATTTGTCCATTGAAATAGCGCATGATAACCAGCTGGATACAGGCCGCGCCTAGAAACAGGCTGATTACAGCTAGCCAAGTAGTTTGGGATATAGCATTTTCTGCTTGTTCAGTACTCAAAAGTAGGCTGGATATACGCATGCATGTGATCTCAGGCCCTTTTAAGATTAACTGCCTTGTTACTGATTATGGCAAAATAGACAGGCAACTTGAAATTACAACTTACTATTTCCCGCACTGTTAATAATGACGTAGACTAAAAGCCATAGCCAGCCCTGTAATCGTATAGATTTATACAGAACTCAAAAGGACTTTTGGCGACAATCATATTTTATGAGCCTTCCTACTTTGCAGTAAGGCCAAATGTCTACTGTAAAACTGGCCAGCCTATGGGACTTTGCTGGTATTTAGCAGCTTGCCCACTTAATGAAATGCCATAGGTATATAGCCTATAAGCAAGTATTGCGTAAAAGGCATCCTCAGCCCTGGCGGAATCGAACATAAAGGTGATTTTCCTTTGAGAAAATTGCTTCAATACTTTTTAACTCAGCTTGAATCTCAGAGCTTTTATTCGGAGGGGAGTTACTTTTATTAAGTGTGAATGGATAGTTGCTTCTTAAAACCATGAAGCCAGAATGGAGCTCGGCACACAGGTTTCTAGATTGCGCTCGCTCAATATCTGAAGATGGGTACAGGCTGCCCGAGGGCAGCCTTTAAAATATCTAGTTACTCAGTCCCAATTCCCGCTCAATCTGAGCCTTCCGCCAAACTGAGTAACTCGCCGGTATCCTCGCCTCTTTGGTTCCGTCAGCAATAATGGCTCGGCCTAAATTGGGCCAGCATAGGACGGCGAGTACTCTGGGGGCGATTACCTGGAAGACTTTGGGTGGGCCCATTAGGGATTTGAGCTTTTGTATTAATGGCAGCCAGGATGCGGGCACTACCTGTTCTGCAATTATCCAGGAGGCTTGGGGTTCGCTGCCCAGTTGCTTTGCCAGGGATTCATAGCGCAGTGTGGCTGCCCTTAGTGAGGCTTGGGGTGGTGCGAGTATAATGGCGCGGGCCCGTCTTTCTGCGCAGAGCAGGCAGATCTCTTTGGGGAGGCCGCTGCGTTCGGCAAGTTCTTGGTTTAGTGCCCATCCGCTGGTTTTGATATCGCACTGGCAAATAGAGCAGTTGTATTTCGGATTTTCAGGTGTGAAAACAGAGCTAACTTTTTGGGGACGTTCGCCATTTTTCCAGACTAGGGAATGTCTCTTAAAAATATTACTGGCAAAGTATCGGGTGTAAGTTATCCAGTCGATATCGGTTACATTACCGAAGCGGTCTTTGTGTACTACATCGGGAATATTATGGCTGTAGAGGTGGCGCAGACAGTGGGGGCAAGGCTTTAGCTGATCCTGGGGGAATGCCTTACGTGCTGCTTTGTAGTCACTGCTGATCCAAACGGGACCCTGGTAGTTATTCACTACTGAACATTTGGGATAAATATGGACTTGGCCAAAGGAGTTTGAAATCTGCTCCAGGCCAAACAGAAAAACCGGAATACCACGATAGCGATAAGCTACAGGAACGCATTCCAGGTCCCTGGAATCGAGCTGTATTCCAGAGCGGATTGCAGTGGCCAGGCTATTCCGATCCGGCATTTCAGCCAGGCGTTGTGCTTGTGGGCGTATACCAGTGGGGAGCGAATCTCTGTCGTTAGTGGCGGAGAGGACTGAGGGTACCCACGAGGCAGTTGGTGCCCCTATAAGAGCCTGCCGGTTTTGAATAGGCTGGAAGTTTTTGAAGTTCACAGAGCTTCCTCAAGGATTTGCAGGATATGACTTTCAGAGTCCCTGACTACCCTGAAAGCTACCCTGCGGGAGCGATCCAGATCTTCCATGCCATTCTTATCCAATACTGGACGGGCCGAGGAATAACCGACAGCTGCCACTTTGGCTCGCACCAGGACGGCTTGCTGTGAAGGCAGTAATGAATGGGCATATTGCATTACGGCTCGGGATCGCTGCTGCGAAAGTCGCAGGTTGTGGAAATAACCCACTTCTGGTGCAGATTGATCTCCCCATTCAGAACTCGTGTGTCCTTCAATCTGGATTGCAGCGATGGAATCCATATACGGCGTAAGCGCTGAGATGTAGCGGGGCACAAAGGAGGACATAATCTCACGGGCATTGTCGCTCAGAGTGAAGTCCCCGGTCTTAAATAGCGCATCACTGTTGTTAAATGAAATGGCCAGGGTTTTCTTATCCAGGGTGGCGCCCCAGCGGTTTAAGTCATGGGCGAATTCCTGCTGCAGGGTTTGGTAGATAGCCAGCTGTGTGTCCCGATAAGACTCGGCAAGCTCACGAATTTTTGCGCGCTCGTCGATAAGGGAGCGCATCACGAAGACAGCAATACAGAGAAATACCATCATTAGACCAGCCATCATGTCCGATAAGCTTATCCATTGGCTATCGCTGGATTCACTACTGGCTTGCGTGTTGTCAAACATGCGCCTCTCCAGTGACTTTCTGAGCCTGGGCATCTATCCGCTTCATTTGCTGAATGAGCTGGCGGAAGTCTCGGGAGAATTCACCGCTTAAAGTACCCAGGGCGTCGCCCATCGCGGCCATAACACTCTCAACTTCATCGCGCAGACGTTCATCCAGCAGCTCGTATTGGCGCTTGATGCTGACATCGGCGTTACTCAGGTCGCGGCTTATAACCTGTGATAGTTCGGAGATCATCTGGTTGTGAGTCTTGGCGATTAACTGGGCAAGTTCGGCCATAGATTCGCGATGACTGATAGCCTGTTCGTGGATCGCTTTGGAAAAGTGGTTGGGGTCCATGCTGGTGACCACATCGGCCAGTGCCACGACCTTGCTGGTCCTTTGGTTGAAGACTTCCGCCTGGGTCTTGCTAAGGGAGATCAGGTTGGAAACCTGGGCGCCCAGCTGTTGGTGCGCTTGATCAATTCCGCGAGTGAGGGCTTCAAACTTGGGAGCAATATCGGGGATCGATTGCTGTAGTACTTCAATAGAAGCCTGCTGTTCATTCAGCATAATCGATATCTGTTCTGCATGATTGCGCTGTTGCTCTACCAGTGCGGGAATCACATTGAAGATTTCCGGTAGCTCGGTAATACGCTGGTGCAGCAGCAGAAGATTTTCCTGGGCGCCATTAATTTCATTGAGCAGGGTTGCGGTCTGGTCACGATAAACGGTTGCGAGTTCTGCGTGCTGTTGGTGCTGATCTATTAAGGCTTGCAGGGCAGGGGATACGGCTTCCAGCTGTTGGGTAAATTGCTGCAGATTCTCGCCCATTTGGGCGTTCAGGCCGCTGTTAAATTTCTCTACAACAGCGGTGAGTGATTGTAAAACTTCTTCACTGATTTGCTGCTGGAATTTTGTCAGGTCTTCGCGCTGACCATTGATGGCCTGCAGAATATCATCTGCCGTCGCCTTCGGGGGTTGCTCTTTGGTGAATATTTGAAAAATAGTTCGCAATATCAAGGATAGGAAAAGCCCCAGGATACTGGTCATAAAGGCCGTTTCCAGGCCCTGCATCAACTCTGAAATTGAGGTGTCAATATCGTTGAGGTCAAAACCATAGATGCCGATAATGATACCGATAAAGGTACCTAAAATACCGAGAGCGGTTAGTAGTGAAGGTGTTTCTTTTACAAAGCGGGGAAACTTGCCTAAAGGGTAGAGGATTATGGCTATAGCACCAATGGCAAGCATGACCATAAGAAAGGTGTCGGTAACCTGTTCCGCAGACAACTTGGTTAACCAGTGATAGAAAAACTGGGTCATTATTTATCCTTTACAACTTTTTGCATTGTTATTTCGTGATAAAAAGGTCCGTTGGGTATCCGCCCGGTTCCCTGGCTGAGTACTTTCATTTCCGGTAGAGATTTCACAACATCGGTGATGGTGCGGAGCTGAATTTGTTTGCTACCGGAAGGATGGATATAGGTTCCTACCTGACCTGACTTCTGAATTTCAAATACACCGCATTTAACAGGAAGCTTATTTTGCTTAAACAGCAAAAAGTGCATCACGCTACCGTCGCTGAGGTATTGGTACAAAGCCATAGTGATAGATTGTATCTGTTCGATAGAAAAAAAATTGAGCAGATCCCACAGTAGAATACAATCGAGGTCCTTTGGCAGGGTTGCCTGTCTCAATGCAGCTTGAACTGCCTCTTCGAAGGGCACCTTGCGGCTGGCTTGCCAAGCGAGCGATGAGTAAAAATCAGAAATAAACAGCTCGCCCACCTCTCGCTGGAGATGCTCCATATTTCGTCCCGCTTTCTGTCCAATATCGAGGGCTTTACTGACAGGCGAGCGCTTCACGTGGGTCAGGGCAGTATTGAGAGCTGTTAACGGGATATCAGTTAAGCGGTTTTTCTGGAAGGCAGATACCGCTGCCGAAGAGCCACTGGCCATCACTGACGTTGGCGATTTTACATTGCCATACTCGAACATTAATTCGATAAGGTCTTTTCGCATACCCTCTCTCTGCAGGAGGGATGAGCGCAGGGAGAAGTTGCCCATGGTTTTCATCAAGTTCAAAGATGAGTATCTATAGGTGGGCAGCGGTTCTTCCTGGCCGAGTGGCTCTGTATTGAACGTGAAGCCGGAAAGGCGCTTAAAGTCAGCAGGTCCCTTGGGCATAGTGCCGGTGTACAGCATTGTATGGAAAATGGTCCGCGGCTTTAAGTGGGGTCGGATTTCCTCAATGAGCTTAGTAATAAGCTCGGGCTCCATAAAGTTGAACAAATCCCAGCAGAGTACAACATCAAGCTTGATTCGCTGTGGCTTTTTGGTGAGGTATTCAGAAAGCTGGACTGCCCTGTTTTCCTTGTCAAGGTTAGCAGTATCCAAAAGCAGGCTGCGTAAATCTTCGATAAATGTCTGGCAGGAGCGCTCCAATAAAGGTTGTGTGGTGCCAAATGAGAGGCACCCCAAATCCAAAACTTTACTACCTGGCTGAATGACCTCATCCACCAAAGCGGCAATACCAAACGAGTGATGCTGCAACATATTTTCCACACCAAAACTAAAGCCCCGGCATTAGCCGGGGCCCATATCGAGGACTACCTGAGAGTGTTTTCTCAGCTTTCCTCGGCTTCTTCTTCAGTCTCTTTAGAGCCGAAGAGGTAGTCGCTGGTGTCGGACAGGCGAGAGGAATCACTCGTGCTCGTGGTGCTGGAGGAGTAAGTAGAGCTACCGCGAGTACGGGCTGCGGGCTTCTCTTCTGCCGCAGGCAGGTCTGGGTGTACCAGACGATCAGAGAACTCCTTGTGGCGCTCTTTCATTTCGGAATCAGTATCAACCATGTCCATGGAGCCACGGAATTTACCGCCGTCGTCCAGCTTGATTCTTGGTGCAATCAGGTTGCCATTAACTTGTGCGGTGTTGCGGATTTCGATCAACTCATCGGCAAGGGCATCGCCATCCAAGGTGCCTTCTACAACAATATTTTTTGCGTGGATATTGGCAGTAACTGCACCGCCAGTGCCAACAGAAAGATTGTGGCCAACCATGATCACGGTACCATCAACAGTACCTTCCACGTGCAGATCTTCGGTGCCGATCAGCTCGCCACGAAAGTTAATACCTTCACCCAGCACTGACTTGGAGCCTGAGCCCGAAAGAGATGATTGCTGCTCAACAGCGCTCATGCCCGCTAAAAATGGTGTGGAGTCATTGCTTTTGTCAGTGCTCATAGAAATAAGTCTCTCTGTTTAGAAAAGTCAGCTGTTGCGTCGATTGTACCGATAACCGTGGTTACAAGGTTGTCGATACGTTGGGTTTTTGTTAAATCGGAAAATCAAAATTTTCAAAAGTGATAAGGCACTTTTAATGGCGGGTACGGATTATTTTGATACTGAATAAAACCTATCAAAACAAACGGCCCTACATTTATGTCAAATTTTTTTCTTTGCTGTGAGTGTTTTACTAAAAAAGAAAATTAGACTATCCGTGCTTTTGGTCACCTAAAATATCCCTGTCTCTGCCTTTTCCCTATTGTGCACATACCTTAAGAACGACTTCCTTTGTCCTTTTACAGTTTTCGTCTCTCTCGTAGAGTTGCAATGCCCGTTTTCTCGTGCTTGCATCAAGGTGAAGAAGAGGCTCTTCTGGCCTTAAGCTACGATCGATTTTTGCGATTGCTGTTGATATCGCTATATTCTCGCTATTTACTTCAGGCTCGACCTGTAAGTAAATATTTACTTCCTTTTGTGGAGGGCATACTTTTCTAATTGTCTGCTGATGGGTATCGAGCCTATTGGCACAAAACAATATATGATTGGAATACTACCTACAGCGAGCTTACCAGCGTTTTCGGTCTGGCAATCAATCAAGCTGACCTCGACTTGAATGCGCTGAATTTAGCACGGATTGCATGCTAAAAGTGTGACTTGTAGCACCTTTTGGTCGTGATGATCGTCGTTTCCTGTTTTTTAATCCGCTAATGATTTACGGCTTAAAATATTGTTGCAATATGCGATGTATTCCTATGTAAAGAATTGTTTATGTTGGCATTTGGATTAATGTCTGAGCCTTGCATTCTTGCGCTTTCAAAATTCTATCCTAAGTGTAAGTGTGCACTTATTTGCAATGACTATTGGGTGTCCTCAGGAAGGCTGTTTTCACAGGGTGGAGCTGCAGGCAGTTTTTGCTAGGATATATGTCACTCACCGCATACCTCTCAGTCCCACCCACAAAAAGGTAGGCCCAAGAGATATTTTTGGTGGCGTTGGCAGGGGTGCCAGCCTTGCTGGGCTGGCTAAATTTCAGGGGTAATTTGGATTTTAAACGGAGTTCCGTTTGAAGTTTTAAACTCTACCTCTGCAGCTTGGTTGAATCCTGTCACCAGAATGGGACTTGCTATCTGCTTGTAACCACTAGAAGCCCCAAATTCATATATTTTTGTCTGCAATCGAATTTGGTTTTCAGAAACTTGTTCGGCAGACACCTCGAACCTAAGTGTGTTTTCGATTTGGATTTCGCTTTCATCTCCTTCGTTATTGAGGAGGCGGACGGAGGCTAGGTTCTCGTTTCTGGTGCTGGCATCTACCCTAAGCATTATTGGAGAAGCTGACGATAAGAAAGTATATAAGAGCAAAGTCGTACTCAGGGCCAATATTGCGGTGAGATATTTTCTGCCCTGCTTGGCCATCGATATTTTTGGGTTTTCCTGAAGGATTATATCTATGGGCTTCAGTGAAAATGCTGAAGATATTGCTTTTATTGAATCTTGAGAGGCATTTCCACTTTTTTCTATCCGTTGAATGGTTCTAAGGCTTAATGATGCAACATCGGCTAGTTGTTGTTGACTCCAAGCCCTAGTTGTTCTCAGTTTAATAATTTTCTTTGAGTTAACTTTCACTTCCATACTTCTGTCCTCTGAAAATTGAGCTCCATTTTCAGGGGGCAGTCCTTATTGGTTACGATGTTCTTGCGACACCTGTCTGACAGCTATATGACTTTGTCCAAATAATGGGCTATCTGTGCAACTTGCGGTCAATGGTGGGCGTGTTTGAAGGTTAGGTGGTTCACTGATGTACTACAAGAGGCGCACAATCTTTAACTATTGCCCTGGATCCACTTTCTGGATCGGGAAGACATCTATAGGCTCTAAGTTCTCACTTTGAGATAAGTAAAAGGCTAGAGAGTTGAGTCAGGTTGTAACTGGAGGTTCGGATAGTGGCTCTTCTGTTTTTTTGGGGGGGAAGGTTACCACTAAGCAGAGCCGAAGAGCTTTCAATGAGAACATGTAGCAAGATGACTTATGGAGCTTCTGAACAATTCCGTAATATCTCTGTGAGCCAGAAGCATCACGGATTTATTTAGAGGCTCCTTATATAAATTTAACTCTCCAAGCCATTAAATCTTAATACTGCCGTGAAGATAATTTACAGCGCCTCCCTTGAGAGAGACTCTGTTACTATGCAGTTCGCAGTGAATTAGTCCAGTCCGCTTGGAGAGTTGCTTAGCTAAAAGTACATCCTTTTTAAATTGTTGGCTCCAATATGGTGCCAGTTGACAGTGCGCTGACCCGGTCACAGGATCTTCGTTTACCCTTAATTTTGGATAGAAGCATCGGCTAACGAAATCAATATCATTACTCATCCCAGGAGCGGTAATGACAACTCCTCGTTTATCCAGCTGGGAAAGTTTTATAAAATTTGGATTTACAGATTTTAGATCGGTTTCGCTACCCAACACAGCTATATAATCATATGCACACAGAACTTCTCGCGGAGTGATGCCGAGGCCATCAATAAGAGCATCTGGTGCTTCTGTGGATACCGGAATGCTAGCCGGAAAGTCCATGCTATAGACAGCTCCCGATCTCTGGGCTAACAGTGGGCCGCTTTTTGTATCAAACTGGATGGTTTGGCCTGAGTATCTTAAATGAGTAAATAGAACGTGGGCAGCTGCGAGTGTGGCGTGGCCACATAAATCTACTTCTGCCTCAGGAGTAAACCATCTCAGAGAAAAGGAATCTTCATTTTTAACAAAGAATGCGGTTTCAGAGAGGTTGTTTTCCTCAGCTATTTTTTGCAGCGTCTCATCCGAAAGCCAGTTATTAAGAGGGCATACAGCAGCAGGATTACCTTCAAATGCTTCGGAGGCAAAAGCATCTACTTGATAAATTGCTAGTTCCATTAGTTTTTTCCTTGAGTAATAGATGCTACTTTCGGTCAGTATAAAGTTATTGTGATAGTTGGTGTGTTTATGCCAGATTGCTTTGTGGTACCAATTTCCTAAGGCGAAGGGAGGCTAGGATGCTCATACCATCAGTGCTCCATGGGGCGGGCCTTCAAAGTCCACAGAGATATAGTGAATTATTTACAGGCTCTCTAGCTGCGCAAAGCGACGTTCGTAATAAATCAAGCCGTTGGATATGCGCATAATCTCAAGAAGGTCTCCAGAAGAAAATCCAACAACAATCTTAATAGGTGCTTCTTCACTGTATTGGAGAAGTTGTTCGTTTTTGCAGAGTTCTTGCGCTAAGAGGGATGTATAGCATAAGCTGAAACCAATGTATCCGTCTCTATTTAGGTGTTTCGGCTTGTTAGCTCCTTTACACAAGGCTGCAATATTTCTCAAATATCTCGAGCCCAAATCAGATTTTGAATATATCCAATCCTGTCTGCTTTTAAATAGTTGAGGAAGTAGAGTTAAGCTGATATCTGGGAATTCCCGGCCGATACTATCTCTGAATTCACGCAGCTCGAAATATAGGACTGAAGGAGGAAGCGAGTCCCCAGCAGCTACCAGTTCTGTATCGAACCATGTTTGGGCTAGGTCAAGTTCATCCGTTCCTAGCATAGTGGACAGCTTTAGCCATGCCAAATTGGGGATTCGGCCATCAGCCCAAAAAGAAAGGTTTTCAAGGCCGTCTTGGATGGATTCGTTTTTTTCCAACGTATCGAAAATCACTTCATAGTATTCAGCTATAGACAAACCCCGAACTCCTGTCATATCCCATTTTTGCTTAGTATATCGATCAAGCAAGCCAGTGGGGACGTTTTTGGCTTTTCCTTCTGATTCAGCAGTATGTGCGCTGGGGCGCAATCTAAAACAACCATCCCGTTCGAAATGAAATTCCAACAAAAGCAAAGAGAACGGACAGCACTGTAACTGGGATAATATGGTATGCCAGTGCAGTGAGATTTTTTTCAGAAAGATTTGGAATGATTCGCAGCCTTGCGTCAATTGCCAGTAAGAAAGTGCATGCCAAAAGAATCAGCTTGAAGGATACCAGGCGAGAAATTGGATTGGTGAAGTTGAACCACTGAGATAAGTCAGGCAGTAGGGTATATGAGAGATATAGCCCGGAGAGTATTTGGATGACCAGGGCGGGGATGCCGATCTTTTCGTAGCTGCTTTCAAATCGGGAAAGAAAGGCTACATCCTTATCCCGTAAAACTTTGGGTAGTATTGTGCAGGCAAGTATCAGGTGCCCGCCGGTCCAAATTGTTGCACCTAGAAGGTGAAAAAAAAGTACTACGTTGTACATCCTGTCCCCCAGACAAATCCTTGTTGGGGGACTATAGCGCTAAAATCTACAGGTGTCTGCTGCCAAATAGGGGTAGAAAGTAGCGCTGTCTACTCCCTGGGTTCCGGCCGGGACCAAATCCAGTAGGCGCCGCAACTGATGCCGCCAATGGTGAAGCAAAGAAGGTAAATATTACTGATATGAAGAATGGCAAAAGCCAGGGATATAGCCATTGTCAGGCTGGCCAGTAACTTGGTTCTGCGACTTACATAACCACTGCGCCAAGTCCGCAATAGGTGCCCAAAGAGATGGTGTTCTTCGATCCATTGGTGCAGGCGCTGGGAGCTGCGTGATGCGGCCCAGGCACCGAGGACAATAAATACAGCCGACGGCAGTCCGGGAAGAATGGCTCCGATAATGCCAAGGGCGATAAAAAAGCAAGCAGCGGCGCCCCACAGCCAGCGCATCCAGCCCTTTGCCAGCGGCGGGGTGTAGGACATTACGCTGTCTTCAGTGGATTCTTTCATTCGGTACCTCTACCTTCTAGCTTATTGCAGTAGTCGTGCATCAAAAGTAACAATATTTGTCCGCTTGGTCTGCTTGCTCATAAGCAGTTTACCCAGCACCTAGTAAATAGAGTCAGCAGGCCGATAGGTCGCTAGTGCAGGGTAACGGATTATGTGGATGATTTCCTCTGTCCAGGGAGGTGACTTTCTGGTTTATGTAAAGCCAGGCCTCCCAGTTCTGAGAAAGCAATTTATTTTGGTTAACGAATAAAAAATTCGACCGGAACGGCCATTGTCAGAGGATCACCGGGTACCTCTTCCGGTGGTCTAGGCAGTGGTTCTGCCCTGCGCACCAAGGCCACGACTTCTCGGTCGAGAGACGATATGCCACTGGCTCGGTGCAGCTCAACCTTTAGTACTTTGCCTTTTCTGTCCATCGTGAATTGTACCCAGGGAATACCCTGCTGACGCCGTATTTGGGCGCTACGGGGGTAGCGTTTTCTTCGCTCAAGGTGAGCCTGTAATTGATTCTGCCAGGTTAATCTGGCTTGTGATTCCCTCTGGTTCAAGGCGCCCACTTCCGGTGCCGCAGCTTGCTCTGCTTCTGCTACATCTGCCGCGAGAGGGGCAGATGTTTCTTCAACAACAGTTTCTCCAGTAGCCTCTCCACTGGAGTCTTGTTGCTGTGCGATTTCCTTCTCTTCCACTGGCTCAGGGGTCTCTTCCTTTTCCTCCGTGGGGGGCTCCTCTTCGGGCTTCTCAATGGCAATTTCCGAGGGGGCTTCTGGCAAAATAACAGGCTCTGGCTGCGCAGAGGTTTTTTGTGGCTCGTTGCTCTGCTGGTTTGCGGGAGAGGATTCCTGTTGTTGAGGACCTACCGGTAGCGACGTGGGTGGTGCCACTGGAGCGGCTACCATACTGACTTCAAATACCTGTGGTGCTGCAGCAGGTGGCAGCGCCAGTTCGGATTTGGGCTGCCATAAAAAATAGACGGCAATAAGTCCGTGAAGGGCTAGGGCGCAGCAAAAGGCGCAGAGCGATAGAAAAAATCGCGGACGCTTCGCAGATTTTACCTTCGGGCCGGCCAAGAGGCTCATTGGTTTACGGTCGCCGGTTTATCCAGACCTACCAGAGCGATTTTCTGGTATCCGGCACTGGCAAGGCGGTTCATCAGGTCCATCAAATCCCCATATTCTACTTTGCTGTCGGCACGCAGCAGGATTTGCTGTTCTGTGCCAATTTCATTTGCCTGGAGTTCAGCAGCTAAGTTCTCCCGCACAATAACTTTGTCCTCACCGAGAGTCAGGGTGAGGTCCTTTTGCAGGGTGAGATATTTCGGATCTTCTGCCTGGGGCTGTTGTGGAGCTGTCGCCGAGGGTAGATTAACCGGCACGCTTACAGTGGCCAACGGAGCCGCAACCATAAAAATAATTAGCAATACCAGCATCACATCGATAAAAGGTGTGACATTGATATCGTGCTGTTCTGGTAGTTCTTCGCTATTGCTGCTGTTGAGATTGAATGCCATTAGTTGACGCCCTGAACCTGCGGTACTGCGCGCTTTTTGTTCGCGCTAACCAGTTCGGCGAGCGGGCGCGCATTTGGATGATGGCGATCCAGGTCCCGACTAATCAGTACCATTAAGGCGGTGACATTATCGGCCAATACCGCACGATAGTTGCCGATAGCGCGGGAGAAGTAGTTGTAAATTACTACCGCTGGAATTGCAGCAACCAGGCCGATCGCAGTTGCCAGCAGGGCTTCGGCAATACCTGGAGCCACAACGGCCAGGTTTGTGGTTTGGGTTTTTGCGATACCGATGAAACTGTTCATGATGCCCCAAACAGTTCCAAATAGACCGACAAAGGGGGCGACGGAACCGATGGTTGCCAGAATTCCGGTGCCACGGTTCATGTCGGTAGCGAGAGAAGCCTGGACTCTTTCCAGGCGAGCCAGAACACGTTCTTTTAAGCCGTCATCTGACACTGGGCCACCAGAAGATAAGTCGAGTTCGTGGCGACTCGCTTCTACCAATAACAGGGCACCGCCGGTTTGGCCTGAAAGCTTCGATTCGGCACTGGCGAACGTCTTGCTTTGGATCAGGGTTGCCAATAATTGTTTGGCCTTGCGACGTGTTATTACTAGCTGCACGGTTTTAAAAAGCCAAATCGCCCAGGTTAAAACAGAGGCCAACAGCAGGCCGATCATTACGCTTTTAACGACGATATCCGCTGCGTGATACATTCCCATCGGAGATAAATCATGTGCGCTGAAAGCGGTATCTCCGATGTTGGAGGTTGCAGTCGAGGTAGAGTTGTCTTGATTTTCTTGCAACCCCAGGGAGGCTTCCAGATCTCCTTCGAGAACTATTTCTGTATTACTTGGCTCGCTTGAGTTGGAATTATTTTCCTGCGCTAAAGCCGGTAATGGGCCCAATGTGCTGCCTAGCAGGCACAATAAAATTACAGTCCAGATTTTCATTACCGACTCCTGGCTTCAGGTGAAAAATAAATTAGGGTGTAGCGGGCGCTAATAATTGTTCGACATTTTGTCGTGCAAAAGCAAAGGCCTGTTTGGCCCCATTGAGGGCTACTTCTTTTTGCTCTTGGTTGAGTTCAAGAGCATCTAACGCAGTTTTGAATTGGCGCCAGTGTAACCCGCGACCGTCTTCATGTCCTGCCAAGTGGCGTGCGCCGAACTCTTCTGATAAATCCAGATGTTTGCGCGCGTACTTGAGAAGGAATGCCGCTCCTAAGTTGGAGCCTTCAACTACGTAGAGCCAGCCCAGTGCAGAGTGGAAATCACTAATTGTGACTTCTGCTGCGGCTTGCTGATCAGCTTTCAAATCACTCTCGGGCATTTCAAAATCAGCACAGTCCTGGAGGACTGCTTCAGAGCGGTCTCTCTCTTTCAGACCGGGCAAAAAATTATTTAATTCGTCACTTTGAAACCAATCAGACACTGCTTGATGCAATCGTGACTGCGTGCGAACAAACAGTGCATACCGCTCGCGATTGGAAAATGGTGACAGGGACATAATGCGTTTATCAAGACTCTCGTGGGTCGTATTAGTGCCTTCTTTCAGCCAAGCGGAAAAGGTGGGCTCTGTTGGTTCAACGGATTGGCATTCTGCTGGATTGCTCACGGGATTTTTCCAAAACAAATTAAACAATAACCGCCCGGTTATTCCGGTGGCTTTGTAATGGGTGACGGACCAAATTCAAATTAACCCATCCCGTTGATCAATATTTTTTGAAAAATTCACCGGGTTATTCCAAATTGATATAACATTCTCAGCTCAGCCACTTTAAATGAGAATAGATATCATTTACAGTCCCCGCCCTCAAAAGATTACAGCGTAAGGTCTGAGTTTTGGCCCCGGAAACCCCTTCAACCCCAGGATTTGATGAGCTTTACCAAGAGCACCACGAGTGGCTTGTCCGTTGGATAGCGCGCCGAACTTCCGGTGTTGATAATGCTCAGGATTTAGCTCAGGACACTTTTATTCGTCTGCTGGATAGGCCGAGCCTGCCTGCGGGAATTCGAAGCCCGAGGGCTTGGTTAACCAAAGTGGCCGGGAACCTGCTGATCGACCAAGCCCGTCGCCAAGTGCTGGAGAAAAATTATTTAGCGCTGCTGGAAAATTTGCCGGAACCGGAATGTCCCTCCCCAGAAGATAAGTGGGAGCTATTGGGACTTTTGGAGCAAATCGATCAATTGCTCAGTGGTCTGCGCCCGATAGAGAAAACGGTCTTTCTAATGGCGAGACTAGACGGCTTGACATACCGCCAGGTGGCCGAGCAGCAGGGGTTGAGCCTTTCCTCAGTAGAGAAATACATCGCAAAAGCCATGCTCAAATGCTATGCCGCTGTGTACGATAACGAATAATTTTCTATGGACTTGGAACTTACTCGCTGATGTCAAACGCCCCAGAAAAAAACAGAGAAAAAATTCCTGAAGCGGTGCTGTTGCAAGCCGTTAGCTGGCGCGTTCGCCTGGGTTCCGGCGAGGCGCTTGACTCAGAGCGCGATGCTTGCAGTCAATGGCGTTCGGCGGACCCCCTGCATGAACTGGCGTGGCAGCGTTTTGAGCGGATGGAGTCACCTCTAGATACGGTGGCTCGCCGAGCGCCGCGTTTGGCCCATTCCACCCTAAATCAAACCGATGCAGAAATTCGCCGTTTAAATCGCAGGGCTGCTCTTAAAACCATGGGTGGTGGTGTCCTTGGGGCTTTTGCCGTTGGCCTGGTGGGATATGACACCGGTTTACTGAAGTATATGTCTGCTGACTATTCCTCTGGTTCTAAGCCGGCCCAATATAATCTGGATGACAAGAGCCAAGTCTGGTTAAACACCAGTAGTGCCATTGAATGGGAATCGGGCGCAGCAATCCGTTCCCTTGTGCTGACTAAAGGTGAAATGCACTTGACCAGTGCCGCTGACCCGAGGCCAATGCAGGTATCGGTGCCTCAGGGGCAGCTGATTTCCCGTGACTCGCGCTTTTTTGTGCGCAATGGCGATGACCACACGATTTTGCAGGTTGTGGAAGGTGGGGTGCAGGTTCAGCCGAGTGCGGATATAGAGCCCTTTGCAGTTAAAGCGGGTGAGGCTTATCGCCTTACTGGAGCCGGTTCGCTCGCTCTGGACAGCAAGATGTTTGATTACAGCGGATGGATTGACGGGGTGCTTTCAGCTCGGAGTATGCCATTAGGAGCGCTGCTTGAAGAGTTATCTCGCTATCGTGTTGGTTTTTTACGCTGTGATCCGGCATTAAGAGATCACCAGGTTTCCGGGGTTTTCCAGCTTCACGATATCGATACCATCCTAAAAATATTGGCGCGTTCGGCGGGAGCTGAACTGAGCTATACCACGCGCTGGTGGGCAACGATTCAATTGCCGGGCTGATAGTAAGTCGCATCGCTCCCTGCCTTCCCCTGTTCGTCCGGGCCGACGGTTTTTTCGGGGGCGGGCAGCCTTTAATTTCTACTCTTTACCAGATGACCACAAAAAAGTTGTCTGGAGGTGTCATTTTTTATTTTTGATGACGCTTTTGATTAATAATTTTTCCTCCGAAGCAAAAAAACAAAATAATTCTCATTTAGATTACGGGTTTTTGATTTTCGTTCGGCTTCCTAGTTATACACCTGAGAATAGGAAGCCGCTTAAATGCAGTCCCGCGCTCCAAAACATATTTTGCCCACTTTGTTGGCACTGTTGTTGGCCGTAGTTCCCGTATCGAGTTTTGCGCAAGCCCAGCAGGGCAATACAGCATTGATCGAATTCAGTTTGCCTGCGGGCAATCTGGGAGATGTGCTCAATCTCTACTCGCGCCAGGCCGGGGTTACTCTCTCTTTCGATGAGAACCTGGTGGAAACTATTTCCGTACCGGCACTGTTTGGCAGCTACCGTGCAGAAGAAGCTCTGTTGAGCTTGCTGCGGGGCACCAACCTGCAAGCGGTTCCCGTTGGTAGCGGAGCCTGGTTGATCCAGTCTGCTGGAGAGCAGGATTTGATGGTACTGGACAGCATTCAGGTTGAGACTCGAGATGGTGGTGAGAAAGACCAGGCATTTCGCGAATCCGCCTCTGTAAATATCCTCACCCAGGAAAATATTGAGCGCTTTCGCGGTACCAGTGTTGGCGATATTTTCCAGGGTACCCCGGGCGTACTTATCAGTGAAAACCGTAATTCCGGTGGGCTGGATGTAAATATTCGCGGCATGCAGGGGCAGGGCAGGGTACCAGTATTAATTGATGGTAGTCGGCAGGAAACAACTATTTATCGCGGTTATGCCGGGGTTTCCAGTCGCAGTTATATTGACCCAGATCTGATTGGGTCTCTGCGTATTGATAAAGGGCCGGTAATGGGCGCTGAGGGCACTGGTGCTACCGGTGGCGTTGTCAGCGTAAATACCCTGCGAGCAGAAGATGTCGTAAAGCCCGGCGAATTGTCGGGTTTCCGTGTTCGTGTCAGTGGTATCGGAAATAATAGCGAGGCTCCAGAGCCTGGTACCTATGCAGGCTATTACCTTCCGCGAAATGCCTACCGTTCTGATTGTCGCTTTGCCAGCTATTGCACAGACGACTATGCAATGCCGGAGAGCTTTGCACCTGATTATGGTATGGACCGTCCCAGCCTATTGGACTTCGAGGGTTACGCGGCGAGTTTCGCCGGCGCCCAGCGTTTTGAGTGGGGTGATCTGGTAGTGGCTCACGCTCAGCGTGAGCAAGGAAATTACTATGCGGGCACCGATGGCCCCGCGCCGGAAGTGGTTATCGGAGAATCCCAGGAGCTGGCCTGGTATACCGAAACCCCAGTTGAGCTGGAGAGTGAGCTGGATGAAGGTATCCCTTACCGCGCCGGAGAGCGAATTCCGAACACTAATTTTTCCAGCGATTCCTGGTTGTTAAAAAGTAACTTCTACCTGCCGAAAGATCAAAGCTTTGAGCTGGGCTATATCCGCTATAAGAGCACATATGGAGAGATGATGCCCTCTCAGGTTCTTTCAACTTTTGGCCAGGCGCGCCAATGGCTCGACAGTGAGGTGCTCAACCAAACCTACACTGCACGCTACCGTTGGCAGCCGGTGGAATATGACTGGGCCGATTTACACATTAATTTCTGGCATACCGATGCGGTCACTGACCTGAATACGCCGTCGATATACTCTATCGACCTGGAAGACAATACTGCGCGAACCGACGATTATCAGCGCTTTGGTCTTGATATCACCAATAGTATGCGCTTCTACCCCATGGGTGAATTGCGCTGGGATTATGGTGTCTCTGCACAGTGGGAAGATTTGGATAGCGATACCCTGACTACTGAAGGGTTTTATGACGGTTCCCGTAGCGGTAGTCGTGATGAGTACAGCGTTTTTACCAGCATTGAGTGGCAACCGTGGCCGGAGTGGACTCTAGAATCAGGGGTTCGTTATACCCATTTCTCTTCGAAAGACAATAATCCCCTTCCGTTGAGTATCGATTCTGATTCTTGTATAGACGATGGTGAAGGGGGCTGTGAGGATGTCTATTACAATAATAGCCACTCTGGTACCGCACCAATGGTGGTTTTGACCTGGGAGCCGATCAAGGGTTTGCAATTCTATGCTCGCCATGCACAAGCCTTGCGTATGCCGAGTCTGTTTGAAGGTACCAGCGGTTTTTCAGTGAGTCCCGCACTGGATATTTCCCTAAAGCCTGAACATGCCAAAAATAATGAAGTTGGAATTAATTATCTCAATGGCCAGCTATTTGAGGCTAATCATCAGATTCAAGCGAAACTTGCCTATTTCGAAAACCAAGTTGACAACTATATAACTCGCACTAGGCGCAATTCATGGGAGGACGAGCAGGGTGGAGGTATCTTCGACTTATTCCGTATGCGTAACATCGAGAGCCTTGACCTTAAAGGTGTTGAGTTGAATCTTGGGTACGATGCCCACTGGTGGTTAGTTGAGCTGAGTGGGACCAAATACAGCCACATTGAAGCCTGCAATATTGGTAGCGGCGTGCGTTATTACTGCGCGGATTGGGGTGTTCCAGACAGTTATTTCAATAATATGGTCCCGCCAAACTGGCATGCTAGTGCCCATTTTGGTTTGCGGTTATTCCAGAAAAAATTGGAGTTGGGTCTGCGCGGTACTTTTGTGGGTGAGAGAAATGCTGTTTCCCAATACGGCGTAGACGCTGGATTTACTGTGCCGGTGGAATGGCCCAGCTACCAGCTGTTGGATGTTTATACCAGCTACCAATTTAACGATAGTTTTTCGGTGGATTTCACCGTCGACAACGTAACCGATAAATATTACGTCGATGCCTTGAGTCTAGGCTTGGTGCCTTCTCCGGGACGTACGGCAAGGCTCAGTCTCACTTATCAATATTAAACATTTGGAGTTCCACAGATGAAAAGAGCAGCAGCCCTTATCGGCATGCTATGTTTGTCTCTCGTGCTGGCCGCCTGTGGTGGCGGTGGTTCGAGCGACGGCTCAAATAATAAACCTACCGCCAGTATCAGTTTGTTGTCCCCTGTAGACACAACTTTCTCCTTGGCTGATGGTGATGTCACTGTTCAATTGAGCGGTACTGACAGTAGCAGCTCGCGAGATGCAAGCCTGACTTATCGTTGGGAGCTGATTGAGTGGCCTGAGCTTAGCCTGGCAGAGTTGGCCAGCACTGAGGATGCCTATACAGAGTTTACCGCTGACCTTCCTGGCGACTATGTTGTGAGCCTGATCGTGGATGACGGTACTGAAACCAGTGAAGCATCCCGTATAACGTTGACTGCAACCAGCCCGAATCCAGTGGCAATTACTGAGCCGGTGCACAGTGTTATCCTGGGTACTCAGACCCTGGGCCTTGATGGCAGCTTGAGTACTCCGCCAACGGGTGAGACTGGAGATCTGGAATATTTATGGACCCTGGTTGAAAAGCCTCTCGACAGTGCTGCGTACCTGACTAACAGTGACTCTAGCCAAGCTACATTGCACTTGGATATCGAAGGTGACTACAAGCTTGAATTAGTTGTTACTTATAATGGAGTTGCCAGTGAACCTGCGGAAGTTCTGGTAACAGTTTCCGCCGGTGATGCTCCACCTGTTGCCGTAACAGAAGACCAGACGATTACTCTTGGTGAAGAAGTTGTACTGGATGCGAGCGAGAGTTATGACCCTGAAGGTAACTCTCTGCAATACCGCTGGAAGTGGGCTTATAGCCCAGTGGAAACTGATGGTGTTCCGGTTCCCGAGTTAGAGGGAGAGACAACCTCTACCGTTAAATTTACTCCTATTGCGGCAGATACTTACAATTTAATTTTGTTTGTTTTTGATGGCGCAAGAAAGAGTGAGGAGCGTGAAGTTACTATCGTAGTTGAAGCCGATTCCGAAGCGGAAGTCAATGAAGCTCCGATTGGTGAGGTAGAAGCTACAGGTTACTACCCATCCTACAGTATTGGTGAGCAAGAGCTGGGTCTTCGCGCTGAATTTAATTTTGTTGGCTATGACCCTGAGGGTGATGCTCTGCAAATTATTGAAGCGGAGCTAATTGAAAAACCTGAAGGTAGTGTTGCCGAATTGGTTGATATTGGTTCTTGGAAACCGCTGGGTAAGAAAATCCAAGAGCTGGATGTGGTAGGTACCTATCGCGTAAGCATGACCGTATCTGACGGAACCAACCAGATAGACCTAGAAGCCACTATGGAAGCCAAGATTGGCAAGGTAAATGGTTATCCTTCTACCCGTAGTGTCGAAGCTCAGTCCAAGTCTGTACTCGTTGGCGATGCTTTGGTGTTCGATGCCTCCAGTAGCGACCCTAATAATGATGAAATGACCTTCCACTGGGAGCTGGTTGACCGGCCCGATGGGAGTGATGCAGTGATTGAACCGGTTACCGAACCGGAGAGTGGGGAGCTTCGCCGTGCTCAGGTAGTTACCGATGTACCGGGTTCCTATACTGCTCGCCTGATCGTCAGTGATGATCGTGGTCTATATGCCAAAACCTACTCTGAAGACGATGGTCTTGCCAAAGTTTCCAACACTGCACCAGAAATCCGCTCTGTAGTTTGGGCGCGCAACTGGGGTAGCTTATCCACTGGTGAAGATTATTACCAAATCCTGCCCTGTATGTCCCTGCTGCATCGCCCTGTGGTGGTAGATGCCGACGGTGATGAAGTATTTACTTATGAAGAGCTGATCAGCGCGCCGGAAGGTGGTGAATTTACCAGCTATCCAGATAGTGAAGATTGTGAAAATACAACTGGTACCGTATTTTCCAAAGCGGGCACCTACGTATTCCGCTACTACGCCACAGATTTGATTGACGATGCGCCGGAATACGATTTTGTTGTAGAAGTTGAGCCCATGAGCGAAGCCAAGGGTGTGCGTCTGCGTAATATCAACTCCTGGGAAGAGAGCCTTTGGCTGCCCATGCCGTACGAAAATATTCCAAGCTACGGTACCCCGTCAGATTTGCGGTGGGATACATCCCCTACCGAAGATGAATACCTACAATGGTCTCTGACTGCAGTTGATGCCGATTACACCATTGAGAATGTACAGGTGAAGCATATCAATGGCGATTTGGCTAGCCTTACACCATGGTTCGAGGGTGTTGTAGAGGGACAGATTATTAGCGAGGGAGAGTCTCTGGACTTCAAGACATGGGTACCCTCTGTCCCCTGTATGCGCACAGATGAAAAAATAGAAGGCTTCCATTTCTCATTTAATATTAAAGAAATCCCGGAGTTGACCTTCACCTACGAAACCTGGGTAGCCATCGATGATGGTATCTTTAGCGAGGGCTGGAGGCAGTGTGAAGCAGGGGAGTTGAATTAATCTTTCAGAGCTTATTTTTGCGATAATATATGTGATTGCAAAGGTTCTATAACACTGGGACCTCTACTAAAAAGGGCGCCTGCTAGGGCGCCCTTTTTTATTGAAATTAAAGCTTAAAAGCTACTCTGCCCCCAATCATTGACTGTTTCTAAAACAAACTGCTGGCTCTTATCGTTCTCATCACATTTGTAAACCTGAAGACGCTCACCCTGTTCTGTTGAGTTGCCTGGCGCATCTATACAGTAAGTCCAGTTTTCATCGCGATTCTGTATGATCCCGCTTTCCTGAATTTGCCATTTCTCAGAATTGCCGCCGTCACAATCCCACAAGTGCATTTTATCTCCGTTGTCGGCGGAGCCGGTATTGTAGTCAACACAGTACTTATTGTTGCCCTTAGGACGGAGCTGGCCTTCGGCAGTGTAGACAAACTGCTGTTCATCACTAGAGCCGCAACTGCTCATGTTTAAATTGGAACCATTGCTGTAGCCCTGGGATACCGTCATGCATAAATCGGTGTTTGAGCCAGAGCGCAGTCGTAGATATCCAGGCAGGCTTCTTCTGACTCCCACAAAAGGAATTGCACCGCCGGCATAGCTAGGGGTAGTGGCTACTGTATTTGGATCCATGCCGATAGCTGTGGCACCATGAGCTACTGCTATAAATGCGTAGCCGTAATCAGTGTTATTAAAGTCGCCTGAGTTATCCCATAGGTGCATCAACTGTTTGGTTTCTGCAGCGGCATTGGCTGTTACCTGGTAGTGATCCCCTGCCTGGACATTGCCGCAAAATATTCTTTGCGAACTACTGCTGTCTATTGAATCAATGGAGCCGGTAAATTCTTCTGGATCTGCGGTATCTATATCAGGACATAAAAATGCGCTCATCTCGTAGGAGTCTAATGCGGATTCCATTCGATTATTGACGTTGCCTGACTGTCCTCCGGTAAAAATAACGATTACTTTTTTGCCGTTATTTAATAAGTTGCCAACGCTAGGCCATCCCGTACTTTTAAGCGTGGTACGGTAATTTTCTGAGGAAGAAATTTGTTGTAAATATGCAAGCATATCCTGGTAGCTGTACTGGAGGTCGCCCAGCTCTTGTTGGATATACTGGTCAAGCAAATAAATTTCATCTGCATACCAGGCGTTAAACCAATCTAAATTAGTTTTCATATCGATATACAGCATTATTGGCGCTTCAATAGTGTTAACGGAGAGCCAGGATTTGATATCGTCCAGACAGTGTTCCAGACGATCATCGTCTCCGTTGCTATTGCACATGTGATTACCGATGTCGTTTTGTCCATGAGCAACATAGGGCCCATGGCTGCTACCTTGCCAGGCACCGTGATCTACGACATCGATTTCCAGTGATCGAAAGCCTTTGTCGAGCCAGTCAGTCAGTGTTTCACCGTTTTCTAGCCGCTCATAGCTGTTATGGGGCTGTAAGTAATAAAGCTCATCAATACGATGCTCACTGGTGGCCGCTTCTGCTTGGTAATCGGGCCAGTGAAAAGTGTCAGCTTTACTGATGCTGGGTATAGATATCCAAAGTGATAGACATAGAGCGCCTGTAGAGACTTTGAGGAAGGACATTGGGGTTCCTGTTATCATTTTAATAGTATATTTATTATTTGTTATATAAAAAGTGTGTTAATACTTTGTTACCAGAGCTCGATAATTTAAGCCTGTTAATTAACTGTTTTTTGTTAAACGGCCTGGGGTATGTAGATTTTTATTTAGATTACAGGTAATTGTTCGTGTTTGTAAGTAGGGAGGTGTTTGGAGTTTTTGCTTTGAAAGCGAGGGGCTTGGAGAGGAGTACTTTGGGGCAAGTACTCTCACATCTAAATCATATGCTTGTATTTGGTGTGCTCTATCGAGCACGATTTATTGCTATTTACGCCCCATTCTCTTATCTATCTGCTTTCTCTCCCAATCTTCACCAAAAAAATTAAACAAATTGAAGGTGCTAATTGCATGGGAGGCGAGTCCTATACCCCAGCCAAATGCCGCCCAAAGTGACCATAAGTATCCGGGAGCGAGTATTAAGTTGGCAATTACTAGTCCCGAGATAACTAATAAGTAGGTGATTAGGTGTTGGTAAAAGCTTTTCAGCTTTTTGACATGCTTAATGACTTCTTTTTCTTTGGAGGAGATCTGATCTTGGGAGTTCATATTGATGACCTCGGCTGATTAGCTACAGCAGTGGGGAATATTATTATTCGAGTTATTTTCAAGTTTGGACAGGGATATTAACCACAGCCAATGACATGTGGCAAGTAGTGAAATTTTCGAGTGTATGAAGGATGCCCGATGAGACCAGGCATCCATAAAAGAGTACTACACAATACAGTCTGGTTGTTCTGAAGGGTGGGCTTTAATAAAGGCCGGCAGTTCATTGCAAGCGTCTGTGATTTTCTGGATTTTGGGGTACTGGGTCATATCCAGGCCAAAGCGTTCCGCACTGTATACTTGCGGGAGTAAGCAACACTCGAACAACCCTGGATTGTCTCCAGCGGCGAAAGGCGAGGGTCTTAATTGCTTCTCCAGCGCGGAGAAGCCCAGGTGTATCCAGTGCTGAATCCATTGAATTTTTTGCTCATCACTGACTTTGAGTTCAGCCTGAAGGTACTGCAGAACCCTGAGGTTCTGTATAGGTTGAATATCGCTGGCAATACTTTGCGCGAGCGCGCGGATATGTGCGCGGGCCTCAGGGGCTTTTGGAAGTAGCGCTGGTTCTGGATGGGTTTCATCCAGCCATTCCAAAATGGCGAGGGATTGGGTGAGACTGGTTTCGCCATCATTCAGGGTTGGCAGTAGCCCGTGTGGATTCAACGCGCGGTAGTCGTCTCCGTGCTGGTCTCCCTTGAGCAGGTTTACCGGGTGATACTCGTATTCCAGGCCTTTCAAGTTGAGCCCGATACGCACTCGGTAGCTGGCGGATGAGCGGAAGTATCCGTAAAGGTCCATTCTCTTTCCTTTTCTTTATTTTGGCGTTTGGCTGTTTGATTGTCAGCCTTTTTGGTGTTGTCTGGATGCGCTGTATTCACTTTGGCTTCCAGGAGTTTACATAATCTGTTAGCTCCACGGCATGGGCATCCGGGAGAATATCCCAGGGGGTGCGGCTGTCGATCATTACAGCAACTTCATCGGTTTCCTTGCGTGCATGCCGGGCTCCGGTAGCAAATGCCTTGGGATGGGGGCCGTGGGTAAATCCCATAGGGTGGAGGGTAAGCATCCCCGGATGAATATTGTCGCGGCTAAAGAAGTCGCCACGGTGATAGAAGATGAGCTCATCAAAGTCATCATTGTTGTGAAAGAAGGGAACTTTGAGTGCGCCCGGGTCACTCTCAATCGGGCGCGGCACAAAAGTAGCCACTACAAAACCCTGTGCGACAAAGGTGGTGTGAGCCGAAGGGGGGAGATGGTAGCGGTGGCTCATCAGCGGGCGTATATCGCGCCAGTTGATGCGAACAGCCAGGTTGTCCCCAGTCCAACCACAGACGTCCAGTGGGTTGAAGGGGTAGGTGATAGTCGACAGTTGTTGCCGAGCCTTGACCACAACCCGCCACTCATCATCACCCTGTTGATCGAGAAAGGCTTTATCTATACGAGGCACATCCAGCATCGCCTGGTCAAAAATTGCATTGGGGCCAAGGATTCCTTTTTCGGGGAGCTGAAAATGGCTGCCTATTGCCTCTACCATCAAAAGCTCCAGGGGCTCATCCTCGGTGGGTGCAAGGCGCCATAAGGTGCCACGGGGTAGGAGGATATAGTCGCCATCGCGAACAGGGAGGTGGCCAAAATCACAAAATAAGTCGCCACTTCCGTTGTGCACGAACAGTAGCTGGTCTCCATCAGCGTTGCGCACCAGATGATCCATGGGCTCCCGGCAAGTCCATAGGGCGACTTGGCTATCCTGATTTCGCAGGACAGGTTTTTGGTCCCAGGGGCTTGTTCCCTTGTGTTTTATTTGCGTGCTATCAAAAGCGTGGGGGCGCAGCGGGCCCTCGAACTGGCTCCAGCCGGTGGGGGGGTGGCGGTGGTAAAAGTGTGTACAGGGCCCAAAAAATCCCTCTTTGCCCATTTCCCTTTCAAAACTGTTGGGAGGGAAATCTGCATGGGCCTGGCGGCTTGTATTTCCTTCTGTTCGCGGAAAGCTGATCCACTGTTTCATGGCGTGGCCTCGCTTCTGTACGGCTGGTTTGAAGAGAGTGGCGAAAAGTTGAGCAGCTTAGGGCCGCTTCCGCGCAAATTTCTTGCGCCGAAGACCCATTTAGCTCGCAAATATGGCGCAAAAAAACCTATACTGTCCGGCCATTTTTTCGTAGGGGCCGGTAACTTTTCCAGGAAGTATTTATACCGATAGTGGTTACATTTGAAACCAATGTTAGTTAAATTGAACATCAGGTACAACCGGGATTCCCGAGCAGGCAGGTTTGAGGGCAGCTATGACAATTGACCAAAACACGCGACCCGCCGTTGTTGAGAACGACGAGCTGCGCCTTGAAAAATTCTTACCCTACCGCCTCTCGGTGCTTTCCAACCGAGTGAGTAATGCTATTGCGCAAGCTTATGGTGCGCGCTTCCACCTCACCATTCCCGCTTGGCGGGTAATGGCGATTCTGGGTCGTTTTCCCGATTTATCCGCCGCTGAACTGGTTGAGCAGACTGCCATGGATAAGGTGGCCATCAGTCGAGCCGTCTCGTCCCTGATAAAGAATGACTACATTACACGCAGTGAAGATCCCGGTGATCGGCGCCGGCAAGTGCTGAACCTGTCGGAGCTGGGGCGCGATATATACGCTCGCATAGTACCGCTGGCGCATCAGTACGAGAATGACCTGATGGCCTCTCTCTCCACTGAGGAGCGGGAACAGCTGGATAGCATTATTGATAAGTTAATGGTGCGCGCAAAGGAATGGTCTGAGCGCGGCCTCGTTGATGAATAAATGAGATAACTAAGAGGAGTTTTCAGATGTTTGAGCATTTAAACAGCCTTCCGCCAGATCCGATTTTGGGCCTTTTGGCCAGCTACCGCGCGGATGAAAACCCCAGCAAAATTGATCTCGGTGTGGGCGTCTACAAAGATGAGGCCGGCCATACCGCTGTCTTGCAAGCCGTTAAGGAAGCCGAAACTCGCTTATTACAGGGTGAGGAAACCAAGGCCTATATCGGCCCGGCCGGAACTCCGGGTTTCAACACCGCTATGCAGGAGCTGGTACTGGGTACAGGCCACCCGGCGTTGGTGGGCGGTCGCGTGCGTTCGGCTCAAACCCCTGGTGGGTGTGGTGCATTGAGGGTTTTGGCTGAGCTGATCAATCGCGCCAAAGCTGGAGCAACCGTATGGGTGAGTGACCCTACATGGGCCAACCACGTTCCGCTTCTGGGGAATGCGGGCCTGGAGATCAAGAGCTACCCCTACTACGACCGAGCCACCAGTAGCTTGCAGTTCGACAAAATGGTCGAGACCCTGAAAGGTGTGGGTGAGGGCGATGTTGTACTGTTCCACGCCTGTTGCCATAACCCCTGTGGCGCGGACCTTTCCCGCGAGCAGTGGAAAGTGTTAGCGGAAATGGCGCAGAAGCAGGGCTTTACGCCGTTTATTGATATGGCTTACCAGGGCTTTGGAGAAAGCCTGGAAGATGACGCCTATGGGTTGCGTCTGATGGCTGAATCAGTGCCCGAAATGCTGGTTGCTGCTTCCTGCTCCAAAAATTTCGGTCTCTATCGCGAGCGTGTTGGCCTGGCAATGGTGATTTATGCGAATGGCGAAGCCGCGGATAAGGGACAGAGCCAGATGCTGAGTGCCATTCGTGGCAACTATTCCATGCCACCTTCCCACGGTGCAGCCATTGTAGAATCTATTCTTACTGATGCGGGACTGAAAGCGAACTGGGAAGCTGAGCTGACTGAAATGCGTGAGCGTATCAATGGTTTGCGTGCCGGGCTGGTAGAGGGACTCGTCGCAGCGGGTGCTGCCGGTGAGTTTGGCTTTATCCGCCAACAGAAAGGGATGTTCTCATTCCTGGGTATCAATCCCGAACAGGTTCAACAGCTACAAAAAGACTATTCCATTTATATGGTGGACTCCAGTCGCATCAGTATTGCGGGCCTGAGTTCCAGTAATATGGAATACTTTTGTAAGGCTGTTGCCAGCGTGCTGTAAATTCGGCACATTTGGGGGTGAGCGATGTGCTCACCCTTAAGATTTACCCTTTAGAAGTAAGAGTGAAAGATGGAAGTTGAGCTAGGAGTCCCAGTGCCCGAATCCCCCACCCAAATTTGGACCCCCCAGAGCTGGCGAAACTTCACCGCACATCAGCAGCCCCAATACAGCTCTGCCGAAGAAGTGGCTCAGGTAGCTAAACAGCTCTCAGGCCATCCACCGCTGGTATTTGCTGCAGAGGCCCGCGAGTTACGCCGCCAACTGGCCCAGGTTGCCGAGGGAAAAGCCTTCCTTTTACAAGGCGGTGATTGTGCTGAATCTTTTGCCGATTTTAATGCAAACCGCATTCGCGATACTTTCAAAGTGCTGCTGCAAATGGCAGTTGTGCTCACCTTCGCCGGTAACTTGCCGGTGGTAAAGGTAGCGAGAATGGCGGGCCAGTATGCCAAGCCTCGTTCGGCGAATACTGAGACGGTAGGCGGGGTTGAGTTGCCCAGTTATCGTGGCGATATCATTAACGGTATCGATTTTACCGCTGAGGCACGTATACCAGATCCTCAGCGGATGGTAACCGCCTATAACCAATCCGCTGCAACCCTGAACCTGTTGCGTGCTTTTGCCCAGGGCGGTTTGGCAGATCTTCATCAGGTGCACAAGTGGAATCTAAGCTTTCTGAAAAATAACCCGCAGCGGGAAAAATATGCCCAATTGGCGGAGCGTCTTCAGGAAGCTTTAGAATTTATGGCGGTATGTGGTGTTACCTCAGAGAACTCCCCGGCAATTCGTGAGACGGCTCTCTATACCTCTCATGAAGCGCTATTACTTGAATACGAGCAGGCTCTGACACGCACCGATAGCCTCACCGGCAAATGGTATGACTGCTCAGCACATATGCTGTGGATCGGCGAGCGTACCCGCCAGCTGGATGGAGCGCATGTGGAGTTTCTCTCCGGTGTTTGCAACCCGATTGGGGTGAAAGTTGGTCCAAAGATGCAACCGGATGAGCTGCTGCGTTTGATCGATAAGCTCAACCCCGAGAACGATGCAGGTCGCCTTACACTGATTACCCGTATGGGCGCCGATACTTTGGGAGAAAAATTGCCTGCATTGGTGCGCGCCATTCAAGCGGAGGGGCGCTCGGTGGTATGGAGCACTGATCCCATGCATGGCAATACCGTTAAAGCGGGTAACGGCTATAAAACTCGCGATTTTGAAAAAATCCTGCGGGAAATTCGCGACTTTTTCTCGGTACACTGGGCCGAGGGAAGCCATCCCGGCGGTATCCATCTGGAAATGACCGGGCAGCATGTCACTGAGTGCACCGGTGGAGCCTGGAAAATTTCTGAGGCAGATTTAGCCAGTTGCTACCGCACTCAATGTGATCCACGGTTGAATGCCGACCAGGTATTGGAATTGGCCTTTTGTGTTTCTGAGTGGTTGCGGGCCGGGCGAATTGCTTGATTTTTAGTCCACGTTAATCAGGCACCCCTTAATCAAAAACCTCTTACATTAAGTCTATGGCTTGAGTAAGAGGTTTTTTTGTTTCCAGTATGGATTTTTTATTTAAAGCTGAATTTCATTGCACTTTTCTAGCTACTTATAAAGAATAATTTCCTTTACATTAATGCTGGCTTTCCTTGGTGTGTTGGTAGTGGCACGATTGTCTAGTTATGACGGCGAGAATAGGGATAGTGACAGGTATGATAATGACTTAAGCAATTGTTTGAGCAGTAACTCGCGTTTGTCTGGATGTTCTATTGCACTGCCAATGTTAGCCGATTAGAATTCATTTCCTGTACAGGGGAGCCTTCATTTACATGATAATAGGCAGCTTTCCTTCTTTTTTTGGAATAGTTTTTCTCCTGCTGCACTTATTCTATTTATAAAATGAAAAATTTGGGGAAGTTATGACTAATCCGTATGTTGCGCCAAATTCGGATGTGAATGTTGATGCTGATAATAATTCTGGGCAGAAAAGTGATATTGTCCCAGAGGGAGTTAAAGGTTGGAGTTGGGGTGCCTTCTTTTTTAGCTGGATATGGGCCATCTTTAACAAAACCTATATAGGCTTGCTTGCTCTGGTTCCTTATATTGGTTTTATTTTTTCTATCTATTTGGGAATAAAGGGGCGGGAACTCGCCTGGAAGAATAAGCAGTGGGAAAGTATTGAGCACTTTAACTCTGTACAGAGAAAATGGTCCATCTGGGGTGTTTGTTTCTTACTCATTGCAATAGTGGGTATTGTTGCTGCTGTGGCATTACCAGCATATGTAGAATATAAGAATGCAGTTGGTGGTGTGTAATATAGTTGGCTAAACCCTCTAGTTATAAAATGAAGAGCAAGATAAGGAAGTAGCTTCTTGCTACTTCCTTATCTTGTAAGTTCCTCAACATCTCATCCCCGTACTTTCAGCAAACTTACCTATATTCTTCGGTGTGAATTCTTAAGCTTTACTTTTGCTATGTAGACAGTCGGGGAGGGTTGGACCTGATATCTTGTTTGTATCATTCTTCTGTCTGGCAATGCCGTATGACCGTTACTAACCGGAGAAGTGGCCAGAAGGTGAGGCTGACTTCCCGGCGCCTGATAATGAAAGATGGCGCTGTCTTTAAGGAATGTGAGGCCTTTGGAGGTGGGCAGGAGGTGAAAGGGGTGGCGTATCTGGAGCTTCCTCAAGGTTCAGAGGCAGATCTGGAAATAGTATTCTTTGAAGTGCCCGAGCAATATGGGGAAGTCTTGAACCTCGGTTTTAAAGCGGGGAGTAAAGAGTTTGGCTTCAAAAATATTGTGATCAGATAGTTGGATTTGCTAAATATTGATAGGAGTCGCTGGCTGTACGCCAGACTTTTAAATGGAATTGACGTTCCGTAGCCGCCTTGCAGAGCATCAGGGCTTTCTACCGTACAGGTGTTATTTGCAGTGTTATCAAGTGTAGATTTGAAACGATATATACGTGAATTCTGGCTGTTCGGCTTGAGGCAGGCTTACGCCTGCATGTTTGGCGGTTTCCTGCTGGGTATTATGATTGCGACCAATTATTGGTATCCGCTGGAGTCGATTCACCGCTACGACTTTATTTTCCTGGCTGCTATTGCCTTCCAGGTCTTTCTATTGACTACCAAGCTGGAAACTTTCAGGGAGTCGATTGTCATTGTCGTGTTCCATATCGTAGCCACGGTTATGGAGATATTTAAAACGTCTGATGCTATTGGCTCATGGAGTTACCCGGAAGAGTACTTCTTTGGGATTGGTAATGTGCCACTGTTTACGGGGTTTATGTATAGCGCGGTGGGTAGTTATATTGCCAGGGTTTGGCGAATCTTTGAGTTTGAATATTCTCACTACCCATCGAAAGCATTGACAGTTGTTCTAGTCGTACTTATCTATATCAACTTCTTTACACATCACTATATCTGGGATTTTCGCTGGGCGTTACTGGCGGGCACGGTTCTGCTGTTTTATCGAACCAATATTTACTTCAAGGTGGTTGAGAAACACCGTTATATGCCGTTGCTCCTGGGCTGGCTGCTTGTAGCGCTGTTTATCTGGTTTGCTGAAAACATTGCTACTTTTGCGAATATATGGATTTACCCTAATCAGTCCCACGAGTGGCAAATGGTTTCGCTGGCAAAGCTCAGCTCATGGTATCTGCTGATGCTACTGAGTTTTGTATTGGTCTCGCTGATTAATAATGTGAAGATCCGCGCCGTTGATGCTGGCAGCCTGAGTGGGGAGGGCAGGTCGCCTGCTTAAGGCGACCTGCCTGCTTAGTTGACAGGAGTTAGGACATGGTGGGGTAATTGGTATAGCCGTTTGCACCACCGGTGTAGAAGGTGTCCGGATCTGCATCGTTCAAACTGGCATCCGCTTTAAAACGTTCGAGCAGATCCGGGTTGGCCAGGAATGGAACACCGAAGGCAACCGCATCCACCTGTTGTTGCCCAATGGCTTGGTTGGCCTCATCCCTTCCATAGCCCATATTTCCTATCAGGTTGCCGTTGTATTGCTTCCTCGCCGGAGACAGTACATCGCCAAGTTGCTCGCCCAGGAAGTCCGCTCGCATCAGGTGCCAGTAAGCCAGATGAAACTTATTCAGTTTTGTCGCGAGCCAGCGAGTGTGTCCTTCTGGGTCGCTGTCACGCATGCTATTAAATCCGTTTAACGGTGAGGTTCTCAACCCGACTTTGCCTGAACCCCAAACTTCGATAACTGCTTCAAGAACTTCAAAGAGCAGGCGTGCGCGATTCTCGATGGAGCCGCCATACTCGTCTGTTCGAAGGTTTGAGCCGTCCCGTAAGAAGTTGTCCAATAGGTAGCCGTTCGCTCCGTGCACCTCTACTCCGTCGAAACCGGCTTCTTTAGCATTGATTGCTCCCTGTTTGAAAGCTGCGACAATTCCTGGAATCTCCGCGACTTCTAAGGATCTTGGAGTGGTATAAGGCTTTTTCCCATCCGGGGTGTGTACGGTGTCATCAATGGCGATCGGGCTTGCCGCTACAGCCATTGTGCCATTATTCAGTTCCGGGTGACTGGCTCGTCCGCCGTGCCATAGCTGCAGAAATATCTTGCCGCCTCTCTCATGAACGGCGTCGGTGACTCTTCTCCAGCCTTCGACCTGTTCCTGGGAGTAGATGCCGGGCTCAGAAATAAAGGCCGAAGTTCCCTCTGCTACCATGGTCGCCTCGGCAATAATCAGGCCGGCGCCTGCACGCTGTGCATAGTACTCTGCCATTAAAGGAGTAGGTACGTGGTTTTCAGCTCTTGAGCGGGTCAGGGGGGCCATTACGGCACGGTTAGCCAGTTTCACATCACCTAATTGAATGCTTGAAAACAAGTCCTGTGTTGCAGTCATCTTGTATGCCTCTTAAATGTTGTTACGAAATGCAGTTGTCTATCGATGACGCACAGACTAAGCTCATGGGAATATTGAAACAATGAGGCTTTCGGAAATTGATTGTTCGCGATTTGGAAACTATAGACTTTCGTACTCTGTCTATCTTTGTGACTACCTGCAGGCTGATGAGCTTAACTCAGTGCGCTGAAGAGTTAGGCCTGCCTAAGTCAACAGTGAGCAAAGCGATTTCAAAGCTGGAAGACCAGTTACAGGCCAGGTTGCTGGAGAGATCCACGAGGAAAATTGAGATCACCGACGCGGGTAGAGTTACCCTGCGCCGTGCTTCTCTGCTGGTAGAGGAGTTTAAATCCCTTCGTGAAGATGTGAGGGATATAGAGCAGCAGGTACAGGGTCTTTTGCGTATATCGGCGCCCTTTGCGATGGGAAGTTACTTGGCCCAGTATATTCTTCCCCCTTTTCTGCAACAGTGGCCTAAAGCCCAGGTATCCTTGGAACTCTCGAATGTTTTTGATGACCTCTTTATTCAAGGCATGGATTTGGCAATTCGGGTTGGGCAGATTGCAGATGACCGCCTGGTGGCGAAGGAAGTTGGATATGTAACCCAGGTGCTGGTTGCCAGCCCGGATTATTTAAGGAAGCATGGAATACCTGAATCACCGGAAGATATCAGACAGCATAACTGTATTACTGCTGGCGTTGCCCAGGAATCCTCCTTTTGGACCCTGGTTTCCAAAAACACAACGAAATCGATTGAAGTGCAAGGCAATTTCCACTGTGAAAACCCGGAAACGGCCAAAAAGGCTGCTACGGGAGGAGTGGGTATCGCTCAAATTCCAGTAAACAGCATGATATGTGAATTGGAAAAGCAGGAATTGATCCGGATACTCCCCGACTGGCATGCGACCTATAAGCCCATTTACCTTGTTTATCGGTCAGGAGTTAATAAACCAAAGAGAGTTTCGGCACTGTTGGACTATTTATTGAGTATCAAAGAGCACTTCGAGTTCGGTCCAGACCACCAGTTATGCCAGTACCAACAATGCCCTTTGGAACCGAATCAAAACAGACTTTAAACTGTATTAGTTTTATAGCTTAATTACTTTCATTAAAGGGAATAATTGAAGCCGCTAAAAAGAAAAGTGGAGTCCAGCTTCCCCCTAACTTTGCCTCTACCTGCTTTAGGTCTTCATGAAGGTGAATTAAATCATGATCTCTCATGTTACGTTAGGAACTAGTGATTTGCTTAGAGCGAGCCATTTTTATTCAGAGATCTTAAGCCCTATGGCCGCGGAAGAAATTTATCGCTCTGATACAGTTATATTTTGGCAATTTAACGGGTCACCAACAAAGTTGGCTATCACTATTCCTTACGATAGACAGCCCGCAAGCTTTGGCAATGGTACTATGTTAGCACTGGATGTTGGCGGTATTGAAAAAGTTGATGAAATTTTTTCCTTGGCTCTTAAGCTGGGGGGGATATCGGAAGGTGATCCGGGTTTTAGAAATTTAGATTCTTTTTACGGGGCTTATTTTAGGGATCTGGATGGGAATAAAATAGCCATTTTCACACGTCAGAATACAGGATAGTTTCAAATGAAAAAGCTGGTGAGCTCCGGCTCATACCTTGAAGAACCTATAGGCTTTTCCCGGGCTTGTAGGATAGGAAATCAAGTCGCAGTTTCTGGTACGGCACCCATACTGGATGGGAAAGCGGCCTATATTGGTAATGTTTATGGCCAGATGAAACTTTGTCTGGATATTGCCGTTACTGCGCTGAAGGAGGCTGGCGGAAACCTGTCTGACGTGATACGAACGCGTATAATGTTGGTTGATATTAAGTGCTGGGAGGAGGCCGCAAGAGCGCATGGAGAGTTATTTTCGAATATTCGACCTGCATGTACTTTTGTAGAAGTTAAGGGATTTATTGATCCTGACTGGCTGGTAGAGATTGAAATGGATACAGTTGTCTTTGGAGTTTCTTAATTTGGGTGGCCGTACAATTGATTCTGGTTTCCAGTCTCCTTTAAAAAACTTGTCTACCTTCTCTAGTTGGGGTTGTTACCCTAAATAACAGGATGGGTAATAGAAGTAACAACCCCGAGTTGCTTGATAAGGTAGTTATTCAAGGCAGCTTGGATCGGATGTCGAAAGGTGTTGCCTGACCACAGGTTATTGTTAACGCTACAATCATCACTTTCGAATAAATCGATAAGATCGAATACTCCATTTCCTGTTGCAGTATTAAAAACAATGCTATTGCCAGTAGCGTTATTGCTGGAAACAAAAATACCGAAATCGTCATTATCACTGCTAGTGTTTTGAGCGATACTATTGTTGGATGCTGAATTTTGTAATGTTATGCCTGAAGATCCATTATCGGTTACTGTATTATTTGAAACTGTACATGAGCTTCCTTCAATTACTAAGCCCATACTAATACTGTCTTGGATGGTGTTTGATATAAAAATTGAAAAATCTCCATTTAATTCAACCCCATCATCATCAGAACCAGTGATAGTATTTTGTATTATTGTATTGGCAATACCATCTACCTCCATCCCCTCATCACCTGACAGTTCAATAACATTTTGGGAGATAAAGTTGTAATTGCCATCAATATCAATGCCATTGTCTGAATCGTTCCCGTCACCTGAAGTAAAGTTGCCTATGACTGTATTGCTGTTACTATCCACAACAATGGCATCTTCCAGTGGAAGTAATATGTTCATACCGTATACGGTATGAAATCCATCCTCTGAAAGTAAAACCCCATCATTACAGCCATTTATGGTACCGGTGGATAGCTCGCCGGATGATGCAGCGAGATCTATGCCATTGGACGGATCTGATCCTAAGCAGGTTAGTGAGAATCCAGCCATGTAAAGGCTTCCACCCGGCCGCTGAATGGTTAAGGCTGAAGTGTTCGAGCCGCTGATTGAACAGATGAGATCTTCTGTTAGTGTGGTTGGTTCTGTAATAGTATCGCCGCATTCTACAGAAAAGGCATTGAATGGCAGTGAAGCCCCTAAAGTTAATAGGGCTGTAGATAGAATTTTAGGGTAGTGGTTTTGGTTCAACATGACTAACTCCTTTTAACAGATTTAATGAATGTAGATGTGTAAAGGGCGCTCTAAGTAAAGGATGCAATAGTAGATGCCTACAAAATTTTTAGTGAATACAGTGTGGCTGCTCTATTTGGAGAAAATTTAGAGATATATTAAATTGGCTGGCTATTGCCAGGGTTATTTTGAAGTATCTATGAAGTTGCGATTCTCTTTATGTGAAAAGAGAATCACTTTTACGCTTGTTGATCCCAAGGGCTTAGTTTATCTAGGCAGGCAGGATCAGAAGTAGAGAATGTATTATTTTGCCAGGTGTTACTGCCAGTGCAATCAGTGTCAAATGCATCAAACAAATCGTAGGTATGTCCCTCCGATACATTATTAGTGATGGTGTTATTGGTAGGCCCATCATCTAAAATAAATATTCCATAGGTGCCGTTATCAGTAACACTGTTGTTGGTGATAGCGTTGTTATCTCCTTGATCCAGGTCGATTCCACTATCATTGAATGAAATAGTATTAGTAGAGATGGTACCGTTGTTAGCATCTACTTCAATGCCACTGCCGCCATTGAAAGCGCTGGTGTTATTTACTACTACAGCAAAATCTCCATCAATTTCGATACCGTCAAAGGTGGAGAATGAAACCTCATTAGCAGTTACGGTATTAAAATCTCCCGCAACTTCAATACCCTCATCGCCGGCACCTTCGACATAATTTGCACTGATTAAGTTGTTGTTTCCCTGGATGTCAATGCCTTCATCGGAGTCTGAGCCGTCATTGATGATTTCCATAAAACTAACCACGTTGTTATTACTTTCAACATAAACACCATCATCGCCGAAGTCGGTAATATAGACGTCACTTGCAAAATGACTGCCATCCTCGCTTAAAGTAACGGCATCCCCACATCCAATTACACTACCCCCTGTGAGCCTTGCTCCACTCCCCAGTAGAATAATTCCAGTGCCAAACTCATTAGTAGAGCAAGTCAGGCTGTAGTCGCCCATTGAGAGTCTCCCAGATGGCCCTTCTATAGCTAAAGCGACAGAAAATTCATCGGCAATAGTACATACTAAATCGCTATCTAGAGTCGTTGGCGTGGTAATTGTATCACCGCAACTGACTTGCGCTTGAGCACCTGCAGTAATGCCCATTGATAAAACTGCGATGGCAGAGGCCAGCGGTAAAATAGTTTTCTTTTGCATGAGTCTGTCCCTAACTTCTAACCATTTGATTGAATTTTTTGATGCGTACAATAAAAGCCAGATTTCTGGAAAATTTTTTGTGCCTGAAAAGGACACCTGCTTTTTCGGTTAAATATTGCCGGACTTGGATCGATTAGATAAATATTGCTTTGAGGTGTTCATAGTATTTTTTAATGAAAATAATTTTAAAAAATCATATAGCTTGAAGGGTTTCTTGTAATGCTAAGCTCCCATATTACTGAATGGCATTTATGTGTTGTAAAAATGATTAGATGTTATGGTTGGTTGGCGTAAACTGCATTTTTCTATAGGTAGGTTTTTAGAATTATGTTGGCTTTTGTTGTGGGGTGAATTGCCTGAATTTTGCGGTAAATAAATTTGTTTTAATTATAAATGGTAATAGGGCGCTCTTACTTTATTTGAATTTTTAAAAGTGTCTATGGCTGGGTATTGATTTTTAGTTATTGGTGATCTGGAACGGATTCTGTTTGGCTGAAATCAAATTTGCAGGCAGAGAGTTACTGAATACCTCTGTTCTCAAGAGTGGGAAAATATATCTCCCACTTCAATAAACAAAACTAAGAAAAAGGGTATGGCTCTCAGTTGAGGGCTTTGCTTTGTTGGAAACGTTGAGGAGCTCTGGTTTTTGGCTGTCAAGCAGGCTGTGACTAACTTGGGGTCCATGGTCGCAAAGGTCAATTTGGTTGTTCCCGCAATTCTCTTCGGATGGCGATAGCCTCTGTGCCTGTCGCAACCAGACTATTTGGTCAGGAAATTGTGAAATCGTCGCGTATTTCTTTCACTCCGTCGCAGTCATACTCGTAAATGGCGGTAATATTGGCGGGCGCGGGGCAACTGGGGTTAAACTCTCGCTCTTAAAACTATTACAAAGCTCTATCCTAGAGGAGAAACCGATGCGTCAAACAATGATCGCACTTTCCGTGGCCGCAGCCCTTGCGGTAGTGGGCGGTTGTGGTGAAAAGGCACAGCAGGCTGAGGTGGTTAAAGATACCGTGAATGCCGAGAAGTCCATGGCTGTTAGTCCTGAACATGCCAGCAATATGCTGTTGGCGGAGTGGACTGGTCCCTTTGGTGGCGTTCCTGCGTTTGACAAGATGAATCTTGAAGATCTCAAGCCCGCGATTGAGAAGGGTATTGAGATGAACCTGGCAGAGCTGGACGCTATCGCTGCTGATCCCGCTAAGCCTACCTTCGCTAACACCTTTATTCCCATGGAACGGAGTGGCGCAGAGCTGGGTCGAGCATCTTCTTACTACGGTATCTGGGCCGGCAATATGTCCTCCCCGGAATTCCGCAAGATCCAGCGCGAGTTGGCACCTCTGTGGGCTGATTACGAGTCCAAGATCTACCAGAATAAAGCTCTCTTTAAGCGCATCAAATCTATCTATGATCAGCGCGAGTCGATGGACCTGGATGCAGAGCAGAAACGCGTAGTCGAGCTGGTGTACACTCAGTTCGCAACCAATGGCGCCACCCTGGAAGGGGAAAAGAAAGAGCGCTATGCAGAAATCAACAAGCGTTTGGCAGAGCTCTACACCAAGTTCTCCAACAATGTACTGGCTGATGAGGAAGGCTACGATATCTTCCTGACCAAAGATCAGCTGGGTGGCCTACCGGATTCCTTTGTTGCTGCAGCGGCAGCACTGGCGGAAGAGAAGGGCGAGAAAGGTAAGTACGCGATTACCAATACCCGTTCCTCCATGGATCCCTTCCTGACTTACTCTGATAATCGTGAGCTGCGTAAGCAGGTTTGGACCAACTACTACAGCCGTGGCGACAATGGTGATGAGCACGATAACAACGCCATCATCGCTGAGATCCTTAAACTGCGCGATGAGCGTGTGGGCCTGCAGGGCTTTGATAACTATGCCCAGTGGCGTTTGCGTGATCGTATGGCTAAATCGCCAGAGCGGGCCATGGAGCTGATGGAAGCGGTATGGCCGGCAGCAGTTGCCCGCGTGAATGAAGAAGTGGCCGATATGCAGGCGGTAGCTGATGCCGAGAAAGCCAATATCACCATTGAGCCCTGGGACTATCGTTACTATGCGGAAAAGGTTCGCAAGGCTAAGTACGACCTGAACTCTGACGAAGTTAAGCAGTACCTGCAGCTTGATAACCTGCGCGAGGCTATGTTCTATGTGGCTGGTGAGCTTTTCAACTTTGAATTCACCCCGGTAAAAGAAGGCTCAGTTCCGGTATTCCACGAAGATGTTAAAGTCTGGGAAGTTACCGATAAGACCAGTGGTGACCATATCGGTCTGTGGTATCTGGACCCATTTGCTCGCGCTGGAAAGCGTTCCGGGGCCTGGGCCACCATGTACCGAGACCACTCCACCTTCGATGGTAAAAAGAACGTTCTCTCTTCCAACAACTCCAACTTTATTAAAGGAGCTCCGGGTGAGCCTGTACTGGTAAGCTGGGATGATGCGGAGACTTTCTTCCACGAATTTGGCCATGCATTGCACTTCCTCGCGTCCAACGTCACTTATCCGACCCTGAACGGCGGTGTGCGAGACTACACCGAGTTCCAGTCCCAGTTGCTGGAGCGCTGGCTGTCTACTGATGCGGTTATCGACAATTACCTGGTGCACTACAAAACGGGTGAGCCGATTCCTGCGGATCTGGTGAAAAAGATTAAGAAAGCGGCTAAGTTCAATTCAGGCTTTGCCACTACCGAGTACCTGGCATCTGCACTGGTGGATATGAAGTTCCACACTGCTGATCCTGAAGGTATCGACCCGGACAAGTTTGAGCGTGAAACTTTGAAGAAACTAGGTATGCCGGGTGAGCTGGTTATGCGTCACCGCTCTCCGCACTTCGGCCATATCTTCTCTGGTGAAGGTTATGCAGCCAGCTACTACGGCTACATGTGGGCTGACGTGCTGACTTCCGATGCCTCTGAAGCATTCGCCGAGTCTAAAGGTGGCTTCTACGATAAGGAAGTAGCTGCAAGATTGGTGAAGTATTTGTTCGCACCGCGCAATGCTTTGGATCCGGCTGATGCTTATCGCTCTTTCCGTGGTCGCGACGCCAACATCGAAGCGCTGATGCGCGATCGTGGTTTCCCGATTCCGGAAAAGAAAAAGACTACTGTCGCTGTTAAGGACTAACCGATTGATTTAATCGCCAGTTCGAAAAGGCCGCATCATGTGATGTGGCCTTTTTTGTTGGCCTTCTGAAACTTCAAGAGTTCCCTTTCCCTTCGTTTCTTCCCTGCCTCATTAATTTATCCTTCTTAGGTGCTCAGGCCCTGAGTAGGTTTTAAGCCCCTCTGCAAGCTAAATTTTGATCTTGAAATATTAGATCCCAACAAATAACAGAGATCTATCGCTATGCCTATTCACCTTCAAATATACGCTTGGCTTCGCTTATAAGATTTTCATATTCAGCTTTGGTAATTTCCGAAGTGAGAGGAGCTTAAGTCGTATGCTAAGGGCTTATTGATAGGTATTTTGCTACTTATCGTTTCATTGTTGTCTATTTGTAAGATCTAGAGAAAGTCGCAGCATGTCTTTGTGCTGCACCCCATTTTCAATAATGGCTTGATCGTAGTTGTGTAAAAAATAATCTTTTATAACAGAATCAACCCTGAATCCATGACGTTGATAAAAGGCTAACTGGTAACCAAATGTTCCTGTACCCAGCTCTATTTTGTGAACCCCTTTTGTGGTGATTTCTGATAGAGTGAACTTTAACAGTTTTGATCCAATCCCTTGCTGCCTCATTTTGGGAGAAACTGAAATATTGAAAATCTCAGCGATAGCTGTATCGATTTCTTTTGCTACGCATATAGCTTCTACAACGCCTGCATCAATTGCCGCGAAACACCAGGATCCAGGTAAATAGGTGTCTATTTTCTTCTTAGAGGGATCTGCTTCGAGCAAAAGATATAATGGTGCATCACTTACGGGTATTTGGGTGTATTTCATAGCGCGATCTATAGGGTTTCTAGTTGAGGCATTAGCCCTTGCGCGCTTTACCTGTAAAGTTATCTCGCGTCCATCAAAATAGTATAGCAATACAGTAATACAAGATTCTCAACGAATTATTGAGGGCAGTCAGTGCTTATACGGATACCAGCTTTCACCGGTATCCGTAAGATCGAAGCCTGGAAATAAAGTGAAGAGCAGTATCTGGTTAAAGGGATTTGCGGTAGACCTGTTCCCCCTCAACCCAGGTCTCCAGAACCTGCACCTTCCAGATCTCCTGCGGATCTATCGCAAAAATATCTTTATCCAGCAGAATAAAATCAGCGAACTTGCCGGTTTCGAGATTGCCGATCACCTTTTCCTGGTGGCTGGCATAGGCGGCGTCCAGGGTGAAGGCGCGCAGGGCTTGCTCCAGAGTCATGGCTTCTTCAGTGCGCCAGCCTTTGCTTGGATTACCGTTGCGGTCACGGCGGGTAACGGCGGCGTGCAGGCCGAAAAGGGGGTTTGCAGGTTCTACTGGGAAGTCGGAGCCTGCGGCGATGGGTGTACCTTGCTCCAGCAGCGTCTTCCAGGCGTAGGCGCCGATCAGGCGTTCATTGCCCAGGCGGTCGCCGGCCATATTCTTATCGCTGGTAGCGTGAGTGGGCTGCATAGAGGCAATCAGTTTGAGTCGAGCAAAGCGGGGAATATCTTTTACCTCAATAACCTGAGCGTGCTCCACACGGTGGCGGTATTTGACCTGACTCTGCTCTTTATTCAGGGTTTCCAGGTGGTTCAGAACGATATGGTTGGCTCTATCGCCGATCGCATGCACATTGACTTGAAAGCTGTTGTCGGTGGCCAGCTTGAGCAGCGTCAGCATTTTATCTTCAGGGTAGAGGAGCAACCCTTTTTCCTGGGGGCGGTCGTGGTATGGTTCCAGCAGGGCTGCGCCACGGCTGCCCAGGGCGCCATCGGCGGAGAGTTTGATGCTGCGCATAAACAGCCGATCCGATGGTCCGCCAACATGGCCCGCTTGTAATAACTGGGTGTAGTTATGGCTTTCTACTGAAAGCATGGGGTAAATACGTAAGGGAATGGCTTGCTTTTGTGCCAGGTCCCGATAGGCGTTGAGAGTTTGTTCGCTGATACCTGCATCATGTACGCTGGTCAACCCCAGGGAGAGAGCGGTGGAGAATGCACTCTGTAGGCTCTTTTTCTCCTGGGCTAAAGTGGGTGCAGGAATAGCCTTGTACATCAGGTTCATGGCGTTATCGATAAGGATACCGGTGGGTTCTCCATTCTTGTCCCGCAGGATCTCGCCCCCATCTGGTGATTGGGTACCCTTGTCGATCCCCGCCAATTCCAGGGCCTTGGAATTGGCCCAGCCTGCATGGCCGTCGACCCGGCGCAACCAGATCGGTTGGTCTATTTCCAGTTCATCCAGCTGTTTGCGGGTAGGGAAGGCTTTGTTGGGCCAGGTAACCTGGTTCCAGCCCCGGCCAGACAGCCATTCATTGGGCTCCAGATCTTGTGCGTATAGCTTAATGGCTGCGAGTGATTCTGCGAGAGAGTGATCTCTTAAATCCAGTTCTCCGGTGAGCTGGCCTAGTCCCAGCATATGGCCATGGGCGTCGATCAGTCCAGGGAGAAGAGTTTTGCCCTGAGAGTTAATTTTATCTGCGTTTGGGTACCGTTTACTCAACTCATCAAAGTTGCCGATTGCCAGGACTTTGCCCTGGTCAAAGGCCATGGCGTCAAATGAGATTAATGCATCGTCTGTAGTGTGGTATCCATTAAAATTATGGATCAACATGGTTGCCTGGATGTTGACAGATGTAAAAGCAAGCAACGCTGTAGCGAGAATCTGAGTTAGCCGCATTATGAGGTGCCTTATGGTTTTGTTACAAGCTATTCTATGGTGCCTTTATACCCCGAGGAAAGAGAGGTGTTGATATAGTTCTTTGTGGTGCGCAAACTGCATAAATTCCAGTATACAGGGCGGAGGGATAGAAATGGTGGAGAATATTTGTAAAAGGCAAACTACTAAATTTCTCCAGCAATCGGATTAACTGTATAAAATTTAAAGTGTGGTTAAATTTGATACTGAATCGCCTATGTGTAGTCCTGATAAATTATAAAATGAACAGCGCTTTTCGGACTAATATTCTCTTATGGAAAGCTCTTCGAATCATAGTCGTGCTCAAGATTTACAAAGCTGTGTTTTCAGCTTTTGAGTACTTGCGAGTGAGACTCATAGAGATGTGATAGATCCACTGCTTTGCTAAAGTCTTCTGTACTCTTATGATTTAGCAATGTAGGCGGGGTGTTTTTTCCTGTTGCAGTGGATAATATACACCCTTTCCAGGATAGAGAGCGCCCAGGAGCAGAGAAGGCATGAGAACTATTTAGGTTTATATTGATAAATGTCATTTAAGAATGATTGAGTGCTATCAGGGGTCTTGATTAAAAGTCATTTTGGCGGCTCTGCTGATGGTTTGTTGGAATTATTTAAAATAGTTTATAGTGTGTCCTTCATAAAAGATAACTTGAAGTGAAATGATCCTGCTTCACTATTCCAATGGAATGTGAGATGCCAGCTTATTATATTTTGCAAAGTATAATACTTTTTTCTTACTTTTCATTTTTAGATTTTTCCGTGGATTTGATATTGGCAACTTGTCTTACTCCGAGGCCAAATCTTTTTGCAACCGTTGATCGTGAATCCCCGTTATGAAGGGCTAACAGAATTTCCTGATTACGCTTTTGAATGTTTATTTGTCTTGATGTTGGAAGGGTAAGGTAAGTGCCTCCATAGACAGTACTTAGTTTTTCCAGGGATTGTACGGGGAGAATATCAACAAGCTTGCTTCTAGATGGGTACTTTGGGATATATACATCCTGCCCGCCGAAAGTTGAAATTAGAGCGTACATATCCGCATAGCCTATTAGCTCGATAAGATCCTGCATCAAGTCTGGCAGTTTTGTATGATCGATAGCCTCATTGTGGGGGCTGCTGTGTTTTCCTTGCTGCATATTATCATCCTTAGTTGAGTAGAGCATGCAGCGAGAGTACGTTTAATTATATATCTTGGCGTAGAGTGAAACATTTCCCAATGTTAAATTAAGGAGCCAGGCCTTTTGGATTATTTCAACCTGGAGAGAATGGGAAGCTTCCAATGTCTGAAATAATTAGAGGGTTGTCCGGATGGGATCAGGATATGCAGAGAATGGCTCTGCTGAGGATGACGATATGTGTGTGAAATTTTCTGGTTAGGGATAAGTTCAAATAGTGGGCTTGGATAAAGGCTGCCAGTACAAGCAGTAAATAATCTTGATTGTATTTTGTGGGATTATAGAAGGATGAATTTATTTATTTGAAGGTTTTTATATGTGGCAGAGTTGTAAATTTATCGCCTATATTTTCTAGGCTTGGTGGCTTGATCTATTGGATCTCAATGGGTTCGGTGTTAAAGTGCCCGACTATTTAGTCGGGCGTGCCTGTTTTATTGCATATCAAATCTATTATACAGGGTGTCATCTGGCTTTAATAGTTTGTCATTATTACACCTTTTCTTTGCATTGGGGGCAAGTAGTAATTCTGCACATAGCCATATTGCCCCAATGCCTGGCAGGCTGACGAGTAACATACGGCGTGGTATGCCAGAGCTATGGAGGCGTTTGCAGCATATTGTTAGTGAAATCCAGATTAAGCTTAGTTGCAATGGTACACCGATTGCGATTAGCAATATTTCAGTAGTTTTCCAAATGTCGTCGCTAAAGTCAAAATTGCCATACTCTAGGACTAGACCTGTAGAAAATTGAATGAAGAGTAAGGGAATTATAAACAATAGCCAGAACTGCCGGCGTGTTACTGTGCCATAAAAATTAAAATAGAAATCCAGATAGCCTTGGTTCGTCATGGGTATTTCCTCGTCTAATTATCAGGGCTGATATGGTAGTTTTGATAGGTTTAATTATCGCCTTGACTTGGTTTTCCATTTTCCTGGTAAGCTGCTAGCTGGGATCGATAATTGGCCTCCTGCTGAAATATTCTTCGAACATACTGGCGAGTTTCTGTACCGCGACAATAGCCATATTTTACTGCTGGCTTATTATAAAATTCTGCTTTGCGCAATAAAACGATATAATCTTCAACCCCTTTGGCACTATTTGTTGAGAACCATTGGTTGGGGTTCTCACGATTTTGTACAGCTAGTCGCTGAGCATCCAGCACATGTCCAGCGCCAGCATTATAGGAGGCAAAAGTAAATGCGATAGCATCCCGTTCAGGTAAATCTTTCCAGCGTTTATATTGGTTTAGATTGTACTTGCTACCCCCCTGGATATTTTGCGCTGGGTTGAAGCTATCTATAACTCCCATTTCCTTTGCAGTTTCCGGCATTAATTGCATTAGTCCCCTTGCTCCTGTTCGAGACATTGCATTGGGCCGAAAGTTGGATTCTGTCGATGTTTGTGCGGCAAGCCATACCCAATCGAAAGGTTCACTGGCGTAGCGTTTGAAAAGGCTATCCCATGGGCTTAGTGTTCCTTTGGGTAGAGTATAGGTTTGTTGAATACCCTCATTTTGTTTAGTTAAACGATCCAAGAATGTCTGAATCATTGTTTGGGCATTTTCACTTTCCAGCCAATTATTTAAAGAGTTTACGAGGGAGTTGTCGCCATCCCTGGCCAGTGCAAAAGCTATTCTCCGGTTTTCTCCAAATATTAGCGAGGTATCCAGGTTCTTACTGTAACCATTGCTTCCATTTACGATATGCTCGTCGGCGATAGTAAAATCTATCTCCCCCATGCTAACTGCATCAATTAACTCAAGGATAGATACTTTTTCTTTTGCCGGTGCGATGGTTATCGCTGATTTTTTTTCAGGACTGTCGGGGAAGTTTAAGGAAATTTTTTGTGATTCAGCTTTAGCTTCAATTTCATCCAGATAGGCGCTGTCAGTATGGATGGTGACTGTTTTCCCTTTGAGATCCTGGAACCTTGTTACAGCATTTTGTTTGCGTTGTACTAGTACTTCACGTGTCTTGAATAGAGCATGGCTAAAGATAACCTGCTTTTCTCGACCAGGGGTGTGAGTGAGGTCTGAAGCTGCTATATCTGCCTTTCCTTCTTTTACCAGGTCCAAGGTTTCTTTAATAGAGGCTGCTTTTTTGAATGTAATATCCAGTTCCAGATATTCTGCGTAGGCTTGCAGTAAGTCGCATTCCAGCCCAGCTGGTTGATCGCGGTGATAATAACAGCCCACTCCGTTCATTCGCGTAGCGACTGTCAATGTACCTTTTTCCTGAAGATTATTGAGTTTATTTTTAGGTTCTGTAAATGCATAGGTGATGGCTCCCGCAAGAGTGACTGAGGATAGAAGAAAAATCCAGTGTTTAATTGATAGGTCCATGGTTGCTCCTTAATTTTGTTTGAACCATGGAGCCTATCGATGTCTTCGTAAGGCTGAAGCAGGAAATAGTTCACAGTTAACTGGTCTTAAAACTCTATTAAAGTTAAGAGGGCTATAAACCTGGCAACACATTAAAAAAAGGAAATGATATGTCTGATGAAGCTGATAGCAAAATGGAAGGAATTGATCCTGCACCTTATCGTGATCGGGTCGACCCCAAGGTGTCGGATCAAACCACCTCAAGTGCAGCAAAAAACATAAACCTTGACGGGCTACGCGATCTGTCGGCACTTTCGAAATTACAGGTGCGTGAATTTACCCATACCAGTTCTACCCAGATGCAGGCCACATCTAATGCGATGACTCAAATGGCAGCTGCAGGAGCTACTGCGGTGAATGCTATTTTGGGTAATGGCAGTAAAGAGGGAGGGCAGAATGATGGTGAGAGGCCATCCACTCGCTGATAGGGAAAGTCTTCCCGGTTATCAGTGAGTGGAATTACTCATACATTAATAGAACCCAACAAATGGGTTTTTTATTAACTGATTGAAAGGAAAATATTATGTCTGATGAAACCAATTCTGTAGATGGTATTGAGCCTTCACCTTACCGCGACCGTGTCGATCCAAAAGTGGCTGACCAGACAACCAGCTCTTCAGCACAGAGTCTGAACCTGGATGGCTTGCGTGACCTGTCGGCACTGTCCAAGTTGCAGGTTCGTGAGTTTACTCACACTGGCGCAACACAAATGCAAGCAACTTCTAATGCCATGACTCAAATGGCAGCGGCAGGTGCAAAGGCCGTCAATTACATTATGGATGGTGGTAAGTAAGGTCTGTGACCTGAAAGGGGCAGCGGTTTATCGCTGCCCCTTAACAAAAAGGAGCATGCAATGAAAGAAACTTTCCGAGATCGATTGGCTGCAAAAGTAACCGATCAATTGGCTACTTCTTCTGCACTGAGTCTTCACCTGGACAGTCTTCGAGATTTGTCGGCACTTTCTAAGTTGCAAGTGCGTGAATTCACTCATACGGGTGCGACACAAATGCAGGCAACGGCAAATTCAATCTTGCAGATGTCGGCAGTGAGTGTGCGCGCACTTAGGGAAGCTTTCTAGTTTACTGTCAGGAGGAATATGATGGCGAAGGATGACGATACACCAACTATTCGGGAGCTTTCCGCAGGGAAGGGGAGGCTTATTGATGTGATGTCAAGTGCTTACCTGCAACGGTCTATCAACAGTGCTGTGGAGACCACATTACAGGATCAGGTGAATGCGCGTAATCAGCGTATGCTACTGATGACTAAGCAACTGAATAAAATTGTCGATTTGTAATTTTCATGAAAGACGAGGGGGGGGCAGCAAAAGAAGGGAAGCGAATGTCTTCCTCTTTTTTGGTTCAATGTGCGGCCGACCACGTGAGAGATACGGCCCTGCAAACTTCTACGGTGGTGGGGAAAGCATTTCAAAAGTGGTTAGTACAACCATTCAATCTCATCTTTCTACTTATTATTATCATTGCACATATACAGTTGATTGTGGCTGTGATCCAGGGTTTCCTGATGTTGTTGCTTTCAATGTTCATGCGTTAAGGATTTCAACTTATGTCTGAAGATAAAACCGTTAGTGATAGCTATCTCCCATCAGATTTTAAAGAACAGCTAGATAAATTGATCAGTAGCCAAGGCACCGATATTGACTTGGGTAAGGAAGTGCAGGAGTCAATTATGGCCACCTGCCGTGAGGTTAATGATGCGTTGACCAGATCCTTCTCGGATCTATCAAGCACTGGTTTTGAGTTGAATGGTCAATTAACAAAAATAGGAGATGAAAATGAGTAATCAAACTAAGAACACCTTTCAGCCAGATGTTAGCAATATTTCGAAGCAAATAGTGCGAAATGCAGTAGAGTTGCAGGGAATTCACATTCTTCAAGGTAAATCAGATTCTTTACGGGATGAAAGATTAAGTAATATTATGTTAAAAAATAATGCAATGATGAAGTGGCTGAAAAATCCTGACGACACTAATTTTAAAGATATATTGACGAGTATCGGGGTTAATTCTCTAAAGGATGACGTAAAAGAAACTTATCGCTATGCTCTTGGGGTGGTTGGAGCAGAAGTTGACGAATAATTGCTCACGACAACAGTTGATTAATAACAACCTGTTCAGCTGATAAAAGTAAACCTATTTATAATTTTAAAGAATGGTTGATGTTGTTGAGGTCAATAGATTTGCTTGTGGGGAAATTTTTTAACTTTCCGCTCAAAGATCAGGTTGTCAGGAATTTTAATTATTGTTTCGCAGGATCAACGCGCAGTAAACGGCCTTTGGGGCCATCAGTCAATATATAAAGACTGCCATCCTGGCTAACTTCTGCGTCGCGTACGCGCTCCCCAACAGGAATTCTCAGCTCGCCAATGGCTGCGCCATCTTTTACTTGAATGATTCTTAAATCCTCGCTCACTAGCCCGGCAGAAAGGAGGCGCCCCTGCCACTCGGGGAAAGCGTTGCCAGTATAGAGTGTCAGTCCCCCGGGGGCGTGGGTGTCGAGCCAGGCCAGTACTGGTGAGCTGAATTCAGGATCTGTAATTTTAAAGGAAATATTGGAGCCATCCCTGTAGTCCCGACCAAAAGTGACCCTTGGCCAGCCGTAATTGCTGCCCACCTTGAGCAGGTTCAGTTCATCGCCACCGGCGGGACCGTGCTCCGAAGACCAGATCTCCCCACTTTTATAATCGATTACCAGCCCCTGGGGGTTCCGGTGACCAAAACTCCAGATTTGCGGTAGGGCATCTGCTTGGTTATTAAAGGGGTTGTCGTCGGGAATGGAGCCATCTCCATTAATGCGAATAATGGATCCGAAGTGGGTTTGTAGGTTTTGTGCCTGTTCCCGGGCAAAGATGTCGAGGAATTCTTGTGGGGGGTTGCCGCCGTCGCCAATGGTGGCCAGCAACGTTTTATCCGGTAGGAAGGCGAGACGGGAACCAAAGTGGGCGCCGTTATTTTTACTCTGCGCGGATTTAAATATTTCTTCAAAGTTTTCCAGTTTACCGTGATTCCATTTGGCCCGGCCAATGGCAAGCCGGTTGCTGTCCATATTGCCAGTTGCATAGCTGAAGTAGACCATTTGGTCCTGGGTAAAATTAGGGCTCACAGCAACATCTAGTAGGCCACCTTGTCCCAGGAATAATATCTCTGTAGGAAACTCAATGGACTCGGGTGATAGTTTCCCATCGCTTATAAGTCTGAGCTGCCCACTGCGCTGGGTGATAAGAAAACTTCCATCGGGCAGACTGGCGATTCCCCAAGGGTATTCAAGTGGGCCAGCTATTGAAGTGAGTGTTACTTCCTCGGCGAGGGGAATAGTTCCCCGGGAGATCATGGGGTTGCCCAGACAATTCGCGGAAGTGCTTAAAAGGATGCAGATCGCGACAGCTAAAATAGAGGTGTGTTTCACCGCAAAGTCCCTTTTGATTTGCTGGGGGTTTGAGCATAGATAGAGTATTCGCTAGGGGATGTCCAGGCATTGCGTCAGGGGGATTTTCTTCAAGTGTAGGGTAACGCTTAGGGCGTTTAATCACTCTATAAGAGGGTAGAAAAATATGTCCCGTTGGTTGATTGTCGCAGGAATAATTTTAGTGCTGGTCGGGGTCCTATTGCACTTTGCCCCAGGTCTATTCAGCTGGTTTGGGCGTTTGCCGGGGGATATTCGTGTGGAATCAGGGCGCACCCGGTTTTACTTCCCTATTGTGTCGATGATTATCATTAGTCTGGTGCTGAGTCTATTGGTAAATTTATTTCGGCGTTAATTAAAAACCACCAGGACAACATTGTCCTGGTGGTGAGAGGGGGTTATGGAGTGTAGCGAAAGCGCATCAGCTTGAAGGGTGGCTTCTGCAGCGGGTATTTAGCTGGTCCTTTCAAGTCAGCCTTCAGTTTTGTTATTTACACAAACTATAAGTAATTATTTTTCTACATCATGGTTAAAGTAGCTGGTGGACCGGGATACTGGTAGAAACAGTGTTATTTTAAAAAGTACTTAGTAACCCAGTTTATCAGCAGGTATACCCGTTCTATTTATTGCTATTCAGGTTGAATTGGGGATAGGTATTAATTGTATTTAACAGAATAAAGAAGTGATGGAGCTTATCTAGGTGAGTGAATAGCAGAAAAGTTTTTTGAGCGGCAAAATAAAAAAAGGCCGCATGGGAGTACGGCCATCAAGGGACTTATTTGCGAGATAGGAGAGTGTAAAACTCGTTAATTAAAAATCGTATCTGATTGACGCAGAGAAAGTACGCCCCGGCGCCGCATTGACAGAAAGATCGCTACCTTCATCCCAGCCTGCAACATTCAGGTAGGGAACGTAGTATTTATCCATCAGGTTGTTAACCGCCAGGTTCACAGACATGGAGTCCATTACCTGATAGCCCAGGGTCCAGTCCATAGTGCCATAACCGGCAGTTTCAGTAGCGCCGTCATTCACTTTTTCCATGCGGTCTGCCCAGCGCACCAGTACCTGGCTGGAGAGTTTGGCTCCGCTGTAGCTTGCACCGACCACGCCAGAAAGTGGGCTGATGCTGGTTAGGTATTCACCGGTGGTGTCGTTTTCGCCGCGCTGGTAACTGGCATTTGCAAACAATTCGATTGTTGGAGACAGGTACCAGCTGGCGCTCGCCTCTATACCTTTGATGGTGACAGATTCGATGTTCTGGTACTGGTACTGCTCAAATACATGAGAAAAACTACCGTCGTCATCGAATACGGTTTCGCTGTTAACAAGTGTGGTTTCCAGGAAATCATCGTATTCGGTATAAAACGCTGCAGTACTGAAAGCTACTGGGCCCAAGTGCCCTCGCAGGCCGAGCTCGAAGGTGTCACTGGTTTCTGGTGACAGATCGTCGGCGGGCAGAACCTCGTAGATGTAACTGGAGGTCGGCTGCAGGTAGTGCTCGATATAGGCTAAATCGTAGGCCGGCACTTTAAAGCCCTGTCCGTATTGGGCAAAGGCGGACAGTTTCGGATTGATTCGATACAGAGTGCCCAGGTTGAAGGAAACATTGCTTTCTTCAATGGTGGCAAATGGTGTGCCGTCAGTCTTCAATGCGCCGTTCGGGTCCATTTCGTACCAGTCGTAGCGCAGGCCCGGGGTTACGGTCAGCTGGCCATTGGCAAATGACATTTGGTCATTGATAAACAGGCCGGCGCGCGCCACTTCGTTTTCCGGGAATTTCTCGGTGGTGGAGTCCAGGGTGGAGCTACCCGCAACTTCACGGTATTGGTGAACGGTACGCTCGCTCTCGGTTTGCTCCAGGTCCAGGCCGTAACCCAGGGTGTGGGTTTCATTCAGGGTTTTGCTGGCGTTGGACAGCAGGCCGATAGTGTCCTGACGGTAGAGACCTGTCTCCCACATATCGCGGATTTCAATTACACCGAACATGGGGGCGTTGATGTCCAGTTGCCCGTACTGCTCGTCTTCCTGTTCAGACTTGTTGTTGTACAAGCTGATATTGACCTGATCGTAAATCGCAGTTGGAGTCTCACTGTGGTAGCGGAGCTGGTAAGCAGTGGTTTCTTTGTCGGAAACAGATTGTTCAGCGACGATGTTGTAGCCGTAGTCGGCCAGGCCGCGGAAGTAATACAGCAGGCCATCGGCACTGTCACCGACAGTTTCCTGGTTCCAGTGGTCAATGCTGAAACTGATAAAGTCTTCGCCACCCAGGTTGTACTTGCCTTTGTACAGGATGCTCTTCGATTCAATCTCGAAGGGGTCCTGGGTTTCGTCGTAGTTCTGCTGTTCTTCACCATCGCGGAAGGTGGTGTGCAGTAACTGCTCAAAATTGCCGGTGCGCAGGGCAAGGGTAGGGGAAACATTGTGCTGGCTGGTGATGCCGTTGTAGCCGGTCTTGATAGATCCGCCAAACTGCTCGCCATCTTCCAGGTAGTCGGAAGCATCTTTGGTGGTGAATACTACGATACCGGCAAGGGCGTCTGAACCGTACAGGGAAGAGGCTGCACCTTTGGCAACTTCAACCTGCTTTAAGGTGTCCACTTCAATAAAGCCGCGACCAATAATATCGTTTTGGCCATTGGCGCCATAACCCTCATTCACCCGCATACCGTCTTTGATAATCAGTACACGGTCGCCGCCCATGCCGCGCACCAGAATATTCTGTGCACCGCCAGCCTCGCCGGTTACTTCAACGCCAGGTTCGTATTGGAACAGCTGGTTCATATCATTGAGCTGAAGCTGCTCAATTTCTTCATTGGTCACCACGGAAACGCTGCCCGCAACGTCTTTCAGGGGTTTTTCTGCGCGCCCGCTGACGACGATCAGCTCGAGATCATTGCTGTACGGAGAGGTCGGGGTCTCTGCGTACAGGTTTGAAGCGGAGGCTAAGCCCAAAATGGCTGCTGCTAGTGGGCGACGTTTCATGGTGAATTCCTTGATGTCGTTGATTCGGTCTGCTCGTTAAGGGTCTCTGGTTGCCCTTTCGCTTGGTCTTGTCGACCAGTTCGGAGCGAGATTATATGGATACTTATTAAAATGTAAAGGTAAATGCGAATCAATATCAATTAGATTAAATTTGACCTTAAAAGTTTCTTTGGGTAGTTTCCGCTCAAATTTGTGAACGGCATCAATAGTGGGGCTTGGGAGGCTTGCAGTGAATATTCAATCAGTTGAGACCTTAATGGCGGATGTGGCCGACCTGTTTATGGCCCCAGTATTACTGGCGATCCTGGTACTTTTTATCTACTCGCTTTATGCCGCCGGGCGCTTTATTTCACTGTGGATGCTTCGCCGTAAAAATGCCGGAGCCTATCGGTTGGCATTGAAGCAAGGTCGGGTTGAGCGCCTGCCGGGCTACCAAGTGCACAATTTTTACGTGAATAACCCTTTGGCATGTGACGACGAATTGGAAGTTTTTGCGTTGAGAAAACTGGAACTTCTTCGTATGGCTACCCGGATCGCGCCCATGTTGGGTTTGATTGCCACCATGATTCCCATGGGGCCGGCACTTCGCGCCCTGGCCGATGGCAATATCCAGGGAATCAGTGAAAACCTGATTATTGCTTTCGCCGCTGTGATCTGGGGCTTGGTAATTTCCACGATTACCTTTTGGCCTGCCTCAGTGAAAAAACGCTGGTTTGCCTCTGAGCTGATCAATATCCGCAAGCTGAAGGAGGCCGACTGATGCGCTTCCTCGACGAAGATGAAGAACTGAATCCTATTCTGAGCGCGGTGAACCTGATCGATGTGTTTCTGGTCATTATCGCCGCGCTGCTGATTGCCATTGCGCAAAATCCCTTGAACGTTTTTTCCAATGAAAAGGTCACGGTGATTAAAAATGCCGGCGAACCCAATATGGAAGTGATCGTCAAGGACGGTAAGGAAATCAAACAATACAAATCCACCGGGGAAATTGGCTCAGGGGAGGGCACCCGTGCGGGAGTGGCTTACCAGATGGCCGATGGCAGCCTGGTTTATGTACCGGAAGGGGAAGATAAAGATGCTCCCGCCGGTGAAAAAGCTTCGGGGGGGAATTAGTGGTGCGTAATAAACTATGGGCACGTTTTATGTGCCTGTTGATGAGCTTGGCTTTTGCAACCTTTGCCCAGGCCAGCGATAAACCCAAAGTACTCTTGATGATGTCGAGCCACACGGCCAAGGCAAAAGGTACATTGCTGACTGATCTCTCTGCAGACCAACCCTTTGAGCTGGAGATCTTTAACAGCAAAGGTAAGAACGATGAGGAAATCGACCTGGCTTGGTCTTCCGCTGAACTGATAATGTTGGATGGCATCAACCCGGCGCTTTCTGCTTTTATGTTTGGCAAGTTCCAGCCAATGCTAGCCAAGCATCCGCAAGTTCCGGTGATTTCCCTGGGGGATGCAGATAATAAGTCCATGAACCAGGGGTTGGCAGAGTCCGAGCATCGAGCGATTGCCGCTTATTTTAATAATGCGGGCCGCAAAAACTACCGTCATATGATGCAGTTTTTGTCGGCAGAGGTATTTGACCTTTCCAGTGGCTCAGTACCGGAACCGATGATTGTGCCCAAGGTGGGTTTTTATCATCCCCGCCTGGAGCAGCTTGTCACCGACAAAGAGGAATTTTTCTTTGACTGGTTAAATCCCGCTGAGCAGCAACCAGTGATTGCCGTGGCTATCCATCGCTCCGTGGTGGATTACGAACAGCAGCAGGTTGTCGATACCCTGTTGAATGGTCTTGAGTCTAAAGGTGCCAAGGCTTTTGCCTTCTTCTTTGAAGGTGAAGACTTGCCGCTTTCCTATCCGGACCTATTGCAAACCGATAGCGGCAATACCCGTGTCGACTTGATGATTAATTACCGCTCCCTGCACTATGTCAGCAAACGTCGTGCTGAATTTGAGAAGCTGGGAGTGCCGGTTATTCATGCACTCAATTACACCGAGGGCAGCGAAGAAGAATTTTTTGCCGATAACAGCGGTGTATCTCCATCCCTGACACCATTCTTCCTGGTAATGCCTGAAGATACTGGCAGCATCGATCCGGTAATTATCGCTGCCAATAAAGACGGCAATAAAATAGTGATGGATGTACAGATGCAGGCCTTGATTGAGCGCGCTTGGAATCACGCCTCCCTCGCTTATCAAAGTAACACCAATAAAAAGGTGGCAACGTTTATTTGGAACTACCCGCCCGGGGAAAAAAATATCGGTGCGGCTTTCCTGGATGTACCCAGCTCGATTGAGTCGATTGCCCAGGCAATGCGCGAAAGAGGCTATGAGGTACATATCAGGGACTCAAAAACCCTTATCGATTGGGCCGGGCAGTTGTTGCGCCCCTATTATCGTCGCGAAGAGAGCGTAGCCTTGATCGATAAAGGGCTGGCTGATTGGATGCCGCTGTCCACCTATCAAGCCTGGTTTAACCAACTGCCTGCAACTGTGCGAGATCCTATTGTAGAGCGTTGGGGCAAGCCGGAAGACAATGCCATGTTGGCCGAACATAACGGCGAGCCTGCATTCGTTATTCCCCGGATGACCCTCGGCAATTTAATTGTGTTGCCGCAAGGGGTTCGCGCGGACAATGCCAAGGATCACTCCTCGCTCTACCACGATATGAAAACCCCGGTTAACCACGCCTACCTGGCGGTTTACCTCTATGCGCGGGAAACCTTTGGTGCCGATGCCTATATTCACCTTGGAACCCATGGCTCCCAGGAGTGGCTCACTGGCAAAGAGCGGGGCCTGTCGGTTTATGATGCACCCAGCTTGGCACTGGGAAATATCCCGGTGTTCTACCCCTACATTATCGATAATGTGGGAGAGGCCATGCAGGCCAAGCGCCGTGGCCGTGCCACCATGATCAGCCACTTAACCCCAGGCTTTGCGAAAGCGGGCCTGTATGCGGAAGTGGCTGAGTTGTCTGAGTTAATTGGCAATTACCTGGTATTGTCTGAGGGGCAGACCCGGGCCAATACCCAAGAGCGTATTATCGGTCTGGCCGAAGAGCTTAATATGCTCAAGGATCTGGAAATCAGTGCTGAAGCCTTAAGTGCGGATTTTGATGGCCAGCTGAGCCGCTTGCAGGATCATTTGGGTCAACTGGCAGAGATGAGCCAGCCATTGGGCATCCATCGTTTTGGTCAGCTGCCAAAAACCGAACACCTCACCAGCACCATGTTGCAAATGCTGGGTGAAGGGTTTATCACCGCAGCGGATGAATATGAGGCGGAGCACGGGTTGCGTTTGCCGGAAGAGCAAACCCGGGACGAGCGCAATGTTGTGGCTTTGGAAGCGCAGGCGGGGTTCCAGTTGCTGGATACCTTCCTGGAGGCCGGTGAGCTGGAGCAGGTTCCTGAGCCCTTGCAGGCCCAGTTGGATCAGGCCCGGGAATACTCCGATAACTTTGCCAAAATTGCCGAGCTGGAAAACCTGATGTCGGCACTCGATGGTAACTACATTCCTGTAAGCCATGGGGGTGACCCGATCCGCAACCCGCAGGCGGTGCCCACCGGCCGTAACCTGATTGGCTTTAACCCGGCTAAGGTGCCGTCGAAGGAAGCCTATGAAGCTGGTGTACAGCTGATGGACCAGACCATTGCTGACTACCATGCAAAGCACGGCCGCTTCCCGGACAAGTTGGCATTCTCCCTGTGGTCCCTGGAAACCATGCGCCACCAGGGAGCCCTGGAAGCCCAGATCCTGCACGCCCTGGGCCTAAAACCCAAGTGGAACCAGCAGGGCAATGTTACCGGTACAGAAGTTATTCCCCATTCGGAATTAAAGCGCCCGCGTATTGATGTCGTAATCTCTGCGACAGGCCTTTATCGGGATGCTTTCCCCAACGTGATACTGTGGTTGGCAGAAGCCATCGATAAAGTGGCGCAGATGAAAGAAGACAATAACTTTGTCTACCGCCACAGCCAGGCATTGCAACAGCAGCTGCTGGAAGACGGCAACAATGAAGAGGATTCACGTTATTTGTCATCGGTGCGTATCTTCTCCAATGAAAGCGGCAACTATGGAACGGGCCTTGCCGCCGCCAGCCTGGCCTCTGACAGTTGGGAGGGGGATGACAAGCTCGCTGACCTCTATATGCGCCGTATGGGCTTTGCCTATGGCAAAGATGAATCCCGCTGGAGCGAGGATCAGCGCAGTGTTGAGCTGTACGGCAAGGTGCTGTCTGGCACCGATGGGGTGATTTTCTCCCGCTCCACCAACCTCTACGCCATGATGACCAATGACGATCCCTTCCAATACTTTGGCGGTATCGGTCTGGCGGTTCGCAATCTGGATGGCGCAACGCCGGAAATGTATGTTTCCAATTTGCGTCGCAAAGATAACGTAAAAGCGCAAACCCTTGCGGAGTTCGTTAACCAGGAAATGCGCAGCCGTTACTTCCACCCCCGCTGGATTGAGGCGATGCAGGACTCCGGCTACGCCGGCGCTACCGCTATCCTGGATCGCGTCAACAATATGTGGGGCTGGGAAGTAATGACCCCGGAAACCATTCGCGACGACCAATGGCAGGAAATGTTTGAAGTCTACGTGGATGACAAATATGAAATGGATATGCGCGAATTCTTCGAAGAGCACAATGCTGAGGCCCTGGCCCAGATGTTGGAGCGAATGCTGGAAGCGGTGCGCAAGGGATATTGGGATGCGAAGCCTGAAACCCTGGAGAAAATGGTAGAGACTTACACTGAGCTGGCAAATCAGTTTGATGTGGCTGCCGACAATGACAAGTTTAAGGAATTCGTCAATCAGCAGGCATTAGGGTTCGGCCTCGCGGCCCTGGCCAATGCCCAGGCGTTGGATAACCCTCAGGTTAGCAGCGCCAATGCTGCGCAACAGGTCAGTGGCCAGAAGCTGGAGCAGGTTGCAGAGCCGACTCCCAGTGATAAGCCGGAAAAGCTCATATGGCTACTGTTGATGGCTATTGTGTTGGCAGGCTTTGTCAGCGGTTTCTTTGATCATAAGTGGGTGCGAACCAAGCCCGCTTAATGCCCTTCTTCAACGGCTCTCGGTCTATTTAAGATCGGGAGCCGGTAATCTCCCTGTGTTACCCCGCCCGTGTAAATAACCTTTAAGCTGTCTCGGCTACTGGGTTAAGAATTGTTGACCCCAGCAACCATTACTCTCTTACTGTGTTAGCTTTCTATTTATGGGGTTGAAAGTGCACTTTGACTATCTGGCAATTCGCTAAACCAGCTATTTACCAGGTTAATGAGTTTATAGATCTGTGCGTTTCCGACTAAAGCTGTCTCTTGAAGGAGGTTGGAGAAATGGGAAAACGATATCAAGCGGCCTTTCTGGGCCTGATCTCGATTACGGCAAATGCCTGGTCCCTGGAGAATAACTATTCAGGCTCTGGGATAGTTGTCGAGGGCGCTGCCAAGGTGAAAACGGAAAACCTGTTTTCCTGTGCGACAGGTCGCTCGCGGCTGTCACCAGTGGGTACCAAAGAGGCGGAAAGTAAAGAGTTTACAGTTCCGGCTGAAGTAAATTATTACAAGCAGTACTTTGCCACTGATCTCTATAATCAGTGCTCTGGAGTCGCCCCCTCTTCATTAAAGGATGTCAATCTTGCAACGGTGCCGGTGGTTGATATTGATCAAGAGGGTGAGGTGGTTACTGGCTATATTTTTGCCGACAATTATTTTGAACTGTATATCAATGGTAAGTTAGTGGCCGTTGATCCGGTTCCTTTTACCCCGTTTAACTCCAGCGTGGTTAAGTTCAGGGTAAATAAACCTTACGATATTGCCGTAAAGGCGGTTGATTGGGAAGAGAACTCGGGAGAGGGTACGGAGAGCAATCGCGGTGTGCAGTCTCACCCCGGTGATGGTGGTTTTATTGCCAGCTTTTCCGACGGCACCACGACGAGTTCCAAGTGGCATGCCCAAACTTTCTATACAGCCCCTATTTATGACCTGGGGTGTGTGAAAGAGAGAGGGGAGGAGCGAAGCTCATCAGATTGTGCGGAAAGCCCAAAAGACCCGGGTGCCCAAATTTATTCACTTCACTGGAATATCCCAGAAAACTGGAAAGTCGATAATAAATACCTGTCTTGGCCTTTCGCGACAGAGTATACGGAGCGGCAGATCGGTGTAGATAATAAAAACGCTTACATGAATTTCCGAGATCAGTTTTATGGAAGTGGTGCCAAATTTATCTGGTCTAAGAATATAGTGCTCGATAATTTGGTGTTGTTGCGTTATCGGGTTGAGTAGCTTTGTCGCCATTCGCCAAATAACTATTGTGCATGGAAAACTCTATGCACAATATTTTCCCCTCAATTACTGAGAAGTAAATCATTTAAATTTTCTGACCAGTTATGTTTTGTCAGCTTTGGTCCTAAAGTTAGGATTTTCTCAATAGTGAAAAATTGGCTTCTGTTTTGAAATTAGAAATAGAAGGGGTTTTTACAGTCCATCTTGCATTTAATTTCTCGCAGGTCTGCAGGGTTATTTTTACTATTAATTCAGTAATTTCGTTTCTAGTGAAACTATATGTTTGAGTTTTTAGGAAAATCCTAACCGCATCACTGATTATTTTTGCCTCAATAATTGCTCTGGCCTATTTTGGTGCAGATGACGTTTTCGTGAAATATGTCTGCTTTTATCCCGAAGTTCCCCCCGTTTTTGAAAAAGAGTTTAGGTTTTTTTCAATCTTTATGAAAATTTTGTGAAAAATTTCCAAAAAAAAAGCTGCGTGATAATTAGGATCGACCGTCTCAACTAAATATCGAATGTTAAGAAGCGTAAAGATCTTAACAGAAGGTGGGCTGGTGAAGCTGTCGATAGGATGTGCTTTTCCGATGTACGTAGCGCTATGTTTTGAGAGATAAAGCTTGTGAGAAAAATAATCCCTCTCGTCGCCATCGCAGTGGCTGTAGGTTATTTCGTCTGGGCCAAAAGCCAATCTGAAACCGAAAAAACAGTCGTAGAACTGGAAAAACCAAAGCCAGCTATCAGTAAAGTTGCTCAAAAGGTAGAGCCGGCTCAATCTGAGGAAGTTCAAGCTATTGAAGAAGAGATCCTTGAGGCTGATCAGGAACAGGCCCTATGGGTAGAGTCTGAACTGGCCAGGGAAGTATTGCATGAAAATGGCCGTTTGCCGGTAGACCTCAATGGTGAAACTTATCTTGAATTGGATGTCCAGGCTCTCCGGAATCTCACTGTAGGGGACTATGTCGATATTAACATGCCGGGAATTGTAGGCGATTACGATGCGCAAGTTGGCAGTATCGAGGAGCATGCCAGTGGCAATAAAAGCTTACAATTAAATTTACCCGGGATGACTCGCCTGCACGGTGCAACTTTTACACTCGGTGCAAATTCTGTTTATGCCCAGCTTAACCTGCCCTCCGGATCATATACGATGGAGGCGCAGGGAAATTATGCGTGGATAGCACCTAATGGAGCATTAATTAAAAACCACGTAGAGAAACATGATAAGGATATGTCCTCTGAAGCACCTCGAGAAAAAACCTGGTCGGATGAAGATGTGCCACTCAACGACTTCAAATAAGAAAAGATTGATTCAAGGTAACTGAGCTTTGAATTGATTATCAGGCAATGGAAGGCCCAAGTAAATCCTGCAGATACCGGGGGCTTGTCTCCTCAGGCGATTAAAAGGCCAAGGATAGTTTTTTGATCGAGTCAGGGTATTAAAGCGTATTGCTAACTCCTTTGGGCAGTAATTTTAATTAATTGCTGGGGGAGGAGTGTGCACTACTTATTATAATAAAAGGAGTCTTATAATGAACCTGAAAAAAAGCCTGGCCGCTGCTATTGCAGCGCTGACTGTTTCCGGCGCTGCTAGTGCGGATACTGTCGATATTGCAATTATGTATACCACCCCAGCGGCGGAATATACTGGTGATATCTCAGCCAAGATCGACAACTATATCAGTTATGCTAACAATTCTTTTTCAAGAAATGGCATTGATATTCAATTGAACCTGGTAGATACCTGGCAAGCCTCCAGCTCTGATCTCCGTGTTAACGAAGAGACCCTGGACCTGATTACCTTCCATAACACTGTGAATAACTGGCGTTCCTCTGAAAAGGCGGATATGGTGGTTTTCCTGGGTAAGGCCGAAGAGACTGTAATCGATGGCAGCACCTATATCACCTGTGGTATTGCCTGGGTCGGCCAGGGTAGCAATGGCACCATGTACTCCAGCGCACAAGAGCGTGCCTACAGTGTAACCGGTGTTGACTGTGGTTATAACACTTTCGTTCACGAGCTGGGCCACAATATGGGGCTCGTCCACTCGACTAAACAGGGTGATACCACTGGTGGTGTTTATACCTACGGTATGGGTCATGGCGTAGATAACAAGTTCTCTACCATTATGGCTTACCCCTGGAGATACGGCGAAAACGTTACCCAGTACGATTGGTTCTCTGATCCTGATTGGTACGAGTGTGGTGGTTTGGCCTGTGGTGAGCGCTCAAACGGCGTAGACGTATCTAACGCTTACCGCGCTCTTGGTCCTATTACCGATGATATCTCTGGTTACTACTAATCGGCAGATAACCTGTTCCTGGTAATTATAGGGATTTCTGGCTTTTAGCTAGAGCGAAGTCGGGAGGTGCTCTCCCGGCTTTCTAGGTGGAATAGCCATACCGATTCCGGTCGGCCATTCCATGTTCCTTGTGTATCAAGGAATTAAAACCCCGCCTAAGGCGGGGTTTTTTCGTTTGGGGGTTCACTGTTTGATGAGCTTGAGGTAGGTAATTCAATGTGATTGAAGATTTTAACGGAGTGTGAAATAGGCCAATATAATAGTCATGTTTACAGGTTGGACCGGAAACTAATATAAAGTCCATAGGCATAATGGCTCATACGGCATTTGCTTTTATTTAAATGCTCCGGCGAGTTTGTTTATGATAATAGTCTGTACACTTGTGCAAAGTAACTTTAGATTTTCAATTTGAGGTCTAGGCTGACCTAATCAGCCAGGGTAAACTGATAACCTATTCGCTAAGAAATAATAATGTTGGGCTAGGAGTCCTTTATGGAAGTTGGTGGGATCAGTATCTTGCAATTGATCATCCTGTTGGTACTTTTATTGCTATTTATTTTGCCGGCAGCGCATGTGCTTTTTTCCAGTCGCTCCCATGGAGGTGCCAAATTTGGTTGGATTATTGGTATCCTGTTATTTTCATGGCTAGCATACGCCGCTTTTTTGATTATTACTCAGCCGGTTAAGGATGCCCAGGCAGCTAATAAGTCAAATCATAGTTGACCGTCAGGCAGGTGGTAGTTAGGTCCTAATGTTGGCTGGTTTAATTTGATGTCTCAAATTATATAGTCACTATATATAAATATCCGTGGTAATTGTTGTGAGTCTAAAGGAACATAAAATATCAATAACAGTGGCTTTCATTCCAATGTTTGCTCTACTGGTTGTTTCCTGGTTGCTAGTGCCGACTTGGTTTTCTGGGATATTATCAATCATTACAGAGAGTTACCCGGAAGGTAACCCGGACAATATTAATTACTCCGATTTTATGATTCCAATAGCCATTGTATTCCTGGGAACTATAGGTATGTGGGGGCTATTTAACTTTCTTAGTGGGGCTGAACTTGAAGATTCAATAACTTGGCGTTCAAATGCAGCCTTTGTTGTTGTCTTTCTGTCTGGTTTTACTGCGAGTGCCTATGTAGCACTAAAGGGGCTGCCTGGATTTCTTGGAAATGTAGAATATATTTTCACCTTTTTTATTCCTGTAGGGTTTTCAATTTACTTTTCCTGGTTGAGGTTCTATACCGGGAGAGGTGATAGCTAGGTAATTGACTTGAAGTGGTTGCGTCCACTCCTATGCTGAATCTAGAAACAAAGATATATACATCTATATTTATAGCTTCAGGTTCAGTAACGGAGTCAGTGATAGTCTTATGTTAATCTAAGGGCTTATCAGTTTGTTTTAGTTTTCTTGATAGCGAGAGGGAAATTCTTATTGGGCTTTAATGTCTTTGGGTGGTCTGTGGGCTGGTAAGTATCTATGTTGTACTGGCCAGCTGATTTAACTTAATCTGTGTGCCTTGTGTTAGTTGATATTGATAAATCAGTAAAAATTCACCAGCTATTCCATTTTAGCTGGAAAGCCAGAGAAGCCGTCAATTTAGCCAAAAAAGCGAATGCTTAGAGGGTAACGCCAAAATAGACCTTCATTGGCCCTGATTGCACCAATGATAATAAATATCACATTGATAATCGCCAATATAATTAGTCCGAGAATGCCGATACCAATAACTATCAGGATTGCAAAAACAATTGAGTAGATAAACAAGCTTAGCATCCAATTGAATATCATCTTGCCGTGCTTATCAATTTCTTGCAATCGATCCTTTGTTGTTGCCCACATAATAATTGGCAAAATAAAGCCCGCACCGGGAATAATGACCCAGGCCAGCTGGCTTAGGTGCAACAACATCAGAAAGGTGTTTTTCTCCATATTCCAGGGGCGATAATCTTCCACGTAGTTACTTCCTTTTTGATTCATAATCTTTGAGGGGGGGTTAGCTGGCTCGTCCCGTAGATAGATAGAAACCCCAGTCTTCTCGCTTGCGTGCCACGGCGTCCCGGGCGGCGCTATCTGTATCGTAACTTACATTGAAGAACTCTACATTCCAGGTTCCCTCTTTGCTTCTATCCACTAAGGCGTAACTCGCATGAGGGCTGAAGGTTTCCATAGAATGTGGTTGTGGTTCACTATCGGCATAAGCTGGTAGTCCAACACTACCTGGGTTAACGATCAACTGGCCACTACTCACACAGACGCTGCGAGGGATATGTGTATGTCCACATAGAATTACTTTTGAGTGAATCGTTCCAAGCAGGCCCAGGATTTCATGATTGGGGCGCAGTTGGGGATGTCCGCTGCTGACATCTTCCAACAGATAAGTAAGGTCATCGTTGGGAGTTCCGTGACAAATAAATACTTCATCAGTGATCTGTAAGCTGGGAGCCAACTGCTTCATCCATTGTACGGGTTCAGTACCCAGATCTTGCAGAATAAATTGCAGGGTTGGGTTGCTGTCAATTTCAGTAGGTGCTGCTTCGTAAATTTGCCGATCCTGGTTGCCACGGATGGTGATGTAATCCTGTTCCATTAAACGCTCATAAGTTCTTCTTGGGGCAATAGGACCATACAAAATGTCACCCAGGTTCAGGGTCAGGTCTGCACCTCTCTTCCTAAGGTCATCAATAATGGCATCCAGGGCATAAATATTACTATGGATGTCAGAGAGTACCGCTATTCGCATGGAAGTCTCCATTAGGTTATAGGATGTGCTTGAATAGCTCGTATATTTTCACAGTTTACTTCCAGGCGTCCATATGAATGTCAAATATTAGTTAGCGATCAACCGCCAGGCGTGTGGCCAAACCGAGGAAAGTGATACCGAGGAAACCATCCAAATGCCTGTGGACATTGGCGCGGGTAGTAAGAGATCTTCCTAACATACTAAACGAGATGGATATCAGAGTATTAAAAGCCAGTGCCGTAATACTTAAGAGTGATCCTAAAATAAGGATTTGAGGCGTGATAGCCTGAGTTGATACGGTAAACTGGGGCAGGAAAAGACTAAAGAAGAGCAAGGCTTTGGGGTTCATCAAATTGTTGAGTAAGCCCCGAAATATCAGTTGCTTTGCTGATAGGGCTAAGGTATCTGGTAGGCTGCTTGGAGTCGTTTTATTTAAAAACCAGCCTCTAAGTAATGCTATTCCAAGCCAGGCTAAATATGTGGCGCCTATCAGTTTTATTGCCAGTGCAACCAGCGGCATCGTCTGCATGATATGACCGAGCCCGAGAGTAACTAAAGCTGTTTGTAGCATTCCGGCAGTAAAAATACCCAGTGAAATCATTATTCCAGCAGTCGATCCACGAGCCGAGGAGTAAGCAGATATTAATAGCAGATCTGGACCTGGAGAGATAGCGAGGATGGTCGCTGCGATCAAGAAAGCGGGTAAGATACTGAGATCGATCATAAAAGGACTTGCCCTGAAATCGAGATTTTACCATAGCTTATTGGTTGGCACCTACAGTGGTTGAGTTTCGTTTTCACCTGGAGTCGATTCATGTCGTCATTTTGGCCCTAATATGGGCTTCTACAATAGAAATGAGTTCTTTTGTGGATTTGTGAAAGTAAAAGTGAGCGATACATATCAAGTACTAGTGGTTGGAGCCGGCCCGACAGGGCTCGCAGCGGCCTGCGCTTTATCTTCCTATGGCATCCGCTGTAGAGTGGTTGAACGCCGAACTGAACCCAGCAAGCTTTCTCGGGCGGTTGGTATTTTTCCCTGTACAATTAAACGCCTTGTTAATGTTGGCGTTCCGAATATCTTTGAATCTGAAGCAATGCAGCTTTGCAAAGTTCAATATCTTCAGGCGGGTAGACCTCTGTTATTTCTAGATAATCGAGGCGCAGCGTACAAAGAGTATGTCGGCCTTGGGCTGCCACAAAATCGAACTGAGGAAATTCTGAGAGACTTTTTACTTGAAAAGGGAATTTCAGTTGAATATGGCATAGCTGCTGTTGAAATAGAATCTTCAAATTGTGGGGCTGCCGTAACACTTTCAGATGGTAGCGCCGATAATTTTGATTGGGTAATTGCTGCTGATGGCGTTCATTCTACGATCCGTGAGAAGCTCGGTATTTCATACCCTGGCAAAGATTTGCCGCAGCCATGGGGGGTTGCGGATGTAGATATAGAGGGAGGCTGGGATCCTGAATTGGTTAGCGTGGATGTTCAAAAACCGGGTAATCAATTTACTATTGTGCTACCCATGGAAAAACAGCGCTTAAGAGTGGTTGCGACTCAACCAGATGCTTTGGAGGCGCTGGAATATCCATTAAAAATCAGCAAGGTTCGAAGTACTGGCAGCTTTCAAATCTCGATTCGCCAAGCAGAGAGCTATCGATTCCAGCGTGTTCTCTTGATTGGGGATGCCGCACATTGTCATTCTCCAGTTGGTGCAAAAGGGATGAATCTGGGTATTGCGGATGCAATAGCTGCAATTGATGCAATTGTTGAGGGGAGAGTAGACAGCTATTCAGTCGAGAGGCATAAAATAGGTGCGGCGACTATCCGTAAAACAGAAATCATCAGGCGAATTTTCAGCTCAAACTCTTCCGTCAGTAAAGGGTTTGTTCGAATGTTGGCGAAACTAATTGTAACTTTTCCAGCGGCGCGACATGCTTATATCCAGAATCTGACAAAATTGTGACCAGCTGTTTATGGTTTAAGGTTATCGGCAAAGCTGCCATTCTATAGCTCCAGCTCCACTGGGAACGCTGTCTGGTATCTCCATTCACTTGATTGTAATTAGCCACCTAGTTTATTTACGAGGTTGATTAATGTTGATCTGGTAGCGAACACTTGATGTCAGGACATTTTACCGGAGTGTTGAAATCATCATGGCAGCACTCATCTTGTAAAAATTGAATAACCTCAATCAGGTGCTGATACTCGGCTACACAGTAAAGAGTACGGCTTTCCCGCCGCTGGAAGATCAATCCCGCTGAGATCAGGCTTGATATATGGTGGGAAAGGGTTGAGCCGGGGATATTTAGTTGCTCTTGAATATTGCCTACAGGAATACCTGGCAAACCGGCTTTGACAACCTTTTTGTAAATTAACAACCGGGTTGGATGTCCCAGCTCTTTAAGTGATTTGGCGACTTCATCAATTTCCATCATGGTTTGATCATAAATTCTAGATTTGTCGAAATATATACAGTTTAGCCCTAAAGATAAAGCTTTTCCTCTCCCGCCTGGTAAGGCACTACCATTAGTTTCTCAGGATATAGAGGGAAAACCTGATTACTTACATCGTTTCAAACTATATTACTAAACTCACCGAATTAACTGAGCTTACCTGTTGGAATGCTTTACTGACTGATCTTACAGCCCAAGGCAAAAAAAGCGATATTTATATCGAAACCGGATTATCTTTCAGGCTATTGTTGTAGCCATAGGAATCTTTGCCAAATACAGGGACGTTATCGACTTTAGGCAGTGTGAGTTCTATCAGTCCTCTGATGGTTGGGATACTGTCCTTTCCAAAGGAAGCAGTTTCTATATGATTTACTGTGTATTTACCAACAAATAAAAATCGAGACTTGTTTATTCAGTGCTGTCAGCGAGTGCGACTGCTGATAGCGGTTCTTTTGAAGAGCGCCTGATCCACTTTGTTTAAAAAAATAACTGATGAACATTGGACTACAGGCTGACAGTTGGCTGTTTGCTGTTTGCAATTGTCCAGGCCTGATAACGTTGTGATTTTTGTTTTTTCACATTGGGAGAATAAAAGAGTTGCACAGAAGAATATTTGCCACCAGGCCAATAGTTTCCAGGCGTTGGCCAATGTGCTTTGCTGACTTTTGGAAGCAGCTTTTATCCAGGCTGCTCAGTATTTTAAAATTTGGGGATCTCAAAAGCTTTGAGGTCTGCTGAATTGTTCAGAGCCTTTAGTCAGGTGTGGTTGAGCTTGCGATATAGACTAAATAGTTGCTAATCCCAGCCAGTAGCATCGAAGGTGTCTCCGATAATAAGGCTTTAGAAAAATTTTGGGTCTAGACTGAGCCTGGCTGAAACAGCTTAGCTCTAATGACCTTTAGTCAATTCAACCGGCCCATGATCATCACAGTGGTCACCGTGAACATGGTGTAGCCGGCCATTTACCAAGTAGTCAATATGGTCCCCGTGGGGTACCTGTTCATGTCCACAATTCTCGCCGTGAACATGCGAGTTATCATAGCCCCCAGCGATTGGATGGCATCCGTCTGGGTTACGAGTGCTGACCTCTAAGACATGCTCATCATAATGGTCTTGATGGGCACGGTGTAGGCGGCCGTCATGGAGATAGCAGATATGATCCCCGTGCTGGATCGCGGTATGGCCGCAGTGGCTACCGTGAGTATGTGAATGATGCTTCACCTGTTGGCACTTGCTTCTGTCCACGATAAACCTCCTGACTCATTGGTTCTTTTGTGAGCTATATGCGGCTAAATGCCTGTCTATTTGACATTATGGTCCCCGGCAGGGACCAGTCTCTTAAAAATTTAAGAACATCTGCGGGCAGTTTCCACATATGAATATTAAGTAGTGTTGAAAACTTGTCTGTTGCTGACTCTCAATCTTGATTCTTGGCATAAAAAGGGGATTTTGTGACTGTTTGTTCAAAAATGTCCATCAATTCAGTTTGCAATCGATTGCAATTGCGATTTATAGTTAAAAAGACGGTGTCTTAAGTAGGGTTTGCAGTCTTTTTGCAATCGATTGCATTCGCTTGATAACAATATTACCGCAGCATCAGAACAGATAAGAATGACGATGAGAGGGAAGAGTTGATGAGCAAGAAACCTTTGGCGCAGGCCGTATCCCTGGCCGCGCTCTCAGTTGGCTTTTGCGCATATGCCGCAGCCCAAGAGATTAGCCCTGAAAACGAAATGGTGATGGAAGAAGTTATCACCACGGGCACCCCCGGCGGTGCGGGCATGCGTAAGCTGGATGCCAGTTTTTCAATCACAACTTTAAGTGATGAGGAGATTAGCAAAGCCTCTCCTTCAAGTACTGCAGACCTGTTGAAGTCAGTTCCTGGCCTTTGGGTAGAGAGCTCCGGCGGTGTTTCTGGAGCTAATATTGATGTTCGGGGTTTTCCTGGCGGTAGTGATGCCCCCTTTGTAACGGTGTCCATGAATGGACTACCGCTATACCCAGCGCCGACACTCTCGTTCTTGGAAAACTCATCTCTATTCCGTGTAGATGAAACTATACAGCGAGTGGAGGCTTTGCGTGGTGGACCCAATCCGGTTTTCTCCAATGGACAACCTGGTCTGACCACCAACTTTATCTTGAAGGAAGGCACAGAAGAGACAGAGGGGCGCTTTAAGTACACCCTCTCTGACTATGATCTGCAGCGGACCGATGCCGTGATGACCGGTAAGGTTTCGGATGATGTTTACTATATGGTTGGAGGTTACGTATCTTCTTCTCCAGGTATTCGTGATGCGGGTTTCGATGCGGAGGAGGGACACCAGTTTACCCTGCACATCACTAAAGAGATGGATAATGGCAAAGCGGGTTTCTATATTCGGGATACAAAAGATACCGGTACCTGGTATTTGCCCAATGCTGCATTTTTAGCAACAGACTACACCCAGGTAGGCCCCAGTAATCGCAAAGTTTCAGTACCTATCACTCAGGCTGATGGTAATGGTGGCTCAGAAACCACCTGGGAAACTTTCGACATGGGGGAAGGACGCGGCTGGAATGGCAATGTAGCCGGTGCTTATCTGGAGCTGGATCTGGGGAACGGCTGGAGTCTCACCGAACGCTTTGGATTAACTGCGGGTAACGCTGATACTTTGGGTTTTGTTCCTAACGGTTCGCCTGTATCAGTAAGTTCCCTTACAGATCAAACTGTAGTTACTGCGTCTGGAAATGAACTCAGCAGCGATACTCTGGTACAGCAGTTTGGTGCCTGGGTGGTGCGTAAAGATATTGAGGCTACGACAAATGACATCAGCCTGGCAAAAGAGTGGGATAGTTTTAAAGTAACAGCTGGTTATTATACCTCAAGCTGGGAAGTGGACGAATGGTGGTCACTGGGTAACCAGAAATACTACGTATTGGGCCAAGATGGGGAGCTGATTACCGGAACTGCAGATGGTTCTGAGCTTACCGGCGACCTTGCCTGTAATACATCTGTAGATATCTCTACTTGTGATTGGAAGTATGATGTGGACGCCGTGGGCGATGCCCGTGAAAATGCTTTTTACCTCGCAGGCGAGTTCTACTTAGGAGACTTTACCTTCGACCTGGGAGTACGTTCCGCGAATCGCAAAACCAATTACTCTGTGGATCACGGTGAGCGTGACGGAAACTTCACCACCTATAAAGCCGATGAAGATGGCACTGCCTATACAGCGGCGGTGGACTGGGCATTTGCCGAAAATATGGGAACCTTCTTCCGTATCAATTCCGGCTTTAAATTTGCTGACTTTGACAATTATCGCGAGTTTGGTGACAGCTTCCTGGCGGGATCTGACCTTGTGATCGATATTGACCAGTACGAACTTGGATATAAGTTACAAGAACAGGATTACTCTCTCTTCGCGACCCTGTTCTACAACGAAACCCAGGGTATGCCTGACTGTATTATTGGCAGCAGTACCTGTACTCGCTTGGAGACTGAAGCGCTAGGTCTCGAATTGGACGGCAAAGTTCATTGGGGAGATTTCACCTTTGGGTTAAATACCACCCTGCAAAAGCCAGAAATCACGAGTGGTGAGTATGAAGGCAATCAGGTTATGCGCCAACCAGAGTATCAGGTACGCCTGAGCCAGAACTATGATTTCACGCTGAATAATATTGATATGGCTGTGTATACTGACGTGAGCCGGGTAGGTGATCGTTTCAACGGCAGCAGTAACGAAGTAACCTTGCCAGCCTACACCAAAGTTGACCTGGGTGCAGTGGCCTATATCAATGATATTACTGTGCAGTTGGCCGTGGACAACTTGACTGATGAAGATGGTATTACTGAAGGAGATCCTCGCGATCCTCTAGCTTCTAATGTCCGTTATATATTGCCGCGCAATATCAAGCTGAGCTTCGCATACGACTTTTAATCTCATGCCTCTCCCATAGGCTTCCAAGCTTTGCCGCACACTTCCCTAGTGTGCGGCTTTTTTATTGCCTGGAAATTTAGCCCTCAATCATTTTGCTTGAACATAAAAAATTTCACTGCTCACGATGGGGATTGTAGCCACTTAAATTAAATTTGGATTAAAACGAATAGTGGTTCTCATTGTTCAAGTCTAAATGTGAGTCATTACCTTTCCTGCTGCCGATAGTTGATCCTAGTAACTATGTAGGGGGGTAGGTAAGCTTTAAATCTATAAAAGATAGAGTCTTTTATATTTCTATCGTGAAATATTGCTGAGTATGTATTACACATGTAACTCCGTTTATTGGTATCTGGAGGTGTGTCGTGCCTGTCCGAAATAAGAAAATGGTAAAGCCATTTTTATGTTTATACTTTTTTTGACTATCTCGGATAAAGCACACAAGGTGTAGATAGATGCTTAAAAGCCGCGAAATGAAGGTCAATATATTACGAGTTTTTACACTCCCAGCTCTGAGTCAAAAAGTTAAAGTATATAAATTACAGTTGGCTGAAAAGTATCCATATCTGTAGCTCTACGAAAAGTTTATTGTTGCTATGTAAGTCCTCAGTGAGAAAGTCAGATGGATATAAGAATCGGAAGTCTTAAGTTTGAAGATATTAAAATGAGTATTACTTGCTAGATCGAAGATACTAGTAAAGCCTGTCGATTGATGTTGTTTAATATAATGACATTGCGCGAATATTCCGAGGAAGAAAGTTTCTGTTTGTAGGGAGATATTGCTACTTATATTTAAAGTTTTATGAGGTATCTATAATGAAGTGCAGTTGTACATGAACCCCATATCTTTACTGACGGATCATTGATAACAAATTCGATTTTATTGGAATTGTTGGGTCTGATTGTACTGAAACTAGCGGCTTTAGACTAATCAAAATGATGTATTAAGATACTTTCGACAATTTGGCACCTAATAGATCTTTCGCGCGTTGAAATTAAAGATCATGCCATGTTTAAGGAGCAAATTTATCCTTAATATCTGACAAGACAGTCGATATATTTTTCTATGAATATTTTTTTCTAGTATGAAGCGCCTATACAAGTACTGCAATGGGTAGTTTCTGAGCTCCTATGCGGCAAGCCTGACAGAGGTTAGACAGGTAAGGCGCTTGCCTAACTTTCAACTAAAAGAGGGTTGCTAATGTCTATTGAACGATTAAGAACTCCAGAGGAGCGCTTTTCTGTATTGCCAGGTTTTCCTTATTGTCCTAACTATGTTGATAGCCTGGAAGGTTATGATTCCATGCGCATGGCATATATCGATGAGGGGGAGCGGGATGCGGACACCACTTTTCTTTGCCTTCACGGAGAACCCAGCTGGAGTTACTTATACCGAAAAATGATCCCTGTATTCGTTGAGGCTGGGCACCGTGTAATTGCTCCGGATTTGTTTGGATTTGGTCGCTCTGACAAACCGGTGAGAGAAGATGTGTACACCTTTAACTTTCATCGCAATAGCCTGATGCGCCTGATTGAGCACTTGGACCTGAAAAACATCACTTTGGTTTGTCAGGACTGGGGTGGACTATTGGGATTGACCCTCCCAATGGATATGCCGGGTAGATTTACTCGACTGTTAGTTATGAATACGGCTATTGCAGCGGGAGATGGTGCATCTGAGGGATTCTATCATTGGAGAAATTTCTCTATTAGCGTACCGGAAATCCCTGTGGGAGGGTTAATTGCCAACGATGCGCGATCAGAGGTCAATCTGTTCGATATAGTAGCCTATGATGCCCCTTTTCCCGACAATCGATATAAGGCTGGAGTCCGTCGATTCCCTTCAATTGTACCGGTTGACCCTGAAATGGAGGGTGTAGAACTGGGGTTAAGGGCTCGAGAGTTCTGGTCAAAGACCTGGAGTGGAGAAAGCTTTATGGCGATTGGAATGAGAGACCTTGTCCTAGGTGAGAAAGTGATGGAGATGCTTAGAGGTATTATAAAAGGCTGTCCAGAACCACTCAAAATTGAGGAAGGTGGTCACTTCGTGCAGGAATACGGTAAAGAAATCGCTGAAAAAGCACTCTGTCACTTCAAGCTCTCTTTAGCAGTTACTGAAAAGTAAGGTTCAGCCAGTGCCGGGTCAGAATGGTCCCGGCATTTCTTTTTTTGTTAAATGACAAGTTGTATATTTGGAGGCGATATTTAATTTTAGTATTTATGAGTTCAACTAAATTATGATCAAAGGAAGTTGTCACTGTAAGAGTATTCAATTTGTAATTGACGAAGCGTCTTTGGATGTCCGTAGGTGCTATTGTGAAACGTGTAGGAAGTTGAGTGGAGCTGATTATTCAGTGGTAGCATTGGTTAGTAGAAGTCAGTTTGCAATGGTTGGCAAACGACAGAAACTTTCACAATATATTTCTAAGCCAGGGAAGACACAACATACATGCTTTGCACCGATCTTCGTTGAAGTAGAGTCGCAACCTGATCTTTGTCGTGTTCGACTGGGGTTACTTGATAACAGGCCCTCAGTAAATGTGTCTGGCCATATGTGGGTAAGTGAGATGCCTTCATGGTGTAAGATTGAAGATGAACTACCGATATACACTCATGATTACCCTGGGCGATAAGCAGAGGTTCGTCAGGGAATTAAGGTCTTCGGATAAGTGTTTGCCTACCGTATATTTACTTCCAGCCCCCTGAGATTCAATCCTTCAGTTATTTAAGCAGGTAGACCACTAAGATTTACCTGTAAGTATTTGCTAACCAGTATAATTGTATGCTGGTTGCATCTGGCCCAGGCAGAATTAATGATTAATGTTAATAGGGTATAGCAAGCGGCCGGATATATATTGCCTGGATGATAATTGGTATTATGAGCACTCATAGTGGACTTGTGTGAAGCCTGTTAGGCATAAAAGAGAGTATGAGTAATTGAGTATCCAGTTTCATGGGCAGGATTGTGGCGAGAGGACTATAAAGTGAGATTTTTTCTGGTTTTATTGTTGTTGCTTTCTGTTGAAGCGCTTAGTGAGGTAGAGCATTTCCATGTAAGCTCAGAAAATCTTGGGGAAGAAGTCACTGTTAGAGTATCACTACCAGATACCTATCACCACTCCAGTAGCTTTTCTTATCCTCTTTTGGTGATATTGGATGGTTCGACACAATTCAATCATATGGCATCTAGTGTGCATTTTTACAGCACATATGCGGTTATACCTGAAATGATTGTTGTAGGAATAAGCACTCAAAAGCGACTTGCGTATTTTACTCACACTGAGCCAAAAGCTTACGCTGGCCGCTCTGGGAAAGCTGATTTGTTGACTAGCTTCTTGCAGGAGGAGCTCTCAGAAATTTTAAATAAGAAGTTTCGAATTGCTCCTTATTCTATAATCTCAGGTCATTCACTTTCCGGACTATATACCAGTTACCTTGCCATTCATGGTAGATCTGATTTTGATGCAGCAATTTCTATTAGCCCTAGCTTATGGTGGGATAATTCTGTGCTTGTACAGGAGTATAAGGATAACCATTTAAGTAAAAGTGAGAGGCCTTTTAGATGGTTTTTGAGTATGGCAAGTGAGCCAAATGAAATGCCGGAAGCTTTTAATGCGATGATTCATGCCTTAAATGGCGAACCAAGACCGAAACTATATTTTTCTCATGCAGAATTCCCCGATGAGACGCATGACAGTACACCACTGATAGGGAATGCAAAAGGATTGCAAGCGATTTTTTCTGGTTGGAATGCCGTGCCTGAAGTTGATGTCATGCCCCTAATTGAATTAAAGGAGTTCTATAAATCCAAAGTTGACGAATACGGTTTCCTCTTCCCTTTGTCTGTACACCAGTATAATGTCTATGGGCTTAAGGCCGCCTATGAAGGGAAGCCTGATTGGGGGGTTGAGATTCTAGAACAGGGTACTAAGGATTTCCCCAATTCTGAGATTTTGTGGGATAGTCTGGCAACTGCATACAGGTTGAATAGTAAACTAAAGAACGCAATGGATGCCTCAGAGCGCTCACTCAAATTGGCAGAGGAAACAGATTCAATCTTTATCAATGAAATAAAAGCTCAGAATATACAGCTTAGGGCCTTACAGTAGGGTATTCTCTGCTCGATATATGATGTTTTCAGGGAATATATTAGCCAATGCCAGCACAAAATATTTGAGGGTGTGGAATTGCAACATACCTTATTTAAAAACTTCAATTCCTTTGTTTATGTAGAGTTGTAGCTTCTATTTGAGAGTTTAAATTGGATATTAAAGACAGTCACGGAATTGCCCTGACTATTTTAGCAATGCTTTGCCTGGCTGGTATGGATGCAACAGGCAAGATACTCGTACAAGACTACCCCATTGTTCAAATACTGGCGGTTCGTTTTGCTATATTTTTCTTCATTGTTTTAGTCATAGCGAGATTAAAGGGCGATTTGGGAAGCATTCGAAGTGGCATATTTGGCACTCAGTTACTGCGCTCTATCGTTTTGACTCTCGAGGTTTCAGTATTTATCTTTGCTTTTAGTATTATGCCTTTGGCCGATGTGCATGCTATCGCAGCGATGGCACCTTTAATTGCTATATTAATGGCCGGATGGTTCTTAGGGGAGGAGATAGATTCCAGGAGTTGGATGAGTGTTACAATTGGGTTTATAGGGGCTCTTATTATTATTCGGCCTGGGCTGGGAGTAATGAGTTGGCAAAGTTTGATACCAGTCTGTGGGGCCATCTTATGGGCTGCGTATCAAGTCCTTTCTCGTCGTGTGTCACACTTTGATAGTCCCGACACAACGGTTTTCTACACCGCTTCTATCGGCCTTATAATTTTTGGTGGGTTAACCCCTTTTTATTGGGTCGAGCCGTCAGTCACGGGTTGGCAATTATTGATCTTTAATGGGTTCTTAGGAGCTACGGGGCATTATTTACTGATTAAGGCGCTAGCACTTACTCCAGCTTCGATTTTACAGCCCTTTAGCTATGCTCTGCTATTTTGGGCCATCATTATTGGCTTTGTAATTTTTGATGAGTTACCTGACGGAATGACTTTATTTGGCGCTATCGTAATATTGGCGGCAGGAGTCTATGCTTCAGACCTAGGGCGTAAATTGATGGGTTCCTCACCCATTGACCCTGCAAAGGGAGAACGTGAGGTTGAACATTAGCAAAGTCGATGGTTTAAAATTCTTTTGTAAAGAGTATCCTATGGATATGTGATACTGATTTTGACTCTATAACTTAGTGGCGCAATAATTAAACGCCACTTTTAATTATATTGTTGGTTAAGTGTTAATTAAGATAGATGTAAAAAAAAGACCTAAACCGCTTTCTTCTTCAAGTGACCACTTTCAACCCAATTAACTATTAAATCTATATAGTCTTGACCCGCATCTTCTGAAGAGAAATGAGATGCATTGTCAAATATAACCAGTTTACTGTTGGGTATATGTTTAGATATGAGCTTCGCATTATCGACCAAAACAAATGGGTCCTGCTTACCCCAGGTGATTAATGTCGGAACTTTGATGTCTTTAAGTCTCTTCTCTATCCAAGGTAACTCTTTTGAGTATGTACCAAAGAAGCTAATTGCACATTTGTGGTTATGGCTGTTAAAGCAGATGTCATAGTATTCTTGAATGGCGCGCTTACTTGGCTTGTAGGTGTGATAACCATCTTTGATTGCTGTCAAGAAATTAGTTTTCATTACCGGTTTCCTGTTTAATCCTTTGGCTAGCCAGCGAATAAATGGTGACTTGATTACTGTCATCAGGATAGGCGAGAGTTTCGGTGGATAGGTGCCGGGGCCATCAAAGATATTTAAGCTCAAGAATCGTTGCGGGTGGTTAATAACAGCAGTCAACGCAATAGGTACTCCAACATCTGGACCTACCAGGTGGGCCTGCTCAATACTGAAGTAGTTCAATATTTGAACAAGGGCTTCACTCAAGTTACCTGGGGCCATATCTCCTTCTTCTGCTTTTGATAGACCAAAACCGGGAATATCGATGGCTAGTACATCAAACTTTTCACTAAACGCTTCGATGGAAGATTCCCACATCCTAATACTTTGTGGGAGGCCGTTGAGCAGTAACAGGGTTGGTACTTGTGGTTTTTCTTTGCGCAGAAAGCGAACACTGTATTTCCCAACAGAGACAAACTGAGGCGAAAATGGATCTTCAGTGGTCGTCGGATTGTCGGTAACGTACTGGGTGAGTGCTTTGTTCAAGAGGGCCTGTGTCATAAGTGGGTTTTTATCTATGTCAGTCTGTATGCGATGGAAGATTGGTTACTTATGTATACTAGATTACTTATTTGAGTATTGGCTTACAATAAGGCACTATTAAGTGATTAAGTTACCTTTTGATAACCTGGGTGGGCGAGTGATGGGATCGCAGAGCAATAACAATGAGAGACGCGTGTTTGTGAATGATGAGGAATGTCCCATTCGCAATGTGGTAGCCCAGATTGGTGACAAGTGGTCCATTCTGATTTTGTTTGCCCTTGTTGATGGCCCTGACCGCTTTAATTCCTTGAAGTCTCGCATTGAAGGGATTTCACAGCGGATGTTGACGCAAACACTACGTGATTTAGAGCGTGATGGTTTTGTGCTGCGTACGGTCTTCCCCCAAGTCCCAGTTAAAGTGGAATATGAGTTAACGGAGTTGGGAGAAGGGCTATCTGCAGCCGTGTGGAAATTGGTATCCTGGGCAGATGAGCATCATCTTGAAATTCGCAAAGCGCGCCTAAGATATGATGAGGCTAATGAAGGGTAGAGCTTTGTCCCTTTTCTAGCGTTTGCCCAATCAGAGAATATTCGAACAATTTTGTAATACCTCTGACTTTCAATGCTGTTGATAGCTAATATTCGGATTCTTAGGAGTATCTGATTCTTTCAGGAATTTGCTATGTGGAGTGTCAATTTCTAATTAATCCTGCTTGAAAAATATAAATTAAGCGGAATATTTTTAGGCTATTGCAAGTTTATAGAAAAGACAGGCTTGTACACCAGGGAGGTGACTTTTGGACTACTTTAAAATTAACAAAAACTCCTGGGACAAACGTGCCCGTATCCATTTAAAATCTGAATTTTATGATGTTGAGGGGTTTCTACAAGGTAAATCTACCTTAAATGATGTTGAGCTTTCTGACATTGGCGATGTGTCCGGAAAAACTTTACTCCATTTACAGTGTCACTTTGGTTTGGACTCCTTGTCCTGGGCTCGCTTGGGTGCGCGAGTTACTGGAGTAGATATTTCCTCAGTAGCTATTGCACAAGCGCAGACGCTCTCTGAGCGTTCCGGTTTACACGCAGAGTTTATCTGCTCTGATATCTATACTTTTGGACGTTCAGATATTCAAAAGTATGACATTGTCTTTACTTCTTATGGCGCACTTTGCTGGCTGCCAGATATAGAATTATGGGCATCAATAGTTTCTGAGAGGCTTAAACCCGGAGGTATTTTCTATATTGCTGAGTTCCATCCGTTCTATGATATTTTCTCAGGGTATTCTTACTTCCATCGAACTGAACCGGATATTGAAGAGCAGGGCACCTATACCGAGAATGACCCAGGTGAAAAATCTACCCTGGCCACTTGGTCGCATCCAATTAGCGACGTTGTTAACGCCTTATTGAAGCATGGTATCCATATCTCTCAAATTAAGGAATACCCATTTAGCCCATATAATTGTTTTGATGGGATGGAAGAGCGTGAAAGGGGTAAGTTCTATCTCTCATATAAAGGAAATGATATCCCTCTGATATATACCTTGAAGGGGGCAATATGATTCTCAACTGAAATCTTTTACGACAAAGTAGAATGCAGTAACCCCCACTGTTCTATGTCATTGCAAGGATTGCTATATCACACCTGATAATTTGATTGACCATCCTGAAGGCGGAAAATTTCTTCAGGTGTTTAAGTCGAATTCAATTATAACAAGGGAGGATGGCCAGAAGCGAAGCGCATTGACGCATATTTATTTCTCCTTGCAAAAAGGTGAAGTGATCCTGCCCATCAACAACGGACACACTACGTTGTCTGGTTCGACAATTATTTTACCACTTGGTGATAGTGGTGTGTTTATTGCCGGCAGTAATTCAACTGTGATAGATAACGAAATTATCAGTTCAGATGGGTTTGCAGATACTGGTATCTTTTTTGACCTTGGGGCAGATAATTCGACTGTGTTATCTAATAGAATATCCAGTTTTAGTAATTATGGTATGGAAATTTGTAGCGATGGTAATTTTTTTGCTCAAAATATTGTTGAACTCACTGGTTTATAAGCCCTATTCCCGGCACTTCGGTAGGGATATTGTTGTCCAGACCCTCAACCCCCAGCTGCTTTACCATGGATAGCCAATCCGGCAATGTAATTGTTGGCAATGTGGCAATAGATAACAATTCTACCGACCTTGAGGATGTTAACCCCACTCCTTGCTTAAATACCTGGTTTGGTAATACAGCAGATGTTGTCGTGGGGGCTTGTATTGATGAATAAAACTGTAAAATTATTTACTAGAAAGTTATCAATAATTTTATCTATTTATCTGATGTTTGGTAATAAAGCGTACGAGTCTTGAAGTAAATCCTGATCGCTTACTGAAAGATCACATCGGAATTCGCCGGTGTGATATAGCTTTAATCAACTTATATAGTTGTTCGCTGTACATTATAGCTTTCCCCTTGGATATCGGGGGCTGTATAGTATTAACCTGTTTTCTCGTTGGGCTGTTTGTCGAGGTTCTTGTTTTGACGAACGCCTGACTCTGCTAGAACAGATAAGAAAAAGTCATTTGGTGTGAATTCCAGCAGGGTTGCTAGGGGGTAGTCGGCATCTTTCAGCACCTCAGGACTACCTATGCCTACCGCAGTCATACCTTCGGCTGATTTAATTGCGCTGACTCCAGCGGCAGCATCTTCAAAAGCAATACAAAACTCGGGATCAACACCCAGGCCTTTAGCGGCGGCGAGAAATATATCTGGAGCAGGTTTAGGTGCTGACTTTTCTGGATCTGCGATAACGGAAAAGTAGCGGGATATTCCCAGGGCTTCCAGTACTGCCGCTGCATTTTTACTCGCCGAGGCGAGGCCGACAGGAATTTGCTGTGAATCTAACCATGTAAGCAGTTCGCCTGCGCCTGGCAACAGGTCTGCGGGGGACAGGCTGCGGATCAATTCCTGGTAGCGACTGTTTTTTCTAGCGGCAAGAGCGATTTTTGCCTCTTCACTGTACTCGCTGCTTTTATTCCCGAGTATAACTTCCAGGGAGGCCATTCTTTCGAGGCCCTTTAAGCGTTCTTCAGTATCCGCTGCCCAGGGGAGATTGAGCCCCTCAGCGAGCTGCCGCCATGCCAGTAAGTGGAGACGGGCGGTATCGGCAATAACGCCATCCAGGTCAAAAATTGCTGCACGATAGATCATCAGGATACCTCCTCCATCTGTGCCATTTGAATGGTTTCTGTATGCCCCGGTGTTTCCAGGAACAGGATTTTCTTGCCGTGATGGAGGCTGAGGGCTTCACCTTTCACCAGGGTGTATCTGGCTCTGTTTGAATCGATATCTACTGCGATTGTGCGGCCACGGAATTGCAGTCGGAAACGATAGCCGTCCATGCCATTAGGTAGGTACGGATTGAAATTGAGTTCATTGCCGTGCAGGCGCATGCCGGCAAATCCCTGGACCATACACATCCAAGTGCCCCCCATGCAGGCGGTGTGAATGCCGTGCTGGGTATTGTTGTGGTGGTTGTCCAGGTCCATTCTCGCTACTTGCTGGAAGTAGTTCAGGGCTTTTTCCGGGTAACCAACTTCACTGGCAATAATGCTATGAATGCAAGCGGACAAAGTGGAATCGTGAGTAGTGAGCGGTTCGTAGAAGTCGAAATCACGACGCTTCTGCTCGATGGAAAACTCTGAGCTTTCCAATAGTAAGCCGAGTACGACATCAGCCTGCTTACACACCTGGTGTCGGTAGATCACCAGGGGATGGTAGTGAAGTAATAGGGGATACTGGTCGGCCGGTGTTTCTGAAAAATTCCACCGGGGTTTGTTTAGAAAGCTATCGTCCTGGGGATGTATGCCCTGTTTTTCATCGTAGGGCAGGTACATGGTTTCTGCTGCTTTCGCCCAGTTATCGATTTCTGTTTTATCCAGCTGAATACGCAGGGCCAACTCATCGCAAGCTGTGGGATCGAATGTTTTCAGCCATTGAAATACTTCAACAGCATATTCAAGGTGAGCCTTGGCCATCAGGTTTGTGTAGAAATTATTATCTACCAGGGCTGTGTATTCGTCTGGACCGGTAACTTCATTAATGCAGAATCGGTTGTCGCGAAGAGCATTGAAGTGGCCAATCTCCATCCACATGCGGGCGCCTTCTATTACGACTTCTGCGCCCTTACTGCGAAGAAAGTCGATATCGCCGGTGACCCGGCAATAGTGTCGTACGGCGTAGGCAATATCAGCGTTGATATGATATTGCGCTGTGCCTGCGGGGTAATAGGCTGAACATTCCTCACCGCCGATGGTACGCCACGGAAACAGGGCACCCTTTTGAATCGACATCTCCCTCGCTCTTTTTCGAGCTGCGTCGAGAATTGAGTGGCGGTATTCCAGTAGGCCGCGGGCTAGTTCCGGCTGGGTGTAGAGGAAAAAGGGCAGCACATAGATTTCTGTATCCCAGAAGTAGTGACCGTCATAGCCGTCACCGGAAAGCCCCTTGGCTGCAATATTGGTATGGCCGTCCCGGCCCAGGGATTGGAACAAGTGGTACAGGTTGAAACGAATCCCCTGTTGCAGGGCATCGTTTCCGCTGACTTGAATATCGGATTGGAGCCAGAAATTGTCCATTTGTAAACGCTGGGTTTCGATATGCTCCGCAAAGCTTTTATCGGCACAGCGCTCCAGGTAGTGATGCAACTCGCTTGCTGATATGGGATCAGCATTTTGTTGTGCAAAGTAGGCGACATACTTTGTTAGGCGAATTGGGGTGTTGCGGCGGGCGTTAAAGCGGTAGTCCACCGAAACACAATCTTCACTGCGGAGATTGCTGGATGTGTAATCGCTGTCGCTCTTACAAACGTGCAGGGCAGCACAGCGTATAGAGAAGCCACTGCTCTTAACAGATAAGGGCAGAGCGAGATAACCATTATCAGCTGTATTTTCCTGCCACTCGATATCTCCCCGATCTATGGGGGAGGCCAGGCGCGGGTCATCACTGTGTTCTGCCTGGGCAAGGTCACCATCCAGGCAGGATTGCAGTCGTACCTCGCCCTCAAAATCGACAGGAGTGAGCTCCAATTGCAAAGCCAGCAGGTTCTTTTCACTGAGGGAAACCAGGCGCTGTACCTTGAGCTCAATCGTTTTGCCTTGAGGTGAGCGCCAGGTGAGTTTCCTTTCACTTATCCCTGCGGCCATATCCAGTCGGCGTTCGTAGTTGAGCAGCTCTCCTTGAGCGAGACTAAAGCGCTCTCCATCCAGGAAGATATAGATGGTCTTACCGTCGGGAACGGTCAACATTCGCTGGTTATTGCGCGCATAGCCGTAGGCGGATTCACCATAGGTGATGGGTTCACTGGCATAGACCCCGTTCAGGTAGCAGCCATCTGTAAAGGGCTCCGGGTCGTAGCCTTCTTCAAAGGCGCCGCGCAGCCCTATATAACCATTGCCAAGGGAGAAGAGGGTGGCATTGAGACAGTAGTCTTCAGGCTGGAAGCTACTCTCCACCAGGCCCCAGGGGTGGGTCTTATGTTTGATTTGTTGTTCTTGCTTCATACCACTTTCACTGGATTGGAGATTTGGTCCTACCGTCAGGCTCCCTGAGGGCCCCGGCTTTTGATTCCCAGTCTATCCGCAATCCAGGCATAATTGCAATCGATTGCAATTATGCCTGGAGGCAGCTGCTTTCTTTGATTAAAGGTTGACTACTTAATTTACTTTATTACATTTAACTTGTTGAAATTTATAGATTAATTTCATTTTCCCAGATCTGGATGCACACTTTTGTGACTATTTTTTATTGGCTGTTCTCTGCTGTGGTGCAATAATTATTGCAAACGATTGCATTAGCTGTCCGGGCTAGTACATACTGGGAGCGTTCGGGTAGTGGGTTGCAGTCGCATTTTTTCACATAGATCGAACAAAAAATGTACAATAACAGATTGGCACGGCTGAAAGCCTAAGCCATAGGTCCGGATAGAATCGACTATGAAGAATCAGCGCATACTCCTCTCCCTGTTTGCTATCTACTTTGTGTTTGCCATTTTGCTTAACAGTGTGGGTACCGTGATCCTCCAGGTAATTAATACCTATGGGGTGAGTAAATCTGCTGCGAGTGTGCTGGAAGGCTTCAAGGATATACCGATTGGTATTGTGTCCTTCCTGATTGCTTCCCAACTTCCCCGCTTGGGATTTAAACGAGCGATGCTGGTGGGATTGGCGATTGTCACTCTGGCATGTATAGCTATGCCACTATTGCCGGGGTTTTGGACCGCGAAGTTACTATTCCTGTCGGTGGGTGTTGCTTTTGCGCTGGTAAAGGTTGCCGCTTACTCTACAGTCGGGTTGCTTGCGCAGGGTCGCAACGCACATGCGAGCCTGCTGAACACCCTGGAGGGTGTTTTTATGGTGGGTGTCCTCAGTGGCTACTGGCTGTTTAGTGCCTTTATTGATTCATCTAATCAAAGTTCTACGGCTTGGCTCAATGTTTATTGGGTATTGGCTGTGATCTGTGCGATAGCCTTTGTATTGCTCTGGTGCACGGAGCTGGATGAATCGGGGGCTAGAGTTGAAGAGGCCAGCCCAAAACAGGACTTTATCGCGATGATAAAGCTGATGGCCGAACCCCTGGTGTATATCTACGTGATTTCCGTATTTTTCTACGTACTGATTGAGCAGGGAATAGGAAGCTGGCTGCCTACCTTTAACAATGAAATCCTCAAATTGCCGGCGGCAATGAGTGTTCAGGCCGCGAGTATCTTTGCTGCTGGCTTGGCACTAGGCCGTCTCGGTGCCGGAGTGATGATGCGTAAAGTGCACTGGTACCCGATGCTCAATGTGTGCCTGGTTGCGATGGCTCTGCTGGTTGTAGTGAGTTTACCGCTGGCGAGCAATATTGTGGCAAACCCTAATGTAGATTGGTTTAGTGCACCAGTTGCCGCTTTCGTTTTACCGTTGATTGGCTTGTTTATGGCGCCGGTGTACCCAGCTATCAATTCTGTGATGCTCAGTTCACTGCCCACTCATCAGCATTCTGCAATGACAGGGTTGCTGGTGATTTTTTCTGCGCTGGGCGGTACAACCGGCTCCCTGATCACCGGATCGGTTTTCGAGGCTTTTGATGGCCAGGTGGCTTTCTACCTGTCACTGGTGCCCATCACAGTAATTCTGATAACCCTGTTCTTTTTCCGCCGCGCCGTAGAGCGGGGGGATGAGAAGCTAGAGGCCTCAGCCCCCCTGGCAGGATAGTCCGGTGGTTTTACAAACCCGGAAGACGGGCCTAAGATGGCGTTTTTCCCGCGAACAAGGTGAAGTACGCCATGCCCAAGGGGTCCTCCTCTCCCATTTCCATGTCCGATATTGCTCGGCTGGCGGGAGTTTCTGAATCGACAGTTTCGCGTGCGCTGAACAACAATCCTTTGATTAATGAAAAGACTCGTGAGCGCATTCAAAAAATCGCGAGCTCCATGAATTACAAAATCAATGAGAGCGCGCGAAACTTACGCCTGCAACGTAGCCATACCATCTCAGTTGTTATCAACACCGGCCGTAGCGGTGGCCAGACATTTTCCGATCCATTTATGATCGACATGATCGGTTCTATTGCCGATCGCCTGGCGGTGCATAAATACGATCTGCTTTTCTCAAACAGTATTGCCAGTCGCTCCGATTGGCACTCTTACCTGATGAGTTCGCGCCGGGCTGACGGTGTCATTGTTATTGGACAGGGGGTGGATGATGCCCCGCTCCGTGACCTGCAAAAGCAGGGGGACCCCCTGGTTGTCTGGGGTGGTACCACACGAGAAGGGGCCGAATACTGTATCGTCAGCAGTGACAATCAGATGGGCGGGCGCCAGGCAACTGAGCATCTGTTGGGCTTGGGGCGGCGGCGTATTATTTTCCTCGGGGATACTGCACACCCAGAGGTCAATGGTCGTTTTGAAGGCTATTGTGCAGCCCTGGGTGGAGCTGGTCTGTGGGACTCGACCAGGCAATTGGCTGCAGCCTTCTCCAGTGAAAGTGGCTACCAATCCATTATTGAGCTGGTCGAGGGGGAAGGGCTCAGCTTTGACGGCATCTTTGCCGCTAGTGACAGTATCGCTATGGGAGCCATCAAAGCCCTTCAGGCCTGTGGCCATAAGGTGCCGGAGGAGGTTGCCATCGTTGGTTTTGACGATATCCCAATCGCGCCGTTTTACACGCCCCCCCTGACAACTGTCCGCCAGAACATTCACCGAGGCGGTGAATTAATGGTGGAGAAAATGATGGAGCTTCTCTCAGGGAAATCGGCGGAGCCTGAGGTGCTTCCCACTGAGCTGGTAGTGCGCGGTTCCTGTGGTGCTGACCCGGATTACCAGCCTGTACAGGAATTCTTTCAGAATTTACCAGGGGAGCACTAGTCGCTCCCTTGACCTCTTCTATATCTATTCTTTTTGACGATAGGGGTACAGCCAGTGCCCCTTCCATTTCCCAGGTTTGAGCCACACTTGTAAAACTGATTTCGGCGCTTGGACCTTTAGATAAAATGGCAGATGAGAGAATAAATCTGAGTAGAAACCAGATATTGGGCTTGTTTTCCTTGAGCCTGGCAATTTTCCTGATTGGGAATGACCTCACTGCGTTTTCTGTGGCAATTCCAGCCATTGAGAAGGAGTTCAGTTCCGATATCACCACAACCCAGTGGATAATCAACGGCTATACGCTGGCCTTCGGTGTTCTGTTGATTTCTGGCGGGCGCCTGGCAGATATGTTTGGCCGGCGTAGAGTCTTTTTTATCGGCATGGCTTCGTTTGCTTTTTTCTCCCTCCTCGGAGGTATAGCCACCAATATCCCAATGCTACTGGGGGCACGTGGACTGATGGGAATTGGTAGTGCTCTTATGTGGCCGGCAATCCTGGGATTAGTTTATGGCATGTTACCGGAAAATCGATCCGGCTTTGCCGGGGGCCTGGTGATGGCTATGTGTGCTGCATCTAATGCAATTGGCCCGGTTCTGGGTGGGATTCTCACCGACTTACTGAGCTGGCGTTGGATTTTCTTTATCAATTTACCTGTTGCTGCGCTGGCATTTTTTGTCTGTTGGAAAGTTATTCCAGATGATACCCCGGAAAATGTCGCTGAGCGCATTGATTACGGTGGAGTGATAACCCTGACCTCATCACTGTTTTGTTTGCTGTTGGCATTGGATCTGGTTGTGGATGTCGGTTTTAAAAACCCGTTAATTGTTGTCTTGGCACTGTCTACTTTACTGTTTATGGGGGCTTTTATACTGGTGGAGCGTCATGTGGGCAGGGATGCGTTGATCCCCAAAGATGTAGCAACAAATCACGGTTTCTTTGCTGCTGGTATTGCCACCTTATTGCTGTCCGTCGTGTTCTTCGCTGCTCTTGTGTACGTTCCCCAATATTTGAGTAAGGTCCATCATCACTCGGCGATGTATTCGGGAATGGGGCTACTCCCGATGATGGTCTCATTTGGCGTGATGTCATTTATTGCCGGTGGTCTCTACGAAACCCTTGGGGCAAAAACGATTGTCTCAGTCGGTACCATTGCTATGTGTATCGGTATGTTCATGCTCTCCCACTTGTATAAAGCAACGACGTTCGTGGAGATGATACCGGGGCTAGTTATTCTTGGGGCGGGTATCGGCCTTTTCTACTCCGCCATTACCACTGCAGCGATTACCGCTGTGGCATCGGAACGGGCAAGCCTGGCGGGAGCGATTCTGTATATGTTTCAGATTGGGGGAGGAGCAATAGGTTTGGGCATGAACACCACCATTGTGGCGATGGCTCCCGATATCTCCACAGGCATCGATCGCGCTTTTACGGTTAATGCCTATCTGGCTCTGGTGGGGTTGGTAGTGTGTCTTTTATTTGTTTCAGGGAAGCCCACGGAAAAGGCCCCCCGTTCAGCAGAATAGCTTACTGTTCGCTTAAGCTTTTATTGCCCAGCTCTGCAAAATCTATTTTCGTAATAATTCCATCTATGTTGTAGCTGAGAATCAATATTTTTTGATAAGAAGCTGGTTGGAAAATGGCCTTATTCGTTTGACTGTACATATACACTTTAGCTTTCTCTGCTTTATTGCTAATCAGCGGATATTGATATTCACCAGAGGGTTTGCCTAATAAATCCTGTGCCTCGCGAATACTGGTTTGGCCTTCACTAATAAGTGGTACTTTTGACTCATCAAAATCAGTGGAATCTTCCGCAAGAGAGCTGACGAAATCCTGTCCAACTAATTTGTTGTTAAAAAAATAGAAACCCTGGTTGCGTGCACCGCTGATATTTTCATTAACTGGTTTTTTACCAGTGGTGGGGTAGGCATAGGCAAGTGTCAAAATCTGCTGATCGTTTTTTACAAATACGCCTTTCTCATAGGGTTTTCCGAGCTTCTCCTTAATGGTTTGCTCGGTATCTACACCCAGCGCTAATTCGTTTTCTCCCAGAGGCTTGGTGCCAATACCGGTACATCCAGATAGCACTAATAGGGAAAAAGTAATCGTTATAAGTCCTTTCACAAAAACCTCCTGCACCCTGTCTCCCAGATTTTCCTTGCTCTGGAATATTCGGCGCATCCTACAGTTGGCATGAATTAATTACCAGTGATTTGTAAAACTGATCGATGACCCGGGATTACACTACACTTGCAGGCACTGAGTGGGTATGTAGAGATACACGGATTTAGCCGTGTCGTGTACTTTTTAAAACTATAGAGTATTGAATGACATCGGGACGAGAGCTCAGTTCCCAGGGTTATCGCACCTGTCCATTAATTCTTTAAATAAAATTGATAAGCATTTTCTACCAGGACTTTTTCCGCTTGTGCCTCATCGAGATTGTCGCGAATTAATAAAATATCCTCAGGTTTGAAGGGACGCGGCGCTCGGGTGGAGGGAAGGTCGGAACCGAACATGAGGCAATTGGGGTTGGCCTGGTAGAGGTCGAGAATTGCTTGTGCAGGATCGAAATCCACCCGCCCAAAGCCACTCGCCTTTACCTTGATACCTTTTTCGGCCAATTTCAGCAAGGTTGGGAAGCCTTGCTGACTCAGACCTAAATGGTCAATAGACACTGCCGGCAGGGCTAACAGCTTGTTGTATAAGGGCGGTAGATCGGAGGCATCTATATATAGCTCGATGTGCCAGCTTGCCAAGTCGAATACCCGCCTGGCAAGGGTGTCAATATTTTTGATCTCTTCAGAGCCGCCACGCTTCAGGTTAAAACGTATTGCTCTTACCCCCTGCTGGTGGAGGGACAGAATCGTGTCGTCAGGGGTGTCGGCTAGTAACTGTGTTACGCCGACATAATTTTTACCAAGCTTTGCCAAAGCGTCGACCAGATAAGTTTGGTCCTGTTTTTGGAAAGAGCCAGAAACTACGGCGCCCCCTACCAGCTGATAGTCCTCTAACTTACTGAGGTAGTCATTTACGGTAAAGGTGGGGGGGAGGTAGCCGTGATTGGGGAACAGGGGGAATTGGGGGTTGATAATATGGAAATGACTATCAAAAATTCGCAATTTTGGTGGCCTCATATTTCCTCCGTACTTTAGCTGTTCAGATTTGCTGTATGGCTCGCACACGATCCGAAAAAGCCCGTTGCGAGATAGGGATATCTGGAGCAAAGAGTTCCCAAGAGTGGATCACACCGGGTCGAACATGGAGCTCTGTGCTCACACCGGCATCGGTTAGTTGGCGGGCATATTGAATATCCTCATCGCGAAAAATATCCAGCTCTCCAACATCGATAAATGCCGGAGGTAAATCCCTGGCATCCTGCAGGCGTGCGGGCGCCGCGTGAGGGCTGACGGTGGGGCTACCCACCTGGTTGCCCAGGTAGGCGGTCCAGCCGGTGAGATTGTCTTCGTAAGTCCAGGTGATAAACGGCAGAAGTAGGGGGTCGGGGGTTATTGTCCGGTCATCCAGCATTGGATAGAGCAATATCTGTTGTGCCAGAGGTGGTCCCTTTTTGTCCCGTGCCATAATTGCCAGGGCTGCGGCCAGCCCACCTCCAGCGCTATCTCCCATGATGCCAATTCGTGTCGGCTCAATGGAGAGTTTCTGTGCGTGCTGAGCAAGCCAAATAAGCGCCCGGTAGCAATCATCGACCGGTATGGGGTAGGGGAATTCCGGCGCCTTTCGGTAGTTTACTGACAGGAAGGGGACGCCGCTTGTGGCCACATATCGGGCAACTACCAAATCGTAGCGCGATATATTGTGGCAGATTAGCCCGCCCCCATGAATGTAGAGAATGGCTGAGCCCGGTTTGCTATCTGCCTTTTGATACCAGCGGAGCTGGATCTCGTTATGATCAGCGCTTTCTAGTGCAAAGTCTCGGAAGGTGACATTTGGTGGAAATGTCCGCCCCTGAAACAGTGCCTGAGTGACCACAGCGCCATTCTTACGGCGAGTCTCTACGTCTCCAATGGGCGCCTCTGCAAGGGTATCCAGCAAGTCTCCGAACTTGCCAAGGGCTTTAGAAAAGTCCGGGTCCAGGGAGAAGCTCATTGGTGAGTATCCATATCTGGGTTCCTATCAACTTATGGCCCACTTCTACATCTAGTCCTGGGTCATAGCTAAATGTGGACCTTTGCCGGGCAATTGTCAGCAATCGCAGCAGGGTTCGGCGACACCACTTGCAGCTACCAGGTTTTGGATCTGTGTCATATTGCTTGCCTGCTCCTCTAATTTGTTTTCGCTATAGCGCTCGGTCAGATAGCCATCTTGCCCTCGCAACAGCATGGTAGTTTTAACCAGTTCTTCCAGAACATCGATAACCCGATCCCGGAATGAAGAGTCCCTGAGGCGCCCCTGTTTATCAAACTCCTGCCATGCTTTCGCAATGGACGATTGATTGGGAATGGTGAACATTCTCATCCAACGGCCCAGGACTCTCAGGCTATTAACGGTATTGAATGACTGGGAACCACCGGAAATCTGCATGACTGCCAGGGTTTTGCCCTGGGTTGCCCGGCTCGCAGACTGATCAAGAGGTATCCAGTCAATCTGATTCTTAAAAACAGCGGAGATATTCCCGTGTATCTCTGGGCTGATCCACACTTGCCCCTGGCTCCAGGCGGACCACTCACGTAGCTGCTGTACCTTTGGATGCTCCTGGTTGGCACCGTCATAAAGAGGAAGGTCTGCAGGGTCAAATAAGCGCACATTGGCACCAAAGTGATGCAATATTTCAACCACCTGGTTGGCCAGTAGGCGTGAATAGGAGCTGGGTCTAAGTGATCCGTACAAGACCAGGATCTTAGTGGGCTCGCCACTGGGGGGAGAGGCTTGCAAGCGATTTCGTATCTGGCCGGGAGTGTGGTTCGGTAGCATTGTGGGTTACCTCCAAATTTCTATATTTCTACAATAATGGAAATATAAGGGTAAGACAAAGTCAGACTGATTGAATATCGGAAAGGTAAAGCAGCCGGGACCAGCTGGTCGATTGATATCAGGGTGTTGTGAGTGAAACTGCTGAAGCGAACTCGAGTTCGACCCTGTCTCGCACTATCGAGACCCTGGTGCGGTACGGGATATACCCGGGGAGGGGGAGGTATCTCAGTCTAAAGGTGGCTGATCCTGATATTTTGATCGGCTCCCTAATTAGCCTCCTGTTTGATAGTCACAATATTGAACCCCTCAGATAAAGTCGGTGCTTCAAAGTATCTGGTAACGGCCTCAAAGGTCTCAGGGTTATCAAAGGCAGCTCGCTCAGGGTGTAGCTTTTGCCTTTGGGCTATGTGCTTTAAGCATAATTTATCATCGACCTTAAGGTAGATTAACTGATGGGCAAAGCGATTATCCAGAAGTATTTCTTTGAACCAGGATCTTTGTCTTTTTGTGTTGCCTGGGAAATCCAGCACTACAGAGACTCCGCGATTTAAAAGGTCTTGAACATGAGACTTGATTATGGGTTTTAACCTCGCGGAATACTCGATATAGGTTGAGAGTGAACAGATTTCATGGGGGTAAAGTTTGGAAAGCCATTCATCCTCGGAGATAAGGACAGCCCCCATAGTTTGTGCTGCTTCCACTGCCTTTGTACTTTTGCCTGCCCCCATCTTCCCGCAAAAAAAATAAGTGTTCCGTATTCTTTCACTGTTGTTCCATTCTGTATATCTAAGGGATAGCTTATCTCTGAGTGAGAATCATGACTGAGTCTTTCTGCTCTGTATACAGCTAAAAACGGCGTCTGTTGGAAGTTTTATTTTGCTGTGAGCTGAGTTGGGGAAATTTACAGGCAGGTAACTACCTGTGAAAGATACACAACAATACCTTTCCTTTTAATAGAAATTCAATTGTCGGTGTATCAAGCACTTCTACCGAGCTGAATTAAAAAGACTTATGCACTGGAATTTTACTGCATATAAAGAGTATCAGTCAGGTGCTGCACTTGATAAATACCATTGCTTTATACCAGCTTTCATTGGCATTAAAATCTTTAATCAGGGGTTCTTCGGTAGCGCCTGTGAACTTCCTCAATCCATGAGAAATCATATAGCTTGGTATATAGGATGGCGGCTCGGAAGATCTCAAATAAGTACATACCTCCAGCTTTCTTGCTCCGCCCTTATCGAGGGAATTAATGCTGGAGAATAGCTTGGCGCGTTCCTGGTCAGGCAGTGGGCCAAATTCTTTATTGAAAATTACTCTTAATACATTGTGTCCGGTTTTATCGCTAACTCTTTGTGTGTCGAAGTAAGCAAAGGCACTGGCAACCATTAAAAGCTCAGCGGCTTCATCAAATTTGGATTCATCTGCACATTTTTTTGCGGCAGCAGTAATATCTGTGGGTGTGTGAGTGGCTTTTACCGATGTTGCACTGATACATCCAATTGGAGGTGCTGCATTCTGGCTATCCCTGGCGACATAATTGCTGGATTTTGCGCCATGGGCACATACCAAGAATGCGAGAGCAAGGATTGAGGATAGAATTTTTCTCATGTGTCGAGGTTCCTTCACTAGGTGCCTCCATAATCATAGACATGGAAGTGCTTCCAGCATCCTAACTCTCTGAGAAAATTGTGTAATGGGAAGCGCAAGATAGCAGCATAGGATATTCAGGGATGAATATTCCGCTAATAGAGCGCTGTTAGGGGGTGCAATAGAGGCGTGTCGTTTTAACGCTGTTGGCTGAACACCTGCAACGCTGAGCGACACCCCCATCTATACAGGTGCGCTGGAAGACTGATGAGCTACTCTGCGCCGGACTGACTATCTTTCGATGTCTGGAGTAGCAGTTTCATCAGGTTTTGGGTGATTTCTCTCTGGTGTTCAGCCCTTAAACTCTTCATATATTCAGATTCATCGGGAACTGTTATTCCCGGCAATATCTCTTTTACGGCAGTGTCGCCATTCCATTTTACAGTTGCTCTACTGTCGAAGCTGGTCCTGAATTTTATGTATTTATCCTTTTCGATAAATACATAGCTATTTGAGAAGTATTCAGTATCGTTCATGCTGGTAAATGTGAACGATGATTTTTTACCGGTATAGGATTTTTCGCCGGCTTTAAAGCTGAAGTTTTCTAAGGTTTCTTTTGACCTGGATTTATAGTGGCCCTGCTCTATAGCTAAGTCAATTTCGGTCAGGATATCTTTCATCTCTACAGATATAATCTCCTCTGTATCCTCCCATGAGATACTGTCAATAGGATATACATAGACATTGATAATGTCGGTAGGATACTGCTTATTATCATATTTCAGGGCAATTCCCAGCATGGGCTCATCGAAGATACTGCTTTCTGTTAGTACGAAGTTGTTTGTTTCTTCGGGAGTAATAAGATCTTGTTGGTAATTGCTTGCATTGTGTGGCCGCATAGAACCACATGAGGCCATAATGATGCTGGTTAGTATGATAAAAATTTTGGTTTTCATTCTCTCTTCCTGATGAGGCTGTATTTGAGGGGTACTGTAAATTTTTGTTAGCTTCCCCAACATATTCCTTTTTTATAAGTATGAGTCCCTGGGGTTGCAGCTCATTGTTTACCCAGGCAGTTAATGGTCTGGAGTGAGTCAACACTTCTTTCTGGTCGCATATATGATTTTAAGTCCCTTTTTAGTGGGGTAGGGACATATGACACCTACATTTCGATTTATCTTTCTCAGGGCTGATTTTGACTTATTGATAGTTTGATTGCACGTCTTTTGAGATTTGAATTCATGTCGCGTAATTTTCTGTTGAGAATATGCTACTCCCATTTTTTGGGGGTGGAGTAGCTGTTTTCGATTGATCATTTATTTCTGATGGATGCATTAGGTGCCCAATTGATAGAGCACTGTCGCCACTCATAAATTGGCACTTAAAGCCTCTTATCCGCTTGGCGTATAGATTTGGTGATGGCGGTATCAGTTCGGTTCTCTTGATTTGATGATAAAGAGAAGGTGATTTTCAGGTCTGTTATTTATGCAGGATTTAATAAAAAAAGTAGATGTTTACAAAGTTGTCTTTGATTTGTAACTGAGTAGTCATGCCGTGCCTTTACCATCTTGCGCCCGTTCGAGTTGGGTGATTTTTAGTAGATCAAATCGTGAAGTAAATATTTGTCAGGATTGAAAAGAACGCAAATTGTGGAAATGTAAAGTAGGGTAAATAGCCAAAATAGACTGTACGGTACTGTTGTAGTTTAGCCGTTCGTGACAGTCGGGTACGCCTGTTCTAATTGGTCAATTCAACTGGGGGAAAAGATTAACTGAATTTTATATTTTTGAGGTAACTATCAAGATACTTATCAGGAAAAAAATAATGCATAAAACAATTGGTTTGGTATCAAGTCTATTTTTGGGTCTGTCACTTTCAGTTTCCGTCAACGGCGAAATCGATACTGGCGATGATAAAGTGAAGCGCCTTGACCTGCAGGGACAGATTGATACAAAGGCTCCTTTGTCAAAGACTCTATGGGCTGGGGCCCATAATGCCTATGCGTCCTTTCAGTGGGATCAGGGTGTTTATACTGATGTAAATCAGTGGTATGCCCCAGAAAAATTGTTCCGCCGCGGTATTCGCCTTGTTGAATACGATACGTACCCCGCTTCCAGTTTTAGTTCAACCCCACATCTGTGTCATATGGGCCTCGAAGAGGCCACCATGTGTATCTATATGTTCGGCACTGCCGCAACGCTGGGGGATGGACTGGATGAGATTAAGGATTTCCTGGAAGACAATAGTGACGAAGTGATATTCCTGAAGTTTGAGGCTTATGATTCTGACTACCACCAGAACTTTCGCAATAAGATTGGTGAGAAAATTGAAAGTAGGTTGGGGGATCTGGTATTTAAGCCCACAGACTGGGGCTATACGGAAGATGATTGTGCCTCCTTGCCGGCGCAAACACTGACTAAACAGGATGTGTTGGATGCTGGGCGAAATGTTATTTTGTTTATCCAGGTGCCCAGATCTTACCCGCACACCGGCGATAATAATCTCTGTGACTATCACGATGAATCAAACACCTCAAAATTCAGGCGTAATGTCTGGATTGGTGTGGATGAGATGGACGCATCTGGAAACCTAACCGCGAACGAACCACTTGCACAAAATTCCAGCCAGCTAACTGCCGATAGCGATGGCAATGCCAGTGCAACCACCCATTACAATAATGGGAACTTAAGTGTCGCCCTGGATGCAACAACGGAATACAGTAAGGACGATATCAAATATTCTGGTAGTGAAATCCTGGAGAAAGCGGTATCTGGATATAACATGCTTGAGCTGGCACTGGTTGAGGCCAATGCGACTACTATAGGGGCTTCTAAAGCGCCACAGATTGAGGACTTTACATGGTCTTGGCGGGACGATTCGCCCAGTGGTAACAACAGCTGCGCCTGGTTAAGCAATGATGGAGAAATTCGCGATTATAGCTGCAGTACAGAGCGGGTTTTTGCCTGTGTAGACGAAGAACGAAATTGGCATATAAGTAGCGCATCGGGGACCTGGAGTGAAGGATTTTCAGCTTGTGCCACTGATGGTTACAGCTTTGGTATGCCCTTTAATGCGCTTGAGAATGCCGCACTCTATGCCACAAGAAATTCTGAAGGTGTTACTACCTCAGTTTGGGTGAATTACTACGAACCATTTGATGGGTTCTGGATTGCCAACCAGGAGAGCTATTCGGATTTCGGTTATATCAAAAAAGACGCACTCGGAGGCACCGGTGGTGATGAGTTTGATTCGATCGACTTGGTGAAACGTAAACTGCTTGGCAGTGGCACTATGAATTTGAAATCTGTACAGATTCGTTCCGGTAGCCGAATTGATGGACTCAAGGCCTGCTATGAATTCAAGCAGTCACTAAGCCATGCCACAGCCAGTGACCATGAATATTGCATTGAGTATGGTGATGGCGATGGGGGCTCAATGGGTAGCGTACTGAGTTTCGATTCTGCCAGTGGAGACTATCTTGATGATGTTAAAATCTGCATCGATGATGAAAAGCATGAAACGGGCAGCGTTTATTACCTCAACTTGACCTCGAGCGATGGCTCATCTATTTCCGGAGGCACCGAGCAAGGGGCCTGCACGACCTATTCTTCCACCGCTTCCCAGCAGATTTTTGCATTTCATGGGCGCCATGGCGATGAAATTGATGCGTTAGGGGTACATAAGCTCTCTAACAGTCTGGTAAACCCAGGCTACTATGCCACTGAATGGCTGGACTTGGATGATCCCTCTACTGGTAGTATCGATTACGAGGGTTTCAATGAGCATAAGTCGGCTGGAAATATCGGCGATAGCTGTGAAGTCAGTGATGTCGCAGGTATTGAGGCAAGGGTTGTCGATACGAAACTGGATTATTCCTTAACAGGCGAAAGTATGCATATAGGCGATATCGGCACTAATTATCGCTTTTTCTGTGCAACTGAGGATTGTAGTGACTATGAAGTGAAGTATTTCTTCACTAACGCAGCCTGCCTACCTTAACGACCCACAAGATCCCGGCGGTGAATATGCTGCCGGGACTTCTCTTACTACTCACTATCTAAAGGAAGCTCCCTCGGCTGAATACGGGGATTTCGCCTATAGTCGAACTCAAGCAATGTGCGGTATCAATCGGCAGAGCGAAGCCCATGAAATATGATGAGATACATGAGGATCACGCTGATCCCCTGATCAACCAGTTGCATCGAGCAATAAAATATGCCGTTAAACTTCTCGCCATTCTTATGGTGATGGTCATATTCTGGACCATTGCCGATGTCATCTATGTGCTTTATGAGAGGCTTATGGAGACGCCATTCCTATTGCTGGATATGGAAGATATTCTCGAGACTTTTGGGGCCTTCCTCGCCGTTCTTATTGCCATTGAAATCTTTACCAATATCCGACTCTACCTGGGTACTAATGTGATACCGGTGCAACTGGTATTGGCTACAGCTTTAATGGCTGTAGCTCGGAAGGTCATTGTGCTCGACTTAAAATTTGTCAATGCGGAGCAAATAGTCGGTATTGCCCTGGTGACTATTGCTCTGGGGGTTTCCTACTGGCTGGTGAGGGAAAAAACCAGTAAACCTGGTTAGTATTTGTGATTTTTTGCCCTTGATAACGTTCACCCTATGACTTTATTTTTAGTATTTATACAGCTGGCTAAAATAGAATCATATCGTTACCTGTATAAATAGCTACTTGTAGAGTCAACCCGAACTAGGAGATCCGGGCATTTGGCTGAGTGCCAAACCCACGATAAACCTTATTAATGAATAGGTCTTTCTGCTTCAACCGCACGAGGTGGTTGCAGGTTGTTACTGCGAAAGGTAGCTGCACTAAACCTTGCTTCTGGCCGACGGGAATTAATGCCATTAACGGGCTTCGTTTATAGCTTTTGGTACTTTTTCCTTTTTCATTTCTGGCGATGGCCTTTGCCAGATATTCACCTTGTTGCGATGCGAGGTAGCCCAGTTTGGCCTCACCGACATCTGCAATGTCTCCCAGTGCATACAAGCTTGGTTCGTCAATAACTTGAAGCCTATTATCGACTTTCACAAATCCCTGCTCATTAAGGATATGCGCTAAGTGCGGTTTTAGGTAATCATTGTTGGGTAAAACACCGGTCGCTTCAAAAACCAGATCCGCACCGCTGGCTTGGCCGTTGTTGAGATCGATATAGCAGCCATTTTGATATTGGTAACGGCTGTTGAATTGAATTTCTACACCTAAATTCTCTAATTGCCTCTGGGCTTTGATCTGTGCTTTAGGCTTAAAGTTGTCCAATAAGACATCTTTATTGTGCGCCAGAATTACTTGAGTGATTGGCATGGCGTGCGCGATTTCTCCTGCCAATTCGACACCAACGACCCCTCCACCAATCACCATGACTTTCCTTGCTTGTTTCAGTCGCTGATGCACATCCAGCAGTTCTTGGTTCCTGGATTGAATATCCATCGCGGAAATGGATTTGGCCATCGACATGTTCGGATATCGGGTGCCGGAAGCGAGTATGGCACTGTCAAAATGTAACTCTGTTCCATCTGCCAAATGCGCTGACTTAGCAGACATTTCCACTACATCCCCCTGAATGAAGCGGCCACAGAAAAAGTCACGATAGTACTTGCGCGCTTGATTTTCGGTGCTGGATGGATCGGTTACATTACGCAAGGTGGCAAAAGTGACTTCGAAATAATCTTTTTTGTCTACCAGGATGGTATGGACCCCATGCCTTTCCAGTGCTTGCGCCACAGACACACCAGCGAAACCACCGCCGACTATCAATACTTCCGCTTTAATTACCATATTTTTCAACCATTAAAGAGCGTACAGGTCATTTGAACCCATCTTATGGTGTAGCGAATATGCTGTAAATGTGTGATTATGAGACTCTGATGTGCATATTTGCACATGCCGGGCGTGGATGGGCTTGAGGTAAATAATGGATAAATGGACTGAGTTAAGGACCGCTTACAAGCTGGCCAAGCTTGGCACTCTGAGTGCAACGGCCCAGGAGATTGGTATCCACAGGTCCACCGTGATGCGCCATATTAATGTATTGGAGGAGAGCCTTGGGGTTGTACTATTTCAGCGCAATGACAAAGGCTATATTCCAACGGAGGCGGGGCTGGATGTTATGCGGCTGGGAGAGGTGACGGACAGCCATTTTTCTCAGTTGTCATCGCGGTTACAAAGCAAAGAGCAGGATTTGCAAGGCAACCTCACCATTACTTCTGTTGGCGAAATGGTAGACCTGTTGATGCCGCTCATTAAGCAGTACCAGACCCAGCACCCAGGTATGCTTGTCAATTTAATCGGGGACCTGCGCAATTTTAACTTAGAGTACGGTGAAGCTGATATTGCGATTCGTGTCGGTGAGAAACCAACGACACCTGATAATATCGTGCTGCCATTTTTCACTACAGAGTTCGTTTTCTATGCTCACAAATCCTATATTGAAGAGTATGGGCTTCCCGATAAAAGTAATCTTCAAGAGCACAGGTTTTTGGCTCTAGGTGATCGCCCGTTACACTTTGACTGGAATGAATGGATTTATAATCATATTCCCGATCAAAATATTGTGCTGATTGCTTCCAGTCAGCAAATTCTTAACCAGGCAATGCTTTCTGGCTGTGGCATTGGCGCCATGCCGAGAATCCTGGCTTCAAAATTTGAAGACATTATTGAGATTTCTACGCCTGAAAATTGGCAAATCTCAACTTGGATACTTGTTCATCGTGATATGTTTAACATGCCAAAAATCCGTGAGTTTCTCAGCATCTTAAAGCTCTGGCGAAAATGAACAATACCAAGTGCCAGCCCAGAGAAAATCATAACAGCGGCCATTAACTTTTCTGAACCAATCGATTCGCCAGTTAATAACCAACTGAAAAAGAGTCCAAAAACGGGGCAGAGTAAACCTAAAGGTGCAACAGTAGACAGCGGGTACTTAACGATTAATCGGTTCCAGAACCAGTATCCAAGAAGAGTGGTTGGGTAGGCCTGAAACAATATGGAGAAAATTAACTTTCCACTAAGGTTGTTTTGTATTTCATAAAATATAGCCGCACCATTTTGAATATAGGTAGCAGCGAACAGTGGTAGCGGTGCAAAAAGTAGTCCCCAGACAATAAAGCTAAATACTTGCTGTGTGCCACTGGTCTTTACAATTAGCCCGCTGATGCTCCAGCTGGTAGCCGCTATTAAGATAAGTGCGATACTGATCAGGGGCACGGTGCCATCTTCAACCATCAAGCTTAGCAACAGCCCTCCCAGGGCAAGTAGAGCCCCAAGAGCTTTCTGCGGGATAATCTTTTCTTTCAGGAATACCCAGCCGAATAGTAAGCTAATTGCAACATTCACTTGCAAAAGAAGTGAGGCCATACCCGCAGAGAGCCCGCTAGAGATTGCCCAGGTGGCCATCCCCCAAACCCCACAGCCAAAAGTCAGACTGTAGGCCAGAATATACTTCCAGCTGACTGTCGGTCTGGAAACGAAAAGCACTGCCGGAAAGGCTGCCAGTGAAAAGCGCAAAGCCACCAGGAGGAGTGGGTTCAGATCTTCCGTTCCCATCTGAATAGCGATGAAGTTGAAGCCCCACATTGCCATTAGTAGCACGCCAAGTAATAAATCCGAGTACCGCATAAGCCCCTCCAATTTGTCTCGGGGCTAACTATCCAAGAAATGAAAAAAGGTATACAGATGCAATTTTTGTATAAAATAGGTATACAGTTTGAGCGGAGACAGAATCGGAGAGGGGAGAGGTGCGTTATAAAGAGCTTGCCGAGCGTTGTATAGAAGATATTCAGTCAGGGAGAATACCAAGCGGTCATAAACTACCGTCCCTCAGGCGGTTCGCAGCACAAAATGAAGTCAGCCTGACAACAGCCCAGAGTGCCTACTACCTGCTGGAGGAGCTCGGCTGGGTGAGTGTTCGGCCGCAATCTGGATTCTTTGCCTCAGTTCCTCCCAGCAGTAACCCGCCTCCCATAATGCCCGCATTCACCTGCCGAACAACAGATCCAGAAAGTCACAATTACAGTTTCCGTGGGTTGGAAACAGGGCCATTGGGTGTTGCGTCTTTATCCCCAGAACTATTGCCGTTAGATTCCCTGGAGCGCAGTATGCGGCGGGCAACCCGAGAGGCTGGCGCCAGTATGCATGGCTATCCGGTTTCTTCAGGTGAGCCGCTTCTACGCAGTGCGCTTAGCGCACACTTTGCCAGTTATGATTTGCATTTCTCAGCCAATGAATTAGTAGTGACGAACGGTTGCATGGATGCCGTCCGCACAGCAATTGCCATTACGACTAATCCCGGTGATGCGGTTGCAATCAGTTCTCCTTGCTACAACGGTCTTCTTAATCTGTTGGCGTTGATGGGAAGAAAAGTTGTTGAGATACCGACTGTTGAAAACGGCTTAGACCTCGCACAGCTAGAGCGCTATATGCAGCAGGGACTGGTCCAAGCGGGTCTTTTTAGCAGCAGTCATATGAACCCTACGGGCGTGTCCCTGAACTCGGAGCAGAAAGAGAATCTTGCCGTACTGGCTGGTAAATATCGGGTTCCAATTGTCGAGGATGATGTGTATTTGGAACTCGGATTTCAAAGGAGTCTGCCCATGCCCGTACGCTACTGGGACCGGAGCGGGTATGTGCTTTGGTGTGGCTCTATCTCCAAGACCCTGAGCGCAGGCTATCGCCTGGGATGGTGCTTACCGGGAAGGTATCGAAAACAATATGAACGCTATCGATTTACCGAAAGTTTCGGTGTGAACTTGCCCGTCCAATTAGCGGTAGCCGATTTCATCGGTACCAACCAATACTCCCGTCATCTGCAGGGGCTCAGGCAAAAGCTTGCCTTCCAGGTCGCATCCTATCGCAACTACTTAAGTTCAAACTTGCCCGATGAATCGCGCATCAGTGATCCCCATGGAGGAATGGTGATTTGGTTGCAGATCCCAGGGTTGGATAGCCGGAGTCTTTGCCGTATGGCTTCCGAAGAAAATATAGCCTTGTTGGGCGGTGCAGATTTCAGCACGCTTGATCTCTACGGTGATTGTGTGCGGGTGAATTGTGGTTGGCCGCTTAAAGGTAAAGATGGAGGGAAGACTGAGGCCGGATTTCAGTTAGAACGTTTTATTGAGTTAATTCACTCATGCCGATAATTAATATTATTCAGATATTCACAATCTTGGAAGAAAGTACCTGATCTTTCATATCGTTACATCGCTTTTGATAGTTTTTTTCCTCTGCTAGAATCCGCGTCCCTTTTAGGATGATTGTTCACGGAGGACATCTAATGAAAACCCTTGCCACTTTTACAGCAGCGATTGCTATTTCCGGTGCGGTTCCCGCTCAAGCAGAACAGACTTTTGAACTGCCTAAGTTTAGTCATTGTTCTGTAGCAGCTTCTGCAAGTAATACTAATGATCGCGAGGTTTATCGCATCTTTTCAGACTTCTATTATGAAATAGAAGACTCTCGAGAGTATGCAGTTAAGGCTGTACAAAACTGGGCTGAAAACTTTGCAGAAGACTGTGCCGGCGAGACAACTCAAGTCAGCCTTGATATGATTCAGTGTGATAATTTTATTGGCGGTGCGCCGGTTTGCAGAATAGAAAGTGATGAAGGTGATTACGTCATTGTGAAAGACTATGTTGATTCAACCAACGTAGTACTTTCCCAGCATGATCAGCAGACTTGGCCAGACATTTTTTCCTCTAACGATCAGGAAACTCTCTGGATGGCCAGGCCGGAGCTGTGTTACAGCGAGCTGCTTGAGTGGGGAGGGGACTCCCAGGCTTACTACCTAGACACTTATAACTACCGATATTTTGGCGACTATCGCTATGTGTTGGCAAGAAGCTCTCGTGACTTAGTGCAGAACCTGGAAGTTCAGTTTAGTCAGTGTGAATATGACACTGTAGGTGTTGAAGCCAACAAAATGCAGTGTTCAGAAACCACCCAGGGTACAAAAGTCTGTGCCTCTGCACATACTAATGGCGGTTATTTTGTATTCGTCAGTGATGACAACCATGGAATGCATGTTATTTTCAACCGTTGGGATTAAACTGGCAGGCCTGAATTGATGTCAGGGTGGGCCTCCTTTTCGGCGGTCCACAAGCGAATATTTACTGCCAGACTCGGATCTTCAATTCTAATTGTCATTGCTCTCCGTTATTTGGGGATTTATTTATATATCCTCATTCAGTTAGATGCTTCCATTAGATTATTGACGTGACTCATTAAATCCATTCATTTCAATTTGAGAAAAAATTCTCATCGAATATCTGCTGATAGAATACTAAGTTAGCTTTGTCAAATTTCTTGAGCCAGCTATTGGCAGGACATAAAAATGAGATTCAACTTTTTTTCTTTTAACAAAGCATTTGTCGCATTTGGTGCTCTATTAACAAGTCAGTTAATTCACGCTGTCGAATGTGGTGATACCATTACTACACAGGTGACATTAGAAGAAGACTTAACCTGCGGTAATGAGGCTGTAGTGCTGACCGTGGTTGGCCCAACAGGATCTTTGGATCTTAATGGGCATACAATTGACTGCGTTTCTCAGACCTCTGGTGTAGGTGTTTTACTATCTGGCAGGGCAGCATTTTTATCAGGTGGAGCACTAGAGAATGGCATAGTTAGCGGATGTATTGTGGGTGTAAGTGCTGAAGGTGAGGGCTTCCATAACATTCAAGGAGTTAATGTAATTGGCGGAAACCTGGGAATTGCGGTTTCTAGTAGTAACTCTTCAGTTTTTCAATCAAATGTGACTGGATCTGAATCAGTGGGTGTTGGGCTTGAAAGTGACAATAGTATTTTCATCAACAATACCATTACCGGTTGTCCGATCGGTTTAGCGCTTGACGAGTGTAGTAGCTGCCTGGTTTCAAATAATCATGTATTTCAAAATTTTCAGTTTGGTATTGTTGTTGATGGTAATACCGTAAATAACCTTATACTGCAGAACAGGGTTGAACTTAATGGCAACGAAAATGAAATGTCGGCTGGTATACTATTGGGTGTTAACAATGTAAATGGAAATATCATTGCGGGAAATATCGCTATTAATAATGTAGGCTTTGACCTCTATGACTCCAATGATGATGCATGTGATGGTGATAACTTCTGGTTCGGCAACACTTTTGACACGGCAAACCCCAGCTGTTTGGAATAAAGTGGCTATCACTGAGTTCAAAGGCTGCCCATAACATTAATTAGGGCAGCCTTTATAAAATACTGGTATTACTTCATTTTATGAAGTACGCACAATTTATTTCCCGCTGGGTCACGCAGGTAGGCAAGGTAAATTGGGCCTACCGGGCTCTCTCTAACACCTGGAGGCTCTTCACAACTGGTACCACCGTTGGCAACGCCAGCCGCATGCCAAGCATCAATTTCTTCAGTGCTATTAGCACTAAAGCCGATAGTACTGCCATTACCATGGCTTGCGGGTTCGCCATTAATTGGCTTGGTGATTGCAAAGATGCCAGTTTCATTAAAGTAGAAGCAGCGACCTCGATCGTCAATAACGCCTGATTTATAGCCAAGCACCTCGAATGTTGCATCATAAAACGCTTTTGACTCTTCAATCTCGTTCGCCCCAACCATGATATGGCTGTACATTATCGTCACCTTAAGTTGTTTGAGGGGGTATTAGGAGTCAATTATTGTATACAAATGCCGATAAACATCAATAAGTTACGGTATCTATATTTTGCTGTTTATATCTTGGTAAACATGTTGGGGGCTGTTGCTTCATATCTGTAAATGACTCTCCATTATGGTTCGATGTATTTGATGGTCTTAACCCGACACACCCTCAAAAATGACCGCAGCTCATAAATTTTCTATTTTCTTTTAGGTGGATATAAATAAACGGTTTGCGACTTTATTTAAAGGGATATTTTATATGGTTTTGTATTGTGGTTCAGGCAAGTAAATATTGGATTTTTTATTGATATTTAATTGTCTGACTGTCCGGTTTCTTTGGCGGTTGTGATGGAGTTAAAAATACTTAATATAATCATTGTTTTTAACTTGCCTTGTTGATGTTGGTGTATTCTACTGCAGGTGCGAATTTTCGCTGCTTATAAAGATTTTTATTTGGCGATAAATAAGAATAATAATGTATTTTTCGTTTAAATTTATATTTTCGATGTAATAAATGCCATTTCTATCTTAAGGCTATCTAACTCCATGGCCAGCTAAGGCTGTCGGCCGTAATTTTTAGGAATTAAAAATGAAGCGTCGAGAACTTTTGAAGGCTGCAGGTCTTCTATCCGCTGTACCCTTAACAGGTATACTTTCTGAAAAAGTACGTGCAAAAAATGCTTTGAGTGATTCTAGTTTTCCAGAATCAATTATGCAGGGTGACTTGAATGATTCGACTGGGATGCTGAATGTTATACAGGGGGCTCTCCCGGAAAATGTCACTGGTCATTTACTGATGGCAGAAGGTATTCCACTAGCGCCAAATCACCTTACGCCAAATGGCAAGGGAGCACTGACCCGATTGGATTTTAGTGGAAGGAGTGATAATAGCGGCATTACCTATACCCGCAAGATGATTCGCACTGCTTCTGCAATAATGCAAGAGCAGGATTTAAGCGGTTTTGATAAGTTTAACTTGATGGGGGGGACCATTTACTCCAGTCCTAATCTTGGCTTTATGAATTATTGCAATACGGCTCCAAACTATATGGGGGATAACCGTTTTGCTATGAGCTATGAGGGAGGCATGCCTTATGAGTTTGATGCCACCACATTAGAAATGGTGACCCCCATTGGAGAGGTTGATGAGTGGACTTCGAGTCTGCCTCCCTTACTTGATAACCTCATGCCCGATAAGTGGCTATTCCCTCAGATCCGCACTACCGGACATCCCTTCTTTGACTTGGAAACAGGTAATTGCATAACCATTAATTATGGTGGGAATATAGGTGATTCTGGAAATTCCGGATTTATACGGCTGATCTTGTGGGATCGTCAGGGTGCCTTTAAAAGTTGGAATATTCGTGATCGTCAGGGGAATAATGCTTATATCGCAGCCAGTTCCCATTCACTGGGTGTCACCCGCAATCATGTTATTGTATTTGAAACTGCTGCACGTGTTGAATCTACACGTATTCTTGGTACTCGAATCGTTATCCCACAGGAGCACAAAACCCGTTGTTGGGTGATGCGTAAGTCGGATATGGTGCCCGGCAATGAGAATATTGTTGCTGATTATCTGGAGCTAGGATTTGATACTTCAGACATTGTCTGTAACTACGATGATAGCTCAAATGAAATCACCCTCTATGGACAATATATGGGGGCAATGGATAAATCTGAGCAGTTGTTTCGTTATGAAATTCTGCAAAAAGGCGGTTTAGTGCCTAAATGGCTCTCTGGCTACCCAGCTGCACCAGTTGATGTTGGAGGGCTGGTACGAGCGAGAATCCAGGTTAATTCCGGTTCGGCACTAGAGATTAAGGATGATTACCAGGTTATACGTGATGGTGAACTTTTATGGGATATGAATGATCCAGCCTATCGCGGCCATTTCCAGTTTCCGGATACCTTTGAGCACCTCTACTGGGCTGCCGTTGGCTACAGGCCTGATTTGGTCTCGGCACGGGTGTCCTGGGCTTATCGTAACTATCCAGATCGATACTATGGATATTGGGATATGCCCGAGGAAAGTCGACCTTCTGCGTTGATCCATATGGATTGTAAGAATATGAAAATTGCAGATGCCTTCCAGTTCCCCGATGATTGTGTTATGCGTACGCCGCAATTTATGGCTCGCCCAGGTTCCACGGCACAAAATGATGGTTATGTAATTGCAGCAGTTGTGCGTAAATATCCAACCACAGCTGACTCTAATGGAAAAGAGTTTTGGCTATTTGATGCGGCGCGCCTTAGTAGCGGGCCTGTTTGTATCCTCGCCAGTCAGTCCCTGGAGTTCGCCACTACGAATCATGCATTGTGGGTGCCCTCTATCAGCCGTAGACCCTTAACAGCCTATCGCTCAAATTATGCCGATTTTCTCCGCAGTAAAGCGCCTGATCACAGTAGTAATGTTCGGGACCTGATCGACGAGGAGCTACTTCCCCGTTTTGGTTGATTCATCCATTCTAAATTAATGCAAGAAAAAGGGAGTTTAGGTATGTGCGCATCAATAACAGTCAAGCCTAGAAGGTTTTTTCGGCGATTTAAAGAAATACTTTGTGTGACAGGATTGATCTTTGCTGCTACAAGTGTTGCAGAGCAGTTGCCCCCTCCAATTGAAGTGCCTGAGGTTTTGAAAAACTACCAGGATACCCAGGATTGTTTCCCCGGTGTTATTTATGATCCATCAAGCGTTGCTGAAGTTCAGCAAATAGTACGCGACGCTGTGGATCAAGGTCGTAAAGTGATGACTGGGAGCCGTAGATTCAATAGTCAGATTGATGCTGCTTGTGCGGGTAATGGAGAGGTGCAAATTACCCTGGAAAATATGGATCAGGTAATCAGTCTGGACAAGGAAAATCTACAGGTTACCGTGCAGGCGGGCATGCGGTTCAGGGATTTAACAGCCTATCTACGTGATCATGAACTCAGTGTGCCCATGGTGACCGAGCTGGCCATATTTACAATAGGTGGAATGTTGGGTAGCGGCACCCACGGTTCAACATTCACTCAGAAAAGCAGCATGATTTCTGATTATGTCACCGAATTGAAGTTGGTTGATGGTAAAGGGGACTTACGAGTAATCAGTGGTGAGATGCTTAATGCCGCCAGGGTAAACCTGGGTGTTTTGGGCGTAGTTGTTGAAGTGACCATAGAGGTTGAGCCTGGCTATAAGGTACAGGCGAAAGTAAAGGGGTATCACAGCGATGACGAGCTGGAGGATGTTGTTCTTGATTTGGCTCGCGATAATCATTCAGCTAATGTTGCTTGGTTCCCGGGGTTAGGTCGCTATACCGTAACAACTTATAACAAGGTGCCCTTATCCACTAAGGGAAATGCCTACAATGCCCAGGCTGATGTATCGGACTTTTCAGAATATTTGTTTGGCTTGATTTTTGATAGCCTCCATGAAGCGGACAGCGCCACATTGCAGTGTTTTGCGGCTTCTTTACGTCATACTGCTCGTTCCAGTTCCTATTTCAGGGATGTAGATTCGGGGTTGAAAAAGTGGATTAAACCCACTGGGCATGCGGATTTGATGCAGCACTTTGTATGTAAAGAACCTGATAAATGTGTTTGGGATAACCTTCCAATTGCACTTCAGGAGGTCGCGATTCCATTTGAAGAATTGCCGAACTGGATTGCGGATGTCCGTCAGATTATTGCAAATAGTGAAAAAACCTGTTTTCCGCTGAATGGTATTTATTTCCGTTTTGGAAAGGCTTCCGATAGCTATTTAGGGATGACAGCAGGCCGTGACACAGCGTTTGTAGGGATTGAATATACCCTTCGTCAACGAGGTGAAGCTGTGCCAAAGAACTACTTTGTCAATTTGGAAATTGAGCAAATGTCTCTCCGGAAGTATGGAGCAAGGCCTCATTGGGGTAAGAATTCAGTCGCTATTTTTGAGGACATGGCTGAGCGTTTCCCCAAATGGTCCCAGTTTATGGATGTTAAAGAAGAGTTGGACCCAAACAATATATTTTCCAACCCCTTTTGGAGTCGGGTAAGTGGGGCTGATCCTTTGGAAAACTATTTAACTCCTGGCTGCAATCCCGATGGTCAGTGCTATTGTCAAACAGATGAACACTGTGAGGAGGGTGCTAGCTGCCAAGCGGGAGTTTGGTATTCAGACGCAAGGATTTGTAAAGCTGATTAGAGCACTTTGGGGGGTGATATTTCCACCCCCTGCGTTTAATTGGTAGTGAATAGCAATAAGAGGCTTTTAACTGCTGAGCGGGAAAGAATACTCGAGAGACTAAGCCTACAATCGGTATTCATGCCTTATAGGTATTCTTTCCCTGCTCTTTATTATTAAGCTACAGGTTGCTGGTCACAGCAATTGGTAATGCGCTCTCTCACAAGTTGGCAGAAGCGTGCAGGATCTTCCAGAGGTAGCATATGAGTTGCTGAGCTTACCTCTTGTGGATGGGTGTCTGGAATTAATGTTCCCGCCACAAGTGATACAGTTTTAAATAGCTGGCGAGTATTACTGCCATAGGCCACGGAAACTGGAATAGATATGCCTGAAAGGCTACTAGGGTTCAGTGCGGTTTGTTCAGTTTGATTAAGCTGTAGAGGCAGGGTGTAGGCATTATCCAGCTGCTGTACACGATATTTAAGGGGCTGCTGAGAGAAGTAACCAGCTTGATTGCCTGAGCCGTCGATTAGTAGCTTAACGGCAGTATCCAGCCCACCCTCAGCTGTTGTTTTGAAAATTTCTGCAAACATAGTTTCAGCATCTCGGCGATACTCTTCCATGTCATTGTTTTCAATGTATCCCGGATATCCAGGCTCATAAAGGTACAGACTTTTGATTAATTTAGGTGCCTTTATGGCAGCATTTAAGCTCACATCTGCACCATAGGACCATCCTACTAGGTGGACAGGACCTATATCTAGTGCCTCAATCAGCCCTTCTAGGTCTGCTGCATGGGTATCAATTCCAAAGGGGCCTTCTGAAGGGTTACCCGGGTTACCGAAATGCCTTTGGGTGAATGAAATCGCTCTAAATTCATTTGATAGAATTTTGCAGTGTTCTTGCCACATACGAGCATCGGCCAGTGCACCATGTACAAAAACAATGGGTTCTCCCTGTCCCTCCTGGAAATAAGAGATAGAGTGGTTGTTTACAGTGATAGAGTCTTTTGGATTTCCGTCCATGGGGCTAGCTTCCTGGGAGCCACTTTTTAGCGCTTATCATAGTCCATAGGAGCTTTATGCTTAACATTTTCTAGTTCAGTTGTTAGGAGAGAGAGACAGCTGCCCTAATGGCTCTCTTATGAGAGTAAACCGATAGGTCTCCTAAGGGTAATCAACGATTTTTTCGGGTATAGTTGATTTGTTTTGATGTAGCAGGTAGATGTATATGGAATCGCTGATAAAGGACCGCTTGAAATCACTGGAAGTAGAGAGAGATATTGAAATTATCTATGCCTGTGAGTCAGGAAGCCGCGCATGGGGATTTGAATCCCCTGATAGTGACTGGGATGTAAGGTTTATCTACAAACGTAATATTCAGCAATATCTCACTATAGGTACTCCCAGAGATGTTGTTGAGGTTCCATTTGATAAGAAACTTGGCGATGAACTGGACTTGGTCGGCTGGGATATCAAGAAGACTTTAACTTTAATGAGGGCAAGTAACCCCACTTTAATCGAGTGGCTATTTTCGCCAAAGGTCTATTTTAGAAATGAAGATATTTTGGAGTCATTGCAGGATTTGGCTTTAAAATGTTGGCAGCCGCGAGCATTGGCTCATCACTATGTCAGCATGGGATTTAATAATTACTCTAGCTTTATTCGCGAGGATGATCGAGGCTTTAAAGAGATTAAGGTCAAGAAGTTACTTTATGTGCTGCGTTCACTGCTTAATGCTCTGTATATAAAAGAGTTTACAAAAATTCCTCCTGTGGACTTTAGCCATATGTACAAGGAATTGTTGCCTTCTTCAGAAAATGAGTGGCTTCTGGATATTCTTTCCAGTTTGATTGTGAAAAAGAAGGTGCTTGAAGAAAGCGATATGATAGTCGTTGATGGCAAACTGGATAGCTGGATACAAGAAAATTTGGATAGATCTGGTGCCAATTCTATAGAGGAAAGGCCAAAATTGGATCTTCCAGAGTTTGACAGGCTTTTTCGTAAAGTGGTTGGTGTATAGTCTTTTAAATCAGGCGGATAGGGGGTCACTTAACATGCGAGTAGACAACCCAAAAAGTGCTGAGTAACTTGTAATACTGTCTAGTGAATAAACTCAAAGCTGAATAGACGCCTGCAAGAATGCAGGCGTCAAAAGAGGCTCAGCCTTGGCTTTCCAGCAACTGATCCAGCGGCAACTCAGTGCGGTAACGCACCTGCTTCAAAGAGAAGCTGCTTTTAATATGATCGATGCCTGGGAGTTCAGTGAGTTTTTTGTCCAGGAATTCCTGATAGGCCTGCAAATTGGGTACAACAACTCGCAGCAGGTAGTCAAAGTCACCGGTCATCAGGTAGCACTCCATCACCTCCGGCCACTGACCGATAACTGATTCGAAGTCCTGCAACTCTTTTTTCACCTGGTGGTTAAGAGTAACCTGAATAAAAACGCTTACCGGCAGCCCAACCTTTTCCGGCTCAAGCAGGGTAACTGCGCGCTTGATAAAGCCTTGTTCATTCAGGTTTTTAACCCGCCGTGAACAGGGGGAGGGGGAGAGGCAGACTTTTTCTGCAAGCTCAATATTTGGAATGGTGGCATCCTGTTGAAGGATTTCCAGAATTTTTTTGTCGATGGCATCCAGTAAATAGGCCATGGTTATATTCCGTATCTCATCTCTCTGAACGTACGCCGGTCTTGCCAGCTGCTAAACATCAACCTGCCATTGAAACTTAGCGTCCCAGCGCTCTCCGGTAAGTTGTGTGCATTGTGTACATGGTTTTTTTGGTTTGTTATGGCGGCAGCTTCCTATGCCGCGCATCTTTTGTGAGACCTTCTCGTTTTTTATTAATTTCCCGCTAGTGGGTGCTTTGCCCAACCTCTTGCTATCGGTCAGCAATAGATGGATGGAAACTGATATCCCCTGATCAGTCCCAGACCATTCCTTGTTAAAGCGGAACCTTTGGCGCCAATTTAGTCACACTCAGTGTGTGGGCCAGAGGCAAGCACCATAAGAGGGCAGGTCCTTTCCGTTGTATCCCCCAAAATACGTCATTTTGAGTGATTTGTTGCCGGTAGCTGGTCATCTTTAGCGAGTTATGGCGGTATTATGCCTGAGTTGGGCCAATTTTGGTATGACCTGCTCTGCCGGGCAGTGTTAATTTTAGCGCTATTAAACAGCTCTGGTCTGTTCTGCTGTGACTCGGGAGATGCCGTGAATATTTTTGCGACATGTTACTGGCGGCAAGAATCGGAGTGATGAAAGCAATAAAGATAAAATAGGTGGTACCCATGGCAATGGTCGAAGGCGATCAGGAATTGGGCTTTGACAGCGAGTATTCGTTGAAAGCGGCTTTTACCCGTGAATCCGGCCGTGTATTCCTGACCGGAATTGACGCCCTGGTTCGTTTGCCCTTAATGCAAAAGCGCATGGATGAGCTGGCGGGCTTCAATACAGCTGGCTTTGTTTCCGGTTATCGCGGCTCCCCATTGGGCGGTTACGACCAGGCCCTGTGGCGGCACAAGAAGCTGTTGGCCGAGCGGGAAATCCATTTTGAACCGGGCATCAATGAAGACCTGGGGGCGACCAATATTTGGGGCACCCAGTTACTAGATCACTATCGCCAGCAGGCAACGAAAGACGGCGTCTTTTCTATTTGGTATGGCAAGGGCCACGGTGTAGATCGCACCGCAGATGTATTCCGCCAAGCCAATATCCAGGGCACCTCAAAACTGGGTGGTGTTTTGGCGCTGTGTGGGGATGACCACACTGCAGAATCCTCCATGTTTTCCCACAATACCGACCAGATTTTTGAGTCGGTAATGATGCCGCTGATATTTCCGTCCTCCATTGATGAGTACCTGACCCTGGGCCTTGCGGGCATTGCCTTATCCCGTTTTTCGGGCTTGTGGGTGGGCTTCAAGGCAATTACTGAAACTGTAGAGGCCGGTGCTTCCTTGATTGTGCCGGAGTTGCCCCAGTTTACGATTCCAGCTGACTTCCCAATCCCGCCGCATGGCCTGAACTACGATCCCCACCTGAATTGGCCTGCCGAGCGCCTCGAATACGAGCGCCGTATGCTGGAGGAGCGTTTGCCCGCAGCCAAGGCATTCGCCTATGCCAACCGCCTGGATAAAACTACCCACATTGCGGAGCAAAAACGCTTCGGCATTGTAACGGTGGGTAAGGCCCACGGTGATTTGCTTGAGGCCTTGAAACTGCTCAACTTATCAGAGGCAGATCTGAACTCAGCCGGCATCTCCATCTATAAAGTGGCGATGTCCTGGCCGCTGGAGCCTAGGGGCATCAGCGAGTTCGCCAAGGGCATGGAGCGCTTGCTGGTAGTCGAGGAGAAGCGCCCTCTGGTGGAAGATCAGCTGAAAAACCTGCTCTACGGTTGGGAAGATAGTTATCGCCCGAAGGTAGTCGGCAAGAAAGACCTGGATGGTAGGGATCTGTTGCCGGCAGTGTGGGGCTTTGGCCCGGATCAGGTGGCCAAAGCCATTGCCCGCTGGCTGGTGGATACTGAACTGGCGGCACAGCTGATTCCCCTGGCAGAAAAACTGGGGGGCAATGTTGCTGCAAAGGCCCAGGGCTTGTTGGCTCGTGAACCCATTTTCTGTGCAGGTTGCCCTCATAACACTTCCACCAAATTGCCAGAAGGCAGTTTGGGGAGTGCCGGTATTGGCTGTCATATTATGGCTTTGGGTAAAGGCCTGCGCACTGATACCTATTCCCATATGGGAGGCGAGGGCGCCCAATGGGTGGGCCTGTACCGTTTCTCCAGCGCCGAGCATATTTTCCAGAATATGGGCGATGGAACCTACAACCACTCTGGGCTATTGGCCATTCGCCAGGCCGTGGCGAGCCAGGTGAATATCACCTACAAAATTCTTCTGAACGATGCGGTGGCCATGACCGGTGGCCAACCCGCCGATGGCGAAGTTAATGCTCCCTCCCTGGCTGCACAGTTGCTGGCCGAGGGAGTTGGCACCGTTATTCTTTTGACGGAGAACCCCGACCACTGGCGTGAACACCGCGGCCAACTGCCCGCTGCCGTAGAAGTTCTTCCCCGCTCTGAGCTGGACGCCGTGCAGCGTCGCCTGCGGGAAACTGCCGGTGTGACGGCGATTATTTATGAGCAGGTCTGTGCGGCCGAGAAACGCCGCCGCCGCAAGAAAAAACAGATGGTCGATCCATCCCAGCGATTGCTGATTAACCACCGGGTCTGCGAAGGCTGTGGCGATTGCAGTGTGCAGTCCAGCTGTATTGCCGTGGAGCCGCTGGAAACCCCGTTGGGGCGTAAGCGTCAGATCAATCAGTCCAGCTGCAACAAGGATATGCGCTGTGCCGATGGTTTCTGCCCGAGTTTTGTCACTGTGGAAGGGGGAGAACTGAAAAAGCCCCCGGTGCAGTCCCTGGCGGATGCCTTGGACGTGGCTATTGCCGGATTACCTTCTGCACCGGTCGCGACTCTGGCCCAGCCCCTCAGTATTTTGGTGGCCGGCATTGGTGGCAGTGGTGTGCTTACCGTGGCTGCACTGCTGGGTATGGCGGCGCACTTGGAAGAGAAGGGCAGTACAACTTTGTACTTTACCGGTCTCTCACAAAAAAATGGTGCCGTGGTGGCTCATGTGAAAGTGGGAGAAAACCCCGAGGCGATTACCACCGCTCGTATTCGCGATGGCGCGGCGCAGTTGTTACTGGGCTGCGATATGGTCACCGCCGCTGGCCAGCGGACCAAATTTGCCACCGGCGAAATGCGTGCCTTGGTAAATACTGCTGAAGTACCGGTAGCGGCCTTTGTTCGCGACAACGAGCTGGCATTCCCCGCCGATGCGACCCAACAGAGTATTGAGTCCCTGTGTGCGGAGTATTTTGCCTTTGATGCGAATAAATATGCCCAGGCACTGTTTGGCGATACCGTAGCCAGTAACTTGATGATTATGGGTTTTGCCTGTCAGAAAGGACTGCTGCCAATAGGTGAAGCGGCCCTGGAGCGGGCCATTGAACTCAATGGTGTGGCGGTAGAGAACAACCTGCGCGCTTTCCGCGCGGGCCGTTTGCTGGCGGAAAATCCTAAAGTGATCGAGCAATTGGCAGTCCCGGCCAAGCCGGTGAAATTGGTGGAGCCTGAGGAGTCGGTGGAGCAGTTGCTGGAGCGATTGGCAGCAGAGCTTCGCGACTATCAAAGCCCGGCCTATGCGGCAGAATTCCTTCGTCATATAGAGGCGCTGCGCAAAGCTGAATCCTCATTGCCTAGTGCTCGCGGCGATCTTACTCGCATGGGCGCACGCAGCCTTTATAAAGCGATGGCTTATAAAGATGAGTACGAAGTGGCGCGCCTCTACACCGGTGAAGATTTCAAGCGACAGCTACGTGAAACATTCAGCGGCGAGTACACCCTGAAGTTCCATATGGCGCCGCCACTTCTTGCGCGCCCCGATAGCAGTGGTCGCGTGCGTAAAATGCAGTTTGGCCCCTGGATGGGCAAGCTGATGCCGCTGTTGGCTAAGGGTAAAGTTCTTCGCGGTACTGCACTGGATGTCTTCGGTTACACCCAGGAGCGCCGTGCTGAACGGCGCTGGGCCCAACAGGTGGCCAAAGCAGTTGATAGTGTGGCCGCGCATCTGTCCGGCGAAAACCTGTCAGAGGCACAAGAGCTGCTCGAAATCCCCCTTCAAGTGCGCGGCTATGGCCATGTGCGCGAGGAAAAATTCGCGGCGGTCAGCGATCGTTGGGATGAGCTTTCTGCAGTATTTGTGGATGGGGAGCAAGAGCCGACTTCTCTGGCAGCGTCCTAGACGCCGCAGCTCTTTTAATCGGTGTCAGCCCGGACGAAACGGGATAAGGCGGTTTAGCAGCCAGCCACTGACACCGGTGATCGCCACTGGTGCCTGTACCGCAGAGAAGCACAGGTACTTTCATTTCTCTGCAATGTACCACTCAACATTCTTGGGTTTAAGCTCTTCTTGCCTCTCTTTATTATGTAGCGATTTAAATGTTGCTGTAAGGTTTGTTGGTAAGCGGTTATTGTGTTGGTGCTATGGATGAGCCTAGCTGAATCATATATACCGACGTACATCTTCATACCAAAATACCACTGATCACCTTTTTTTAGTTGATGCATTTAAGGGAAGCGCTCCTTTTTTATTTTTGGTCGGAGTTGGAACGGATATAATAGTGGCATCTATGATGCTATTTTCACGCGCTGCTATATCACATCTCAGCAAGATGTTTTACGAGCTGTACGGCGCTTTAGATTGTATTCTTCTTCGATAAAAGTGAATTGGTACATGATCTTTCGTAGTCTTGCCGAATAGTTGAATACTACCAAAATGAGTCTGAATTAATTAGGGGAGCTAGGTTTTTTTTGTGATTTCGATCTTGTTGCGTTAAGTGGTTTGAGTGGTGTTAAAAGCATCTGCTGTGTGATAATGTGAGATTAAAACCATCTAACAGGAAGTCTTATGAAGTTTCTACGTTCTATTATTTTCCCTTTAATGTGGATTCCTATTTCTTCAATTGCCTATGAAGTGAAATTGGAATTTAATCAAGAGGTTGAAGATTACTGCCCCATTGTAAATCAGCATGTAAATTCTGCGGTTGAATCAGGCGGGGGTGTTATTGAATTTGGTCCAGGCCGGTTTCCAATTAAATGTTCTATTAGGTTGGACTCAAATATAGCTATTTTAGGCTCTGGTCGTGGTATTACAACTATTGATCTGCAAGACTCCGTGAATGCATTTATTTCTCGAGACTTTACAGATTTCTATAGTGGTGGGGGTGATTTAAAGGATGCTCCAAAGTACATTTCAGTTAAAGATCTGACCATTGAGGGAAACTACTTGAGTTCCAGTTGGAATTCATCAGATTCTGCTGTAGTTAATGATTCTGGCTCAGGGATTGTGCTATTTGGTTCGCTATATGAAATTGATGTTGAAATTAATAATATCCCAAATCATGCTTTGTTTTTAGCGGGCTTTGGCGAAAGGGGGACGAGTGATGTCCGCTCAATAGTGCGTTTGAACGGTAGAGTTTCAGGTGGTGCGGCTATTAATTTTAAAGGTCCTGGGGATATTGTTTTTGAAAATGTAATATATGGTCTTACTAATCTTGATCCGATTTCAGGTTTGACGGGTGAGGAGAGTTCGGCAGCATTTGTGATAAATGGTCTGGATCAATATGAAGGGAATGTTGAGTTAGGCTTTGTGCATGTTTACGCGAACTATTTCGGTCCAGGTATTCAAACTTTTGGTAATGTAAGGCTTGAAGGAACTCATATAGTTTCAGAGAGTAATGCGAGTGGGGTAAAATTGTCTGAGGATACCTATGGTTCCATTTCGCTCTTAAGTGTTAGAAATAATGGGCGTCATCATCCAAACTACTCTGGTAGTTATACTGCTGCCCCGGGATTGGTTATTGACTCTCAATATGGATTTTCTATTGGACAATATACTTGTTTCAGAACAGTAATTACAAATTATGATGATGGCTGGCCTTGCGCTCAAGTAAATGGAAACTATATCAAAATGGATATTTTAAGCAGAAATACCACCAGTCCAGAAACTGGCGAGCGCTATGAAGGGCATGGAGTTGTATTGAAGGGTGATAAGAACTACATCACTGGGCGCTTCCATAATATTCATGATGACTACAGCGCCATTATTGATAATGGAGAAGGGAATTACGTTAACGTTATAGAGTGATTTTGGCATCATATATGAGCTGCATAGGAAGGCGGTAGCTTAAGAGTATCGCTAATAAGAAATAGAGTAGGGTAACGATTTAGGTTGCCCTTTTTCGGAAACTCATATATTTAACTCATGGGTTTTAGATAGATGTTAGCAAAGTTACCGGCAATTATTTGTAAGGCTACCTCTTTCTGGTTGATAGATAGGTGAGATGAAGTACTAAAGGTTTATGCTAGAGCTTAGGAAAACCGTGGTTTTGGATAAAAGTAGAAAATAGTATCTAGATAATTGATGAAACCTGTCAGGGTGTTGCAGGAAGGAAGCATCGGCAGTTGCCTATGCTTATTTATTAAATTGTATCCAAGTTTGCTGTACTGCCTTTGCTGAACTCAGCAGGCCTCTAAAGTGACTTTCAAAATTCCGATTGAGATAAAACCAGCGCTTAGGTGAAGTGCCCTTTCGTTTGAGGATAGGGATCATATTATTTGACAATCAAACACCATCTTCTGACGCCCAAAACTCGATCACTCTAATCGAATAATTCCAGATAGTTATCTAGTTAAAGGGGAATCTATTTGGTGTATTCAAGCGTTCATCACCTACAAACAGTAATAAGCTTTCGGGCCGCTCCGATGACGCTGCTGCACGAGTACGTTATTGAATTAAAGTGTGGTCAGGCGATTCGGGTGTTTATGTGAAGACTTTGTCGATATACCGAGCAAGACTTTGAGTAAATACTTAACTTAAATTTTGACCGCGTTATCCTCTGAAATTTGGCTGTGGGGGCATCAGTTCGTAGCACTCAGAGATCGTTGAGAGAGCTTTTGGCAGTGTTCGTGGATGGGGAGCAAGAGCCGACTTCTCTGGCAGCGTCCTAGACGCCGCAGCTCTTTTAATCGGTGTCAGCCTGGACGAAAAGGGATAAGGCGGTTTAGCAACCAGCCGCTGACACCGGTAATCGCCACCGGTGCTTGTACCGCAGAGAAGCACAGGCACTCTTGATCTTCTGTGACCGTCGGGCGGTGCACGTCGCCGGGTTCCCGCAACAGAAAGTCCCCTGGACTATAAACTCCATCACTGTCAGAGAAGCTGCCGTACAGAACCAGGGTGAGTTCGTAGCCCCGGTGATCGTGCTCTGCAACTTTGCCGCCACAACTCAGGCGATGAAAGCTCACTTCATATTGATCCTGCCCGGTTTTTAGTCGACACATTTTTAGGGCGGGCGCGATAGTTTTCCATTTGATCGGGGGATTTTTTTCCAGCAGCTTGTGCACGACTGGCGGCGCATCCGCCAGCATGGGCTCTGTGGATTTGGATCTCTCGGGAGTCACCTGTTGCTCCGGTTCAGCTGCCTGATCAATACGTCCCATCAGCCGGTGGAAAGCCTTATCGTTTACGGCCTGTGGTGCACAGGACTCCAGAATGGAGCCACCCAGGGTGTTCATGGTTCGATATTGAGCGCGACACTCGGCACACATTTGTATATGGGCGGAAACGACCAGGCTGGCGCCTTTGGGCAGGCTGCCGGAAGCGTATTCAAGGAGTAAATTTTTATCGGGGTGGTGGCGAATCATACTAAACCTACTTGGCCAACCTCGCTTGTAACTTCTTTAGGGCCAGTCGCACGCGGGACTTTACCGTGCCCAATGGTAATTCCAGCTCCTTGGATATCTCACTGTGGGATTTGCCTTCCATATACGCCTTTTCCAGGACGTGGCTTTGTTCTGCCGGCAGGCTGTGCAGGCCTTCCGCAACTTCCTTTTCGTTGCGTCTTCTCTGTAGAAATATCAACGGTTGGTGTTCGGGGGTTTCATCCCAAACATCCATGGCTTCAATAATCTCGGCGTTTTGATGACGCCCGTTACGGCGCAACATGTCGATACGAGTGTTGCGCATAATGGTGAATATCCAGGTGCTGGCAGAAGCCTTACTGGCATCGAAGCTGGGGGCCTTGCGCCAGACTTTAAACAGGGTCTCCTGAACTAGCTCATCGGCGGCTTCAGCGCTAATTGCCTGGGTGGTGCGGCTGTGATGGAAACCCTTAATTAGTGGGGCAAAGTGGTGAAAGAGCTGCTCAAAGGACTGGCGATCACGCTCAGTACCGACTCGCGTAAGCAGGGCACTCCAGTCCTGGTCCTCTCTTTGTGGCAGTTTCACCGGGCCTATTTCACTTTTTGCTTGGGGGCTATGCGCCATGTTAACGGTCTTTCTGTCGTTGTCGATACTCACGCAATCAAGCATGTCTGGAAATTAGTGTTGAGACCTGTTGTGGTACATCCGTGTACCACGTTCTGCAACAGGCTCTCAGGGGGAGACTTCCCAGTTGTCTGATAACTACTTACGCAGAGAGGACATAACTGGATCACTCTGGCCTACCTTTTATTGAGCGGTGATCCACCCGATGGGGTGTGGCGTATTTATCTGCAGCTAAAACAGTAAGGAATCCGATGATGAGCGCGTTGATTGAGGAGCTAGAGGAGTACTACAAAGACTTCCTGATGCAGGAAACTGGCAGCCTTGGATCACTATATAGCGACGATGTCATTTTCTGTGACCCGTTGCATCGGATAGAGGGGTTGCCTGCTTTAAAGAGCTACTTTGCGGGAATGAGCAGGGGGCTCACTCAGTGTCGCTTCCAATTTGATGATCTGCCGGTGGTGGGCGAGGGCAGCGCCTGCCTTTCGTGGACCATGCACTACCGACACCAGTCCCTCAAAGGTGGGCGCCCATTAAAACTTCGTGGCTGCAGCCTGTTGCGCTATACCGATAAGATTCACTACCACGAGGACTTTTACGATATGGGGGCCATGGTTTATGAGCAGGTGCCAGTGCTGGGTTCCTGTATCAACTTTATCAAGTCCCGTATGGAGCGAAATTAAGTGTCCCAGGGGATTCGTGACAAAGTACTCTGGATTACTGGCGCCAGCTCGGGTATTGGGCGTGCGCTTACATTGCGCCTGGTGGAACAGAATAATTTTGTGATTGCCAGCAGTCGCAGGCTGGATGCGCTGACGGAGCTACAGAAAATAGCCCCCAGTCGCCTTAGGGTTTTAGACTGTGACCTTAGTGATGATGCGGTGATGCCGGGTGTTGCTCGGCGATTAGCGGGCTTCACAGATCACCTGGATATGGTGATTGCTTGCGCTGGTACCTGTGAATATGACGACGACCTTCAATTGGATGTCACAATGTACCGGCGGGTTTTTGATGGCAATTTCTTTGCCTTGGTGAATACCTTGAAATGCGCGCAGCCACTGTTAGCCGCAAGCCGGTCTCCGGTATTTGCCGCGCTCGGCAGTCTCTCGTCAGTGGTGCCTTTTCCCCGCGCCGAAGCGTATGGCAGTTCCAAAGCGGCGGTGGCCTATTTTCTGGAGTCGGTGCGCGCCGATACCAGCCTTACTCCACTTCGGGTGGTCCACATTCGCCCGGGGTTTGTTGACACCCGCCTTACCCAGCGCAATGACTTTGACATGCCTTTTTTAATGACTCCAGATCAGGCTGCTGAGCGCATTGAACAGGGGCTCTGTGGTGTTGGGCATACAGTCGATTTTCCTAAACGGCTCAGCTGGCCTCTGCGGTTTCTGGGGTTTTTCAGCTCAATCTGGTTCCGTTTTTGCGTACCTAAAATGACAAGAATCCGCACACTAAGGAAGAATTGATGCGAATCGCTATTGTTGGCAGCGGCATTGCCGGTCTTACTGCCGCTTATCTATTGAATCGAAAGTACGATATCACCCTGTTTGAAGCACAGGCGCGCCTGGGAGGGCATACCGCTACGGTTGATATTGACGAGGGGGGACGCCGGTTAGCAGTGGATACCGGCTTTATTGTTTACAACGACTGGACCTATCCGAATTTTATTCGCTTGCTTAAAGAGCTGGGAGTTCAATCCCAACCCACCTCCATGGGCTTTAGTGTGCGCTGCGATCAGGAGGGATTTGAATATGCGGGTAACAATCTCAACAGCCTGTTTGCACAGCGCTCAAATATCGTCAGCGCTGGGCACTGGCGTATGCTCTGGGACATTGTGCGCTTTAACCGTAATGCCCTCCGCGACTGGCAGGAGGGGAGGCTGAGCGAGACATTGACCTTGGGTGAGTATCTACCTGCGAACGGTTACTCCGCGGAATTCGCCAATCGCTATTTGGTACCTATGGGCTCTGCTATCTGGTCTGCCAGTGTGGCGCAAATGCTGGAGTTTTCTGTCAGTTTCTTTGTCCGCTTTTTTGTCAATCACGGCCTGCTCAACTTGGTGCGCCGCCCACAGTGGCGAGTGATTAAGGGTGGGTCGCGTGAATATATTGATCCGTTAATACAATCTTTCGCAAATAAAATTCGCTTATCTACACCCATTGAGGCCGTGCAGCGCTGTCGGGAAGGTGTGAATGTTCGCACTGCTGCAGGGGAAAATCTGGAGTTTGATGCCGTTGTTTTCGCTTGCCACTCCGATCAGGCCCTTCAATGTTTGACCGACCCCAGCGGCAGCGAGCAAAAAATCCTGGGGGCTATACCCTATGCAAAAAATGCCGTGGTCCTGCATACAGACAGGACCTTGTTACCGCGTCACCGTCGCAGTTGGTCGAGTTGGAATTACCAATTGCGCAGTGAACAGGATACGCTGCCTGTTTTGACATACAACATGAATATACTTCAGGGATTGAATACCGAGAAAACCTATTGTGTCACCCTGAATGCCGAAGAGCTTATCGATCCCAAGTCTGTGCTCGGTCGTTTTGAATACTCCCATCCCCAGTTCTCTGTGGCCGGAACACGAGCGCAACAGCAGTGGGATAGTATTAATGGTGTTAACCGCACCTGGTTCTGCGGTGCTTATTGGGCAAATGGATTTCATGAAGACGGTGTAACGAGTGCGTTGCGAGTGGCTCGGGGGTTGGGTGTTGACTGGTAAGGAGGCCGGTATCATGGAAAGTGCGATTTATACCGGGTGGTTGGAGCACCGGCGCTTTGCGCCCAGAGCTCATCAGTTTCGCTACCAGGTTTTTATGATGTACGTCGATCTGGCAGAGGTGGAAGCCATTTGTCAGCTCTCACCTTTTTGGTCCTCCCAACGGCGCGCACCTGCGAGATTTTGTCGCAGTGATTTTTTTGGCGATGAATCCCTCAGTCTTGATAAGGCGGTTCGACAGCGGGTGGAGGAGGAAGCGGGGGAGCAGCCTGCGGGACCTATTCGCTTGCTGGCCAATTGGCGCTACTTTGGCTACAACATGAATCCACTCAGTGTTTACTATTGTTTCGATGCTGAGGGCCAAAATGTGGATTGGTTGCTCCTGGACGTGCACAACACACCCTGGAAAGAGCGTCACAGCTATGTTTTGGACTGTCGTAATAATACCAAACTGCAAAAAGCGACCTTCGCAAAAACGTTTCATGTCTCGCCTTTTATGCCCATGGCCCAAGGGTATCGATGGAGGGGGACAAAACCTGGAGAAAAGCTGACAGCCTACCTGCAAAATTTTGATGCGAGTGCCGAGGATGCAGAAGATGGCACTCGCCCAATGTTTGATGCAACTCTCAGCTTACAGCGCTGCGAAATTAGCGGCCGATCGCTTAATTCAATATTGATCCAGTACCCCTTGATGACCGTAAAAGTTATAGCCGCCATTTATTGGCAGGCACTGAAATTATGGGTCAAGCGTATCCCGGTATTTTCGCACCCTCGCGACGACGCTGAGGTTCAGGCAGGAGATAAACAACTATGAGAGCAGTTCAGGAAGTTGATCAGGCTTCGTCGTCAAAATCAGAATTATCAGCACAGTCCTGGCTCGTTCGCCTGGCGCGCAAGCTGGTGTTGGAAAAACTCAAGGGTATTGATCGTGGCTACTTGTTAATTGAAGAGGGGGAGCAGTGTTACCACTTTGGTCAGAGACAAGAAGATGCAGAGATCTCGGCACATATTTGCGTACATGATCCATCCAGCTATATACAGGTGCTTTTAAACGGAACCATTGGTTCTGGAGAAGCCTTTATGCAGGGCGCCTGGACTTCAACCAATACCGTGGACCTGATTCGCCTGATGGTGGACAACATGGAATTGGTGGAAGGTATCGATAGTCGTTGGAGCTATTTACCCCGATTAGGCCTGCGCTGGTTACATCAGTTGAATGCGAATAACCGCAATGGCTCACGTAAGAATATTTCTGCACACTATGACCTGGGCAATGAATTTTTCCGGTTATTTTTGGACAGGACCATGCTGTATTCATCTGCGGTCTACCCGTCTGAAAACGCAACCCTGTTTGAAGCCTCTAATCACAAACTGGAACTGATCTGCCGAAAGCTAAAGTTAAAGCCCTCCGATCACCTCCTTGAGATTGGTACTGGGTGGGGGGGATGGCCATTCATGCTGCCAAGTACTATGGCTGTAAAGTAACAACCACTACTATTTCCCAAGAGCAATATGACTACGCTCGTCAATGGGTGAAGCATGAGGGTTTAGAGGATCAGATAACCCTGCTATTACAGGACTATCGGGACCTGAAAGGTAAGTACGATAAAATTGTATCGATTGAAATGGTGGAGGCAGTAGGGCACGAATTTCACAAGACCTTCTTCGCTGGTTGTAGCGAATTACTCAAAGAAGATGGCTTGATGGTGATGCAGGCAATCACCATTCGCGACCAGCGCTACCACGAGTATCGTAAAGAGGTCGATTTTATTCAGCGATATATCTTCCCAGGTGGCTGCCTGCCGTCTAATCAGGTTATCGCGGACCATATTGCCAATTCAACAGATATGCAGATTGTTGGGCTCGAAGACATCACCGCCCACTACGCCCGTACATTAAGTGACTGGCGCAAAGCATTTTTTGAGCGAATTTCCAAAGTGCGTGAGTTAGGTTTTGATGAGCGATTTATCCGTATGTGGGAATTCTATTTATGCTATTGCGAAGGGGGATTTTTGCAGCGAGTGATTGGTACTGCCCAATTTGTGTTCGCTAAACCTCGGTTTCTGGGCAGGTTCTAAACTTCTCAAGTTAATCTTGTGAAGTGTTTGTCTTTCAGAATGGCTCAGGATCAAGGCGTGATTTCAGGGAGTTGTTCAAACCTTTTAAGAGTTTGCAACCCAAGGATATTACGGAATCAACCAGGGGCTCTCCTGCATGTGGCGTTTTGTCGCTAATGCCTTACTTTTCGATATCGCCTGGCCACTGTGCGTCATAGTGGCCAAGGTGTGGTTGGTGGTTCCCTTTACTCTGTTGAATCTATTTATACATTTGCGCTATATCGCCAATTTGCCCAGGGAACCGCTTTGGTTAGCGGGGGTGTTTATCTTTGGTGTGTCTATAGACTCTATCTTGTTTCATTTGGGGGTGATGCGAAATGACAGCGGCTCCTCCTGGCCTCCCTTATGGCTGATCTGCCTGTGGTTGAACTTTGCCATGACCTTACGATACAGTTTGGTCTTCTTACAGAAAAATCTATGGTTGGCGGTCATCCTGGGTGGTTTTTTTGGGCCATTCAGTTACTTTACTGGTGCATTCCTAAATGGCACTGTGGAATTGCACAGACCCCTGTGGCAATCCCTGGGAACACTAAGTGTAATCTGGGCCTGCATCCTGCCGTTGTTTGCCTATTTGGCAAGAAGGATTTGTCAAAAAGAGGCGAGCAATGCTTGAATTTATTGCGATGTCGGCTATTGCCGGAACTAACTGTCATTACCAAGGGCCTTACCTGGTAAAAGGGCTGGCTTATGATCCTGTCGATCGACAGCTTCAATATTGTGAATATTACACTTCAAAAGAGAATGACGAGATAATCGTTTTCTACTATTCGCCGGAAGGTGATTTAATAGCAGAGAAAACCCTGCAGGAGCGAGATGGCGCTGCAGCCAGTCGCAGTGCTTTGCCCAATGTTACTCAGGTTGATCGAAGGCATGGAGAAGTGCGAGAAGTTCTTTGGCAGGACAGTCAGTGGAAGATGCGCTACCGAGCCAATGAGGATAAAGACTGGAAAGTAAGTTTGCGAGATGCTCGAAGTATCGATGTTATCGATGCGGGCTTCGATACATACGTGCGTGACCACTGGGGCTCCCTGGCTTCAGGGGAAACCCTCAACTTTAACTTCGCCTCCCCAATGCATGGCCGGTCGATAAAGTTGCGAGCTCGGATGGTTTCCTGTAACCGGGAGGCCAGTGAAGATACCTGTATAAGGGTAGATGTTGCCCAGCCTCTTATTCGTCTATTCGTAAAAGATCTAAATCTCACTTACGATACTGCTAGTCGCCGATTAAAGAGTTTTAAGGGCATAGTGAATATCCTTGACTCCCAGGCGAACTCACAACAGCTGGAAGTGTTCTATCAGTATTCAATGCCGCCCAGTGGCACCTTGCCGGCCCATCCATAGATCAACGATACAGCCTTACTGACTGCTACAACACTATTTACGCCTATCAGACTCATTGTCTAACGGGTCATTCTTTTTTAGGCGCCTGACTGGCGCCAAGTTCAACCGCCAGCTAAACCTAAAGAAGAAAAGCGTGACAAGCTCACTATCCTGTGGCGAAAGCGATATGGGGTGATTGATGAAGACTGCTATTTCTGCAACTGCTGGAGTCATGATGGCACTGCTCTATGGTTGCGCTGCTCAGCCAGAGCAGGTTCCCGGTGCCGGTGGAATCGTTATCGATACCTGGGGCGTTAATATGAATCAGTATCAAGCGGACCTTGCAGAATGCAAGGGAATCGCTTACTCAACATACAGTGACCAAGGGCGCAGAACGGCTGCCGGTGCAGCTGGTGGAGCTGTAGTTGGTGGCGCACTCGGTGCGATAGTCGGTGATAGTGGACGTGCCGCAGTAGCTGGAGCCGGTGCCGGCGCACTTGTCGGAGGCTTATCAGGTGCGGGTAGCGCTAGCTCAGAGGCGACCTACATCATTAAGAATTGCCTGATTGGTCGCGGATATCGAGTGTTGAATTGATCTTCTGCATAAAACTGCTGTCCAATTTCTCATCAGTCCTCTGCTATTCAGCAACCTCACAGGACTTGGCACTGGCCGGGGGAAGTACCCCCGGCCTTTTTTCTATTTTACAGTTTTAACTCCAACATTTTACTTTTTAATGACTGGTTGCTTAAGTTGTTGTGCTAAATAGCAGGGCCATTAGTAAATCAAAAACAAAATTGTGAAAATGCAGCGGAGCCATTAACTGAATGGCGTCTAAACTTTTAAGGCCATTTTAGATTTCCTGTTTTTAGGAGCCTGCTATGTCCACTGCATCAACTATTAATGCCCATGCAGTTTTAGAAGCCGGTGGTCCTTTTAAAAATTATCAAATAGAAGCGGGAGAGCTAGGTGCTACAGAAGTTGAATTGGAAATTATGTACTGTGGTATTTGCCATAGTGACTTGAGTATGATTGAAGACGAGTGGGGGATAGGAAAATATCCAATGGTTGCTGGACACGAAGTCATTGGTCGTGTCACTGCGATGGGAGAGCAGGTCAATCATTTTAAAAAAGGCACTGTTGTCGGTTTAGGTTGGAATTCTGGTTACTGTGAAACGTGTCATACTTGTCGAATTGGTGATCTCAACCTGTGTAGAGAGGCACAATACACTATCCTGACTAATGGAGGCTTTGCCGATAAAGCCAGGGCTGATATGAGTGGCCTGGTTGTTATCCCTGACGGTGTGGATTATGCATCGGCCGGCCCCCTTTTATGTGCGGGTATTACCGTATTTAATCCACTGATTCAATTTGATATTAAGCCCACTGACAAAGTCGCAGTGATTGGTATTGGAGGCCTTGGCCATCTGGCTTTGAAGTTTTTCAATGCCTGGGGGTGTGAGGTTACCGCGTTTACGTCCAGTGAGGAAAAACGCAAAGAAGCCTTAGCTCTGGGTGCTCATAAAACACTGAACTCCCGTAATCCAGAAGAGATTCAAGTGGCAGCAATGAGCTTTGATTTTATTCTGTCAACGGTCAACGTCACTCTTGATTGGGATTTATATATCCAGTCCCTAAAACCCAAGGGGCGCTTACACTTTGTTGGAGCTGTAACTAACCCAATACAATTTACTCTATTTCCCTTGTTATTTGGACAGCGCTCAATTTCAGCATCTCCTGTCGGCAGTCCCGGCACTATCGAAACCATGCTTGAGTTTGTAGCGCACCATAAGATTAAACCTGAGATAGAGATTTTCCCAATGAGCCAGATAGAAGCGGCATTTGAGCATTTAAAATCTGGTAAGGCTAAGTACCGGATTGTTTTATCGCAGGAGGGGTAGAGTACTGTTGTGTTCAGATCACGATGTCAAAGAAAAGAGCGTCCAAAGCCCTATTGTTTTAAATCCTAAGCAAGTATCCACAAATCTAGATAGAAATAGATACAAGTAACAATAATAATCCAATTGCTAGGGAGCAGCGCCCATAAAAAACATAGCGGCAACAAGTGCGAGTTAAAAAGGAGTCTTCCAGCCTTAAATATTCTTTTTCTCTAATAAACTTATCAAAAAATTTGTGTTTCTTGATCTCGTTGATGTCAAAGGACTCAGACATGAGAAGTTGCTTGTACATGCCCTCGTGTTCAAATTTCAGGTGTTTTTTTACTGATGCTCTATATAAAAAAGTTTTCGCAGCAAAAAATAGAAATAAGATCGTGAGGGATACTAGTAAAGCAGCTTCGTACATAATTGGCACTATTTGATCTTGTAGATGTTAGATCATGAGTAGAAGATATCATCTTTAAGCGATTTTAGACAAGTTTGTATACCTTTAAGTTTCTGTTGAGCGATACTAGAAGCCATTAGCTGCAGGTAACCTTAGCCTCCCATACTGGAGGCTTAACTCTAATATATATACATTTACTGTCCAGCAGTTGTGGCTAGACTGTTTAATCATCAAAAAAAGATGACAAATGTCATATAGATTTGATGACAGAAATGACTTACCCAGATCTCACTATTGCCTGATATTACATATAAATATTATTTCTGCACCGATGTTGCGGTGTTTGTGGAGGCTTACATTGATCAAGACAGTTTCATTTATAGTTGGCGCGATAGTATTCCTTCTGGTGCTATCTTGTACTATTTGGGTCCTTACAACGCCCCCGCTACCCAAAGATGTCCAGAAAAAGCTAAACCTGAGCCTTGAAAAACCGCTACCTGAACTGATCTCAGGCCAGAGCGGATATGTTCGCTCAGGAAGCCTTAAAATTTGGTATCAGCTTAAAAGCCCAGAGGGGATACCTGTTCGTGGCACGGTGTTACTGATAAACGGTATGGGGTCTTCTTCTTTGTATTGGCCATCTGAAGTCTATGAGCCACTCTTAGCTGCTGGCTATCAGGTACTACTCACAGATCACCGTGGCTGCGGTGCCTCGAGTTGGGTTACCAACTGGACTAAGGAGACTGCTTACGACCTTTCCGACATGATGCGCGATAACCTTGCGGTTATGGACTCCCTGGGGATTAACCAAGTTCATGTTATGGGTGCCTCAATGGGAGGAATGATTGCGCAAGAAATGGCCCTGCAATACCCCCATCGCTTGAAAAGCCTTACCTCAATCATGTCCTCAGGTTTTCTCGAAGACCCCGAGTTACCCCAGGGAAAAACCTTCAGATACAATATGCTTCGGCTATTTCTTCGCTATGGACTCAGTGGCTCCGATGAGGGTATGGCTAAGTTGATGGTAAGTACTTATCACAGCCTTCAGGGGCAGGGAGGCTTTGATGTTGAACATATTGCACACACCACTCTCTACGAACTACGTCATAGGCAAGGATTTGATCATAATCTGCCAGTTCAGCAATTTACAGCAATCTCTCTTTCTGGCTCGCGATTAGAGCGATTGGAGGGCTTAGAGGTCCCCACCATGGTTATCCACGGTGACAGAGATCCCCTGTTAAATATTGCTCAAGCCAAAAAGTATGCAGCTCGCATTCCTGGTGCTAAAACATTGTGGGTAGAAGGTATGGGCCATGCCATGGCACCTGTATATGTGAAAGAATGGATGGAGCATGAAGTACAATTTTTAGAAGCTAATAACTAATGCCGGCATATCACTATTTACACTAAATGGGCTTACAAAAAGAAAAGGCCTCAGGATTACTGAGGCCTTTTTGTTAAAAGCTGGTAGTCGAAGTTTCTACCAGTTAATATTTTTGGTTGGTAGTGCTTAACTTAACGCCAAACACCCCATTGTCCAGTTGTACCTGGCTCCTCGCCCCTTGTCCACCATCCGGCAGTCCATGTTTCACCATTGTGGCTAACGATATCACCTGCGGTGTAGATTTCGTTGCTATCCCAAGCTTGAATACTGGGATCTGTGGGATCTGTGGGATCTGTGGGATCTGTGGGATCTGTGGGATCTGTGGGATCTGTGGGATCTGTGGGATCTGTGGGATCTGTGGGATCTGTGGTAGTTGATGGTTCAACAGTAAAAGAGTAGATCTCGTCATCAACAGCAGAGTCACTGCTTACGGTTAACTTGAAACTTAACTCATGCTGTTCATTTGTTAAGCTTGACGTGTCGATAACCAGTGCACCACTGGGCCCGGTTGCGGTTTCAACAGAGCTTCCACTTACCTGTGACCATTCCGTATTATTAATGTTTCCGGCGCTTTCTCCCGGTGAAAGTACCACTAAATCCCCGTGTGCTACTTTAGCTATATCAAGCGGTTTTAAAACCTTAGGTGTGATAGTAGCGATTAATTCACTTCCATTGCTTGTAATAGTGAATTGACCGGAGGCACGTGAGTCTTTGGAGTTGAAGTAGTTGCCATGTAAATCACCCTGGAAGTACATGTAATGGTTCATTTCTTCATGCCAGCGACCAATAAAAACATTTCCATTGTGGTTTGATTGGTACCAGCCAGTGACTTGAGAAGCTAAAAGCCTGTCCCAGTCATTCTTATTGTCCTCGGTAATTGCCAGCGAAAATGATGAGTGTTCCTCACCATTTTTATTGAATACCGTATAATTGACGGTGTCACCAACATTAATTGAGTCTATACTCACGTCTTCTGGAATAAAGGTGTTGCCCTGAATAAGGTATGGCTGTGTGGTGCCGGGATCAGGCTCTGTAGGCGGTTCAACATCAGTATTTACAATAGTGATATCACTACAGTTGTAGAAGCCCTCACCAACTGGGTCCACTCGCTGCCAACGTACAAATAAAATTGCATTACCTACCCTGTCTTCTGGAATGGTGACATTCATGCGATATTGACCATTGACGACAGGTACGTCCCCCTCCTCCTGGATAAGCTCAAGGTCATCCCATGCCAGTGGTTGTGACAGGTCTGCATCCGCTTTCGTAAGGTAAAACTCCCAAAAAGATGGGTTGTGTGGCGCTGTTGCCTGGAATACGTATTCGAATGTTCCAGCATTAACTTCTACACGGGTCCAGGCATCAGTTGCTGCTCCCATCCCTTTTTTCTGCTGATCATTTGCATAGCATAGAGTTCCATCGGGAATGGCACTTTTTACAGCGGCAGAATTATTGTAGTCAGGGATGTTAATCGAGAATTCGCTGTGTTGTTGGAAAGGATAAGATCCAGAAATGGATTTTGCCAGGGCACAGCCTGGATTGGATGGTGTTCCAGACCAGATATTGCCTTGATCATAGCAAATTTTTTGCCTGGCTTTTGGAAATTCAGACCAGCCGTGAGCGTGTACTTGTAAGCTGAAAGGTATCAGCAACATTGTCGCAAGCGCGCTTTTTTTTCTTAAAAGCATAAGGTTACTCCTGGTTTAAATTATTCTTGTCGATTTATTTAGAACGACTGGAATATTAAGTTCAATTTCCTGGTGAATACTGTGAAATAAGTTGGTGTTTGAGAATGCCGGCCATTCTTTCCTTGTCACCAGGATCAAAAAATGCAGTTAGTAAATAAATAATTACCCGTTAAAAATTGCTAATAAGACAGACCTTTCACGTGGACATGGGTTCCATGCCATACATGAATTAACATGTTTTAGTAAAATTTACGTTTCCATTAATCAATAGTTGCTTGAGCAGTGGGTAAAAAAAATGAAGTCATTTTTGGTGTTTTGTGACAATGTAATGACTGTCAAAGAAAATAAAGCATGAAGGGCGGTATAAAAGCTTGAAGTTTATGTGCTAAATACAGAGGGTACGGGTTAATGAAAACGCAAAATACATACCAGCCTTATGAGTTTGCCTAACTTGTATTGGAGCAGGAAGGTTTTCTTGGGGGCTGAAAAACCGCATTGTTGGGGGGAGGTTTGTCTTATAGCAGTATAGACTATTGCAAAGTAAATTTATTGCACTTTCGATGGTCTAGTCTCTATCTATTCTTTAAGTGAATGTTAATTTATTTGGGTGGAGCTGATAGGGGGTTAGACGAGAATAGGGGGAGTGACTATGACAAACCAATAATTGAGAAGCTTCGGCCTTCAATTATGTAGCGGGCAAAAATTGTACTGTAATTATTTTTTCAATCTATTTGCTTGTTGTATCAGATAAATCGGTAAGTAAGCAAATGCTTTTGATGTTGTAGGCATCAATAGATTCAGGTGCTAGAACTGGTTTGCACATGTCTTTGTACTTATTTTATAGGCATTGAGTCTCAGGTGGAGCTTATCAGCTTTAAGCGATTATCAATTAGCTTGTATACCTTTAAGTTGTTATTGAATGCCCCGAGAAACCATGAGCCACAGGCAATCCAATATTCAGCATTATGTTCTTTTAGAATAAAAATTTCTTGGACATCCGATGTCCTCCAGAACAGCTTTCCTTTTAGGAGATAGTAGTTTTTGAGTTCTACAATTTCTATATTTTTGCTTCTTGCCCAAGATCTTATCTCTCTCCTAAAATATCTGGATTTTGGCGGAAGTACCACATACGGAAGCCCTCCAAGTATTAAGAATAAAAGTAAAGGTAGATTCCCTCCCAATTCAGGACTGTACGTATGGACTAGATTATCCAGGCCAACTGCTACTATTAGAATCAGAATCAATCTCATTTAACAATCCTAGCGGTTTCAAGCCCTATGGAGAGAGCGGCAGAAAGTGAAATATTCACTGTAGGCTCATTTTTATATCTATCTTTAATTACCAGATCTAAAAAGCACCTAGATAAAAACTATTCATCTGCATCATCGAATAAATGCTCTCACCATTTTGGTTTGGTTGCTTCAGTCATTTTCTGACTGTCATTAACCCTTGAAGCCATTTTGATAAAAGAGTTTTTCACTCTTTAAATCGCAGTCCATCGGCTAATAGTGCGACCATACGTCCTACTTGCCCAGATGAGTCTTCAGAAGAGGACATCCCCAATCTTGCAATTCCTCCGAGTAACTCATCTGCAGTTATATCTGAACGAACGTCTCCCGATTCTATTGCTGCACCTAATACCATAGCGAGGACTGGCCTTAAGTGCTGGTCAAAATAGCTTGGAAGGGTTTCAAAGGCTGGATCGCCTGAGTGCAATACTTCGGATAGTCCTCGCTTAGTGGCAAAAAAGGTCGCAAATGTTTGCATGCAGCTGGCCAGGGCTTCAAAGGGGGGGAGGTGTTTAGCCTGTTCTATCACTTCCTCAGAGCAGCTATCGATCTCCCTGCGAAAAACTGCTGCGATCAGGTCTGCCCGCTTCGGGTAGTGCCGATAAAGAGTACCTACACCGACACCAGCCTTACCCGCTATTTCCCGCACTGGGGCATCTACGCCGGAGGAGGCGAAGACTTCCTTGGCTGCCTTGAGCAAGGCGTCATGGTTGCGCTTGCCGTCTGCTCGCTTACGTTGGCTCGAATTAGTGTCATCAGATTTTGGCATATCTACCCCTTGATAAACGGAACATTGTTCCGTATATTTAATCGGAACGCTGTTCCGATTTTGCCATAGCCATGTGCTGGAGCCAATGGCCCATGAGCTGTATCTATGTGGAGACTGATGATGCACGGTAGACCAATTGCATTGATAACTGGTGCTAATAGGGGGATAGGATTACAAGTCGCGAGGGACCTGAGTGCTAGAGGCGTTTCTGTCTTAGTTGGGGCTCGTGATTTGAAGCTGGGGCAAAAAGCCGCTGATTCCATAGGCGAAAGCGTTTGGCCTATTCAGCTAGATGTTACTGATGAGAGCAGTATCCGAGCTGCAGCCAACACTATTAGAAAAGACTTTGGCCGCCTTGATATATTGGTTAATAACGCGGCGATTAGCCATGCAGGGGAGGCTGGAGTAACTCTAGCAGAAATCGGCAAAAAGACTCAGGTTAGCGCTGTAACTTTGGCTGAATTACGAGAAATATTTGAAACTAATGTTTTCGGGGTTGTAGCGGTTACCCAGGCAATGCTGCCTCTTCTTAAACTCTCTCCTTCTGCCAAAGTGGTTAATGTTTCTAGCGGTGCTGGCTCGTTGATGAGCCATTCAAATCCCAACAATCCGGCACGAAAAATGTTTGGTGCTTACTCCATGTCAAAAACTGCGCTAAATGCTGTGACTATGGCTTTCTCAATTGATTTTGAAAAATCAAACATAAAGGTAAATGCCGTATGCCCTGGGTTTACTTGCACTGGCTTAAATAATTACGAAGGTGAGCAGACTGTAGCAGAGGGCGCGAGGGAAATTGTGCGTGTCGCACTTCTGGGCCGAGAAGGGGATTCTGGTACTTTCACGAGCTTTAACGGTTCTATGCCATGGTAATTCGGTGCTGATTGCGAATACCAGTGGCCACTTTACTGAGTTCTATTAACCCCATCGATCAAGTGGGAAATTAAAGTTGAAGGAGAACAATTTATGACAACATCAGATCACACATCAGTAAAAAAGCAAGGCCCTTTTGTTATACATCATGCTGTATTACTGCCTGACTCTGTCAGGGGGCAAGAGCTAAAGGTTCGTGTAATCGCACCGGTGAACGGTGAAAACTTACCAATCGTTATCTTCGCCCATGGATACAAATCACCACCTTATGGATACGCTCCAATAACTGAATTTCTCGCCTCTTTGGGTTTTGTAGTTCTGCAACCAGTTTTCCTGGATTCTGAGGTGCCAGATGATGACCCTAGAGTGCCTGAAATCTGGCAGTATCGAGTATCTGACATGAAGAGAGTTCTGGATGAGCTGGACAGTATCGAGAAAGCTGTTTCCATGTTGCGCGGCCGTCTAGATAAAGAAAAGGTAGTTGCTATTGGGCATTCCTATGGAGCACAAACTGTAGGTATGTTACTGGGGGCTCGGGTACTAAATGAAGACAATATCCCTGGCCCCGATTTATCAGATAAGCGGGTGAGTGGGGGTGTTTTACTTTGTGCAACTGGAACAGGTGGAGAGAATCTATCCCCTTTTGCGGCAAAGTTCTTTCCATTTATGAATCCAAGTTTTACGGAAATGACTGCTCCATGCTTAGTTGTTGCAGCGGATCAGGATAATTCCCCACTGAGTACCCGTGGACCAGATTGGTTTACTGATGCTTTTACTTTGGGAACTGGTGCAGAGTACTTGCTGACCCTTGTGGGGGCAAAGCATTTACTGGGTGGAATTAATGGCTATGGCGTTGTAAGTGAAGAAGAAAACAACCCTGCCCATGTATCAATTGTGCAGGCCGCAATTTCTGCGTACTTAAGTAAGCAGTTCTATGAGAAAAACTCCGATTGGGAGGCGTTACTAGGCACGCTAAAAAGCCAAGATCCATCTATTGGTTTTGTTGAAGAAAAGTCAGCCAACATTTTTATGGCTTTATAGTCTGGAAACCTGTTAATTCTTTCATTCAATTAATCAGTTTTTCTGGGCAGAAAGCGAAGCCTCCACTTTGCCTTTAATCACGTCAACCTTTAGTGAATGATCTGGTAGTGTGATGAGTATACTTATCCAGACTTTAATTGCATTGTAGTGAATACTATATCGAGTCTCTATATCGATAGAATATCTGATTCACACCCAGGAAAAGATATAACGATTGTAAGGCGTATTATTTAGAAAGCCAGGACTATAAATGGCAGGAATATTGGCTGTGTGTAATTTATACAATTTCATGGAGTTTGATTCCTTATTCTATTCTGTGTCAATATTTCTGACATGTATCGTTGTGGCTTTGTTGGGTGCCCTGCATTGCTAATACGGCTTGGAATTTTAAGGAAAGGGTTGTGTTGTGAACAATGCTATTTATTGTAGCTCTATATATTACCCGGGACTTAATCCATGAGAGTTACGATACTGGTTGTGTTATTGCTGGTTAGTGTTGCTTATCTAAGTAGGCCGGAGAAAGCGAGTGAGTTACTTGCTGAGTACTGTGAAGATTCTCATCCAGATAAATCATTAGCCGACTGCAGGCAGCAAATAAAGACGCCTAAAATTAGATGTGATGTATTGAAGGGCACTTTGGAAAAAGATGGTACTTGTGTTAGGTGGGGACCGCCAAAAGGGAGTAGGCGTGGGCTTGATAATGATATCAACTTGTAAACTTTCGCTGACTTAGTGAGCCTAAAATTATCCTTAGATCTTCTTGCCACAGCTCTAAATTAGGGTGAATAGCTAAGTGAGCTGATATCTACAGCATCACTGCCTATATCTTCAATCTATAAGTACTTAAGATCTAGCAGGGTTCCTATCTCAGCAAAAATCGCAGTATTCAGTTCTCTAATTTATGAGGCTGTCCCGAGAGCACTTTCACATTTGAAGTCAAAGCTCCTCTCCAAAATCGGTTGTAGTTTCTTATCCGAAACATAACCCCTTAGCCAGTTGAGTGGCTCTCCGCTGGAGGCTATAAGGAAGCTAAATGGAGTGCCGGGAGTTTCGCCCAGTACTTGTTGAAGCTGTGTGCTTGCCTGAAGCATGGGGAATTCCGGGCGTAGCTTTCGATATTCAGCCAGTAGGGCTTTTCGGGAGCCATTGATACCCAGGGCGATGGGCTGAAACTGTTGGGAGCACTCGCTAGTAAGCCGGTTGAGAGCTCGAACCTGGCGAAAGCACCAGGGGCAATCAGGTTCAACCAGTACTATCAAGCTGGGTTTCCCTTTGAATTGCTGCAAGTTGATACGCTCGGGTCCGGCGAGGCTGCGCAGTTCAAAATCGTAAAGGGAAATGGCAGCTTCTGTCGCGCCAGCAGGCGCGAACAGAAGTGTGATTAGTGCGAGCCAGGCTCGCATTACAGGTTCCAGTCGAAGCCCAGGTAATATTCACGCCCTCGTAGCGGGCCGTAGATATAGGCTACGTCGTAGGCACCACTGGCATCCCAGAATAGAGGGCTCTCACCTTCCTCAACCTGGGTGTAATCTGTCAGGTTGTTTCCGCCCAGATACAGGCTCAGATTTTCAGTGACGTCAAAGGTTAATTTAAGATCTATTGTCCAATAGGCGTCTGCGCTCGTACTTTTTAAAGTGGAGTCGCCCAACTGGTTGAAACCTTCGTAGCCAAATTCATCCAAGTCCCGGGAGCCTACCCAGGTAGCGCTAGCGTATAGCATCCAGTAGTCGGCTTTGTAATCCAGATTGAATAGTGCACGCTGCTCTACTGGAGCAATGGCAAAAGATTCCCGGAAAACATCGTCGTAATCATAGGTCTCCAGTGTGCCACCGATAGACAAATTTTCGGTGAGCGCGTAGCCGAGAGTGATATCGGCAGCACCTACGGAGGCGCTTTCCTGCATCTGGGTAAGCAGTGGTACTCCATCTTCGGTTTCGCTCAGTGCTGCGAGGTTATCGACTTCGGTAAATGCCAGTGACAGGGTGCTGTTGAGGCGTTCTCCCTCGAAGCTCAATGCATAAGTTGCGGATAGAGATTTTTCAAGGTTTTCGATCTCGATGGCAAAGCCATCACCGGCATCAAGAATGCCGTGATCTGTTTCGAAAAAGGATAGGGGGGCTCGGTATCCTCGTCCCAGCGCTACCCGGGAGGTCCACTGGTCGTCGTGCAGATAGCGGAGGTCTATCCGAGGGGCGACCACCGTTTCATCGATCTCTGTACCCGGTTTTTGCTCGGCGACAAAGTCGGCTTTGGCGTTGTCTACGCGTATGGCCAGTGCCACTTCGAGGTCCGGTGAAACGGTCCAGGTGTCCTGTATGTAGAGGCCGGTGGTCTGGTAGTCGAAACTATCTTCGATGTAATTATCGCTTTCCTCTCCTGCGACAGAGTCGGAACGCATGGATTCATCGCGAAGATCGACACCAAATGTGAGCATGTGCTGATCGTTAAGGATCAAATTGTTGCGCAGGTCGAAGTAGTTGAGTGTGTCTGTAGCGGTGTAATCGAATCCTTCGTAGAAGGAGTCCTGCTTGTGCTCAGACCAGGCGACAGTAAACAGCGTGTTATAGGATTCGCTGAATTCGTGGAGCCAACTTGAGGAAATTTCACTGCGAGTGGTGGAGATCCATTCGGTAGTTTCCCAGGGTTTACCAATGTATTGCTGCCGCACATCGTCGTTGACAAACAAGTGGTCAGATTCCACACCATCGTAGCCTTGCAGGACGGAACCAATGCTGTATCCCTGGGGGCCGCCAAAAATACTGGAGTCGGTATAGGCTGTGCGCAGTACCACGTTGTCCCGTTCACCCAGGTCATGGGAGAGGCGAACTACATAACTGGTGTTCTCTTGCAGCGGAGCTTCGCTAACACCGTTGTCATCATTGTCCATCTGGTGGTGTTTATCGTCCTGAATAACCAGCGATGTACGGGTGCGTTCATCATCGCTTACATAGCCGCCCATCATGCCTAGAAAGTAGCTGTCGTTGTCCTCCATGGAGGCATTGATGTTGAGGCCGGTTTCCTCGACTTCCTTGGAGATGACATTGATGGTTCCTCCGATCGCTTCGGGTGCGAGCAGCGATGCTCCCGCACCTCGGGCCACCTCGATACGCGAGACACCTGTTGTGGCCAGTGCATCCACTGCGTAATAGCCAGCCATCATGGTGTGAAGAGGAACGCCGTCGGTGAGGATGGTGGAGTGCTCACCGCGCATACCGTTCAGCATTATTCGTTTGACCCCGCACATGGAGCACTCATTGGAAACCCGAACACCGGGGGACTTTTCAATGGCGTCAGTGAGGTTAACTGCCTGCAGGGATTTGATCAGGCTTTCATCAACAACCTCAGTTTTCTGGATTGCATCCAGCAAGGCTCCGCGCTCATAGAGGCGCTGGCGCACACCGACTACTACGGTTTCCTCCATTACAATGGGCTGATCTGAAGGAGTTTCATTGGCGAGGGAGGCGGGTACTGTGGCTGCGAGTGCGGTAGCTAGCAGGGTTTTGCGAAACATGAGAGGACTTCCAGCAAGAAAACTGCCGAACATGATAATGATTCGTATTTGCGTGGCAAGTGAGCAAAGGTGGTAGTTTTAGTGACTTTGGATTTAGCGGGCCAGGATGTATGGGCGCTAACTTAGGGGGGATACTCAAGAAGCCTATGGATTTCTTTTGGGCTGGCTTAGTGAGTTGCTCTTTGTGAAAGAGTTGGAAAACCTTGGTCGATAGATTGTGGTTGAGGCCCGCTGTGGGCCCTCATTTAAGGGGAAGTTGATTCTCAGCGTTTTCTGTTACTGAGTTTCTGCTCCCTTTGAATACGTCTATAAATTTCTTCGCGGTGAACTGCTAGGGATTTGGGGGCATGGATCCCGATCTTTACTTGGTTACCCTTAACCTCCAGTACTTTGAGCGAGATGTCTGTTCCAATTCTTAGGTTTTCACCAGTCCGACGCTTCAAGATCAACATATTTTTTCCTACTGAATTTCAAGCTATTTTTTGGGCTCCGAAACCGGAAGGCTTAGAAAGTCGTGATTGCGGGAAGGGCGGGGGGGGAGCGCGAGAACGGTAAGCATAAAAGAAGAAAAGGCGGGCACTACGCTCCCAGAGCTTGGGATATCGCTCCAAGCTACTGGATCTTCTCGACTTTATTGAAGACGAGCGGGTTTCTAGCGTACTATGCATACAGCCATCTTGATAGGTGATTTATCAATTTGGTTAGCTGGCCCCTGGTGTTGGCGCACCTTGGGTCAGCGCCTTTTACTTACTTTTACGTCACGCTACTGTTCTCCTCTGAGAAATGAGTCTTGGATTTGTTTGGATCAACGATCCTTAAAAAACTGTTCAGTAAGACTCTAATTCCGATAAATATCCATCAATTTTACGCAGCTTTGACACTAAAACAAACTTAATAAAATCCAATAAGATCATTTTAGTGCCTATATTTTTTCGTATTTTCTTAAACTGTCCGCAATTGATAATTCTATTTCCAGTGAGGGTTAAATGCCTTTATTAACTTCTATATTGGATTTTTTAAATAATTAATACAGCTGGTAAGGCTGAGAGTAGTCTTAACTAATCGTACAAACCCCCTATATTGAACAACAAATAGCCTGGAAGCCATTGGGATACCTTGTTAGCCTCTCTTGCAAGCTAGCTAGGAATAGGTGGGGGTATGCAGGAGTCGGATGTTGCCAATCGGCTGATTGATGCTGCGCGAGAGTGCTTTTTGAACGATGAATATCATCGGGTTACAACTCGCCAGATTGCTGCAAAAGCTGGAGTGGCTGTGTCAATGATTCGATATTACTTTGGTAGTAAGGATGGACTCTATGAAGATATGATTCGCCAAACCCTCCTGCCACTGATTGATGCGGTAGAGCAACTCAGCCTTGATGGCGACTGGGATTTTGGGGATTTCTTTGATCTCTATTATTCCACGATGCAAAAGAATCCCAAGTTTCCGGCTTTGATCTTGAAAGTAATGGCTCTTAATCAGGGTCCTGGGAAAAATGTGATTCGTCAGCTCTTAGAGCGAGGGCGCCAGCGGGGATCTCGCCGGCTGGCAGAAATTAAAGGTGAAGAAGCTCTGCCTGACAACCCGAAGTATGATCTGCTCAGGATTTCATTTGTCAGTTTAGCGATGTTGCCGATGCTAGCCAAACCTGTCCTAGAAGAGCAAATGGGGCATGTAATGGACCCCGATTTCTTAAAGCAGCTTGCTGAGTTTAATGGCCGAATACTAAGGTCAGGATTGCAGAGCTTGTAGCGATAAGGCCCCGTAAATTGGGGTCGATCTCTTACATCTATATTTAATCAGATGTTATTTCTGAGGAGTTCTTATGCCCAAATCAATGCAAAGAAATAGAATTCTAAATTGGATATTTCAACGTGCTTCCAATACGATTTATAGCATTTGTAATATTCCTAATATTCTAGTGCCTCCGCCATTTCGAGTAATGCAAATTGGGTCGCTATTTTGGCAATCTCGATGTCTATATGCCGCAGCGCGATTAAATGTAGCTGATTATATTGAGAGTGGAGTCGTTCCTATAGAAAAACTGGCGAATGATTGTGGCGCGGATAAAGAGTATCTATATCGATTGATGAGGATGCTTTGCGCAATGGGTATTTTTAAGGAGGTAAAAGCCAGGCATTTTTCACACAATCGAAATTCTGAGGTGTTGCGCAGTGATGCCAGCAACAGTGTAAAAAGCATGGTGCTTATGCATAACTCCCCAGAATTTAGCATGCCCTGGTTTAACGAATTTGAAAAACATATTAAAGAGGGAAGCGTGCCTTTTGAAGGTATTTATGCTCAAGAGATGTTTGATTATATGAATGATAATCCATCCGTTAGTTCCCTTTTTTCGGATGCTATGGACACGGTCGATAATCTCACCGGGTTACAATATCTTCAAGATTTTGATTGGAGAATTTTCGATAGGATTATTGACCTGGGTGGGGCGAAAGGTAGCAAAAGTGCAAGTATTCTTTCTTTATACACGCACATAAGTGCGGTAGTGGTCGATAGGGGTAATGTGGAGGTGTCTGCGAGGGAGTACTGGAAAAATATGCTGAGTGATTCAGTAGAAGAGCGACTGGACTTCTTTTCGGCAGATATCATTAAAGATATGCTCCCGGTATCTATTAGTGACAAAGATGTTTACTTGTGTACAGCTGTTTTTCACTTGCTGAGTGATTGTAAGGCAAAGATACTCCTTGAAAATATCTATTCTTCGATGCAGGAATACCACGCTACCCTGATTATTGTTGACGCTGTATTACCCGAGAAAGGCACGGATCTCAATTTGGCCGCCATGGACATGCAGATGTTGATGGGGACTCGAGGTAGGGAGCGAACCGCCAGGGAGTGGGGGCAGCTATTTAGCGAGAGCCCCTTCTACTTGTTTGAGACGGTATGTGTACGCACTTTTGCAAAACTGATGGTATTAAGGAAGAAAAACCAGTCAACTAGCTCGTAAATAGAGGCACAGATTGTGCGCTGTAACTGATAAGAGGGGGTCTTTTAATTGTTCTGCTTGTTGTATTGGGGTCATAAACAGGTTGTTTGACACTGATAGGTACATAGGTATGCCAATTTCTATTTAAAGCCACTGTAGCTTAAAGTGCAGTATTGCCTGTATTGGTTTTATATACGCCTATATTTTACCTGTAACCTCTCTCCGTGAGTGGGAAAAAGTTTCCGATGCACAGCATCTATGAAACCCTGTAGGGCAGTCCTTGAGGGCAAAACTACAGCATTTGTGCGTCATCGGCAGTAGGAGTATCACGGAGTTGTTTAGAGGTCTTAAGCCAATATATTTGAAATTGCTGGATCTTTACCATGTATCTAGTGCCTCGTTTAATAGGCTTTATGGTGGTCTTTTCGCTCATTTATGCTGGGTACGCTTGGGCCGACCTGGAAGACAGGGAGCTCATTGCCGGGGTAACTTATGATATTCCCGGCTTGGCCTATAGAGATCCATCATCTGGCGCTATCGAAGGCTTTGAACCTGATCTGGTCAGGGCAATTGGAGAAAGATTATTTGGTGGCCCTGGTTATATCAAGCTTATCCGGGTTCTGGATGAGGATCGTGTACAGGCCCTTCAGGATGGAAGGGTGGATATGGTGGTATCCCAGTTTACTATCACGCCGGAACGGGAAGAAGAAGTAGATTTTACAATTCCTTATTACGTCACCGGAGAGGGGTTGCTGGTTCATGAAGATAGTGACATCGAGAGTTTTAGTGACCTGGAGGGTAAGCGAATTGCAGTAACTAAAGGGTCGCTTTCCCTTAAGCGAATGCGTGCTGTATTGCCTTCACTGAAAGGAGCAAAATTAATAGTCGCTCCCACAAGCTCGGCGACTTTGGAGGCCGTTCAAAGTGGAAATGCTGATGCAGCCTCCAATGATATTATTAATCTGATACTTTTGCGGAAGGCTTCGGCTTACCCAACGCTATATCGATTGGTAAATATTAGTGGAGATTTCCCGCCGAAACCCTTTGGTATCGGTGTCAAGAAGGGCAATAAAGAGTTGCTCGAGCGCCTAAATACAGTGCTGGAAAGCCTTAAGGCGAGTGGAGAAATTAGCAGGATATTGGACAAAGCCGTTTCCAGCGTGGGGCCAACAAGAGACCCCAGCGATAACCTTAGTGAGTCACCGTGAAGTGATTGTCCTGATCTTTGTATCGCTATAGTCATTATCTACTGAGGGGGCACGCCGGTGCAGGATACCCATTCGATCTTAGTGGAAACAGATGCGCATGAAGGTCTTGTTTACGTGCCTTCTCAAAATCGACTGTACTTCTCAAGCGTTCCGAATCTGGATTCTAAGACTCCTCAGATTGCCATTCGTTACTACGATTTTGCTACTGGTGAGGTTGTAACCTGGAAGACAAGAAGCAATATGGCGAATAGTATGTGGCTAAGTAATGATAGTGAGCATTTGTTGGTGGCAGAGCAGGGAATAGGAGGAAACCCTGGCGCTATCAGCCGTATACATCTTTCCGATGGACAACGTGAAGTACTGGTAGATAACTATAAAGGAAAACCCTTTAATTCACCGAATAAAGTTGTACAGTCACCCTCTGGCTGGATTTACTTTTCTGATCCGAATTACGGGCATAACCAGGGCTTCAAGCCTGAGCCAAAGTTGCCGCCAGCGTTCTATGCATTCAATATTTCAACAGAAAAACTAACCCGCTTGGCAAACGAATACATAATGCCCCATGGTTTGGCTATCTCACCAATGGGTACCAATATTTATTTTGGTGATACAGCGGCTATAGATGGAAAGAGCTCCTACGACCCGAGCAAAACAAAAGACATTTATGTTAGTGCTTTGCTATCCCCGGACCATTTGGGAGACAAGCATTGGGTGTTGTCAACTCCAGTGGGGATTCCTGATGGTTTTATTGTTGTTGGCCCGAGAAATGATCTTTGGGTTGCAGCAGGGGATGGGTTGCGCCACTATCGCAAAGATGGTTCTCTGGTATTCCTTTACCCTGTTCCCGGTGGGGTGTATAGCGTAGCAACTGATGGAGAAGCTTTTTACTCATCGAGTAATTCCGCTATATGGAAAACCGTACCGGGTGGGGAAGGATGATGAGAGAGTGGCCTACTTTTTGGGGGCTATTATCCTTTCGATCTCTCTCGCTATAGAGAGTAGTGCCAAGTCTGCACCGGGCGTCCCATCCAGCTCCAGACCCACAGGTAAGCCATTGGCGCCAGCCCCTATGGGAATACTGATACCCGGGGCGCCAGTGACTGGTGCTGCGACATTGTTATATATCAGTGTGTCCAGGGTGGGAAGTGTCTTGCCATTTAGCTCAAGTTGATTTGAGGATGTTTCTATAGGTTGTGCTTCTATAGGTGCTGTTGGAAAAACGATAGCGTCCAGCTGATGTTGTTTGATGATCTCCGAGTAGGTTTCTCGCACGACAGGCAATCTCCTCAAGGCCGTTTGATAGGTGGAAGCTGAGGGCGCCTCGGGGCCAAGTACCGATTCTTGATAGACCGCTTTTACATCATCACTTTTAATCATTGCTACCACCTCTTCCAATTGTGTTTGTGGTTGGTATTTCGATAAAAAGTGGGTCATGGCGGTTTCCATTTGATGAAAACCAATGGGGAATCCGACCTCGAGAGCGGCGGTGACTACTGGTGATAGATCGAATTCTACCAAGTTTACCCCCATATCACAGAGGGCTTTTAGTTGAGCAGTGAAAGACCTGTTGACCCCTGGGGAGAGATTGTCAAACAATGGATGGGCAAGCCCCAGGCGCAACTGATTGATTGGTTTGTATTTAGGTAGGGAGGTACCGGTCATCACCTCAAACAAGTATGCAGTATCTTCGACATTAGTTGTCATCGAGCCAACGGTGTCAAAGGCCGGCACAGAGGGTACTATCCCCTTACTACTGAGGCTTCCAGTTGAAGGCCTAAAGCCTACAACGCCAGTTAGGGCTGCTGGTAACCTGATGGAGCCTGCAGTATCGGTGCCAAGGCCTGCAGCCACGATTCCAGCAGCTACCGCTACGGCGGTGCCACCCGATGAACCGCCGGGGAAGCAAGAGATGTCCCAGGGATTCCTTACTGCACCGAATGCGGCATTGTTAGAAGTTACGCCGAAGGCGAGTTCATGTAGATTGGTCTTCCCGATCACTATGGCGCCACACTTCTCTAGTCGCTCAACGACTGGTGCTGAGTTTTCGGGCAAAAAGTTTATGCCAGGGGTCCCGGCAGTAGTTCGCATACCTTTTACATTGATATTGTCTTTAACTGCGATTGGGATACCTGCGAGAGGTTTCCGGTGACCATCCGATGCCAACTGCTTATCAATGGTTTTTGCTTTCTTAAGTGCACCATGCCGATCAAGACGGATAAATGCATTAAGCTCTGAATGAGCGACGGCATTGTCACAAGCTTCTTCAATCAGTGATACCGCAGAGATCTTTCTCGTGAGTACCATCTCGACAAGGTCATGAAGGGATGTGGTCATAGTTTGCTTACTAGCTTCTGATTGTACTTGGGATCTTAGATCATAGAGAGGAAGAAAGTGGGACGATAAGAATGATATTGGCTAATTTGATAGCACTAGCCTTGGTCTCTCCGAGAAGTACCTGATAGTGAAGAGTGCGTAGCTCGTTTCTGGGCGTTAAAGTATGAGGGTTATGGATTTTGAAAGTTGATGTATTACTGTTTGATCTCGGCGGCGTACTAATAGAGCTAAAAGGTCGCCCATTGCCAACCGGCAAAGCGCCTGTGACAGATGTCATTATTTCCGGTCCTGTAAGGCAGTTTGAGAGAGGAGAAATCACCACAGAAGAATTTGCAAACGCTTTAAAGTCTCAATTGGAAATAGAGGAATCGATAGAGACTATTATCGATCACTTCACAAACTGGCCAGCAGGATTCTATCCAGGAGCAATTGAATTACTCAGTTCTCTAGAGAAAAAGTACAGAGTGGCCGCATTGACAAATACCAATGAACTTCACTGGCCGCGCATCACCCATGAATTTAATGCACATAAATATTTGGGCCGAATATTCGCTTCCCACCTTATAGGCATGGCAAAGCCCGATGAAGAGTTTTTCAAACACGCGCTTGAACAGCTGGAAGTTGAAGCCAGTAGTGTTGTCTACATGGATGATATTCCTAGAAACGTAGATGTGGCGAATAAGGTGGGTATGAATGCGTTTCATACCAAGGGCTTTGAGTCGGTATTGGAAGTGTTAGAGCGTATTAATGTTCAAAAATAGGCTTTTGCTAGTAAGATAGGTTAGAGATCTAACAGACTATTTTGTAGAGGTAATTACCTGGCCTTTAAAATTTACTTAAACCATCCAGCCATGCCGGCCCTCAAGACGCTTACTCTTTCTAAATTGTAATTTTCAGGAGCTTGCTCACGGTTAAGTTCATTTGAATGTTTGTCGGACTATAATTTACACGCAGTTAGTAAGTGCCAGCTTAGTGAAATATGATCATGATGAGTGTTATTTCTGGGGTCGGCTGAAAATTTGTGAAAAACACTAATAAATTATGGGGTTACGTGAGTAGGGTGAAATTGAGATAGTAGTCATAGTGATCGTTTTTGTAGTTTGTTTAATCGTGCCATTTTAGTGTAACTAGCTGATTTCCAATGGGAAACTGTAGTGGTGGCGGCAGATTGATTATGAGATAGTAGTCAATATAATAGTGGTCAGAATGATTACTATATAAATGTTACATGCCATGAGTACACTGAAAGATTTATCAGGTAAAACAGTCACCGTTTCAAACGGTCACCTTAGCTACGAAATACTTGATGCTAAATCGGAGTTCGTTCCTGTATTAGGCGAGCTTCTGCAAAACCAATTTGGGTATTTGCCTGTTGGCTCACCAGCTATTGGGCTCAGTGAGGTAGTGGCTGAAATTGAGCTAAATGGCACTAAGTTAGGTTTAGGCTGGGACAACTGGTCTGGAGCTTATGTTATGGCCTATTGTGAGAGCGGAGATTCATTAATAAAAACAATCGCCAGCTATTTAAGTGATGAGCTAGAGCAACCAAAGTACCGAAAATATGCAAGCATGTAACAAGTTGCTCAAGTTCACTCCGGCCGCAAAAGGCGCGGCCTCCGCGGGACAGCCTACACTGCGTTTCGGCTGCCCCTTAGCAAGGCGTTAAACGTCACTATGAATAAAGCCTTCTTTCTATTACTAGCAATGTTTCTATCAGCGCCCTGTTTCTCTGAAAAGATTCGGTTGAAACCATACGATTGCGGCCCTCTGGCAAGGGGTGAATTAGGAGTAGTGTTTAGTACTGGCGAGCTTGGTAATGGTCAAACCTATTTTGTGAATGGCAAGGCTAGTGATCTTTGTCCTCAGTTAATGTCTGAAAAAAGTGTTTCTGGTTACGAGCCTAATTACTGTGCTAATTATGAACCAGTAAACCGAGAGGAATGCGGTGTAATCAAAATATTCACTATTACGAGGTATCAACATGCTCCCGACACTTAACAAAGTGGTGTTGTCGCCTTCGGCTGGGGCGCACGAAACCTTGGCGTTAAAAGGCAAAACATGATTACGCAGCAAGTCACAGCAATCGCATTAAGGCTATTTTCAATCTGGCTTTTAATTCAGCTCATCTTGAATTTGCCAAGCCTTGTAATGCTGTTCGCCAGCGTTGAGCAATATCAGCAGCAAGAAATACCTATGGAGGCATATGTTGGCCTCATAGGGGCATTTATCCTAGTCGGGCTCATCGCAGTATTCTTAATCAACAAAGCTGCCAACTCAGTTTTAAAGAGTGCCAAATCCAACTCCGAGGCAACACTGAGTAGTGACTCTCAAAAAGTATTGTTTCAGCTAGCAGGTTTATACTTTGTTGTTAATGCTCTAGCTTATTTACCTCGCTCACTGTCATTTATACCAAACACAGTGGAAATATCGTCATCAAGCATTTTATGGCCAGCTGGTTTGGTGTTCCAGTTAGCCATTGGCTTATGGCTTGTTAGCGTGTCTACCTTCTGGCTCAATCTATTTAATAAGCTGCGAGGCCGTACCTAATGCCTTTTAACAAGGTGTTCAACTACACTCCGGCCGCGAGCGGCCTTTGTCGGACAGCCCATGCTTCGCGCGGTCTGCCGGTTATTGAGGGCGTTATACCTTATGAAAGATTTAGCTAAGCTCGAAGACGAAGTACATAACGAAGAAACATTCATTCTATTCTTGGAAGCCCTTGCTGCTGACAGACTAGATGAGGAAGAACATGAGAAGGCCAGTCCAACTAATCCATATGGCCGAGGTCATAATGGATGGGAGCATGAGACTATTGGGCAGTATCTTGATGCGTCCGCTGCATGGGCAAACTCATCAATTAATGGTTCGCCAGTCCTGCCTAAAGAGGTTAATCCTTGGAAACGTATGGCCCAAATATTACACGCTGGAAAAATATACGAATGAGGTATAACATGTGACTATGGTTGCTCGTCAAGTTTTTAAGCCATACTTTCATCCCAGTAGGTGTTATTCTTTACCATCGTATTCAGGATCGTAATCTGCTTTCTCATACATGCAATCAGAGCGACCTTTTTAGGTTTACCAGCGTCGACTAGTCGCTTATACATCGGCTTTAATTTAGGATGATGTTGTATGGTCGACATGATGGAGACAAACAGAACTGTGCGTACACGATGCCTTCCACCTCGAATATATCGTTTGCCCTGGAAGCTGTCACTATCACGGTTCATCGGAGCGATACCGATAAGTGCAGCGATTTCTTTACGGTTCAATTTTCCTAGTTCTGGAAGTTCGCTCATCAACGTATAGGCCAATACATTTCCGACTCCTTTAGCGCTCAACAACAGGTCGCGCCTTTGCCGCCACTCAGACACACTGTTAACCAGTTTATCCAGTTGTTTGTCGATACCTTGTAGCTCTTTCTTGATGGTGTTTAGAATGGTCTGGATAGGTTTGTGCACTGATTTAGGCATCCTCTGAAGCCGATTCTTTTGCATTGTACTCATCTCTAAGCACTGACTTCTTACAGCCAGTAAGTCACTGATCTCCCTAAGCTTTTCTGGTTTTAGCACCGACAGTCTTGGCTTCATGGCCTCACCAAAATGTGCAATATCCATTGCATCTAGCTTGTCAGTTTTAGCGAGGCGTCCTGCGGATTTAGCGAAGTTTCTTATCTGCGAAGGGTTGCAAACAACAATAGGTAGCCCTGCTTTTTCTGCGGCGCAAACAAACTCTAATTCAAGTCTTCCTGTAGACTCTATTAGCACTCTTTGAGGTTTAAGAGGTTGTAGCTGTTTAATGGCATCCTTAATACCATTTTTATTATTGGTAACACTAGAGAATTGGCCAGTAGGTCTCACATAAATATCTAGTTGTTTACTACTAGTATCGATACCGACATTGATCTCTTGAGGTTCCATAAGATAAGCTATCTCCGCCTTGCTATTCGGGCTTGAGGCCCACATGACTATTCGAGTTATGCCTAGTGAGTGTCTGTCACGTTCCAACTTGTTAACGGTCTTTTTAAACCGGCGCAGCAACGAACTGTGACAAACAAGGCCTTCGGTGGCCGCCGAAGGTGGGTCTCAATTTACCCGTTAGCGAAAAGGGTTTTCAACATCAGAATCGGGCAAGAACAACCATACAAGCGCAGGTTGTCGGAACTCCTTTCCGCTCCTTCGGCGCTACAAGTCGTCCGCAACTGCGGGCGTATGGAGGGTGGGGAGCAGAGGTGAGGTTGAAAAAGTTAACCGCTTCAGTTTGGGGTATGGAAAAATACCATCAGAGCGAATTAAGATTTACTTTGTAATTATGCAAACCATCAGAGGAGTTGGCTTATGAGAATAAAAATAGTTCTTGTTTTTGCTGCGGCGATAACAGTAGCTTTCAAGGTTTTTGCGGAAGGCGGTCATGTCGCAGTTTCAGATGATGTCATTGCACATCAGCGTGAAAATTTAGAGAAAAATACCTCAGGGAGAGGTTTTGGGCCACAATCTCCAAGAGATATTGACTCGGTTGCCGGTAACAATAGTTTTTTTGGGGGAAGCGCGCCAAATTACACGTCCATGAACCTGTGCAACATTCACTTCCACAAGAATGCTGAGCACAAGGGTGGTGAATTTACAATCTATGCAGGGAATGGTGATGGGAGCGGTTATCAGTCAGGTTATAAATATTCTGGTAATCTGTCCAGGTCTGAGTTAGTTCCACTGGATCAGGAGGTGTGCGGGAGCCCACATGGCGGCCTTCAGTCAGGAGACACCATTGAGGTTCATTATGTTCACTCATCTGCCAGAATCAAACCCGGCCCTACCTTGGGTGCCTGTCTTCACGAGGATATCAAAAATCCACAATTACGTGTAGAAACGCAAGTTTATGTTTTGGTGAATGATTCCAATGCTTTGGATTTCACAAAGTTAACTGCACACGATGAAAGGGGTGGTTTTCAACAAGCCTTGGGAATTCCTAACAATACTGGAACGCCAATTCAGTATTCAGGTTCCACTACCGGTCCTGGTTACAATGAGAAAGGCTCACCTTTTTTAGTCACCTGGAGCGTCCGCCCTAAAGTTGCCAAAGTCAATGTTGCCTCTGTAGGAGAGTGGTGTAAAGGCAATGTCTTTAACGAAGATCATGCTCATGGTGTAAGGAACTTGATTCAAAACTTAAAGCTTCTTTCTAAGATTGAGAACTGATATTGATCTGAGGGAAATAATAAAGAGACTAATGCTGCCATCTAGCGGAGATAGTGTTTTTGCATCTGTTCCGTTAAAGGTGGCATTATGTTGGTTATAAATGCTAGTGATGGAATCTAAATGAGGGAAGGGAGGTGGATTTTAACGCTCGAAGGGTATTCTTGAGTGCTATTTTTTGTGAGCTTTAGAGATATAAATCTAACGTCTATACAGAATTATCAATTAATGATGCAGGCGATTATGAATATATAATTATGGCTATAAGGTGTTCTGTGATTTTGGGGGTTTAGAACGCGTTCCTCTTTTTCTACAGTCAATAAATGCTTTGTTGATCCCATGTTGGGAAAGGTAAAATAATCTTAATAGTCATCATTAAAAATAATCCTGAAGTTATGAAAAATTCAACTTGATTAAATCCAAGAAGGCTGGATATTGGTGGTGTCTATGGGGGCAGGAAAGTGAAGAGGATCTGAGAGATATATACTCAAAGCTCAAAATATAAGTTTTACAGTTATCTACCCTATAACTTTTAATCGCTATTTTAAGGCGCTGCACAATACGTGTGTATCAATGTGTATAATGAAAGTTGTTGTTACCAGAATAGAGGGCGAGTTTTTACTTGTGTAAATATCGCTATCAAAGAGTGTTTTTAATAATAAAGTTTTTCAGGTGATGGTAACAGTATGCTTGAATCAAGCGATATGTCTTAATTGAAAAGTAGATGTTGATCATAATAAATCAAAGAGAATATTCTGCAATATGATGTTTGGATGGAGGGGGTATAACTAATCTAGCTGTATATAATTGGATAAAGAAAATTCATTCGTCTGTTGGTTGGGTTGGCCGGCCTACGCTTAGCTTAGGCCGCCCTTGTTGGCAACGGTAACTCTTGGTATCAGGCGCTGAGAATAAGAGCCTGCTGAATTCACACTGTAATAGGTAATATCCCCAAAATAGCTCCCCTGATAGTAGAGCTGGTCAAGCTGCTAGTCATCGGAAGGTGGTGGTGGTGGTGGTGGAGGCGGAGGAGGTGGTGGCTCGCTAGGGCTGTGAGGTGCGAGGGCAATTAGCAAGGTAACAACACAGATTGCCTTCATTGTGAGCCCTCCAAGCAAGCAAAAAATCAATGCGAGAGATTCATCGTGAAGATAAGTCAAGATTGGGTAAAGTTGAGCCCTTTCGGGGGCGCGTCCTTCCTGAACCTGTTCAATAAAGTGTTTTCCTTCCTTGCTGATCTCTATTCTACTTACAAGTGCTTGCCGCAGTGTCAAAAGCCACTTCTCAGTTGTGCCGTACTTCTTGATTCCCTCTTTTAGAGCCATTGCCAATGTTTCATCAATTTCTGTATTGGCACGAATCATTTTTAAAAGAGAATCCGCATCAAGGGTTAAAACCTCTGAGAGAGTATCCTTGAGCTGATCAAGTGAATCAACGGCTGCTTGAGAAGCCTCAATCATACAGTCAAGAGATTGAAGCATGTACAAAGACCAAACATTCGATGCATTTGAAGAGGTTAGTAATTCGTCATAATATTTGGAATCTATGGCGAGACTATCTTCTATCCTCGTTGCAGCCAGGATTTTAACGCGGAATGATCGATAAGGCCTAAAATCCCTATTTGTGCTATCTGTTACAGTGCTCTTTGGCGCTGTAATTGTTTCCATTATATCTTCCATTGTCCATTTCCATTGTCCAATATGAGTTAATAATGCATTGTCGACAATAATTGCTTTACATGAGTCAATCAAGCTGCTGTATGCTATTGTAATTTTTGGCAGCTAGAACAGCTACAAGGTGTTCATCTTCCGCCATATCAATGTAATGAAGCTAAATGGCCTTTAAGTTAGAAATATTATCTATTTCCGATGTGAATTAAATTGTACGCTTAAAGCTATATTTTATATATGGTTATCTTGGTTGAGTCCCTCTGTAGCTTTAATTTGTAGGTGTAATTTTGAGAAGGTGGATTCTCCAGGCTGAAGTGAGTTAAGTTGGTTGATAACCTCGTTTTGAATCTGTGATATCTGAATGATTTGCGGGTAATTTGATAAAGCTGTGATAAGTGTGCTTATCTAATATTTTTCTTCCTGTTATTTTAATCGTTCTATTTTATGGGGTGGTTTATTGCTGGTTATTTCTAGGGTGTGATGATTTTTAATTTCCATTTATATTTTTTTAAAGTTATCTAAAATATTTTTATCTATTGGTGAATTGAAAAATTGTTTGTTTGAATGCTGGGCTTGAGTGGGGGTTTGAGGGGGTAAAAATAGCGTTTTTGTGGCATGCAAAATTTAAAGCTATTTATTTCAAGTTAATATATTAGTTTTTTTCTTAAGTTGGAATCGGATAATAAATATATAAATTTCACGGTAAGTAAATGGCTTTACTCAGCTTGTGTAATTTATCTGTTATATTTTTGATGTCAAACACAGTATTTGTTGTTATGGAAAGTTTGGGGGGATAAATGATAAGGATTTTTATAGGCGGTATTTATTGCATCCTAGCTACTTCCTGATAGACTGGCGTTGTGAAAATTCGGCCTATTTAATTGGTAAGCTAGGCTTAGCTTGCTAAGAATCTGTGTTTGATTTTGGCCTTCCAAGGATTGTTTTGTGATATGGAGTGTTCGGATGGATCGTATCCTTTCCTGTTTTCTATACGTAATTTTAATTGGTTTCTCTGCTAATAGTTTTTCTCAGGTAACGTTGTTTTCTGATGACTTTGAATCTGGTTTTGGTAACTGGATCAATGTGTCAAGTGGTGACAGCGATCAGTGGACCCTAGGTTCCTTGGGAACACCTTCAAGTAGCACCGGCCCCCATGGCGGTGCTAGCAGTAGCTATTATGTCTTTCTGGAAACCTCATCTGATGGTGCAAATGCCAGTGGTGATTCGGCAATACTACAAGGCCCGGTGATTTCTGGTTTTGGTATTAAATTGAGATTTGAGTACCACATGTATGGCAGTGATGTCGGTTCTCTAGCGGTGGATGTGTATTCAGATGGGAGCTGGATCAATGATGTTTGGTTGATTTCTGGACAGCAACAAAGTACTAGTTTAGCTTCATATATCTCAGCAGATGTTGACTTAAGTTCTTATGCTGTAACCCAGATACGCTTCCGTGCAACAGCGGTAGGAGGCTATATGGGTGATATAGCGATAGACAATGTCGTTATTGAGGAGGCGGTTACTGGTCCAGTTGCTCCGACTTTTTTGAAGGATGAAATTGAAAAGCCTGATGCCCGTGAGGGTTCAGTTTATACTGGCAGTATCCTAGACGATGTTATAGATGTTAATAGTGATCTCCTCAGTTTTCGTAAAGTGTCCGGCCCCGAGTGGCTATCGGTTGCTGCAGATGGCAGTCTGAGTGGCACACCTCTTGAAAGTGATGTCGCTGTAAATAGTTTTATTGTTGAGGTGTCCGATGGTAGTTTCACTGATAATGCAATGCTTAAAATTACTGTAAAGGATAAGGATGCACCTTTAGTACTTTACAGTAATGATTTCGAGCTTGGTTTCGGTGATTGGGTTAACATTTTATCAGAGGATAATAAGAACTGGAGCCGTCACACTGGCAGTACACCTTCGGTTAGTACTGGCCCCCCAGGCGGAGCGAGCGGCAGTAGTTATTATGTCTATTTGGAAACTTCTTCAGGAGGTGCAAACTCCAATGGAGACAGTGCAATTCTGCTAGGACCAGTACTACTTGATACTAATATCTATCTGGACTTCAGTTACCACATGTACGGTAGCGACATTGGGTCGCTTTCGGTAGATGGCTATTCAAACGGAGCCTGGACCAACAATGTTTGGACAGTTTCTGGTGAACAACATACCGGTGTTTCAACCACTTATACAAAGGTAAGTTTAGAGCTGAGTAGCTATGGGTTTACTCAGCTTCGATTCCGCGCAACAGCGGTAGGCGGGTATATGGGGGACATGGCGCTGGATGATATTAAAATTACCGCAATTAATCCTGCCACTTTGGATTCGGATAATGATGGGGTATTTAATCCAGATGATCTCTGCCCCGGTACAAATGATGGTGAATCTGTTAATAGTGAAGGCTGCTCCTTGTCTCAGATAGATACTGATAATGATGGTGCAGTTGATTCAGTAGATGAGTTCCCATTAGACCCCATGGAGTGGTTAGATACTGATAGGGATGGTATCGGTAATAACGCCGATGATGACGATGATAATGATGGGGTACTGGACGCGGTTGATACATTCCCGCTGGATGGTTCTGAGTGGGTTGATACAGATAACGATGGCATTGGTAATAATGGTGATAACGATGACGACGGAGATGGTGTATCGGATATAGAAGATGCATTTCCACTAGATGCCACTGAATCAGTTGATACGGATAGAGATGGCATTGGTAACAATATTGATGTCGATGACGATAATGACGGCGTACTGGACACTAACGATCAATTCCCATTGGATGCTGATGAGTCGATTGATACTGATGGTGATGGTATTGGTAACAATATGGATTTAGATGATGATAATGACCTTCTCACTGATCATGATGAGATTAATAGTTATCATACTAATCCATTGTCCGCCGATTCAGATTTTGATGGAATGACTGATGGTTGGGAGGTTCTGTACAATTTGCAGCCTAACGTAAATGATGCTGATGAGGATCTCGATAGTGATAGTTATACTAATCTTCAAGAATTCAATGCTTCTACAGATCCAGCTGATCCCAACAGTATTCCATATGTACCAATAGATGATCTCTCTTTGAGTACTTACTCTAGCTGTGCGTTAATAAACAATGAGATTACTTGCTGGGGACTTATTGATGAGCATCCGACCCCTGATAATCTTATTGCACCTAGCAGAGTTGCCCACAATCGTTCATCTGGAATTTGTGCGCTACAGGGTAATGACGTTTTATGCTGGGGCAATGAATCAACGATGATTACTGATTTGCAGATTAACCCCATAAACGATGCAGTTGCACTTCATGTTGCAACAATGACAAATACAGCTTGTGTTATTACGTTATCTGGCGATATCAACTGTTGGGGGGGGGGAGTTACGGACTTAATGTTCCACCAGCTAGTCTTAAGAATGCTCAGCAAATTGATATGTTTGATTACCATGCGTGTGGACATGACGGGACTAATGTTGCGTGTTGGGGAAATAATACGGTTAGTCAGACTGATGTACCAGGTGACCTAGGAACTCCCGTTCAAGTGGTAGTTGGAGGGTTACATACCTGTGTTTTACAAGATGATCAACAGGTAACATGTTGGGGTGATAACTCAAGAGGCCAGACAAATGTGCCTAGTGATTTAGGCAACGTCGTTAGCTTGGATAGTGGTTATTATCATACTTGTTCCTTAAATAATCTCGGTAAAGTAAATTGCTGGGGTGACAATAGTATAGCCGGGCAAGTTGACGTGCCCTCCGACTTATCCGATGTAACCAAATTGCATAGCGGGATCCATAACAACTGTGCTGAGACTACTTTTGGTGCTGTATGTTGGGGTAAAAATGATTATGGTCAATCTTCAATTTGGTATGATTTAGTCGACTACGATGTCGGTGACGATCATGTGTGTGGTTTTAATAAAGACAAAGTGATGTGCTTTGGAAAGGAGCATAATGAGCCTGAACTTCTTAATGTTCCTTCTGGTGTAAGTGGGCCGAAGGCAATTGGAGTTGGTAGATTTCACAGCTGTGTATGGGCTGATACGGGTATGCACTGTTGGGGCAGGGAGGGTGAGCATTTAATTTTTCCTGCGGACTTAACAGATGTTACGGAGATTGACGCGTCAACCTCACATACTTGCGCCATCGATAATGGAGCAGTTGTGTGCTGGGGGTCAAATACCAATGGTGTTTTAAATGTTCCAACCAATATTTTACAGCCACATAAATTAAATACCGGTACGAACCATAATTGCGTTTTGGATGGAGAAACCACTGCAAGATGTTGGGGAGCGAATTATCGAAACCAATCTAGTGATCGATATAACCTAACAAACCCAGTAGGTGTTGCTGCTGGAGGTAGTTTCCCTTATCCCCATAGCGAAGATGATGGCCACAGCTGTGTTGCTGATGATTATGGTGTAGATTGCTGGGGTAGTAGTTCTAATGGGGTGCTTAGTATTCCCTTCGGGCTCACTAACGTCGTTGATTTACATGCTGGCTGGAGAGCAACCTGTGCCCTTGAGGCGAATGGCGAAGTTACTTGTTGGGGGGATTCAATAAACGAGAATATAGTGGATACCCTGAATATAGGTAATGTAACCAAGATCGAAGGATATAATGGGGGTATTTGTGCGGAGAATAGACGTAAATTAAGTTGTAGTGGTCTTGGCGGGGCACTGTTAATCAATCGCTAGTAAAAAATAAAACTCCTATTCCCACAAACATACAGAGTATGAAGGGCTCTGTATGTTTGTGGGTAGTGTAAGTTAGCCATTTTAAATTGGAGGGCTGTTATATGTCCTTCAGGAATTGGCTGCGGGTAGGTTTAAATTGCCAGCCAATTGAGTGTGCACGAATTATCAAGGCCATTGATGTTGGCTAAACTCATTTATTAAGATTTTGTTGAGTTGCTTATTTTTTTAAGATCGTTAAATAAATACAGCTACCTGCCGATATTTAGTGTAATGATGGTTGCGGCTCGCGAATTTGATCTGTATTTACTGAAAGCTTAAATTTTTAAGGTGTTACAAGGCTAAAATTACGATCAAACTCATCAAATAGCCGACCAAACTTTATCAATGCAAGAGGGTTGCCGCTCACCTTAAGACGGCCATCTTTGATTAGGGTAGGGGCACCTACCAGACCGCTAAACATCAGACGCAAGTCTGCGCTACTAAGAGCGAGGCTGGCAGAAGGGTCATCGCTGTGTCGATCGGGATAGCCGTGAAGCACTCCATTTTGTACAACAACTAAGTACTTTTGTTCGGTGTCAGTCATATCGATATTCAGATGGATATTTGCATCAGCTGCTTTCTCACCATTCAAGCGTACCGCCATTGCATCGAACAGCAACTGTAGGGGGACTCGCGCTACTATATCTTCATCTGGAAGTACTTCTTCACGGTATTCGATACCATGACGTAATTCCATGGCGCCAGAGAGATAAAAGTTACGCCAAATACCTGATTCTGCCTGGTAGCCCAGCTGCTCGAGGCTGTCAGCTAATAGGTAGCGTGCTTGCTCGTTATCAGGCTCGGCAAAAACCAAATGCTTTAACACCATGGCAACCCAGCGGTAATTGCCACGAGCAAAATCCTGTCGAGCCCTCGTCATAATGGCTTCTTCTCCACCCATATAATCGACATAATATTCTGCAGCTTCTTCTTGAGGGACTGGGTGGAGATTTGCCGGGTTTCCATCGAAATAACCCAGATAGCGATTGTAAACAGCCTTGGCCCCAACATTGACTGTGCCGTAGTAACCCCGATTGGCCCAGGCCTGAGAGAGATTTTCGGGCAGTTCAAGGCGTTCTGCGACTTCAACCATATCGTAACCGTGATTGGCCAGGCGCAGGGTCTGGTCGTGAATATATTTATAGAGATCCCGTTGCTTAGCCAGGTAATCCATCGCTTCATTTTTACCCCAGGTAGGCCAGTGATGGCTACTGAAAACCACTTCAGTTTTGTCGCCAAATCTCTCCATAGCATACTCAATGTAGCGGCTCCAGGCTTTGGCATCGCGGGTTTTCGCGCCACGCAGGGTGTAAATGTTGTGGAGTGTATGGTTGGCGATCTCGCTCATACAGAGAGCATTAAATTGGGGGAAGAAAAACACAATCTCCGCGGGTGCTTCGGCCCCGGGGGTGTTGATGAAAACAATATCCACTCCATCAACCTTCATCTCTGCACCATTCTCAGAGATTTCTATCGTCGGTGTGGCGATGCCGTGCTCACCATCGGATACCCTGTTGCCTAAGCCGGACGAGACAAAGCCCTCTGGGCTAGAGGGGAGCAAATTGCCAAACTGGTATAACGCACGGCGTTGCATCACATTTCCGGTGCGAACATTCTCGCTGATCGCTTCCTCTGCGAAGCCCTCTGGTGCAATGATGTCGATAGAACCGCTTGCTAACTGTTCTTTGGTAAGCACTCCGGTTATTCCAGCAAAGTGGTCTGCATGACTATGGGTAAAGATCACCGCGCTCACTGGCTGCTCGCCCAGCGCCTTGTTGGCCAGCTCAAGAGCTGCAGCTGCGGTCTCTGCTGATGTGAGAGGGTCGATTACAATCCAGCCGCTTTTTCCCTGCACCAGGGTCATATTGGCCAGATCCAGCGAGCGCACCTGGTAGATACCATCTACCACTTTGAACAGGCCGTTATTCAGGACGTTGAGCTGAGCTTGACGCCAAAGGCTAGGATTGACGGTGTCTGGAGGATTGCCCTGTAAAAACTGCATCTGAGATAGGCCATAGACTTCCCGGCCTTCGGTATTTTTTACCAGTGCGCCGGGAATAGATTCAATAAATCCCCGCTTAGCCAGCAGAAAATCAGTTTCATCGCTGAAGGGTAATTGTTTGGCCAGAGATCTATTATGGGAAATAGTTGCCTTGGAGGCGGGTTTAATCTCAGTATTTAAAGCTTCTGTGCGAGTTTTCGGCTCACTACCACAGGCTATCAAAAAGAAGGACAGAAACCACATCAGTATCAGCGAGCGCATTGAGACTCCCCAAAATTGGTTTACATGAAACTTCATTTTTATACTGGGGTAGCATTGTCATTACCCAGAGTGCTTCAGCTTCTACTACCTCTGGTGGCGCGTCAAGACAAGAATTAACGGTTTGGCGGTGTAAAAGTCTTTCTACGGTGGAAACATTCACATGTAACTTGTTGGTTAACCAGATTTGTCATTGGGCTTTGTATTTTCTGCCAATACAGTCACGATTGCCGGTAATGAGCATAAGTTGAAGAGTTTGTACTTCCTGAATCGAAGGGGCTGGATTGTCGCAGCTGAAAGTTTAATCTGATATTTTTTATATGTTCTTAGGAGCTTTATATTTAACAGGTTTAGAAAATTTCTATGATGGTATATGGTCGTAAAGGTAAATTTATTTTTAGCTTTTATCTGTTGATGCTAGTACCAAAATCGTCATTCAAAATAGGGTATCTTATTTATCAAATTTTATTTTAGAAATAAGATACCTTTTTACTCAAATTTGAACAGATTGCGGATTAAAGATTCTCTATCTTCTATTAATCTTAACTCGAGCGGCAATTAAACGGCAGGTGATATGTTTGCGCTCTTCCTGGAGAGTGTTGCGCTTAAGAATGCGCAAAATGCCAGAGCTACGATATGAGGCACGTGAAGTGTGTATTCACTGGTGTGGAAAAAATATAGAGTGGCTTCGCAGGTGATAATGGCAGTTGCTGCAGTTGCCCATGGATGCAGTTTTATCAGCCTAGATGCTAAAAAAACGAATGTGAAAACAATTAATCCATATCCTAGTAAATGGACAACAAAAACTTCCCAAAGGACAGCTCCTCCACCTGAAAGGAATGCTCTGAAAGTTTCGGGTATAGCAATGGCTGAAGAATATCCTGTAATTAATGGGCCTAAGTATCCGGCGACTAAGCCTATTATTATTCCAGCTATTGTGTTTTTCATTGAATCCATTCTATTTTTATAGGGTTGGCCAACTATACCTTATGTGGGGCTGTTAAAGAAAATACATGGCTTGTTGCTGCAAAAGGCTGCGGTTGAAATTGAAGTAATTGCTTTGATTCATCCGATTAATTTACAGGGGCTGAAAAATTTACGGGGAAGGGAAGTTTGGAGTTGGTACTTTGTGGGTAGTTAGCGAAATGATTCTCCACAAAAAAGCGGGCTAAAAGCCCGCTCTCTCATTGTTTTATGGGAGCTTATTGCCCCAATGTAAACAGTGCAGTGTTACCGCCAGTGGCAACAGTGTTAATAGTTTTGGTTTTTTCGCTGGCGAAACGGAACAGGTAGTGCGGGCCACCGGCTTTGGGGCCGGTGCCGGATAGGCCGTGGCCGCCGAAGGGGTTAACACCTACTACTGCACCAACCATATCGCGGTTTACATAGCAGTTGCCGACGTTGATACGCTTAAATACCGCGTGGGCACGGCCTTCGATGCGGGAGTGCAGTCCGAAGGTAAGGCCGTAGCCTGTGGCATTAATGCGGCGGATTACGTCTTCCAGCTCGTCTGCCTTGAAGCGAACTACATGTAGGAAAGGTCCGAAAGTCTCGCGCTTGAGCACGGAGAAATCTTCAATCTCTACTACCTGCGGGCCGAAGAAGGTGCCTTTGCTGGGCTTCTTCGCTTCCTCAAATGCAAATAGCGGCTTGGCTTCTTTCGCCATGCGCTCGCGGTGGGATTCCAGCATGCCGAGGGCTTTTTCGTCGATAACCGGACCGATATCGGTATCCAGTTTACCGGGATCGCCGAGGGTCAGTTCTTCACACGCGCCTTTCAGCATATTCAACAGGTTATCGGCGATGACATCCTGTACACACAGGATACGCAGAGCGGAACAGCGCTGACCGGCACTGAGGAAGGCAGATTGAATTACATCGTCTACTACCTGTTCGGGCAGGGCGGTGGAGTCTACGACCATGACATTCTGGCCGCCGGTTTCGGCGATCAGCGGTACAATCGGGCCTTCTTTCACTGCCAGCTGCTGGTTGATCAGGCGTGCGGTTTCAGTAGAGCCGGTGAAGGCTACACCGCCCAGGCGGGGATCTTCGATCAGCAGTTTGCCCACTGCGGCACCGGTACCTGTGATCAAGTGCAGTACTTTTGGCGGCACACCGGCATCGAGCATCAAGCGCACGGCGTGTGCAGCGATGATGGGGGTTTGCTCTGCGGGCTTGGCCAGTACGGCATTACCGGCGGCGAGTGCGGCAACCACCTGGCCGGTAAAGATTGCCAGGGGGAAGTTCCAAGGGCTGATGCACACGAAGGTGCCACGGCCACTCAAATACAGCTGATTTTGTTCACCGGTAGGGCCGGGCAGTTCGGTGGGCTCACTGAAATGCTGGCGTGCGCCGTTGGCGTAGTAGCGGCAGAAGTCGATAGCTTCGCGCACTTCACTAATGCCGTCATTTAGGGTACGGCCCGCTTCAATACAAATAATTGCAGCCAGTTCATTGGCTTTGTCTTCGTAGAGATCGGCAATTCTGTCGAGGATATCCGCGCGGTGTTTTCCACCCTGGCGATCCCAGTCGATCTGCGCTTCAGTGGCAGAGGCATAGGCCTGCTCAATCAGGTGCTTATCAGTATTCGCGGTGTGGCCAATTTTTTCGCCGGTTGCCGGGTTGTAAACCGGTTCTTCCGCTTCGCCCATGGTGCCGTTGACGATAGGGCCACCGAGGAAATGCTTTTCGCGTTGCTGCTCAAGCTCTTTCAGCAGGGGATCAACGGAGAGTGGATCAGTCAGTTCGATGCCGTGTGAGTTTTTCCGCGGCAGGGCTTCTGCGCCCATATAAATATTCTCCGGGACAGGAATTTGCGGGTGACGGTAGGGGTTGCAGGCTTCGCTTTGTTCCAGGGTGTCCTGGACCAGGGCTTCAACCGGCGTTGCCTCGTCCATAAAGCGGTTAACAAAGGAGCTATTAGCTCCGTTTTCCAGCAGGCGGCGAACCAGGTAGGGCAGTAAGTCACGATGTGCCCCTACGGGTGCGTAGACGCGTACGGGTACACGCTTGCCGTGTACCGCTTCAATTTGTGCGTACAGCAAGTGGCCCATGCCGTGCAGGCGCTGGAATTCAAAGTCGGTGCGGCCATTGGCCAGCTCAAGAATCAGCCCGACGGTGTAGGCGTTGTGGGTGGCAAATTGCGGATAGATTGCATCGCCAGCTTCCAACAGTTTTTTCGCACAGACCTGGTATGACAGATCGGTGTGGCATTTACGCGTGTATACCGGGTAGTCCGGCAGGCCCATTTGCTGGGAGTGTTTGATTTCACTATCCCAGTAAGCACCTTTAACCAGACGCACCATCAGCTTGCGGCCGGTATCGCGGCCCAGGGCGATCAGCCAGTCGGCGACATGGGGAGCGCGCTTTTGATAGGCCTGGAGTACAAAACCCAGTCCTTGCCATTCTTTTATTTCAGGATCGCGGGCGAGCGCCTCGAAGATATCCAGTGAGATATCCAGGCGGTCTGCCTCTTCTGCATCGATATTCAGGCCCATATCGTATTGGGCTGCGGCGACACAAAGACGCTTCACCTGGGGCAGCAATTCGTCCATTACGCGATCCCGCTGCAGCACACTGTAGCGGGGGTGCAGGGCGGAAAGCTTGATGGAAATACCGTTGGCCTCAACCACATCCCGCTGGGTGTTGTCTTTGCCGATCTCTTCGATAGCCATCATATAGGCATCGAAGTAGCGGTGGGCGTCGGCCATGGTGCGGGCGCCTTCGCCCAGCATATCGAAGGAGAAGCGGGTACCCGGAAGGTTTTCTTTGGGGCCGCGTTTCAATGCTTCCTTGATGGTGCGGCCGAGCACGTACTGGCCACCCATAATTTTCATGGCCTGCATCATAGAGGTGCGAACCATGGGCTCGCCGATACGGCTAACCAGGCGTTTCATCCAGTGGGAGGGGCGCTCGGTGATATCCGGGTCCAGTTCTACTACGCTGCCGGTAAGCATCAGGCCCCAGGTTGAGGCGTTCACAAACAGGGAGTCGGACTGGCCACGATGGCTGGACCAGTTGCCGGAATGCACTTTCTCGGCGATTAGTTTGTCGGCAGTATCGGCATCTGGTACCCGGAGCAGGGACTCCGCCAGACACATCAATGCAACCCCTTCCTTATTGGAAAGGCCGAATTGCTGAAGGAAAGCGTCCAGCGTTCCGCGCTTGCTGCGCTGCTGTCGTGAATGATGAACCAGTGCGCGCGAGGTGTTCAGAATTTTCTTGCGCATCTCGTCGCTGGGGCGTGGCGCAGCCAGCAGCTCGCTCACGCAGAGGTTTTCGTCGGCGTGCAAATACTCGCGTGCCCGGTCCCGGGCATTCTGGAGGTCTCCGGCGAAGTTTGTCGACATATCGTCTCCCAAGCTCTATATCTAGGGTCAGAATAAAAAACCGGATTATGTGCGAAAATCGTTAGAATTAATCGCCATAATGTTGCGAGTTGTGGTTAAATATCACGCCTAATTGCGTGATTACCAGTAGGGTATTTTGTAATGTCTCGACAGTTGGAAGATCTTGATCGTATTGATCGCCAAATACTGCGAATTCTGCAACGTCACGGCCGCTTGCCGAATGTGGAATTGGCGCGCAGGGTTAACCTTAGTCCCACCCCTTGCCTGGAGCGAGTCAAGCGGCTCGAAAGGGAAGGATTTATTCGCGACTATGTAGCGCTACTCGACCCGCTCAAAGTTCATGCGGGCCTGGTGGTCTATATCCAGGTGACCCTGAACAATACAGCAACTGAGGCATTGGAAGCCTTTAATGAGCATGTGGCTGGACTGGAGGAGGTCCAGGAGTGCCATATGGTTGCCGGCGGTTTTGATTACCTGGTGAAAATCCGTATTAAGGATATGCTGGGTTATCGCCGCTTCCTCGGTGAAAAGCTGGCATCTGTACCGGGAGTAAGGGAAACCCACACCTACGTGGTGATGGAGGAAGTGAAGACTGATACCGCTGTAGCGGTACCGGACCCAGAACCCAGTGTGAAAGGTTCGCGGCGCTAATTGAGTGCAGTCAAATATCCTGTGCGGGGTTAGAGAACTGTAGCGATATTGCTGGTTGGCTTTTTTGGGAACCTGGGTAGGAATCTGAATTCTCACCTCAGGCCTCAATCATAGGGATTGATTGCTGATTTCATGGTTGAATAGGTGGAATTGGCAACCATTGTCGGCGCGGTTTTTATTATGCTCGGCATAGCGATGCGGTACCAAGGTGGGTGCCGTGTGATTTGTCCGTAATAACTATAAGTAGGTACTGTATGGATTTTTCACTGAGCGAAGAACAGCAGATGATTCAGGATGCGGCAAAGCAATTTGCTGACAGCGAACTGAAACCCATTGCTGCTGAACTCGACAAGACCGGTAATAGAGAGCTCTTGTTGGAAAAGCTCAAGCAATTGGCAGAGCTGGGCTTTATGGGAATCAATATTGATCCCAATTATGGCGGCACTGGTGCTGGCACCGTGGCGTTTTCCCTGGCGATTGCCGAACTGGCGAGAGGCTGCGCATCCACTGCAACCACCACCTCGGTAACCAACATGGTGGCTGAGGTTATCCAGGCAGTAGGTTCGGAAGAGCAACGCCAAAAATACCTCCCTAAAATTTGTAGCGGTGAGTACCCGGCGGGTTCTTTCTGCCTCACCGAACCCGGTTCCGGTTCCGATGCGGCCTCTATGCGCACCCGTGCAGAGAAGCAGGGCGATGAGTACGTTCTCAACGGCAGTAAGCTCTTTATCAGTAGTGCCGAATTTGCTGGTATTTTTGTTGTTTGGGCGGTGACAGATTCTTCTGCGCCAAAAGGAAAAGGCATTTCCTGCTTCCTGCTTGAAGCCGGCACGCCTGGCCTTGTGATTGGCAAGGCCGAAGAGAAAATGGGGCAGAAGGCCTCTGTTACGAATGAGGTTTCCTTCGACAATTGCCGAATTCCCGCGTCCAATTTACTCGGTGAAGAAAACCGGGGGTTCCGTATCGCTGCAGGTGAGCTAGCTGGAGGTAGAATCGGTATTGGTTCCCTGGCGTTGGGTATTGGCTTTGAAGCTTTGGATTGTGCCCGGGCTTACCTGCATGAGCGGGAGCAGTTTGGTAAAAAACTGGCAGAATTCCAGGGGCTTCAATGGCAGCTGGCTGATAAATATACCGAACTGGAAGGTGCGCGATTGCTGTTGTTGCAAGCTGCCTGGCAGAAAGATGCCGGTATGCCTTTTGGTCCTGCCGCTTCAATGGGCAAACTGTTCGCTAGTGAGAAGGCTAACGAGGCATGTTATCTAGCTCTGCAAATGCATGGTGGCGTGGGCTATACCCGTGAATATCCACTTGAACGTATGAGTCGGGATGTGAGAATCACTACAATCTACGAAGGTACCAGTGAGATCCAGCGCCTGATTATTGCCAGGCATTTACTGGATGTCAGATAATATTTAGTGACACATAAGCCGGCGCTCTTCGCCGGCTTATGTGTTCCTTTCCCAATAAATTTGTCGGCTATTCTCCTGATACCGGCATAAATACCCGCCCGCTCAATAGTTTCCTACCTATCCTCTACAGGGGGCTCTGCCGCATCACTTTGCGAACCATGGGAAGGAAGCAACTGATGAACGTTAACAAGCTGCCGCTGTTTTCGCTGCTCCTAGTATTCCTTGCCTGTTTGCTAACGACCGTAAGTGTTATGGCGCAAGAACCCAATCCCGCTAGTGTCGTTACAATGAAGTCAAACCAGGCTGTGCTGAAAGAGCTCCCTTTTGCAAATCGGAAGGACTTTGAGGATGTAAAGCGGGGGTTTATTGCTCCTTTACCAAACAATGGTGTTATTAAAAACAGCAAAGGCGATACGGTATGGAACTTGGAGCAATTTCAATTTGCTCGCGATAAAGAGGCTCCTGACAGTGCCAACCCCAGCCTGTGGAGGCAACTGCAATTAATTTCGGAGGGTGGTCTTTACGAGGTGATACCGCGAATCTACCAGGTTCGCAGTGCGGACCTCTCCAATATAACTTTTATTGAGGGCGATACCGGGGTCATCGTTATGGACCCGCTGATTTCTGCCGAGACGGCCGAAGCAGCGCTGGATCTCTATCGAGAGCATCGAGGAAACAAGCCTGTCCTTGCTGTGATTTATACCCATAGCCATGTCGACCACTACGGAGGAGTTCGCGGTGTGATCGACGAAGAGGAGGTAAAATCCGGTAAGGTTAAGGTAATAGCTCCGCAGGATTTCCTGATCGAAGCTGTCAGTGAAAATGTCTTCGCGGGAAATCATATGGCGCGTCGCGCCAGTTTTATGTATGGGAATCTGATTCCTAAAGATCCCAAAGGTACCTTGGGGTCTGGTTTGGGCCTAGAAACCTCTACTGGCACTATCACGCTGATAGAGCCGACAGACTCCATAGTTGAGACTGGACAAACCATGGAAGTGGATGGTCTTACCTTTGAATTTCTGCTGGCGCCGGGCTCCGAAGCGCCGGCAGAAATGCACTTTTATATTCCTCAGCTCAAAGCCGTAACCGCCGCTGAAAATGCAACTCACACCCTGCATAATCTCTATACCTTGCGGGGAGCAAAAGTCCGAAATGCCCGCGACTGGTCCCGCTACCTCAATGAAACAGTACAGCGATGGGGAGGAAAAGCCGAAGTCCTGTTTGCGCCCCATCACTGGCCAACCTGGGGGCCAGAAAATGTGGTGAATCACTTGAAAAAACAGCGTGACCTCTACAAGTACCTCAACGATCAAACTCTTCGTTTAGCCAATCACGGATACAACATGGTTCAAACGGCAGAGCTGATGGAGCTGCCTCCCGAGCTCTCACAGTACTGGGCCAATCGAGGCTATTACGGCAGTGTAAATCACGATACCCGCGCGGTTTGGAATTACTATTTAGGGTTTTTCGATGGTAATCCCGCTCGTCTATATCCAATGCCACCGACGGCAGCGGGAATAAAGTATGTAGAGTATATGGGCGGGGCAGCGAATATTATCAAACAGGCTAAGAAAGACTATGAGGAAGGAGAGTATCGCTGGGTTGCGGAAGTGCTCGACAGACTGGTTTCCGCAGAGCCTAATAATCGTGCAGCAAGGGACCTGTTGGCAGATGCATTAGAGCAATTGGGTTACCAGCAGGAAAATGGTACCTGGCGAAACTTTTTTTTAAGCGGTGCCAGGGAATTGCGGGATGGCATCCAGCGATACCCGGTTCCTCTGACTGCGAGCCCGGACACTATTCGCAGTATGCCGGCTGGTTTGATTTTTGATTACCTGGGAATTCGGCTCAACGGCCCCAAGGCAACCGGTAAAAATCTCTCAATCAATATCAGTATGCCGGATGTAAAAGAAAATTATGCACTTGTTCTTGAGAATGCGGTATTAAACTATGGCCCGCCTGTCGAGAATCCTGACAGCAGTGTTGTGATAAATCGTTCAGATTTGAACGATATTATCCTGGGAAGTACGACTATTCAGGAAAAGATGGAGGACGGGAGGATAAAAATTGAGGGTGATACGGGGCAGCTAAAGACATTGCTCTCCCTTATGGACCGATTCGATTTCTGGTGGAATCTGGTTACTCCTGAGCCAATGGATAAAATGATGCCAAAGGACTTCTAAGCTCGGATTGGCTTAGAGGTAAGTAGATTGTAAAAGAGCATTGATTGGCAGGAGTAAGGTGGCGAGAATGGCAAAGAAGGGAAGCGTTCTATCTGAGATGCTGAAAGGAATAGGGACTTTGGAGGATAGTGCCGATTTCACTATTTCTTGGTTTCAGAAGCTGCATATTTATTTGGCAATAGTAGGCTTGGTTATCTATCGTCTCTTGATTGCTCCATGGAAAGTTCAAAAGAGAAAAAAGTTCTTTGCAGATCTGGATGCTTTAAAGAATCTGCCACTTAGGCTTCCAAAGCCTGATGAGATAAATGAGTACGGGGAGAGCAATTTCCTCAGTCAGGAGGAGCTGGATTTTTTCAAAAAATATGGTTATTTGCCACCATTTTCTGTTGTTTCAGAGAGTGAGGCTGCCAAGCTAAAAGGGCTTGCCCTTGATGAGTATGATAAAAGTTTCCATGGGATTAGTTTTCTGGGGGACAAGGTTCGTGATATCGGGATGAGACATGGGGATTGGCCGATAGAAGATGCTGGAACCTATCAAGCACTACGTCTCCCTTCATTTCGAGAGCTTCTAAGAAAGCCTAAAATATCGCACCGTTTAGCTAGCCTGCTTGGCAATGAAGTTATTTGTTGGCGAAGTCAATTTTTCCACAAGATGCCAGGAACCGGGCCCACTGTCTGGCATCAAAATGCAACTTTCCGTGAGGCTGGTAAATATGCCAAGCTTCAACCAACGTTAGATACGGATCCGGCGATAATTCAGCTGAATGCGTGGGTGGCTTTAACTGATGCTACTCGTGAGAATGGCTGCTTGCGTTTACTTCCTGGGTCATTTTCGGATGCTAGAATTAGTTACCTATATGAATATATGCAAAACAATGGGTACTTCTATTTGTCGCTGTTGCCGTTTTCTTTACCGTATTACTATGCTATTGGGAAAATAGCTTTTTATGGCTCTCTGGTGGCAAAGAGCTCTTTAACATTTTATACAGCATTGAAAATACTTGGAGATAATTTTTTTGATGAATTTGAAGTTTTAGATGTAGAGATGAAGGCTGGAGAGTGTCTAATTTTTTCGGCTCTTAATATGCATGCTTCATACCCTAACAGCACTCAGGATGATTTCCGTTTTTCTTTCTTGGGCCGCTGTACATCGACTCACGTTAGGGTGGCTCCATCGGGAAAAGACCGTTTCCCAAGCGCTGAAGGATCGATTGAATACGACTTGCCAGAAGTGAGTTCCTTTCAGGTATATGGGAAGGATTCATTTGGATACAATAAAATAATGAGAGATTAGTGGGAGCATGGTTTTAACAGGGATGTAAGTGCTTGATAAGAGCGCCTTCTCTGAAGCTCTAATAAGGTTGACTCGAAAGAGAATACAGCGAGTTTTGTAGTTTCCAAGGATCGCCAATAGAAAGTAATGTTCCGTAGATCGTGTAAAGGAGAGAGTAGAACTCATTCATCATTTTTGACATATGACGTCCGGCTTATCATTTCAGGACTTTTTGATGTGCTCTTTAAGTTGGGGGCGGGAGTGAAGGAGGTCGAAAAATGGCCAGCATATCTATCTAAATTTGTTCGCTGGATTGGGTGTTTCTAATGTGTATCAAACTTTTTCTAACTCATAGCTCTGTAGATAAGAGTTGGATCATGATTTTTGAATGATATTTAACGTTCTCCTAGTTGTCGATTTCTAATCCCCTATATACCTTGTTTGACTGATAGTCGGTGCTGAAAGTCTCATTTTTGAGCGTCCTTATTGTGTTCACATTTTATTAAGTTACGCACAGAATTAAATTTTGTTTCCGCTAAAATTTCGCCCACTTTTGCATTTCATGACTGTCTGGAACTTATGTTTTGGACGGTACCTAACACCAAAATAAAAAACACGGCACTTAAGACGATTATGGAAAAGTTATTCGGGCAGAAATTATTGGTACTTGCGCTAACTGCGGCACTTGCAGCTTGTGGTGGAGGGGGAGGTTCGTCGGATTCTGACTCCGATTCTCCACCTGTGAGCGACGGTGGAGATGATAGTAGTGGGGGTAATCAAGGTGGAGGAAGTGGAACAGGTGATAGTGGGGATGATTCCTCATTGCCTGATAATGACCCATCGACTGTAACTGTTGGCGATGTGTCAACAGCTGAACTCGGGTTTGCGACAATTACCGCTACAGATATCACCTTGCCTAATGCAATGGTAAATGCTCAGGAGGTTTACCAGCTGGCCCACTATATTGGCCGTACGGATAGTGAACAGGATGAGGAAAATATTGATATTCCTATCCGTAGCTATACGGCCTCCTGTGCAACGGATACTGACCAGCCAAAAATGTATGTATCTACTACTTTGTCAGAGGGGAATAGTGCCTCTGATACAACCTATGGGTCAGTTTACGAGCTTCAATATAACCCTGATACCATGAGCTTTGAGCAGACTGGTAACGCCACCATTCTGAATCAGTGCTATGAGTCACATGGTATTACGGCCAGTTCGGATTGCTCCAGAGTCGCTGTTTTATGTAATACGGAGTATAAGGCCAGTGAGCGATATGATATCGAGAAAGATCTGGTAGAAGAGTACGGTACAACCTGGATGAAGATTGAAGATAATCTTGACAGTGTTGCAGGTACCGATAATGAGGAGAAGTATAATGACCAGATCTGGCTAATGGAATGGGATAACAAGCCTATCACTGAAACTCCAGATGCTTATGTTGTCAATAAAATGCATGGCGGCACTCATTTGGGGACTCAGGAGTTATTGTATGTAGAGGATGATAGCCAGGGGCGTACAAGTTATGCGTTTTCCGTAACTGCTCGTGTTCTTGTTAGCGGTTCGCATTATTCGGCAGGGTTGACGATTATCAATCGAGATGACTGGTCAATGTCCTTCTCCGGGGATGATCACCGGGGTTGGTACTGGGCGTGTGGCCATGGCCATGTTCTGAATATTCGAGCTTTTTATAATCCAGGGAATGAGATGTACGGGGCTCTGTGTACCAGCGACGGAAATAAATATTATCCATCCCCGGGCCTGAATGCGATCGCTATTAAAATGGAGGACAGTGGATCTTCTGTTTATGAAGGCACCTATAATCATTTAGTTCCCTCGACAAGTGCAATGATATCCAACGGCGGTGGCCATACGGTTGTTCCTGTTGATGCCGATACAAACCTCTCAGTTATTGTATCCCCGAAGTATATTGAAGATGCAAACATGGATATGTTCTTACAGGATGAGCTGGGCATCGATATTAGTGGTGATGGGCCCTTCGATGGGCAATGTGCTGATAACGGCATTCGTAATTGCTTCTTCTCATATATCGACAGTGGTGAATATCCCGTAATTTCCAGACAGGGCCTCTATTCAGGAGATGCCTTGGATACTACTTCCCTGACACGTGTAGGTATTGCAAAAGTTGATGGGGAAGGCAGTATTGAAGGTAATGGTATTGAATGGCTGGCAACGGATTCCGACTGCCAAATTAGTGATCCCCAGCTGGTTGATCTGAAAAATGGCCGTTACCTATTTGGTTACGCGCAGTTCCAGTGTATCTCCGACAACCTCTCGTACAATCGCAGTTACAATAAGGGTGGTGACGCCATGCGTATGCTGGTGCCAAAAGCCTACTATGTAATGGAGATTGATGCAGACTTAAATGTCCTTGAAGGGCCGGTAAAATTGACTGACTACGGTTGGGGAGGTTTGGATGAGCCTATGTACTTGGGCAATGGTAAAGTTGCCTGGAGCTATATTAAGAATCCTACCCTGGATAATTATTTAGGTGGTCAACAAAATGTTTGGCAGGCAATTGTTTATCATTCTGACAGTGTAAATTAATTGTGCTGATTTGGGGTAAGCTTAGGCTTGCCCTAAATTAAATTATACCTGTATATCTTTAGTAATTTATCCCCCTCTCTTCAAGTTGTTTCCGTAACTCATGTATACGTGCCATTACAATAGGGTGCATCATTTTTATTGTGCTCCTGTGTAACCCATTTCCTGATCTCCCCTCAGTATAATCGCGCGGCTTTCCTGTTCTGGAAAATACGTTTTGTCGGCAGTGGTAGCGGAAGTTGCGACTCCTTGGGTGGTGGAGACTGCGTTTGGAAATGACAGAGTATTTCTAGTGAATTTTATTTTACTTTGAGCTGGCAGCAAAGGAATGTTGCATGGCTGGTTCGTAATCAATAAAGAGTGAGCTATGCAACTATATTGCCTTAGCCCATAAGAATCAAATTGAGCGACCGATCTGCTTCCAGGGGCAGTACTTTGATGAAGAGACAGAGCTGCACTATAACCGGTTTAGATACTATGATCCGCAGATAGGAAAGTTTACCCAGCAGGAACCGATTGGTTTGCTGGGAGGAGCGAATAATTATCGGTATGTACCTAACTCATTGAGTTGGATAGATCCATTAGGGTTGCATGCTGATAGCTATGACAGTGTAAACATAAGTGGAAATGATTCTTGAGTAAGGCCAAATCCTTCAAGTCATGTTCATCCAAATTTACCTACTATGAAAAATGTAGATCCTACAAGAGGAATCTTGGACATTAATGGTGCAGAATACCAACTAAAAAGTGGCAGACCATTTCCAACTGGAGTATATGATTATGGCAAAGTTGATTTGTCAGAGGACGTACAAATTGCTTTGAAACATGTTGAAGGACATATCGCCTCAATCATGCAAGAAAACAATATTAGTGTGGCTCATGTATATATCAATTATATTGGAGGTCCTTGTCAATTTTGTAGGGGGCAGGGAATGGATACGAGTGAGCAAGAGTTGTTAGGGGAGGGGGAGATGCTTTTCGTAACTTACCCATTACCCATTACCCATGGGAAATATTGGACATGGAGGTTTTGTCACTTTATTGTCTGAGTTTTGAATGGAGGTAAAGTTAGTGAAAATTAAATGTATATCTTGTTTTAATAAAGAGAATGTGTCTGTTAAAAATCTTTTCAGTTTGATGAGTGATATTGAGTCTGGAAAAGTTGAGCATCCTGAGATTGAAGTGCAGTTAAAAGGAGCTGTGTTAGGTGGTGAGTTCCTTGTTTAAGCATTATTTCAGAGTGGGGAGAGCAAAGTTAAAGGTTGGTTTGTAACTGCCTATGATAAAGTAAATAAGAAGAATATGGTTTTATGTTTAGGTGATGATGATATCTATGAGGAGGTGTTGATCTCTGGATGCCCATCACTTATATCTTTGCAGGCAATCTTGACGGAATATGAAGTGATAGAGTTGATGAAAAGGCTTTGTGAGGGCGTAGATATTTCCCCTTTCCCCTTTCCCCTTTCCCCTTTCCCCTTTCCCCTTTCGTATTGAGGGGGATGTTGGATATTGTTGAATATTAAAGGTCTACTAAATCTGGATGATAATACATATTGTAAAATTTCCATCTGATATAGAGGTGTTCAATAAATAACTTGTTGAGACGGTCGTCACCATGTAAATGGCAGAAGGTTTGGATTGCCGGCCTCAGATTACTTGGCGAATACGTTGTTGGATCTAGATGCAATCTGATTCTTGTGATGATTTTTTTATGGCTGCATGGGGGTGAGGCCGGCATAGGGTGCTCGAGAGGAAAAGGGTTTTTTTACCTGGTAAGACTTGAAGCGGCTTTCTCAAAATCGCCTGGTTTGGTTTTTTATTGACGCTCTAGCTTGTAGATTTAGTTAGGCGTTTCTTTAACCCAGTGTTGACTTTGGATATCGCGGCCTTGCTGAGAAGAAATCTAATGCAATAGAAAGTATACAAAAATAGCCAGTATCTAATTTGAATATCATCATTAACAAAGTATTTGTTACATCTAACCGCCGATGTCTGAATTTGTCGACTTTATGTCATTTGTGACCAAATTCACTAGCTTACAATTCTAACTGTACTCCCTAGAAATACCTTATTTATATGTTTGGGCTTTGCGTGAGGTATCCGATAAGCGCTTAAGCATATATCTGTACTCACCAAAGATAAAAAGGAAATAGCTATGCGATCTTTAATCTGGGCTACCCTATACTCGCTACTTTTAAGCAATATGGTTTGGGCTCACTCCACGTCTAAAGATGCCTTTCATATTGGAATATTGTTGTACGATGGTGCACAAACCATTGATTATGCTGGACCTTATGAGGTTTTTGGCCAAGCCAATTATCGTTTAACAACGGTTTCGGAAGATGGTGGAACCATTGCTTCAGCCATGGGGCTTAAAGTGGCTCCAGATACCAGCTTTGATCAGGATAATCAATTTGATGCAGTAATTATCCCTGGGGGTAACATAAATGAAGCAATGGAGAGCCCGGAACTTTTGCAGTGGATTAAAGAACAGTCTAAGCAAGCGCAGTACGTTCTATCGGTGTGCAATGGTGCTTTTATTTTGGCGAGAACTGGACTCCTGGATGGTAAGAAAGCAACTACCATTCGCGGAGCATTTGATTCGTTCGAGAAAAACTTCCCTGATATTGGTTTGGTAAAGAATAAAAAGTTTGTTGATAACGGCAAGTTTATTACCACCGCTGGCCTTTCATCGGGTATAGACGGCGCTTTATATCTGGTAAGCAAGGTTGATACGATTGAGAAAGCCAAAAGTGTCGCAGCGACGATTGAGTACCAGTGGGTGCCGGAGGGGGGCTATATCCGGGGGATGATGGCGGATAAAATCATGCCAAACCTTGGTGACTTGCCTGAGTCAATTCAGTTTGTTTCTAAGGAATATAGCTATGGTAGTCTGGAAGAATGGTATACAGCGTTTCAGCTTTCCGGTGATGTGGAAATTGTAAAAGCCTGGTTAAGTGAGCAAATGAAAGAAAACCCCGACTGGAAGAAGGGTCAGGGAAAGTCTATTGACAATAAATGGGTGTATCAGTTTTCTGATAATCGTAGTGTATTGCAAGTTGACTTTATTGCTCTCTCTGATATCAATCCTTGGGTACTTAAGTTCAGTATATTAGATCAAGCGTCATAATTTGGTAGCTATCATTAAAGGTGTGCGGGGTTTTTGCCCAATTCCGGCTTTAAGGTTTGTTTTGTGCCGTTATAGCGCGGGCGATATTTGGTTGTCGTGCGGGTAGGCGAAACTTTTAATGGTAAAAGTGAAGTCGATAAAATCTAGAATATAGGGAAAGTATTTGCCTTCTGGTCTTCAGATTGAACATACCGTTTGCACCGCCACATCGTCATTTTTGAATTACATTGGGAGGGTTCTTCATTCCGGCGATAGCATATTTGGTAGGGTTTAGAGATTGACCATCCTCTTTTTATGTTATTAAAGGTTTGAAAACTTGTGAAGGACGGGTTTTTTCCGCCGGTAACCTGAATTTGACAAATTCTGTCCCAGTTTTCTAGTTTTATGCTTACAGAAGATGCCATTGAAGCTACTGACAGCGAGGACAAAATTAAAAAAATACTCAGTGCTCTCACAATAAGCCATCCTGTCTGGTGACCCAATATTCGGATTTACTACCCCATGATTATATGGTTTCGTGGAGCCCGTAACGAATTCCGAGAAGGCATCGTTGGCGGATCAACTAGAATAGTTTGTAGCATTTTTGTAGGTGTGACTGCTGGGTCAGGCAATATTCATGGCGGTTGTTTGCTGTGGATTTTTAGTCTGGTCTTGGAGCTAGGGATTTTGTACAGTCTCTATATCCGTCTGCCAGACGAAAGGTAAAATAGAAGCGAGCCGAGGCTCGCACTCTAAATGCTGCCTGAGAGTTAAATACTGCTTACTTCGATAGGGGATGTGTTATTTTTATCTTTTGCCTTTAGAGTTTTCTCGGTGTCAGATTGGTGGGGCAAAAAAGTTAAAAATTCATCCTCAATCGCTGAATCAAGGAGTATCTTACAATCCTCCTCATAGTTATTTAACAGGCGCCATGGGTAATACTTACCTTGTCTGGGAAGTTCTCTGTTTGCCCGTTTTACATAGCCAGAATCCAGGCTGCTCATCACCGATCCTTGCTCAGAACACCCTTTGCTATCTATCGCTGTACACACTTGAAAGTTATGTGTGTCCATATATTTGAATAATCGGCAAATATAGCGAGCGGTAATGTCTGCTTTAAGAGTCCAGGGGGCATTGGTATAGCCGAATACCCATGAGATGTTAGGAACCCCCTCCATTAGCACCGCTTTGTAAGTCAGCTTTTGGTTGACCGCTACCGGTGTACCATCAATACAGAGTTTGATACCTCCTAGCACTTGCAACTTTAATCCGGTCGCACTGATAACAATGTCTGCGTCCAATTGCTGCCCCGACTTGAGCAGGATACCTTGTTGTGAAAAGGTTTCTATTTCACCGGTGGCAACAGAAGCTTTTCCTGAGCAAATTGAGGAGAACAGATCTCCATCGGGTACAACGCAGAGACGTTGGTCCCAGGGGTTGTAGCTGGGATCGAAGTGACTGAGATCGTAATTGGCTGGAAGGCTTTTTCTTACATCTTTTAATAGTAACTTTCTAATAAAGTTAGGCCAGCGCTTTGCAGCTTTAAAAATCCAGCGCTGTAACTTGATATTGCGCCAGCGCCCGAGCTTGCGGACCCAGGGTGCTGGCAGAAATTTTGATAGTACTCGGGAGATTTTATCGATAGACGGAACTGAAATAATATAACTTGGGGAGCGTTGCAACATGGTGACATGTTGGGCGGTAGTTGCGAGCGAGGGGACCAGGGTAACAGCGGTAGCGCCGCTACCGATCACGATAATACGCTTGCTGCGGTAGTCCAGATTTTCTGGCCACTGTTGGGGATGAATCAGTTTTCCTTGATAGTTTTCTATACCTGGATATTGCGGCAAGTAGCCCTCTTTATGGTCGTAATACCCAGTACAGGCAATCAGAAAATTACAGGTATATCTCACTGGGCTGCCAGATTTGGTGTTGTGGCCTTCCAGAGTCCAAACTCGGTCTGTACTGGACCAGTTCGCCGTAGTTAAATTTATTCCAAAGTGAATTCTCTTTTTAACGTCGTATTGCTCTGCCGTGGTTTCAATATATTTTTGGATAGATGGGCCATCTGCGAGTATTTTCTCGCCGGACCAGGGCTGGAAATCATAGCCGAAGCTGTACATATCGGAATCAGATCGAATGCCCGGGTATTTAAAGAGGTCCCAGGTGCCGCCGACTTGTGCCCGCCGCTCGATAATGGCGAAGCTGCGCCTGGGGCATTCGCGACTCAAATGACAAGCCATTCCTACCCCTGATAGTCCCGCGCCGATAATTAATACGTCGAAATGAGTCGATTTCACAGTCCCTTTCCCTGCAAATTTCTATGCCTTATAGACTGGGTAGATGTGCTTATGATTTATTGTTAGATTGCGACAAATAATTGTCTTTCCGCGCCACAAGGATGGGGAGCAAGTTATGGGTAGCCTTGTACGAGTCAGTATTCTTTCCGGTTTCAGTGAATTCGTGGAGCAGCTTGGGGACAGGGGGGAAGCCTTCTTGGCTGAGTTCGGTATGCCAGGTGATATCAGCCCGGCGGATTCCCGCTTGGTATCATTTGTTGAGGTCGCGCGCCTGCTGGAAACTGCAGCACACCGGTTAGATCGCCCCGATTTGGGGCTGTGTCTAGCATCGCGACAAGGGGTGGACCGCCTCGGGGGGATAGGTGTAGTTGCATGCAACGCGGCCACTCCCCGGCAAGCCTTGCTATCCGTTAGGCGCTTTCTTTCCCTTCATAGTTCATCCCTCAGTATGCAACTGAAACCATTAGGTGATGGAGAGGTACTACGTATTGTTTTTGATTGGCAGGACCCAGCTCTCAGTAGCTATCGCCAGATTCGGGAGCAGGTGCTGGGAAATACGCTGACGATGATACGGATGTTGGTAGAGACTGAGTGTTGCCCGCAAAACGTACTGTTGCCTCATGGTCCTCAAATGGCAGAGGATGACTACTGCAATTACTTTGGGTGTGAGGTTCTGTTTAGCTCGGGCTATTGCGCGATGGACTTCCCAGCTGCATTTCTGGATACGCCACTGAAGTCTGCCGATCCAGTGGTTGAGCGATTGGCCATTCACCATTTGGAGCAGCAGAGTGCGACGCTGCCCGTTCCTCTAACTGTAGAAATTCGACAATTACTCAGTGACATACTGCCTAGTGGCAGATCTCAGCTTGGCACTGTGGCAGGGGTGCTCAAGCTTCACCCCAGAACTTTACAGCGCCGCCTGGCTGCGGAAGGGCTTAGGTTTGAAGAGCTATTGGATAATGTGCGGCGGGATCTTGCGACTCGGTACTTGTCTGATCCGAATCTGGCTTTGGGGCAGATTACCGGTTTGTTGGGGTACTCCGAGCAGAGTACATTTCAGCGAGCTTGTCGACGTTGGTTTGCGGAGACTCCCAGGAATCACCGCATGCGTCTTACCGGAGTTATATCCAGGGGGGGCACAGGATAGGCCCAGTTAGCTTGCAGGACAGATTCTTTCAGTATTCGGTAGGTTCCACTTCCCCGGGGCGCCAGGTTTTTTCCAGCCAGGGCCCCAAAGGCCCATACAATCTCAGGATAACGAAAAAGCCTTTGTCGGGCAGAGTCTCCAACCAGTTTTTCTCCAACCCCTTTGGCGCCTTGGGCCCAAAATAGATGTCGTAGGACCCATCAGAATTTTGCTGGACACCTTTCGACTGGCTGCTGACGGCAGGGAAGGGCTGGCTGGTTTTTAGCATTGAGCGAGTTTGACTGTCGTAGATATTTACCGCCCAAAAGGCATTAACAGGGACATCGGGTGGTAGGTGCAACTTGTATTTTTTAGAGCCATCAAATGGCTCTTTATTCTCATCGACAAAAGCTATGGCGTAATCAGAGCCTTTGCCGGGCTCAATCGCTGTCATTGCCGGGCTGACGCCCGTGTAGGGATAAAAGTAACTTACTCTTGCGTCACTGTTAATGGTTTTGCCATCTGGACCATTAAAGAAAATATTTTTGCCGGGAAACGCCATTACCCAGGCACTATCTGTGCCTGGGTAGATTTTGATATCTGAGAGAGATTTGTCTGTCCGTGGATACCAGACAATTGACCGGGCAATACCATTACCGATAGAGACTGCATCTGTCAGGATTTTGGTCATCCTTTCGTCAGGGCTGAATGCTTTTCCTTTCTCGATACCTATAGAGGCGAAGAGTCCTCGTGTTTCTGGGTTCAGCATACCAACCCACTCATATTGAACGACCTCATTTAAATGTTTGTAAAATTTATAATCATTGGGGTGGATAGTATTAAAGGCCTTTCCCGAGGCGCTGATGAAGACCATTCTCGGCGGGTTGCCTTTTTGGGATAGGGGATAAATCCTCAATTTATCTTTGACATTTTGTACTGCCTCCTGCAAAGGTTGGCTGCTTGGAGAACGCATAAATACCCATAAGCGATAAGAGCGGGGATAAATGGGAAAGTAACCGAACGGGATATTGCCTTTGTAGTCCGGGGGCAGTACCAGGAACTTGCCACCGCGGCCTTTATCTGGCCCCGAGGAGCCGATATCCTCTACAAAGCGAAACCAGGCGTCGTTAAATGCGCCCATAACGTTCGGCGGTGTATGAAATACGGTTGGCCCGTCCCGTTTCAAGTCTAAAAAAGCCAGCGTATAAATAGTCGAAGTATTGCCAGTGAGAAAAAGAGACTCAGAGTTCATAAGCCGATCAAAAATCAGTACCTCATGGGCCGACTTGGCGCCCAGCCCTCTTCCGCCTTTCATTAAGGCATGGACTGAAGCTCCCTGAATCCCTTTAAGGAAACTATCCACTGCGCGCATATGATCTAAATAGTCGTACAGTTTCTCCGCTGTCTGAGGGTAGGGAGCTCCATCACGGAATTCCAGTGTACCAATACTGCTATCTACTTTGTCTGGCGTACTGATAGATTTCAGTGTCTCTGAACTTACATTGGCGCAAATAGGCTGTGAGTAATTCAACAGTAATAACATTCCAGCTGATCCAATTGCGCACTGAAGTAAGCGAATCAACATAGCTACCCCTATATGAAGGCGTTTGTGATACGTAAGTGTGTGGTATTGTTTCCTCTCTTAGCGTTATATCGTGCCAATTTTTTGTGTTAGATGCCGATGATGCAGTAAGAGAGCTTTAGCCATATGGCTGGTAACCACAGCGGTAACTCCTGCTTAAGTCAGGAGGCTAAAGATGATGGCGTAAAAAATCATTCTTGTTGTAACAATTAGTCTACCGGAAAATATTTAGCCGCTATGGATTGGGTTAAGCGCTCTCCTGCTCCAGATATCAGATAAAGCAGGGGCCACAATAAAATTCTGATCAAACCTTCCTGTTGTCGAATTTATTTTGCCAGTTCGGCCCTAAAAATTCTTTTGGGGCTCTATGAAGTGCCTGGTTTTTGTGAAAAGAAGCTCTCTGCACAGATTGCACAGAGAAATTCCCTCCTCATTAATAAATTAGATAAATTTTGAATATTTATATTTTTGGCTATGTGACCAGTCGGTTCGGTGGAAACTGTGCTGGCTGCGTCTTCTCAAGTGCCGAAAATATTTTCTTTTTTTGTGAGATTAAATTGAAATTAATTTCTACAATAATGGGCTGATTGTTATTTAATTTTCAATTTAATGATTTCCACTGAATGAAAAAAGGGTTTGTTCATTTTTTCACTTATTTATCTTTTGTGATACTTGTAATGTTTAGTCATGTTGAGTTGTTTTTATCAGGTCGGGTTGGTTTTAAAATTTTTTCATCGGTTGATAGAAATTTTGTCACAAGCTATTCAGAAAATGCTTGTCATTGTTGGGTCATCCGATTTATAAAATGATCGTCCCATGTAGCCGGTTTGAATAGTTTTTTTTGGGCTTATTCGGGCTAGATCAAAAATCTTAGAATAATAAATGGACTAAAAATGTTTTCTCTTGCCAGCCTGTTCGAGAAAGTTGTGGAAAAATGTTGGCAAGGTCGTCTGGAAAATCTGGATGGCGAGGTTTTGACCGCGGCTCACTGTAAGGATGCGTGGCTCTCACTTACAAATGAAGAAGTTTGTTTCAGTGCTGGCGACCGCATTTTAGTGTGTACGCAGTCTGAAATAGAGGCGGTCGCCATTATGTTGGCGGCGTGGAAGATGGGGTTGGTGGTTGTACCTGCAAAGGGGGATCTGAGCCATTCTTCAATTAAAATGATCGCCTCAGACTGCAATGCCAAGGCGATATGGCGTGCTGGAAAAATTGAGGCCTTGCCCGATTATCAGCAGGAATGCTCAGAGTTTGAAGTGTCTTCTACTCCAATAGTCACAGGCGTAGATCTGGCTCTGGTGATCTATACCTCAGGAAGTACTGGTAAGCCAAAAGGCATTATGCTTACCCATCAAAATGTTCTGACCTCCTTGGCCTCAATATCCCAATATTTGGGCCTGACAGCACAGGACAGAATTTTGTGCTTATCCCCTTTATCATTTGATTACGGTCTTTATCAGGTATTATTTGCGCTATATAGCAACTGTACAACCATCCTCTACGACAAACCATTTAACCCCATACAAGCCCTTAAAACGATTTCAGAGCGGGATATATCTGTTCTTCCGATCGTGCCAGCAATGGGGGCTGCCCTAGTGAAACTGGTGGGTTTGGTTAAACCTGATCTCAGCAATCTGCGCAGTATCACCAATACTGGGGGCCATTTATCTGAGTACATGATTCGCGCCTGGAAGGAGTACTGCCCAAGTCTAAATGTTTTCTCTATGTATGGTTTGACTGAGTGCAAGCGAGCCTTGTACTTGGAGCCAGAGCTTTGGGAAGAAAAGATGGGTTCAGTTGGCAAGCCGATCCCTGGCCTGGATGTGCGTATATTTATACCTCACTCCGAGGTCAGTAAATTTAGAGAAGCAAAAGCTGATGAGGTTGGTGAGCTTTATGTTCGTGGGGCGGCAGTGATGCAAGGCTACTATAACCCGGCCGCTCAAGGTGGTGCAGAAATCGTTCCGGGCAGATATCGGGACGACAATTGGTTGGCGACGGGAGACCTTTTTACTCGTGATCAGGATGGCTTTTTCTATTTTAAAGGGCGTTCAAAAGACTTAATAAAACAAGGTGGATTTTGTCTGTTTCCAAAGGACCTGGAAAATCATATCGATATGTGCCCTTTGGTGCATATCAATGCAGTCATCGGCACCAAAGATAATCTCGAGAATGAAGTGGCTACTTGTGTTGTGGAGCTTCATGAGAATACTGCTGACAATCAGAAGCAGTTTCGCACTTGGCTGAAAGCGAACATGGATACTGACTACATGCCGAGAGATATCAGGTTTGTTGATGGAATTCAATTAAGCGCTAATAGCAAGGTCGACAGGAAGCGCTTAGAACAGGATTTACAAGTCCATGCCTAAAAATCTGAGTATATTTAGGCGGATTCCCGCCTAAGACATAAAACGCTAACTTAATAAAAATATAAACGATACGTTTAACCCTTGGGGGAGTTATGGGTGCACTGTCAGATGCGCTGGTTCAACAGTTGGGCCAAAACAAGAAACAGCTATCTACACCTTGTTATATCTATTCCGTTAAAACTGCTCACGATAACTATAAGCAGCTGAAGGAAGCGCTGGGCACGGGATTGATATACTCTCTAAAAGCCAATAGTTGCCTTGATTTAATACTTCGTTGTGGGCACATCTTTGAAGACGGTATTGAGATTGCATCTATAGGCGAACTAAATCTACTTCCTAAAGGGAATAGCCCCCGATTTGTCAATAATCCATCGGCAGATAAGGCCTTTATACGCGCTGCCATTGCGAGTAAGTGCCATTTAATTATAGACAACCTCAATCAATTAACTTTGGTTGAGGAGTTGAAGGCAAGGCGGCCAGTAAACCCCGTCGTTTTAAGGCTTAATCCCTCAATCTTGAGCCACTTTGATAGGAATCAAAAGGGCCTAAGAAAAGATCATTTTGGTTTCGACTGGAATGGCTGCCTTGAGGCTTTGGATTTTTGCAAGAAACATGAGATTCCAGTTTTAGGTTTTCATTTGTTTAGGGGCTCATATTCCTTTAATAAAGGTGCTTTCGATACTGCCAAAGTGGCCTTACAAGTTGTTTATGAGTTTGAAGAAATACTGGGATACCCTCTGTCATTAGCCAATCTAGGTGGCGGGTTTGACCCCAATTGGCGGGAGCAGGAGTTTGATTTTGAGCAATATAGAAATTTGATTGCTGAATTTCCTGATCATATCAAGGTGGTTCACGAGAGTGGTCGAGCAATTATGGGCTCAGCCGGTTATTTCGTCACGGAAGTTCGCTATATAAAGTCCATTAACGGTGACAAGTACGCCGTATGTGATGGGGGAATGGCCCAAAATTTCCTATTGGCAAAAACGGAAAGTACCTTTAAACGATTCCAGCAACCTCATGTTTTACGTAATGGGACTCCTCTAAAGGGGAATGATGAGGGGCAGAAAGTCCTTTTAGTGGGCACTTCTTGCAATAAGGAAGATGTGATTGGGGAAGTCAGCAATATTGACCTTCGAGAAGGGGACTTAGTCATATTTGATGGATGTGGTGCCTATAACGCAAGTTATACCGTAGCACCTTTCCTCAAGTTGCCGGCTCCGAACTCTTATCTGGTGGAGTAGATCATGGAAATGCAATCGGTTGTAGGTGGTTTTGTTCTCAATCAATTATCCAGTATTTCACCAGTGCCCAGCACATTGAAATCGCTGTTAGAAAATTCTTGTGCTAGGCTATTCGATGCATCAATGATTATCGAAGATCCTTTGACAGAGCTTGCACCACTTAGGGAAGCTTCGGTTCAGCAGCCATTAGAGCAGTTTGAGCAGACCTTTGTTATCGATCAAATTATTGACACTGTCCGGGATGAAGGACTGGATAATCACTTTCACAATATGATCGGGCTATTTGGCTCGATTATGTTGAGCCTGACTGCTACAGATGATCAGCTTGCCCAGGTCAATAAATGGGTGGAGCAGGGGATTTTCGGCCACTTCCTTATGACAGACCCCGGCGGCCCGAGTCTTATGGGTTGGAAGACAGAGCTGGTTGAAACTGATAGCGACATGCTACTGAATGTCGACAAAATCCACGGCATTGAGGCACATAAGCTTGGCTTTGCCATGGTAGTTACCAAGCAACCGGGAAGGCCTTTTCCCCTGACAGTGATGTTGCCGCCAGAACTCTGTAACCAACTACGGCAGAGTACTGTAGGAGAGCCGTTTTTAAATGACACCTTACAGCTGGGAAATTGTAAGGGTAAAGTATCAATTACCAAAGATATGTTGTTGAGTAAAGGTGGGTTGGGTAGCGTCAATCGATTTTTAACTCTGGTTCGCCCGCGCTTTGTCAAATCACTAATGCACTTTGTGCTTTGCCTACATGACTGTAAAGAAGCTCATTTAACCAGCGAAGATCAGGCTCATATAGAGTATCTAATTCATTTGTGTAATGAGCAGGTAGCTGCAACCACTTTCTCTATGCACAGTGTAAACCGTGTTCTGGCAACGAAATTTACCAGCAATGAGCTTTTGCTGAACCTGGTCTTGTCAGGAAAGATCAAATCCGTGAATCGACAGCGCGATCTGTTGGCTTTCACAAAAATGGAAGGCAGTTCATATCGGTGCTTCTTTGAGATATATAGCAAATTTAAGGGGCTGCGGGTATGAGCCTGTATTTACGATCTGCAGCTTTTATCCCTATAGAAGGTATCACTGTCTCATCCAGTAGTGATGTATCAACTGTCTTTAGTGATATTGCCAGGATTATCCGAAGACAGACAGATAGTGTATTAGATGCTGCTCCAGAGATAAAAGATTCGCAAATAGATCGCCATTTTTTATGCTCTACCATGATTGAACTTCCTTTGAGTTCATCGGCGATTAGTGAGCAGGACTTCAATTACGGTGATAATGCAAGAGCGCCAATTACCAGTTTTGTTAATACCTATGAATGTGCATCTTGGGGTTATAGCCTTCGACATTACCTGATACAAAATCCGGAATCGCGCTACTTACTGGTAAGTATTCTTGACGCCAATGTTTTAGATCTAACGTTTTGGCGAGAAAATGAAAATTGGGGTCATAGTGGTTTTGGTCTCTGTACACTGTTGTTTGAAGTGCGGGATCTTGACAGTATAAACCTTAATGCATCCTGCACGATTACTTATAATACAACTCCAGAATTTGCCACTGTCATCCGAAAAATGGCTGTTGGACGAGATGACCTGACTTTATCTTTGCCATTCTTTCCAGAGAATATTCGCCAGATTTTCTCCAAATTGTTGTCGGCCAATCAAAAGTTACCAGACTTGCACGATCGATGGGGGCATTGTTTTGGTAGTGATCCCTGGCTGAATATTATTTGCCAAGGCGCTGAAAAAGGCTTTGACAAGCAAGAAAATTTTCTGGCCTGTTCGATTGCATTGAATGGCTATTATTGCACTGTAGAAGTTACCGTTGATGAACAAAGTCACTTCTATCTAATGGAGGCCGCGTGATGAAGACTGTTGAGCTATCAACGTGTCTCGAACGTAACCCCTATCCGGACACATTGAAATCCTGCTTAGCACAAATGCTGCCGTTGAGTACTGAGCAAGACTATCTTGCATTATCCAGCCTACCAGTTAATTCCAGCCCGGTACTGCTGAATCATTCGGAGCACTATCAATTGCTGCTGGATATTCTGCGATACTTTGAAGATTCTGAACTGGATATAGACTTAGTCTTGATAAAAATGCAGATGCCCGCTGGTGGGCGTATGCCAAGTGCTCTATTACAAGACAGCGTTTTAATGCTTCATGACCTGGCAGGTGAAGAAGCGATATTGGTTGGAGATGGAAAACGATATATAGCTATTGAAGATAGCTTGGTTCGCCACCCATTTGAAGCGGGAACAAACCAGCTGAAAATCAGGTTGGCAGTGGATGTTGATTGCCATGATCTCTTAATTGAGGGACTTTCTAAACTACTTATCGAGTGCGGTTTCGGTGATATAACAATAAACACCATGGACGGGACAGCATAAAGATGTTTATTAAAAACCTATGGGTAGACAGTGGCGGGCAGGTTGATCGATTACTTGATGCCTTGAGAGGACACCTGGATCAATATGATTTGTTACCAGAACTTATCTATGTAGTTTCTGCGGGTGAGGCTAATGTTCTACAGGATAGTCGGATTGTAGAGTTTATAGCAGACCTTGAAGATGGTGGGCATAATATTCGATTTGTTGGTAGCGCCTGCACCAGCTTCCATGCTGCAGTATTGAGTTTTTCAAAGTGTACTGAAGCCGAAGCTTTGATCTTAAATCTCGAACTGGGCAAAGAGCGGCAACAAGAGTGCCTGGATTCATTGGGAATTGGAGTTGGGCCTGATCAAGATGGCTTAGATGTTCTTGTGGGGGCAGCGGCTACCTGGATCTGTCGCGAGTATTGTGAAACACATCTCTGTCAAATATCCAGCTGCGATATTCTCTCTCAAGCGCCATCATTATCTGGCGCACCAGATTTAGTAAAGAGTATTAAGCAGGTAATCTCAACCAACTCTAGTGATGATACTCGAGTAGTTTCCTTTGATATCCGCTCGAAATGGGCTAAGGGGCTGCTGAAAGGGTTTTCGTATAGTGATAAGGCCTCATGGTTACCCAGTATCGAAGAGGACGGCTGGCACTACTTGAGTATTAAACCTCTCTCTGAATTGATCAGTTATTACATTGAGGAAAAGGTGACTGATCTATGGCTGTTAACTCTAGGGGGGGGCGGCAGGGTAGGTTGCCTGAAAATAGATATCCCTTCACCCAATTTTCAGGGATTTCTTTCAAGACTGGTAAATGTTGAGAAACTGGTGTTGGAAGACGCCTATATAGATTTTAGTTCCGCCCAGCACCTGGGTGACACTCTAGGCCAGGATTATCTTTCGCATATTCGTGAGGCATTAAGGTATCCCAAGAGGATTTACCGGGGAAGACACAACCAGATATTTGACTGGGTATTAGGTGCAGGTAGTTGGCGCACGCTGTTGGAATATCAAGGAGCAAGACATGGATAATAATATTTATAAAACTGATATAAGAGAATTTCAATTCCTTATTGAAGAACAGTTCCATGAAGCTAAAACTCTGTTCAGCGACCAGATGTTTAAAGGGTGCTCACTAGAGATTCTCCATGAAATTTTAGTTAGGGCTAAAAAATTCTCTTATGAAGTTCTCGGGCCGGGATATCAGGATTCAGACCGGGAGGGATGCAAGTTAGAGAATGGGAAAGTAAAGCTTCCGAGCGCATTCCCCGAGATGTGGCAGCGGTTTAAGGATGACTGGGGGAATATTTCCTCATTTGAGGGCGAGCAAAATACGACTATTCCGCCCTTTGTAATGCAAATGCTCCTGGAAATGTTTATGGGGGCAAATCCAAGTTTTATGACTTATGGTGGTTTTTGCTTGCCGTCCTCCACCTTGGTGGAAAAATATGGAACCGATCTGCAAAAAGACCTGTTTAGGGACAAATTAGCCACCTCAGAGTGGACATCTTGTCTCTGCCTCACTGAACCCCAGGCGGGAAGTGATGTATCCCTTGTAGAGACTCGCGCTGCGAAACAGGAAGATGGCACTTATTTGTTAACGGGCGAAAAATATCTGATCAGTGCCGGTATGCACGACCTGACAGAAAACACCGTTTATTTCGTTATGGGTCGTGGCGAAAAAAGCGGCTCGGGCACCTACGGTTTGTCCTGCTTTATTGTGCCTAAGTACTGGGTTGAAGAGGATGGGAGTCTCGGCGAGTTTAATAATATAGAATGCATTTCTCTAGCTGAGAAAATGGGCTTTAAAGGGTGTGCAAACACTCACCTTCGGTTTGGTGAAAATGGCCCCTGTAGGGCTTACCTGCTGGGGAACCGTGAGAATGTAGGCTTGTTGCAGTTTCTTACCTTGATGAATCAGGCACGAATCAGCACAGGTGTTTATGCCTTGGGTATGGCTTCCTCAGCCTACTACAATGCACTTTCCTATTCGACAAAGCGCTTACAGGGCAAGAGATTTCACGAGAGCTTTAGCTCTACCGCAAGCCGGGTCAATATCGTTGAGCATACCGATGTCCAGCGTATGTTGTTGGAAATGAAATCCAAGGTAGAGGGCTGTAGAGCATTGATTGCTAAACTGACGTTGTCAGAAAGCTTAGTCAAAATCTACCAGGGGCAGGAAGGCAAAAAGGATCGCATTGCTCACTACCAGGGTTTAATGAACCTGCTAACTCCAGTTGTTAAAGCCTATATCAGCGACCAGGCTTGGCGTATCTGTGAATTGGCGATCCAAACCTGTGGTGGTCAGGGTTATCTCAAGGATCTGGGTATAGAGCAATATGCCCGGGATATTAAAGTGCTGGCAATCTGGGAGGGAACGAATTATATCCAGAGCCAGGACTTGATCCGGGATAAGTTAGGATTGGGTAATTCCAGTAAGCTATTCCAATTCTATCAGGCAGAAATTGATAATTTCCTCAATCGGGCCACGGACTACCCTCAGTTTAAGATTGAATTTGAGCGCTTAAAGACCTCGTTTGGACATTTTGAGGCAGCACTGAAAGCTGTGCAGGTATGGGTGAAGACAAAAGAAATGTTCAAAATCCCTGCCTATAGCACACGTATTCTACATATGCTTGGTGATATAACCTTGGCCTGGCTTCTATTGGAGGCTGCATGTGCGTCTTCAGATAAGTTGAGGCAGGACCTGAACGATACTGATGAGGAGTTCTATCGCTCGAAAATTGTCAGTGCTAAATTCTTTATTCGCAATGAGTTACCCCGTACTAAGCTGCTGCTGGACATCCTTCAGGATCAGGACTCTTTTTGTGAAATGGACGCTTCCTCCTGGAATTCATTATTATCAAACGTGGAGGCTGTCTCATGAGCAAGCTTGATCAGCTGGAATCCAATTACGATGTAGTGATTATCGGTGGTGGATGGGCTGGCTTAACCCTGGCCCGTCAACTTAAGCTCAATGATGATGCTTTAACCATATTGGTTGTTGAGGCAAATACTGAGTTTAGGGCCAAAGTTGGTGAAGCGACAGTGGAGATGACCGGCCACTACTTTATGAAGCAGTTGGGTTTGGTGAATTATCTCTATAGGAATCACTTGCCTAAAAATGGTCTGCGTTTTTTCTACGATAATCCCGAGCATACACTGCCATTAACTGAGATGAGTGAACACGGAACCACCAGCATTCCGCCTCATCCAGCTTTTCAAATTGACCGGGCCAGATTGGAATCCGACCTTGTCGATATGAATAGGGCGAATAGCATAGAGGTTATTCAAGGTGTAAAAGCAAAAAATCTCAACATACAGCCAGGTGATGAACTCCATTCTATAGAGCTTATGGAAGATGGCGCTAGCGGAGTGGTTAACGCCCGCTGGTTAGTAGATTGCAGTGGTCGAAATCGGGTTGCTAAGAAGCATAAGAAGCTTACCCGTGTTGAGAATGTCCCTAAACACTTCTCTGCCTGGGGTCGGTTTAAGAACATACAGGATATCGACTCCATGGGAGATATGAATTGGAGAAAAAAGGCCTTTGGACGCTTTCTTTCAACCAATCATTTTTCTGGAGATGGTTACTGGGTTTGGTTTATACCCTTAAGTGGTGGCTATACCAGTGTAGGTATCGTTGGCGAGAATAGTAAATTCGACAAGCCGCCCACAAAGAAGCAAGATTTCCTAGATTTTCTGTTGGCTTATAGAGCTATTTCGGAGCTTCTGGAAGGCGCCGAGCTTATTGATTTCGAGGCCTGGGGACAGCTTGCCTATAGAGCGGATGAGTTTATCTTTGAGGACCGCTGGGCTACCTCCGGATTTTCCTCGATGTTCCTTGATCCTCTGTTTAGTGGTGGGGGCGACATGATAGCCCTGTTTAATGACCATATTTGTAAGTACATTGTTGCTGATATCTCAGACAATAATCGTGATGAAGCTCAGCAGCGGCTTGCAAAAGAATTGCCGATCGCGAATCAAGTGGTCACAGAATTTTACCAGGGCCTCTATGCCCATGTAGCAAATGTATACCCGGTTATTGACTCTGCTGAACTGTGTTCTCCTCTGCTGGCCTACAATACCGCTGCTTATTTCCTGGAGAGTGCCTGGGATTATATGTCAGGCAATTATCTGGATCAGGAGTACTGGCTACGCAAGAGTTACCTGCGCCGTGGATATATGGCCCTTGAGCTAATCCTGCAACGCCTGTTAGTTGAAACGGCAAAAGAACTTAAAGCTCAGAATCGATATTTTCGCAGAAATAGTGAAGGTTTCTTTGAGTCCGGTGCCGATCACTATAAGTACTTTGTATATTTGATGGGAACCCATGGCCGGGACGGTTGGCGAATCGATCTGCGGGTCAAACTTTGGGTTGAAGTTTTCCTGAGTGTTGTCCAGGCGCGACTCGACCTCCCTAAACTGGCAAACCGGATGGTTGTTCAGCAGGCTATTATCCTGCCTGATCTTTTACAAAAGCCAAATATGAATGAGGCTGACCTCAATTGGCTGCTTGAGAAGTTATCTATCAAGCTTACAGATCTAGTCAATGAGGATATAGCAGATCCAGTGAGTGTTGTTGTATCGGAAGAGTCCTTCCACACAGATACGATTGAAGTTATGGATCTTGCAGGTAGCTACTCCAATAAAGAACTTGCTGAGGTTAACAAGAAAGCAAAATCTATCTGGGTGCAGACTCAGGAGTATATTGCGATCCCCAGTATGGTTCCTGTATTTCTTGCTTTTGCACGCAGTCAGCCGGATAGCATAATGGATTCGGTTATTGACCAGCGTGAAGCTATGCCCACAGCTGAATTAGACTCTGCCCATGCGGATTCGGAGGTTGTGTGATTCAGGAGTTCTTTCAGGCGCGGGATGGAAAAAAACTCTCCTTTCGCTGGTTGCCGTGCGATGAATCTGACTTGGTGCTTGTCTGCATGCACGGGAGCACGTTCAGTAGCCAGTGGTATTTAATGTTTGGACGGATGGTACACCGAAACGGTATTAGTGTGTGTCTGCCAGACTGGCGAGGCCATGGTAAGAGTGAAGGTGTTCCGGGGGATCTCGATTATTCCGATCAACTGCAAGACGATCTTGCCGATCTATTAAAACACCTCAAAAAAAGAGGGGCTAAGGCCTTTGTTCTTGGAGGGCACAGCGCGGGATCATTGGTTGCACTTAAATATCTGCACCTATATGGCAGTAAAGATATTGCAGGTTTTTTTGCGATAGCACCGCCTCTGACTCAGTCAGAGGAAACAAGAAAGTACGATATTCCCGCATCTGGCTTTGAGTATTACATTCGTTACGGAAGGAAGCGTCACTATACGCGGCCTAGGGCATCGGCTGGTGATCAGAATCTGCCAAAAATAAAAATGCTGAAATATTGGCTGGCACTTTTGTTCCCCCCATTGAGGAAGTTATCAGTGCTGAGCTTTCCCCCGGTGGGATCAGCAGCGGGGAATCAGGGGAGAGTTCTGGACTGCACATTTAACTTACTCAGTGCCTATAACGTAAAGAGATACGCGGATCTCTTTGCGAGTTTAAATGTACCCTGCCACTTTTTTGTCGGTGAGAAGGACGAAGTACTTGATACCCATGTGCTCCACACTGTATTGAGCTGGTATCTCTCGCCCAGTATTAAGGCTGGACTCACTGAGTTGCCCAGAGCTACTCATATGTCAGCTATTTCTGCTTCGGCAAAACCTATTTCCAACTGGTTGACAACTTTGATGCGGCAACCTGAGGGGGCTGTTGCATGAGACCTAGCAAAGGCAAAACTCCCCTGATGAGAGAAAAAATGTTGCCCGTCGGTGGAGAGGTTTCACTGAGTTCATTTTTAAGTGATGCCGATTGGGGAGCAGGGCATGGCGAAGATTGGACATCTTTAGGAACTATAAAGAGAAGTGATAAAAACACTTTTCACTTGCAAGTTGGCAAGGCGTTTCGATTTCCCCTTTATTATTACCTGAAGGACGATCGTCTATTTGTTGGTCAGGATTTATCACTATTTCCTGCTGTTGGTGCCGATACGGTAGATTGCCACTACTTAATTGAAATAGAGTATTTTGGTTTCTCCATAGAAAGAAAGAGCCTTTTGCAGAATGTTAAAATGCTCTTTCCTGAAGATGATGTTTTTATATCAGCCAGAGAGCTTATTTGGCTCTCTGCTGAATATCATCAATCTGGGTCATTTGATGCGGCCCTGGTGACTCCTGAAGAAGCTACCGATAAACTCTTCAACAGTTTACCTGAGGTAACCTCTAAGCTTTTCTCGCCTGTTGATACCACTTTTTATGCTCATATTGCCAATCGTTTGGCGGAGTCAAGCGGCACCAAATTAAAAGTGGGTAGACAAAGCCTGCCTTTAACGGTTGGTTATCAGAAGAAGCGGGCAAAGGTCTTTAATAAGGCTCATAAAAATAGAGTCGTAGAGGGGATCGATCTACAATGTTACACCGACATGGTGCAGGAAGAGTTGGATCGAGCCTGGCAGGACTCAGAATCAAGTCTCGATAGGGAAGATTATATCTTTCAAACTTTCTATCTGCCTTTTGCCCAGTTTTTACTCAATATACTGGCAATGAATACCAGCAAGATGGTGGAGATCATTGAAGGTTCGGGAGATGAGGGTGTAATACCCCCGGCACTTTCAATAAGTGATAAACCTATCTGTAATATTTACGAATCTTTTCAGCGGGTGTTTTTTTATGGACACCATTGGCTTGCAAAAGTCTGGTTCTATATACCGCCCATGATCAGTTCTGCTGCCATAAAACAGCAGCAAAAATACTCAGAACGAGAGCAGCATGTTTGTGTTTTTACTTTAACATTGGACTACTTGCTGCGATTTAATAACTTAAAAATAGGAAATGTTACTGGAGAGTAATTATGTCTACAGCAGTTGTAGAGAACAAGGTACAAGAGCTTTGTGAGCAAATAGCTCTTATGCTGAATGTTGATGCTGTCGATGCAGATACACCCATTGCAGAACTCGGGGTAGATTCCCTGAATATTGTCGAGGTGATTCTAATTTGCGAGCAGTTATACCCGGGGGTGATGAGCCCCGAAAATCTCGTTTTCGATGAGCACACCACCCTAAGGGAAATGGATGGTCAACTAATTGAAAACTCGGAAGAAGTCTAGCGTACTTCGGGAGCAGTCAATGTTTAAAAAAGTACTTACCATTCTTATCAGTAGTTTTTTTATTGGAAATGTTGTTGCCTGGTTTTCAGGTGCTGCTCCCATCGAGTTTGGCAAGATTGCCTATTCAGAAGGCGAGATGGAGCAGGTGGAGTTTCTCCAGCAGGAGATTGGTGAAAATAGTACAGACCCCGACTTGATGTTGGAGCTTGGACAGTTATTTAGTCACCATAACGAGCTTGAGAAGGCTGCCCACTTACTGGAAGCCGCGTACCAACAGCGTCCAGACGATATGCTGATACGTGCAGCGTATTACTCCAATGAGGGCAAGCGCGCAGGTGCGATGTTTGACCCTGCGATGGGGCTTTACAAGCTTTACCGTCTGCGGCATGCGATGGACGAGGTGGATCAGGCAGGTCTCAGTGCCGATTCAGATTTTAATGTGCGCCTGATACGGCTGATTACTTTTTCTTATGTAGGAGAAGTAAGCGGCCACTTTGAGCGGGTGTTCGAAGATGAAGCCTGGTTTAAGAATCTGATGGATTCAGATCCCGATCTATTGCCGGCTGCTATGCAGCAGGTGGTGTATTTGTCTTTGGCTAATGCCTACTGGGTGAAAGCTGGAGAGGGCACTGAGGATTTGGCAGTGGCCATGGATTACTACCAAAAAGCAATAGCAATGGCTCCTTGTCCTGCCACGATGCAAACCTCTTGTGAGCAACTGGGGCAAATGGCAGTCACCCTGGGTAAAAGTTAATGTTGGTTGAGCTTAAGCGTGTTTCAAAGCGCTATCGATTGGGCGATCTCTGGGTCGACGCCTTGCGGGATATAGATCTTGCTATCGATCGAGGTGAGTTTCTGGCTGTGAAAGGACCCAGCGGTAGTGGTAAGAGCACATTATTGAATCTTCTATCCGCATTGGATCAGTGTGATTCCGGATCAGTTCATATTGATGGCGTTAATCTTGGGAGTTTGGGAGAGCATCAGCGCTCCCTGTTCCGAGGTCGTCATATTGGGATTGTTTTCCAGTCTTTTAACCTGATTCCCGTGCTTACAGCACTTGAGAATGTGATGTACCCGCTGACACTGCGGGGGGCTAACAATGCCAGGCAACTAGCGTTAGACGCTCTGGAAGCAGTGGGGCTTGCCAAGTTGGTTAATCAGCGTCCTACCCAGCTTTCGGGAGGGCAGATGCAGCGAGTGGCGATTGCCAGGGCAATTGTCAGTAAGCCAGATCTGGTGCTTGCGGACGAACCTACAGCCAATCTGGATTCGCGCACGTCGGAGAGCATTATGAGCCTTATGAAGCAGCTCAACCGGGAGCAGGGTGTCACTTTTATCGTAGCCACCCATGATGATTATGTAACCAGCTTGGCATCTCGTGTTATCACGGTACGAGATGGTCATTTGGTAGAGGATACAGCTTCGCCTCAAGGTATTGTTCAGGAGGCTTTTGCATGACAGCAATCATAAAAATGTTGCTGGCTAGGGGCCCGCTAACTAGAGCGGCTTTGGCTATTTCAGTTGCATTCTTAATTTCTGCACCGGCTTTGGCTGAAGACTTCGTCTTTCCAACTCCGATTCCATTCACCAATAGTGAAAGGGAAGCGCTGTTTGCTGCTGTTAATGGAGAAACGACCAGGGAGCAGAGAAAGCAGGCCTACTTGGCTCAGCTTGCGCGCCTTACGTCGATGGAAGATGCAGAGTTGCAGGATGTTGAGGAGTTAGAGGCTCTGATGCAGTCACTGTTGGAGAGTCTCCCGGATGACCCCGAACTCAATGCTGCATTGGGATCGACAACTTCCTTTAAATCCAGCTTCTACCTTGATCGATTGGCAAAACTATCGCTGTTCTCCAGACGAGGCAATCGCATGATGGATCGGGCTGTTAAACAATCTCCATTCAATCTAGGCGCCCGCCTTCAGCGGGGAATCAGCTGTGCCAATATGCCGGCCTTTCTAAAAAGAGCGCGCTACGCTGTTGAAGACCTGGAGCTGGTTAGGGAACAGGTGGGCAATCGGTTCGGTAAAGAATTTCTCGGCTTTGTAGAGTTCTACCTTGCCCAGGCTTACGAGCGCAACAAACAGCCCGATGATGCCCGGGTTCTTTGGGGGAAGGTGGCCGAGTCGGATACCGACTGGTCCACTAAAGCCAAGCAGGCGCTTCGGAGTATTTAGTCATGGGCTTGGGTTGGAAAGTTGCACTGCTGAATATTATGCGTAACGGGCGCCGCAGCCTAATTACCTTGGCTGCGATCGTTTTCGGTTGTACCAGCCTGATTATTTTTGGCGGTTTTGTACAGTCGATGTATGAGGGGATGCGGGAGAGTATGATCCGCTCGCAGCTTGGTCATATACAAATCTATGCCAAAGGCTACAACCAGTTTGGCAAAGCGGAACCGGAAAAATACCTGATTGCTGATGGGGAACTCAAAAAGATTTCCGAGCTGGTAGAAAACGAAACCGATACACTGGTGGTAGCGCCTCGCCTTAATTTCAATGGCCTGCTTAGTGATGGCAAGCAATCGATAGCCATCACTGGAATTGGTATTGATGCGGAGAAAGAAGTGATGCTTTCCTCTGCAATTCAGATTGTTCAAGGGGACGATCTATTTCCAGAGGATATTTCTGCTGCACACCTTGGAGAAGGCTTGTTCAATGCCCTGGATGTTCAGATTGGGGACTACTTGACCCTGTTGGCAAGCACCCAGGATGGAGCAATCAATGCTGTCGATGTACAGGTGATGGGGGTAATCACAACCGGTGTTAAGGAGCTGGATGATCGCTTGCTCAGGGTGAATTTGCCTCTGGCCCAGGAACTGCTCTATACGTCAGATATTACACGGCTAGTGGTTTTATTGGAGGAGACCGAACTTACATCTACCTCAATTGCGACTCTGGCCAGTGTCTTTGAGCAGAACAATTTGAACCTAGAAATAAAAAGCTGGGAAGAACTGGCGGGTTATTATCATCAGGTTGTTGGCCTGTTTAACGGGGTTTTTGGTTTTATTACCGTCATTGTGTTGGTAATCGTCGCGTTGAGTATTTCCAATACCATGTTGATGGCAGTAATGGAGCGTACCCGTGAGCTGGGTACTATCCGGGCCATGGGCGGCACTCCTCGCCAGGTTGTAAACCTGATTTTACTGGAGTCGGTATTTCTCGGTTTAATCGGAAGTTTGCTGGGGCTACTGATTGGTGCACTGGCAGCCAAGGGAATTACCTATGCTGAATGGATGATGCCCCGGCCACCGGGCAGTACCCAGGACTATCCTATCCGTGTGTTTGTCGTGCCGGATATCTTATTGAAAACATTCTTGTTGGGTTTTTGTATTTCACTTGTTTCCAGCCTTTATCCAGCGATAAAAGCATCCCGGCTGCCGGTAGTAAAAGCACTTAGGTTTACTTGATTTGGGTCTTCTATGTGTAAGTTGAATTTTTTTTATGGGTGGGTGTTGGCGATAGCCTGCTTGCTGTTTAGCTACTCAAGTTATGCATCGGTTTCGGCTGAGTCACTGGTTAATAAGCTGGATGACTTTCGCGGGTTCAGGGATCAGGGCTTTAGCTTTGATATCACCAATATCAGCTATAAACAGGACAAGGAGCCCCGCACCAATAAGCTCAGTGTCAAAGTATTTAATGAGCAATCACTGATCCAGTTTTTGGCACCCGCCCGGGAAAAGGGCAGGGCAATGCTAAAAGAGAGCGCCAATATGTGGCTCTATATTCCCGGTACGCGCAGGGTTATCCGGATTGCGCCCTCACAGCGGTTAATTGGTGAGACCAGTAACGGTGATGTAGTGGGGGCAAACTTCTCCCGGGATTACACCGCAGAGCTGCAAGGGCAGGAAACTGTTGATGGGGAAGATTACTGGGTGCTGTATTTATCGGCAAAATCCTCTGGCGTTGCCTATGACAAAGTAAAAGTTTGGATGGCACAGGCTGAGGGAAACCTGCCTTTAAAGGGGGAGTTTTATACCCGCTCCGGGCGCCTCCTTAAAACAGCGCACTATAAAGAGTTCAAGCAGTTTGAAGGCGAGCTGAAACTGCATAAATTACTTTTGGTGGATGCGCTCATTGACGAGAGTTATACCTGGATGAAATTCGATGACTATCGTCTTGAGAGCCTGGACCCGGCAATTTTCCAAAAAGGCTCCCTTGGCAGGCTGAATTGAGGTGAGTCGGTAATGGTTATCAGAATCAGGATAATTCTCCCATTTATATTCCTTCCTCTCGCTTTTGCTGAAAAAGTTGCCAGTGCCGAAGACTATCAGGACCCTTTCGAAACCAACTCGGAACTTTTCGATGAAGTGAGCACTGAGGAAGGGGGTTCTCGAGTTGTTTGGGATATTGATGCTTCGCTACTGGGGTATCACCAGCAGAATGAAGTTCGGGATGACCTCTATTTCGATCCGGGTCTGTTTGTCTTTGACGAACAAGAGTCTTTGCTTGCTCTGGATCTCAGTGGCCAGTTCTCCCTGGGAGCACACTTCTCAGTTTACTCGCGGTTTGCGGCGATAGAGCACTATCGGTCTAATGAGGCTGGAACATCTGAAAAAGAGACAGAATCCCATCTGCTAGAGGGGTATTTCTCTTCTTACACTGACAACCGAAGGTTTGGTATTAACGTCGGTCGGATAAAACCTCAGTGGAGCAACGGTTACAACTGGTCTCCGGCAAATCTTTTAAAAGCCACTTTTGATCGCCCCAATCTGGATGCCGATGAACTTACCCAGCAACTGGGCTGGGATATGGCCCATTTCGATTTCCGCTATGGTCGCTGGAACACTGGCATTTACATGGCTCAGGTTGAGGATAATCTGGGTGGTCACTTTGACACTAAAGGAAATGACCATGAGTTTCAGTACGCACTCGTGGTGAATCGTGAAGGTGACTTGGATACCCGCTTGGTATTACATCAGATAGAGGGGGAGGCAACCAATGTCGCTCTCGGGTTGAGTACTTTGGTTGGAGACAGTGCCACACTCAGGTTGGAGGGGGCTTGGGAACATCAGCGGGAGTTACCGCAGCCGGGCGAACTCTCCTATTTTCCAGCAGAGGACGATGGTTATTTGAAGCTGGTACTTGGCACTCAGCTCAGCTTCAACCAGGGATGGGATGTTACTGCGGAGTATCTGTATAACCAGCATGGATTCGATGATGACGAGTGGGATTTGGTTCAAACACAGGTAGATAGTGCAAAGAACGAATTGAACAGCGCGCAGGTTTATGAGGCGATTTCTTTTCTGTCCGATAGTTTTAACCTTTTATCTACCGGACAACTACGGCAGGAATATTTGTTCTTGATGTGGGGTAACACCCGGCTGGATAAGAAGTTTCAATATCGTCAGAGTGTGCAATACAACCTGGATGACAAGAGCCAGTACCACAACCTGGAATTGATTCAGAACTGGACTGAGCATTTTAGTACTCGACTGCAAGCCCAGTTTTTCAGGGGCTGTGAGTCCTGTGAATTTGGTCTGCTGCCTACTGAAAGGCTTCTTAGGTTAAGTCTCTATTATGATTTTTAGCGTTTGCTGGCTAAAAGTGCTTCATATTTTTGTGCGATTTCCCGCTTGCCGGATTCCCTGCTAATAGAAATTAATGCCCGCAAAATATCCAGGTCCTGCGGAAACTGGTGATAGCCGTCTTCTAGAATATCCAGGGCGAGTTCGCTGTTGCCTTCCGAGTGAACGGCTATGGCATATACGTAGAGATAGCGACTCTGGGTTTGCTCATGCTCAGCCGCCGCCTTTAGAAAACCCATTGCCTCCTGGTGGCGGTTCTGACGAACCAGGGAAAGGCCTAAGGCATGTTGGATTACGGCGATATCCTCACTCTTCGATAGTGCTCCTCTGAGTAATAATTCCGCGTCGGTTTCACGTCCACTTGCCCGGTAAAGGTCGGCCAAATTGATATAGGCGGGTGTGTAGTAGGAGGCCTTGGTTATTGCCCGGCGATAGAAGGCTTCTGCTTGTTGCGTGTTTCCTCTCCGGAAATGGAGGTTGCCCAGGTTTACCAGGGATTCCGGCCGGTCGCTGTTGAATAATTCTGAGGTGGTATAGGTTTTAAGGGCCTTTGAGTATTGCTGCTGTACTTGCGCGGGCATAGTCCCAGTCCCGATCTGAGCATCGGTAACGCCATTGGCAGCCAGCGACCTGGTCACGGCCATTTTACTGAAAAGCAGAGGTGCACCGATCATCAGTCGCAATTGCTCTGGTAGTTCATCCAGAGACTGCGCAAGGGCCAGGTTTAATAATGGTTCTTCGCCTTGGGCAATTTGTTGGAGTAACTGAGCGGAATTTATCGTCAGGAAGCGCGGTAACAAACGGATTGCGCTGGCCCGAACAATCTCCGGTTGACTGCTGTCCTGAATAAGGTCCATTAACATCTTATCGGCCGTGCTATCCCCGCGAATAGCTGCGTGCAATGTCTGCCCGTAGTGAGGGGGAGGTGAGCCGTATTTGTCTTCCAATATAATCGCTGCCCACTGGCTCGATTTATCTTGATGGCAGCTGTTGCAAGTATTGGGGGTGCCCAGCGCCTCGGAAAGGTCAGGTCGGGGAATGCGGAAACTGTGATCCCGGCGCCCATCCACCTGCATGAAATTTTTCTTCGGCATATGGCAGTTTGTGCAGCGGGCACCGGGGCTTTGAGTGGGGTGCAGATGGTGATCAGTACGGGCAAATCGCTCCGGCATATGGCACTGGGCACAAACTGCATCACCAGCTGCTCTCAGTTGTAGATTGTGGGGGTTATGACAGTGGCCACAGGTAACACCTGCTGCGTACATTTTGCTTTGCAGAAACGATCCGTACACAAATACCTCGCCATCGGCCTGGCCATCTGCGTGGTAGAGAGGCTCTTGCAGAAGTGTGAGGTTGAAATGATCCAGTAATTCGCTGTTAGCCTTCGCTCCCGGTAAATGGGTACTCCGCCGAGAATGGCACTGGGCGCAAGTTGTTATTTCACGCTGGATGGCTGCCGATGGCGCAAGCTTGGCAATCCCCGTTTGCAAATCCATTTCCCGGATCTGTTGGGTTGGGTCAATAAAATGGGGATCTAGCCCTTTATTCTGCAATGCCTCATTTTGTGTTTTTGCCCACTGAAGGTGTCTCGATCCCGGGCCATGACAGGATTCGCAACCGACACTGATCTCTGACCAGGATGTCTGGTAGCTATCGGTTTGTAGGTTATAGGCCTTTTGCAGATTGGTGGAATGGCAGTCGGAACACATAAAGTTCCAATTCTGGTTTATGCCGGTCCAGTGCAGGGGATGTTGATGGTCTAACGCTTGATCGGGATAGAGATGGAACCAGCGCTGGCCACCGACAGATTTGTCCCGGCTATCCCAAGCGATACTCAGTGCCTGAAGACGTCCGCCTCCCAAATCAATCAAGTATTGCTGTAAAGGGTGGACACCAAATGTATAGGCAAGGGGATAGTCCTGGGGGGCTCCACTGGGCCCATCAGTGCGTACGTAATAGCGCCCTTCCTTTTGATAGAAGTGAGATTTCTGCCCCAGATACTCGAATGCCACCCCGGAAAAATCACCTAGAACGCTGTCACTATTGGCGACTTGCATTGCCAGCTGGTGGTGGGAACCTTGCCAGGCACTGGCCTCATCTTTGTGGCATAGGGCGCATTGCGCGGAGCCCACGAAAGTGGCTTCTGAGCTAATTGCTTCGTCCTGGCGCTTGAGAGGTTGGGTATCAACCGGCTCTTCGTTACCACAGGCCACCAGTAGGAGACAGATAAGGCTGATTTGGAGGAGGCTAGTGCCAGCTATATTTATCACGGTTTTTTTATTGTGATGAGTTCTTATCTTAGGGAGTTATTCAGAGGCTCCCTAGGCCAAAAGATTAGTTCATGTGCCGTAAATGTCATTTTGTGAGAGGGCCAGAATGCTGGATTGGAAATTTAGGGTTGCCCTGAGCCGAGGGTGTCTATTGCTGGTTTTGGTAATCAGCTTACCGGCACTCAGTTCTCCCTTGCCATCCTGGCAAGATGGCGTTAAAGCCCAAATTGTGGCCTTTGTTGACAAGGTTACCCGTAAGGACAGTGCCGACTTTATACCTGTCGGTGAACGTATAGCGGTATTTGATAATGATGGCACCCTCTGGTCCGAGAAGCCCGTGTACTTCCAGCTTCTCTATGCCGCTGATGAGGTTAAAAGGCTAGCGCCCCAACACCCAGAGTGGAAAACGCAAGAGCCCTTCGCTTCGATCCTAAAGGGCGATTTATCAAACCTGTTGGGGCAAGGCAGGGAAGGTTTGGAAGTAATGCTTATTGCGACTCATGCGGGATTGAGTACGGATGCCTTCCAGCGCTCTGTTGCCCAATGGCTCAAGAGCGCTAAGAACCCGGAAACTGGTAAGCGCTACAGTGCGATGGTGTTCCAGCCCATGCTGGAGTTGCTGGGATACTTAAGAGCAAATGGTTTTAAAACCTACATTGTTTCGGGGGGCGGAACTGACTTTATTCGAGTGTTTTCCCAGGAGTTATATGGAATCCCCCCAGAGCAGGTTATCGGCAGCCGCCTAAAGTCGCGCTATGAAAATGGGGGTGGGCATCCCTATATTGTGAAATTAGACGAATTGGCCTTCCTCACCGATAAACAGGGGAAGCCTATCGCAATCAATGACGTGATTGGCCGGAGGCCAGTTTTTGCCGCAGGCAATTCCGATGGTGATTTACAAATGCTGGAATGGACCACCGCCGCCAATGGGCCGCGTTTTGCCATGCTGATTCACCATACCGATGCCAAAAGAGAATGGGCATACGATAAGAACTCCTCAGTGGGACGCCTGGACAAAGCGCTACAAGCCGCCAAGGCAAATGGCTGGTTGGTGGTAGATATGGCGAAGGACTGGCGGACGGTGTTTCCGCCAGAAGCGAAGGATCAATCAAGCCAGGGGCCGGTGATTCCTCAAGTTCCCGCCTACCGGGACTAGTCTTAAAGCGGTGTATTGAGCCTGCCAATATTGAGGTGTGTAATGCTCCTGATCTCCCGATCCCGTCTCCGACTGTTCCTTTTGGTTGTACTGGCTGCTGTATCCCTTTCCCCTGGTAGCCTCTTCGCGCAGACCAAACCTAATATTTTGGTGATCTGGGGAGATGATATTGGCATCTGGAATATCAGCTTTAATAGTCGCGGCATGATGGGCTACACCACGCCCAATATTGATCGGCTAGCGGTAGAAGGGCTCTCTTTTACCGATTACTACGGCCAACAATCATGCACAGCAGGCCGCGCGGCTTTTTTAGCGGGTAATGTCCCAGTGCGCACCGGCATGACTAAGGTGGGGCTTCCAGGTGCCAAAGAGGGTTGGCAGAAGAGTGATGCCACTATCGCCACGGTAATGAAAAGCCTGGGTTATGCCACCGGCCAGTTTGGTAAAAACCACCAAGGGGATAGGGACGAACACCTGCCCATCAACCATGGTTTTGATGAATTCTTTGGCAACCTCTATCACCTGAATGCGGAGGAAGAGCCGGAGAACCGGGACTATCCCAAAGACCCTGAATTCCGCAAGAAGTTTGGCCCCAGAGGAGTGATTAAGGCCAAGGCCGGCGGACCAATCGAAGATACCGGCCCCCTCACCAAGAAACGGATGGAAACCATCGATGATGAAACCCTAGCGGCAGCTATCGACTTTATCGAACGCGCACACGCGGCTAAGACCCCATTCTTTGTCTGGTGGAACGCCACCCGGATGCACTTTCGCACCCATGTCAGAGAGGAGCACACAAACCTTGCGGGCCCCAACAGCAATGAGTATATGGATGGCATGGTTGAGCATGACATCCTGGTAGGAAAGCTGCTAAGTGTGCTCGATCGCCTGGATATCACCGACAATACCATCGTGTTTTATTCCACAGACAACGGCCCCCACTTCAATACCTGGCCAGATGCTGCAACTACGCCATTTCGCAGTGAGAAAAATTCCAATTGGGAAGGAGCTTATAGGGTGCCAGCCTTTGTACGCTGGCCGGGCAAATTTCCAGCGGGTACTACCTTGACAGGTATTGTCTCCCATGAGGACTGGCTGCCGACTCTCGCTGCGGCCGGGGGGAACCCGAATATCAAGGAGCAGCTCAAGGAAGGGGTCGAGCTCAATGGGCGCGAGTACAGAAATTATGTTGATGGCTACAACATGATGGATTACTTCACCGGCAAAGCAAAACTATCTCCAAGAAAAGAATTTATCTACGTAAATGATGACGGCCAAATTGTAGCTATGCGCTACGAACCCTGGAAAGCTATTTTCCTGGAAAATCGCGGGCGGGGTTTTGAAGTCTGGCGAGAGCCCTTTACTGAATTACGAGTGCCACTATTGTTCAATTTGAGGCAAGATCCTTTCGAAAAAGCCCAACACAACTCGAATACCTATAACGACTGGTTTATAGACAGGGCTTTTGTCCTGGTTCCCATGCAGCAACTCGCATCAAAATTTTTGCAAACTATGAAAGAATATCCACCCAGCCAGGTACCCGGATCTTTTAATTTGGATAAGGTACAGAAGCAGCTGGAAGCTGGGGCGAGTGGTAGTAATTAACAATATAATTGCCGCAGATCTGACATTAATGGCATTACCTGGGAACACTTTAACGCAGAGCTTCAGGCAGATGAAATCAACAAAACTTGGCCCAAAGCCAGTTACCACTCAAAGGCTTAGCTGCCAGGGGACCGAAATCAGTCAAGAGGGCTGGTAACACCGCGCTCATGTACGCCTATAACATGGGTGTAAATCATGGTTGTACTGATATCGTTGTGGCCGAGTAGCTCTTGAATATTGCGTATATCAGTACCAGCCCGCAGAAGGTTGGTGGCAAACGAATGGCGAAATGTATGGCAACTCGCCTTCTTACGAATATTGAGGGCCGAAACGGCCACGGCAACGGCCCGCCTAACTTGCTGCTCACCAATATGATGCCGTCGCATCATATCGCTGCGAGGGTCTTGCGATCGAAATCGAGCGGGGAATACGTACTGCCAAGCAGCACTCGTCGCTGCTTGTGGGTACTTTTTCGCCAGAGCGAAAGGCAAATAGACATACCCATAGCCCTCTGCCAAATCCTGCTGATGTAGAGAAAGCGCATGTGCTATTTGCACCTTGAGAGGCTTAATCTGAGACCGAGGCAGTAGTGTTCTTCGCCACTTCTCACCCTTGGACTCCCGTACAATCAAGCATTGATTACTAAAATCAATGTCCTGTATCCTAAGCCGCACAGCCTCCATAATTCTAAGGCCTGAACCATACATTAATGAAGCAGCAAGCTTATTTGGACCGCTAAGGTGCTCTAATACGGATGTTGCATCCCATGAAAACGTATAAAGTCCTTCACCCAAAAGCAGTATGTCTTTTCTGTTTTGTATGCCAAATAGCGAGACCGTATAAACGCCCTAAAACGGTCCATAAAGCGGGATGGTCGCTGGGGTAGCGGAATAAGGATATCGTCCATTTTTACAGTCCGGATACTGTATGCATTAACAGTTTAATGAACATTTTACTGGGAGTCATCAAGATTTTCGATCAGTTTGACCGTTATTTCTGGCTAAGAGCTGGAATGGTTGAAAACCTGTTGTATTTCAATGAATTAGGGAGACCGTATAAAATGGGGATAGTAGTCAAAGTGATCGTTTTTCCATTTGGCACAATGGTTCTAAAGGGTGGATAACATGCTGATTTTCCTTGGGTTTTGTGTGTTTTTTCGTTAGATTGATTCCAAGATAGTAATCAGGATAATAGTGATCAGAATGATTACTATATAAATGTTAGCAGGCAATATCGGAAAGGATTGATGGAAGAGGATTTCTCAGGAAGTAAGGTCGCATATATCATTGAAGATAAGCTGCTTGTCTATAAAAGAGATGATTTTCCAAGTATTCCCTTTCCAGGGCTTTGGGATTTTCCCGGCGGAGGAAGAGAAGGCAATGAATCACCAGAGGAATGTGCTTTAAGGGAGTTAGATGAAGAGTTTTCTCTCAGAATTCCATCAACAAGATTTATATATAAGAAAAAAGTCGAAAGTCAGTTTGGTAACGGGTACTCGTTCTTCTTTGTAATTCAGGGCACCCCAAATGAAGTTGAATCAATAAAATTTGGCAATGAAGGGCAATATTGGAAACTTATGCCTATCGGTGAGTATATTGTCCATCCAAAAGCAATTCCGGCTTTAGTCTCACGTTTACAAGGTTATTTAAATTCATGAACACTGAGTATACTAAAGCTGCTAACAAGGCTAGGCATCGGACGGCTAACGCCGCCCGCTGCTATTGGCGTTCAGGCTGTAGAAAAACTCTTAAAAGATAGTATTTTTTGATAAAATGGGATCTCGTTATTGAGATCCTCAACATGCCCAACTTTAAGCACTATGATTACAACCAAGATGCCATGGTTGTAATTAACTTCGAAGAGCAGTTACAGCCTCAAACTTTTGAGTTTACTCTCCACCATCTGATCAATGATCACATAGATCTATCTGCCTTTAATGATAAGTATCAAAATGATGGTGGTGGCCGCTCAGCTTATGATCCCGCGATTCTTCTGAAGATCATTTTATTTGCTTACTCCAAAGGCATCACCTCTAGCCGTGAGATTCAGTGGCAGTGTGAACACAGCATCCTCAAGAAAGAGCTGCATGAAGCTCTTCAAGAGGTTGAGTTTCTAAAAAAGGCAGCCACGCACTGTCCTCAGCTTTTTAATCATGGTAGGCGATAACACCGATTTTAGTGGTATGTGTTTTTAAAAAGATTCAAATGGTACTCATAATCCTGCCACCATTAACAAAAAAAATTAAAGTTATCTCAAATGAACTCGTATATCTAATAGGATGTTTAATAGTTTGTGTTTTCGGTTTTTTCTGTATTGAACGCTGAAGTATGATAAAGGCTATATCTCTGTAAATATACCTCCCTTGTATAGATGAGGAGTCGATCGCTTTGAATTATGGATAATTTGATGTTGGCTCCCAGAAATAATATAGGAAATCTATATGCCTGATCGATTAATATTTGGTAATAGCCTGAGATTACTTTGTCACTTGACATTATCTTATAACTTTACCCGGTGAATGAGTGAGATTACATGTGGAATATGGAAGGTGTTGATGATTAGTTCTAATCTGATTATTTATAAAAAAGGATTTTAAGAAATAAAATTTGAGAACTGCTATGCAAGTTGATCTAAATGGTGTTGTGGATTTTTTTCAATCCCAATATAAATAAATTATCTTGCAAGTGAATGGTATATTTACTGCATTGTGGATATTCTAATATTCCCAATTGCAACCTTTTAAATACGATTAATTTTGACTAAATTTCCATCAATTTTCTTGTGATCTTAAAAGCTTATGAAAACATAAAATTAAATTTCTATAGCGGGTAGCTGGAAAAATTTGATTAATTTTGTGATCCTGAGAAGATATATCCTTTGGGTATAGAAAATTTTTAAGATGTAATTTCAAGTAAATTTTGTAGATTATCTAGAGTCTCCTAACTTTGACCTGCAGATTATATCGGAACAAAGGGCATGACTCTATAAAGAGCGAAAAATATGGTCATTTCTAATGAGAATACGGAGGGATATAGAGCAATCAGTGTCTAAAGAATTATCAGCTATTTATCATCAGAAAGTGCTCAGTGGAGAGGTTAATACGTTGATCACATAAATGTAATAATAAGGAAAAACCAATGTTAAAAAATATAATGTATAAAAATGCTCTAAAGAGTATTGCTGGGATATTGCTTGTTTCAGCGAGTTGGCAGGCGCAAGCTATTAGTTGTCCGCAGCTAACAGATGTTTCATTGCCTCCAAAGTGTAGTTCTGAAGAGCTGGCAACATGTAATGCCGCTGTACAAAATGTAATTCCCGCTGCGGCCTGTGCGATTTTCGAAGTGTCGCCAGCGGCTAATGACGCAACATTGGTGCTTCGGTTTACGACACTTATCACCAATTCTTGGTTTGATGCAGCAGCACCTTATCATCCGACAGCGAAAGGTGTTTACTCTGATATCGCTCGGTTGACTGAACCGACAGATAACACTGAGTTGAATATTGCACTCTCCTATGCGTCCCACAAAGTACTAAGTGGTCTATTTCCTCATTTGGTTTCAGAATGGGATGATATGCTAATTGAGCTAGGGCTCGATCCTGGGAACTTATCTGAGGATACCACTACGCCGATTGGTATAGGAAACTACGCTGGTAGAAAAGTACTGGAAGGACGCGCTAATGATGGTATGAATCAGTTGGGTAATGAAGGTAATCAGCTTTATCATCGCTTACCTTATGCTGATTACACTGATTTCAAACCAGCCAACTCTGCTTACAAGCTGCGATTTCCTTCGAAGTGGCAGCCAGCAGTTTTGATGGACCGTCCAGGGGTGTTCCGTGTTCAGCAGTTTGTTACTCCTCAAATCGCTTTGACAACGCCATATAGCTATGAATCTCCGGAAGAGTTTACTTCACCAGTTCCCCTGAAATCTAAAATTTGGAACTATCCAAGTTATGTATCTCAGGTAAATGATGTATTAGCTACGTCAGCTAACTTGACCGACGAGCAAAAGATGAAAGCAGAGCTGTTTGATATGAAGATATTCAGCTTGGGCTTTGCCGCGGTTTTTGCATCCGAATCTCAGGGCCTATCGCTGATGGATTTCATTCACTATGATTTTCTTACTAATATGGCTGCTTTTGATACCGCTATTACCATTTGGAAGGAAAAACGTCGTCACAATTCAGTTAGACCGTTTTCCGCTGTTAGATATATTTATAAGGATGAGCCTGTTACCGCTTGGGGTGGAGTAGGGAAGGGAACGGTGAATGATTTACCTGCTACTCAATGGACCAGCTATCTTCCCGTAGCTGACCATCCAGAATATCCTTCTGCATCTGCAAGCTTTTGTGCAGCACATGCAGAGACAAGCCGCTTATTTTTACCTCAAGGGGATACATTAGGATATTTGGTAACTGCGCTTGCAGGAAGCTCTCAAATTGAGCCAGGTATAACCCCCCAAACTGACTTGAATTTGTATTTCCCTACTTGGACCTCATTTGAGGAAGATTGTGGTAATAGTCGCGTATGGGGAGGGGTACACTTTGAGCCTTCAGTGCCGGCAGGTCAGGCGATCGGGCGCCAGATTGCACATCGTGCTTATGAGTTTTACCTTTCAAAGCTAGCAGGTAACTAACAAATATATAGAATAGTGGAAGATGTAATATTGATTTTTTCTCAATGTTATATCTTCCTTTTAATTTCACATTGTAATATTAATATTTGAGAGCCTGAAAATTAACTCTTACTTCTCCTTTTACCTTCTACTAGGTCACTCTATCGAAACGGTATTTTCGATACTCTACGCTAGTAATCATTAGTGATATCAGGGGCTCCGTTATTGCTAATAGTTAATAATGGCTATTTTGTGAGCTTTATTTTTTATGGAGTATATAAATAACATCGTTGATCTATAATTTTTTAATTTAGCATATCAATCTTGTTAAAGGTATTGTGTTGTGTTTCAATATTGAGGTTTTGTAAGGATAATAATTATATAGAATTTCTAAATCTACTTGAGTTAAAAGAAGATGCTACACAAATATTATATTATATGAGTGTCTTCTAGTTATAGCGATCGAATTGTTGTCACCTATAACATTGTCGTTTTTTAAGGATAATTATAATGAAACGTATTCCCGAGCCTTTCCGTATAAAGATGGTTGAACCGATTAAAATGACTACCTATGAAGATCGGAAGGTAGCCCTCAATGAGGCAGGGTTAAACCCTTTTTTGTTACGCAGTGATGATGTTTACATTGATTTGTTGACAGATTCAGGAACTGGTGCCATGAGCGATAACCAGTGGGCTGGTTTGATGCTCGGTGATGAGTCTTATGCGGGTAGTCGAAACTACTACAATCTGTGCAAGGCAGTTAAGCACTTCTTTGGTTATGATTTTATCGTCCCTACACATCAGGGGCGTGGCGCTGAGCAAATTTTGTTTCCAGCATTGATTGAGCGCATGCGCAGGGTACGCGGAGGAACTGAGCCGGTTTTTATTTCAAACTACCATTTTGATACCACTGCTGGCCATATTGAGCTAAATGGTGGGAAAGCAATAAATGTGGTTGACGAACGGGCTTTTAATACCACCACAGCATATGATTGGAAAGGTAACTTTGATTTACAGCGACTGGTCGACACGATTGAAGAGCATGGAAGTCATAATGTCTGTGCGATTGTTACTACAGTAACCTGCAACAGCTCCGGTGGCCAACCTGTATCGATGAAAAATATGCAGGCGGTTTATGAAATTGCTACCAAGTATGATATTCCGGTAGTAATTGATTCAGCTCGCTATAGTGAAAATGCATATTTTATAAAGCAAAGGGAAGAGGGCTACCAAGATAAGTCAATTCTGGAAATAATTCGAGAAATGTATCAATATGGCGATATGTTGACTATGTCAGCAAAGAAGGACCCAATGGTAAATATCGGTGGCCTCTGCTGTATCCGTGATAGTGAACAATTGTTTCAGGCCGTACAAACCCGTTGTGTCCCAATGGAAGGATTCGTGACGTATGGGGGAATGGCTGGGCGTGACATGGAAGCTTTGGCCAGAGGGCTGTATGAAGCTGTCGATGAGAATTACTTACATTATCGCATCGGACAAGTGAAATATTTAGGCGAGCGCTTAAGAAGCGCTAATGTGCCTATTCAATATCCAACCGGTGGTCATGCGGTATTTGTTGATGCTGCAAAAATTCTTCCCCATATTCCGGCGGATCAATTTCCAGCACAGGTATTGACTAATGCTCTTTACCTTGAAGCTGGAATTCGGGCGGTAGAGATTGGTTCTTTATTGTTAGGGCGCGATCCGGAATCCGGTGAGCAAAAGAAAGCTGATCTGGAGTTGATGCGCCTCACTATCCCGCGAAGGGTCTACACAAATGATCATATGGACTATGTTGCTGATGCAATTATCGAGCTTCAAGCGCGAGCCAGTGAGCTACGAGGTTTAACTTTTGAGTATGAGCCACAAGTCCTTCGACATTTTACTGCCAGATTTAGATATGTTTGAGTATATGGAATTTTCATATTTCACTTCTGGGTTCCAAGCGCTGTATAAGTATAGAGGTAGCTGACAGGAATCAGTTGACGGTGTTCTTAGTCCAAGGTTGGACTTCCTGTTGGAAGCCGGCGTAAATACACTTTTTTTATGTAAGCTGATTTGACTAAGAACACCACCCGTACGGATATTTACACCATCTAAACACTCTTGCTCACGGACCATGTCTAAGAAGTGATAAGAATAGCCGTCACCATCGAAAGGCTGTTTTTTTATTGACTTTACAAGGAGGTTTAACATGGTCGATTGCTCAATTTCTTCTATATCGAAAAATACTTATTCTAAGGATTCCATTAATCGCTTAATATTTTTATTTCTATTTTTGATTCTACTAACTGCGTGTGATTCAGATGACTCTGGAGGTGGAAGCGATACAGGGACGGGGGGAGAAACGACAACTGATTCAGGGCCTAATAGCGATGCTTGTAAATTATCTGATAACACAATACTGGCTACAGCAACTGGATTAGAATATATCGTAACACCTGATGCTTGTTTTGACTCCCTACCCAATTATGAGTTCGAGCCGAATTACCAGGAAATTGATGGATTACGTATGCACTATGTAGATGTAGGGCCTGATGATGGTGAAGTTATATTGCTATTGCATGGGCAACCTAGTTGGTCATATTTGTATCGAAAAATGATCCCCATTCTAGCTGATGCTGGCTACCGTGTAATCGCACCAGATAATATTGGTATGGGTAAGTCGGACAAGCCAATAGATGTAACAGTACATCAATTCGAACAACATGTAATTTGGACCAAGATGTTTATCAGTGAATTGCAATTAACTGATATTAACCTGTTTATTCAGGACTGGGGCAGCCTTATCGGGCTTCGTATTGCGGGTGATATGCCGCAAACTATTGCTCGAATAGTGGTCGCTAATGGGGACCTTCCAGTGATTCCAGTAGGTGGGAATCCATATGTGTACCCGGATTTTGAAATAAATGACTCATTGGGTGATGCGGCAACGTTCTTTGCTTCAAAGTCGACTGACAGAGTGGAGGGATTTCAGCAGTGGATAAACTATGCTGCTAGTGTTCCAGAACTATTAGCCGGTGATGTGGTACAAACATTGACCACAATCCAGCTGAGTGAAGAAGAGGTAACTGCCTACAATGCCCCTTATCCAAGTTTCGAGTACAAAGCGGCAATTCGAGCTTTCCCTTCGATGATGGTAGCTATTGAAATGCAAAACTTTCCTGCCTGGAAAACACTTGGAGCCTTCCATAATCCTTTCATGTTTAATGCCGGTGAGTTTGATATCAACTTAGGGAGCGTGGAGACGCAGCAAAAATGGATTGAGCATGTACCTGGCTCGGATGGTAATGACCATAAGCGCTTTCTTGCTGCTCATTTTATCCAAGATGATGTAGGTGAAGAATTGGCAATACATTATTTAAACTTTCTACGGACTACAGTCGTTGAAGAGCCCTTACAGGCCGGTGGTCCACTCTTTAATTACCGCTATTGTGAAATTTTACTCTCGTATCTAGATGGATCAGAGCTATCAACAGAAATTTGGGGCACGCCGGGGGTTAATTTTTGTCCACAGGATCAGTGGGATTCTATTAATTTTAGTGATATAGAAATAGAGTACGATGCGCTTTTCGTAACACCTAATGGGCCGCGTTTTTTTGTAGTGGATGAAATTCTAGGTGGCGATATTATTTTACCTAGTCCAGATGATGAATACCGATTTTTCGGCGATTTGGAAATGCGTTTATTAACTAGCATGACCTATAGTGCTGACTTGGGAGAAAATGTTTCTTATATTCCAGGCCAGGTACTAAGAAGTAATACCTGGTTGTTTTATGAGGGCAGGCGTGTGTATGAGTTGATTGATATTAACGGGCAAAAATATGTCATGCAGTCATTTAGTCGCATTGAAGTGGATGATCTCCAAATAGATGATTTGAAAGATCTAGGCGATCGCCTCAATTTACCAGAGGGGTGGACGTTTAGTAGCCGTGTTCTAAGCGAGCCATTAGAGGTCTCAGCCATTAATGGTATAGCTGAGGTATTACAGGACGACTTAGGTAATAGCTATCAGTTAGTGCCTTAATAAAAGTGAAGTAACATTCGTAGATGTTGTGAAGAAGTTCTATTAATTAAGAAGCTCACCTTTATTATGTGGGCTTCTGCTTCATCGTTGCACCCTTCCACTACATCCGTTATTGGTGGTCTAAACGAGGCCTGGTTGCCTTGCCAATAGCCCTACTAATTAAAAGGGTCTCATGCCTTATCTTTGAGGCTTATCTATAAATACTCTCGCTTCGCCGATATTCCGCATTTGGGGTGTTGAAACTCACTTTTTTACAGTGCCTACTGTAAAACAGGAAATTGAAGTTTTCTTTATAGAAACCTTTTTAGTGAGTTTTATGTTGCGGTCTTATAAGAATGATTAATGTAAAAAGAGCGGGTTTAGGTGTATTGGTAGTTTCATCGGTCTTAATGGGATGCTCAGTTACCGATAACCAAACTGATGTGGCCGGTAGGGAAGTTATTGACAACTCGGCGCTACTCCATGATCTAGCGGATCAATATGCTGAAGTTTATTTAGAAAACTTCCAGCCGTACGCTTACTTCTCAGATATAAAGCTGGACAGACATAACCTTTTTTTAAGTAACTCCCCCAGCAACGCTGCCTCTCTGGCGGCATCTGAGGACAGAATACTCAATAAATTGGCAGAGATAGATCTTAATGGTCTCAAAAGTGATCAAGAGAAGGTATTCTACTTCAAACTGAAAGAGCGATTAGAGTCCAATGCTGGCCTAAGGGTCTGTAAGACTGAACTCTGGTCTGTTGATCATATGTTTGGCCCTCATATCATACTTGGCTTTTTGACCGAGGTTCAGCCGGTTGAAACAGCCCAAGAAAGGGCGGATGCGATTGAGCGTTGGCTTGATGCGGCTCGTTACTATGAGCAAGAAATAGCCAATCTCCGCCGGGGGTTAGAGCAAGGTTACTCCGCACCTCAGAGTGTGGTTAAGCGAGTCATTCAGCAAGTTGATGGCTTGACCCAAGTACCCATTGATGAGCATCCGTTCTTGGGGTTAGCGAAGAAAGCTGGGGACCCTGAGTTTGAAGCTGCATTTAAACAGGTGCTTTCAGATCACGTTATCCCCTCAATGGAGAATTACAAGAATTTTCTAGAATCTGCCTATTTACCTGAAGCCAGAGCCGAGCTTGGCATACATGCGATTCCTAATGGCCGTGAATGTTATATGGCTCAGTATCGTTCTTATACGACATTGCAGAAAACACCTGAAGAAGTTTTCGAACTTGGCTTAAGCACTGTAAATGCTAACAAGAGTGAAGTGGTTCGTTTAGGTAAGGAGCTTTACCAGGTAGATTCCTATTCTGAGTCGGTTGCAAAGGCCAGTGAGGATAAAACTCAGAAATTTAAAAGCGCTGATGAAATGCATCAGTTTTATGAGCGCCTGGTAGATAAGTCTAGAGATTTAACCGTTGACTTCTTCCATGAAATGCCTTTGATCGAAATGGAAGTAAAAGCTATCCCTGAGCATGAGCAGGGCTCAGGTCGCAGTGCACACTATATTCCGGGCACCAAGGAGCGCAAGGCGAGATTTGGATATGATCCGACAACTTACAAGGATGAGTCTTACGCTTCTGCAGAGAAGGTTACTATCCACGAAGGGTACCCGGGCCATCATATGCAAATTGCTCTCGTACAAGAGCAAGAAAAGTTTCACAAAATAGAAGATGCTTTGTCTAACTCTGCTTTTGCTGAAGGTTGGGGCAGGTACTCTGAACATTTAGCGGAAGAAGCGGGAATGTATCAGTATGGGTCAACCAAGATCCTAAGGAGAGCATGGCCTGCGCGAGGTATGGTAGCGGACACCGCAATGCATGTATTCGGTTGGAGTGATGAAAAAGTTGCGGAGTTTTTGCAGGATTCTGGAGCTTCATTTGCTAAAGGCCCGAGGACTCTGATGGACCGAATGGCGGTTATGCCTGCGCAGCTTACCTCTTATGATTCGGGTGCCCTCGAGATTTTCGCCTTGCGAGAACTGATGCAAAATGAACTTGGTGAAGACTTCGATATTAAGGACTTCCATGAAATCATTCTGAGAAATGGCAATGTTCCTATGGCCGTACTAAACGAGCAGGTAAGGGATTTCATTCAGGATAAGAAGCAAGGGTAGCTGCGTTTAAGTCTGATCTCGGGCTCGTGTTATTGCGAGCCTGAGCTACACAGTTGGGAGCCAATTAATTTTGACTAAGTGTCAGCGCTATATAAGTTGGGTTCCCGAATTGGGCTATGTTTAATTTTTTTACTATAGTGGTTTTTTCCTTCCCAGTTACGATTTTAATCAGCCACTTAAAGTTATCTGATCTGATTAAGTACCAATTTGAGAGGCACCATGAGAAATGGCTTAGGGATGGAAGTCCGATGGCTTTGTTTTTCAAGCCGAGGGGCTCTTCCTCTTATGCCTTTCATGCTGTATGTAACAGGTTGGCTCGAGGGGAGAGGCCGGATTGGATCTTTGGTGATCCTTATGCAGAAATACTCTTTGGGAAAGTGAATTTTTGGGATGAATTTTCTAAATATCACACAATTCTCTTCGCTATCTCTATATTTTTATTCCTCTGGTAGTTGTTAAAATGGTTATAAAGTGGGTAGTTAATTGTTCTCTTAAGAAGTTGCTGCTGCCTGAGTCAAAGTAACTACCCCAAATAAAGCATCGTAATTATTAATATGAATGTTTTCAGGGGGCCTTACACTTACTAAATCCCCATTTGCCTGGACGCTAGATCCCGCATAATTTCTTCAGATCCGCCACCAATCGCATTCACTCGCACTTCACGATATATACGCTCAACACGGCTGCCGCGCATATAGCCTGCGCCGCCCAACACCTGCATAGCCTCCCGAGCGCAGAACTCAAGGGTTTCTGTGGCTTGGACTTTGAGTAGTGCGATATCCGCTACTTTGAGCTGATGTTGTTGCTCTGCCCAGGCACAGAGGTCCAGATAGGCTTGGGTGGCATTGATGCGTTGAAGCATCTGGGCAAATTTGTGTCGAATCACCTGGTGATTGGCGAGACGCTTTCCGAAAGTTTGGCGCTCCTGGGCCCACTCAATGGCATCCTGCAAGCAGACCCGGCTGAATTCTACACAGGAAGCGGCAATGCCCAGGCGCTCGCGATTGAAGTTGTGCACTATGGGCAAGAAACCTTGGTTCTCACCGCCAATTAGATTACTCGCGGGGATGCGCACCTGATCAAAAAAGATACTGGCCGTATCAGAACACCACCAGCCCTGCTTTTTATCGAGGAGCTGCCGGCTAACACCTTTGGTATCCGCAGGGATTAAGAGCAGGGAGATACCGCCGAAGCCTTCCTCGCCTGTGCGCACGGCAGTAGTAAACCAGTTAGCGCGCATACCGCCGGTGATATAGGTCTTTTCGCCGGTAACGATATAGTCACTCCCATCAAGCTCTGCGCGGCACTGGAGGTTGGCTACATCGGAGCCTGCGCCTGGCTCGGTAACAGCCAGGGAAATATGCTTTTCGCCACGTAATACCGAGGGAATAACCTGATCTTTTAGGGCCTCACTGCCATAGTGCAGTAATGGGGGTAGGGCAATGCCGTGGACCATTAGGCTGGCGTAGAGGCCACCAGCGCCGGGGCGGGCTAACTCCTCTGCGGCAACAATCATATGGAAGACATCGGTTTCGATGCCGCCGTAGTTTTCCGGATAACTCATCTGCAGAAGGCCAACTTCTGCGGCTTTTTTCCAAAGCTCGGCGGGTAGCTGGCCGTCTTCGTCCCATTCAGTAATGTAGGGAGTAATCTCGCGGTCGACAAAGCGGCGCAACTGGGTGCGCCATTCCTTATGGCCTTCGTCATAGAAGGGGCTTGCCATACGGGAGGCATCAATATCGTACATGCTGATCTCCTTTAGGAAGTAGCGTCGCTGGGGATTTTGGCGGTTTCCGTGGGAGCGGCTTCGATCTGAACTAACAGCTGGCCACCGCGTACCTGGTCTCCTTCACAGGCGCCCAGTTTAATTACGGTACCGTCGCGGTCTGCGCGCAGGGCGTGCTCCATTTTCATGGCTTCCATTAAGGCGATAGTGTCTCCCCGCTGAACTCTTTGATTGGGCTCAACCAATACCTGCACCAGGCAACCGTCCATAGGAGCCGTGATGCGGCCACTGCCTTCGTTAAGGCTCGATTTGGCGGGGGCGTGGGTGATATCGACAAAATGAAATTGCCTGCCGTCTAACAGGAGGTGCAGATTGCTTTGGTTGGCTAGAAACAGTCTCTTTTGGCTAACGCCATCCAGCAGAAGTTCAGCGCTATAAACTCCAGTTTCTTTTTGTGATTTCTCAAAATGGACCCACTGAATCAGGAACTGCTGGTCGCCTACTGAGATTTGATAAGAATTATCTACTAACGCCAGCAGCTCACAGTTTAGGGTTTGTCCTGCAATTTCCAGTCGGTAGTTGATCGGCACGCTGTTGTCACCACTGCGCCAATCACTGCGGCCGCTACGCCGATCCTGAGGGTTGGCTTGGTGCAAGTGATTAAGTAATGTGGCTTGGGCTGCGATTACTGCTGGAACTGGTTCTGCGGATGTCAGCGTGCTGTTTTGGTCGAGAAAGCTGGTATCGGCATCGCCAGCGATAAACTGTGATTCGGCCAGGATCTTCTGCAGGAAATGGATATTGTTTTTGGGGCCGATAAATTCCAGCCGGGTCAGGGCCTGAGTTAGCTTGCGCCGAGCTTTTTCTCGATCCTGCCCCCAAGCAATTAATTTGCCGAGCATGGGGTCGTAAAATGGCGTAATTTCGCAACCATTTTTCAAAGCGTGGTCGATACGGATTCCTTGCCCCTTTGGCGCTACCCAGTGGAGTACTTTTCCGGCCTGGGGCAGGAATTGTTGTTCCGGGTCTTCGGCATACAGGCGGACTTCAATGGCGTGCCCCTGCTGGGAGACTTGCTGCTGGGAAACGCATAGGGCTTCGCCGCGTGCTACTGCCAGTTGCCAAGCTACCAGGTCAAAACCGGTTACCATTTCTGTTACCGGGTGCTCTACTTGCAACCGGGTGTTCATTTCCAGGAAATAGAATTCGCCGTTGGGGCAGAGTAGAAACTCTACGGTGCCCGCGCCTAGATAACCGCAGGCTCGCGCGGCGTCGACTGCGGCTTGCCCCATTCTTTCCCGCAGCTGGGTGTCGACCGCTGGGGAAGGGCACTCTTCGACCACTTTTTGATGGCGTCGCTGTACGGAGCAATCCCGCTCCCCCAGGTGAATACAGTTGCCATGACGATCCGCAAATACCTGGATTTCGATATGGCGAGCGTTGACCAGTGCCTTTTCCAGAATTAACTCGTCGCTGCCGAATGCACTCATGGATTCACTGCGGGCGGCGCGCAACTGGGAGGCCAGCTCGTTGTCTCCGTGAGCCAGGCGCATGCCGCGCCCACCACCGCCTGCGGCAGCTTTGATCATTAACGGGAAGCCAATGCGCCGCGCCTCGGCGACCAGGGTGTCGTCGTCCTGGGCACCCTGGAAGCCGGGAATACAGGGTACGCCGGCAGCGGCAACAAACTCCTTGGCTTTGCGTTTGTTGCCCATCAATTCTATGACTTCGGCACTCGGGCCAACAAAACTCAGTCCATTCTCTTCGCAAGCGCTGGCAAATTCCGCATTCTCAGCGAGAAAGCCGTAGCCAGGGTGGACGGCAGTGGCTCCGGATTTTTTAGCTGCGGCGAGAATTTTTTGGATATCCAGATAGGACCCCGCCGAAGTCTGCCCGCCAATGGCTACGGCGATATCGGCAGTCTGTGCGTGAAGTGCATCGCAGTCCGCTTCGCTGTAGACGGCGACTGTGCGATAGCCTTCCGCCCGAGCAGTTCGCATAATTCGCAGTGCGATCTCGCCTCGATTGGCGATTAACAGGGTCTCTGTTGTCGACATCAGTACTGCCACTCCGGTGATCGTTTTTCCAGAAATGCACGGGCGCCTTCGCGCCCTTCATGGCCTTGAATTGCACGGGAAAACTGTTGCGCAGCGCCGTCGAGCAGTTGGCCGAGGGCAGTCTCATCGCTCACCCGTGCAGCATCCAGCAAGATCTGCTTGGTCGTTGCCAGGGCGCCGGGAGCGCAGGCATTGATAGCGCCCAGGTGTTCCAGCAGCGCGCCTTCGAGGGCTTCGGAATTATCGAGCAACTGGTGGATTAACCCAATTTCCAAGGCCTGCTGTGCATTGACTTTTGCTCCGCTGAGGGCCAGGCGCCGGGCCTGGGAGAGGCCGACCCGTGCCACGACAAAGGGAGCAATTTGTGCAGGCGGTAAACCCAGGCGGGTTTCCGGAAGGGCAAAGCGGCAACTGCGATCGGCAATGGCAATATCGGCACTGCAAGCGAGCCCAAAACCACCGCCCATTACGGCACCTTCCAATACGGCAATGACTATTAAAGGAGTGCGATTAAATCGTTCCATCAATTCACCGAAACGACGGTTTAGGTGAAAAAATACATCACTATTTCCATCGCTCGCGCCCTGTTGCGCATTGAGCATATCGGCAATATCGCCACCGGCGCAGAAGTTGTGTTCTGCACCCCGCAGTACCAACGCTCGCACCTGCGGATCTTCTTCTGCTTCTGCGAGCTTTTGCAGAAGCTCATCCACCATTTGCAAACTGATGGCGTTGCGCTGTTGTGGCCGGTTTAGGGTGAGATGGCAGGCGATGCCGATGGTCTCATTAATAATTGTCTGCATAGCCTGACCTTATGCGTTGGGTTTACGCTTGCCGGGCAGTATGCCCATCAACTTACAGATAATGCCGAGCATTACTTCATCTGCGCCGCCGCCGATAGCGGTGAGACGGCTATCCCGGTAAGCGCGGTTGATTACAGTTTCCTCGATATAGCCCATGCCACCCCAGAACTGCAGGCACTGATCGGGAATAGAGCGGGACAGGCGACCAGCCTTGAGCTTGGCCATAGAGGCGAGGGTAGTGACATCTTCACCGGCTACATAGGCTTCCACCGCGCGCCAGGTTAGAGAGCGCAGGCATTCCACTTCGGTCTGCATTTCTGCGAGGGCAAAGTGGATAGTTTGATTGTCGATCAATGGTGCTTTAAAGGCATGGCGTTCGCGCACATAGTCGATGGTGCTGGTTACACAGTGCTCCAGGCCTTTTAAGTTCAGCGCGGCGCCGGCGAGGCGTTCTTCCTGGAACTGAAGCATCTGCAATAGGAATCCGGCACCTTCATCGCCGATACGGAAATGTTTGGGCACCCGTACATTGTCAAAAAAGATGGGAGCGGTTTCCGATGAGCGCATACCTAATTTGTCGAGTTTTTCGCCGATGCGTACACCAGGCGTTTTCGCCGGAATAATGACCAGGGATTTGTTGTTGTGAGCTTTGCCCTCACTGGTATTGACCAGGGTGCAGAAAAAATCGGCGCAGGGGGCGTTGGTGATCCACATCTTGCTGCCGTTAATCACATAGTCGTCGCCATCGCTCTTGGCAGTGGTTTTAATCGAAGCAACATCGGAACCGGCGCCGGGTTCGGAAACGGCAATTGCACCGATCATCTCGCCACTCACAGCGGGAATCAGGAACTGCTCTTTCAAATCCTGGCTGCCAAAATTAGCCAGAGCCGGGGTGCACATGGAGGTTTGCACTGAAATTGACAGGGGTACGCCGCCACAGTGGGCGCTGCCCAGCTCTTCCAGGAAAACGGTTTCGTAACTGAAGTCGAGGCCCAGACCACCGAAGTCCGTGGACTTGCTGATGCCCAGCAGGCCCAGGTTGGCCAGTTGTTGGAAAATTTCGTGGATAGGAAAGCGGCCGGCCTTTTCCCATTCCGCCACATTGGGATTGATTTCCTGCTGTACAAAGTTTTGTACAGTGCGCTGCAGTTCCCGGTGTTGATCGCTAAATATCATTATTGTTTTCCCTGCCTTGAAGTGTGAACCCGGTGATTGTGTTAATGAGCAACCGCACTTCCTTGTTGCCCCGGTTTTTCATTAGAACCTAGCTACGCCAAAGGTATTTTTATTGAGTTTTCTCTGCTCGGCCTCATTGCAAATTTCTAGCAACATGCCTAAAAGTTTGCGTGTATCGCGGGGATCGATAATGCCGTCATCCCAGAGGCGTGCACTGCAGGCGAGAGCATCGGAATTGCCATGCATAAATGCGCTGGTGTCATTTTCCAATTTGTCCAATACCGTCTCATCCACATTGCCACTGCGTTGCATTTTTTGTTGTGTGACGATGCGCATTACCTTGCCGGCCTGGGCTGCTCCCATAACTGCGGTGCGGGAATTGGGCCAGGCAAAAATAAAGCGGGGATCGAATCCGCGACCGCACATGGCGTAGTTGCCGGCCCCATAGGAACCGCCCACGACAATACTGAGTTTTGGTACGCTGGCATTGGCCACGGCCTGAATCATTTTGGCCCCGTGCTTGATGATGCCGTTGCGCTCCACTTCGGTACCCACCATAAAGCCGGTGGTGTTATGTAAAAACAGCAGTGGAGTGCCACTCTGTTCGCACAACTGAATAAACTGCGCGGCCTTGTTGGCCCCCTTGGGGGTGATCGGGCCGTTATTCCCAATAATTCCTACAGGAAAGCCTTCAATACGAATATGGCCACATACGGTTTGTCGATCGAATTCCGGCTTGAAATCCAACATGGCAGAGCCGTCGGCTACACGAGCGAGAATTTCGCGTACGTCGTAGGGCTTTTTACTGTCTGCTGGAATCAGGCCGAGCAGGTCGTCGATAGGATGCAATGGGTCTCGGTAGTCTTTTTGTACTGAGCTTTTAATGGGTGAGGGTAGGGTGGCAATAATTTCCCTTGCTATGCGGATACCATCGGCGTCGTTCTCAGCTAAGTAATCGCCACTGCCGGATTCGGTACAGTGCATTTCCGCTCCACCGAGGCTTTCCGCATCGGCAATTTCACCGGTGGCTGCTTTCAGTAGCGGCGGCCCAGCCAGATACATACCGGTTTGCCCGCGTACCATGACCACATAATCTGACAGGCCTGGCTGGTAAGCACCGCCAGCAGTAGCGCCGCCATGTACCACGGTTACTTGCGGAATACCGGCAGCGGACATTCGAGCCTGGTTAGCAAATCCGCGTCCACCGGGAGCGAAAGTGTCGCTGGCATACATCAGGTTGGCACCACCACTTTGTGCCAGGGCGACAATCGGCAAATGATTCTCCAGAGCGATCCTCTGCATTCGCAGGGCTTTATCCATCCCGGCTGGTGAGATGGTGCCACCTTTTACGGCATAGTTATCTACCCGAACCATGCAACGTTGTCCGCTGACCTGGCCAATGCCACAAATGGCTCCGCCACCCGCACCGGTACCATCCTGGTCGTCAAAAAGTTTATAGCCGGCAAGGGAGCACAGCTCAACAAAAGGTGCGCCGGGGTCGAGCAATAAATTAAGGCGCTCCCTTGGCAGCAGCCAGCCCCGATCACGATAACGGGACGCCTTACTTTTTTCAGCTTGAACCGGGCGTTGCTCAGCTTCACGAAACTGGTTGATCTGTTCCAGCATGGCAGCTTGGTTGTCATTGAACTCTGCCGAGCGGTTGTCGAGCTGGGAATCAATCGGCTGCATTAGAGCTTGCCCTCCGCTTCCAATTCTTCCACTACCTGCGGCCGGCGTTTTCGATGGAATCCGTTGAAGCGTTTAGAGTTACTGGCCGCCTGTGGCTGCCAAAGGGGAGAGTGATGTTTGAGGCTCGAGCCACCATCGATACGCAGCGTTTGTCCGGTGATATAGCTGGCGGCATCGGAAAGTAGGAAGCACACGGCCCCACTAACTTCCGCTTCTTCTCCCAATCGGTAGAGGGGAATACTGTCTCGGAAGCCCGGTAGTAGCTCGCGCAGGAATTTGGGATCGTAAGTATCAAAGCCGCTGGAGAGAATATAGCCTGGCGCCACGGCGTTAACTCGAACCCCAAAAGGCGCCCACTCTAAGGCGGAGGTTTCGGTAATATTTTCCATGCCTGCTCGAGCGGCACCGGAATGTCCCATCATTGGCATGCCGCCGGCGTTATCTGCGGTGATATTTACGATACTGCCGCCGTGCTGTTTCATAGATTGAACAAAAACTTCTCGGGACATTAAAAAGCCACCGAGCAGGTTACTGCGTACAACAGCATCGAACCCTTTTGTGTTGATCTGCTCAAGGGGTGAGGGGAACTGGCCACCGGCATTGTTCACTAATCCGTGAATTTGGCCCCGGGCCTGGACTATTTGCCCCACTGTCTCCTGCACTCCTTCTTCATCGCGAATGTCCAGGCTGAATAAGCTGCACTCGCCAGCATCGTTGTTGATCTCGCCGGCAACCCTTTCCAGCTTGTCCAGTTTGCGCCCGATCAATACTACATGGGCGCCAAGGCTGGCCAGTTCGTGGGCGATGCAGCGTCCAATACCGCTGCCGCCGCCGGTGACGATATAGGTTTGCTCGCTAAAGCTGCCGGAGCGCAGCTGGCTTTGATAGCGCATGAAAGTTTCCTTTTTTACGGCCTTACGGCTTATTCAGTTTTTATTGTTCTTGTCGGCGCTTGCGCCTGCGTGTGGGAAAACGCAGAATGGCTTAACGCTACCAAGCAAGCGCTTGGTGTTCAATACTTGGCGCCTATTTGATTAAAAATTCTCAAGGCCGTTAAGATGTTTGACTCAAATTGATCAATACGGGGAGTGGTTCGTGATTGAAAGTGGGCAGGATTTCGTGGAGGTTCCCGAAGAGTTATCGCCACAGCAGCTGGTAGGTGCTTTGGTGGCAGAGGGAGTGCTAACAGATCCTGAATCTGCCCGTGGACGTTTGCTGAATGCTGCAGCGCGGTTGTTTGAGCAAAAAGGGTTTGCCCGCACGACAGTGCGGGATCTCGCTGCGGAAGTGGGTATTTTATCTGGAAGTATTTTTCATCATTTCTCCAGTAAGGAGCAGATTCTCTGTGAAGTAATGCGGGAGGTGACGATATTTGCCGGTGCGCGAATGCGAACCGCAGCGGAACAGAGTCGAACACCACAAGAGAGGCTTCAGGCCTGTATTCAGTGCGAATTAGAGGCTATTCATGGATTGGCAGTACCGGGTTTTTCTATCCTGGTGGTGGAATGGAGGAGCCTATCCGAAGAGAGCCAGCAGGAGGTTTTACGCTTGCGGGAAGAATATGAGCAGATATGGCTGGACGCTATTGAGGCCGCCGAGTGTCCTGGTGGTGATCCCGCTCTGGTAAGGCGTTTACTGGTCGGTGCATTGAGCCACACATACAGTTGGTTCAGGCCGAGAGATAAGGGGCTGTCCATTCCTGATCTGGCGGCGCGTGTTTTAACAATATTCACTCCCTGAATTCTTCCTAAATTGGCAAAGCGTGCCAGAAAAACTGTGAACTTTGCCTTCTTTCCTGCCATTTTTGTTTTTGAACTGGCTTGGTGAGAACTGGTGCGCAACTGATTTTCTCTGAATCTTTTACTCTCCGCGCAAGACGTAATGAATGTGACATTTTGCGTCACTTGGTGACAGGAGAGGGAGATGGCGGGCCAGGATTTATACCAGGTGGTATCCACTGGAAGGACACTTCACGCCAAAGAACCGGGTCCGGTTATCCGGGATGTGGCTAAATTGTTCTCCATCTCGGAGCCCCAGGCGCGCAGGCTGCTACTAAAAGGCTGGGTGATTAAGGATCAGCTGGTTTCTGACCAGGCGTTGGAGTTTCGCACCAGTTTGCAGAAAATTGGTCTGCGGGTAGAGGTTTGCCCGGCGGGACGCTTTGATAACCGCGAGTTGATTGCAAAAATAAAAGTTGCTCAGCGGCGTAAGGCGCAAGTGAGTGCTGCCTCGGCTTCAGAAAAACCGCGAGCCGGCACAGACCCTTTTGTGGCTGCAGGCCAGGAATCCCCTGGAGTGGGTCAAGCTCGGGTTTCAACTTCACCCACTACAGTCACTGACCAACCAGCTGTGCAGCCGCAAGGCTCACCCAGTTCAGTTGAACAGATTTTATCTGAAGCCAGCCGTTTACAAACCGATACTGTCACCAGTCAGGGAAAGGCCCTGTGGGGAGTGGTTAAGGCCACAATTGTTCCGTCAGTATTCTTGTCGATCCTATCCGCCTGTGTATTTTTTAGTGGTTATGCCCTATGGCAAATTCCCCTGGCTGCCTGGCAGGGGGAGTTGACCGGAGTAGTGGTGACGTTGAGCCTGATATCGGTGCTTCTCGCTTTGTTTATTGGCTTGTTATTGGCCTGGCCATTTTTCTGCTTTTCCCCTCGCTTGCGAGATCAATCGGGACCACGCCAGCTATTGCCTGCTGATGGCAAACAGGCCCTTCAATTAATCGAGTTAATGGCCGATAAATTAGGCTTGCCGAAGATCAGCCAGGTCTTTGTCAGTGCGGACTCCCAAATTGTGTCACAACCGAGTTTTTTTCAGGTTCTTCAGCAACGTCTACCACTTACACTGGGACTTGCAAGTGTTGCCTCCATGGAAGGTAGAGAGGTTCTGGCGCTCGTGGGCAGGGGGCTCGCCGTTTATCGCGGTCGTTTGCTGGGTACTCTAGGTTGGTTAACTTACGGTGCAATGCAACGATTGGAGTTGATGCAGTGGGCCTTTGAAAATGAGCGCAGCGCGGTCAGCCCGAATAACACTCCTGGAATTTTGGTAAAACCTTTTCACCGTATGCTTGTGACCGGGGGCTATATTTTTCTTCCTCTCCTGCAGCGCCTGGAGGCGCTGCATTGCCGCCTGACAGCTGGCAGTGCCGTGTTTCTTCAGCAGGGGGCTGATAGTGTCGCAGCGCAGATAATAGGTAGCAATGCTTTGGCTGACTTTGCCAGGAAGTGGCACAAACTGGTACATGCAGACCTCCTGGTAACAGAGATTAACCGCGAGGCCCAAGCTATGGGCCGTAGCTGTGTGAATACTCCCGAAGCGGTGCGCTGGGTGCAGGAGAATCTGGATGCTGATACTTGCGATGCGGTTGATGCCGCTATGGCACAAGCGAGAGATCCCTGGGATATTCAGCAAGCTATCGATAGTGAATGCGTGGTTGAGTTAATTGAACGGGGCTTTCCCGGCCAGATCAGGTCTGCGGTGCCCCTGCAATCAATGTTTGTAGACTTTGCCGGCCTTGCGATCGCTGTGACAGCAGAGGTTGCTGGCCAGGACTGCGAGATGGTTGAAAATCGGCTTTTACTCAGTTCGAGTAAGGAGTCAGAGGAATCTGCGGAGGTGCTTGAAGAGTATTTCAATCGTTTGGTCCCCCTGACTATGATGCCATTGCGTAGGCCCGCCTCTACGGAAATGCAGGCGATGGACCTGCAGGGCACCATTGACTGGCTGCGCAGTAAACTGGTGGAACTGCGTGATTTACGCGGGCGCCGGGAGGACCTGCAGATCAGGGTTTTTGCTATGCAGCTGGGTGCGGCCCTGATACGCGGTAAAGTCCGTATAACTGCGGATGACTTTTGTTTACAGGGCTCCAGTCTTGCCGCTGCACAAGAGCGGATCGCGGTTAAGCGCACTGAACTGGAGGAGTCTCACAAGCAGCTGCAACAGATTTATGGTGTTTTCTACCAGCGGCTGTGCCTGGCACTTGTGACTATGCCGGCCGATCAACGCCAGGTGGCCAGGAATCAGCTTCGTCATTTGGCAGCTTACGATAACTTGGCACCCCATTTGGATCGGCTCGCCGGTTACAGCCATTCATTTGCAATGTTTTCTCGGCATTTATCCCCCGAGTTGAATGAAAGAGAGCTGGTGCAGAAATATATGGCGCTATCGGTGCGGGAGATAGATGCCATAGTGGCTGCAGTGCAGGGTTCAGAGCTGTTGAAAGAGCAGGGGCTGGCTGCAGCTCTGGACTTGAAGGCTCAACGGGAGTCACCTAAGAAACTGCCTCAAGGGCATCAGGAGGCCCTGGATGTACTGCAGGTATTGGAGTCGCGTTGCAAACAGATCCGTGCTGCGATACTGGAACACTATCAGATCCAGCTTGCTACGCTGGTAAGGCAGTGTCTGGAGAGGGAAAAGCAGTTGCAGTTAAACCCACTGCGACTGCTCAAGGTCGGTTAACCGCCAGCCAATTTTACCGTGTGATTGCGTGACTCCAGGAATGCTTTGATCTCTGTGCGTTTGTCGCCCTGGATTTCAATCACCCCCTCTTTGAGGGCGCCACCGCAACCGCAGCGCTTCTTGAGTTCTGCCAGCAGAAGCTTGAGTTCGCTGTCGGTGCCTGGCAATCCTCGTACGCAAGTTACTCCTTTCCCTTTGCGACCCTTGGTCTCTCTCTGGATTCTAACTATGCCGTCTCCATCGCGGCGCTTCTCAGCCTTGGGCTCTTCTTTAATGCGACCGCGATCAGTTGAATAAACGAGACGATTCTCCTTGGCCATGGTTGGGGTTACTCCGTTGGTATTTGCTGGAAATTCCTGGCGATTGTGCCCGAGGTGGGCAGGATGTCAAAGTCACTGCAGGCGATGTTGAAAATGGGCGACCTCCGGTGCTTGAGAGGTTAGAATTTTGCCGCAATATAAAACAGCAGCGTAGTTGAGGTGATAGATGGCGTTGGCAGGACGTCGAAAACTGCTTAATGAGGTAATTTTCGGAACCGAGACCCGGGCAGGGCGAAATTTTGATGTTTTTTTGATCTGGGCGATCCTGATCAGCGTGGGTTTGGTGCTCCTGACCTCCATAGGTACGGTGCGCGACCGCTATGAGCACTTACTCATCGGCCTGGAATGGGTATTTACTGGTCTCTTTACCATTGAATACATCGCTCGGATATATTGCACGGTGAATCGGCGCAAATATATCTTCAGTTTCTATGGGATTGTGGACCTTCTCGCAATTCTCCCCAGCTACCTGGCCCTTCTCTATACCGGAGCCACTTACCTGTTGGTGATTCGCCTGTTGCGGGTATTGCGGATTTTCCGAATCCTGAAATTGGTGCGCTACTTGCGTGATGCCAATGTATTGCTGCGGGCCCTAGGGCTGGCCCGGCGTAAAATTCTGGTGTTTTACTCCAGTGTTTTGGTTATGTGCATTATTTTTGGCTCCTTGATGTTTGTTGTGGAGGGGCCGGGCCATGGGTTCACCAGTATTCCCACCAGTGTGTATTGGGCCATTGTGACTATTACAACTGTTGGTTATGGCGATATCTCTCCGCAAACTCCTTTGGGGCAGGGCATTGCTGCAATGACCATGCTGATTGGTTACTCAATTATTGCAGTGCCTACCGGTATTCTAACGGCGGAGTTGGCTGGAGAAATGCATCGGGAGCGAGTACAACAGCGCTGTGATAACTGCAGCCGTAGTGCCCATGACCCAGATGCGGAATACTGCAAATTCTGCGGCCATCGCCTGGAGGATATGGAAGAGAGCGAAACGCTGTAAGATATTCACATTTTGTCACTGTCGGCCAAAACAGGGCCGGCAGCCACTTATCAGCTTATGGTTTTACCACTCATCCGGGACGCGGACTGCTATGACTTCTGCCTTGGCGCAGAGGCGTCTATTGCTGGTGAGATTGCAGTGCAGAACGGTTTTCTTGGCGGAGCGCTGAACAATAGTTGCTTCGAGAATGACCGGTTTATCGATGGCAGCCGGTGCCAGATAGCTAATATCCAGTTTGCCGGTGGCATACCAGATCTTGTCACCAGTGCCGACAGCTCGTCCGGCTTGCAGGTAACCATCGGCGATGGCTGTGCATACGGTATGGCAGTCGATAACCGTAGCGATGATTCCACCGTTTAAATATTGTGCAGGTCCAGCATTGTGATGGGAGCTGGGAAGGAACTCGCAGCGGGTTTGATCCTTCTCGGTCCAGTAGCTTTTAATACGCAGGCCCTGGTCATTGTCTGGGCCACAACCGAAGCAATGGTTACCCTGGATCTGATCTTGAATTGCGCTTTCCTGAGTCATATTTGTCCCTCGCTATGAGCGCGCCATAGTACCGATTTGCACCGCAGAGTGGAAGAAACTACCCTTGCGGGCTTGCAGCAGAGTTACCCGAATTATCTGGACGTAAATACATGGAAATATACGGCTTTTGTGCCCCTGGTCTTGAGGCTCTTTACGATGCTTTTGCCAGAAATTTTCGCGAGTGTGGTGATACAGGAGCGGCTTTTGCCGTGCGCCAGCATGGAGAATTAATCTGTTCCCTGTGGGCAGGAAGTGCAGACCGGGGAGCGGAGAGGCCATTTACCGAAGACACACTGGCCAATGTTTTCTCCTCTTCCAAAGGCATCCTTGCGGTGTTGGCGATGCAGCAGGTTGCGGCGGGGAAGCTGGATCTGGATCGTCCGGTAGCGGCTTACTGGCCAGAATTTGCCCCGGGCAAATCGGCTGTCACCGCGCGCCAATTGTTGTGCCATCGCAGTGGTCTCGTCGCTTTTCGGGAGCGGGTAAAAGACAGTTTGATTTACGATTGGCAGGCGGCCTGTGATCAGGTTGCTGGTACAGAGCCCTGGTGGGCCCCCGGCAGTGCTCAGGGATACGCACCATTTCTATATGGCTGGAGCCTGGGTGGATTGATTGAGCGGGTCGCTGAAAAACCGCTGTTGGAACTTTATCGGGAATTGTTAGCCAAACCCCTCAACCTTGATGGAGGCTTCGGTGCGAACGGTCATCGCTCGCAGAGAATTGCCGATGTCAGCCCGCTGAAACAGCCATTGCCGGAACTGCGTGAAAATGCAATTGGACGAGCCATAAAAGAAGATCGCAAAGGGCCGGTTGCTATGGCATTTAGTAATCCGATGAGTTTGATGATGGGTACCAATAGCCCCGAGTGGCGCGGTGCCCTGATTCCCGCAGCCAATGGTCATTTTAGTGCAAGAGATCTGGCTGCGGTTTACGGTGAACTCTCTTGTGACGAGCCGACTATTTTACCCAGGCCGTTGATAGATGAGGCGGCAAAGGAGCAGAGTCATGGTCGCGATAAAGTATTGCAGGCGGAGGTAAGCTTTGGCTGCGGGTTTATTCGCAGCAGTACTGCTGCTGACCTGCGCTTTGGTGGTAACCATGGGTTTGGGCACCCGGGAGCTGGCGGTAGTGTCGGCTTTGCTGATCCGGAAAAAGGGTTGGGCCTGGGTTATGTCACTACTCGTTTGGGGCAGAGCCTCTTTATGGATCGCCGAGCGGTGGGCCTGGTCGATGTTCTTTATGGGTTGTTGTAATGACTGAAGAAATACAGGCCTTGGTTGAGCGGATTGATGAGCTGGAGAGCCGCTTGGCTTTCCAGGAGGACACTATAAGCCAGTTGAACGATGTGATCGCTCGCCAGGATACGGATATCCGCTCTTTGCTCGCTCACATGCGTGAGCTGGGAGAAAAGTATCGCACCATTGCCTTTGAAATGCAGGGAGGGGGCAAGCTGCTGGATGAAAAGCCACCGCACTACTAGTCGGACTCCAGCTAATAATGGTTTTCAGTGGAGTTTTTAGAGATGTCCACAGGCTTGGCGTACAAATAGATTTTGTCTCTAAATGACAGGTTAAGTGGTATTTGCTGCCTCTTGGATGACGCTTTAAAAACAAAAGCGTCTAAAAAAATCACTTCAAAGTGGGGCAGGGCTATTGACAAACTTTTCCACATTCCTGGATGGTAAAAATTGGTCTTAATGGAAGAGATATCCACCGCTGTATGCTGTCTTGGCAAATTTATAACTTGTTGTTTTTACAAAGAAAACTGAAGAGTTTAAAAAATGTGCAAAACGCTGCAGGCGAGGGCTCACGCCGCCTGGCGTGGAGCACCGCTGATTAATGCACAGTTTTATCCACAGAAGTTGTGGAAGACCGGGGGTTGAATGCTTCTTGCTCGATGCTCTGCCCACTATTGGTACTCATTTATGAGCGGTCGGTACTTAATGGGGACTAGTCAGTAGAACTGACAATCAATTCGCCTTAATCTAAGGAAAAATTCATTGGGTTGGTTCAGCCGCCAGTCAGTTAGCGTGTTGAACAATATTGAGATTGCGCAGGATCTTGTGCAGCTGAATGCCCGTTACTTAAAAATGCGTTAGGAGAGCCAATAATGAAATATTGGGTAGCAGCCCTGGCAATGGGTTCAATGGTCGGTTGTTCCACATTGGACCCATATACAGGTGAAAGTAAAACCAGTAATGCAGCCAAGGGGGCTGGAATTGGAGCTGTGACTGGAGCGATCGTAGGTGTCGCTACTGCCAGTAAAAAAGACCGCGGAAAAGGTGCCCTGACAGGAGCCCTGGGTGGCGCGGCGATCGGTGGTGGTATTGGTTACTATATGGATCGCCAGGAAATGCTGCTGCGTCAGCGATTAGAAGGCACTGGTGTGCGTGTCGAGCGTGAAGGAGACAATATTCGCTTGATTATGCCTGGCAATATTACTTTCGGCACTAACCGTGCAGATATTCGCACAGATTTCTATGACACCCTGGAATCGGTCACTATTGTCCTGCAAGAATTTGACAAGACGGCCATTCGGGTAAGCGGCCATACCGATAGCACGGGCTCAGATGTTTACAACCAGAGCCTGAGTGAGCAGCGCGCTAATTCTGTAGCCAGTTTCTTCAGCGGTCAGGGCGTCTCTTCAGGTCGTGTCCAAGCAGTAGGTTACGGTGAGCGTTATCCTATTGCCAGTAATGACTCTGAAGCTGGGCGCCAGGCAAATCGCCGGGTTGAGTTGGAACTGCTGCCGTTATAACGATTAGGTCAGGTATTTTCTACCTTTAGTCGTTTTGTCATTGGTGCTCAAGTTGATCGACTTGAGCACTATACCGCTTCACTAATTCCCAATATTATTCTGTTTAATTTATTAATTTTTCTTGATTAATGCCTGTCTGAGTAAGCTATTTGTTTTTCCTGACAAAGAGCTCTCGAATTTAATCTCAAGTTGCCCGATCGATAACGTATTGAGAAAGAATTCTCTCATTTACCCCATTGCCATCTTTAGAACCCTTTTACGGTGTTTTTTCGGTTGCCACCTAAGCCACTTCTTTCAACTCAGAGCTTATTGTTAGTCTTTCATGTTGCTCTGTTTTCAAGTAAATCTAGCTAATCCAAAGCTTACCACTATTTTTATTCCATTAAATTTTCAGAGAATGTTTTGTGGGTCAATCGAGGGTGGTCAGTTATTCTTTGAAATCTCATCCTGCCCGACAGTCAAAAAAATCGAAATGCCAGAATGTGTATTAAAAAATAATTTGCTAATCATGTTTTTTATGTGTGAAAAATAATATCTGTTTTTTGCTTGGGTGTGCAGTACTACCTATATTCTGATTTTACTTCCTTCATGATTTTTAGCGTGTTGGCAGTCAAGTAAGCAGGAAAGTCCTAAAATTAAGTTGTCTGGGGTTGGCCTGGCACTAATAATATCTTCGTGGTTTTTTCGGTTTTTGGATATGTACTTTATATTTTGTCCATTAAGGTGGTTGGTACGATAGTGTTAATTAAAGTGATGCGAGTCAAAAATATATATTGTTTTTGCGGCTGGGGGTGCGCTGGATATTTTTATGAGTGCGGTGAGTAGAGTTAGGTTGGCCGTTAAAGGTTTACTGCTTTCCTGATGTCAATCGAGTTTGCTCATAAATAGTATTTTCTTATAAATATTTTTTGCGGATTTTAGGTGAGGCTGGGTAGATGTTCATGTCTATCTTGCCCGATATTTAATTCGGTACAGTGAGTTGGTTAGGTATTTATCTGAGTATTATTGTTCATGTTTTTACCCCGGTGAGCAACTGCCATGGATGCTGAAGAAATATAATAATTGTAGTTGTGAACTTGACTGAGTTTTAGAGACCATAAGGTGAAATGTTGCAGGAAGCTTGTCCTTTTGGTTGAAAAAGATAAGTTCTAAGATGTAGGGCAATGATGATTGTCAATCTTCATTGCTTAAATGTTTCGTGAGATTTACGTTGATGTCGTTTTCAGTATTTCACTTGAAGAAATTATCGAGAGGATGGAAAGGCTCTTTCCCTAAGTTTAGATGGTAATTTTATAAGGGTTATAGGTGGTTCTTGTAGGAGGTGTTGGCTAAAAGGAGATTCTGAAAAGCCTACTCAATGAGTACTTAACTTAAATAAAACCTTGACTCTTCCCTTAAGAGGAGGCTTTAGAATTTTAATAGCTCCAGTGAAGGCAGGGTGTTCACTTAATATACTGGTAGATGTAGTGGCTACACTTAATTGTTGAATTGATCGTTAAGTAAATAGTTTATGGTTTAAGCGGTAGTATGGCGGCCTTGGTTAATATTTTTAGATGGGAAAATTGTTTCACACTTGATGGAATATTTTATGAAATGCAGACTTAAATGTATAAATTTCAAGTCTATTTGTTCTTTTAAAATTTATAGCTTGGAATTATTTCTTGTTATTTGTTGGGGTTGATTATTTGCCTCTTTCAGGTTGATTTTATTGGGTAATGTAGACGGGTTGAGGCAGTACTGCAGGTCTCTAATTAGTGCTTAATTTAGATGTATCGAAAAGTGACCTTCAATTACCTGCTGGTTTACAAGCAAAAAGTGTCAGATTTTCCTGGGTGGAAAATAATGTTTATTGGTGTTTGAGCGAGATAATTAATGGTTCGTTGGTACCATTTAAGGTTGTAAATTTTACTGGTGCGGCTTGTAGATACAAGTGGGATGAAATTTAGTCAGTTAAAAGGTCCCAAATTTTAGGTGACTCGTTATTCCTTAAAGTAATAATAATATCACTTTACAGAATATGAGTGGTTGGTACATCCTAATGCAAAGTCACTTAATTCCAATGAGTTATTTTGCCTTTTTGCGCCAAGTTAGATTTGCGAGAAAACATAAAGAATCCTTCAGGATTGACAAGTTAGTTGTAGGTGTTTGCCGTGAAAAGTAGTATCCCATCACCATACCTGGGTCTCAAAGCAAGTAAAAAGAGAACGATATCGATCGTTATTTGTTCTGGTGCCCAATGCCTGGATATCGCAGGCCCAGCTGAGGTGTTTTCGTTTGCTAATAAACAAATGGCCGATTTTGGGTATGGCGAAAATCAGCTATATAACATTGAATTTTTGGCTGCTAGCAAAGAGCCCAGACAAGTCACTGCGGGCCTGAAAGTGCATCCAGATAAGTGTTTCTACGAGGCGGATTCGATCCATACACTTTTGGTTGGTGGTGGTACCGCGAAAAGTTGCCTTGATTTAACAGATGACAGTCAGTTTCTTGATTGGTTGAAAGCTAAGGCAAAAGAAGTTGAGAGAATCGGGGTAAGCGGAAGTGGTACATTGGTACTTGCCGAGGCTGGAATTTTATCAGGACATAGGGCTACAACTCATGAAAAATACATTGGTGATCTAAAAAAATATGAAAATATTGAAGTAGATGAAAAAGCAATTTTTGTGAAAGATAAGAAAATCTACAGTTCAGTAGGGAGAAGTGCAGGGATAGACTTGGCCTTAGCTATGGTTGAGGAGGACTTTGGTCGAAAGCTGGCACTTTTAGTTGCTCGAGAAATGATTTTGTATCTGAAGCGTGATGGTGATCAGAGTCAGTACAGTAGCTATTTGCAGGCGCAATTAAAAAACAATAGGTTTTCTCCGTTGTTGGAATGGATAAATCTAAATTTAGAGAAGTCTCTCAGCGTTGACTTTTTGGCTAAAAAGCAAGCAATGAGCCCCCGAAACTTTTCTCGTTGCTTCACAAGTGAGATAGGTGTAACTCCGGCTCGATATTTAGAGCAGGTTAGAGTTGAGAAAGCCTGTCAGTTAATCTTGGAGGCAGGGATTAGTCAGGATGTAGTGGCAACTCAGTGCGGCTTTTCATCTCAGGAGCAAATGAGAAGGGCATTTCTTCGGCAGAAGGGTATTCTTCCAAGTAAATACCGCAAACAATTCGCTTAAAAACGCTTGATTCAGATACTTTTTCGGTTATCTTCCAGGTGGGAAGGGGGATTTTCAGTGTTAGAGCTGAATGCTCAATTGAATCTAGACGTCTGAGTTGATCAATATCTTTACTTTTAGTTAATATTTATATTTTGCAAGAATATAAATATGAAATACATACTTTTGGCCGGTTTATTATTTGCATCTTCTGCAAATGCTGAGATAGCTCTTGATTACCTCAAGGTACCCGAGGGCTTTAAGCTCAGCTACTTTGCGGAAGATGTTGAGACAGCTCGTCAATTGGCGCGCTCTGAGTCGGGTACAGTATTTTCAGGTTCTTTCAGTGCGAAGAAGGTCTATGCATTCAAAGATACGGATAATGATGGTATAGCTGATCAACGTTGGCTATTGATGGATGGTTTAAAGGCGCCGACAGGTATCGCTTACAAAGATGGCGATCTATATGTGGCTGATGTCAATAAGATCATTCGTTTTCCTCAAATTGACAAAAACCTTGATAAACCGAAGTCAGAGGTTATTTACGATCAGTTTCCAACGGACAGGCATCATGGTTGGAAGTTTTTACGTTTTGATAGTGAGGGACAGCTGATAGTGCCTGTCGGCGCGCCCTGTAATATCTGTGATGCCAACGAAAATTACTCAAAAATATTCTCTCTGGATTTGCTAACTAAAAAAACAAAAGTGATTGCTAATGGAGTGAGAAACTCCGTTGGTTTTGATTTCCATCCGCAAACTAATGAATTATGGTTTTCAGACAATGGTCGGGACATGATGGGTGATGATATCCCGCCCTGTGAAATCAACAAGGTAAGCTTTTCAGGAGAGCATTTTGGCTACCCCTATTTTCACGGTGACGATATTGCAGATCCGGAATTTGGTCAGGGCAAGAAAGCCACTGACTATTCCAGGCCGGTATTAAATCTAGATGCCCATGTGGCGCCTCTAGGAATTCACTTTTATCGCGGTGAACAATTCCCTAAGGGCTATCAACAGAATCTTTTGGTTGCCGAACATGGTTCCTGGAACCGGAGTAAAAAATCTGGTTATCGGGTGATGTTGGCAACTGTTGAAAGTGGTGAGATTACTGATTACAAACCGCTGATTACTGGCTTTATGCAGGATGAAATTACCTATGGTCGTCCCGTTGCATTCCTGGAGATGCCAGATGGCAGTGTGTTAATTTCCGATGATTTCGCCCATAAAATTTACCGCTTAAGCTATAGCAGTCTTTGATCGATAGGTTTTCGAGTTGCCAGGGCTGCCAATTGGCTAGCCCGTGTCGAAAAGTGTCTCAGAATCACAGCTACATAAGGCGGATTCCTGCAGGGGCTTAAATCAGCAATATGGATACCGTTCTAAATGACCTGCCAAATCTACCCAACTACTGGTTTCTGCACAGGATTTAATAAAAAGAGTAAGCCGATCTTCGCTGCTTGTGCTATGTCTACTTCGGCAAGGATACAAGTAAGGAGAGAGTTGTGGCGCAAAAATTCCCCTGTGAAATATTTCCCCGAATAACGATTTATGTTTTTTCTCTTCTTTTGAGTGGCTGGGTATACGCAGCTGAGGACATGGCTGCATCAGCCACTGCGCACTTGGAGCTTCGTTTTGCTCAGGCTGAGATTGTGGCGCAAGTTGAGGTGATTGATGTCCACCGTGATGTAGATAGTGCCCTTTCTGAAGATGGGGTTACAGCGGTCTCAGGATATGTCTACTCCGCCGTTCCCAGCCAGGTATGGAAGGGGCCCATGGGGGGGGAGATTACTTTCCGCCTGGGATTTGAGTCTTGTGATAGAAAACTGGAGCAAGGTGAAAATTATCTGATTTTTGCCAATTTGGATAGCTACGGAAGGTTGCACCTGAGAAGCTGCGAAGCCGTTATTGCTGAGTCAGATGCTTCCGCGATACTCGCCCAGCTCAGTAAGTTTGTTAAGCAGGGCTAGGGATTGCTCTTCTGAAGCTCCATTAGAACTTTCAGTTTTAACCGCTTCTTTCTTTACAGCAATCGAAACTGCTGTGAAAAGGCTCTCTTCCTTGAAGAACCCCAAAGGAGGGTTATTCTTATCAGTATTGGCGCGACCTTCTTTTACTGACGCTGCGTCTCAATCGACCGCGCACCGTTGTAAACAGGCTGGAGTGTCAGGGTTTGGGATTGTCATCGAAAACGCATACCGACCAGATCTTAGTAACCGGCTCCGTTTTATGATGAATGTCTTCTTTTGAATTTGCCTGGGGTCGAGAGGTCCAGATATGAAGAAGTTACTAATTCCCCTGATCATTTTGCTACTGATCATCGGTTACTTTATGTCCCGTAGCGGCGAGCATAAGGCGAGGGAAGCCTACAACTCCATGGAGCAGAAAAGTGAGCAGATGAGGGATTCCTCTACTCCCTCAAGTGGGGGTAGCGGTAGTGACTCAATGGCTCCGTCAGACAACTCCAATCCCCCCGATGGTATGGGTAACCCCAATAATCAGATGCCTCAGGACTCAGATCAGACCGATCCGGCCGCTCCCGGATCTACTGATACCGGGGACTCATCTGATTCCACCATGTCCGGGTCAGACAATATGGGCTCGGGTAACAACATGGGTACGGATAGTAACGACTCTGCCACCATGCCAGGAAACGACAACGGTTCGATGAACGGAACTGACCAGCAGGCCGATGAAGCTGCTGAAGACGCTTCTAAGGAGGCTCAGGAGGGCATGAATAACGACATGAACTCCTCATCCGATGAGGCGGGATCTGATACGGGTACTGATGAGGGTATGGAGAACAATAACGATCAGCAGTGATGACCCAGTTACACCGGATCAAGAGAAAGCCAGGGTCGCACAGGAGTGCGGCCTTACCTCATTCTGAAAATATGATTGGATATGTTTGGCATCAGGAAGATCGAATACTGGAGGTTAGTCCTGTTGGAAAGCTTACCGCTGAGGATTTCCAGCTATTGGCCGCACAAATTGATCCTATCATCAGAAAGCAGGGGAGAATTGTAGGCTTACTGGTAAATGCGACAGATTTCGTTGGTTGGGAGAGCCTTGTTGCAATGATCTCTCATTTCCGTTTTATTCGGGATCACCAGCGGCACATTCGGCGAATTGCCGTAATCTCTGATAGCCCCATTCTTCGTTTTATGCCCAGTCTCGCCTGCCACTTTATCAGTGCTGAGGTGCGCCCTTTTCCCGTGGGGGAGTCCGCACAGGCTCTGGAATGGTTGGAAAAACCGGGTTAGCATCGCCTCCCTTTTTCACTGTTACCTGGAGGGCAGGTGAGTCCATCGTTGGCCATTGTCGCTGCGGCGCCAGAATATATTCCCGCTGCGGAAGAACTTTCCGCTCAGTTAGATTGCCCCCTCCTCGGAGCTATCCCTCCCGCTGATGTAATCGATTTTCCACAAGTGCTGTGCTTCGGGGAGCAGTTGCAGCTGTGTGCGACTGGGCGCAAAGCTGCGGGGCCTGTATGGGTGGATTTTGTTGCCGGAACACTTGCCCATCGCCGCAAATATGGTGGCGGTAAAACCCAACCTGTAGCGAAAGCTGTGGGGCTTCGCTCGGGCTTCCACCCCAAAGTCCTCGATGCTACTGCCGGATTGGGAAGAGATGCCTTTGTCTTGGCAGCGCTGGGGTGTGAGGTACAAATGTTGGAGCGCAATCCGGTTGTTTTCCAGCTGCTCCAGGATGGAGTACGTCGGCTTAGGCAAGCATCTATGGGCGATGCTGAATTGGCTGCGATTTCAGAGCGATTAAGCCTGGTAGATTCTTGTATAGCCGCTTCGAAGTGGTTAGTTCAGCAGCCGGAAGAATCCATTCCCGTTGTCTATTTGGACCCGATGTTTCCTGCGCGGGGAAAGGCTGCCAAGGTTAAAAAGGAAATGGTTGCTTTTCACCATTTGGTGGGAGCTGATGAGGATGCCGATAGCCTACTGGCTCCCGCCTTTGCCGCCTGTTATTACCGGACAGTTGTAAAACGCCCAAAGCTTGCCCCCTATCTGGCAGATAAGAAACCCAACTTCTCTTTGGAGGGGAAATCCGGTCGCTTTGATCTCTATACCAAGCATGGAGTTCCAGGCTGACTTCCAGTTACCGGTGTCCGCGTTTCTGATAGTTGTACTTTTTATGCCTGACGAGGAGGAGAGGGCATCAGCTGGCGATGAGATTTATGTTTCAGCGAGCCCTTTCTTAAAAGGGCGGGCTATTCTTTACCAGCGGCACCTCAACTATCTCATCTTTCCCGTTGCAGCCAACGATAGGCTTTGCTTCTTGGTACCGCCGCAAAAAATATTGCAACCCAGGGAGTTCTATCAGTGCGACCACACGGGAGCAGTACAACTAATACACCTGATATTGCCAACAGGAAGATGTTTTCTGTGGCGGCGCTGGGGATTCTAACGGCCGCAACGGTTGTTACCAGCCTGCGCACATTGCCTATGATGGCGCAGGAAGAGTTGACGATGTTTTTCTATATCGGCTTCGCGGCTCTGCTGTTTTTGGTGCCCGCAGGGTTGGTTTCGGCAGAACTCGGCAGCGCTTTCTCAGAGCGCACTGGTGGTGTTTACACCTGGGTGGGGGAGGCATTCACACCGAAGATGGGGTTTGTCGCGATCTGGTTGCAATGGATCGAATGCATTGTTTGGTATCCCACTGAACTGGGCTTTGCCGCAGCGGCGGTAGCCTATGCAGTGGGCGACAATACTATCGCCCATAACACTTACTATATTGGCGGCTTTTGTATTCTGGCCTACTTGCTAGCCACCCTGATCGCACTTACTGGAACGAGCTTTCTGGTAAAGGTCGCTCAATTCGGTTTCCTGGTGGGCATCATATTTCCCTGCGTGATTTTGATTATCCTGGCTGTGTGGTGGGTAGTGAGCGGCAATCCTATCGGCTGGGAGACGCTGACGGACCCCGAAGTCGCAGTGCGCCGAGATGGCTTTGAGCATCCCCGCTGGTTTCCCCATATTAATGGTTTGGGGGCGATTGCATTTCTCGGTGGTATTTTACTCGCCTTTGCCGGGGTGGAGGCGCAGGCCACTCACGTGTCAGAACTGCGTGATACCCGCCGAGGTTACCCAGCGGTAATTGCTATTGCAGCTGTTATTTCCATTCTTGTTTTTACTCTTGGGGCACTCTCAATTGCAGCAATATTGCCCTACAAGGAGATCTCTGTAGAGACTGGCTTGTTTACGGCCTACGAGAGAGCTTTCGAGCAACTACTTGGGATTCAGTGGCCCGTACAGGCACTTTCCTGGCTGATTGGTTACGGCGCATTAAGTGGAGCCCTGGCATGGCTGGCTGGCCCCAGTCGAGGGTTACTTGCCACTGCTCAGGATGGGATGCTGCCACCATGGTTCCAGAGAGAAAACCGGGTGGGTGTACAAAAAAATATTCTTTATGCACAGTTTGCGGTAGTAGCAGCAATCTCGTCCATCTACATCCTGATGGATAACGTCTCTACAGCTTTTGTCCTGATTTCAGTAATGGCAATTAGCTTATACATCATTATGTACATCATGATGTTTGCTGCGGTTATTCGATTGCGCATTAAGAAGCCGGACCTGCCGCGAAGTTTCCGTATCCCTGGCGGGCTGCCAGGGGTTTGTATTATAGCGGGGATAGGTTTGGTCTCGGTTACATTTGCCCTGGTTGTTTCATTTTTCCCGCCGGAACAATTGACCATAAAAAGTCCGATGACTTATGTGGCATTAAACTTGGGGGGTATTGCTTTGGCGATCACTGTCCCCCTGTTGATTTTCTATTTTCACAAGCCCTCCTGGCGAGGAGAGGGCGGTCATCAACAGCAATCCTTTTCTGACATTGATCAGTGAGCCGGAGGGCGGCAGTGAAAGAGCAGTCTCCATTTGACAGATTCTATGATGAATACAATGAAGACATCCCTGAAGCACACTTCCCCAGGGGGAGTATTTCAGCAAAAGCTGCAGAAGCCATAGTGACCAGTGAAACCTGGGCTGATGCAAAGCCCGCTATGAATCTGTCTTCGTTCGTTACAACATTTACTGAATCAGAAGCCTTCGAGGTCGCGAAGAAGCACTATCTAAAGAACTATATCGATCATGATATGTATCCACAGTTGTTTGCAATGGAAGCGCGTATGGTGCGCTGGTTGCATGAGTTGTGGAATGGGCCCGCGGGGGTAGAGCCGTATGGTGCAGCGACGATAGGCTCGTCAGAGGCCTGTATGTTGGCTGGTTTGGCGCACAAGTGGAATTGGCGTAAGAAAAGGGAGCAAGCTGGCAAAGATAGCTCCAGGCCTAACCTGGTTACCGGTGCCAATGTGCAGATTGTCTGGGAAAAATTTATGCGCTACTTCGATGTAGAGCCTCGTATAGCGCCATTAAAACCGGGGCACTATCGTTTTACCAGTGAGCATCTGGACAAGTTGGTGGATGAAAATACCATCGCTGTTGTCGCCATCGCCGGGCAGACCTTTACAGGAGAGGATGATGCATTCAGGGCGATTCACAACTGGCTGGATGGGTATCACGCGAGAACTGGGCACGATATTCCCATGCATATCGACGGCGCTTCTGGCGGATTTGTAAACCCTTTCCTCTATCCAGAATATAAGTGGGATTTTCGTCTGCCGAGAGTTAAATCCATTAATGCCTCTGGACATAAATTTGGTTTGGTACCCCCTGGATTAGGTTGGATAATTTTTCGTGAAAGAGCGGTCTTCGATGAAGACCTGATGTTCTATGTGAATTACCTGGGCGGGGAAATGCCTACAGCGACATTGAACTTCAGCCGAAACGCGTCAACGGTTGCCTACCAGTACTATAATTTTATTCGTCTTGGCTATAAAGGTTATCGGGATATTATGCAGCACACCCTGGAAAATGCACAGACGCTTCGCCAGCGTTTGGTAGCCAGTGGCTATTTTGAAATTATGAATAAAACCCAAAGAATCCCCGTTGTTTCCATGACTTTGAATAAGAAATATAAAAATTTTAATGAGTATGATATTTCTAATAAGGTGCGTGAGCGAGGCTGGGTACTTTCTGCCTATTCGATGCCGCCAAATGCACAGTCGGTAAATTCCCTGAGAATTGTGGTCCGCCCTCATCTTAACCAAAATGCAATCAATGGCCTGGCTGATGATATTATTCATGCTTGTGATTGGTTAAGTAAGCACTGTGGCAACGCAACTCCGCCCAAACTGCATGATCCACAGAAGGTGGCGCCCAGTAAGTGTTGATTTTTATCGGGCTGTCTTAGTCCTGGATTTTACCTGGCTGGGGAGGGTAATTGACTTACTTCGGTATTTCAGAGGCATCTTTGACCACTCTTACATGCTGCATCATGCCACCGTCCTCATGGTAAAGTAAATGGCAGTGCAGAGGATACTTACCGGTAAAATCTTTGAATCGAGTACGGAATTTCACATGCCCATGGGGAGGCACTTGAAAAGTGTCACACCAAAAAGGCAGCTTCAGTGTGTGGTGCATGGGATCTTCACCAACCACTTCGATAACATAATATGGGTTGACATGAATATGTATTGGGTGAGGGAATTCACTCTCATTTACTAAGGTCCACTCCTCTACTGCATCCAGCTCCACGTAATGATTGACCACTTCACATCCCTCGAATGGTGTATGATCAATACTTACATTCAGACCTCGAAAGTATTTGTCAGGATCATCAAGGGTATTAGCCTGGAGTGTGAGGCGACGTGTATTAGTAATCTCGTCATCTGTGATAGGTTTCAGTAGGTCTACCTTAAAACTGCTGGGAAAAGGTGGAGGTACACAGCGGGCCGGCGGTTTACTGGGCGCATAGATAGCAGTTCCGATTTCCTCTCCCTGGGCAATAGCTATTACAAAAAGTGGACTGTTATTATGGTACTTATAATGCGGCATTTGCTGGAATTCAATCGCATTGTTGTAAACGTAAAAATGTGCTCCTGGTGTAGCGGCTTCACTGATCTTTAAAAATAATGAGGCGCGATTGGCAGGGCCCAGGCTTACACCATCTTGCAGGCGATAGTCATCAGTCGGGTTTCCATCGAATCCATAGATATACATTTGCGCAAACCAGGGGCAATCGATATCAATTGAGGTCCGAGTAGTGGCATTCAATAACCGCAGATTAAGAAGCTCACCAACTGTTGCATGGATGATCGGGCAGTACTGACCATTAACTGTAATGCAATATTCGCTGTCTGGAAATTTTGCGACTTGATGCTGATCTTCTACTTTGCCATGCTCGTTTACGGCAATATTTTGGAAGACAAGAATATGTTCCTTGACTCCCATTGCTTCCAGTTCATCATCAAATTCATTTCTGACAATTAGGGCCCCGGCCATTCCGCTGCCGACTTGTATGGCAACAGAGCCGTGTTTATGCGGGTGATACCAATAGAGCCCTGGGGGATGATCCTTGGGGATATCATATTCATAAGTAAAACTCTCCCCTGGTTTTATCTTCATACACACATTGTCGGCGGGAGATTCCGGAGAGACGTGGAGACCATGAGTATGCAAGTTATAGGTATTGAACTCATGGGGAAAGTTTATTGTGGCGGGAGCATTTGGAGGTTCTTCCTGAGGCAGTCGATTGTTTGTTTGGATGGTTAGGTGGCTATTAGATCTAATTTCAATAGTGGGGCCTGTAAGGGTGAAGCCCGCTTCCTGTGTAATTGATGAAGAGAATACTCGTGTCCAGGTTGGCGTGTTATGTATTTTGTAAAAGCTAAAAATATTATTCTTTTCATACTGTACATCCAGGGTTAATTGCAACTTTCTTTTTTCTTTATCCATTGAGTAAGTGGGCGGATTTTTTATTGGCTCTAGAAAGGAAATATGCTCTCTATTGCTCACTTTTAACTCCAGGATATATGGGGATTGTGTGGGCCAGTTAATGAATAGATCTGAGTTTAGATTCAAGGACTGGATTGATTGTAGATTTCTTCGCCATATCACTTCGGGTTAAGTGATCTTGCAGGGCTATAGCAACTCTTCCATAGCATTTTCAATCATTTTTGCGACCTTTTCTGGGTTGGCCTGGGCAATAAAGTGCCCACCTGGGATATTAGTAACTTTGAGATTAACGTATATCCTGGATATTTCGGTGATAGCCTTTTCTTTTATAAGTCGATCTTTGTTTGGGCGAATATAGGTGGCAGCTATTTCCAGTTTATGGGTGGGTGAGGAAATCGAAGCTATGTTACGAAGCCTTTGTTTGAGTTTTCTTCTATTGGTTTTTAATAGAGAGCTATAGACCCTATTAATCAGAGCGTCACTTCCCTCACCATTGAAACCAAAGAAATTTAGAGTAACCTTGGTTGAAAAGGAATTGTCGATGAGGAAGGTTGGAGCCAAAGCCGCTGCTTTGGATAGCAGCGAAGGTGATGATATAAAGCTGGCGATAAAGGTTATGCCAGACAATCTGGCTGGGGAATAACAGAGATAATTCATAAGCGATTCGGCCTGAATAGGACTCTGCAACGATATAGGTCCTCTGTTTGAGATAAGTCTTGGCGATTGACTGGGCTTGTTGAAGGTAAGTCTCTCCGGGTAGTTCAGAAAGAGAAACTATCTCTGTATTCCAACTTTTGGTTAGCACTTTAATCAAGTCTGAAAACAGTGCTCCTGTTCCATCGAGGCCGGGGAGAAGTAAAATTTTCAATTCTGGCTGGTCTTTCTTTGGGTTGCTGCGTTTAAGCAGCTTAACATGACTTTGGTGCTGGTCATATAACTCTGGGTTGGCTAGTTGGTGTTCAAGTGTAGAAGACAATCACATTCCATAATAAATAATTATATATAAATTTAGTTTATAAATCCTATGGATTTTATAATAAGGGCGACTTCCTGGCTCCTAAGGGTAGTAACTCACCTGTTCGAGCCTTGGTCTATAGTGTGATTGTGATACTCGCCCCGGCAGTCAAAGATTATTCATCCGCACTCAAGCTAAGTGCTGAGATAATTTCTTGGTACCTTGCCTTAGAGTGAAGTGAGTAATCTAAATTAAAACTGTCTGATAAAGAATCCCCAAGGTAAGACGATAAATCTACAATTTTTACCCTTTCTATATAGTTGTCACTGTGCAGTCTTTCAATTAGGTTTTTATGTGCCCCATATATATTTTTTGAGTTTGGAGATAGGGTATATATGGGCTTTGAAAGGGCGAGGGCTTCAGAAATCATTGATGAGCTGTCTTCTGTGATGAAAACTTTCTCGCATGCGCCCATTATTTCTTCAAGGCTGGTATGAGGTTGGTGATAATCGATCAGGCTGAAACATGTATCAAAGGGCATATTGCTTTCAATCAACTCAGCTACATAGCTCGGCGTGCGTCTTGATGTACTAATTAGCCAAGAGATATTGTGAGAAACTGCTATTTTTTTGAGTTCTTCTACTAAGTCTGTGTAATCCTTATGAGCATATTTGTAACCACTTCCATCACCTCCAATAAGTAAAGTATAAAATGGTTTCTTATGTTTTTTCTTTAGATGTTTTCCTAGTGCGTCACAAATATGCACATCCAAGCGGCTAAGTGGAAGTTGGCAGCTATCTTTTTTGGTATGATTTTTTGTAGATAAAGCCAGCGAGAAATCGCTTGCTTTAAAGTTGTAGGTATTACCTATCGCAATATTCATACACTGTATTTTTTTGGTTAATGCAATGTTGGTAGCAATGCTATTCCCACCAAAAGAAACAATTAAGTCTGGCTTTACTTTGAAGGTGGGGTTTCTGTAAAACATCATGATTAACCTATAACATTTTTTTGCAAAATATCTGGTTAGCAGTCTTGTTGGTCTATTGAAAATTTTTAAAATGGGTTTGCTAACAGTTATTTCATAGGTGTGCCTATCTTTGGAGTGATGGGAGAGTAGTTGATATAATCCCAGTGAGGAGCTAAGGTGGCCTGGTTTTCCATCATATATAATTAAAATATGCATAACTTAATTCGAAAATATAAGTGGGGTGCTAAGGGTTTTCTTGGTTGCTGGAAGTGCCTTACTGGATAAGAAATTTAAATTACCGGAGAGCAAAATCCTTGTACGTAATATGTGAAATTCACGATTTTAAAAACAGGCTAATATCTTACCTTTTCATGGGGGTCTGGACCTCAGGTTGCTCTTAACTTCTAGTGTTGCTGTAGTTGGATCCGTCTTTACATCCTGGCAGGTGCAGAGGGAAATTTGGCTTTGAGATTAATGCTGATCATATTTTACTTCTTTAATCTAAATAAGATTTAGTCACTATCGTACCGTTAGGTTTTGGGTAATAACAGTTAGATTTTTGCCTATATTCCGACAGAAAATGACATGCTCGATGGTGGAGGTAGAGATTGTTTTACTGTATGTTGATTGGCGCTCGTAGAAAATTACTGGAATTGATTAAGAAGTTGCTTTTAGAGAGACCTGGAAACAGGCAAAGTACTTTAGAGAGTATTAATGTTGTATTGTTTCAAAATCTAATTCGACCCCATTAATGTGTTTGCTGAAACTTAGGTGGACATCAGCTATGCATATTGAAAACACAGTTGTTGGTGAGCAGACCTGGTCTGGTACTACTCAATAAAGAATTATGCTAGTGTTTGTCACTGTTTATTGGGGCTAAAGATTAGATTGAAATCTGAGTTTCATAATCAGGTTATTTGGTTTAGTGGGTATCCTAAGTATGTCTATGTTTCAAAAATTAAAAGCATCAATAGGTATTGGTGCTGCTAAAGTTGACACCGTTTTACAAAATCCTGAGTTGGTTCAGGGTGGGGTTATCGAGGGGGTTATCCAAATCCATGGTGGCAATGTTGATCAGCAAATCGATGCAATAAGCTTGAGGCTGTGCACAGAGGTAAAGGTGGAGAGCGATGAAGGAGTAAGTTATGAGCGTTCTGTGCTGAGCGAGCTACAGGTGCAGGACCCTTTGATTATCGGTGCTGGGGAAAATCATGAAGTGCCTTTTGAGTTTGTACTGAATGAAGAAACGCCGATCACAGTTTTAAATGCACGCAAAAACAAGAGTTACGTGTGGCTGGAAACTTCCTTGGATATCGATTTTGCTTTGGACCCGAAAGATAGGGACCCCCTGCAGATAAGGCCTTTGCCGGTTGTGGAGAAGGTACTCTCCATGATAGAGGAAAATGGTTTCAATATGGTAAAGGCTGATGTTGAAAAGGGGCATCTGCGTGGAAGTAACTTTGCCTCCCGGTCTGGCTGTTATCAGGAGATCGAATTTAAGAGCAGTGGTTTGTTGACTTCTAAAGAGGTTGAGCTTTCCTTTATTGTCGATGGTGATCAGGTACACTGCCTGGCAGAGATTGATCGCAAGTTTGGCTTGCGTGGCGATGAGTATCGTTCGTTTTCGCTGGCGCGTCATGCAAGCGATAGTGAGATTGCTGTAGCTGTTCAATCTATCTTATCTCGATAGTTGCGCTTACTTTAGGAGTCTGGCCTGTGCTGTCAGGCTCTTAAGGGGTTCCTACCAGCTGCTAGCCCACTTCCTAAGTGGATCAAGGGTTTCCATCGAGCCTGTTAATGGGGTCTTGATGTCAACAGGCTCAAGAATTGTCTGTGTGCTCTCTAGATTTCTCTGGTAATTAATAATCGAATCACTTGCTTAAGTCTGCTGTGATTACTGAATCTGAGAAACTCTGGTAAGCCGATTCAAAAGTTTTCGACATAGCATCCGGGAAAAGATGGAAATCCCCATTTTTTAGTGCGGTAACAATTCCCTCAGCGACTGCGCTGGGAGATTCTCCATCCTCCAGCCCCGCTTGTTTGGCCATATCTGTATTGATTGGACCAGGGTGAACACTCAGCACCTGTACGCCGCGCTCCTGAAAGGTTTCACGAAGTGCCTGGGTAATCGCGTAGCTGGCGGCTTTGGATGCGGAGTAGGTACTTACATGGGGGAAAGTGCGCAGTGATACCACTGAATTCATTTGCACCAGGGCACCTTTATTCCTCTCCAGTTGCGGGGCGAATGCCTTGGCAACACGAACAAGCCCAAAGGTATTAACTTCCAGTTCCTGCTTTAGTGAGTCCTCTACATGATCGCTAAGTGGGTCTGCCGGTGCCAATACTCCGGCATTGTTCACCAGAATATCCAGGTCCTGTATTGCCTCTGCGGCTGCCTCTATGCTTTGGGCCTGTGTCACATCAATTTTCAGCGCGATTACTTTCTCGCCATATTTTTCAGCCAGCTCTGTTGTGGTCTCTGTGTTGCGAACAGCCAGGTAGACCTTTTTTGCTCCGCCCGTGATAAAGCGCTCTACGATTGCCTTGCCAATACCACGGTTTGCTCCAGTTACCAGGGCAACTTTGCCTTCGATTGAAATGCTCAATTCCATTCTCCTGCAGATGGTGGGGTTAATTTGTACCGATCGGTACGATTTGAGCTTAGTCTTACCGATCGGTACAATATTGTCAAAACCTTTTTGAGATATTACTTATGGCGGGACGCAAGCCGGAGTTTGATAGGGTGCAGGCGCTGGAATCGGCAACCCAGGTCTTTTGGAAGAAGGGCTATGTGGGCGCTTCTATGGCGGACCTGACTAAAGCAATGGGTATCAATAAGCCGAGTCTGTATTCTTCCTTTGGCAATAAGGAGAAACTATTTGTTCTTTCATTGGAGCAATACCTGGATATATATGCCAAAGATCGCTTGAGGTTCTTGTTGGAAGAGGGGGTGCCGTTGCGGCAGCGACTACATAGATTTCTGCTGGCTACCGTTAAAGGGCAGTCGGGGGAGGGGACTCCCCGGGGATGTTACCTGGCGTTTGGGTTGTCAGAAGCTGCCGGGGAAGCTCTGCCTCCTGCAGCCATTGAGGCTTTAAAAGCCGCTGATGCGGAAGCGGTAGGCCAATTGACGGACTTGTTTCGCTTTGATGAGGAGTCTCAAGCTGTGGGGTTGGACCAACGGGCAGGTGATTACGCTTTGTACCTGATCACCTTGTTGCATGGTACGGCATCGGTGCTGAGGTCAGGGCGTGATCTAAAGGAAATAGAAGCTTGCCTGGATTTTGCGCTGGATGGCTTGGGCTTGGAGGCGTGAGAGAAAGTTGAGATTCAGGCCCCTGTGAGTAGTCAAGGGCCTGAATCTGGTTTTAGAAGCGGCGGCGGAACATGGGGAGTGGCTGGTCCACTCCTGTCTGGTAGCTGTCACCAAAATCGCTCATAGAATCTTTAAGGCTTGCCAGAGGTTGCTCGCCTTCAAACGCATAGGCATTGAAGCCACAGCGTTGTAAATAGGTCAGCTGGTCGCGCATAAACCCGCCCACTGCGCGTAACTCGCCGGTAAAACCGTAGCGCTGGCGCAACATGCGACCGGCAGTAAAGCCTCGGCCGTCGGCAAATGCCGGAAAGTGCACGGCGATTACCGGCATTTTGGGGGCTTCTTCGGCAATCAGCTCCGCACCTTCTTCACTGTCCAGCCACACACCCACTTCGCCACTGCGGGATGAAAGCGTATCGCTATGCTCCCGCCACTGGCGCAGAGGCAGGATGATTTTGCCGGAGGGCAGCGTGCTGAGATCCAAAGTTTCTCCCGCTTCTACCTGGGGTATCAGCTGCCACTCGTTAGCTTTCACTTCGCCATCAATGATCAGTTCTGCGGGGTTGCCCGGCTGTGGGCCCAGTTTAGCTGGCTTTGGCATAAACTCTCTCCTTGAAGGGCTGTAGGCCGATGCGGTTGTAGGTATCGATAAAGGGCTCTTCTGTCTGGCGCAGCTCTACATAAAGGTCGAGGATTTTGCCTATCACTTCTGGCACTTCAGCGCGGGAGAAGCTGGGGCCCAATACTTTGGCCAGGCTGGCATCGTTGGACGCGCTACCACCCAGTTGAATCTGGTAAAACTCTTCGCCTTTTTTGTCGACGCCGAGGATGCCGATATGTCCTACATGGTGGTGGCCACAGGCATTCATACAGCCAGAGATATTGAGGTTGAGATCACCCAGGTCGTACAGGTAGTCCATATCGTCAAAGCGGCGCTGGATGGCTTCCGCTACCGGGATGGACTTGGCGTTGGCCAGGGAGCAGTAGTCACCGCCGGGGCAGCAAATCATGTCGGTTAGGGTGCCGATATTGGGTGTGGCGAAGCCATGCTTACGAGCCTGTTCCCAGAGCTCAAACAGCTTTTCCTGCTCAACGTCTGCGAGCACCACATTCTGGTCGTGAGTAACCCGGGCTTCACCAAAGCTGAAGGTGTCGGCGAGATCGGCAATAGCCTCCAGTTGGGCATCGGTTACATCACCTGGGGGTACACCAGTGGGTTTGGTGGACAACTTGATCGCGCGATAACCGGGTACCCGGTGCGGGTAGGTGTTGCGTTCAAGCCAGCGGGCAAAGGCTTTGTCGCTGTCAGCTTGTTTTTGCAGTGAGGCCTCAGCAGCTGATCCGTCAAACTCGCGATATTCCGGGGCTGTGAAGAAGGATTTAGCCCAATCCAATGCTTCCTGGGTTAACTTTTCAGCGCCGTCTTTAATATGTTGCCACTCTTCTTCCACGCGGCGGCCGAACTCTTCCGGGCCAAGTGCTTTGACCAGAATTTTAATGCGCGCTTTGTACTTGTTGTCGCGGCGACCCAGCTGGTTGTAAACGCGGACAATCGCTTCAAGGTAAGAGAGCAGGTCTTCTTCCGGCAGGAAGTCGCGGATGGTCTCGGCAATAACCGGTGTGCGGCCCTGACCGCCACCTACCAATACCTGGAAGCCAATCTCTTCACCGCGCTTGACGATTTGTACACCGATATCGTGTACGCGGATGGCCGCGCGGTCCTGCTCTGAACCACTGACGGCGATCTTGAACTTGCGCGGCAAGAAAGCGAATTCCGGGTGGAATGTAGACCACTGGCGAATCAGCTCGCAGTAGGGGCGCGGGTCGGCAATCTCGTCGAGCGCAATGCCGGCGTAGGGGTCCGAGGTGGTATTTCGGATACAGTTGCCGCTGGTTTGTACCGCATGCATTTCCACTTCCGCCAGTTCATCGAGAATAGCGGGTACATCTTCCAGCTGCGGCCAGTTGTACTGGAGGTTCTGGCGCGTAGTGAAGTGGGCGTAGCCTTTATCGTAGTCGCGGCTTACGCGAGCGAGACGGCGTAACTGGGCACTGTTGAGCAGGCCGTAGGGAACGGCAATACGCAACATGGGGGCCAGTCGCTGAATATAGAGGCCATTTTGCAGGCGCAGCGGCAGGAATTGTTCCTCGCTCAACTCGCCGGCAAGGTAACGTTCCGTCTGGCCGCGGAACTGGGCTACGCGATCGTTGATGATGGCGCGGTCCCGGTCGTCGTATCGATACATAACAGCTTGATTCCATTGCCTTTGTGCGCTGATGGTGGAGAAAGGGGCAGGCCCCGGACGATTCTCCGCTGGCGCATAACATACCAGCGCTCTTATGCAATAAATAACAATATTTTCCGCTATATCTGTAACCAACAGTTATAAGAGGGATTAATCAACATTCTGCTTAGTTGCTTTTGCAGACTCGAGGAGCGTTGGAGTAATAGCTATCGATGGCGTCCTGTACGTTTTTTAGCCGCGACTTTACCTGTTGAGTGTAGTGACTTCACTTCAAGCTTGGCATGTTGAAGCTAATTCGGTTAGCTGTGAATTGGCGCCACCTTTAAGTTTGCTTGCGGTGATATAAAGTGCGAATAGTCAGTCATGCATCAGGCGGTTCGGTAGATGAGTCAGTGACTGAATTCCGAAAACAATTATAAGAGGCAAGTGGGATGGCTAAAGATATCCTTGCGGCGATGATTGAATTTGATGATTCATCAAAGTTCAATGGCGTGAGTAACACTAACTTCGATGTGTTTGAGGGGGCATTGGCTCGCGCTAAAGCCATGATGCAGGAGTACTCCGACGATAAATATATCAAGATGCTGGTTGCGCCAGAGTATTATTTTTCGGGGTATGCCTCTAAAGCAAAAACTAATCATATTGACTCTTTAAGTAAGGGCTCCAAGAGTGATATTTATTCCGGCCTGCGCAGAGCCTCCCGTCAGTACCCGAATATTCTGATTGTTGCAGGGACTATTGCTTACACAAAAGGTGGTGGATGTTTTTCCTCAGCATCTTACTTGAGCATTGCTCCTATCCTTGCCGGTGGCAATTTCCTGTTGAAGAAATATAAAGTCGGCAATGATAAGTATCAAACTGATGATGCTTTTTCGTCCAAGGCAAGTGACAGTACCTTCTTGTATAAGGGTTTAACTTTCGGTATTGATATTTGCCTGGATCACCACAATCGAGTTCTAAAAAACTCATTGGGTGATAAAACTGTAGATGTACATATTCTGATTTCCGATGGTTCAAGCCCGAGTCCGGGCTCCCTGGCAACCAACAAGAGTGGCGGTGGAGCAGTGGTATTTTGCAATATGACGAGTATTAACAAAGGCAAAGGTGTTAATGGAATTATGTCAGTCTCCCCAAATAAGTGGGGCAACCTGAATGTCGATTTTGATAGTCGCACACAGGTTGCCAAGACTGGCCAGGCTCTCACTGGAGGGTTTCACATAGCCCTTTATTCTGGGCAGGCTTAAACTACTAATTAGGCTGGCTGGCTGGATTCCCGGTCTGACCTTGCAACTGATAACTCAATTTGCTCTACTTTAGTGGCCGTTTCCGACGGCCCAACTACTTTAAATAACAATAAAGAACGATCGGAGAGATTCGATGAATGATGAAGTAGCTGTTGTTTCTGAAGACGATAACGTAGTAGATGCGATTGCCGCTATAGCCCTGGTAGCTATTTTTGTAGCCACCTGTGTTTTCTGGGTGGCTACACGCTAGTTTCCCTTCTGGCCCGGAGTTGCGCGGTCCCGGGCAAAATAGCTTGGTACTCTCCCGGCAATGGAATAGATGCTGGTAAGTTCAAATCATTGCTGGTCGTATACGAAGGCTGGTCGTATACGAAGGGAGCTTTGTATAGCTAACCCATATTACCGAGTACAATTCTTACAATAAGTGCTAAGCCGATCACAAAAATTGCGGTAAAAATAACGCCAGCAATAACGTACGTCATAATGCTGCCACTTTGAAAATCCCTCTCACGATTTTTGTCATTCTGCACGCCAATTGCGGCGGCCAGGGTGCTGACTACCACCTGGCCGAAATTGGGCTTTTTCGCTTTCTTATTATTATCTTCCACAGGCTCACTCCTCGAGGTTGGGACGTAGCCAGCGCTCCAATTCCGGTTCGCTGACCCCTTTTCGTTTAGCCAGGCTTTGCAGCTGATCCCTGCCGATCTTGCCCACATTGAAGTACTTTGCCTGGGGGTGGGCGAAGTACCAACCGCTCACCGCAGCTGCGGGCATCATGGCAAAGTGTTCGGTAAGGCTGACGCCTGCATTTTGCTCCGCTTGTAGCAATTTGAACAGGGTAGCTTTTTCCGAATGATCGGGACAGGCGGGATAGCCCGGGGCTGGGCGGATGCCTTGGTAGGCTTCCTTGATCAGCTCCTCATTACTGAGAGTTTCGTCTTCGGCATAGCCCCAATATTCTTTTCGCACCAAACGGTGCAGTGTCTCAGCAAAGGACTCTGCCATACGGTCGGCCAGGGCTTTTACCATAATGGCGTTGTAATCGTCGTGTTTGGCTTCGTAGGTGTCTGCCAACTCGTCTGCGCCGATGCCCGTAGTTACCGCGAAGCCGCCCACATAGTCTATTTGGCCGGACTCCAATGGCGCGACGAAATCTGCCAGGGAGCGGCAAAGGCCATCGCCACCGCGTTTCTGTACCTGTTGGCGCATATGGTGAAGGCGAGCCAGCTCCTCACTGCGGCTTTCATCCTTGTAGACGATGATATCGTCGCCGACGCTATTAGCTGGCCATAGGCCGAATACGGCCCGTGCGCGCAATAGCTTTTTATCGATAATCTCTTTCAACATGCGCTGGGCGTTGTCGTAGAGATCGGTAGCGGCTTCTCCCACGATTTCGTCTTCAAGGATTGCCGGGAATTTCCCCGCCAAATCCCAGGAAATAAAGAAAGGCGTCCAGTCCATAGTGTCGAGCAGTTTCTCCAAGGGGAAATTGTCGATCACGGTGAGGCCCAGCTTGTTGGGTCGTGCTGGCTGGTAGTTTTTCCAATCAAATTCCGGGGCAGTATCCCGCGCTTCCTCGTAGGTTAAGCGGGTGTCATTGCGCTTGCGGTTGGCGGTGCGGGTGCGCACCTTGTCATACTCTGCCTGGATTTTTTCCACAAAGGCTGGGCGCAGCTCATTGGAAATCAGGCTGCTGGCCACGCCTACGGCGCGGGATGCATCGGCTACATACACCACCTGGTTGCGGTGGAATTGGGGATCAATTTTTACGGCGGTATGGGCTTTGGAGGTGGTGGCTCCGCCGATCAGTAGGGGGATATCAAACCCCTGGCGCTCCATCTCGGCGGCTACGTGGACCATTTCATCCAGGGATGGGGTGATCAGACCGGACAGGCCAATAATGTCACATTCCTTTTCCTTTGCTGTTTGCAGAATGGTTTCTGCTGGCACCATCACGCCGAGGTCGATCACTTCATAATTGTTACAGGCCAGTACTACGCCCACGATATTTTTGCCGATATCGTGCACATCCCCTTTAACAGTGGCCATCAGGATACGGCCGTTGGAGCGGCTGTCTTCGGTTTTTTCCGCTTCAATATAGGGCTGCAGGTAGGCTACCGCCTGTTTCATAACCCGGGCGGATTTCACTACCTGGGGCAAGAACATTTTCCCTTCGCCAAACAGGTCGCCGACGATGTTCATGCCGTCCATCAATGGACCTTCGATCACATCCAGTGGGCGTGAGGAGCTTGCGCGGGCCTCTTCGGTATCTTCCTCGATATAGTTATTAATGCCTTTCACAAGGGAGTGTGCCAAGCGTTCGTTCACTGGCAATTGGCGCCAGCTCAGGTCCTCTTTGCGCGCGGCACCACCGCCGTCCCCTTGGTATTTGGGGGCAATTTCCAGCAGGGCTTCAGTGGCATCCGGGCTGCGGTTGAGGATCACATCCTCAACTTTTTCCCGCAGCTCCTCTGGGAGTTCGTCGTAAACCGCCAGCTGCCCGGCGTTGACGATACCCATATTCAGGCCGGCTTTAATGGCGTGAAACAGGAATACAGAGTGAATGGCTTCACGTACCGGATTGTTGCCCCGGAAGGAGAAGGAAACATTGGAGACGCCGCCACTGATCTGGGCACCGGGCAGGTTTGCGCGAATCCAGCGACAGGCCTCGATAAAGTCCACCGCGTAATTATTGTGTTCCTCAATACCGGTGGCGACAGCGAAAATATTCGGGTCGAAAATAATATCGGTGGGGTCGAAGCCGACTTCATCGACCAGCACATCGTAGCTGCGCTTGCAGATCTCAATTTTGCGCTCGAAAGTATCCGCCTGGCCATCTTCATCAAAAGCCATCACTACCACAGCCGCACCGTAGCGCAGGCACAGTTGGGCCTTTTCGATAAACTCCTCTTTGCCTTCCTTGAGGCTGATGGAGTTCACAATGGGCTTGCCCTGGATGCATTGCAGGCCGGCCTCGATCACCTCCCACTTGGAGGAGTCCACCATAAATGGCACCTTGGCGATATCCGGTTCGGTAGCGGCAAGGTTAAGGAAGCGGCGCATAGCGGCGAGTGCATCCAGCATCGCCTCATCCATATTGAAGTCGATTACCTGCGCACCATCTTCCACCTGGGCGGCAGCCACTTGTAGGGCGGTGTCGTAGTCCTCTTCAAGTATCAGGCGCTTAAATCGGGCGGAGCCAGTGACGTTGCAGCGCTCGCCCACATTGACGAACAGGGCGTTTTCATCGGCGACAAATGGCTCCAGGCCGGACAGGCGTAGAGCAGGTTTAATTTCCGGCAATTGTCTCGGCGTCATATCGGCCACCGCATCGGCAATTGCACGAATATGGTCGGGGGTGGTGCCACAGCAGCCGCCGAGGATATTAATAAATCCACTGCGGGCAAATTCCGCTACGATCGCAGCGGTTTGCTCCGGGGTTTCGTCGTATTCGCCAAATTCGTTGGGTAGTCCCGCATTAGGGTGCGCGGAGACATAGGAGGCGCATACGCCAGAGAGGGCTTCTACGTAAGGGCGTAACTCGGTGGCTCCCAGTGCGCAGTTAAGCCCCACAGAAATTGGTTTTGCATGGGCAACAGAATAGTAAAAAGCTTCGGTCGTTTGGCCGGAAAGGGTGCGGCCGGAGGCATCGGTAATGGTGCCGGAAATCATAATCGGCAGTTCGAAACCCAGCTCCTCAAAGAGCTGCTGCATGGCATAGATAGCGGCCTTGGCATTGAGGGTGTCAAAAATGGTTTCGATTAAGATCAGGTCGCTGCCGCCTTCGACCAAAGCGCGGCCCGCTTCTACATAGTTTTCTACCAGCTCATCGAAAGTGACATTGCGTGCCCCTGGATCATTGACGTCTGGTGAAATACTGGCGGTGCGGGAAGTGGGGCCGATGACCCCGGCTACCCAGCGCGGGCGCTCTGGGGTAGAGAGTGCATCTGCTGCACGGCGCGCGATCTCTGCGGAGGCCCGGTTGATCTCTACCACCAGGTGTTCCATATCGTAATCAGATTGGGACAGCTGGGTTGCGTTAAAAGTATTGGTTTCGATAATGTCCGCGCCCGCCTCAAGGTACTCCCGGTGAATCTTTTCGATCAGCTCCGGGCGGGTCAGGCTCAGCAGGTCGTTATTGCCTTTCAAGTCGCGAGGGAAGTCGGCGAAGCGCTCACCGCAGTAATCGGCCTCTTCCAGCTTCTCCCTCTGGATCATCGTCCCCATAGCGCCATCCAGGATCAGGATACGCTGCGCAAGCGCGGCATTAATTTGCTCGAGACGTTGGTCGCGGGACTGCTGGGACATTTACCAATCCTTATATTGTCGATCTTTTGCCGATGGTGGGAATGGCGCCAATCTTAGCACAGTCACGTCCACTCACTGGCTGCGACTTACGCCTTTTTGGTTGTTCCACCACAATAACAGAGCAGTTTTGATTAAAGTTGAGCAATTTATAGGTACTTCACAGCGCCTGATCACTATAAATCCCTAGACGACCGGTCTAGTTTTGCGTAGAGTGCTAGGCATGAAAAGCAGCTATGAAGATACTCGCCAACATTTGTTGGATACCGGTTATACCGTGATGGCGGTAAAAGGTTTCTCCGGTGTGGGTTTGAGTGAAATTCTCAAAACCGCTGGTGTGCCAAAGGGGTCCTTTTATCACTACTTTAAGTCCAAGGAGCAATTTGGCGAGGCTCTGCTGGAAGATTATTTTCGCAGCTACCTGGAACTGATGGACGCTGGCTTTTCCTCCAGGGATCAATCTGCCGCCGATAATTTATTGGCCTATTTTGATGCTTGGCAGAAGAGTAGTGGGGAGCGTTACGATGCTCACCGCTGCCTGGTGGTTAAGCTTAGCGCTGAGGTGGCAGACCTGTCTGAATCGATGCGGATTATCCTCAGAGATGGAACTGAGCATATTATTCAGAAGCTTCAGGACTGCATCGAGCTGGCAGGGGAAGACGGTTCTCTGCCAGCCACTCTAAATGCCCGTGCCACCGCAGCTTCCCTGTACCAGCTGTGGCTGGGGGCCAGCCTGTTGGCCAAGCTAAATCGCAACGATATGCCAATGGCAGAGGCGATGCTGGCGACCCAGGAGATACTGGGAAAACACTGAGTTTTTAACTGAGCCCGCGAGGGGGAAACCGTTGCGGGTATTTTTATGGCGCCTTTATAGACGACCGGTCTAATTTGGCGACTTTGACTTCCATTTTACGAAGTTATGGAGAATAGAGAATGCAATCGAGCGATATAAACCGCCGTCTGGTATTGGCATCCCGCCCTGAAGGTTCCCCGACGACAGATAACTTCCGCTTAGAGCATGCCCCTGTGGCAAAGCCGGAAGCCGGTGAAGTGTTGTTGCGCACGGTATACCTCTCACTCGACCCTTATATGAGAGGGCGAATGAGTGATGCGAAGTCCTACGCCGAGCCAGTAGCACTGGGCGATACCATGGTGGGTGGAACAGTGAGCCGTGTAGTTGAATCCCAATTGGAAGGGTTTGAGGAAGGGGACTGGGTATTGAGTTATAGCGGTTGGCAGGACTATGCCATCTCTGATGGCACCGGTCTGATTAACCTGGGTAAGCATCCGGATTACCCCTCTTTTTCACTGGGTGTATTGGGCATGCCGGGAATTACCGCCTATTTTGGTTTGCTGGAAATTGGTGAACCCAAAGAGGGAGAGACACTGGTGGTGGCAGCGGCTACCGGCCCAGTGGGTGCCACGGTTGGACAAATCGGAAAGTTGCAGGGGTGCCGGGTAATCGGTGTGGCGGGTGGCGAGGAAAAATGTCGATATGCCGTCGAAGAATTGGGATTTGACCTCTGTTTGGACCACCGTGCCGAAGATTTTGCCGAGCAGCTGGCAGCGGCTTGTCCAGAAGGAATCGATATCTACTTTGAAAGTGTCGGTGGCAAAGTGTTTGATTCTGTGCAGCCGCTATTAAATGACTTCGCACGGATTCCGGTATGCGGGCTTATCTCCCAATACAACGCGACATCACTGCCGCAAGGCCCGGATCGCACCAGCCTGCTAATGAGGGATGTGCTGACCAAGCGCTTAAAAATACAGGGCTTTATTATTTTCGATTACTACGAGCGCTTCCATGAAGCCGTGCGCACATTGAGTCAGTGGGTTGCTGAAGGCAGTGTCAAATATCTTGAGGATATGGTTGAGGGCTTGGAGGAAACGCCGAGCGCCTTTATCGGACTGCTGGAAGGCCAGAACTTCGGCAAGTTAGTTGTGCGTGTTGGGAATGATGATTGAAGCAAAGCTGACAAAGTTTATAGGGACAGAAATATGAAAATACTGATGGTTCTAACTTCCCACGATGAGCTGGGTAATACCGGTAAGAAAACGGGTTTTTGGCTGGAGGAGTTTGCTGCACCTTATTACATCTTCAAGGATGCTGGCGCTGAAGTGACCCTGGCTTCCCCCAAAGGTGGGCAGCCACCTCTAGACCCTAAGAGTGATGAGCCGGACTTTCAGACGGAGGCGACTCATCGCTTCCAGTCCGATGTTGATGCTCAACAGCTTTTGGCTAATACCCACAAGCTGTCTGACATGAACGCAGCTGACTTTGATGCAGTCTTCTATCCAGGCGGACATGGTCCACTGTGGGATTTAGCTGAGGACCCTAACTCCATTGCCCTGATTGAGCACTTTTTCGCGGCAGATAAGCCGATCGGCGCCGTTTGCCATGCGCCGGGCATTTTCCGCCACACACGTCGTCAAGATGGTGCCTATTTGGTGAAAGGGAAAGGAGTGACGGGGTTCACCAACTCAGAAGAGGCGGCAGTAGAGCTGGTGGATGTGGTGCCGTTTCTGGTTGAGGATATGCTCAAACAGAATGGCGGAATCTACTCGAAAGGAGATGATTGGGCTCCTCATGTAGCTGTAGACGGCAAGCTGGTCACTGGTCAGAATCCGGCATCCTCAGCGGAAACTGCCCAGACTCTTATGGGGTTTATCCCCGCATAGAGCAGTGGTGAGGCCGGTTGGTCAAACAGCTTCTAACTCACCGGTTTCCCTTGAGTCTTTCTGAGAGTAGAATACCCGACAAAGAAGCTTGGTTATTTGAGAGCCTATATGTCTGATTTGAATGTCACTATTACCGAACCCGCTCAGGAATACCTGAAGGAGCTGCTGGCTAAACAGGACTGCGAGGGTATTGCTATTCGCATGTTTGTTTCCAGTCCCGGCACACCCAATGCCGAGACCTGCATCGCCTACTGCCGCCCGGGAGAGGAGGAAGAAGGTGATGTGATGTTGGAAATGAACGGTCTCAAAGCTTACTTCGAAGGTCGCAGTGTTCCCTATCTGGATGATGCTCGGGTCGATTACTCCTCGGATAAGATGGGTGGGCAGCTGACTATCCGCGCCCCCAATTCCCGGATGCCCAAAATCACCGATGACAGTCCCATTCAGGATCGCATCAACTACGTTTTGTATAACGATGTAAATCCCGGGCTGGCTTCACACGGAGGTCAGGTAAGCCTGGTAGAAGTGACCGAGGATATGTTTGCTGTGCTGAAGTTTGGTGGCGGCTGCCAGGGCTGTGGCATGGTGGATATGACCTTGAAAGAGGGCGTGGAAAAGACTCTCAAAGAGAAAATCCCCGAATTGGCAGGTGTGAAAGATATTACTGACCACACCGACAAGTCCCAGGCATACTACTGAGTTCCTGTGATTATCTTGAGTCGGCCAAGTGACTCAAAAGAAAAAGGCGAACGCAAAGTTCGCCTTTTTTATTGCCGCGGTCCTCTCAGGTTAGATCCCGCGTAAGCCTTCCTACGAACTGCTCCCTGACTGTATATATTTGAAATATTGCTCAATGTTTTTCGAGGCATCGGGGAAAAGTAAAGTGCCGGTGCGGCAATCCAGGGATTGGTCATACTTGTGATTGCTTTTGCGCCAGCTCCAGGGAAGAACAATCTATGTTTGACCAAGTGGTGTTTGCCGGTGGCGGCGTGCGCTGTACCTGGCAGATCGGCTTTTGGGAGTCGGTTGCAAAGGAAATTGATCTGGCACCCAGGGTTGTCAGCGCAGTATCCGCCGGTGCTTTGGTGGCCAGCCTGATTCTGATGGGTAGATCGCTCGACGGAGTGGATTACTTTGTGTCAGCATTTAAAGCCAATGGAAAAAATGTCCATTGGGGCAATATGTTTAGCAAAGACCCGGTATTCCCCCACTATACAATTTATCGCCGGGCATTAAGTGATTTATTTTCCGGTGGCTTTGATCAGCTGAGAGAGGCTTCTGACTTACGTATCGGGGTTAGTACTTCGCCCAAGTGGTTGCCCGGTCCGGTCGCGTTAATGATCGGAGCTGCGATTGATTATTCAGATACTTACCTTTTTCCGAATCTCCATCCCACTACCGCATTGAAACTGGGCTTTCGCCAGTCCTTCTATAAGGTACGCCATTGCTCTGAGCCGTCTCAGGTAGAAAAGCTGGTTATTACCTCATCTTGTACACCACCGCTGACGCCACGCTTAAAGCAGGGAGGGGCAGAGGTGTTGGATGGGGGCGTTGTCGATAGTGTGCCAATAGGTGGATTGGATACCACTGAAGGAAAGGTGCTCATATTATTAACCCGGCGTTTTCCCCAGCTGCCCAACCATTTTACGGTACAAAAATTCAATCAAGAGTGGACATACGTTCAACCCTCTGGACAGGTACCGCTTAATGTCTGGGATTTTGCCAGCCCGGAAGAGGTAAAAGACACTTTCCGTATGGGGGTTGCCGACGGTCGCGCTTTTTTGGCGGCTCTCAGTGGTGAGGGGCGACTTATTGAGAGTCGCTCGTAATTTGAATATTACTACTACTCAATACCTATTCAAATTTTGGCACCCTAGAATAAATAAAGAAAAGCTGAGCAGGTTATCAGTGGGCCTAAATCTTTCTCGAAGATTATTTATGGAAGGGTCATGAAGTGCTGTAGCCCGGTGAATAAAAGTGGTAACTGTTCCACGTTGCCCCGCTGTAAAAGAGGGGGAAAGCAGTACGGCTTTTGTTTTTTTCCTTCTTTCCAAAATTCTCCTCTGGCAAATTTGAACAGCTATTTTACAGGCTCAAAATTCCTAGCGGGAGCAATCCTGCATGTTTAATCAAATGGTGTTTGGTGGCGGAGGAAGTCGCTGTATCTGGCAGCTCGGTTTTTTGTTGTCTTTAAGTCGCGATCTACCGATCCGGCCGAAAGTTGTATGTGCTGCATCCGGTGGCAGTATGGTGGCTGCGCTCATGCTAACTGATCGCTGTCGGGAGGGGATTGATTACTTCCATTCTGTCTGCAAAAAAAATGAAAGAAATTTCTATTGGAATAACTCATTTCGCAAGGAACCAATATTTCCACATTTTGATATTTATCGGAGAGGCGTGCACGAGTTGTTTCACGATAGTCTTGAGTCTCTGCGCCAATCTGCAGATCTCAGGATTGCAGTTACCTATCCGCCGGAATGGTTACCTGTGCCTCTTGCACTGACATTGGGGCTCGCGATTTTTTACTCCAATAAGCATATTTTTCACGATCTTCACCCAAATACAGCTTTACATTTAGGGTTTCGACAACTGTTTCACCAGGTGGGCAAGTGCAAAGACGGTAATGAACTTGAGCAGCTTATCTTGGGTTCCTGCTGTGCTCCGCCCATTTCTCCTAGATTATCGCTCTATGGTGCAGAGGTTCTGGATGGCGCTCTGGTGGGGAATGCGCCGGTAGCCGGATTGGCCCCTATCAAAGGGCGGGTTCTGATTCTTGATACGGGAAAATTTCCCCATCTGCCGAACAGTTTCAGCGTGCAAAGAGGTAATCAGGTTTGGACCTATGTACAGCCCTCCCAACCCTTGCCCATGGGAATGTGGAATTTTGCCAACCCCAGTGCGATGAAGCACACCCTGAAGATTGGTGTTGCAGATGGCCGAGCCTTTCTCGATGTACTTTTGTCCGGTAAGGAGCGCCTGGTGCACATTTAGGGAGCCACCGAATAATTCCGTAATATCTCTGCAGGCCTTGGAGGCTGAAAATGTTAGGCGCAGCTCGTCGCGAATGAGCTTAGTCCTTTGCAAAAGCTGCAACGCAGCAGCTGTGGCCTTCAAGGCTCGCCCCCGTAGGGCGAGCGATTCACACTCAGCGCTGCAACTTCTTGAAAGGTCTAGGCATTCCTGCGAAGCCGCGCCTTGATTGTAAACCGCTCTGACAGCCAGAGACATCATGGAATTAGCCAATGGCCCCTTTGGAATCCCAGGTTCACTAGTATCAGTTGCACAATGTTCACGATTCGATTAGGTTATGCAATTAGTTGCATATGGTGGTCGTCATCACCATGTCATCCTGGAAGCTGAAACTAATTGGTCATAAGTTGAGTGCTGCGATTCTTAGAGCGGCCTGCGGTTGAGGTTTAAAAGGTTGTAAAACGCAGAATGGACTCTGGATTGTTTAACCGTGTGGTTGTAACAGGGAAACAAATTTATGTTTGACCAAGTTGTTTTTGCTGGTGGTGGCGGGCGGTGCACCTGGCAGATTGGGTTTTGGGAGTCGATAGCCGGCGCCATCAACCTCTCCCCTAAAGTGGTTACTGCAGTCTCTGCAGGGGGCTTAATGTCGAGTCTTGTGCTGATGGGCAAGACGGAGGAGGCGCGAGAGCATTTTTGGTCTGCGTTTGAAGCCAATCCAAAAAATGCTTATTGGGGTAATCTCTTTGGAAAAGAGCCAGTATTTCCGCAGTACGGTATCTATCGCAATGCGATGTTAGAGTTGTTTCGCGATGGCTTAGAGGCCCTTCAGCGGGGGGCCGAGTTGCGTATTGCGGTGGTGCATCCTCCCAAAGGGCTATCTGGTGGTTTGGCATTTGGAGTGGGGGCAATGGCCTACTATGCGGATAAACACTTTATGCGCAGCCTCCACCCTAAGATTGCCCTGAGATTAGGTTTTAAACAGCAATTTTATCGAGCGCGGGACTGCTCCACTATAGAGGAACTGGTGGACTTGATTCTGTGTTCCTCCTGTACCCCTCCATTTACCCCGCGACTAAAGTTGCGCGGTAAAACAGCACTTGATGGTGGGGTAGTAGACAATATCCCTGTGGCGGGGTTGGATGATGGAAAGGGAAGAGTACTGGTGTTACTGACTCGGCGTTACGAGCAGTATCCGGATAGATTTACGCAGCGCAAAGGCAATCAGACCTGGACTTATGTTCAGCCTTCAAAGCCACCATTTATCAGTGTTTGGGATTACACAAGCCCCGAGCTGGCTCAAAAAACTTACGAGTTGGGCTGTGCCGATGGGCAGGAATTTTTACAAAAGCATGCGAATGAACGGGAGATTTTCAATGAACAATTCCAATAAAAAAATTGCGGAATCCATAGAGCTTTGGCATGAGATGGTTGCCGCGCAGGATTTGAGTCGCTTGCCTGAGATCGTTGCGGAAGATGCCGTTTTCCGTTCGCCGGCATTCTTTAAGCCCTACCACAGCTCCGCGGCTGTGTGTCTTATTCTCAATACTGTAATGCAGGTGTTTGAGAGCTTTGAGTACGACCGCAAATTTACTACTGAATCAGGGCATGACCTGGCTCTTGAGTTTATAGCCAGTATCGGTGATAAGAGCTTAAAGGGGCTAGATATTATCCGCTTTGATGATGAGGGCAAGATTATCGAATTTGAAGTGATGATACGCCCGCTTAATGCGCTGCAGAAACTGGCTGAGGAAATGTCCGGGCGGCTTTCTCAGTATGTGACTCAGTATAAGGATACTCAGCAGGCCTGACTTCCAGCTATCAAACACCCTACAAGTCTTTCTATTAGCTGGCTTCAACTCAGATGACATTATTAAACTGCCATCATTTTATGAATGGCAGTTTAATTAACATTGATAAACCAAAGAGCTAGCTAGTGGATTTTTGCCCAAAGCTTGATATTTCACAGCTTGCAGAGTCTGATTCTACATAACGAACAAACATCCTTGAATTGGATGCTTTGGCCGCTAAGACGGTTGACCAGAATCGATTTTTACTTTCGGTTGTAGCAGACTCCATATGGAAGGATGTGCAAACGTTATTGGTATCATCTGCGACATTGAAGACCTTTATAGTTCCGTTATCTGTATAGTTTTCAAGTTTCCAGTCTGCCGGTATTACGTCTACTTCTCCTGCAAGTGCGGTAGATGAAAAAATAATTGTAGCCATTATGGAACTAAGTATATTTTTATGTATTAGTGCTTCCTTAAATTATTGATCAATTTAGGTGTGAGATTAAAATAAGATAAATTTTGAGGTGATCTGGCCGGGACTTTTTTAGTCAATCAGTCGCAGCCAGATATAAGTGATCTTTAATTGAGCTAGCGGATGTCAATCATATGAGGAGTTGTCGCACTTTCCCAAGTTGGAATCGTGCTGCAAGTGACACCATCTGGGTATTGGACTCTAACAATAGTCTGAGAAAGTTTGGCTGATAGTATAATACTTAACCATGCATTACATGTGCTAGTGCCAACACCAGTCTCTCCTCCTTCTACGGAGCAGATTTTTCTCCCTTTATCATCCCCCCAAATTTCTTCGGAAGTAACCTGTAAGGTCCCTTCTGCGTTTACTTGAAAATTTGTAACAACACCGTCGCAGTTAACATAGGCATTCGCATTTCCTGCTAACAAAAGGCTTGTAAGTATTACGCTCTGTATCGTTCTAATCATAAACTGTTTCCTCTTTATACTCACCTGAAGGACGATGAACATTACATAAATGGTTAAGTGAAATCAATGAGAGAATAGATTCCTGACGGAGGTGCAGTTTATCAAGTCTTAGTGCAAAGGCTTTATTTGACTACCTCGAATTGAAATGCCATTTTTTACGGATGCTTATTAACTATTTGCTTGGTTGAATGATCCTTGAATAAATAGAGCTATCTTTGATTGATAGCTCTGTAAATCGTTTGTTTTGAATTTCAAATCTTGTTTGGAGGGTTAATCATTACTCGAATCAAAGTATTCAAACGCATCAATTCCGTCCATATAGGCCCCATCGAATCCCGCATCTACGATCATGAAAATGTAAGAGTCATCGTTGCCGAATATAATTTCCTGCCAGCCCTGTTGCCAGTACTCCACGTAGTAGTTCCCCGGTTCTCCGGGTACTTCCCCCAAAAGCCAGCTGGGTGGGTTGCTGTACCAAAATGATCTCCAATAGTAGCGATCGTCTTGTGCCTCGCCAATATTGACGTAGGCAAGTACTAGACGTCGCCCACCATTTTCTTTTTCTTTGAGCTGTTCAATTTGCTCTTCGGTGTAAGGTTCCCCATTAAAGAAAAAGTCGATAATCAATATATCGTAATTGGTTTCACTCAGGGCATCGACGAAAGCTTGAGGTGTTGAGTAGTCACGCGGGTCGGTGATATTAATAAAGTTACTGGCTTCGTTTAAACCGTCAATATCTCTGGAATTGACATTGAAGGGCTCGTCGGGATACTCGGGTATATCGTCTAGGGTTACCTGCTCTGCGGCAAAAGAAATATACCCAGCCTGTTCGTTGTTCTCATATGACTCATCAATATCCAGCACAATATTGGTGAAATCAGTGATTAGGATTGTATCACCTTCATCCTTGGCCAGATCCAGGTAAGTTTGCAGGCGCTCGGTTTCAGATTCGCTGGTCGGTTCGTTAACAACACCGTTTGCGCCAAAGAACAAGGCCTCTTGCGCGATTCCGTCTGTCGCGTACACATAGTCTTCGTCAACGGGGCCAGTAGTGGTAGTTGTCGTGGTAATCAACTCGATCCCATTTTGAGGAACAATGAGAAAATATCGGTTAATGCCTTTTGCATAGGCGCTTATATCCTCTACGAGATAGCGCATCTCCTCATCATAATCGCGGCTCGAACGATTAAAGTCATCGGGAAGGTCATCAAGGCTACAGCCAAATATCAACAGTGGACTGAGAGCTGCTAAAAATGTCCGGCGCAAAATACATCTCCATTGCTAAAAAGTGAGAGTTTGTTCTGGTCTTGGGGTTTCGCTACGGGCCAAAGTACTTGAGATAAGTCTCATCAGCACAAGTTCCTCTCCCTTGCGGTTGAGTAACTTATCCAGTCGATGCTGAATGTTAACGTAACCGCCATCCAGATAAATCAATTTGCTGCCACAAAGGCAGGGAGTTTGAAGGTGGGGCTATCGTCCCATATCCATTCTCTTCTTTGTTTTCGTAGTGGCCACGGCTGTCAGGGGGTCATCGGGCCAGTAGTGCTTCTGGTACTTGATTCGTAACTCCTTCTTAACCTCCTGATATGTGTTGGCCCAAAAGTTCGCAAGATCGCGGGTGATCTGCACAGGCCGCTGAGCTGGTGAGAGCAAGTGGATCATCAGCGGGTAGCGCTTACTTAAAATTGTAGGCGTTTGCGCCAGGCCGAACAGTTCCTGTAGTCGCACAGCCAAAATCGGTGGTGTTTCCCGATAGTCGATGCGGATTCGGGAGCCGCTGGGAACCAGATAGTGGCTGGGAGCCAGTTCATCGAGCTTTTGTTGGAAGTTCCAATCCAACTGACCGCGCAGGATGTTAATCAGGTCTAATTGTGCGAGTTGCTCAAGCTTGTGAAGTCCCTGCAAGTGGGGTAACAACCAGTCCTGCATAGTTTCTAGAAGAACGTCATCGCTCCAATCTGGTACTGGAGTATCGGCGAGCAAATCCTCACAGCCCTGGCTCTGGCGCAAAAATTCGACTCGAGAGCATAATTGCTTGGCTTCCGGACTCCAGGGAAGTGAAGACAAGCCTCTCTCGCGAATAGCTTTGAGCAGTGCGAGACTTAATGCCTCTGCAGGAACTTCTTTTGTCGATTGCTGGTGAAGAATCAGTGACCCCAATCGGCTTTGCTGAAGAGCTTCGGCGCGCCCCGAGGCGTTATCCCAGCCTACCGTTATCTCGTCTTTTATGAGAGGGGCAAAGGCTGCCTTCAGAGCCTCTAGGGAAAGCTCAGCTGCCAGCTGGATACGGGCATCGCGACCCTGGCCGTCGAGATCTGCGATCACCAGGTATTCACTCAAGGCGAGAGCGTCATCGTGGGAGAAATGTGCGCCACGACCACTGGAGAGAAGAAATCGGCGAGCAGAGTCCCCGCGAGTCTTGGCAATTCGATCGGGGTAGGCCAGTCCCAATAAGACGCCAATTTCATCTGAGCTATCGAGAACTTGCTGAGGTTTATCGGTACTTGGCGTAAATTCTATCAACTGAGACAGCCAGGTCTTGGCTTGTTGGCGGATTCTGTGAATTGCGTTGCGATCTCCCCTGTGATCATTGCCTTGAGATTTCAGCAGCTGGATGCGCTTTCCGATATCCCGGTCCCATCGGGCCTCCCCCCGGAAAATATCCCGCTCTGACAATAAAGCTGCCAGCAAGCAGGCTTGTTGTTGCAATCCCCAGTCAACACTTGTGACCAGCATATGGGCAAGGCGGGGGTGGGCACCAAAAGTGAGCATGCTGGTACCGTGAGGGGTAATACGGAGCTTCTCATCAATAGCGCCCAGCTGCTGCAATAGCTGCTGGGCCTGAGCCATAGGTCCGGGTGGTGGTGTGTCGAGCCAGTATAGCTCGCTGACATCGTTTACTCCCCACTTTGCCAGCTCCAGAGCCAGCGGAGCTAAGTCACTGCGATTGATTTCCGGAGTGTTTTTAGAATTCAGTGACCGCTGGCGACCCTCACTCCATAGCCGCAAGCAGTAGCCGGCACTGAGGCGCCCGGCCCGGCCTGTACGCTGGGTGGCTGAAGCTTGTGAAATATTGCTTGTTACCAATTGGTTCATGCCAGAGTTGGGATTGAAGCGCGTTTCACGCATGAGTCCGGAATCGATGACAATTCGAACTCCCTCAATAGTCAGGCTGGTTTCGGCCACATTGGTAGCTAAAACTATTTTACGTACTCCTTCTGCAGGGGGAGATATGGCCTGATCCTGCTGTTCGCGACTCAAATCCCCGAACAGTGGGGCGATGACAATATTCTGGTGGTTGTTATCCTCATTTAGTCGTTCCGTGAGCAAGGTTTCCACCTGCTTGATCTCCGCCACCCCAGGCAGGAAAGCCAGAATACTGCCTTCCTCCCTACGCAAAGATTGCACGATCTTGCTTGCCATTAATGATGGCACCTGGCGCGGACCCTCAGGTTCTTCCCGTTGGTCAAGGTATTCAATATCTACAGGGAAGTTTCGCCCTTCACTGGTGATGGTTGGGGCGTTGTTTAGTAGTGAGGAGATAGCATCGGTATCCAGAGTGGCCGACATCACCAGTAATTTAAGGTCGTCTCGCAGGTACTCCTGAGACTGGAGACACAGGGCGAGGGAGAGGTCCGCTTGCAGGCTGCGCTCGTGGAATTCATCGAATATAACCAGGGCGCTTGATACCAGCTCTGGGTCTGCTTGTAGAAGACGTGTGAGAATGCCTTCAGTTACAACTAGAATACGGGTCCTTCTACTTGACTTCCGCTCCCCTCGCACCTGAAACCCAACGGTTTCACCAACTCTCTCACCCAGTTGGGAAGCCATTCGCGCTGCCGCAGTTCGTGCGGCTAAGCGGCGTGGCTCCAACATAATAATATTCTTTCCGTTTAGCCATGGTTCATTCAGTAATGCCAGTGGTACGGCGGTAGTTTTACCAGCTCCGGGTGGTGCCTGGAGTACGACATTACTATGTCCACTCATGGTCTGGAGGAGTTTGGGGAGGATACTTTGAATCGGTAAATCAGACATGGGCGCGATTATAGTGATTTCGCAACATGGGTGATACCAGTATCGAATGGGCTTTTTTGAGTTATTGGAATGCGATGACAACCTTAGGAGGCCCTAGAATTTAACAGATCCGTATCAGTTAAAGTGATGAAAGTGGTCTAAAGCCAAATATTAAGGGAGATGAGAGCATTCGCGAGGGGATTAACTCCGGGTTTATTTAGTGCGGGCTAAACTATAGTCCCTTATGACTACATGATTTGTACATAGGAGAGTTCAATGAGTGTAAACGTTCGTCGCGTAGTAACGGGACATGACTCAGAGGGTAAACCGGTGGTTCTTATGGATGATAGGGGCCTGCACACCAGTAGTTGGCGGCCGCAAATGAATCAACAGCAATTATGGACTACCCAGGACCTACCCGTGGACCTGTGTGAGGATGGCAAGGACAAAGGTGGGCGAAGTGTTGCTGGCACCACTATTCCGGGTGGCTCAGTTTTTAAGATAGTAGAGTTTGGGCCGGGAGTGACTCCGCGCTCTCATCAAACCGATAGTATCGATTATGCCGTGGTGATTTCCGGCGATATTGAGATGGAACTGGGGGATGATGTCGTTGTTAAATTATCTGCTGGAGATACATTGGTTCAGCGAGGGACAGTACACAATTGGGTTAATAGAGGTGATAAGCCCTGCTTGATAGCTTTTGTATTGATTAGCTCTACGGGTAATACAGCATTTGGATAATTATTATTTCAGCGGTAGCTTCTCATTTGGAAAAATATAATATTGGTGGGGTGTTGTATCGGCATGTTATTGTTTGCTCTTCCAATATGATTTAAGTTGATGAGTTCTTAGATATATAAAATGTAATTATAAAATTCTAATGGAGTAGATTTTGTCGTATTTATTTTTAACTTTTGCAATCATCGCCGAGGTTACTGCAACATTGCTTCTTAAGGCATCTAGTGGCTGGGAGAAATGGTGGCTGGGTATGGCCTCTATATTCTTTTACTCACTGGCCAGCTTGTTTCTAGCTTTGGTCTTGAAAACTATGAATGTAGGTATGACCTACGCTATTTGGTCTGGAGTAGGAATAGCACTTGTTTGTGCAGCATCTGTATTTATTTGGCAGCAAAAGTTTGACATCTATGCCACTTGCGGAATTGCATTGATATTTACGGGTACAGCCCTGATCACAGTTAAATCCAATGTGTTTGTGCAATAGTATTCAGAGGTAAACTCTGCCTATCTAAATATTTTCATTGGATATAGCCATCCATGCTTTCAAATCCAGCGTAAACAACTGAATAACTCCGTCGGGCCTTTCAGGCCCGCCTCGTGAAGTCCAAAGAGTGATATCGCTCTAGATTGCGGCTTATTGAATATCTGCAAAGCTAAAAAAGGGCTCTGAACAGCTCAGAAGGTCTTTGGTACTACGAAATAAGGAAGTAAAACTCATCTATAATAAAATTTCTCAGTAGTTGAGGGGAGAGGCTGGAAAGATAAATGCTTCAAGGGTAATTCCAATTTGGTTGCGGCAGTTTTGTTTGGCGTTTAATGGCTTAATTTACAGCCTTTTGGTGAGTTGCTATGCAAAAAGAAGCGTTGATCAGTCAGAAGTTTTATCACCTTTGGTGCGACAAAGGTAGTGGGTCAAGAACTACTGTGGGATATTTTTCGGATTTTGAGTTGATACAATACTCCAATCCAGTGCCTGAGTATCACTTTCGGGATTTACCTAAAGTCAACCGTACTGAGTTTGCAATTTTGCCTCCCGGGTGGGAAAGTGATTTTCATTCTACACCGAGCCCCCAGTGGGTTATCACATTGGCGGGGCAATGGCGTACAACAACACGAGATGGAGTAGTGGTGACATACAAACCTGGGGATGTTCATTTTGGTGGAGATGTTCCTACAAAAGAGATGGCCGTAAATCAGCAGGGGCACTGTACGATTAACCCCTCTGAAAAAGAACCGGCAAAGCTGCTTATATTAGGGGTTGATTCATTGCTGTCTGTTCCTGAGGGTTGAAGTTATAGTCGTTTGCCTGTTAATTTTTAGCCATATTTCCTATGGCTATTGATTCCTTTTTTTGATTTATAAATAGCATATTTGTATTTATTTGCTTCCCTGGCTTGATAGGATACGATTTTTATTAATATATTTTAAATTGTAGTTTTAGTTTAACAGCTAGGGAGGGGGTATGTCTGCAAAGCAGTTTTTTTAAAATTCTATAAGTGCCATAAAAGATTATTTTGGTAATAAGGCGACAGCACTTTGGCATACATTTGATGATTCTGAGGTAGCAGCGGCAGGAAATTACCAGTGTGTTGACCTTGATGAGCGCGCCTGGTTATGGACTCCTCGGGGAATGACAACTAATCGGTTAATCATAACTGCCCACGGGCATCGCAGAACCACATCCACCTTTAAGATAAAGTACAACGTCAACCTGCACTTTTATTCTCGGGATAAATTCAGTGTGAATGATCCGGGCCTCGGCCAATTTTATACCAGGGGAGCCAATTCTGTTGAAGATTGGGGGCTAAATGATAATTGTTTTAACTATATTTTGACAAAATACACGAGCAGCTCGACAAATAAGCATAATACGAACAATGAAACCTATGCTTCCATTAATGCAGTTATGAACCATAACAATAGCGACAACCGTAGACGTAGAATACAGAATGCCAACAATATCGGAATGATTGCACAGGCAAATAGTATTCAGTCCTTTCAGCCTCCCAGTATTTTAACGATCAGAAACAGACAGTTTATGACAGGAGTGAACTTGTAGTGGGTATTGGATACTTTAGATAAGAAGGGTCATCACTTTAATGATATTGATTGTCTTTTCTGCCGGAATACATTGTGGACAGGTACTGTAGCTGTAATGTCGGGGTTATCTGGAGGAGATAAATATAGTGATGATGTTGCGTTAAATTAGTATCGATAAATTTGAGGTTTCAATCATCCTGTTTGCGTAGAGCATAGTTGACATTAAAAGTATATTAAACAACCTATTTGGTACATTAAGTTCGCTTTGCTTGCGTCCTTATTCTGTTATAGCTTTTGTTGATTGCATAAAAAATGTCGATGGTGATAATAAGCCCTGGCTTCCTATTTAAAAATTAGGCTTTCACTTTAAGAAGCATGTTGGGGAAATATCAATGAAGCAGTTGTTGTTAGGGGTTGTCTTAAGTGTGTTGTCCTTTGGGGCAATTGCAGGAGAGAGTAAACGAGAGAGTGTCGAGGAGCTACTGGAAGTATCGAATGCTGAGGCCATGCTCGATACCATCTATGCGCAAATGGATCAGATGTTATCAGGTATGTCTGGGCAGCTGGGGGTAAGACCTTCGGAACAGAAACTTTTTGACCAGCATATGAAGGAAGTTATCGCTCTAATGAAGGAGGAGATGAATTGGCAGAAGATAAAGGAGCCAATGATTGAGGTTTACCTAAAGCATTACTCTGAAGAGGAAGTTCAGGATATGCTGACTTTCTTCCGTACTGAAACCGGTCAATCCATGCTAGTCAAAATGCCTGCGGTAATGAATGACTCAATGGTTATTTCGCAACAAATGGTCCAAGGTTTTATGCCCAAGCTAAGAGAGATATCCCTGGCCTTTAAAGCGGATTTGGAAGAGCAAAGAAAGTCTACCAGTGAGACGGCACAAAATTAATAGCAGTTTTTCCTTGAGCGTTTTGTAAGAATCAATCTTTCATGGTATTTGTGAGGGGATTTTCCCTCACTTTGCTTTTCCTAACAAGCTTAGTCAACGTCTTATACGAAGACTTCGATTGCCTAGATTTGTAAGTGCGATGGAATGACTTGGTCACTATCCTGTGGGTTGGCTAGTGCGGCCTCAATGGCTACTTGAACCCCCAGGGCAGAGGTCTCCACGGACATACTGGGATTACCGATGTATTCGGGCGTAGCGGCAACTTGAGGTAGCTGGGGGAGGTGAATCCAGCCGGCCGGGATATCCAGTTGATTAGTTGCGATATAGTGAAGTGCTCCGTACATCAGGTGATTGCAGCAAAAAGTACCAGCAGTATCAGATATATCTGCAGGAACGCCAGCATTGCGCATGGCCATTACCATTGCGCGGATAGGTAGCGTGCTGTGATAAGCCACGGGGCCATTTTCTACGGTTGACTCTCCCTGTATTTCAACGCCTCGATTATCTTTCAGGTTGTATCTAGTGGAGTCATTATAATTTTGTGCAATTCTCTCGGTTGTAATAGTTGCCCGGCCACTGTACTCACCAAGCATCACAACTAATTGCGGTTGAATCTTCTCAATGGCATCTGTGACAACATCAATACTTTCGAAGAAGTTATTGGGTACCAAAAGACCGCTAATATCACCATTAGCTATTCGTGTGCCATCCAGCATACGCATAACTGATTCAGCAGGATTTATTGGCGTGTTACCAAATGGCTCGAAACCTGTTACCAAGACTGTTGGCATTGTGACTTTTCGCTGCAGGTTGTTTGATCGCAGTTTTATGAGGGTCACCAAGGGCAATTGTGTAACCTTTGATGACCTTGTCGCAGGTTAATTCAATATTCCCAGCTTTTCCATAAACGTAAACTTGTCCCAGTCGACCCAGCTTTCTACCATTTTTCCATCCTTAAATCGGTCGGTATGGACACCGGTCCAGCTGGTGGTTTTTCCTGTAGCTTTATATTGTTTAAATTTTCCAGTATGAGTTGCAGTTATCCTCCAGCGAGTGCAAACATAGTCTCCCTCTGTAACTTGAAGTAGCAATTCCATTTTTACGTCGGAAAACCCTTTATGGAACTCACTGACAAGCTCCTGCCATCCCTGCAGGGATAATACTGAGGTATCACCACCGACATAGGGCATTTGATGGTTTTTATAGTCGGGAGCGAGATAGTCTGTGGCTTTATGTGGTGTATTGTCACCCCATAGTTCCATTAGAGATTTTGAAATTTCTTTGTGCTTGTTAGCCATTTTAGTCCCATTGTCAGTTAGGTCGTAGTTGGGTAGCCCAAGCATAGTTCAGGACCGGATACTAACAGGATAAAACTGCAATCTGGTTGATAACTGAGAAATCTATTTGGCGCAAATCTACAGGAGTCAAAAGGGCAGGGGCTATTTTTATTGGTCCAATTCGCTTACCAAACTATTGTTGATAAGTATTGCAGGGGTATTTAACAACTATTGTATGACACTTAAGTCATTGCCGCCAATTTTCTCTTGATCAATGTTCATTCTCAACTTTGCTAACCCCTCTGGGGAAATTATATGAAAAGTAATGAACTAAAGGCCTTGCTGAAACGTCGGAGGATGCTACCAATTTTGGTCTTTAGTGGAATTATAATAGCTTCATCATTAGTCACTAGCCGGCAAAAACCACAAAGGTATGAAGGGCAGATTCCAGCGATACCGGTTCAGGTCATTGAAGTGGAAAGGGTGCCTGTTAGGGCCGAAACGATCACTTTTGGTGAAGTAATGCCGAGCCATATCCTAAAGGCTAATTCAGAAGTAAGTGGTCGTGTGGCTTCAGTATCAGCTGATTTAAAGCCAGGTGCAATAATATCCGCCGGAACTCCAATTTTAAATATTGACGCCACCAGCTATCGCTTGTCTGTAGCCCAAGCAGAGAGTGATCTGGCAGTTTGCAAGGCTAAATTGCAAGAGCTGGATGTTGAAGAGGCCAATAACAATCGCTCTCTGGAGATAGTACTGCGGACACTGGAGCTTGGAGAGCAGGAATTACAGCGAAAGCGGCAATTGGCCATTAAAGGCATTGTTTCCCGCTCGGCAGTGGATGCCGAAGAGCAAAGTGTACTGAAGTTGCGACAGGAGGTTGAGTTACAAAAGAGCCAGCTCTCCCTGTTTCCCACTCGCAGACAGGTAATTGAGGCGCAGATACGCCGCGCTGAAGCAAGGCTTGGTGAAAGTCAGTATCAATTGTCGCGAACTCAAATAAGCCTACCCTTCGATGCTCGAATCGGGGATGTATATATAGAGAAAGGCCAATCTGTCGCCCATGGGACCCGGCTCTTTAACGCCCATGGTATGGATCAGGTTGAGGTGTCTGCTGAACTGGCGATGTCCCAGATAGCCCCTCTTTTTCGAAGTCTGGAATCTCTTGAAGAGCAAGCGCTTTCGATTGAAGAATTTTCAGATGCGTTATTGGGATTGGAGGCCAGGGTGAGCTTGGTGGGTGGAGTTGAACACCGGGAGTGGCGAGGTAGGGTAGTGAGAGTCGCGGGTACCATGGATACCACAAGTAGAACCCTGTCAGTAGTCGTCGAGGTCGATAATCCCTATCAAAATATCGTAGCCGAGGGACGGTCGCCACTATTTAGAGGTATGTATGCCAGGGTGAAACTGATAGCACCACCTTCACTAGCTCTGGCCATCCCTCGTAGAGCTTTGCATGAGGGCCGGGTATACCTGGTTGAAAATGGACAGCTGAAAATTCAAGCCATAAAAGTGGACTATTACCAAGGGGATTCAGTTGTGGTGCGCTCTGGCCTAGTGCCTGGAGATCAAGTGATCATTACTGATGTAATACCGGCTCTGAATGGAACAACCGTATCTATTGTTGGTCGTGGGGTTGTGGATTCAAGCCTGTCTATTGTCGCAGATGGAGCCGTAAAGTGATTTGCTTTTTCGCGAATCATCCAACTGCAGCGAATTTGTTGATGGTAGGGCTAATGTTGGCTGGTTTTTTCGTTCTGCCAACGATGAAGCGGGAGACGATGCCGGAAATCGATAAGTTTGAAGTGCAAGTCTCTGTACTTTATTCCGGTGCGGCTACCGCTGAAGTTGAAGACAGCATCTGCCTTCCGCTCGAAGAGGCAACGGATGGCATCCCATTTATCCTTGAGCGCCGGTGTGAAGCGAAAGACAACTTCGGAGTTATGACCCTGAAAATGCAGGAAGCGGGCAACATGGGCCAGTTTCTTGCTGATGTTGAATCTGCCGTAGATGCGATAGATTCTCTACCTGCTGAAATTGAAAGGCCTGTTATCGAAGAGCTGGGGCGCACTCAGCCGGTGGTAAGTGTTGCTTTAAGTGCGGATTTGCCCCTCACTCAGCTCAACCAGCTGGCCGAACACTACCGCCGGGAGTTACTTAGGCACCCACTGATTCCCATTGTCAAAATTTCAGGGTTTTCAGACCATCAACTGCAAGTGGAAATTTCCGATCATAACTTACGACAGTATGGACTCAGCGTTGCTGATCTCGCAGCAATTATTGATAAGCAGGCCATAGATATGCCTGCCGGTAAAGTAACAGCCCCTGATCGGGAGTATCAGGTACGTTTTAGCGAAAAACGGCACACGGCGGCTGAACTTGAGGAATTGGTAGTCGTAAAAGGAAGGGGTGGTGCGGAAGTGCGTCTGGGAGATATCGCTACTATCCACGATAGCTTTGAAAAAGAAGAAGAGAAAATTACTTTTGATGGGCAGCGTGCGGCATTGTTAGTTGTCCGGAAAAATAGTGTGGATGACAGCTTGCGGGTACTGGAAGCAGTCAGGGAGTTCGTAAAATCGGAAAATGCCAAGTTGCCCGATGAGATGCGCTTGGTACTTACCCAGGATAGCGCCTCAATTGTTGCCGATCGTTTGCGTATGATTATTACCAATGCCTGGCAAGGGCTTATCCTGGTCGCGCTGACTCTCTATTTATTTTTTAGTGGTCGATATGTTTTTTGGGTGGTGATGGGCTTACCCGTTTCGTTTCTCGGAGCCTTTGCTGTGATCACTGCTCTGGGTGTCTCCATCAATATGATTAGTTTGGTGGGGTTGCTGATAGCAATCGGTATCTTAATGGATGATGCCATTGTACTTTCAGAGAGCATAGCTACTGAGTACCGGGATGGGCGTACACCTTTGCAGGCGGTGGTTGTTGGCACCAAGCGTGTAGCAAGGGGAGTGCTTTCTTCTTTTATCACCACGGTAGTGGTCTTTTCCGGTTTAGCTTTTATCAAAGGGGATATGGGACAGGTCCTCAAGGTTTTACCCATAGTTTTAATCTCTGTACTGGTGGTTAGCCTGATCGAGGCCTTTCTAATTCTCCCTGCTCATTTGCGCCATGCACTTTCCCATAAGGAGGTTATACCTGCTTGGAAAGTTTCTTTTGCCCAGCGATTTGAATGGTTGCGAGAGTGTGTTGGGCGCATTGCTGATAAGGCGGTGGAGTATCGGTATGTATTTGTTGGCGGGGTAGTGGGGTTGTTTTTTATCACTGTGAGTTTATTACCTGCGGGTATAGTCAAATTCCAGGGGTTTCCCACCTTAGAGGGAGATTTGCTGCAGGCCCGAATCCTGATGCCTCAGGGAACCTCCCTGGAAGAGATGGAAAAATTATTGGATTATCAAAAGAGGGCATTGTACCGGGCTGTCGATCAGTTATCAGAAAGGGAAGTTGCTCCGCTCATTGAACATATTAGTGTGACTTACGGTGTGAATGGAGATGCCTTTGAGAGCGGGGCCCACGTAGCCACGATTAATGCCGATCTATTGGCCGCAGAAATTCGTCACACAAGTATCAATGAATTACGCCAGGCCTGGGATAATACTGCCGGTGATGTTCCTGGGGCGATTGCGATTCTATATAAGGAGCCATCACCGGGGCCAGCAGGTCGAGCTATATATCTTCGCCTGGCTGGCTTGGATATAGACCAGCTGAAAGGAATATCTATTCGCTTGCAGAACTGGCTACAGAGATATGAAGGTGTGGTGAATGTGCTGGACGACCTGCGTCCTGGAAAACCACAGCTCACGGTGAGGATGCGGGAGGGCGTTTACGCCTCGGGCATTGATGCAAGTGTAGTTGCGCACCAATTGCGAGCTGCCTACCAGGGCACTGAGATTGATGAAGTACAGTACCAGGGAGAGACTTACGAAATTCGTGTTCGTTTGGATGAGCAATCCCGCAGTGCGCTATCCCGTTTTGATGAGCTTGTAATTATTCACCCTGAGACAAGGCAGCGCGTACCCCTATTGGCAATTGCCGATATCGAAATGCACCGGGACTACGCGCGGCTTCAGAGAGTTAATGGCGAGCGTGTGGTTACTGTGTTCGCAGATGTATTTACGGAACGAGCTAATACCAGCGAGATTTTACTGGATACCCAGCAGAACTTTTTTGCCCCGCTTGAGAAGGAATTTCCCAGCCTGAGAGTAACCATGAAGGGAGAGATTGAAAATAGCCTGGTAACTGGTCTTTCTATGGGCAAGGCGCTATTGATCGGAGCTATCGGGATCTACTTATTGCTGTCGCTACAGTTCCGCAGCTATACCGAGCCTGTAATCGTGATGATGGCGATTCCCCTGGCTTTAATAGGTGTAGTCTGGGGACATATTATTATGGGGCAAAATATGACGATGCCCAGTATGATGGGATTTGTCTCTCTCACTGGAATTGTGGTGAATGATTCAATTCTGTTGGTAGAGTTTGTGAAGCTCCGCGTTCGAAAGGGAATGGATGTTCACACGGCGGCGAGTCAAGCCAGCCGCGACCGGTTCAGGGCTATTTTCCTTACCTCACTGACAACAGTAGCCGGCTTGCTTCCGCTGATGTTCGAAACCAGCCTTCAAGCCCAGATACTGATTCCACTGGTGACCAGTATTGTATTTGGGATAAGTAGTTCAACCGTTTTGATTCTGTTAGTCCTGCCAGCCCTTTATGGCATTCTCAAGGACTTTGGCTTAACTGAGAGAATTCAGGAGCCGTTAGACGGATTACCTGAAGATATCGCCGCTTCTACGACTTAAGTTAGCACCCGGATAATCTTGAATGTAGTAGCTGGAATAAGCGGTAGAAGAAGGAAGATAAAAGAGAAGGCAGTGGTAATGCTTTGGGCTCCGGGAAGAATTATTCATCAATTCTTAATTAGCGCACTTGTACGAGTATCCAATTTAGGGTTTCGGGGTTGTTTTAAGTAGTCGAATGTTTTATGTGCGTCACGGAATAAGTAGCGAATAGTCCTTGTTGTCCTCTTTACTTCAATTGATAATCAGGAAGATAAATTTGAACTTGTCTTCTTTTGTACAGATTCACTCTCAAAATGATTAGAAAATACAATAAAAATGACTATCCACGTGTGCTGGATATATATGCCCGTTCAAAACTCGATGAGTTACGGTTTGAAAGCCGGAGTTTCAATTTGCTGCCGCTGGATAAAGATCAAAAACGTTTGGCTCAGCTGATGGAGTCGGACATTTATGTGTATGAAAAAGGTGATGTTCTTGGCTATGGTGCGCGATATAAAGATGAGATTCGTGCACTGTTTGTTCACCCATCGTTTAGAGGTCAGGGGATAGGGCGGGAGTTGCTGGAGTACCTGTTAGGGGAAATCAGTGGCGCTGTATACCTGCAGGTTGCCAAGACCAACGACCCGGTGAAAAACCTTTATCGCAAATATGGTTTTGTGGTGACCGGGGAGCTGCAAACTACCTACAGCGGGGTCCCTGTACTTGCCAATGAGATGGTTCGCCCACCCAGCGCCAGCTAAATACAGAAACGCTTATGCTACAGGATTATCAGCAGGTGTTGTTCTCAAAACATTCCTCCAGAAACCTCCAAAAGGCATCCAGCTTGGCGGAGGCGGCTCTTCTCTGCTGATACACCGCAAAAAGTGGCCTGCTTGATTGCTGCCAATCCGGCAGAACCTGAACCAAGTTACCTGCCGTAATATCCCGCTCTACCAAATAATCGTAAAGGCAGGCTATACCGGCGCCAGATAGGGCTGCTTGGTAGAGGGAATAGTAGTTATTACTTGAAAAGTAGGGCTTGGGGGCAATCGTGATCGATTCCTGCCCCTTTTGAAAGGTCCAGGAGAGTGGATCGCGGCTGTACTTGTAACACAGTAGTTGGAATTTATTGAATTGGTCCGGGGAGGAAAAAGACTTAATCCTTGCCAGGTACTCAGGAGATGCTACCAGGAGCCGATCGTGCCGGCCGATTTGATGAGAGTACAGCGTTGATTGGGGCTGCGCAGGCTGGGAGCGCAATGCCAGGTCAAACCCTTCACCGGTAAGATCCCGAAGCTGATCATCCAGAATCAGGTCCAAACGGATATCCGGGTGCTCAGTTGTAAACTTCGGTAGCCTAGGTGCCAGCCAGAACTGCCCCAGAGCCGTTGGGGCGGTAATCCGCAACAATCCAGAGGGCTGCCCCTTGGAGCTGGTTAGTCGCTCTTCCACTTCCCGTAGATCATTAAGGACACGCTCTGTGGTTTCCAGGTAGTCCCGCCCCGCATCCGTAAGGCTTTGGGATCGGGTAGTACGGTGAATCAGCCGAGTACCCAGTCGCTGCTCAAGCTGTTGGAGGGCCTTGCTCACAGCAGACACCGTGGACCCCAATTCCCGGGCGGCACGGGTAAATGACCCCAATCGCGCCACCGTAGTGAACACCTGAATTAAGTGGAACCGGTCCAAAGGAACCTCCAATAATTTCCTGTTGGGAAAAAGTGAATATCAAATTTATGCTATTAACGCATTTATAGGAAAAAGTCACAATATCTCGGCAGATCGACAAGTTAAGAAGGGTTTCTGATGAGAGTGATTGTATTGCTATGCCTGATTTTGGTTCCCAGCGCTTTTACGCTGGCCGAGGCGCCCCTAAACAGCCAGCCATTTCACGTCAAGGGTGGTGATTTTAAGTTGCCAGTGGGGTGGCACTTTGGGGAGGTTGCGGGGGTGGTCCGCAGGGAGAATGGCCACTTTGTTGTGTTTCACCGAGGGTCTCATTCGCTGTTGGAGTTCGATGGACAGCGGCGTTTTGTTCGCGAAATCGGCGCGGGACTGTTTGAAAATCCGCATGGTCTTCGTATAGACCATAAAGGCAATATTTGGACTACCGATACTACCACGCACCTGGTATTGAAATTTGCACCTGATGGCGAAGTAGCCATGGTATTGGGGAAGCGAGGTACAGCCAGTGAAGGCTGGTTTGATCGCGACTACAACTTGGTGCTGTTCGATCAGCCCCAAGATGTTGCGGTGGATAGAAATGGATTTATTTATGTGGTGGATAAAGGCAACAGCCGCATCGTAAAGCTGGATAAGAATGGCCTTTTGGTAACCACCTGGGGTGGTCAGGGGGAGGCCCCTGGAGAGTTTAATTTCCCTCACTCCATTGTGATTGATTCCGAGGGGCAGTTATATATTGCCGATCGTGAAAATCGCCGGGTACAGATCTTTGATTCAAAGGGTAAATATTTAACTCAATGGAGTGGAATAGGTTACCCCTATGTCCTGTTTCTCAAAGGTGATGCTTTGTGGATGACAGATGCGCGGGCCGAGGAAGTGCGACAGTACGACCTGTCTGGTGATCTCAAGATGCGCTATCAAGGCCAGCCTGGGCGGGGACAGAAGCAGTTTGGCTTTGTGCATGGGATCTATGTGGATGGCGACGGACTTTGGGTGTCCCATATCTTGAATTGGACCATCAATCGCTTATTGCCAGCGGATACACTACCCGCTCCGATCATGTAGCTTTTCTTTCAAAATTCACCTGGGAGTATTTATGCCTCACTGTGTTATCCAGTGTCCTTCTAACCTACTTGAGTCGGTAGATGTTGATAGCTTACTGACTTCTATCCATGCCGCTGCAGATCAGTCTGCACTCTTTGAGTCGGGGGATATTAAAGTTCGTTTGTTACCTGTCGAGCATTATTTGGTTGGACCTGAACCAGCACCGTTTGTACACCTGGAATGTAGTCTGCTTTCTGGTAGAAGTATTGAGCAGCGACAAAACTTGGCTCATTTACTAGCCAAGGCACTGTGTGCAGCCGTACCCGATGTGGAGATGGTTTCTGTAGAGGTCCGCGAGATTGTGCGAGCTACATATTGTAATCGCGCTGCATTGGGACTCGCTGCGTAGCTTATTTCCTGTGTTTAAGTGTGCCGGGGTGAACTACGAGAAAGCTTCGGCAAAAGGTACTCATTCGCACAAGTGGAGGGCTTGGCCCCCACTTGTGCACTTTCAAGCCGGTTAGAGGCAGTAGCCCCCATCAACCTTCAGGTGTGCATTTCGCATACCGACTGAGTGATCTGTGGCCAGGTAGTGGATTGCTGGCACTATGTCATCTACCTCAAGTGCACGGCCCAGTGGCGTTACCATCATACTCTCTGCGAGACTTTGAATGTCTGATTGGCTCATGCCGGCTTTTTCCTGGATTTCGGTCAGGGTGATTCCGGGGCGTACGCTATTTATACGAATTCCCCTCACCGCTAACTCCGCATTCAGGACCTGGGCATAACCTTCAATGGCAGACTTACTCGCGCTATAAGCGGAAGTTCCCGAAAAGGTTTTCTCTACGGCAATACTTGAAAGCAAAACCACGCTGGAGGGGTTATTCATCATCGGTAGTAATTTTTGCAGCGTGAAAAAAGGTCCCTTCACATTGATATCAAAAGTGTGATCGAAGAGGGCTTCATCGGTTTCCTCAAATATCCCAGGCTTGAAAATACCGGCATTCAAGATAAGGGCATCCAGTTTAACCTCATCGTTTTGTAATTTTTTTCCCAGTTGCTCAATTTGGTCGAGTTTTCCACTATCACATAGGTGGCAGGTCAGCTGGCCGCTACTCCCAAAGAGACCCGCGATATCCTCGGCTGTTTGTTCCAGTTTTTCAGCATTTCGGCCCGTGATGATGACTTGCCAGCCCTCGGATAAAAATTGTTTAGCTGTTGCGAGTCCAATACCGGCAGTGCCACCAGTGATTGTGATGGTTTTTGTTCTCTGCTGGTGTCCCATAGATCCTCTCTTGCGATTGTAATGGTGCAATGAATGGCAGTTGCCAAGATTAGGCTTAGGAGGATATGTTGTTAGACTGGTATCAATAAGACACCGTTAGGGCAACACTTTGGTTCTAATTTGGAAGCAATGAGGCAGAATGCAGCATCTACATCAATACTTGGGACATTTGTACGTTTTCCGGTTGGTCATTGAGCAAGGCAGTTTTCAGGGAGCAGCTAATCAGCTGGGCTTACCTCGCTCATCAGTCAGCAAAAAGTTGGCACAGCTGGAGGGGTTTGTTGATCAGCGTCTATTGCACAGAAGTACGCGGCAATTGCGCCTTACGGATGCCGGTGCTGCTTTGTTGCAAGCAACTGAGACTATGGCTCAGCTAATGAGCAATACCGAACACCTGATCCTCTCCCACCAGGATGAAGCTGTTGGTAGAGTTAAAATAAGTTGCTCTACCTTAATGGGGCAGCGGTACTTATTGCCATCCATACCATTACTAAAGCAACGTTACCCAAAAATTACTTTTCAAGTGAACTTAAGCGATAAGGTTGTGAACTTACTGGATGAAGGAGTTGATATTGCGATTCGCACGGGGCATTTGCCGGACTCTTCATTGGTAGCGCGCCGAATAGGTGAAAAGCGTTGGGGGTGGTTTGCCAGCCCGGATTATTTGGAGAATCGGGGTGAGCCTAATTCTCCAGATGATTTAAGCCAGCATCAATGCTTAGTGTTTAGTAACCAAACAACAACCATTGATCACTGGCACTTTTCTAACGATGATAACGAAATAAAGACTATTGCCATCGACCCGGCGATGGTGGTCGATGATGGTCGTACATTGGTTGAATTAGCTACAATGGGTCAAGGTATAGTTATGATTGATCCCCTTCTGGTGCGTAGCGAATTAGTAGAAGGTAAATTGATGTCTATCTTTCAGCAATGGAGAAGCCCTGAGTTGCAGCCGATCCATCTAGTGTGCTTGGGAAGGTCTATAAGAAGTAAAGCGGTAGAAGTAGTTTGGCAGGCATTGGTTGAGGGCTTGCAGAGGGATTTAATCCAGCCTTAAAAGCAAATATGGCAGGGTTTTACGTATTATCTCTTTTTTTCTTTTGAATTTCCTGAAGCTTCTTTCTTTTTAATTCTCTTTTCTTTTGGTAGTAGCGCTTGTCGACATATCTAAGCAGTAGCCATAAGACAAGCGCAGCAACAATGCCAATCAGGTATCCTTTCCCGTACATGTTATGTGCGACCTGCTGCTGGCCAGATTGATACTCTGTTCAACCAATCTGGCCTTTTTAAAAACCTGATTATTAGTAGGCAAAATAGGGCAGGTAAGAACTCCAGTCGGTCCATACGAGCTGCTGGACAGTTCTATTCACACCATTGGTTTGCATGTAAAAGTTCCACTGGCCAGTTTCCTTAACACCTATTACGTTTTTATTTTGCAGATTAATGGCCGCAAAGTTTGATTGAATCAAAATGTAACGATTAGGGTCCAGGCCGCCAACTTTAGAGGCATCGATTAGCTGAGTGACGTCTGTTCGCAAGTAGCTTCTCTGCGTGCTGGCAAATACACTGAGAGGTGTATTATTAATAATAGTTTGATTTACCTGGTTGTAACTATTAAATGGATGGGGTTGCAAGTGTCCCATAGAGAGCTGGCCACCACCCCAGTCAAGAATGATTAAACTACAACCAGTTTGACGCTCGGTTACCCAGAAATCCGCATTTGCTGTATTGGGCCGTAATAGCGCAGTATATCGATTCACAGAATTGTGTCCCCGCGTTGGGGTTGTGAGTGCCTGAATATAGATTCTACTGTCGTTATTTGGTGCACCCGGGCCAATATTGATATTTCCCATATTGAGTGAGAAAGGAACTCGGGCCAGTTGCGTTTGATGCCCAGGCTGGAGGCCGATTTGCAAGCGATAATTTTGTAGTGCAGTTTGTGGGTCAGCTTTCAGTGCTCTAAGTGCGTTACGCGAGTTTAATTGATCTTGTAGCGGCATGGCTATGGACTCCATTTCATCGATACCTGGCATGATACCGCATATTTTTGGCAGGTTTGTAGAGCCTGAGGATATAAAGTAATTACACTTCATTGCGAAGCGGTAGCTTTTATATTAAATGATTTTTTTTGATTTATGGTCGTCAAGGTGTTTGGGGAAGTATAAGCTAAGTAATTTAGAAAAATTGCTTTTTATGTAGGTGAGTTTTTGTCATATGTCTGCCAGCCCTGTCTTCTTTTTCTATAAATACCTTTCCTGGCCTAACTCAAGAGCAGAAAAGAATTTTAAACTTTTTTGAGGTATTCTCAGTAGTAATATTCACTTTTGAGTATATATGCCGCGTTTATGCAGCTCAAAATAGGTTAAATTTTATCTTCAGCTTTTATGGTTTGATTGATCTTATGGCGTTCTTGCCATTTTATATGGCTTCAGGGATGGACTTAAGGGCGCTTAGAATTGTTCGCTTATTTCAAGTTTTTAGAGTTTTAAAATTGTTACGCTACAGTAAGGCTGTTGCTCGATTTAGCCGTGCATTTCGTATGGTTAAGGAGGAATTGGTATTGTTTGGTGTAACAGCTCTGATCTTACTTTATTTGTCTGCTGTAGGTATCTATTACTTTGAGAGCGCTGCTCAGCCGGAACAATTTAAATCTATCTTTCACAGTTTGTGGTGGGCAGTTACAACCTTGACCACTGTGGGTTATGGTGACATGTATCCAGTTACTCTCGGTGGGAGAATATTTACTTTCTTTGTGCTTTTGATTGGTTTGGGAGTGGTTGCAATTCCGACAGGGCTTGTCGCTTCTGCTTTATCTAAAGCCCGGCTTGAAGATGTAGAAAGCGATTAGTAATAAGCGCTAATAGGGTATTTAATTGAATTCAATCGCTTTACTATTGATAAACAGCTGGGTATCAACGGGTGTAGCATTAGAAACGGTTTGAAGTGACATACAGGCTTGCCGGCAACAATGCATAAATTTGACAAGTTTTTCTTCTGGCTCATCGCTTTCAACAATCAAATGCATTTCCACTCTGTCACCCTTGCCGAAGACTTCTTCCGGTTTGATACCCCCAAAATTCAAAGTGGTTGAGAACTCAGTCTTTTGCTCTAGCCTTACGCTTTTTAATTTGATCTCGCCAAGTTTAGCCAGCATTTCGATGTGAGACATCAGGCAAAGGGCTAGTCCTGCAGAGAAGTACATAATTGGAGATGGAGCGCTGCCTCTACCGCCGACTGCTGTGCCTTCATCACAGATAAGCTCCCAGGTTCCGCCATTAGGAACGTTGGAGAATATGGTGGCTTTTTTTAGATGATGCCCCTCGTGCATTTGCTCGACATTAATATGGGCGTGAAACTTCAGTAGCTGGCCCTGTTTCACCTTATCGAGGTGTGGTGGTGCAAAGGTTACTTGGTGTGCATCTTCATCCAATTTGCGAACAATAGTAGAGCTAGACATTTCCCATTGAATTGGGTCCATCTTAAGGCTCCTCAGCTTCCTGAAATTGGGCTATCGGGTCGAAGAGAGATGTATCTGCGAGTCCCGATAGGTTTGATGAACAATAGTAAGATCAATCGAGGATAGGGTGGGAATGCTTATATTCCCACTCGTTGAGCAGGGGAAGCTCGCACTGTGAGACCTTTAGTCCAGTAAGGGAAGGGCAGTAAAGAGTGCGAGTTCATTTGCATAAGCTACAGCATCCTCTTTGGAGGAGAAGGTCTGTGCTTGGATTCCTTCGCTAACGCTACTATGGCGGAAAATTAACATAACCTGCCAGTTTGGTTGGTTACTTTTACGGTCAGAAGAGTGAGGTGAGTAAGAGATAATCTTCACTCCCTTGAAAATTGCCAGAGATTGCGTCTCTGTCCAGCTATGCCACAGGGCTTGTCGTTTGGAGGTATAGCTTTTAGCGTCACCATCGATGTAATGTGTTGTTTTAAAAGAAAATGTGATTGCCGCAAGTAGGGCGCAGAGAATGGTAGCACCCCAGGAGATTGCGGAGCCTCCATCGAGAGCAAAGCTCAGGCTGACAAGGAGCCAGGTCAGAATGAACCCGCCAAAAATATAGATTGGTATTTTATTGGACTGCAGTTCCATGTTTGCTGCTTTCCTGGTTTCCCCTAGGTGCAAGATTAGACGCCAGATTTCGGCCTCGATTTCCAAGCCGCATATTCTTATTTTTTTGATTGAAGAATATATATGACGGCTGTGCCTTACAGCACGGCAAAAGTACTCTTTTTATAGGGGCGTTATCAAGTGGGTAGCTTAATTTGTAGGGTACTGAAATTGAGTCTGGTATCTGGTTGGAGGGAAAGAGGCCCCTCATGGGCCTCTCAAAGGAGCAGGTTAAGAGGCGCGTGACTTTAGAGGCTCGCGTAATTGTTCGGCCATACCCAGCAGCAGAGACTCGGTAGTTTCCCAATCGATACATTTATCCGTAACGGAAACTCCGTACTCCATATCGCTGCGGTTCGGCAAGATTTTCTGGTTGCCGGCCTTAAGGTTACTTTCCACCATAATGCCAATAATGGAATGGTTGCCGTCGAGAATTTGGTGGGTCACGTTGTCGACTACCAGGGGCTGTAACTCGTGATTCTTGTTGGAGTTGGCATGGCTGCAGTCAACCATTATGTTTGGCACGATATTGGATTTGCGCAGCTCCTGCTCGCACATAGCGACGCTCACCGAGTCGTAATTGGGCTTGTCATTTCCCCCGCGAAGTACAACGTGACCGTATGGATTGCCGGCGGTGTGGATAATTGCGACCTGGCCGCGCTTGTTAATACCCAGGAACCGGTGGGGATTGGCAACGGACTGCAGGGCATTAATCGCCACTTCCAGGCCGCCGTCGGTACCGTTTTTAAAGCCCACGGCAGAGGAGAGCCCGCTGGCCATTTCCCGGTGAGTTTGTGACTCTGTAGTCCGTGCACCAATGGCAGACCATGAGATCAGGTCTTGCAGGTACTGGGGAGAGATCGGGTCCAGCGCTTCTGTCGCAGTGGGTAGCCCCAGCTCGGCGACATCCAGCAGTAGCTTGCGGCCGATATGCAGTCCTTCCTCTATCTTGAATGAGTCGTTCAAGTGAGGATCGTTGATCAGCCCCTTCCAGCCAACTGTGGTGCGGGGCTTCTCAAAATAGACACGCATTACAATCAGCAGGGTATCGGATACCTTGTCTGCTATTGCCCTTAAGCGCTTGGCATAATCCATTGCAGCGTCCACATCGTGAACGGAGCAAGGACCAATAACCACCATCAGGCGGTGGTCTTTGCGATCTAGGATGTCGCGCACGGCGGCGCGTCCTTTGGCGACTGTCGTCTCAGCGGCATCGCTAATGGGGAGTTCTGCTTTCAGCATCTCCGGGCTGATCAGTACTTCCTGGGAGACAACATTTAAGTCGTCGAACTGCTGTGTGGTCATGGCGTCTACTGGTTACTCTATTCCTTACTGCCGCACTGCACCTGCAGGCGGAGGACTTATCCTACTGTGCTGTTAAGAATAGGGCTAGGGTTTCATTTGCAACCAAATATTTGGCCTACTTTTGGGATGTTCATTTGCATTCACCCCATGACAGTTTGGCACTTCAATAGCAGTTGAGGTAGCCCCGTTTGGGTAAGATTAGTGACGCGGGGTGCTACTTGCTCATCCGAATAGCCAGGGTGGCGAGAATTGTAGGGTGGGTGTTCTGCAATTAAGTGGGGCTCCTTAGTAAATAGACCTTATCGCATGTGTAGAAGCTTTGTGTTATTACAAAAACACACAGACCAGAGAATTTTCTAAACAGGGGGGCTCTCCAACCTCTATTGGAACAACATGGGGTATTGTGCTCAAAGTACCGCAACAGAAATTGTTGGAACAAGGTCCCACCTGAGCAGTTACCAGCGGTAGTGGTGAATGGAGAATCCCTATTCAATGAGGAGATATGCGATAATCGGTGTCGGATCTTTATTGTTTATTAAAACTTACGCAGAATATACCTAATACTGGTGAGCATCACTTCCATCAAGTGTAATATGTGCCGAGGGAGGTATTAGTCTAGACCACAGTGCTTGATGAAGATTTTCTTTATGCGCATATTTCATTATGAGGCGATTATCTACTTAGAGCAAATGAAGTTATGGATGGCTACTTAGTTTTTTTAGATAAGAGATTAATCCAATGAAAATGAACTATTTTGTTGTCGGCACCAATAATAGGAAAGCGTCAGTAAAATTTTATGATTCACTTTTTGATGGAACAGGATTTACTCAATTGTTTGCCGATGAAAGAATGACTTTTTGGCGGTGTGAGGAGTTTACTTTTTCCGTGGCTGAACCGTTTGATGGAGAAAAAGCAAGCAATGGAAATGGTACGATGGTCGGGTTTAAAGTTGAATCTATTGGTGAGGTGGAAAGACTTTATAAAAAAGCTATTGAACTTGGTGGTACCGGCGAAGGTGAGCCAAATAAAAGGGGGTCATATTTTTCTGCATATGTTAGGGACTTGGATAGCAATAAACTCTGTTTTTTTGAGTAGCAAAGTAGATGGCTTTCGTGGTGTTTCTGTTCAATTGATTGTCTCTGATAAAGGATTGTACTGAAGGATTAGCGTTTAAAACGGACTTTCCGAGTTGTCACAACAGAATGATATGCGGTGATTGAATTTGTGTTTGGACCGACCCTATGTCTTTTTAGTTCAGCTGTTATTTGATAAATTTTCTGCTTTTCAATGAAATTCATTCCAGGATTTCTGAAGTGTTTATTCAAGTCAAAATAAACATGCCCTCTGAGGGGTATACTTCCAGTCAAGGCTAAAATACAATCGTTAGCAGTCGTTTGCGTAACCGTGGCCATACTGGCTAAGAGATAAATTCTAACCCTTTGTTTGATATCACCAAGTAAGCTTGATTTTCAGGTCCATAATTTCTTGTGTTAGTGAATATTAGGGTAAATCAGCAACATTAAGAGTTAGCTGTGGGAGGGGCGCCATGCTGTTGAGTTGACAGGGCTGTGAATAATGTCATTACTACCGGTAGTGCAAGAGAAGGGAAACCCCAAATCTTATATCCAATAGTGCCAAGAACAACACCAATTATAAATCCAAAAATTACCCCAAAATAATATTTGGCTTTAGCAGAAGCCTGAGGGTAGGGTAGATCACTGATGTTCTTATCTGCACGGAAATTATCTAGCATTTCAAAAGCAGCAGCGAAAAGATTGGTAGAATTTCCTGTCATAAAGTGTGTAGGAGCCCTTTTGTTAAGCACCCTGAAGAATATTGTACTGTGAAGTGACATAGTAGCAATTGCGAAAAAAGAAATGATAAAGGTATTTGCGGCATAAGGAGATGAAAGTTTTCCTATGTAACTGCCGATAAGAAAGAATAGAAGCATGAGTCCAGTCTCTATAAAGAGCATGATGGTTGCGGTATTTGTTTTTTGTAAATGCAGTTTTCTAATGAGATAAATCCAGAAAACTTGAAGAAGGATAAAGGAGAAAAGAATAAAAGATTTTGTGATGTAGTTTGGGTTGTTGCTCGCAAAATCAGTAATGGCGAGGACAATTGTGCCTGTGATAAAGGTTGTAAAACTCCCGAATAAACCCAAAATGCAGACAGCTTCTGCAAAGCCTGCAACAAATGCCAGGAGATACTCTATGTTTATTTGTGTGCTAGAAATTGCTTCATGGCGCATATTTTTCTCTGCATTGTGAGAGGTATAAATGGAGTGCGTGTCTTTGGATGTTTCTGCTCAATAGTTTACTTTACATATTAAGGTTTACGGAGCGACAATATATTAATATAGTGAATAGGTGCTCATTGTGGATTGTGTGACTCAAATTTTTACAGGATGTAGATGGTATTTGATATCAGGCCATTAAGTATGGGTGTAATGCGCTGGATTGTTGAAGTTAAGTTTAATGGCGCTTGGGGGTGGTGCTATGTTACGTTAAATGTGCTGAGTGGTTTTTTATGTAAGGTTCGTACTAGCTGGATTTAAATGTAGGCTTTCTGAGAAATATAGGAGTGTACGTTGTTGAGTGGAGAAATATGTAGCTGAGGTTGAATTATAATGTGCAAAATCTCATGGTCGTGAGCAGCTTGGAATTTTGGTTGCCAAATGACTGATAGAAAGTCAGGTTTACCCAGAAAAGATAAGGGGTATGAGGTTTTCCTTGTAGTGCTCTACGAGTAAAAATATAAATAAAACAAACCAATTAATTATGGATGGGTTGGTTTGTGGTGTCTTTACGCTTTAATCAGTAGCATACTTTAAAAAATAATTGTTCCGATACTGTCATTCTTGGGTATACAAAAATACTGTTAATAGCTAAAATATTTCTGTGCCCATATTAAATTTTAATCGATTGTTGGTGGGAGCTGCAAGAAGAGGGGCAATAGAAGTATCGGTTATTTATAACGAAATTAAGATGGAGTAAAATTATTTGTGCTTTAAGTAATAATATTAGTTCTGGAGATCTATAGAAAAGTATTTGTCTGCTGAGAGAAAAGGCGACTCGAGCAGTGAGTTTTTGATTATGATCCAGATTTAGCTTTTTATGATTATCGATTTACTTTGCATCATGAAAGATGATTATGATTAAAGTGTAATAGTAATTGACAATCTGCTTTGCTCTTCACTGCCCTCTGAGTAGAGTGTCTATTGTGTTGTTGATAACATAATAAAAAATGGAGACTCGGTAAAGGATGTCAATCATTTCAGACATGATGCATACCCTGAAGAGTGTTGAAGTCAAATAAGATTTAATGCCTACATGCTACCGTAACACCTGCTTCAAGACGCCTAGGTAGTTATCAGCCATTTCCACATCATCATAGTAGCCGCGAGTTTTCAGAAATTTGTGTAATGATCGCAGGTTGTAAGTTGGGACTGCCATAAATGCATGATGCTCACAGTGATAACTCAGGCCCTCCGTAGGGCTGACGAATAACAAACCTAAAATGCCTCGTGGAACTGAGCGTGTATTATATTTTGGTTCCAAATGGTAGAGGTCTTTGACACCGGCATGCTCGGCGATTTGCCGCATTCTTAAAATGGCCATATATACTGTGAGATAGGCTATTACCCATAAAATATATAGCTCAGGAAATCCGGTGGCCCACAATACAGCCAGCATAATAGCGTTGACAAAAATGCCACGTGCTAGCTGATAATTAACTCTTTTTTGTCGGCTTAATAAATCCCGACCGCTCAAGAATAGATACAGATTTGCTTTTAAACCTGTAATCCCCAAAAAATCCCTAGTGAATTTCCTTGCCAGGCTCTTCTTAGTTATAGGGTAATCTTTATAGTTCTTTAGGTCTGGGTCTTCATCTGTCCCGGCCTTCCGGTGGTGCTTTAAGTGACACTTAATATATGTGTCACCATCCATTAACAAAAATGGTGAAGATAGCCACTTGGAAGCAAAATTATTATAAGCTCGGGTAGCAAAAAGTGTTTTGTGGCCAGCTTCGTGCATAATTGCAGCTAAAGCTTGTTGTCGACCTGCAAGCAAGAATATTGCAACAATATATGTTGACCAATGTGGTAGTAGTGCTGAAAGAACAAAAATACCCACTATACCGAGCCATGCGCTCACTACTATCCACCAGGCTTTGGCATCGCTTCGTTGTAGGAACGGCTTGAGCTCTTCTTTACTAATGGGAATATTCATTGAGAGGCACCCTGTCGTGATTATTAGTCAATACCTAACTTCTTCAATTGTTCCAGCCAAATGTTACGACCCGCGCGATCGTACTTCCGTACGATATTCTTTAGTAATTGATACTTCTCTTTTGGCCTTATCACCTTTGGTAATAGAGGATCTATTGCTAAGCGGTGAATAGCCTCCCCGCCGAGGCGACAAGTTTCACACAGAGTTGCGTTAATTGGTTTCGAGGCAAGAGATCTGAGGCTGTCTTCAAGAGACTGTATAAGTGCATCATATTCGCTATCAAGCCGATCAATATCCCATAACTGGCCATTCCATTGGCTCACCAGTGAGGCTGGAGCTTCTTGTATTACAAAGCAGTGTGCATTTTCTTCTAGGCCAAGTGCCGCCAGTGCTGTGATTATTTCAGTTTGACTATGTTTTAAATTGTTAGGGCGTACCCATAGGTGGTCGAGGCCTGGAGCAAATCCGTACCATTCAAGAACTAACAATGATTTTTTTCGAATAGTACGTGTCACCCCTTTCGGAAGGTGGCAGGTGAGCCAACTATGATTCCAATTATTATAATGGAAGCTATTTTGTTGCCAGCGGTCGATAAAAGCACGTTTTGCAAGGGCCTTTTTCGTTAAGTGGTACAAGCCTCGACCATCGTGAGTAATCAGTTTGGCGCAGGCCAATCTATTCAATGTTACCCGAAGATTATTGATAGAAATATTAAATGCATCAGATATGAAACCCAGCTGGCTGGTTGAAAGCTCATGTCGTTTATTTACACCCATAAGGTCCAGTAGGACATTCTTGGGCGTTGGTTCGTAAGTAAATTGATACATAATGAATATTGCGAAAATAATCCTGCTATGTATTTATTTGATATTACAAGGATTTACCTATCTTGCAACAGGTTGTAATCTTTTCTTTGCATGATTGTCATTTTAATCAACAACAATTTTTCCTTTTTGCCCTTTTGTTGAGGCTGGCTGGCCGACAAAGGCTTTTGCTTTGGGTGGCACTCTGAAATGCCTGATACCAGGGGGGAGCATCAAACAAATTAGTGGTTGGATGTGCTTTAGCTCCTAGATCGATTCAGGGTATCTTACTGGAGTGGAAAAATTATTAACGATGATTAATAGGGTTGTTGCCTTAAGTAAATCCCAAGGATCAGCCTGAGTGCCAGGTTTTTAGTTTGCATATGGGGGTTGGTTGCGAGATAGTATTAAATGAGTCACCTTTGAAATATTGATGATGCTGTTATGGTATCTGGAGCCAGTTGTTTATTGGCTGACGCTAGGTATACTTTATTGAGTAAATCTTGTATTTTTTTTGGTGCTAATCGTTGTCTGTTTGGTATGTAAAAATTAGTTGGTTGTCGATGTGTTTTTATTTCATCTACCTTTGATAGGGTTAACTAGCTTATTATTTTTATATGCTTACTTATTCTAGGTAAGAATGCTCTGCTAATGTTTGGATATAGAAAAGAAATTGACGGATTAAGATTCTTTGCTGTTGCTCCCGTAGTTTTATTTCACTATTACCCAGATTTATTGCCTTTGGGTTATTTAGGGGTGGATCTTTTCTTTGTGATCTCAGGGTATTTGATTACTCAGCTGATAATAAGAGATGTTGATGAAGGGAGTTTTAATTTAGTCCGATTTTACATTCGTCGGATTAGGAGAATTCTGCCAGCTGTATTGGTAGTATTCTCTTTTGTGCTTATTTCTGGCCTTATTTTTTTTATATCTTCAGATCTAATAAATTTGTCTGCTAGTTTATTAACAAGCTTGCTTTTTGTTTCTAATATTTACTTCTGGCGCTCAGGTGGTTATTTTGGAGCTAGTGATGAACTGAAACCTTTGTTACATTCTTGGTCCCTGAGCGTCGAGGAGCAATTTTATCTAGTTTTTCCTTGCTTACTATTGCTGCTAACCAGGTTGTCCAAAAATAAGCTTTTTTATATAGTTTTAGCTTGCTTAGTGATATTGGTTTCTGTTGGTCTAAATATATTCATTGTTTCTATCGGAGGTGAAAATCCTGCTTTTTTTCTGACTCCTACGCGCATCTGGGAGTTGGCAGTAGGGGTTTTAGCTGCTCTTTTAGCTTCTCGAAGAGCCCAGCCAGATAAAAACACACATATGCTGTTTTCTTACCTGGGTTTTGGGATGATCATGATCGGGTATTTATATCTCGGAAGCTCAATTATTCCAGCTGTTTTGGTAACGGCAGGAGCAGGATTAATATTATATCAGTCCATTAGTTCGGGAAGCCTGCTATATTGGATTTTAACCTGGCCATTGGTTCGATTTATAGGCCTTATTTCATTTTCCTTGTACTTGTGGCATTGGCCAGTTGTCTCTTTCATCAAATACGTTTCTGTGGATCCACCTAGTAATTATGTTTTGATGTCTGGGTTTCTATTTACATGCCTTGCCTCATTTTTGACTTGGAGGTTTGTTGAAATCCCATTTCGCAAAAAATATTCTGATAAATTTTCTATGCAATTTATTGGCCTGTTGTATATTTTGATCTTCGTGTCGATTGCACTAATTTATAGTTTTAATGGATTTCCAAAGCGCCATCCTCCACTGGCAAACAATTTTTCAGAGTCGATAAGTTCCAATTTTCGTTGCGGGGTTAGAGAATACTTCCCGTTTGGTGCCTCTAGAGCTTGTTTGGTTGCAGGTGATAATAAGCGGCCCTATTCAACAGTACTGTTGGGTAATTCTCATGCGCAAATGTATGGCCCGGCGTATGTTAATGCATTAAATAGTGTCGGTGAGAAAGGTCTTATTATCCCTTTAAATAACTGTTTGCCAACACTTAAAGTCAATCTCAGTCAAGATTGTTTGAGAAAAGCAAAAAAGAACTTTGAAGCTATTGTTTCTACTGAAGGAATACAGAGGGTAGTTATCGCACAAAGTTGGCACTTCAAAAGATATATTAGCTCTGAAGGTATCGTCATCAGCAGAAAGGTCAGGCAAACTTTGGCTGAGGCTACGATTAGCCTGGCCAGCCGATTGGAGAAGGCCGGCAAGATAGTCTATGTATTAGGGCCGATTCAAATACCTGGCTATAATTTTCCATCTATTCAGAGCCGAAAGTTAGCTATGGGGGTCTATAATCCAGAGCACTTCTTTGTGGGAATTGATCAATTTAATAAAGATTATCTCGATATTGTTAACTATCTAGATAGTAGATTGGGTGATCAGCTGATGTTACCTCACCTGATTCTATGCCCAGAAGATACCTGCCAATTTTCTGATGGCGAGGTTTCATACTTTAGCGATAGTCACCACTTGAGTCCGTCAGGGGCGTTACTTATGACCCCGTTGTTTGATGTGATAGTCAAAGGAACTTAGGTTAATTGTGAGGTTGAGTTGAGTAGGGTAACTAGTCTTATTCAGGATATGAATAATGAGTATAAAATATAGACAGGGTACTAAAGCTGATTGTCATCGTATAGCAGAACTTGATTACATAGCTTCCGATGGTGCTGTTGAGTATCTTTTCCATGATTTAATCCCCGGTCAATCGCCTTTAAAGCTGCTTTGTGATGGATTGGAGAAGGATGTTTATCCGTATACTTTTCGTAGTTCTATTGTTGCCGAGCTCGGTCAAAATGTTATCGGGGTGGCACTGTCATATCCTGCACATTTCCACTGTATAACTGATGATTTAAGAAGCTTTTTACCTGCGGATCGTTTAGAAAGATTCCATGATTTTTACTCTAGCAGAGTTGCAGAAAGCTACTTCCTTGATGCTATATGCGTTGATGAATCGCACAGAGGATTTGGGATTGGAAGTTCGTTGCTGAAGCATACAAAAGAAAAAGCAAGTAGTGAAGGTTATAGTAAACTTAGTCTTATTGTATTTGCTGATAATACTCGAGCCGTCAATTTTTACGAAAAACAAGGTTTTAATGTGGTTAAAAATATTAAATTGGAGTGCCACAAATTACTTTCATATGATGGCGGCTGTTTACTAATGAGTGTTGAAATATAAGCTGAAATAGCCTTTATTTAGATTGATCAATTTTCATGAGGCAATAGTGCTTGCTTATTTATATGAGTGTAAATCTGAAATTTAAGATCCATTCAGCTAAAATGCTGGTCGCATGGCAAGTATCGTGAATGATTAGGTGTTATCATTCTACAGTATTTGCGTTCTGTAGATGTTGCTGATCTTGACTGATCGAGATGCAGTTAGCTCTGCTAAATTGGAGTGGAATTATAGGGGCTTCCTCAGGGTGCGCTAGCTAAAGCATATAAGAGAGATAGGTGTTGGTAGATAAATAGCACTTAAAAAAGTGTCTTTAAGGTTATTTTGTAAAGGTTATAGCGGTGCTAATTTCTATTTGAGATTTACGAGGTAATAGTGAGATTTAGAAAAATCTGGACCGTAGGCTTACCTCTTATAGCAGAGATTGCACCTGTTAAAGTAACATATTACGAGTAAAAGCTAATGATAAGCAAAATCTGAGACTGCAAAAAGTATCTGGGAGGTGATCTTGTTAATTAAAGTTGGTCTGGAAGAGCAATTTCTAAAAATTAGTCACTGCCCTCTGGCCAGATTTGAAAGAGTATTTTTGATTTATGGCTTTTGAATCTCTATGCGCCAACCTGTGCATAGTTCTTCCTCATAAAACTCTTCGAGCGTTATAGTTTTCATACCTAAATCTGAAAATTTTGAAAGTAGCTTCTCAATATCTTCTTTGCTTAAGGCTGCGTTCAGTTGGTCCTTTGATCGCCTGCCTGCATGTTTTAGTTCCGTTTCGAGAAAGTCTACAAACTGACTTTTTGTTTCCTTGCCGGATAATAATTTTCTTTGCAAAAAAGCTTCGGTAGAATTCCGTATAAATGCTGTAATGGCGGCACGAGGATGAGTGGCGATTAGTGATTCAATGGAACTGATTAATACACCTAGTTTTCTTTGTGTTTCTACCCGTTTTAGGTTTAATTCTAACTGGTGAGAGGTTTGCGTATTTTCAAATTCTGATAGAAGCGATTTTATTTTATGTGGAATGTCTAATTTATTTTTACTCAATTCATAAGCCGCTACTTCATCAGTGCAATCTGAATATGGCTTAGAGTTGGTTTTATGGCAGATTGCTTTAAATATTCCTCCTGAATCCAAGGTGAGGTATATATTTTCAGCAGTTTTTCCTGTGTTGCTGTATTCGAACCCAAATTGAGATGTTATTAAGTTAAAATTTTTCCCGATAGAACTTATGTTCTCTGATGGTGTTTTTGAATGGAACCTTAATTTTTTAAGTGCTTTAAGCTGCTTGGGATTTTTATTTGTTGATAGAGGTTGAATTTGAGCGGCATCTGCTGCATGAATCTCTAATTCTTTCCCATTTTTTAAAGCTTCATCAGCTATCAATAGTGCAACTGCGCCATTCCCGCACGCAATATCCAACACTTTGTCGCCAGGGTTTAGTGAAGAGACTGCTGATCTCCAGTAATTCCCAGTTGCGCCGATATAACTATCAGGAAGTACCTGTGCAAAGGAGGTGGGGAAGCCTTGTAACCAAAAGTTAGTCCATTGTTCAAGATTTTCCATAGCCATCTGCTGCACCTCTTTTTTGTGGATTATCGTGCCTTTAATTAATAGGGAAATCAATATGCATATGTAACATCACGCCTAATTTAATACGCAAGTTATGACAGGTATATATAATTGAAAATTAATTAAAAAAAGTTATAACCTGAAACCCATAATTATTGTTTATTATCTGCCAATACTGACTTTTTGTGTTTTTAGGATGGTTATTCTAATTTCTCGGATTTTCAATTATTTTATAACTAACTTTGCAAGTTAGAAGTATATTTGTATTAAGTAGTGGATTTTCGAAAGTCTTAGCTTACGGTATGGGAAGTCTATACCAATATACAAAAAAGTTATTAATTGTGGCTCCCCTATAATTAAAAGCTATATTTAGCATGCTAATAAGGCTCTCTTAATTACACAATTGCCTTGTATTTGTACACTTAAATTAAGTGCAGCCAGTCACTTGGGCCTTTATCATCTGGATTGCAACCACCATCCAAAATTTATTTTTTGGTGACAAGGCTGACTGTCTGCATATGAATTCAGATTATTGGATTCAAGGTTGGTTATGCCAGCTCTGATCTAATTTCTCACAGATGGAAATTTCAAGCACACTGAAAGTATGTTCATACAATACCTATAAATGAACTTTGATAATAGTAGGGGAGTGGCTTGAGGATTAATCCCAGGCTGGGTATTGATCTTGTTATATGATAAATCTGTTAATTACAGGAGTAAGAGTCAAAGTAATGGTAATTTACTATCGTTATACTTACTCTTTATTGCTGAGAATTATCTGTAGCTCTCTGCTAAATTTTATTTCCTTCAACTGCTTCTTTAAGGTCATCCGAAATACACTCTCCTTCTAAAGTTTCACTGCCACTACGATAGCGCATAGTCATTTGGCCGGTAGCAATTAAAGTCCCTTCACTGTCGTATACCTCTGTATATGAATAGAATATCTTTCGTCCAGTACTCGTTAGCTTACCTATCGCAGTGAGTTGATTAGTCTTTGCCTGACCGGTGAAATTTGCTGTTAAAGACAGTGTAAGGGCTCTACGACGGCGGTTGGGGTGGGGGCAGTAGAGGCCGCAGTAAGAGCCAGCGATATCGATTAATGTTGTAATAAAACCACCGTGGGGCACACCGAGGGTATTCAGGTGTTCCGGTTGTATTTCCACGCTGATTGCAACATGGCCTTCCTGCCAATTATCTATGGTTACACCTAGATGGTCATTGAACGGGGGTTGTTTCTTGTTCTGCCAATTCATCCAATTTCACCTTAGAAAGTAAGTTTATGATGGGCCGTTACAATCTGTTTTCTGAGTTGATAGGTAGACTGTGAGCAATCCTGCACTGATAACAATCAGCGTCCCCACAAGTGCAATAGTGTTAGGTAAGTGCTGCCAAATGAGCCAACCTAGAAGTCCGGCAATAACCACACCAAAGTAACTGATTGGCGACACCACACTGGGTTTTGCATAGCTATATGCTTTGGTGTAGAGCCAGATAGCCAAGAGTACTGAGACGCCGTTAAAAATAAGATAGGGGAGTGTCCATAAAGGTATTGGTTCCCAATAATAGATACCCAGGGGCAGGCTGCACGCGAACGAGATTAATACGTAGTAAAACAATATAAGGCTGGGCCGGTCGGTACGGGACAAAATTCGTGTTCCGACCATAGAGGCAGCCAGGGTAAGCCCAGAAATCAGGCCGAAGGCATGGCCGCTACTAATACCGTCTACGTTGGGTTGAAGAATCAAGGTGATCCCCATTAAGCCCAGTAAGATTGGTAGCCAGTGAGTTATGGGGATCTGTGCTCGAGCCCAAAGCCAGGCAATAAGGGGAACAAAAATGGGAGCTGCATTACGCAATAACCCCGCTTCCATTAGTGAAATTTTGCTTAGGGCAGAAAAATATGTGAAAAAGCATAACCACCCTGCAAAACCGCGTATCAGGTGGGTTCTCCAGTGTTGGGTGGTAAGGTGTCGAGGTGTTTGTCGCACTAGCCATGGGGTTAGCAGTATCAGGCAGATACTGTATTGGCTGAGCGTAATTAATGGCACGGGGACAGCGATAGACACCCATTTGCTGGCTGCGGCCGCTGTACTTGCTACCAGCGCGGTAGCCAATGCAAAACCAATGCCCTTCCAGTTTTGGATATCCGTGCGGAGTGGCTGACTTGGTGGGGTTTGTACTTCGACTAAGGCATCAGGCCTACTCATGGTGACACAACTTCTTTATTTGGTTACAAGCGGGTAAAGTGGGAAGCCAGTAGTCATACTGGCTTCCCCTATAGTTCACAAGCTTAGATTTTGCCATCAGCCCATTGCGCAAATGTTTTTCCCTCTTGGGCTAGCCGTTCCAGTAAAGGGGCTGGTGTCCAGTAGGTATCTCCATGCTGCTGGCGGAAAGTACATATTTTTTCATAGATTTCCTTCAAGCCGATACTGTCGGCATAGTGCATAGGTCCTCCACGATGGGGCGGAAAGCCATAACCGTAAACATATACAACGTCTATATCGCTCGGACGTTGGGCTATGCCTTCCTCCAGGATTTTGGCTCCTTCATTAATCAGCGCGAAAGTTAGGCGGTTTAGAATCTCCTCGTCGGAGATTTCCCTCCGTACAACCCCTTGGCGTTTAGCTTGGGCCTCAATGACTTCCAGCACTTCCGGGTCGCTGCTGCGAGCGCGAGTTTCGGGATCGTAGCGATAGTAGCCGGCTCCACTTTTCTGGCCCAAACGGCCCATTTCAACCAGGGCATCTGCAATACAGTAGGTTTTTGGATCTCCTCTTCCTGATTCGCTCAGGCCCTGGCGCGCCTTGTAGCCGATATCCAGTCCTGCTAGATCTCCAACAGCCATAGGGCCCATAGCCATCCCCCAAGACTGCATAACCGAATCAATCTGCTCCGGGGTTGAGCCCTCGATTAAACACAGCTGCGACTCTCTGCCATAGGGGTGCAACATACGGTTGCCAATAAAGCCGTAACAGTTTATCGCTAGTACGGGTACTTTCTTGATCGTTTTAGCGAGTTGCATGGCAGTGGCAATTACATCGTCAGCACTTTGCGAGCCGCGAACCACCTCGAGTAGTTTCATTACATTGGCAGGGCTGAAAAAATGCATCCCTATAACGTCTTGAGGCCTGTTAGTTGCAGCTGCGATTTGATCAATATCCTGGTAGGAAGTGTTGGTTGCAAGGATGGTATCGGGTTTGCAAGAGTGATCCAATTTGGCAAAAATTTCCTGTTTGAGCTCCATATTTTCAAATACGGCCTCAATGACCAGGTCTACGTCAGCTAGGTCTGCGTAGTCAGTTGTGCCGGAAATCAACGAGAGACAATGAGTTTTTTGACCTTCTGTGAGTTTCCCTTTCTGCATGCTGATGGTGTAATTCTTGTCGATCACTGCTAGCCCTCGATTTATCGCAGTTTGATCGATTTCTACCAGCTTGACTGGAATACCGACATTGGCAAAGTTCATGGCGATGCCTCCGCCCATAGTGCCTCCACCGATAATGCCCACGCTCTTTATCTCCCTGGTGGGTAGGTCTTTTGGTAAACCTGTGACTTTGGTTGCAGTGCGCTCGGCAAAAAACAAATGCCTGAGTGCGGCCGATTGACTGGAGAGCAGGCATTCGATAAACAGGTCGAGCTCTTTAGCAAGTCCTTGATCAAAAGGCTGGTGAACTGCGGCCTCTATACAGGTAACAATATGTTGCGGTGCAAGCTGACCTCGTGATCTCTTTTCAAGGCGCTTGCGGAAATCATCAAATAACCCTTCAGGAATGCTGTCAGGATCTATTACGATGTCTCTGACTCGGCGCAGAGGAGCTTCATTTGTTATCAATTCACGGGTAAAGGCGAGGGCTCCCTCTAACAAGTCATCATCGATAGCCCGGTCTATTAACTTCATACTTTTGGCTTTAGAGGCCGGTATTGGACTGCCTTTTGTGATTAATTCCAGTGCAGCGGCAACACCAGCCAAGCGTGGGGTGCGCTGGGTGCCACCGGCCCCTGGCAGTAATCCCAGTTTGACTTCTGGAAGCCCCACTTTGGCCGATGCTATTGCACAGCGGTAATGGCAGGCTAGCGCGACTTCGAATCCACCACCGAGTGCCGTGCCGTGAATGGCGGCGATTACTGGTTTACAGGAGTTTTCTATTTCCGCAATCACTTCTGATAGGGCGGGTGCCTGTGGTGGCTTGCCAAATTCCGTAATGTCCGCACCAGCGATAAAAGTTCGGCCTTCGCACACTAGCACTAGGGCTTTTGATGCATCGCCTTGAGCGTTCTTAATCGCTCCCCAAATGCCCTCACGCAAGCCCTGAGAAAGGGCGTTCACAGGGGGATTGTTCAATCGAATTACACCGATATCGCCAATGAGTTCATAACTTACACTAGACATTGCTATCTCCAGATCTTAAGTGACAACTGTTCGGTCTCGGTTTTATTTACATCTAATCAGGTTTAAATGCGTTCTATGATTACAGCGATGCCCTGGCCAATCCCGATACACATGGTGGCTAGTGCATAGCGCCCACCCGTACTTTCCAGCTGGCGCAATGCTGTCAGCAAAATACGGGCACCACTGGCCCCCAGGGGGTGACCAACGGCGATGGCACCACCGTTGGGATTTACCCGTGGGTCCGCATAATCAATTTCGAGCATTTTGAGGCAGCCCATAGCCTGTACCGCAAAAGCTTCGTTGAACTCCATTACATCCATATCCCCAAGCTCCAAGCCCGCCCGGGCAAGGGCTTTACGGGTAGCCGGTACCGGGCCCAACCCCATTACCCGCGGCTCTACTCCTGCAATGGCGCTGGCGAGAATACGTGCCCTAGGCTTTAGATCTGCTGCTTGGCCAGCTTCGGCGCTACCAATAATGAGTGCCGCCGCACCATCGTTGATGCCGGAAGCGTTGCCGGCAGTAACCACTCCATCTTCGAAAAGTGCGGGTAGGGCTTGAAGTCGCTCCAATGTTGTATTGGGGCGAGGATGTTCATCTGTATCGATGAGAAGCGCTGGCTTCTTGCGGCCTTGGGGTACTTCGATGGGAATAATTTCATCGACAAAGAAGCCATCGGTACGCGCCGACTCGTATTTGGCTTGTGATGCCAATGCAAATGTATCGCACTCTTCCCGGCAAATATTCAGGTCTGATGCAATATTGTCTGCGGTCTGAGGCATGCTATGGCTTCCATACTCGGCAACAATGTCTGGGTTGGTGAAGCGGGGGCCAAGGGTCGTATCTGCCAATACCTGATTGCGATCAAAAGCACTGTTGGCTTTGGAGAGAACCAGGGGGGCGCGACTCATTGATTCGACACCTCCCGCGATAAATAGCTCTCCTTCTGAGGCGCGAATGCAGCGAGCGGCATCTGCTATGGCGGACAAGCCGGAACCACAAAGGCGATTTACCGTTATGCCGCCAGTGGATATGGGCAATCCTGCTAGCAGGCCTGAAAATCGGGCAATGTTGCGACTGTCTTCTCCCGCCTGATTGGTATTGCCCGCAATAACGTCCTCAAAATGTTGAGGGTTAAAATTATTTCTTTCAGTCAGGGTCCTGATGACATGGGCAAGCAGGTTGTCGGGCCGGATACTGGAAAGGCTGCCCCCGTGGCGGCCAAAAACACTGCGGCCGCCGTCATAAATATAGGCATGTGACATAGTGAAATTTCCGATATTGGAGTTCTAAGTGCATTGAGTCATGCGGTAATTTCTTTTATTCAAACTCCAAAGCCACGGGTAAATTTTCCAGGGCTTCCTCTACATCGGCTTTGCTGGAGGCTTGTTCAAGTTGAACTTTTGCTACCTGGCCAAGGGATGCATCGAAGTGGGCGGAAAACTTAGCGGTAATACTTTTTTCCTCTAATGCCTGGCCTACGACATATTCGGTAGCGCGATTGCGCAGAGCTGGTTTGAATACTTTGGCTACAGCAGTGAGTGGAATCTCATCAATAATTTCCACGCGTTTAGGAATGGCTGCGCGTTCAGAAATTTGGCTGCGGCAATAGTCAATGAGTTGTTCTTCTGTGGGCGGGTTAGTGGATGGAAACAGGGTAACGTAAGCTACTGGAACTTCTCCGGCATAAGCATCTGGTTGACCCACTGCAACGGCAATAGCAACCGCAGGGTGACGGGATAATGGTTCTTCGATCAGAGCCGGATCTATATTGTGGCCGCCGCGAATAATTAAATCCTTGGCCCGCCCGGTTAAGAACAGGTTACCATCTCCATCGAGATATCCCATATCGCCGGTATTAAACCAGGACTTATCGACCCAGGCTTTAGCATTATCCTCTTCTGATAAGTAGCCAGAAAAAATATGTGGCCCGCGCGCGAGTACTATGCCCACCTCTCCTGTATTGCAGGTTCTAACCAGTCGGGTACCGTCTACTTCGGCAATTTTCATTTCCATATAAGGCAATCGCCGGCCGACGCTGCCTTCAGGGGCTTGCATATCGGTAGGTGGGCGAGCTAAAAGGCAGCTGGACTCCGTCATGCCATAGCCATTACTGACAAGGACGTTGAACTTCTCCTCAAAGGCATTCTTCAACCCCGTTGGCAGGGTGGAGGCTCCACAGCCAATGTCTGTCAGACAGCTGATGTCATTGTCACCCACTGGAATTTGCATCAATACACCGAGGATGGTGGGGACGGCGGCAAAGCCCTTCACCTGAAAACGCGCAACATGATGCCACCAATTTGGTAGGACATTGGGTGAGCGAAAACCAGAGGGTGTCATGATAACAATTGTGCGTCCGGCCAATAGGGTGCCAATACCCGCAACAACCGTACCGAAAATATGAAACAGCGGAAGTCCGCTCAGGGTAGCGAAGCGCCCTTTACTGGATGACGTATCAGCACTTAATTGAGCGACGAAGGCAATATTACTGTGAGTTAAGCGGGCTATTTTAGGTCTTCCAGTAGTGCCCCCGGTGTGGAAATAACTAGCGGTTTCATTCCCCTGGATATAACGTTCACTCTTTAGATGATCGTCCGGCTGTTGGGATATAGCCGAGACAAAATTATTTGCGTGAATACCCGCTGGAACTGGAGTATTGCTAATTGGCTTTTTACTGATTAGTAACAGAGTTTTTAATGTGGGAACTTGCTCGAGAATTTGCGTTACTTTATCCCATATTTCCTCGCTAAGATCTTGGCCAAGAGTGACCAGGACTTTAGCCCTGGTGGTATTCATAATTTCGATTATATGTTCGGGTTCCAGCAACGGATTAATAGGACTGGTAATACCTGCTGCCTGTCCTCCCCAAAGTGCAAAATGGGTTTCTGGCAAATTGGGTAGTAATAAAGTCACTGTATCGGTTGGCTCAACACCGATGGAGTGAAGAAGATTGGCAGTCTGGTGCACTCGCTGGGATAACTCGGAGAAACTTACTTTAACCGTGTCTTCGTCAGGTGCGGCCGTTGGCAGGAATTCGATGGCCGAGTCATGTTGGTAGAGGCGGGCAGATTGCCGGATTAAATCAAAAGTGCTTTCCCAGGGGTATCGCTGCGAAAGGGGGACTTTTTCATACTCCTGAATTTCAGCAAGTGACTGCAACATTGTATCGGAGGATTGAATGGGCGTGATCGACATGGGGGCTTCTCTCACTTTGGTTATTATGGTGACGACCATAGCAAAAGTGAATACAGCATTCCACTCTGCGGAATAAGGTGTTAGTGTTTTACATATTAAGAAGTGCCTAGTGCATTTTTTAATGGAAAATGGCGCAAAAAAACTTATAAAAAACAAAGAAGCGCCATGTTATTGAGGTTTTTCCTGTTTTATTTTTCGAGCTGTTGATTTATGTGCCTATCTAAAATTGATTGGCGCTAGAAAAGCTCGGATTTTTATTTCCGATAAATGCATTTTGCGCCAATAATTTAAATCGTGGTATCGATTCAAAGGCAAGTAAGTAACTTGTCGAGGTGAAGCTGTTAAACACTAGTTCCGCCTGTACCGGGGATCTTTCAAAAGATTGCGTATTTTTGCTGCGCAAGATTGTGATAGAAGCAGTTTGTAGGAGCTGCTGTTCAATGCGCCGACTAATAAAGGAGCAGGCGAATGAATATAGATTTTTCTCCCGAAGAGTTAGCTTTTCAGCAGGAGGTACAGCAGTTTCTCCAAGAGAAACTTCCTGAAGATATTAGAGAGAAAACCCTGAAGGAAATCCCCCTGGAGAAAGAGGATTTTGTTCGCTGGCAAAAAATACTCTATGAGCAAGGGTGGGCAGCTACGAATTGGCCGGTTGAATATGGAGGTACCGGTTGGACACCTACTCAGAAACACATTTGGGCAGATGAATGTGCTAACTATGGTGTACCAGAGTTGATTCCTTTCGGCTTAAAAATGGTTGCTCCAGTGATCTTTACCTACGGTAGTGAAGAACAAAAGCAACGATTTCTGCCTGACATCCTGGCAAGTAATGTCTGGTGGTGTCAGGGCTATTCGGAACCAAATGCTGGCTCAGATTTAGCTTCCTTAAAAACAACAGCTGTCCGTGATGGCGATGAGTATATTGTCAACGGCACCAAGACCTGGAATACCTTGGGCCACTTTGCAGACTGGATATTTTGTTTGGTTCGTACTGGTGGGCCTCAAGTAAAGAACCAGGCTGCTATCAGCTTCTTGTTAATCGATATGAATCACCCCGGTATTACGGTATCGCCAATTATGACCTTGGGTGGTCACCATGAAGTAAATGAAGTCCATTTCGATAATGTGAGGGTGCCGGTAGAAAACCGTATTGGCGAGGAGGGGCAAGGGTGGACTTACGCCAAGGTTTTGTTAACCCATGAACGCACCGGTATTGCGCGGGTGGCAAAATCCAAGAAACGCTTACAAACGTTAAAGGATTTAGCCAAAGAGACCTGCGATGGAGAAAATAGTCTGCTTGAGAACCCGGCCTTTGCCCAAAAACTGGCCGAAGTTGAAATTGATCTCTTGGCCCTGGAGTTTACTGAACTACGTACGCTTGCGGCGGTGAGTACAGGTGGTGCCCCAGGAGCGGAATCTTCCATCCTAAAAATCAAAGGAACTGAAGTCGCTCAACTTATCGATGAACTGTATATGGAGACGGCGGGTTACTACGGAATGCCGTTTGTGAGAGAGCAGTTTAGGAGCGGATTTGACGGAGAATGGGTGGGCCCCGGTGTTATTGCCAGCAGTGTGCCTCGTTACTTAAATAACCGTAAATCTTCAATTTATGGCGGAAGTAATGAGATTCAGAAAAATATTATCAGCAAATGGGTACTTGGCCTGTAAGTGCAGCATCTAAAGAGGACTTGAGCGATGGATTTTTCCTACAGCGAAGAGCAGCGGATGCTGCAAAGCAGTGTGAGTAAGTTTATCCAGCAGGATTATGACTTTGACCGTCGTTGTAAAATAGTGAGTAACGATATTGGCTTCAGTAAGGAAAATTGGAAGCTATTTGCGGAACTCGGCTGGTTAATGGTGCCATTTGGAAAGGATGATGGAGGCCTAGGAGGCTCCGCCGTAGACTTGATGGTGGTTATGGAGGAGTTCGGCCGAGGTTTAGTGGTTGAGCCTTTCCTGGCCAGTGTTGTTCTCAGTGGTGGTCTTATCGCTGACTGCGCTAGTGAGGTGCAAAAGCGAGAACTCCTGGGAATGTTAATGGAAGGCCAATTGCAATTGGCATTCGCTTTTACTGAGTCACATAGTCGCTATAACCTTACTGATATAGCCATGACTGCGGCAAAGGATGGAGACAATTACCTCCTGAATGGACATAAAGCTGTTGTTCTAAATGGTGACGTAGCAGATAAATTCTTAGTTGCTGTGCGGACGAGCGGAGCACAGCGAGATCGTGAGGGGATCACCTTACTACTTGTCGATCCTAATACAGAAGGGCTTCAGCGGCATGGATATGCCACTGTGGATGCACACCGTGCCGCCGAAATTAAATTCAATAACGTGAAAGTACCCATAGCTAATCTGATAGGGGAAGAGGGGGCGGCTTTAGGAGCTATAGAAAAGGCTGTTGATAGAGCGACGTTGGCATTGTGTGCAGAAGCTGTTGGAGCTATGGAAAGGATCTATAAGAAGACAGTTGAGTATACTAAGACACGCGAGCAGTTTGGTGTTCCTATTGGCAAGTTCCAGGCACTACAGCACCGCATGGTGGATATGTTTACTGAGTATGAGCAAGCGCGCTCAATATTGTTGATGGCTGCGCTACAGCTTGATAGCAATAACGGAGTTGCGCCTAAGGCGATATCCGCTGCAAAAAGCCGTATTGGTAAAGCTGCGCGGTTTATCGGCCAAGAGGCGATACAGTTACATGGTGGTATAGGGGTTACTGAGGAGTTGGATGTAAGTCACTACTTTAAGCGCCTAACAACAACTCAGTACCTATTTGGCAGTACTGATTACCACACTTTACGATTTGCCAGGCTGTAAATTATAACGTACTGATTATACGGCCAAACTCACTCTCTACTTGCCACTTTGCGAGGGCGCGCACATGGAGAAAGTTGTCGAGCACACCAGATCTGTGAGCATAGGTAAAGTAGAGAGTGTTTTTAAACTTCAAAAGGATGCATTTAATAGGAACCCCTACCCGAGTCTTCAGGAACGCCTGGAAAGTTTAAAAAAATTAGAACAATTGATCCTGGGAAACCAGAAATACATAGCAAAGGCAATAAGCGAGGATTTTGGTAATCGTGCCATCCAGGAAACTAAAATTGCAGAGATCTATGGGTGTATCGACGAGATTCGTTACACTCGTAAGCGCTTAAAAAAGTGGATGAAAATGCAGAAGCGACATGTGCCTTTACTACTTCGAGGAGTAAAAAATCGCGTATTACCTCAACCAAAAGGGGTGGTTGCTATTGTTACCCCCTGGAATTATCCACTACTTCTATCTGTTGGGCCCTTGGTGAGTGCGATATCCGCAGGGAATCGCTGTATGATCAAGATGGCTGCTAACTCGCGCGCTCTTTCTGCATTATTACATCAGCTATTTAATAGGTTCTTTCCAGAGGATCTGGTAGCTATTCTTCCGGAAGTAAGCGCCACGGAGTTTACAGCTCAGGCATATGATCACATGATCTTTACTGGATCTGGCAAGGTAGGAAAAATGGTAATGCGGAGGGCTGCGGATCACCTAACTCCTGTGACACTAGAGCTGGGGGGCAAGTCGCCAGCCATAATATGTGGCGACTTTGATGAAAATATTGCTGCGGAACGTATTTTGAGCTCAAAATTCTTCAATGCGGGCCAAACTTGTGTAGCTCCAGATTATTTATTGATTCCTGAAGAGAAACTTTCAGGATTCTTGGAATCGTCCAAGAGACTTGTACCCAAATGGTATCCATCTTTAAATTCAGAAGATTATACTTCGATTGTTGATGAAAAGGCGTTTAATAGGCTGAATACTTTTCTAAAGGATGCTCTGGAGAAAGGGGCTACAGTTCTGCCGTTATTAGATGTTGAAAACAATAAAGGTTTGCAAAAAATTGCTCCTACCTTAGTGTTAAACCCGACAGAAGACATGAGCCTGCTACGTGAGGAGATATTTGGCCCTATTTTACCTATTCTTACGTATAGGAATCTGTCTGATACGATAGATTACATAAATAGTAAAGATAGGCCTTTAGCATTATATATTTTCAGTTCTAGCGGGGAGATTCAGGAAAAGATTATCAAAAGCACAATGTCTGGAGGTGTTTGTATCAATGACTGCGCGATGCATGTCTCCCAGGCAGACTTGCCCTTTGGTGGTATTGGGGCGAGTGGCATGGGGCAATATCACGCTTATGAGGGTTTTTTGGAATTCTCAAAATTACGACCGATCTTTACACAAGCCAAAAAGTCAGCGGCGGTGCCTTTACGACCACCTTATGGCCAAAGATTTGATAAAATTTTCAACTTTCTACTGCGTTTCAAGCTGTAGCTGTACTGATTGAGAAGATCTGGAGTTTGAGTCGACTAATATCGGATTAACATAGCTTCGATATTACCTACCAAGTTTTTCAACAGAGGAGCTACTTCATTTTCTAAGTATTCCGGGTTAAGCCTAAAAGCGGGCCCGCCAGCATTAAAAGTATAAATATGACCTTGGCTTAAAGAGAGAGGTACTGCGATACCGTTGACATCGCGATTCCACTCGCCAAAAGAGCAGCAGAAGCCGCGCTGCTGGTAGCTGGTGACCGCTTCTTCAATACCGGCTTTGATTGCTGGCCATTGATCACCAGCTTTTTTCTCCAGGTAGCCATAAAAATATTCCCGTTCTTCTTGAGGGAGTGCTGCCAAAAAGGCTCGCCCGGAGCCGCTGGAAGCTATGGGTACGCGATTTCCAATTTCATGGCGAAAAGTTGTGACATTTGCTGGAGCACAGAACTCGACAAAAATCATATCCAGCCGGTCCCGATCAGAGAGACCAACAGCGGTACCGGTAGAATTGGCCAGATCCTGCATTAAAGGCTTGGCTACCTGCCTGACTGTGAGATTTGAGACAAAAGCATAACCAAGAGCCAGGACGCCACTACCCAGCTGATATTTTTCTATTCGATCAGAGTAGGTCAGATAGCCTAACTTGGTCAGGGTATAAGTCAGCCTGGAAACACTGGAACGGGGCAGGCCAGTGCGCTGGGCGATCTCCAAATTACCCAGGAAGCCATCACCAGGTTGAAAAGCTCGGAGCACATCCAGACCACGAGCTAAAGCCTCAATAAATTTTCGATCTGGTTCTGTATCTTTCTGTCTGGGAAGGTCACTTAAGGAAACCATTGGCTTAGTCCTACTTATTAATTAATAAGTATACATATGTTCCCTCTCAAGCTGAAGGGAGATATACGAATCCTGTATGGGAAATCTGTTTTACTGGAGTATGCTGGGGTAGGTGATGATAGAAGTGGATGACTAAATATTGCCTGGTTAAAGAGTTTGTGGGGTATAGTCTTATATTCATTATGTGCCAAGCTTTATAGTGAAGGGTATATAAATATAATTGATGCGAGGTAATGACAGTTTCTTACCAGGTGGTGCCTAGTGTATTATTAATTACTATACTAATTTGCTGAATTTTGGAGGAGTTATAATTTCAAGCTAGTTTCAGTGGAGTAGGGTAACTTCCCTTCTAATAAACCCTGGGAAATTGCTATGAAAACGCATTATGCTATAGGGAATGATAAGCTAGCAAAAGGCTTTCTGCGTACGGTTAAAAGCGGCAGTTCAAAAATCAAACAGTATTTACTCAATCGTGTAGGGTTGGCATCTCATGAAATAAGAGTAGGTATTAACTCTGATTCTCCTTTCGCATTTGAAAAATTAGTTTGGAATAAAGATCATAGAGATTATCAGTATTACGATAGGTCCTTTGGATCTTCGTTTATATATATGTTAAATACATCGAAGACGGTTCCGGCAATCACTTCGTTTGGTGTTATTGTTGTTCTTCCTAAGGATTCTCCTCTCAGGTTTCGAGATCCCCGCATTGCGGATGATAGTGATGACCTTTCAATGTTTTGGCAGCATGACTTCATTGATACTGAAGATGAAAAGGAAATTGCTTTACGTGAAATACCAACTTTGCCTCAGGGACGTTACCTCAATTTTCCAAAACATAAATTTCTCACTGATGTCTGGTGGCCCGGCATTATCGAAACTTATGGTTACCATGAGTGGATAGATAAGCAAGATATACCTAAAAGTCTTGGTGAGGAGATGGAGACAAATATTAAACGCACTATTAAAAATATGGAAGTGTGGCTTTATGTTGTTTTAGATAGTGATGAGCTTCTGCCATTTTAAATGGAGTTATCAAGATAAGACCTTTATGCCAGGATTTTGGACGGTTGGCACTGTGGTAAAATAATTGTTCTGGCGATATGGTTAAAGGTGTTAATCAAGTGAACCCTGTTATCTCCACCAGTGTTTAGTAGTCTATTCGGCTGATCTGAGTATAGATACTATGTCAAAAAAATGAAATATGCTCTCAAAGAATCCGTTTATGACTGCTATCTGTTCTTTGGGTATAGTTGCCTACTGTTTTTGGACGAGTTGCCCAGATTTTTCTAGAAAAAGATGCATAAAATCCTCAGCTAAATATAGTTGTCCCTTATAAATCAACTGCGCTTCCTTTCTGATAGTATCAATTGAGCAGCTCGCCTTGCTATCTTTTTGGTAGCGTGTGCTGAAATGTGTGAGAACCAGGTTGGGAATTGAAAGGCCCTCGGCAAAAGAGGCTATTTGAGTGGAATAGCTGTGCCCTACATGACCCGCTTTCTCAGCCAAATCTTTTGCATAAGTTGATTCATGCACCAAGACATTGCTGTTGGTGCAGGTATCTTTTAAAAGCTCAGGGTTATCATTATCTCCGCAGATTATAATCTTACGTGGAGGTCTCGGCTTTAGAATAAAGTCTGTTGCAGTGCATATTTTACCGTGATGAACGACATCGATACCGTTCTTTATCTTCCCCCATTGCGGTCCTTTAGGGATACCGGTGGCAAGTAAACTTTGTGTATCTAATGTAACCTCAACATATCTTTCCGTAAAACTGTACGCATAAGAGGGGACCCTGTGGGAAAGTTGTATAGTGGTTATGGTGAATTGCCCCATTTCTATTTTGGGTAAATCTTCAACAGGAATGAAGTTGAGTTCAAATGGAAGATAGAGTTCTGTGATTGTTTGAGTTGATAGAAGCCAGTCATAAACGGCTCTAGGGGCAACAAGTGTCAGTGGTGTTGCCCTTTGTTGCTTTCCTGAGCTACTAAGTAGACCAGGGAGTCCGTAGCAGTGATCACCATGCTTATGGGTGATAAAGATTGCACTTAGTCTATTTAGTGATAAGTTTGTATGTAGAACCTGCTGTTGGGTGCCTTCCCCACAGTCGATTAAATACCAGTTCTTTCCCAGGCTTTCTAATAGTCCAATACCAGAAACATTCCTCTGCTTGGTCGGAGTGCCTGATGATGTCCCCAAAAACAGTATCTCCACTAAGTCGTTACCTGATTGTTTTAGCAATATTGAAGATTACGCTGGCTGGGCGCGTTTCCTAGACTTTGGCTGAGATTACCCTCTGATTGATAAGCAGTGTAGGTGTAGAAGATGAAAAAAGCTATTGACCTCAAGTTAGGTTTAGGTATTAAGCTCCTGTCTATTGTTTATGAGCCCGGATTTTGAGGAGGTAATTGAAATGGGTACCCCTGGTATTAACTTGCAGCAATATTTAGACCGTATTAATTTTGATGGAATCCCGAGTGCTAACTTGCAGTGTCTACAGCAGTTGTTGACCCAGCACGTCCGTACGATTCCATTCGAGAATGCCACTTCATTTTTGGGAAGCCCTGTGGATATTGAGTTGGAATCTATTGAGGCCAAGTTGGTACAACAAAAACGTGGAGGTTATTGCTACGAGCAAAATGCCTTATTAGGGGCAGCGTTAGGGCCAATCGGCTTTAAAGTTACGAACCTCGCTGCACGAATACTGTGGCAAATGCCGATAGGGCATCAACCCGCTCAGTCGCATATGATTCTGATGGTGGAGCTTGAGGGTACACGCTTTCTGATAGATGCGGGATTTGGCAGTAACACTTTGACTGCACCACTAAATGTAGACTCCAGTGATCGTCAGAGCACACCGCACGGTGTTTACCGCTTTACTTTAATAGATGATGAGTACCTGTTAGAGGTCACAACCGATAGTGGTTGGCAACCTATGTACAGCTTTGACTTGAAACCTAAAACTCATGGCGATTACAAAATTGGTAGTTGGTATTGTTCAACGCACCCTGAATCCAGGTTTGTAGAGCACTTGATTGTTGCTCGGTCCTTCCCAGAGGGGCGGCATACACTTTTCAATAGACAGTTAAGCTATCAGCCACTTTTAGGCTCCAAGAGTGTTGTTATGTTGGCAGATGTCGATGAGCTTCGTGCTACTTTACTGGATATCTTTGGAATAGAACTACCAGCTGGCAGAGAAATTGATCAAAAGTTAGGCCGGATATTTGAGTCAGACCGCATAGCGGAGCGAGTCATATGAAGAGGGTAGGTGTTGTTTACCATTCTGTGTCTGGCTGCAGTAAAGTTCTTGCGGAGTCCGTGGTTGAAGGGGTTAACACGGTAGAGAATTGTATTGGTGTTGCCCTTGAGATTCAGGGGGAGAGCATTCGTCACGGACGTTATGAAGACCAGTCATTATTAACTCAGTTGGATCAATGTGAAGCCATAGTAATGGGGTCGCCGACCTTTATGGGTACTGTCTCCGCTCAATTCAAAGCATTTATGGATGCAGCAAGTGAGCGCTATGGAGATCGATGCTGGCTGGATAAATTAGCTGCAGGATTTACTGTTGGCAGTAATTTTAGTGGTGATCAGCTAGGTACCATCAGAACTCTACAAGTCTTTGCTGCACAAATGGGTATGTTATGGGTTCCCCTGGATATTCTACCGAGTCAAGATTCCCTGGGTAGAAATCGGGGTGGTTGTCAGTCGGGCTTGGTAGCTGTCGCTGAGGGGGCTGGCGAAATTCATGAGTTGGATCGACTTACAGCCGTACATTTAGGCCGTCGAATGGCAGGCTTAGCACTACGAACTTCCGATTTTAGGACTACGCCTCTTGACTAGCTTTTTGCTACTCAAAAGTAGGCTGCTGATGCAGCCTACGATGACGACAATGCCGATTAGCTGAAATCCTGCCTGGTAATTGTAGAATTTCTGTGTTGGTTGTGGAGCAAAGTCAAAAAGTCTGGCTAGTAGATCGCTGAAGGAGCGGATATAAGCGAACTCTATATCTTGATCGAGTGAGAGTCCTATGAGGGTTTGAATTACCCCTCCTAAAGCAAAGCCTCCAGTTACAATAAGGGCAGAGGCAATAGCATGGGTCCTTTCAGGAAGTTCGGATTGCACTATCGAGAGAGATAAAATGGAGCTGCTGAGGCCAAATCCTAAGAGAAAATTTGCCGCCAAGGTCCAGGAGTCTGACAAGTTAATACTCAGCAAAGCTGTGACAGCAATAATTGAGAGGAAACTAAAAGTTCTCGCCGGAAGTACATAATCTCCCCGATATTGAGACCAGGCACCGACGATAAAACTACCGATAATGATGCCCATTGAAATCATCGTATTGAGTAGGGCACTTTCTTTGGATGTTTCACGAAAAAAATCAACTTGGAACTGTATATTCCATAAATCAGAGTAGGCGATAATTACGCCGAAAAGGCAGGAGTAGAATGTGAGGGCCAACCAAAAAGCGCTTGACTTAAAGCATAAATTTAGTTTTTCAAATTGAATGGCTTTTTTTACAGAGAGTTCACGGGAAGATTTTTGACTGTTGCCAATTAAAATAAATAGTAGCACAGCAAGGCAAATAAGAAATAGTGCTGCGATGAAGTAGGGCTCCCGAAATGAGACTTCGGTATCGAACAAACCGATAAATAACGAGAGTGAGGCTGCTGCGAAATTAGCTAATCCTTGGCTAACAGCCGCCATCAATGAAAACTTTTTAGGTAAATCCCGTCCGATAACATAGATAACTCCCAAGAAGCTACTGGATAATCCAAGTGCGACTAGTAGCTGCCCTGCAAGGGCTGTTCCGAAAGAATGACTGCTGGCAAAAATTACACAGCCGCTAGAGGCAAGGACTGCTGAGATCCCCAGCAAATACCGTGGACTTATAGGGCCCAATAGTGAGCCAAGTGTCAGTTGGCCAATTGAATAGGCGACAAAGTAATACCCTACCAGCATCCCTAAGCTTTGATGGCTGAGATTGAGCTCCTGAGTGAAGCTAGGTGATAGTAGGGCAAACAGGATTGAGTTGGTTACGCTGGCGCTGAAAAATATGACTGCAATTGTCCAAGACGCGTAGCGGAAGTGTTTCCGCCCCATAAGCTTTTCTTTACCGGTGTCTATTGCCACGTCTTGGGCTTCACTCCTCAGCTCCTGCTTATGGCTGCAGCGACCAACAGGGAGAAAGTGCTAGGGCTTCAATGAATATGAAGCAAGTCGCATTAGATAGATCTTAGAGCAATTAGGAGCCGTAGCCCGAACACAAGGAGTTGGTAGTAAGCAGGATTGAAATCGATCGGGCAGCGAGAGTTTGATCAAAGCATCGCCAGCGACTGTAGAAGTTGAACGCCACTTACTAGGCGGTGCTGTATCGAAGTGCTTCCATAGACTCTTCACTTAAAAGAATACACTTACAAAGTCGTTATCAAGTTGTTTGATCTTCGCAATAGAAACATTTCGTGGCTCGTTATCAGGTGGAAGGTATGTGAGTGGTGAGGGTGCTGTTGCCATCTTGATATTGGACAGCCAGATCGTGCTTCGGGACTGGGCTTTAATGAGTATGCAATCATGGTAATCGATGGTGGCCCATGCGTCGAAAGTCTTTCTTGGCTAGCCGTATTAATGCTGTCAGTGATGGCGTGTTTGCCATTGCTATGACGCTGTTGGTTTTTAATATTCAGATTCCCGATCTGGAAGATATAAAACCGGGCGAGGATTTCCATAGCAATATTCTTCAGCAGTTGCCCCACTTTTTTTCCTGGCTCCTGAGCTTTGCGATTCTCTGCCGGCTGTGGCTTACCCACAACTATCTGATGTCGGACCATCAATTTAAATCGGTAGCCTTTACCAGTTTTAACTTTTTGTTATTGGGGGCGGTGGCGTTTATTCCCTTTCCAGCAAGTTTGATGGGGGAATATCCAGATCAGGCTTGGTCAGTGATATTATTGTCAGCCAGCTATGCGGTGGCCGCTATAGCAATTGCGGGTATGTGGTGTGTCGCTGCGAATCGAACGAACGTATCCGCGCACCGTGTGCTAGTGGTCAGTTTGGTGATGTTGTGTACCAGTATCCTGGCGTGCTTGTTGACCCTTTTCAATCCCTATTGGGGGCTTGGGCTCTGGATAGTGTATGTGTTGGGGATAGCGCCTTTGGCTTACTTTGTCGAGAAGCGCTATGCCCCAGCAGAGAGTTGAGATGGGACAGGGCCTGCCACATGGTTATTGATGGCAGGCTTCAAAATGGTCAGATCAGGCTGCGCACCATTTTGATATGGGGAATTCCCGCTTCGTTAAACACATTGCCTTCCACCTCAAATCCAGCCTGCAAGTAGAACCCCTGAGCATGTTGCTGTGCATGTAAATGGACTCGCTGAAAATTCTGTTTCTGGGCCTGCTCACAGATGGCTTGCAATAGCTGGGCCCCGATGCCGAGACCACGTGAGGATTTTTGCACAGCCATACGACCAATTTTTCCGCCTTGGGTGAGGCGTCCGGTGGCAACCGGGATTGTTTTGCGGTAGACGAGGAAGTGCTGGGATGTCTCCTCTTGATCATCCCATTCCAGATCCGCAGGTACCTGTTGTTCCTGCACAAAAACTGCTTGGCGTATTGAACGAATTGCGTCCCGGTCAGTGTTCCAATCGGCTAGGCGTATAGCTACTGGCATCTCAGAAATCCTCAGGAGGGTAGATCAAGGTGCCCTGTGCAACCAGTTGATCGAGAAGGCCGCTGTCTTCGGCTATTTCCGGGAAGGCTTCGATATCATCCCAGGATATTTCATGGGATTCAGCAAACTGCTCGGCAAATGCCAGGGGGCAAGGGAAGGCTTCACCATCAACAAACAAAGTGGCTGGCTCGCGGCAAAAGGCGGTGCGGGAAGCGGGATTTAAAACCAGTTGTGCTCCCTGTGGCATTTGTTCGCGCCAGTCTGCAGCATCGTCAGCATCCAGGGCGACTGTATCCGGGTATTTTGCTTCGGTCATAATCGCGCCAAACCACTGGGCGATTTTCTCCGGCTGCTGCAGCCATTCGCCGAGCTGTTGTTGCAGGCGGGCAACAGAGGCGGGATCAATCTCCGCTGGATTTTTCGCCACTTCAGCACCGGCATCGGTGTAGCGCTGGCTGTCCGGCAAATCCATAGCGATTTCAGCGGCGAGATCTTCGAGGATCGCCGCGGCAGATGGGGCGCGGAAACCAATAGAGATTGTGGTGCATCCACCTTCGGCTATCCCCCAATGGCTGTATTGGGGCGGCAAGTAAAGCATATCGCCGGGCTCTAGTACCCAGCTGTTTTCTGCTTCGAATTCTTTCAGGATATTAAGGGGCGTTCCTTCAAGGCGAGGATTGCTTTCATCCACCTTGGGGCCTTGTTGCCACAAACGCTTGCCTTCGGCCTGGAGAAGAAACACATCGTAGTGATCGTAGTGGGGACCAACGCTGCCCTTATCGGCGGCGTAACTGATCATCACATCATCCAGGCGCCAGTCGGGGATAAAGCGGAAGAAATCTTTTAGTTCAGCAATTTCTGACATCCACTGATCGACAGCTTGTACCAGCAGGGTCCAGTGGGTTTTAGGGAGGGAGAGAAAATCCTCTTCAGTGAATGGACCTGTGCGCAGCTCCCAGGGACCGCTTTCACCATTTTCCAGTACCAAACGAGACTCGACCGCTTCCTCCAGGGCCATACCTGCGAGTTCTTCACCCGAGATGGGTGATTCAAAGTTGGCGAAAGCATTGCGTATCAGCAGGGGTTTCTGCTGCCAGTAGTCACGCATAAAAACTTCGATGGGCATGTCGCCAAGATGGGTAAGGGGGCTGGCCACGGTAACTCTCACTGTCAGAAGGCTGGGGTTTGCATCTGGATATTCTGAGGTTCGGAAACTATCCAGCGTACTTTTGTATTTTTTAAAAGATGACCAGCCGCACTGGGTGCGGCTGGTAGCTGGGCTCGGTTAAATTTTGCGAGCTTGTTCCACGGCGTTACCGATATAGGATGCCGGAGTCATTTCCAGCAGATCGCTCTTGGCCTCTGCGGGAATCTCCAGGTTCTCGATAAATACTTTCAGGGTTTCACGGGTGATGCCCTGGCCACGGGTGAGGGCCTTCAGTTTTTCGTAAGGCTCTTCAATGTTGTAGCGACGCATAACCGTTTGGATCGGCTCTGCCAATACTTCCCATGAATTATCCAGGTCTTCCGCTAGGCGCTCGCGGTTGATTTCCAGTTTGCCCAGGCCTTTCATGGTGGCGGCATAAGCAATGGCGGAATAGCCTGCACCCACCCCCATATTGCGCAGCACGGTGGAGTCTGTCAGATCGCGCTGCCAGCGGGATACTGGAAGTTTGGCGGCCAAGTGCTGGAATACGGCGTTGGCGATACCCAGATTGCCTTCGGAGTTTTCGAAGTCAATGGGGTTAACTTTGTGCGGCATGGTGGAGGAGCCAACTTCACCGGCAACGACTTTTTGCTTGAAGTAACCCAGGGAGATATAGCCCCATACATCGCGGTCAAAATCGATCAGGATGGTGTTAAAGCGGGCAACAGCGTCGAACAGCTCAGCAATGTAGTCGTGGGGCTCGATCTGGGTGGTGTAGGGGTTCCAGCTAAGGCCCAGAGAAGAAATGAATTCTTCAGCATTTTGCTCCCAATCAATATTGGGATAGGCGGACAGGTGAGCGTTGTAATTACCTACCGCACCGTTAATTTTACCCAGCAGCGGTACCGCTTTAATCTGGGCTACCTGGCGGCGTAGGCGCGCGGCCACGTTGGCAAGTTCTTTACCAACAGTAGACGGGCTGGCTGTCTGGCCGTGAGTACGGGACAGCATGGGTACGTCGGCAAAGTCCTGGGCCAGGCCTACGATAGCGTCAATCAGGGCTTCCATCGCAGGCAACATGACGTTGTCGCGGCCGGCGCGAAGCATCAGGGCGTGGGACAGGTTATTGATGTCCTCAGAGGTGCAGGCAAAGTGTACGAATTCACTCACTTTTGCCAGCTGGGCATTGCTGCTGATTTTATCCTTGAGGAAGTATTCAACCGCTTTTACATCGTGGTTCGTGGTGCGCTCGATTTCCTTGATGCGCTCAGCATCTTCCAGGGAGAAGTCGGCCACAATGCTGTCGAGCAGCTTGTTAGCAGCTTCGTCGAACTGATCAACTTCGGCGATCTCTTTATGTGCGGAAAGTTTTTGCAGCCAGCGTACTTCCACTTCAACGCGGGCGCGGATCAGGCCGTATTCACTGAAAATTTCACGCAGGGGGGCAGTCTTGCTCTCGTAGCGACCATCAATAGGGGATACCGCTGTGAGTGCGGAAAGCTCAACTGTCATAGTAAATCTCCGGGATTAGTGTTCTATAGATTCGATATGTGCGATCAATTCGTTGGTCGCATTCAAAAGCTTTTTGCGCTGGAACAGAAGGTGCAGGCGGCGTCCACCCATCTGTCGCCATAGGGTTGCCGAGCGGATGCCGGCAAATAGCATGGAGCGAATTTGATTGGCGACACGCTGCTGTTGCAGGTAATTGAAGTCGCCCAGTACCTGAATCCGGAAGCGGAAGGTACCTAGCGTATCGCTGTAGATGCTGGCGAGGTTGGAAAATACATTCTCGTGAGTCAGCTCGAAGTGCTCTGCTTGAGTCTTGGCCTTATCCAATCGACTGCCAATGATTGATAGCAGGTCATTATTCTTGCTGAGTTGTTGCTGCAGGTAGATCACCGAGAGGGCGTAGCGCAGACCATCGGTATATTCCGGGTGTTGCCGCGTCTTTAGTATTTGCTGCGATACTTTTAAGCCGGGCAGCAGCTTGTCTGCACCGGCGAATATATCTTCAGTGCGATCAGGGTTTAGCTGGAAGAGGCTATATACCCCGGTTTCCAGCTGTTCCTGCGGTGCAGAGCCTGTTTTGGCCAGGCGCTCCACCAGTGTTGCGGATTGGAATATTCCTGCCAGTGCCAGTGCCTGATCCCGCCAGTTATTCAAAATTACTCCTTAATCTTTCTTGTATTTTTCCGGTACTGCGGCGCCAACTCCCGTGGCTTTCTCGATCACCGCACCACCGAGACAGGTTTCTCCATCGTACAGTACCAGAGATTGTCCCGGTGTGATTGCGCGTTGTGGCTCGTCGAACTCTACAACCAAGCCGCCATTGTCTTGCAGGTGCACGGTGCAATCCTGATCTGGTTGGCGATAGCGGGTCTTGGCCTGGCAGCGGAAAGTTTTGCTTGGTGCCGCGCCGTTGATCCAATGGGTCTGGGTTGCTTCCAGTCCCGTTGTATAAAGCAGGGGATGATGCGCTCCCTGGGCCACAATCAGTACATTGCGCTCCAGGTTTTTTCCGACAACATACCAGGGCTGTTCGCCTGCACCTTTGACACCACCAATACCGAGCCCCTGGCGCTGACCAATGGTGTGGTACATCAAGCCCGCGTGGCGCCCCATGACTTCACCCTCTGGGGTTTCCATATCGCCGGGCTGGGCGGGCAGGTACTGCTCGAGGAAATCCTTGAAGCGGCGCTCGCCGATAAAGCAGATGCCGGTGCTGTCTTTCTTGTTGTGAGTGATAAAGCCGTTCTCTTCAGCGATACGGCGAACTTCGGGCTTCTCCAGCTCCCCCAGAGGAAAGAGTGAACGGGCAAATTCGGCTTCTCCCACCGCATGCAGGAAATAGCTCTGGTCTTTGTTGCCGTCGAGTCCTTTCAATAGGTAGGTGCGGCCATCGATATCGCGGCGGCGAGTATAGTGCCCGGTGGCTATTGCATCCGCGCCCAGCACTTCGGCGTACTCAAGGAAGACCTTAAATTTGATTTCCCGGTTACACAGGATGTCCGGGTTGGGAGTACGTCCAGCTTTATACTCAGCCAGGAAGTACTCGAATACGTGATCCCAGTACTCGGCAGCAAAGTTGGCAGTGTGCAACTTGATGCCCAGTTTCTCACAAACGGCCTGGGCATCCGCCAGGTCCGCCTTAGCGGTACAGTATTCTGTGCCGTCGTCTTCATCCCAATTTTTCATAAACAGGCCTTCCACCTGGTAGCCCTGCTGGATCAGTAGGTGTGCGGCTACAGAGGAATCCACACCGCCGGACATACCGACGATGACGCGCTTTGGCTGTTTGTTGTGGGTGGAATCAGGCATAAGAAGGACAGTCACTACTTCACTGGTATGAAAGGGGGCCGAATTTTACCTGCGAACGCCCCATTTGACCAAGACCGCTTTGATCTTCCGTTATAGATTATCGTTTTCGGCGCGGTCGACTGCGGTTGTGTGCTGGTTTTGTCCGGGGCTTGGGTGCGCCAAAAACCTCCTCTATTCGATACTCGCCAGGCTGTAATGAGTCGAGCTTCCAACTGCCTATAGCCACCCGAATCAGTCGCAGGGTAGGGAAGCCTACCGCCGCAGTCATCCGCCTTACCTGGCGATTCCGCCCCTCGGAGATAGTCAGCTCCAGCCAGCTGGTTGGGATCGATTTGCGCTTGCGAATTGGCGGTGTGCGGGGCCAAGGCTCCATATCCGGCAGGCGCTTGGCCTTGGCAGGTGCGGTTCGGCCGTCCTTCAGGTCGACCCCTTGCCTGAGCATATAAAGAGCATCATCAGTAAGTTCACCTTCCACCTGGGCCCAATAGGTCTTGGGCATCTTCCGCTTGGGGTGGCTGATTTGATGTTGTAGCGCTCCATCATCAGTCAACAGTAGTAAACCTTCAGAATCGTAGTCCAGGCGCCCCGCCGCATAGAATCCCTTGTGTTGGATAAAGTTAGCCAGAGTGGCGCGATTCTGGTCATCTGTAAATTGGCTTAATACGCCAAAAGGCTTGTTGAGGAGAATAATCTTTGCCATAAGAAAAATTGAGTATTGTAATCCAACTACAAAAAATAGCCGAGGCTGCTATAATCCCGCCGTTTTTCATCCCCGCCCTAAGGTCCCGGGGGAGCGGTGCAAGCAACGCTGGACCTAAAAAGTCATAGAATTTTGGGAGTTTACGCAATATGGGTCATATCCAAGTGCCGGCAGACGGCGAAAAAGTTACAGTCAATTCCGACGGTTCGCTGAATGTTCCGAATCGCCCGGTTATTCCTTTCATCGAGGGTGACGGCATCGGTGTGGATATCACCCCGGTAATGCGCAAGGTGATCGACGCGTCTGTAGAAAAAGCTTTCGGCGGCGAAAAGAAAATCGAGTGGATGGAAATCTACTGCGGTGAGAAGGCGGCAGAGACTTACGCTGGCGACTGGTTCCCGGCTGAAACTCTGGAAGCGATCAAAGACTACGTTGTTAGCATTAAAGGCCCTCTGACCACTCCAGTAGGCGGCGGCTTCCGTTCCCTGAACGTTGCCCTGCGTCAGGAGCTGGATCTGTACGTATGTCAGCGCCCTGTGCGCTGGTTTAGCGGTGTACCTTCCCCGGTTAAAGAGCCGAACAAGGTAGACATGGTTATCTTCCGTGAAAACTCCGAAGATATCTACGCTGGTATCGAGTGGAAAGCTGATACTGACGAAGCTAAGAAAGTAATCAAGTTCCTGCAGGACGAGATGGGTGTTAAGAAGATCCGTTTCCCTGAGAACTGCGGTATCGGTGTTAAGCCGGTTTCTGCTGAAGGTACCAAGCGTCTCGTGCGCAAGGCTATCCAGTACGCTGTGGACCAGGATCGCGATTCTGTAACCCTGGTACACAAAGGCAACATCATGAAGTTCACCGAGGGTGCCTTCGCTGATTGGGGTTACGAGCTGGCTCGCGACGAGTTTGGCGCTCAGCCGCTGGACGGTGGTCCCTGGCACAGCTTCAAGAACCCGAAGACTGGCAAAGAAATCGTTGTTAAGGATGTAATTGCTGACGCTATGTTGCAGCAGATCCTGCTGCGTCCGGCTGAGTACGATGTAATTGCCACCCTGAACCTGAACGGCGACTACCTGTCCGACGCACTGGCTGCACAGGTTGGTGGTATCGGTATTGCTCCTGGCGCAAACCTGTCCGACGACGTTGCCCTGTTCGAAGCGACCCACGGTACTGCGCCTAAGTACGCTGGCCAGGACAAGGTTAACCCGGGCTCCCTGATTCTTTCCGCTGAGATGATGCTGCGTCACCTGGGTTGGAATGAAGCTGCTGACCTGGTGATCAAGGGTATGGAAGGTGCTATCGAAGCCAAAACCGTAACCTACGATTTCGAGCGCCTGATGGACGGTGCTGAGCTGAAGTCCTGTTCTGCGTTTGGTGACGAAGTTATCAAGCACATGGCTTAAGCTGCATTCGTGAGGCTGGGCTGGCTTTGAGTTGGCCCGAGTCCCATGAAAAAAGCCCTTCACCTTGGTGAAGGGCTTTTTTATTGTCTGTTTGCTGGGCTCGCTTAGCCGACAGCTTCCGCTTCCTTCTCCCTCGATTTTTCTGTGTGTACTACATCAGATTCGCTGTTGTTCGAAGTGTTGGGTGAAGTGGTTTCTGAGGTCAGTGCGGAGATATTTGCAGCGTGGTAGCCCTTGTCTCCTCGAATAATATCGAAGGTGACTTGTTGGCCGGCCTTCAGGGTTCGGTAGCCTTCCATCTGAATTGCGGAATAGTGCGCGAACAGATCCTCCCCTCCCTCATCTGCAAGAATAAACCCATATCCCTTAGCGTTGTTGAACCACTTTACAGTACCGGTAGGCATAACGATTCCCTCTAATTGCCTGAGTGGCCCCTGGCCACCTTACAGAGTTTTTATATTTATTTGACCTGCTGGTTAGTCGGCTGCGATCCTATCTGCGACTAACGTTTGATGTAACGGTCACTACCTCTTGTAGTCAACAGCCGGGGTAATGTCAAGGCTCCCCGGTGACCGCTGTGTCAAAGGTCAAATAAGGTTACAATGTCACGTCATTGAAGGTTGCATTGGCTGCAATTTTCAGGCTCGATAGAATTCATTGATAATTGTTATGAGTACTTCGCGAATCATTAAACTAAGCTCCAGTGACTCCGATGGAGACAATCCTCACCTCGATGATTTCGATGGTGAGTTGGCCCTTGAGGAGGCGCCGCCGCAACTGAAGCGGCCGCCGATGTATAAAGTTGTCATGCTCAACGATGACTACACCCCCATGGATTTTGTTGTTGAGACTCTGGAGTTGTTTTTTTCAGTAAACCGGGAGCGCGCCACACAGTTGATGTTGCAGGTTCACACACGGGGAAAAGCAGTGTGCGGTGTCTATACTCGGGATATAGCGGAGACAAAGGCCGCACAGGTCAATCAGTTCGCTCAAGAGAATGAGCATCCCCTGTTGTGTGAGATTGAAGCGGACGAAAGCAAAGAGGATTGATTCTGACAGAAAATGCTTTGAACAAAGGGTCCCGTCACCTGAAGGGAATCAGCCAGGATATAAACGCCGGCGAAGGGTGCGCGCCTACCAGCGGAGTCGGCGGGAAATATTGGCGATTAGGGTTTGAGGTTTAGATGCTCAGCAAGGACTTAGAGGTAACGCTTAATCTAGCGTTCAAAGGTGCTCGAGCGAAACGGCATGAGTTTATGACCGTTGAGCACCTATTGCTGGCGCTCTTGGATAACGAGTCCGCAGCAGATGTACTACATGCTTGTGGAGCGGATTTAAGTGCATTGCGCCGTGAACTCCTGGAGTTTGTAGACTCCACAACACCGTTGATCCCGGAGGCAGATACAGACCGCGAAACTCAGCCGACTCTGGGCTTCCAGAGGGTCCTGCAGAGGGCCGTATTCCATGTCCAGTCATCCGGTAAAAAGGAAGTTACGGGAGCTAATGTCCTGGTTGCTATTTTCTGTGAGCAGGAGAGCCAGGCTGTTTACTACTTGAAGCAGCAGAGTGTTGCCCGGATAGACGTAGTCAACTACATCACCCACGGAATTTCCCGCGTTGGCTCCAGTGGTAATAATCACCATCACGGTTCTGATACTGCACCTGAGCAGGTAGATGAGGAAATTAGTGGGGGTGCTGAGCCTGGTGGTTCCGACCCCCTGGAAAGTTATGCCACCAACCTCAACCAGGAGGCAATTCTTGGTCGCATTGATCCACTGGTTGGTCGTGCCCCTGAAGTGGAGCGCGTCACTCAGGTTCTGGCTCGTCGCCGCAAAAACAATCCATTGCTGGTTGGTGAGTCCGGTGTAGGTAAGACCGCAATTGCCGAAGGATTGGCGCGGCGTATTGTCGATGAGGATATCCCTGAGCCTTTGAAAGAGAGCACTATTTACTCTCTGGATCTCGGCTCCCTGTTGGCGGGAACCAAGTATCGCGGTGATTTTGAGAAGCGCTTTAAGGCCCTGTTGGCTGAGCTCAAGAAGCGTGAGCACGCCGTACTGTTTATTGATGAGATCCACACCATCATCGGGGCCGGCGCCGCTTCAGGAGGCGTCATGGATGCCTCCAACCTGCTTAAGCCGCTACTTTCCAGCGGTCAATTGCGCTGTATAGGTTCCACAACTTTTACTGAATATCGCGGTATCTTTGAAAAAGATCGCGCTCTATCTCGCCGTTTTCAAAAGATTGATGTCAGTGAGCCTTCGGTTGAGGAGACTGTGCAGATTCTTCAAGGGCTCAGAAGCTGCTTTGAGGATCATCACAAGGTCCGCTTTACCGATGGGGCTCTGGATGCTGCAGCCCAGCTCTCCAGTCGCCATATCACCGAGCGGTTCCTGCCGGATAAGGCCATTGATGTGATCGATGAGGCCGGAGCTTACCAATCCCTGTTGCCTGAAGAGGACCGCAAAGAGGTTATCGGGGTCTGTGAGATTGAGATGGTTATCGCCAAGATGGCGAGAATACCCGCCAAGAGTGTGTCTGCTTCTGACAAGGAGCAGCTGTCACGGCTCGATGACAATCTCAAAATGGTGGTGTTTGGGCAGGATAGCGCCATTGATGCCCTGGGTACGGCAATTAAGTTGAGTCGCGCGGGGCTGGGTTCTGAAGAGAAGCCTATAGGCTCCTTCCTGTTTTCGGGACCCACCGGTGTTGGCAAGACGGAGCTCTGTCGTCAGTTGGCAAAGGTAATGGGTATCGAGCTGATTCGCTTTGACATGTCCGAGTACATGGAGCGTCATACGGTTTCCCGCTTGATAGGTGCGCCTCCTGGGTATGTTGGTTTTGACCAGGGCGGTTTACTGACCGATTCGGTGACCAAACATCCCCACAGTGTTGTGCTGCTCGACGAGATTGAGAAGGCGCATCCCGAAGTATTCAATCTGCTGCTGCAGGTGATGGATCACGGCACTCTGACTGATAACAATGGCCGCAAAGCGGACTTCCGGAATGTCATCCTGATTATGACTACCAATGCGGGCGCTGAGGTGATGAGCCGCCGTTCGATCGGTTTCTCCCATCAAGATCACTCCACCGATGGGATGGAGGAGATCAAAAAGATGTTTACTCCGGAATTCCGCAATCGCCTCGATAATATTATCCAGTTCCGCTCCCTGCCTCTGGAGGTGGTGAAGACGGTAGTGGACAAGTTTATCGTTGAGCTGCAGGCGCAGTTGGATGACTCCAAAGTGACTTTGGTTGTCGATGATGAGGCCCGTGAGTGGCTGGCAGTGCGGGGTTATGACGAGAAAATGGGAGCGAGGCCTATGTCTCGCCTGATTCGCGACAAGCTGCGCAAGCCTCTGGCGGAAGCCGTGCTCTTTGGTGAGCTGGCGGAAGAGGGGGGGCGTGTTTGTGTCACAATTGAAGATGATGAGCTGGCGATTAAAACGGCGGTGCCTGCCTAAAATAAATTAGTTCCAGCCAAGCAATAAAAAAGCCACCGGAAGGTGGCTTTTTTAATTCGGGCCAAATTGCCTTGCGGAATTTGGCCTCTGAGCGAATTAGCGCGCGCGGTACGTAATGCGGCCCTTGCTCAGGTCGTATGGAGTCAGCTCCACTTTCACCTTGTCGCCGGTGAGAATGCGAATGTAGTTTTTGCGCATCTTTCCGGAGATGTGCGCAATTACCACGTGTCCGTTTTCCAGCTTTACGCGGAAAGTGGTGTTCGGCAGGGTGTCGATCACCTCGCCTTCCATTTCAATATAATCGTCTTTTGCCATGCGGCAGCAACCTTACAATAACTTGATCAGACCTTTACCCCGGAGGCTCTTTGGCCTAGCCGCGGCTTGACGGGCGAGCATTTTGCACGAAAAGGCAAGATAGAGCAAAGGGAGTGTGAATTGAACTAGAGCGATTTAAGGCTCCAGCGGTTTTCTTTTAGCATTTCAATCGGGCGGAACTGGCTTTTGTAGGCCATTTTATGGCATTGCTCGATCCAGTAACCCAGGTAAAGATTGGGTAACCCCAGACGTCTCGCCCATTCAATCTGGTAGAGAATGCAATAGCTGCCCAGGCTCCGCTTGTCCTCATCGGGATCGAAGAAAGTATAGATGGCCGACAGTCCTGCAGTCAGGATATCGGTCACAGCCACGGCAACCAGTTTGCCCCTGGCTCTCAGCTCAATGTATCGAGTGGAGCCCCAGGCCTGGCTGAGGAAGCTGCGATATTGCTCCCGACTCGGCGGATACATCTCCCCATCTGCATGGCGCTGCTCGATGTAGCGTGCGTAGAGTTCGTAGTGTTCATCCGTATCGATGGATTCGATATGGAATATGTCCAGGTCCTTATTGCGTTTCCAGCAGCGGCGCTGGTTGCGATCGGGGACAAACAGGCTCACTGGCACGCGAGCCGGCACGCAGGCACGACAGGTCGCGCACTGGGGGCGATACAGGTAGGCACCACTGCGACGGAATCCCAGCTCTGAGAGGCGGTTATAAAGCCTCTGGTCCACCTCGGTTTGGGGGTCGACAAACACCGTGGTGGCCTCCCGGTCCGGCAGGTAGCCGCACGGGTGGGGCAGGGTGGCCAGTAGGCGCACTGAATCCAGCTGAGAGTATTTACCCATAAGTCCACGAAAGCTTCCAGGGCTGCGGGAAGTGCGGCTGTTTAACACCGTCTGCCAGCAGCTGTTCGAAATCCTTACGACACATCTCCACTGCTCCAAGACTGCTGAGATGAGGGTTACTCACCTGGCAGTCGATCAATGGACAGCCCCACAATTCTAATTGCCGAACGAGGTGGACAAAAGCGACTTTTGAGGCGTCTGTCTCCCGGTGAAACATGGACTCACCAAAAAATACCCGTCCCAGGGCAATACCATAGAGTCCCCCAACCAGCTGACCACCGCGCCAAACCTCCACTGAGTGGGCGAATCCCTGATGGTGCATATCGATATAGGCCTCGCACATCTCATCGGTGATCCATGTGCCGGCTTCATCCGCCCGGGGCTCGCGGCAGGCCTCGATCACTTCGGGGAAGGCTTGGTCGAAGGTGACCGAGAAGGTTCCTCGGCGCAACACTTTGCGCAAAGTGCGGCCAATACGAAAGTTTCGTGGGATAACCACGCAGCGAGGAGAGGGGCTCCACCACAAGATAGGTTGGTCATCTGAATACCAGGGGAAGACACCCCTTTGATAGGCCTCAACAAGCCACTCGGGGGTCAGGCCTCCACCGGCGGCTAGCAGGCCGTTTGGGTCATCCAGTGCAAATTCAGTAGGGGGGAAATCGACAACGGTGTGGTCGAGCCACATCAGGCGGCTTTGGGTGTTCCCTGCCACGATCTGACTCCTGTCGGTATAAGGGTGGGCCGGGCAGAGATACTTCTGCCCGGGGGTTCAGGTTACTTCTCGGCGTCGAGGAAGCGCTCGGCGTCCAGGGCGGCCATACAGCCGGTACCCGCAGAAGTCACAGCTTGGCGGTAAATATGGTCGGATACGTCACCTGCGGCAAATACACCGGGAACAGAGGTCTGGGTGGCATTGCCATTCAGGCCGCTCTCCACAATGAGGTAACCACCATTCATTTCAAGCTGGCCTTCAAAGATACCTGTGTTTGGCTTGTGACCGATAGCAATAAATACGCCAGAGACGTCCAGTTCCTGGGTGGAGTCATCCTTGGTGCTGCGCAGGCGCACTCCGGTTACACCATTATCATCCCCGAGAACCTCGTCCAGGGTATTGTGCCAGCAAACGTTGATATTGCCGTTTTCCACTTTATCCATCAGGCGGTCCTGAAGGATTTTCTCTGCACGCAGCTCGTCGCGACGGTGAATCAAGGTCACTTCACTGGCGATATTGGAGAGATACAAAGCTTCCTCAACAGCGGTGTTACCACCGCCCACAACAGCAACTTTCTGGTCGCGATAGAAAAAGCCGTCACAGGTTGCACAGGCGCTGACGCCGCGACCCTGGAAAGCCTCTTCGGAAGGGAGGCCCAGGTACTGAGCAGAGGCGCCGGTGGCAATAATCAGAGAGTCGCAAGTGTAGGTTTCGTTACCTTTCAGGGTGAACGGGCGCTCTTTGAGGTCAACCGATTCGATGTGATCGAAGATGATTTCTGTTTCAAATCGCTCTGCGTGTTGTTGCATTTGCACCATCAGATCCGGACCTTGAAGTTCCGGAATACCGCCTGGCCAGTTTTCCACTTCAGTGGTAGTGGTCAGCTGGCCACCCTGCTGCATACCAGTGATAACAACTGGATTCAGGTTTGCGCGGGCAGCGTAAATCGCTGCCGTATAGCCGGCGGGGCCTGAGCCGAGGATGATCAGTCGATGATGCTTATTGCTCATGAAGTACTCTTTAAAACTCTCAATTTGCGAAATTTACCCAATAGACTGGGAGTCCATATGCCCGTCCATTTTTTGATCAGGCGAGACTATTAAATTGGGCGATATAATAGGCGATATTTACCATTCGGCGAAATAGTTTGCCTTAATTTCTTCGATTGATAGTGTCTATTCAACCTGATCAAGCCCGCAGCTGAAGCTGCTTTTGTCTCTAAACATTGATCGTAAGATCTTGAAATATAATAAAAAGTTCCACTTTTTATGAGCGGACTGCTGGGTCTTTTTGGGAGGAATATGGTGTTACGAATTAAAATTACTGATTGTGGGAGTGGCAGGAATTGTGACAGCTGCCCAGGGACATTTTCCCTTCAAGCAGATCCTTAGACCCCTTAAAAATTGAGGATCGATATGCGCTACAAGAGAAAGTTCATACCCATAAATTTGAAACAGGAACAGTTGGGGCATCCTAAAACCTTCTTGACCTTAAGTGAGGAAGCCCAGGCTTTCGTGTCTGAAATTATTGACGATAGTTACTCGCTGCGCTTTTCCGTTGACCTGGAGCCGAATGGGGATCACCGGGCCAGTTTACACGGCCCTCCGCACCTGCTCGATCTGTTCACCTCGCTCAATCTGCAAGTTCGATGCGAGATTGTTTCTGATGGATACGGTGGTAAAGCAGATGGGGCTGTCACCTGTGAGGGGAAGCCTGAAGAGTTTGAAAAATTTGCCATGGCGCTGGGGCTCGGTGACGGCTGCCGAGTCCTCGATCTGATGTGTGGGAGAGGGGCCCTGAGCAGTTATCTGCTTAAGTTTGCCCGGGCACAGGGCATTGTTATTCAATGTAGCCTGTGTGATTCCCACCTTTCTCAGCTTGAAAAGCTTGATCCAGATGTTCAGTTACTCGCTGCGGATATCACTATTGGAGATGGGCGGGACCTGCCATATCCCAGTGAATTATTTGATGCTGTTGCCATCAAAATGGGCTTGCACGAAGTGCCCTATAGAGATCAACCTCTGGTGCTTCAGGAGGGGTATCGGGTTCTCAAACCGGGAGGACCCCTGTTAATTTGGGACTTAATGCCAACTTCTGCCGGGGTCCAGGACTTATTGTGTGCCCAAAAGAGAAAGTTGTCATACCTGACACATAGGGAATCGCTACTCTTTGACCGATTCTTCTTGCGGGAAGATCAGGTGCTGCAATTGCTTATCGATGCAGGCTTTAAACAAATAGAGCTGGTATCCAGAACCTATTACCGGGATAGCACCCACGACAAGCTGAAGGCTGAGCTGGGCGGAGATCAGTATAAATTGGAAGTTTTGAACAATTACCTTCGTGAGAGGGTTACCCAGGCGATCATTGATGAAGTTTGCTGGGAGGATTCCGGGCAGGATATCTCAATGATGATTCCAAATTGCATCTATCGCACGTACAAACCGATAAATTTAGAAGAGAATAGTGGTTAGGAAAAGCTCCAGGTTCTCCAGGTTTTCCGATACTGCCATCAAACAACAAAAATACAGTGTGTGTTAGGGCTCGTAAGGCGCAATCTGAAAGCGTAAATTGTAAAATGTTTAGGTGGAGTTGCTTTCTTCTATAAGCAAGACAGAATTTTGTCTCAGGGTTTGGAGATTTGAGTCCCCAATAATCCCTGGCGAATACAAGTGGACATAAAAAAGTACAGAATTATCGAGGTAAGCCATTGAAGGCCGAAAGCGCAACTGAAAAAAGCCCTGCAGAGAGTAATGCATTGCCAGACTCACTGATCGCCCGACTCGTTCGCGAAGGTGCCCTGATCAGTTTGTTGGCTGGTGCGCTGTTACTCGCCATCAGCCTGTTAAGCTTCAGTGCAGAAGATCCGGGCTGGTCGCAAACTGGCAGCTCCCAGCAGGTGCACAATGCCATTGGTCCGGCCGGTGCCTGGTTGGCAGATGTGTGTTTGTCTCTGTTGGGGTGGATGGCTTACCTGTTCCCCCTGCTGATTGGCCTGCGCGCCTATCACATCCTTCGCGACCGCAATGCTCGTTTTCATTTGCCTCTATTTGCTTTGAGGGTTTTTGGCCTGATGCTGCTGCTTGTCAGCGGGGCGGCAATTGCAACTCTGTGTTTTGATCCCGCAGAAAACCCTTTGCCGTTCACCAATGGAGGTATCATTGGCAGTGCTGTGGCGTCTGCACTGGGCTCAAGCCTCGGCTATGTAGGGGCAACCATTCTGCTGCTGGCAATATTTGCTATCGGTGTAACTGTATTTACCGGTTTGTCGTGGCTCAAATTGGCCGAGGCGATTGGCAAGAATGTATTGGGCCTGTTTGCTTTGTTGGGTAGCCTCTATCAGCGCTGGCGCCAAAAACGCAATGAGCAGAGAGCTGCCCGGGAAGCGATAGTGGTGCGCAAGGCCGCCGTGGAAGAAGAGAAGCAGCGAGTTGCTAAGCGAATTCCCCCGAAGATCGAACCAGTTGCGCCCAAGCCCAAGCAGAGCCCCAGGGCGGCAAAGGAAAAACAGCGGGAGCTTTTCAAAAGTGGCCCAGTTACCGGAACCCTGCCGCCGTTGGGTCTTCTCGATCCCGCGGACCAAAATAAGAAGGCCGGCTTCTCCAGGGAGTCCCTGGAAGCACTGTCGCGCCTGCTGGAACTCAAGCTGAAAGATTTCGGTGTTGTTGCCGAAGTGGTATCTGTACTGCCGGGACCGGTAGTTACCCGCTTTGAAATTCAGCCGGCTCCCGGCGTGAAGGTGAGTAAGATTTCCAACTTGGCAAAAGACCTGGCCCGCTCGCTCGCGGTGATCAGTGTGCGTGTAGTCGAGGTGATTCCGGGCAAGTCAGTTGTGGGTATTGAGATACCCAACGAAAACCGACAGATGGTACGCCTCAGCGAGGTGTTGTCAGCAGATATCTACGACAATGCTAAATCGCCCTTAACGCTGGCACTGGGTCACGATATTTCCGGCCAGCCGGTTGTGGCCGATCTGGCCAAGATGCCCCACTTGCTGGTAGCTGGTACCACGGGCTCGGGTAAGTCTGTGGGCATCAACGTAATGCTGTTGAGCTTGCTATATAAATCCACGCCCGATGAAGTCCGCCTTATCCTGGTGGACCCGAAAATGTTGGAGCTATCGGTGTACGAGGGCATTCCGCATTTGTTGACCCCAGTAATCACCGATATGAATGATGCTGCCAACGGTTTGCGTTGGTGTGTTGGTGAGATGGAGCGCCGCTACAAGTTGATGGCGGCAATGGGGGTGCGAAACCTTGCGGGCTTTAACCGCAAAGTGAAAGAGGCGGAAGAGGCCGGTGAGCCCTTAATCGACCCTATCTGGCAGCCAGACCCCGCTTCCAGTGTGCCGGAAGATGAACAAACGGCACCTGCCCTGAAAGCGCTGCCAGCGATCGTTGTTGTGATCGATGAATTTGCCGACATGATGATGATTGTCGGCAAGAAGGTGGAGCAGCTAATTGCGCGAATCGCCCAGAAGGCCCGTGCTGCAGGTATTCATCTGTTACTTGCTACCCAGCGCCCGTCAGTGGATGTTATTACCGGTTTGATTAAAGCAAACGTACCTACCCGAATTGGCTTCCAGGTTTCGTCGAAAGTGGATTCCCGCACAATTCTTGATCAGGGTGGTGCGGAGCAGCTGTTGGGCCACGGTGACATGTTGTACTTACCGCCAGGTAGTGGAGTTCCTGTTCGTGTCCATGGTGCCTTTGTCGACGATCACGAAGTGCATAAGGTTGTCGCCGATTGGGGCCGTCGCGGTGAGCCTGAGTATATCGATGGCATTGTCGACGACAGTAATAACAGTATTCCTGTGCCTGGATTACAGTCTGAAGGCGGTGAAGATGAAGACCCGGAAGCCGATGCGCTCTACGATGAAGCCGTAGCCTTCGTCACAAAATCCCGCAAGGCGTCAATCTCTTCTGTGCAGCGCCAGTTGCGGATTGGTTACAATCGCGCGGCTCGAATTATTGATGCCATGGAGGCGGCTGGGGTTATATCTCCGGCGGGCCACAACGGCAATCGAGAGGTGCTGGCACCACCGCCAGCTTGATGGAAGTTTGGCCCTGGGAGCCGTGGCGGGTTAAGCCACTGTTCACTTTGTAGGGGTTAATCTTTAAGGAAATCATTACGTTGGGATTCCATAATGAAAAGAATTCTGCAGGGTCTGCTGCTTTCAATCAGTATTGCCGCCAGTGCAGCCTGGGCTGATGCCACCGATGAGCTGAGTGATTTACTCAAGCCATTGGAGGCGCTGTCGGGCAATTTTAAGCAGACGCTTATCGATGAGCGCGGCAAGGTCACACAAAAGAGCAATGGCAGTTTCTCTGTGCAACGCCCGGGCAAATTGCGCTGGAAAACTGGCGAGCCTTACGCCCAGTTGCTGGTGACGAACAATAAAACCCTATGGCTTTATGACCCGGACCTGGAGCAGGTAACGGTTCGCCCTGTGGATGCTCGTATTAAAGACACCCCGGCCCTGTTGTTAGGGGGTGAAGTAGAGGATATTCGGGGTTCGTTTAATGTAAGCCAGAAAGAAGGGGTTTATCACCTGACCCCCAAGAACCCATCGGCCCCTTTTAAGGCAATGGAAATTCGATTTGCCAAAAATGGCTTGCCGTCAGCAATGACCGTGCGCGATGGTATGGGGCAAATTACCGAAATCCAGTTCAGCGCCATTAAGGCGAACCCAAAACTTTCCGCTTCTATTTTTGATTTTAAGCCCCCGGCTGGTACTGACATTATTAAAGATGAGTGATCTGTTCGATACTCCCAAAACCCATCAGCCCTTAGCGGCCCGGATGCGGCCGAAATCTCTGGCTTACTATGTGGGCCAGTCGCATTTATTAGGGGAGGGCAAACCTTTGCGGGAGGCGGTAGAGCGCGGCCAGCTGCACTCAATGATTTTGTGGGGCCCTCCTGGTGTGGGTAAAACCACCTTCGCGCGACTTTTGGCTGAAGAGTGCGATGCTCGCTTCGCCACTTTGTCTGCGGTACTCGCCGGAGTTAAAGATATTCGCCAGGCAGTGGCCGAGGCTGAGCAGCACCGAATACAGTCTGGCCGCCATACCATTTTATTTGTTGATGAAGTGCATCGATTTAATAAAGCCCAGCAGGATGCATTCCTTCCCTACGTGGAGGAGGGTACAGTAACCTTTGTCGGCGCGACGACCGAGAACCCTGCTTTTGAGTTAAACAATGCACTGCTCTCCCGTTGTCGGGTTTATCTGTTGCGAAGTATTCCCGAAGAGGAGTTGCTGGGTTTACTGCACTTTGCGCTGCAAGCTGACCAGCAGTTGCGAGAGCGGGACGTTAATATCCCTGAAGAGGTATTGGGCAAAATTGCCCGGGCGGCAGATGGGGATGCACGCAGCGCTTTAAACTTGCTGGAAGTTGCCTGCGACCTGGCCAAAGAGGAAGCTGGGGGGTTGATCGTCGATGAGGATGTACTCTCCGAGGTCCTTAGTGCCGATGTTCGCCGTTTCGATAAAGGCGGCGATTACTTCTACGATCAAATTTCAGCCATGCATAAATCAGTGCGCGGATCGGACCCGGATGCGGCTCTCTACTGGTTTGTGCGGATGTTGGATGGGGGCTGCGACCCGCTGTATATTGCCCGCCGTGTCGTGCGCATGGCCAGTGAAGATGTCGGCAATGCGGACCCAAGGGCCTTGCAGTTGTCACTTAATGCCTGGGATGTGCAGGAGCGCCTCGGAAGTCCCGAGGGTGAGCTGGCAATCGCTCAGGCCATTACTTATCTGGCGGTAGCGGCAAAGAGCAATGCGGTTTACTCCGCTTACAATCGCGCCGTAGCGGATGTTCGACAGGAACCCAGCTACGAAGTGCCAGTGCATTTGCGCAATGCGCCCACCAAACTGGCAAAAAGCTTGTCCCATGGTGCTGAGTATCGCTATGCCCACGATGAACCCGACGCTTTTGCTGCGGGAGAAAATTACTTCCCAGAAGAGATTGCCGATCGCGAGTATTACCAGCCGGTTCCCCGGGGGCTGGAATTAAAGATCTCAGAAAAACTGCAGACACTGCGTCGACTGAATCGCGAGAGTGACAGGCGGCGCTACAGAAACCAAAAATAGATAGAAAGGAAGCAGGTAAATGCAGTTGCTGGCAGTTGCTCTGGGCGGCGCACTTGGGGCAGTTTTTCGTCACCTGGTGAGTATCTGGAGCTACCCGGTTTTCGAAGGACGATTTCCGTTAGGGACCCTGATTGTCAATTTAGCCGGTTCTTTTTTGATCGGCATTGTTTATGTTCTGATCGCCCACCGGGCTATGTTGGGGGAGGAGTGGCGCCTGCTCTTGATGACCGGGATGTTTGGCGCACTGACGACCTTCTCCACTTTCTCCCTAGAAAGCCTGATACTGTGGCACAATGGCCAGCCGCTGGTGGCCCTTGGCTATATTGTCGGCAGTCTTATTGGCTGCCTGTTGGCTACCGCTGCCGCTGTCGCACTGGCGATGCGGTACTTTTAATTTAACTTCTCTGTTGTAGGAGCCTGATAACAGGCGAACTGGAAACGATGCTCGATCCCAAACTGATTCGCACGGATATGGACCAGGTGGCCGCTGCCCTGAAAAAGCGCGGTGTAGAACTGGATACTGCCAAACTTGAAGCCCTTGAAGAGCGCCGCAAAGAATTGCAGGTGCGCACCGAGAGTTTGCAAAACGAGCGTAATAGCAAGTCGAAAAATATCGGCCGTGCCAAGGCAAATGGCGAAGATATTGCTCCGCTCTTGAAAGAAGTGGAGTCCCTCGGTGGCGAACTGCAAGATGCCAAACATGCACTGACTGAATTGCAGGAAGAGCTGGATGCGATTCTGTCTGCTATCCCTAATATACCCGACGCTTCGGTACCGGAAGGCGAGAGTGAAGACGACAATGTAGAGGTTCGTCGTTGGGGCCAACCGCGCACTTTTGACTTTGAAGTTAAAGACCATGTAGATCTGGGTACACATCTCGGTGGCCTCGACTTCGAGATGGCCGTGAAGCTCACCGGCTCCCGCTTTGCGGTAATGAGTGGTGATGTTGCGCGTCTGCATCGCGCTTTGGCACAGTTTATGCTTGACACTCATGTTGAAGAGCATGGTTATCAGGAAACCAATGTCCCGGTTGTTGTAAACGCTGATTCCCTGTACGGAACTTCCCAGCTGCCTAAATTTGAGGAAGACCTGTTTAAGATTGAAGATGATCGTGGTTTCTACCTGATCCCGACTGCGGAAGTACCCCTCACCAATATGTATCGCGATCATATTGTTGAAGACAGTGCGAGCCTGCCGCATAAATTGGTTGCCCACACTACCTGCTTCCGCTCTGAAGCTGGCTCTCACGGTCGCGATACTCGTGGCATGATTCGCCAGCATCAGTTTGAAAAAGTAGAGTTGGTTTGGGTGGCGCGCCCGGATCAGTCTGAAGAGGCATTGGAAACCCTGACGCAAAATGCTGAGACCATTTTGCAGAAGCTGAACCTGCCATATCGCACAGTCATTCTCTGCGGTGGCGATATCGGTTTCTCTGCTCGCAAGACTTACGATATTGAAGTCTGGATTCCCTCCCAGGATAAGTACCGAGAGATATCCTCTTGCTCCCTGGTAGGTGATTTCCAGGCGCGCCGAATGAAGGCACGCTGGCGCAACCCGGAAACCAACAAGCCTGAATTGGTGCATACACTGAACGGCTCCGGACTCGCCGTGGGCCGTACCCTCATCGCAGTTCTGGAAAATTACCAGCGCGAGGATGGCAGTATCGAGGTGCCCGAAGTATTGCGGCCCTATATGCGAGGCCAGGAAGTGATCTCAGCTTCCTGAGCGTAGCACTCCAAAAGGGCGAGCGTAGAGTTCGCCCTTTTTTGTTTGTAGAACTGAGTTTCACTTTGCCCGCTATTTGATGGAATAAGAAGTTGCGTTATTTACCCCTCGCATTTGATGTTAAAGATCATCCCTGTTTGATTGTTGGAGGTGGCTCCATTGCCACACGTAAGGCTCGCCTGTTGTGCAAAGGGGGAGCGCGTTTATTGGTGGTGTCCCCGGATATTACCGATGAGCTCCAGCAAATGGTGGCTGATTCAGGTGGGAAGTGGTTTCAATCCAGCTATTCGAGCAAGTACCTGCAAGAAGTGGGGCTGGTCGTAGCTGCATCTGATGATGAATCCGTTAATGCGGAGGTTTCAAGGGACGCCCAGTCGCAGCGTCTGCCTGTTAATGCAGTAGATGCGCCAGAATTGTGCACCTTTACTTTTCCGGCCATCGTGGAGCGGGGGGACCTGTCAATTGGAATTAGTAGCGGCGGAGCTGCTCCGGTGTTGGCGCGCAGAATCCGAGCCCAGCTTGAAGCGCTGTTATCACCGGAACTGGGGCCATTGGTAAACTTTGCAGCACAGATGCGGAGTAAGGTGAAAACGGCGCTTCCCGAGGCTCTGCGAAAAAATTTCTGGGAGTGGGTATTTGCCGGCCCAGTTGCTAACCGGATGGAGGCGGGGCAGCCGGTAGATGCTGAAAAAGCATTTCTCGATGGGTTGCATGATTGGCAGGGCAATCCCAGTCCGGTCGGCGAAGTTTACCTTGTTGGCGGTGGTCCAGGTGATCCCGATCTGCTGACCTTCCGTGCACTGCGCTTGATGCAGCAAGCGGATGTTGTGCTTTACGATCGACTGGTATCGCCAGAGGTTATGGAGTTGGTGCGCCGGGATGCAGAGCGGATCTATGTGGGTAAGCGGAAAGCGTTCCATGCGGTACCGCAAGATGATATTAACCAGCTGCTGGTAGATTTAGCCAGCCAGGGCAAAAAGGTCTTGCGCCTTAAAGGGGGAGATCCTTTTATATTTGGCCGGGGTGGCGAAGAGATCGATAAGTTATCTGATGCCGGTATTCCATTTCAGGTGGTGCCAGGTATTACCGCAGCGTCTGGATGTGCAAGCTATGCGGGTATCCCGTTAACACATCGAGACCACGCCCAATCCGTACGCTTTATTACTGGGCATTTAAAAGAAGGTAGCCTGGATCTTCCCTGGAGAGAGCTAGCGGGTCCCGGGCAAACTTTGGTTTTCTATATGGGACTTACCGGACTGCCAACTATTTGTGCAGAACTGGTTAAATATGGGCTTGACCCACAGACGCCGGCTGCCTTGGTTGAGAAGGGTACCACCCGCGATCAGCGAGTAGTGGTCGGTGACTTGGCCAGCTTGCCGGGCTTGGCGGAAGCTAGCGAGGTGCGCGCACCGACACTCACTATTATCGGTGGGGTTGTGAGCCTGCATGAAAAGCTCCAATGGTACCAGCCGGATTGAGCCAGTTAGCGGAAGCGCGCATTGGCACTGAGAGTACCTATACTGAATAGGTACTCTCAGTGTGGTGTTCAAAATGCTGTTTGCATTTATTCGTTTTTATTGCACCAATCTTGTGCGCTTCTTTCTACCTCCGGTCCGTGAAATTGCGGTTCCCTCAGAGCCTGATAGCCATACCCGGCGCTATACCTACCACTACCAGCAAAAGAAAAGCTGGGTGAAAAACCTCTGGATTTTCTCGGCAGCGCTGATGCTCTGCTTTCCGGCGTTGCCTTTCGTCCTGACCCTTATCTTCTTCACCACATTTTTGTCTTTCGCCATCCTTGATGAAACCGCTTGATTTCAAGGCTTACTGCCTGGCCTTAATTCAGGGTGAGGCGGTAGCGGGTCTCGCGTTTCGCAAGTGGGGATGCATTCCCCTCCGTCCAGTCCTTATGGCCGTTTCCAAAAAATGGTGACAGGGGATGGGCACTTTGGCCCGTGGCCATATGGAAAATACCATGGGAATCCCGACCAGGGGATACAACCAGGCGTTGGGACGCGCCGTGTGTCGGGGACTGGAAACGGGGCATATGGGTGTCCCCCTCGAGTGGCTCTGCAGGCATGGCCAGGAACCAGTTGAGTGGTGGTATCGCTTTGCCCAGCGGGTGCTGAATCTTTGCCATATTTTCAGCGCCCCAAGACTGTCGCTTTAGGGGCTGGTTGCTACGACTCATTTTCTCCAGTACTTGATCCAGGGCCGCGAGCTTTATCGCGTTCCAGGATTCAAAATCCGGGTTGAGGAGTTGTTGTGGCTCATTCTGGGCCATCTCCCAAAGTGGGTATTCAAACTGGCGCTTGAGTTGACCAAAGGAAAAGTTGGGTTGATGACGGCGCATATAGGTCAAAATTGGCGCTGTCGTTAGCTCCATCAGTTTGAGGCGGTAGTTGCGAACAATACGATAGCCAACAGAGTCGACGCTGGCGCGGCCTCCCCAGTTTTGAATCTGGTCGTTTATCTCGCGATAGTCTTCCTGATCTTCCAGTAGAGAAAGAAGATGTTGTTGCCACCGCTCGAGGAATAGGGCCTGATCGTCAAGCTGGATTTTTAACAGATCGCGCTCATTGAATGTCTCCTGAGCAAAAAGCCGGTCGCGAATCTGTTGTTGACGGGCACCAAGGGCATAGCCGTGGTTGCCCATCAGTTTCAGGTAGTCCCCGTCGACAATACGAGCATTGGCACTCCAAATTCGGGCGGACTCAGGATTGTATAAACGGGGGTACTCCTGTGCACTTATATAGCCATCCCAGTAGGCATTACCATCCGCCCAGCTGACTGATCGGCTGCCATCAAAGCCTACTCGCTTGGGAATAGCACCGGCTACTGACCAACCAATATTGCCCTCACTATCGCCTACCACCAGGTTCTGGTGGGGGATGCCGATTGAGGGGCCAAGGTTTAGTGCCTCTTCCGCTGTGCGGACCGCTTCCATGCTAAGCAGGTTCATATTGCCGCCGGGAATATCATGAGCAACCCAGCGGAAGGCGAGAGGAGCTCCACGGTGATTCGTGCCGATTACCGGCCCCCAGATGGTTGTGCGCACCTCTACGACTTTTGGATCGTCTCCTTTGATTGCGATGGACTCAGTCTTCAGACCAAAGTTTCTCCAACCGTCTGGTGTTTTATATTGATCGCCGTCTTCACTGAGTTCCAAGGGGATCAGATCGCTCCAATCTCCGCCGGTGTTGGTGAATCCCCAAGCGACCAGCTCGTTACTTCCAGCAACCATAATCGGACCGCCTGGCAGGGTGACGCCACGGATAAAGCGGTTGCTGCCAGGTATACTCCAGCCCGCCCGATACCAGATATTGGGAACACTGAGGCCGAGATGCATATCGTTGGCAAGAATGGCACCTCCGTGCGCGGTCAAGCTGCCGCCGATAACCCAATTATTACTGCCGTAGATTTTGTCATCACTCTCCATAGGCTGATAGACGATGGAGTCCTGTTTTTCCAAGAGTGAGGAAATCGGGGTTTCGGGGATGCTGACTTTTTTACGGGGCTCGCCAAATAATGGGGCGTCCCATCGCCCCCCTTTGGGAAAATAAAAAGCGTAAAGGTCCGCTGGGAGTAATTCGGCTAAAGCGGTATCGCGAAATTCATAGCTGCCCCGTTCACTTTGTAACGTCAGGTACATGCTGTATATAGTTAGCAGGCTGTCGGCAGAGCTCCAAGGGCGGGGTTCCTGGCCGAGCAACAAATATTCCCAAGGCTTTGCTGCAAGATTATTCAGACCAAAATTAACGCCTTTGACATATTGGTCTAACAGGGACTTCTGTTCCACTGGCATCGCAGAAATATTGCGTTCCGCTCGTTGGCGAAATTGATGCAAGCGTACCTTTTGATCATGTTTTACTGTGGATGAACCCAGTAATTCTGACAATTCCCCTGCGGAACTTCTCCGTAACAGATCCATTTGGAAAAAACGTTCTTGCGCATGCAGGAAACCCAATGCATAGGCCGAACTACTTCGGTTTTCAGAGTGAATTAATGGAATACCCTGTGTATCTCGCTCTATTACAACAGCTTCTTTTAATTCTCCTGTGGTGATAATTCCGTCGAGAATCGGCAGGCTTTGCCGGAGCCAGAGCCAGGCGGCAATAAAAAATAAAAGAATTATTACCCCAAAACCCAATAACAGCGTAGAGAAATATCTTTTAAAAAAAGGAAAATTTGTCATTGAGATTTCCGCTAATTCTCTGGATTGGTGTCGGTAGCACTTCTCTGTGCAATTTTAAAATCACTACTCAAGTTACCGGGAGATACAAGGGAGTAACTTTTAGTGACAATATAAAAGGCTCCAAAGCCCAGATTTTCCTGACATTCACTTCTATCCAGCTAAGAACTGACTGGTCACAATAAAAAAGTCATCGCAGGGTTTTCAATATGAAAACGCAACCGTAAGATGGCGTGCAATAACAAAAACAATAATAAATCGAAAACATCAGGCTGTATAACAATAAACGCGAGGACGCGATGATGCACGATGTTGGTAGAGCTGTACTAAACCGTAGATTCAATCTTTCCATCCTCTCTGGAACCATTGCTTTCCTCACCGCTGTAGGCAGTCATGTTCAGGCCGCGGAAATTGAGGAGGTTGTCGTTACCGCCCAGAAGCGGGCGGAAAATCTACAGGATGTACCTATCGCGATTTCTGCTTTTACCGGGGACAATATAAAAGAAGCTGGTGTCAAAAATTTGACTGATTTGGGGAAGTATACGCCAGGCGTCGAGATGCACAACGATACCGCCCTGCAGCCGACATACAGTATTCGCGGTGTGCAAACCAATGACTGGACCATAGGCTCCGATCCCGCAGTAGCTGTTTATGTAGATGGCGTATATACCGGCCGCAGTGCCGGTGCAGAGATACCCTTGACTGATATTGAGAGGGTTGAAGTCCTCAAAGGGCCCCAAGGTACGCTATTCGGCCGAAATGCCACCGGTGGTGCGATTCACATTATTACTACCAAACCCCAGGCAGATGACTCTACAGAATTAAATCTGACCGCGGGTAATTATGAGCGCCAGTCATCGGACCTGTTGGTTAATCGTCAAATTGCCGACAACCTTTATGGCCGATTTTCGGCGTCCACAAATCGCCGGGATCCCTATGCGGATAACCTGGCAAATGGATTCTCAGTGGGAGACCAGGATACCCAGACCTATCGCGCTTCTTTGTTGTGGGAACCGGCAACAGATACAGAGGTACTGTGGCGCGCCAACTACGGGGTGATGGATCAAGGCAGCGCTCTTCGCACGACCATAGTACCCAGCCTTAAAGAGGGTACGGATGTTTTTGGCGATTACGCCCTGGATACGCCAACTATTGAAGATCGGGATTCCTTTGGCACTTCACTGACAATTACCAAAGATTTCGATAATTTCACTTTTACCTCGATCACTGCCTATAGCGAATTCGATGCTCATCTGCAACAGGATGAGGATGGGACCGCCAACCCAGATTATATGTTTGGGTCGGCTAATACTGATGATCAAAGCCAGTTCTCCCAGGAATTCCGTCTCAATGGTGCTACGGATACCATCAAATGGACATTGGGCGCCTCTTACTCTGAAGAGGAAGTCGATCATACTACTTACGCCAACTTTACTACTGGTTCGGTGGAGTCCTTTGCCGTGTATGAAGGGGTCAAGGCAGCCTATCCGGATTTGACTCAAACTGAGCAAGAGGATCTGGCTGTTATAACCCGCGCGCAGTTACAGGAGGCGGGACTGGAAGGGGTTGCCAGCGCCTCCTTTGTCTATGACTTAATGCTACAGACCGGTCAGGTAGATGCTTTACTTGCTGAGCTTGGCGCTTCAGGTATTACTGGCGACATGCTCTACGCGGATGATGTCGTCGCGCAAATGGTGCCGGGCTTCAACCCCTGGATCGCCTCAGATGCACACTGGGGTGAGAGTGTTCGCAACACTGGTGATTACCGCTCCAGTGCTATTTACGGCGATATGACCTGGAGCATCACCGATAAGATGGATCTTACTGTCGGTGCTCGTTATACCTACGACCAAAAAGATTTCACCATCCAGACGGCCTATGGCAACAGTATTCCGTTGTCTCTGTCTGGTGGAGCGGTGCGTCTGGTTGATGAGGACGGTAATGTTATTGGCAGTCTGACCCTGCCAGAAGTTGACCTGGGGTCGCAGTTGTTCGGAATTGCGTTCTTCAATAATGGTCAGCCTGTGCTGGACTCTAAGCTGAGCGATAGCTGGAGTGATCTTTCCGGGCGTATTGTGTTGGATTATCGCTGGAACGAAGATGTGATGACTTATGTCTCCCTCGCTGACGGGTTTAAAGCAGGCGGGTTCAATAGTCTTAACTTTGGCCCCGGGGTGGAGGCATCATTTGACCAGGAGGATGTTGTTAACTTCGAAGTTGGTCTCAAGAGCAGCTTGTTTGATAACCAAGTACGCCTGAATACCTCTGTTTATACCTATGAATACAATAATCTTCAGGAGTTGGATTTAGTGGGTACTCCCATACCCAGCTATAACCTGAGAAACTCCGACGCCGAAGGTACAGGCGCTGAGATTGAAGTGCAGTGGGCAGTGACCGACAGCTTGTTTGTTGCCGGTAATTACTCCTACCTGGATACCGAATTTACGGACTACCAGATCATTGAAGCGATTGGTGAGACAGAAGAAGACTCGAAAGTAGGCCAGTCCCGCGTATCGACTCCGGAGAACAAACTCAACCTAATGGCTGAGTACACGGTAGCCCTGGTCTCCGGTGGGGAGTTTGTATTCCGTGGCGATTATAACTGGACTGATGAGCGTATAGGTTCGATTACTGACCGCACACGCATTGTCGAAGACTATCAGTTGTTCAACCTGCGAGCTGCCTGGAATAGTCCCTCAGAGAGTTATTCCCTGGCGCTTTGGGTACAAAATCTGACGGATGAAGAAATTGCCGGTGGCTATGGTGGTACCGGTGCCGCCATTGGTGCCAGCCCTGCTTGGCGTTTTATGCCGAGAATGTACGGCGCCGATTTAACGGTACGATTTTAATTAACATGGAAAGATAGGCGCTATTGTCGAGCTTGGGTCGGCGTTGGCCGATAAACTATGTTTAGATCGGGAAAATTGCGTCTAAATTTTGAAATAAATAATACATAAGGCAGTTTTTGCTCTATTTTATTAAGTTATTCCTGTCAGCATGACGAGAGAGTGGGCCGGTTCATCCGGCCCTTTTTTTTATTTTCCTGCAAGAGAAAAATAAACTGGCGCATATCCCCCTCTGTTGAATAGCAAGCCCCTAGGTTTACGCCTAAAACTGCGTATGATGATTTCAATAGAGAAGAAATGTGTCGCAGTTGATTACTAATATGGCAATACATGTCGGTGAGGTAACTTTAGAGGAAGTAGAACAACAACTTCTCCATGATTACCAGAAAGTCCGCGCAGAGACTGAGAATCTTTCGTTGCCGCTATCCCCAGAGGATATGCAGTTGCAATCCATGCCCGATGCCAGTCCTACCAAATGGCACCTGGCGCATACGAGCTGGTTCTTTGAAACCTTTATCCTGGCAACCAGGTTGCCTGGATATCAAGCGTTTAATCCACACTTTAACCACCTGTTCAACTCTTACTACAACAGCTTGGGCACACCCTTTGCGCGCCCCAACAGGGGGCTGATATCGCGCCCGGACACTGCCCAAATCTATGAATATCGAAAATTCATTGATGATTCAATGCATAGCCTGCTTAGCCAGTACCCGATTTCTGAAAATCTGACAGCACTGGTTCAGTTGGGATTGAACCATGAGCAGCAGCACCAGGAATTGATATTGACTGATATCAAGCATGCTCTATCCGCTAATCCTATGGCGCCGGCTTATCGGGATTTGTATCCAGAGGATGAGGACGGAGCGTTGGAGCCGCTCCGTTGGCTCAGGATACCCAGGGACTTCTATGGGATTGGAAGTAATGGCGACACTTTTTGTTTTGACAATGAAGGGCCGGAACACCAGCATTTTGTCGATGAATTTTTTATCGCCTCCCGCCTGGTAACTAACGGTGAATATCTTGAGTTTATTGAAGATGGTGGCTATGAGCAGCATCGGTTGTGGCTGTCAGATGGCTGGTCACTCGTAGAAAAGCATCGTCAAAAGCATCCGTTTTACTGGCGGCTGACTGACAGTGGTTGGCAGCAGTACACACTCCACGGTTTGCTACCCTTAAACCCTGTTGAGCCTGTCTGCCACCTTTCTTTTTATGAGGCAGATGCTTTTGCTACCTGGGCAGGGAAGCGCCTGCCTACAGAATTTGAATGGGAAGCTGCCGCTTGTCATTTGCGCCAGCCGAATCAGATGGCAGCAGCCAACTTTCTGGAAAAACGCCACTTCAGGCCTTTACAGGCACAGCAGGGGCAGATGCAGTTTTTAGGAGATCTGTGGGAGTGGACCTCCAGTGCTTATCTACCTTATCGCGGATTCAAGGCCAGGGAGGATGCCGTGGGTGAGTACAATGGAAAATTTATGTGTAACCAAAAGGTCCTGCGCGGTGGATCTTTTGCAACCCCTGCTGACCATATCAGGATCAGTTACCGCAATTTCTTTTACCCACATCAATCGTGGCAATTTACCGGTATCCGTTTGGCAGGAGACTAAATGTGAAAGCGGCCTTATCATCGATTCAGGAAAGTTCACACCAGGAGCATGAATTTCTAAAGGATGTTTTAAAGGGTTTGGCAGGCGATCAGAAGACTTTACCGTGTAAATATTTGTATGATGAACTGGGTTCTCAGTTGTTTGAGAAAATATGCAATGTTGACGATTATTATTTAACCCGCACAGAAGCTGAGATATTTAATCGATATTTACAGGATATTGCTGAGGAGATTGGGCCAGGGGCGCTTTTGGTTGAGCCCGGTGCAGGCAACTGTGAGAAAGTTGAAGCCCTGTTGCAGTTACTGGAAAGCCCCAGCGGCTATTATCCTATCGACATTTCTCCGGAAATTCTCTTTCTGGCTAGCCAGCGCATCAAAAAGGGGACGCCACACATTTCTGTTTGGCCTGAAGTCGGTGACTTTACCCAGCCTGCAGTCTGGGACAACCTGCCGAATATTGAATCGAGGAAGCGAGTGGTTTTTTTTCCGGGGTCGACTATCGGGAACTTTGAGCCGGATAGGGCGGAAGCGTTACTGGAGACATTTGCCGCTAACTTGAGGTCTGGGGATGGACTATTGATAGGTACCGATCTGGTTAAAGATTCGGTGATTCTTGAAAGGGCCTATCACGATAGTGAACACATTACCGAAAAATTTAACAAGAACCTCCTGCAACGAATCAATAGTGAATTGGGAGGCAACTTTGATTTGTCATCATTCTCCCATCGTGCCTTCTACCAACCGTTGCGGCAACGAGTGGAAATGCATTTAGTTAGCCTCAAGGAGCAGAGTGTTTCCATTGCTGGAGAAAAGGTTTTCTTTTTGGAAGGTGAGACTATTCATACGGAGAATAGCCATAAGTACAGGATCAGTAGTTTTAATACTCTGTTAATGAAGGGGGGATTTAGGCCTGTTCGATACTGGGCTGATCCTACCGAATCCTATGCTATACACTATGCTCAAGCGATATAGCGAATTTGTAAGTTTACTACTCGCACTGACAATTTTGAATTTGCCAGTGAGTTCAACTGGCTCCGAGAAAAAAATCCAGTGGGATGCTGAAAATTTTATTGTTTATAAACATCCACTTTGCTTTTGCTGTAATAAGTGGGTGGATTATTTGCGGGAAAACGATATTGCAGTATCCAGTAGCTCTGAGCTGAACATGACAAAAGTTCGGCAGCAATGGGGAATTCCTCGGGGAATGGAGGGGTGCCATACAGCGGTATGGCACAACAAATATGTTTTTGAGGGGCATGTACCTGTCAGTTATATCCTGCGATTTCTCTCTTCACCGCCTGAAGGTGGAATTGGCCTGGTGGTTCCAGGTATGCCGATTGGTAGCCCTGGAATGGAAGTGGACGGTAAGTTTGAACCTTACAATATCTATCTGCTACTCAAGGGGGGGGATTACCGCCCCTTTGCCCGTATCGAGAAACCCGAGGTTTAGCTTATCTCCGGGTCACTGCTGCAACGAGCCATACCAAATAATATATAAATAGCTGGTCACCACACTGATAATACTTACCGGTAACATGAGTAAGAAGAACTGCCAGAAGTTAAAGGGTTGAATACCAAATTTCTCTGCTTGCTGAAGTACTATGACGTTACTTGCAGCACTAATGATAAAGAGATTTCCAGCTACAGTAGATATGGCCGACAACATCATAAGTGTTTGAGTGTCATGTCCCTCCAGCAAATTCAGATAAATTTCCACTACGGGAACATTGGAGAACAGTTGGCTGGCAAAAAAGCTGACAAAAGTCACGGTTTCCGGTTCGGCTAAATCAATTCCGCTTTGACGAAGGAAAAACTGTAACGAACCGGATTTAAGTAGTGAACCGGTTACTATAAACATGGAAATAAAAAAGAAGAGAGTTGGCCAGTCTACCTCGCGCAATATTCTTCTTCTCTCATGGCTTGCCAGATAGATTGGTGAACACGCGACCAAGCCAATTTGGCCCAGTGTAGGGTGGTAAATACCTTCTACGTTGTGTAAAACACTGGCCAGGGCTATCAGAATTATCAGGAGAATCGCCGATAGCAGCGGTGGCCATTTTTGCGCTATATCATTGTCCTTGCGGGGTTTAATGGCCACATTGTGGTTGGACTCGTTAAATTTCAGGAACCGCTTTAACCAAAAAATAGAGAGTATCAAGGTGATTGCTGCGGGGATAAATATCCATTCGGCAAACACCAGAAACATATTGTCAAACTGTCCTTCATTGGCGATCAGGATATTTTGTGGATTTCCAACGGGGGATACCATACTGCCAATCGTCACGGTTGCGCAGAGTAAAATAAGTAGAGGCACAACGCCCCATTTCATTTCCTTTGCCATGAGTAGAGCGATAGGTACACCAATAACCGCCGCTGCATCATTGGTGAGTAGGGCTGCACACACAGCCATGATCAGGACATAGCTGGCCAGTATTGTATTGGGACCTTTTCTGGAGAGTATTCTCTTGCTGATTTGCGCAGAAATACCTGTGTCATAGAGAGCTGATGCAATCGAAAACACCGAGAAAAGGTAGAGGATCAGGTCCCAATCAACAGCAAAGAAAGCGTCGACCAGTGTAATTTGCCTTAATGCCAATAGTACCACTGCGCCGAGGGTCATAATATGCCAGATACGAAAGGCAGGAGGCAGCCATTGGCGTGCGGCTATCAGGATAAAGATGATCGCTGAGACAATTAAGCTGATAGACATCTATCGTTATCCGAAGGTCACTAGTCCCAACTGCTACTCTGGATTTCAGAATTGCTATTTATCTGAGGCCCATTCCAGTGCAGCGGAGTACCGACAAGGCCGTTCATAAGAGTTTAAACAAACCTCTCCTCTTTACGAATTTCTTTGCTGGAGATGTGGTCGCAGGCTTGGGGCCCTATCTGGCAATCTACCTACTTTCCGCAATGCACTGGAAGCCAGGAGATATTGGGGTTGTTCTGGCAATCGGCGGTATAACTACGGTTCTGTTGCAGACTCCCGCAGGCGCATTCATTGATAGTACGCGTTTTAAAAGGGGGCTTATTGCCACTTGCGGGATTATTATTGGAATCGTTTCCATCACTATTGTGGAATTTACCAGTCACAAGCCTTTGATTTACCTATCCCAGGTGTTGATGGGAGGCGCAATTGCCTTTATTGCCCCCTCAATTGCAGCGATCACACTGGGGGTTACCAACGATGATACTTTCACTTACCAAACGAGTGCCAATCAGGCTTCCAATCATGCTGGTAACGTCTTTGCCGCAGGGCTCGCTGCAATTCTTGCTTTGACTATTTCCGGACAGGGGGTGTTTTGGCTGATGGCAGTCATGGGCGCCCTGATGGCCATGTCCGTGGCCTTTATTCCGGGTAAGTCCATCGATCATATCCGTGCCAGGGGCGGGGAGCGCAAGGACGAGGAAGGCAGGGAGCAGCCGTCAGGGTTTAAATCACTATTGTCTGATAGACGCTTGGTAGCACTGGCTGTCAGCGTTTTTTTATTTCACTTTGGCAATGCAGCAATGTTGCCGCTGGTGAGCCAAAAGCTATCGATTGACTCAAATGCCGATATTGCTATCGCTTTCACTTCAGCCTGTATTATCGCCGCACAATTTATGATGATGCTTATGTCCTTTATGTGCGCTGCCAAGGCAGATGTATGGGGGCGTAAGCTGATTTTCCTGATTGGTTTTTTTATCAATCCGATACGGGCTCTACTGTTTATGTCAACAGACAACCCGTATTTCCTGGTGGCGATTCAGTCATTAGATGGAGTGGCTAATGGTATATTTGGCGTCATCATTATTTTGATGTGTGCTGACCTGACACGGGGTACGGGCCGTTTCAATGTTACCCAGGGGGCCATGGCAGCGTTGGTGGGGATTGGCTCGGCGTGCAGTAACTTTTCTGCGGAGTATATCGTTCAATACTTCGGCTATAACGTTGCATTTCTTACCCTGGGTGCCATTGCTCTGGTTGCAGGCATATTTTTTCTGATTTTTGTCCCGGAAACTAAGGGAATCAAAATTCGCAAACTATCAGTGGAAAGCTGACAGTTCGGCGGATCAACAACCAATAGAAACCTATGATCAATTCTTTCTCTCCGGCAACAGGACTTGGCAACCGACATATTCAGACTGTGTTTAGCCGCTTTCACCGTGCCAGGCCTTGGATTGCGACAGGATGTCGCTGGTACGATACGCCAGACGGTGACCGACTCTCTCTACATTTTCCCCGGTTGCTGCGCAACGATGCTGAGCAGCCCTTGGTGTTGATATTACACGGACTGGGTGGTTCGGTTGAGTCGCCCTATGTGCAGGGCCTGATGGAAACTCTCATCGCTGATCATTTTCAGGTTGCGGTGATGCATTTTCGAGGTTGTGGCGGAGTCCCCAACAGGTTGCCCAGGGCCTATCACAGTGGCGATAGTGACGATCCCCGCTGGTTGGTAAACGAACTTAAGAAAGAATTTCCATTAACCCGGATTGCCGTGGTTGGCTTTTCACTGGGAGGGAATGTTGTGCTCAAGATGTTGGCTGAGGACGGGAACTATGGGCAAGTGGCCGCAGGGGTTGCGGTTTCGGCGCCTATGGACCTCCATGCTTGTAGTCGCTATATCAACACTGGTCTATCTCATTTTTATGAGCGCCATTTGATCAGCGGGCTGCGCTTGAGTTTGCTCAATAAGGCGAAAGACCCGCATTTGGCAGCGGCACTGCCGGATCTCAATTGCAGTGGGGATTTTGTCGATTTCAGGCATTTCGATAACGCTTTCACCGCGCCATTGCACGGTTTCCGCGATGTGGACGACTATTACACCCAGGCATCCAGCAAGCCGTTACTCAAAGACATTCGTACACCAACTTTAATCATCCATGCTGTGGATGACCCTTTTGTCTGTCCATCGGCGATTCCCGCGCCTTGCGAGGTCAGTTCCGCCGTTGACTTGGCGGTGAGTAATCAGGGAGGGCATGTGGGATTTATCGATGGGACGGTATGGAGTCCCAGCTATTGGCTGGAGAAAAAGATACCGCACTTTTTGGGATCGGTAGTTGGATATCCAAAGGGAGCCCAGCAAGGGGGCTCCCATTCACAGGCACTAAGTTAACAGCACTGGGCTTCGGATTGCTCAGTTGCAGAGATTGTGACAAATGGTATTTCCTTGCCGCAGCCTGGAAACAGGCCAAAGTGTTGAGAAAAATCACCGATAAATTCAAAGTGGGGCGCAAGGCGGGTCTCTGCGAGCATTCTCCAGGTATTGCCGCACACAGGGAAAACTCGCCCGGTCTCAATAGTGTGATGGCCATCCAGGACAAACTGATCGGCGGAGCCAGGGATTGTGCCTTTGTAAATTACCGCTTGGCCGTAGTCCTCACAGTCTTTCTCCAGCTGTGACAGCTTAAACAAGCGATAGGTCGCTGAAAAAAATCGGACTGAGCCGCAGCGTTGGGCCAGAGTTGGGTTGGTGACCAGTAATGGGCGGCTCTCTACCAGGCGCGGATCACGGAAGCCACTGCTCTGGGAAATATCCAGGAAATCATTCCAATAGAGTGCGCCCCCTAAACACTCGCCGAACAGTTCGGGGTCAGAACTGATCGCAGGGGGAATACGACGGTCGGCATAGACATCGGAGAAGTAAAACTCTCCCCCTTCTTTCAATAGCCGGAACAAGCCCTTGAGTACAGCATCTTTGTCTGTGGAGAGGTTAACCACGCAATTGGAAATTATCACATCAAAGCTCTCAGGCTCTAATTCCAGTTCCCCCAGCTTCTCGATATAGCCATGCAGGAAGCGAACATTGTCGTAGCCGAACTTGTCGGCGTGATGGGTCTGATGCTGTCTGGCTACGGCCAGTTGTTCCTCTGTCATATCGACGCCCACCACTTCACCCTTGGGGCCGACTAATTGCGACAGCAAATAAATATCCCGGCCCGAACCGCAACCGAGGTCCAGCACTCGACATCCCTCCAGGAGGGGTGGGCAGACAAGGCCGCAACCGTAGTAACGGGATAGAACATCCGGGTGAATATTTGACAGCAAAGGTTTCAGCCACTCTGGCATATCGGTGGGGTCACAACAGGCATCGGTCTTCAGGTCGGAAGAATTTTTCAGTTGGCGTCCGTAGTAGTCCTGTACTAAATCGTGCATTGGCTTTTTACCTATTGCGAGTGTTATCCAAAAGGTGCAGTTGCGCTTTATTTAGCGCTCTTTGTAATTTTGCTGAGGAAGTGTAACAAGTCTGTGGTTCCTGCGACTAAAAACCAGAGGTATCACGGCAAAGCAGAAAAGTCTTAATTGGCACAAAAATACCAGCACGATGTGCTGGATATTTCAGAATCAGCAAAATTGCTTTTTGGTGTCAGTGGGAATTGGTAGGTAGAGAATCGCGTTATTATCGTTAATATCGGTTATCTCCGCTTCGATATTATGAGGGAACGTAATTGAGCGATCATCTAGCTCCCAGTACTTCCACAGAGTCCAGCGCCGAGGGTTCTCTGCAGAACTCGCAGTTCCTGGTCGATTTGCGTCAACAAATGCTGCGTTTTGCCAGCTTACAGTTGCAGGATACGCAACTGGCAGAAGATGCCGTTCAGGAAGCATTGATGGGAGCCTTAAAGAACTCCCGCAGTTTTTCTGGGCGCTCTGCCTTAAAGACCTGGGTCTTTGCCATTCTCAAGAACAAAATCGCCGATATATTGCGCCAGAGGCAGCGTTTTGTCGATGCGGATCAATTGGTGCGCGGGGATAGGGAGGAACATGATCACGACGAGCTATTCGATCAGACAGGACACTGGCATAAGGATGAAAAGCCCAAACGCTGGGCCGACCCCGAAGCCGCAATCCATGACAAACATTTCTGGCGGATTTTCGAGGCCTGCCTCAGTCATCTCCCTTCGCGCCAAGCGCAGATTTTTATGATGAGGGAGTTTATTGAGCTGGAGAGCCATGAGATATGTGCTGCCATGGAAATTACAGTTAGCAACTTAAATGTCACATTGCACAGGGCGCGCCTTCGCCTGCGTGAGTGCCTGGAAGATAACTGGTTCGGTGTGGAGAAATGACAATGATGAAAACCTGTCGTGAAGCCACGCGATTGATGTCTGAATCCCAGGAGCGGGACCTGCATATCTCCGAGCAGGCGAGCCTTAAATTACACTTGGCGATGTGTGCTCCCTGCCGTAACTTTGGCAAGCAGCTGAAGACTTTGAGGCATATCACCAAGTCTTATGCCGAGGGTGGCCCCGAGAAAGCAGAAAAATAGTTTTGCCTACTCCCCTGGGGCCGAATGTCTCTCTCAGATACTCCTAGCGGGGAGGTGGGACAGGGCGATAAGCGATATGTCCGCCGACAAAGTGCGGCTGATACCAATAGGTCCCACAGTGCTCATAGGTAACATTGCCAACGGTTACCGCCACGCAGCTACGAGGTAGCGTATACAGCCATCCACCAATACCTACTGCTGCCGCAGTGCCCCAAAATGCCGGTCCAGGATAGGGCCAGTAATGGGGGCGCCAGGGAGGTGGGGGGTAGGGCGGACGATGCGGACGAAATGGGGGGTGATTTGGGAAACGCCTCGCAAACTCTCCCGGCGCATAGCCACCGTGAAAGCCCCCTCCCATAGGGCGCATACCATTAAAATGACCTCCAATGTTGAAGTGGGCTCCTCCACCGCCAAACCGGCCAAAGGCCTCAGCTGCGGGACTGACCAGTGCAGCCAGTAACGCCCCCGCCATCAGGGTGGGCACAACCAGTTGCGCAATGAACCCTGACTTTTGACAGTTGCGATGCATCATGGCGTGGCCTCCTTGTTGGGTTCTGCCTTCTTAAACGGGATCTGTTTGAGCTTGTCAGTGGACGGGCTAAATTGCCCGGCCGCACCGGGTTTGGCCTCCATCCACTTCAAGGTGGCGATGAAGCGGGGTTTAGCGGGATCTCGGGTATTGACCGTCGAAATGCGAAGGGGTAGCGGAGTATCGCCGGCCTTGATCCAGATTTCCCAATCCAGGTTTTCAGAGCGGAATGCCCAGTGCTCGGTTTTATGGCCGTCCACCATGGGGCGGTTTACAAGGAAACCCTCTTTTATGCCGGACCAAACATTTTCCTTTCTTCCCCATTCGAGAAGGTCGGCAAAGGGAATTTCAATACCGTAATCCTTGGCGGCTTTGGTCAGTACCTGCGCTGTGGGCTGGGAAGCTTCCATCTCTGCGAAGTAACCATCGCGGGGAGCAATGATGGTGAATTTGTCGCCATTGTGAATAAACTGGCGGGTAATAGAATCCGTCTTCAAGTCTACGCGTAATTGTTTGGGGGGCATCGCCATGTATTTAACGGTACCGCCAATTAAGAGCTTCTCCTGATTTTCCAGCACAACCTCGGTAAATATATCGGCGTTGAACATCAGCATTTTGAGGCTGGCGAGGTAGTCACCCATTCGCTTCAGTGTGGCCATCGCCCTGGGGTCAAGGGGCTCATCTGACTGTATAGTCCCCACTTGACCCTGCGGAGGTTGGCCCTGTTGCATTTGTCCTGAAGGTGGTGGGGTATCGCTACTGGCTGGCGGTGGAGGTTGCTGTCCTGGTGGCGGGGTTTGTCCCTGGGCATCTGTATTATCAGGTTGTGGGGGTGGGGCAGGGGTTTGAGCGACAATCGCGGGTGATATCACCATCGCCGCTGCAAGTATCAGCGCTCTAGCAAGGCCGCCGAAAGGGTGAAGAGCAAGCATTTACCGGTACCTCCCAATGCTTAGCCGTAGTTGTGGCATCTGAATCAGTGTAGAGGAGAACCTTTGCGCCTGCTGTTTGCTGATATCCAACTACCCTTCGATACTCCTGTGGAAACTGGAGTGATTACCGGGACTTTAAAAACTTGAAAACTGCCGGGTCTCTGAAGCCGGGCTTCCTTGGATCTCGGGTCAAGTTCACAGCGCTTAGCAAAAGTTGGCAGCATTTAATTGAGCGTACCGGACTTGTTTGCTAGAGTCGGCTCACGATTCAAAATTTCGCTGTTCCTATGAATGTGGCCCGACTGTCATTTTTGCTGATCGCTCTGCTGGTCTTCCAGACCGCAGGCGCGTTCTATGATAGTCACGACGAACTGGAAGATATCACTTATCACTTTTCTTCCACTCACACAGCACCTTCACAAGGAGCTGCACCTGATTCTGCTGATGAACCAGCTGATGTTTCTCTTGTCTCTTCCACCCCGCTTTCCTCCGCAGGCGATGATCAATCGGCACCAGTGCTGGATTTTTGCAATCATTGCTGCCATTGCCACGGAATTAACGGTACGGGGCTTTTGGGACACTCCTATCAACCCCTTTTATGGGGTTCTTTGACCTACGGTGAAGTTGCTGGCGCAGCTGTGCCTTCAGGTTATTTTTCTCCTCTACTGCGCCCACCCATAGCCCAAGTCTGATTAGTCAGTTGCTGCGTGTACCGCTATAGAAATTATTAGCTATAGCCCGTGTGCCGCCGATCGAGATGTGACTTGGGAGAATTCCATGGATTTTTATCGCACGCTCTGTGAGAGCGTGGCTGGTCGCGCAACCGCCAAATTCCTGGTGGTGGGTGTTTTGTGTTTGTTTGCGCAGGCTACATTTGCGCAAAAGGGGGACTTGCTGACACTTCCGGATGCAGTCGGGCTCACGCTCGCACAGAATCCGGAACTCGCAGTATTTCCACTGCAAAAAAGAGGGCTGGACGGTGCTGGGCAGACTGCCGCACTGAAACCGGCGATGGAGTTGGGGGTTGAGACTGAGTACAAACACTTCAGTGAGGATAACTCGGCTAATTCCCCAGACCCTGAGGATGACGCAGACAATGAGTTTGAACTGACAGTAACTCTGTCTTCTGTTGTGGAGCTGGGCAACAAGCGCCAGGCACGCATTGACGTTGTCAATGCACAACGAGATCTATTGATTGCCGATGAGCAGGCCAAGGCCCTGGATCTTTTGGCAGAGGTTATCCGCCGCTATGCACAAGTACTTGCCGCTCAGGAGTTGGTGGTTTTGGCAGAAGAGAAAGTTTCTCTCGCTCGCGAAACCTTAGGTGCAGTCAGTACGCGAGTTACCGCTGCTGCCAGCCCGGTGTCAGAGCGCCTGCGTGCGGAATCTGCCCTTGCCAAGGCTATCCTCGCTGAGAAGAACGACCAGAGCATGCTGGAGTACTACAAGCATGCTCTGTCGGCCTTGTGGGGGCAGCCCAGCCAAAGCTACCAGGTGGATTCCGCTGAATTATACCGCTTTGAACCTGGCGTGAGTTTTGAGGTGCTTTATGACAGGGCCCAGGAAAATCCTGCTATTGCGCGCTTTGCCTCTGAAGAGCGTTTACAGGCCTCGCGACTGCGCCTGACCCAGGCAAATTCGAGACCGGATGTTGGGTGGTATGCAGGCCTTCGCTCGAATCCTGCGGTTGATGAAACTGCGGTTCTCGCCGGTTTCAATATTCCCCTATTTGCAGCAAAGCGCAATCGCGGTGCTGAGCTAACGGCCTTGACGGAACTTGATGAAGTTATGCTGCGTCGCGAAGCGGCGTTGTTGCAACTTTACCCCCAGCTTTATCTGGCTGTGACGAGCCGCGAGCAGGCGCTCAATACTGTCTCTACTTTACAGGACTCTGTAATTCCCAAACTTCGTCAGGCTTTGGCTGAAGTAGATCGCGCTTACCGCCGCGGCAGAGATTCCTATGTTGACCTGATTTCCGCAAGAGAGGAATTGCTTAATGCTGAACGGGCGCGCATCGAAGCAGCGCGTTCAGTTCTTCTTTTTGGCGCGGAGATTGAACAGCTGACCGCCAGGCCCCTGGGCCCTTTGGGCGTTGATAGCAGTAAATAATTCTGGACTGAGATATGAGTAAATTAACCAGTGCGATTCGGCTGGCGATACTGTCCCTTTTGATGCTTCTTTCAGGACTTTGGCTGGCATCGCAAAGCTATGCCAGTGGTGGTCATGGTGATAGCCATGGAGGACACGATGAGCACGAAGAAGAAAAAGGCCCTAATGGTGGTCGATTGTTGGAAGAGGGCAAGCTCACCGTCGAGCTACTTGTTTTTGAAAGCGGTGTTCAGCCGGAACTCCGTGCCTGGATTACCCGTGACGGTAAAGCCCTGAAAAATGCCAGCCTCTTCGTGGCGCTGGGAAGGCTCGGTGGGAAAGTGGATCAAATCGCTTTTTCCTGGGACCAAAAAGCGGGGTACTACCGCGGAGAAGGTGTGATAAGAGAGCCACACTCCTTCGATGTTTCGGTTTCTGTTGTATTAAACGGTGAGCGTTCCGAGTGGAAATATGAATCCCATGAAGGTCGAGTAAATATCTCTGAGCAAATGGCAGAGAAGGCTGGTATTAAAACGGCTGTGGCTGGCCCCGGCACTATTAAAGAAAGTGTAACTCTTTACGGCAAAACAGCGATTGATCATCGCAGCCTGAGCCATGTGCGGGCGCGCTATCCGGGCACCGTAACCTCTATAGAGAAAGCGCTGGGTGACCAGGTAGAAAAAGGGGAAAAACTCGCAACTATCGAATCCAATGACAGCCTGCAGACCTATCCGTTAGTTGCCCCCATTAGTGGTCAGATTATCGATAAACAGGCCAGTCGTGGCGAGTTCAGTGGGGAGCGGGTGTTATTTACCATTGCCAACTATAACCAGTTGTGGGCGGAGTTACAGGTATTTCCCACTCGTCGCGGCCAGATCAACCGTGGCCAGAAAGTATCGATTACCGCCGGGAAGCGCAGCTTTGACTCAACTATTGCCAGTTTGGCCCCCGGTGGCAACGGCCAGCCTTTTGCGATTGCCAGAGCCGTAATTGATAACCCCAACGACCTTTGGACAACCGATTTAATGGTTCAGGGCCAAGTGGTAACCAGTGAAAGTCCAGTGCCACTCGTAGTGGAGAACCGTGCATTACAGCCATTTCGCAACTGGACGGTAGTATTTATCAAAGTGGGACAAGCCTACGAAATTCGCCCTGTGGAGTTGGGCCGCAGTGATGGTTTTGTCACCGAAGTACTGGGTGGCTTGGAGGTGGGAGATCGCTATGTCACCGAGAACAGCTACTTAATCAAAGCGGATATCGAGAAATCCGGTGCTGCACACAATCACTAATTGAGGCCAGAAGATGATTGAAAACATCCTGCGCTTCTCAATTGAGCGGCGCTACTTCGTATTGTCCCTGATTTTTGTTTTGGTGGGGCTGGGGGTTTGGAGTTATCAGAAACTCCCTATTGATGCAGTCCCCGATATCACTAATGTCCAGGTACAGATTAACACCGAGGCCCCCGGCTATTCGCCATTGGAGGCAGAGCAGCGGATAACCTATCCGGTGGAAGCCGCTCTCGCCGGTCTTCCCAACCTGGAATATACCCGTTCGATTTCCCGTTATGGGCTTTCCCAGGTCACTGTGGTTTTTAAGGAGGGCGCAGATCTCTATTTTGCCCGTAATTTAATCAATAGCCGCCTCGGTGCGATTAAAAACAACCTGCCCCCGGAGCTGGAACCTGAAATGGGCCCCATTGCTACGGGCCTGGGTGAGATTTTTATGTACACTGTGGAGGCATTGCCGGGTGCCACCCAGCCCAATGGCCAGCCCTACGATGCCACGGCGCTGCGAGAAATCCAGGATTGGATTATAAAACCGCAGTTGTCCCTGGTGCCCGGCGTTACGGAATTAAATACCATAGGTGGTTATAACAAACAGTATCACGTAACTCCCGATCCCCGGCAGATGCTAAATTTTGGCGTATCCATGGAAGCTATTGCCGAAGGTTTGCGCCGCAACAACGAAAGCCGTGGTGCGGGCTATCTGGAAAATAACGGTCGCCAATTACTGGTACGTTCACCGGGCCAGCTGCAAAACATCGCTGAAATCGAAGATGTGGTAATTACCAGTCGTGCAGGGGTTCCGGTAAAAATTTCCGATGTAGCCGAAGTAGCTATTGGCAAAGAGTTACGTACCGGAGCTGCCACCCGGGATGGCGAAGAAACTGTATTAGGTACTGCAATGATGCTGGTGGGAGAAAACTCCCGCGAAGTAGCTCGCAATGTAGCGGAAGCTCTGGAGCGAGTAAAATCCACCGTACCTGAGGGAATCAAGGTGGAAGCGGTTTACGATCGTACCACCCTGGTAGACAAAGCCATCGCTACAGTGCAGAAAAACCTTATTGAAGGCGCGCTACTGGTAATCGTAGTGTTGTTTCTGTTACTTGGTAATATTCGAGCCGCCTTTATCACCGCGGCGGTGATACCGCTGTCCATGCTCGCCACTATTTTCGGCATGGTACAAACCGGTGTTTCCGCCAACCTTATGAGTCTCGGTGCACTCGATTTTGGCCTGATTGTCGATGGTGCCGTTATTATCGTGGAAAATGCGATTCGAAGGCTCGCTGAGGCTCAACAGCGCAAGGGCGGCAAGCTGCCTCTGCAAGAGAGGCTGGAGCTGGTATTCCAGGCCACCAATGAAGTGATTCGTCCCAGCCTGTTTGGAGTGCTGATCATTACAGTAGTGTATATCCCTCTCTTCTCACTGACCGGTGTGGAGGGAAAGATGTTCCATCCCATGGCTGCCACAGTCGTTATGGCTCTGCTGGCGGCACTGGTACTTTCCCTTACTGTAGTGCCAGCTGCGGTCGCTGTTTTCCTTACTGGTAAAATCAGTGAAAAAGAAAACAAGGTGATCGTTGCCACCAAATCCCTGTACAAGCCTCTCTTGATTGCAGCAATGAAAGTGCGCTGGTGGGTGCTTTCCGGTGCCCTGGCTTTAGTCCTGTTCTGTAGCTGGCTTGCCACCACACTGGGCTCTGAATTTATTCCCCAGCTCAACGAGGGCGATATCGCACTGCACGCCTTGCGTATTCCCGGAACTGGCTTGGAGCAGTCGGTTGAAATGCAGCGCCTGCTGGAGCAGCGTATTAAGCAGTTTCCCCAGGTGGACAAGGTATTTGCAAAGATTGGCACCCCGGAGGTGGCTACAGACCCAATGCCTCCCAATGTGGCTGATAACTTTGTGATCCTTAAGCCCAGAGATCAATGGCCTGACCCCAAAATGCCCCAGGAGCAATTGGTGGCAGAGATTGAAGAGGCTGTTCGACAGTTGCCAGGTAACAACTACGAATTTACCCAGCCAATTCAGATGCGTTTTAATGAACTGATTTCTGGAGTGCGTGCGGACCTGGGTATCAAGGTATTTGGTGATGACCTGGATCAGCTGGTCGCTTCTTCCAATGAAATCCTGGGCGTGTTGAATGGAATTGAAGGTGTGGCCGATGCCCGGGTAGAGCAGGTGGAAGGCTTGCCAGTTCTCTCTGTAGTACCCAAACGTATCGCGCTTGCCCGCTACGGAATTGACCTGAAAACCCTGCAAGATTTGGTATCGACCGCAATTGGGGGAGAAGATGCCGGGCTGATTTATGAGGGCGACCGCCGCTTCCAGTTGGTAGTACGATTGCCGGAGGGACTGCGCCGGGATTATGAAAATCTTGGTGACTTACCCGTACCCTTGTCCGCAGGCAGTCCATTGGGTAGCTATGTGCCATTATCCGAAGTAGCCAACCTGAAAATGACCCCAGCCCCCAACCAGATCAGCCGTGAAAATGGCAAGCGCCGTGTAGTGGTTACCGCTAATGTACGCGATCGCGATTTGGGATCTTTTGTGGAAGAGGCAAGGGCCCGTATTGAGCAGCAGGTCTCTCTACCTGCGGGCTATTGGTTGAAATATGGTGGTACCTTTGAACAGTTGGAATCCGCCAGCACCCGCCTATCCATTGTTGTTCCATTGACCTTATTAGTAATCCTAGGCCTTTTAGTAATGGCCTTTGGCTCATTGAAGGATGCCCTGATTATTTTTACTGGCGTTCCCCTGGCGCTGACTGGCGGGGTCCTGGCTCTCTGGCTGCGCGGAATGCCTTTGTCAATTTCTGCGGGAGTGGGATTTATCGCTCTTTCCGGCGTAGCGGTGCTAAACGGATTGGTGATGCTGTCATTTATTCGCCAGCTGCGTCAGCAGGGCGGTGAACTACTGACTTCCATAATCGACGGTGCCATGATCCGATTGCGCCCGGTACTCATGACTGCATTGGTTGCCAGTCTTGGCTTTGTGCCTATGGCGTTGAATGTAGGTACTGGAGCTGAGGTGCAAAGACCTCTGGCTACGGTAGTGATTGGGGGGATTATTTCCTCTACTCTACTGACCTTATTTGTACTGCCGTTGCTTTATCGGATTGTGCATGGGAGGGAAAGCGTTGTGAAAGAAAGCCTAAGCCTGGCTTGATTGTTCCTGTTTTTGCCTGCCTCAACTCAATACTCTGTTGAGGTAGGCGACGCTTTTACTGGCTTGGAGTTCATTGGGCATTATCAAAGGTAGTGTGGATAGATTGATAAATAACTAGGTTGATCTTATTGTTGATCAAAATATGGAGTGTGTTTGCGTTTTTGGAGCAAAGAGCTTCTGTAAGGACTAAGCAGGGATTGCAGAATGGTCCTTATATAGCAGTTGCGGCAGGCTGAAATCAACTTGCTATTGGGCGTCTAAACCCTCAAGTGATTAATAATACGAACTAATCAAAGATGGTGAAGGAAGAGCTTTTAAAGAGCAGCAATAAATATGTGATAGATTATAGGTTAAAGAGCTGAGTACTATTGCACCATTTTCTCAATTTAAAATCCAGGTCAGGCAATGACGACACCAATCATAATTCTCTCGCTGCTGTGCAGCCCATTACTTGTTGCCTTTTTGTTCTCTAAAGTAACCAAGGCACCTTTACATGTTGGGAGTTGCGCTTTTTGGGGGCTTGGTCTGGCATTTATATTTTTTTCCATAGGCCATTTTGTCAAAACGGAAGGGATGATCCAGATGCTACCCTCTTGGGCCCCATACCGAGGGGGTATAATTTATCTCACCGGCATGTTGGAGTTGCTTGTGGGAATATTACTTTTCTTGCCAAAGTGGCAAAAAAATGCAGCTAAAGTTGCTATTGTAATTCTCATTGCTTTCTTCCCTGCAAATATTTACTCAGCTTTAAATAGTGTTGGTTTGGGCGGGCACCAGTGGGGTGCTATTTATTTACTTATTCGTGCGCCACTGCAAATTATCTTGGTTGTGTGGGCATATTTTTTATGCGTTAAGAGCCATGACAAAGTCTTGAATCCAATAGGGCATAAGGTTGAGCCGATCTGAGTGTTTAAAGGTTGAGAGCTTGGTTTAACTGGTGGTCTGCGAAGTTACGCTTGGTCTTAAACGAGTGATGATAAGGATGATTGGTAGTCTTGATAGGCCATCGGTGCTCTTTATGAAAGGATGATAATTTGAAGGCGCTCTTGTTCTTTTGGACTATTTCTGGTTCTGTGTGGAGTGTTTCGTTTAACAGAAATATCTGGTTATCAAAGTCTCTAGAGTTTAACCTGGAAATCGTAATACACTTTAGTAAAAAGGCACCACCTGAAAGGTGATGCCTTTTCATCACAGTTAAAACTTTCTATTTATAGTCAGTTTTAATTATTGTGCTTCATGTATAGTCTCTGTAACTTCTACTCGACTTTCAATAGCCAAGCCAGACTGCTTAATTGCATTGAAGGCCTCCAGCAAGTCATTGCCTTCTTTAATCTTAAGGATGGCAATGTCAGTACCAGGAAATACTGACAATACTTCCATTCCGGCAACTGAAGCTACATCTGATGCATTAACATTTTTATTTAATAAAATTGTTATATTACCAGTTAATGTTGTCAGTTCGTCGGTCATTGTATTTCGAACCACTGTGCCTTTACCAACAACATCTGTTGCTGAATCGTCAGCGATATTCACTATGGCCATTTCACCCTTTGTTGAAACAACACGTTCTGGAGCAGCTATCGATGAGGGGACGCTTGACAGTGATCTTTCGATTTTAAAGATACCAAAGTCAGCAGTGCTAGCTCTTAGCTTTGTGACTTTTAATTCTTTATTTTCTGTGCTTAACTCTTTATCAATAGTGCTGGCTTGTACTACGCCAGACAGACATACTGCAACAGTTAAGATCATTGATTTATTAAGTTTCATTATATTGTCCTTCTTATTGAGCAGCACGTCCGAACGTCCTCAGTGAAACACCTTCAAGAACACTCTCTACTGGGTTATTCATAAGGCCTGTAGCCTCCCAGTAGTTATCTGTGTTTGAGAAATCGATATTTGTTTCACCGGTATCTAGTGCTCTGATAGTCCAGGTTCCTTTAGCGTTTTCCCCATAAAAGGCATTAGAAAGAAGTACAGCACCATCTAAGATATAGCCATAGCTATATCCAGTTTCAAAGCTGTAAGAGGCATCTAGTAACGCCTGTTTAGAAGAAAGTAAAACACTTCTAGTGCCTGAAGGAGAAACTACTTCAAGAGCCAAATCGTTACCAGCTGAGGTCAATAGGCTATCATTTAAAATAGCGCCCATATGGTCATTGCGAACAACAAATTCAAATTGCATAGCTTCGATAATAACATCTTCGGTTACTTCGATTTGCTGGCTAATACCCGTTGCACTATTGTCTGGAATAGTCGCCTCTAATGCTGAGTCACCAATGGTCGAGCCTGCGCCTTGCCAATCAGTGACAATTTGCTCGCCAAGGTTCTCTGAGTAACTTAAAGCCATAGCAACAGCTGCACCTGCATCAACGCGACCAAAGCCATACAGATTATTGAAGTAGTAACCAGCTGCGTTTTCAACCCAGCCATCATGAGCAACAAAAGTCCCATCGCCAATTGTAAGTTCAACTTTTTCGTCTTCTGCATCAATTACAGTGCTTGTTGAAGCTAGGATGTGTCGGACATCACGCCAAGTCAGCTCTGGGTTTGCAGATAAGATCAGAGACACAACACCTGATGCGTTAGGCGCAGCAGAAGATGTTCCATTGAAGGTTGAGGTGTAGTTGCAGCTTGTATTCTCTGGGTGACCCGGGTAGTTGAATGGGAATTGGCTGGCTGCAAAGTCCTCACCATAGTACTCACTCCAAGCACTTATTGTCCCGCCATTAAACCCAGAATAACCATTAATACATGTCATTTGATCCGTGGTGACCATGGCAGGAGCGTAGCGACCATACTCTCCTGCAGGAGCTGACACCATCATGCTTGCCCCGGCTGTTGAGTAACTCGTATGCTTCCCGTTAGCGTTTACTGCTGCAATATTTAGGTAATAGGGGTGGCCGTGACTAGGCTGGAATGCAGAGTTGTAACAAGTTAGGCCCAGCTCATTGGCCCCGTTATCAGCACATAATGAGCCCTCACCACGGCCGTCTTCGAAAGAGTTACCACTTGACTTCATGTTCAAAGCGCCTTTGCCGCTTCGAAGAGTAAGATTGGGGTAAGACTCAATGGCTTCATCTAAAGCAGAGTAAGCAATTGAAGCTGGGTAGGTAATACCGTAGCTGCGATTAAATGCTGAAATTTCCTCATCTGTAGAAATGCCACTACCAGGAAACCCGTGTACTAGTAGATCAGTTTGCTCTATTTTATCACTGCCTAAGTAGTTCATGCCGATAAGCCCTGTATCTGGGGCCACACCACGGCTACCTATATTGTTCCAGCCTTTAGCTGCGATGAGACCGGCAACACTAGTACCATGATCTCCACTATTGGATAGGCTTGTCGGGTCTGTTCTGTCAGCTGCTGATTCATCTAAGTTGAGTGAGCGATTTGCAAGTACATTATCTATCAGATCTTCATGGCGAATTTCTAAGCCTGTATCCACAACAACAGCTGTTACGCCCGCACCAGTCACACCTTGAGAATATGCTGTTAAAACATTCATATCTTCGCCGGCAACTAGCTCTTCTGCTTCAGCTTCTTCAAATCTGTCATCAGCTTCTGCAGCTGTATAAATCTCTAAATCTATAAGGCCTTGCTTCATTTCATCGCTGAGGGCGTAAGCTTTTTGGCCAGTATTTCGCAAGTGCCACTGTTGGTAAGCTAAAGGGTCGTTTGCGACATTTGTTATCTCAATTGTCGCAGAGGCAGAAGCACCATTTGCAGTTACTGTATAATCAATTGAAGCATCTTCCCCTGAGAATGAAGTATATTCAAATTGATTGCCATCTAATGTCATTTGACCATGACTGAATGTATAGACGCCCTCAATTGACTCGATAGACTCATCATTCTCATAAAAACTATAGTCTAAAGAATCCCCATCTTGATCGTATCCTTGCAGATTTCCAGATGCGGAAATCCACTGTTTTGCCCCTTTAATAGTTACATCTTTAGCGGTTGGCGGAACATCCTCAGACGATTTGTTATCGTTCACACAGCCTGACAATGTTAGTAAAAAAGCCGCTTGAATTGCAGAAAGTTTAAACATCTTTTTGTTCATTAAAAAATACCCTTTATCCCCATTATTTGTAATTTTCGGGTGTGGAAATTATAAACCATTTAAAAGTTGTTTAGCCAACAAAAGTTGATCTCTTGTTTTTTTAGGTTCAGGGTTAGCCCGCCTAAACCCTGGTACCACTTGAGTGGCTTTCAGGTGTAAGCCCATAAAGTAGTGCTTTTAAAGGGGCTGTTTAATTAAATGGTGCTAGAATTATAGTGTTTTTTTATGGGGTTTTAGTGTTTCAAAGCTTAACTTAGCCCTATCATTTGGGTGGATTCGAAACTGAGCTGTTTGTGAAAAATTAAACTTATTTATTAATTTGTCAGTTTTAAACTGGCTCCCCAAAAAATAATTCGAAAATTGACTGTCCTTTTGAGTCTAATTTTGTGTCAAAAGCAATCATTGTGAATGTATGAAATTTGAGCGGGTTACTTTTGGCGAGAATATATTTTTTTAAACCCAAACCAATGTAGAGCCTTGAAGTGACTTTCTTGACTTAACTTAGTGGGCGGCAAGTAAAATTTGGAAAATGGCGGAAAGAAAGAATATATCTTTTTATTTTTCATGCTATATGTAGTTTGTGCAGAATTAAATAATGGAATGTTGGCATTCCAGGCCAAAATATAGGGCCTTGATTTTATCAATTGAAGACTGGCGCTAACTAAACTTAAGGCTAAGTACTTTATCTAAAGCTGGTTATCAGGAGACATTTGTAATGTCTTATGCAGCTGGATTTGTAGCGGCAGTGCCTACAGCAAATAAAGAAGAATATATTGAGCATGCAAAAATTGCTGCTGAAGCGTTCAAAGAGCAAGGTGCGTTAAAAATTGTAGAAACCTGAGGGGATAATGTACCGGATGGTGAAATAACCATCATTTCCGATGGCTGTAAAATGTGCGGAGAATGAAACTGTAGTGTTCTCCTGGATTGTCTGGCCATCCAAGCAACTCCGAGACACTGGGTAGCGGGCGATTATGGATGACCCAAGGGTGAATTCAGAGCTAAACCCTATGCCATTTGATGGTAAAAGATTGATCTATGGTGGCTTTAATATAATTTTGGATGAGTGAAATATAATCCGGGGCTTTGGTAACTAGTTCGCACTGATAGTTGCGGATAGAGAAACTTGCTTAACGTTTGTAGTAACCGAAGGTATGAGGGTAGATCCAGCAAATAACTATGGCTCCGTAACTTGAGCAGAACTGAATAGTACAGTGCAGTAGTATTAACTGGCATAAAAGTAAATGTAGGATACTTCTTTACCAGATTGCCTTTCGAAAGAATAAGAAAGGTGGTATACAGGGATGCTTTGAATAGAAACCTCTTTAAATATGTATCCTAAGCTTTCTAGAAGATTTAGAGCGTTGATGATCGATTCTTTAGTGCTAGTTGCTGTTGTTGCCTTCTCGATAGCTATTGGTACTAGTGTTGACTTTACGAATGGCGTATATCAATCGGTTTTAGTTCTGGTGCCAATTTTTCTCTTTGAGCCTGTATTAGTCTCTGTGACTGGTGGGAATATTGGACATCATCTTATGGGTATTCGTATCCGTAAAAGTGGAAGCGATAACAAAATTAATATCGTTCAGGCAGTAATTAGAACATTTCTTAAGCTGTTGCTAGGCGTTCCTTCATTAATAGCTATCCTGACATCAAAGAAGCATCAAGCCGTACATGATCTCCTTTCCATGTCGCTAGTAGTTGTAAAGGACCCGGCTTCATTGCCGAGTTATGAAGTGCTTGATGAGCGCACTGAATTGCAAGGTTATCAATACCCTGGAAAGATACGGAGATTGATGGTAACGGTTACGTATCTAATTCTATCCCTTCTTGCCATATCGATGATTACTATCTTTTTGGTGTCAGATTTATGTGCCTATAGACAGGTTTGCAGTAATACCGAAGATACTATCCAGATTTTTTTGGGGCTTGCTTTTTGGGTTTTGGTTTTTGTGCTTCCTTGGGTCGGGTGGTCTGGTCGTTTATATGGGGCGCGAAAAGTAAGATTGGAAGGTTGAGGATTCTCCGATTAACTTCCTGCAGCAGAAATAGTTAAAAGAGGTGTATCTAATGTCATTTGAAAGCTGGTTGGCTTTTTGCTCTATTGCCCTATTGGCAACTGTTACTCCTGGACCAGCAGTACTATTGGTCTCTATCAATACACTGTCTGCGGGTGTTAGAGGGGGTGTGTTCACGGCATTGGGAAATATATGTGGGTTGTTTGTAATGTCCGGACTCTCAGTTATTGGGTTGAGTGCACTTGTGCTTAATTCGTCAGTAGCATTTACAGTGGTAAAGGTTATCGGGGCCGCCTACCTGGTTTATACGGGGTTTAAACTTTGGAGAAATGGAATAGGGAAGATGAATTCTACCGAAGTATCTTGTAATGCCAGTCGGGGGATGATGAGCTTGTATGTACAGGGAGTCTCAATTGCTTTAACTAACCCTAAAGCTATCATTTTTACAACCGCACTTTTCCCTCAGTTTATTTCATTGTCAAGTCCACTGTTGCCTCAATTTTCATTGCTGGTTTTTAGTTTTATGGTGATATCTTTTAGCTGTTTATTCTGTTATGCGTTGCTAGCGCAGGGTACTAAAGCAAAGTCAAAGGGTTTAGCTTCGAGCCGTGTTACTAGCCGGATACTTGGGTCAACCTTTGTCGGTGCTGGCTGTATTTTGGCTGGCACATCAAAATAGGAAAAGATGTGTGAAGGCGGGTTGGATACCAGGCGCCGTAACATTTGGATTGGGGAATATCTTTTTTGAAATTTTATCAACTGAACAGGCTTGTTACTCTATTAGTGCAATGTCGACTTCAGATTTTTGCTACATAAAGCACCTAGTCAGAGGAATCATCGGGAGTAGGAATACTATTTGTGCCCCCAATCACGCCGGACCAATCCTTTATCAGTAGAACCAAACCGATGGGTAAAGTGATTTCAACTGATGTTCGATATAACTACTCAATCATTTTTCTTATTCAGCTTGTTTGAAATTTATTCAATCTCTTTTAGCCCTTGAGCTGATGTCTTCTTATAATGGGCGAAGTGTGTAAGCAGAGGAGCCATTTTGTCATTGAAAAAACGTAACAAGAGTCCCTTAGTTTCCTCCTCAACAACATCATCTCTCGAAATAGCGTGTGAGTAAAAATAGCGTTTGCCGTTTTTGCATCTCTTAAGCGTCCTCTTGGTTACCAGCCATGCTCAGCATGGTTTTTATAGTATTTGGATGCCAGTCAGAAGTTTCTTGTACTCGTTCAATAATCTGCTCCACTGCAAGAGGGCGATCTTTCCACAGCACCTCGAGGATTATTTGCTCTGAAGCTGAAATAACTATGTTGATGGTCGTAGGGATTAGTAGTGTAGCTTTAGGTAGTCAAGTAAAAACTTGGTTTAGGGTGACACCTGTACTTTGTGCTTTTAGGGTAGGGGATAAATTAATCTTTATTAAATTTGATATGTTCTGTTCCACCTGGGGTAGGTTGGCGTGATTTTTAATTATCGGTAATGATTTTTGCAGGGGGGCTTACAGGTGCGAGTTTGGCTACTGAAAAATGGCTATTTAATAATCATACTTGAAAGTATTTGCTTAGTTTACAGATAAGACTTGTGATCACGATGCCTAATTATCTTGCCTGGCAAGGTAAAGCTTGTTTTTTGCCGGTATCCTTCTTCTCCAAGGAAAAATAGTTATTGAATGCTGCCTCAAAAAACTCGCTGATGGTTACTTAACCCGAATTAGTTATTGTATCTAAAATAGAAGGAACTTCTCTCCGAGAATGGCTTCAGAGCCAGGTGTCTAATGACTTATGACGCGATATAGGAGTCTTTTTTGGCTTCTGTTGACTTTCCGGTACCTTTCCACTAGTTTCGCGACCACGATTAGAGGTGCCTTCTGCCCTGAATTGGCTGAGAAGGTTAAACGGGAAGTCCGGAAATCCGGCGCTGCCCCCGCAACGGTGATCCACCTGTATTCTGAGTGGTAAGCCCGATACCGGCCTCTTTTCTAAACACGATGGAGCGGAGGGCTACCATCTTGCAATACGATCTTTCGCGCTTCGGCGTGCCGCATTGCTATTCCTCCCTCGATCCCATGTGCTTTTGTCTTAGGGGTTGAAACTTGAAAAAATCTATATTGAGCCTGGCTGTTTTGTCAGCCGTGAGCGCGCCGTCTTTTGGTGAATCCACTGTTAGCGAATCTTCAATTCCAGACCTGGAAACTGTGGTTGTTGTGAGCTCCCGTCAGGGTGAGCCGCTGCGCCAGGTAGCTACTTCAGTAACTGTATTGGATGAAGAGCAGCTAAAAGAGCGGGGATTGGTGTCCCTTGCTGATGTTTTGCGCAGTGTGCCTTCCGTGTCTGTTACCAATACAGGGGGTATGGGCAAGACAACCTCCTTAAGGGTACGTGGAGAGTCCGGTTTCAGAACCTTGGTCCAAATAGACGGTATCGACATTTCTGACCCAACCGGTACCCAGGCGGGGGCTCATATTGAACATATTATGAGCAGCAACTTGCAGCGCGTGGAATTATTACGCGGTCCACAAGGTATGCTCTACGGAGCCGATGCCGGTGGTGTACTGGATATCTCGACTCGTCGCGAGGGTGAAGGGCAGCGCTTTGAGGTGTCAGCTGAGGGCGGTAGCTTCGATACTGAACGCTACAATGCCAGCGCTAGCGGAGCCAATGAAACACTGGATTATTTTGTTTCTGCAGCGGCGGCAGAAACCGATGGTTTTAATACCAGTAGTTATGACACCGAATTGAGAGATGACGACGGTTACGATAATGAAACCTTGCATGGCCGTGTAGGTTGGAATATTTCTGAGCAGTGGCGACTTGAGGCTGTGGCGCGGGATACCGATGCTTCAGGTGAGTATGATCGCTGCGGCTGGCCCTCTCAGGATGATTGTAACTTTGAATTCAGCCAGGAAAGTGCTCGTGTCAGCTTGGCTCATAAAGGCGAAGATGGCCAGCAGGAGTTGGCCTATACACGTTCTGATTTGAAGCGCACCTATATAAGTGAGGGTGTGACTTCCTATGAAGCGGAAGGTGATATCGAAAAGTTGAACTTCACCGGTTCTTACGGGTTTAGTCGTGAACATGCGATGGTCTACGGGGTAGAGCATCGTGAAGATACTGCGGGAGACCTGGACCGGGATCAGTGGGCAGTTTATTCCGAATATCAGGGAAGCTATGCCGATCAGGCTTATATCACCCTTGGCCTTCGTCATGACAATAACTCCGATTTTGGCAGCTACAACAGCTTCCGAGCTAGCTCAGCCTATCTGTTTGAGGGTGTTGCCAACGGTACGGTAAAGATAAAAAGTAGTTATGGTACCGGCTTCCGCGCCCCAAGCCTGTATGAAATCAATTACAATGCTACGGCATTTGATTGGTTAACTTTTACTCCATTAGAGTTGCCGTCTCTTAAGCCGGAAGAGAGCCGGGGCCTGGATCTTGGTGTTGAATACTTTGGTGAAAACTCTCTCTACCTGGAGTTCGTACTGTTTAAACAGATCATTGAGAATGAAATCGGATTCGATATGATCGGCTACACAGGTTACCTGCAGAGCAGTGGAGAAAGTGAGTCCCAAGGCGCAGAGTTTGTTGTCGAAGCACAATTGACTGACAGTCTATTGCTTTCTGCCAACTACACCTACACCGATGCTGAAGAAGCCGATGATTCTCCCCGAGCCCGCAGTCCCAAGCACTTGGCCAATCTCGGCTTCACTTATAAGCCTACCAGTGACTTGAGCCTTGTTATGAACCTGCGTTCCAGTGCGGATGTGGTAGATAGCGATGGCTCTTCGCTGGATGATTATCAAGTGCTGGATGCCAGTGTCCGTTATCAGCTGAACAACGCCACGACGGTATTTGTTCGCGGTGAAAACCTTACCGACGAAGATTATGTTGAAGTCACTGGCTATAACACCGCGGGCCTCGCCGGTTATGCTGGTGTGGAATTCAGCTTCTAAAACACTTTTTTTTATAGGTTCTTGAACTGAGGTGGCCATGTCGGGAGACGAGCAAAAACGAAATGCCAAGCACAAGCAGGCAATGCAAAAACACAAGGAGAAGGTTGATGCCAACATTGCAGCAGCCGATATCCAGCGTGGAGTCGCTGTCCTGCTCACCGGAAATGGCAAAGGGAAGTCGAGCTCAGCTTTCGGCATGGTGATACGCGCACTGGGTTACGGGCAGAAAGTGGGCGTAGTGCAATTTATTAAAGGCGCACAGCAATCTGGGGAAGAGCTTTTCCTTAAAAACCATTGCCCGGAAGTTACTCTCTATCAAATGGGTACCGGCTTTACCTGGAATACTCAGGATCGCACCAGCGATATTGCTGCTGCAGAGAGAACCTGGACAGTGGCAGAAAAAATGCTCACCGATACCACCTATGATTTAGTGGTTTTGGATGAGCTCACTTATATGCTCGCTTACAAATACCTGGATGAGTCCAAAGTATTGGAGACTCTAGCCCAGCGGCCACAGGAACAGAGTTTGGTGGTGACTGGTCGAGGTGGTGGTAGTGCGTTACAGGAGCTAGTGGATACTGTATCTGAAGTGAAAGATGTTAAACATGCTTTTAAAGCGGGCATCAAAGCCCGTAAAGGCGTAGATTACTAGGTTGTTTTCACTATGTCCGTGTTGATGGTTCAGGGCACGACTTCCGATGCCGGCAAGAGTACTCTGGTGGCCGGGCTCGCTCGTTACTTTTCCCTGCGCGGAGTCAGTGTCGCACCTTTTAAACCGCAAAACATGGCACTCAATAGTGCCGTAACGGTGGATGGTGGTGAGATAGGGCGGGCACAAGCGCTGCAAGCCCTGGCCTGTGGGGTCGACCCCCACAGCGATATGAACCCGGTGTTACTTAAGCCCGCTTCAGATACCGGAGCTCAGGTTATTATCCAGGGTAAAGTGCTGGGGAATATGCAGGCGCTGGATTACCACCACTACAAAGCTACCGCGCAAAATGCAGTGCTGGACTCCTTCGCGCGGCTCGATGATCAATATGAGCTGGTGTTAGTTGAAGGGGCTGGCAGCCCGGCAGAAATTAACCTGCGGGAAAACGATATTGCCAATATGGGCTTTGCCGAGGCCGTTGATTGCCCGGTTATACTGATTGCCGATATCGACCGCGGAGGTGTGTTCGCCCACTTGGTAGGCACCCTCGAATTGCTGTCTTCCTCAGAACGAGAGCGTGTCGTCGGTTTTGTGATCAACCGCTTTCGTGGCGATCTGCAATTACTTCAGCCGGGGCTCGATTGGTTAGAGGAATATACCGGCAAACCAGTTCTCGGAGTCTTACCCTATCTCCATGACCTCTACCTTGACGCAGAGGATGCCATTAGTACCCAACAGAGCGGTGCTGATGCTCGATTGAAAGTGGTAGTGCCGTTATTGCCGCGCATAAGCAATCATACAGATTTTGATGCGCTGAGGTTGCATCCGGATATCGATCTGCAGTTTGTCAGTGTTCGTGAACCAGTCCCTCAGTGCGACTGGATTATTCTTCCCGGCAGTAAAAATGTGCGGGCAGACTTGGCTTACTTAAAAGAAAACGATTGGCCTGCACAGTTGGATCGGCATCTGCGCTATGGCGGCAAACTCGTGGGTATTTGCGGTGGTTTGCAAATGCTGGGGAGCGAGGTACAGGACCCCGATGGGGTAGAGGATACCCCGGGTAACGAACCGGGCTTGGGTTATCTGGATTTCACAACTCGCTTGCAACCAGTCAAAGCACTGAAAAATATTACCGGCTTTTTAGCTTTGGAAAATGAAGTAAAAGAAGCTGCTCCTGTTCAGGGCTATGAAATCCACTGTGGTATAACAGAAGGTGTAGCTCTGCAAACTCCAGCGGTATATATCTGTGATAAAGATGGAAATTCCAGGCCTGATGGTGCAATAAGTGCTGATGGACAGGTATTCGCGACCTACGTGCATGGGCTGTTCGATTCACCCGAAGCGCTGAGCGCACTTTTTGCCTGGGGTGGGTTGAAAGACTCTACGCCGCTGGATGTGGGTGAACAGCGGCAGCAACAATTGGACAGGCTGGCTGAGACTATTGCCGAGAATATCCAGGGAAACTGGCTCGAGCAATTTGAGGGAACCAGGGAGACGGCAGCGTTGCAAGAGGATTCCCAGTGACTGTTGCCCGTATAAAAGCATTAAATATTGCCTGGTGGTTACTGCCTGCAGTACTTGCCCTTAGTTTTTCTGCTGCCGTTGCTATAGGTGCAGTGTATCTCTCACCCTCACAACTATTTGCTGCGATCAGTGGCCAGGGCGATGGTGGACTCGCTGGGGATATTGTTCAGGTAATACGATTACCGAGAGCCATGTTGGCGGCTGGAGTGGGTGCTGTGCTCGCCATCTGCGGGGCAATGTTACAAGGCTTATTTCGAAACCCTCTAGCTGACCCATCCCTGATTGGTGTTACCGCAGGGGCTTCTCTCGGTGCTTGTTTGGCCATTCTGCTAGGAGCGGAGGTCGCCGCTGCGTTTGGAAGTTTGCCCGTTGTATCCATAGCTGCTTTTTTTAGCGGCCTTTTAGCGGTGACACTGGTCTACAAAGTGGCGAAAAGTATTAATGGCACTTCCGTGGCCACCATGTTGCTAATGGGGATTGCCGTTACCGCTTTTTCCGCAAGTCTGATCGGGCTAATGGAGTACTTTGCTGATAATGACACCCTGCGCCGTATGAGCCTGTGGCTTATGGGAGGGCTGGATGCAGCGAGCTATCCTCGCGCTTTTCTGGTTTTGGCCGTGCTGGGCGCTTTGCTTGCCAGTATGTCCCGCTTCGGGACCTCACTAAATGTTCTTTTATTGGGAGAATCCCAGGCGCGACATCTCGGTATTGATGTGGAGCGGGTAAAAACCCGTTTGATAGTGCTCGTCGCGGCTGGAGTGGGCACTTCGGTTGCAGTAGCCGGCAGTATTGCTTTTGTGGGGCTGGTAGTGCCCCATATAGTGCGTTTGTGGGTGGGACCTGATCACCGGCAGCTGCTGCCGCTTTCTGCCCTGGCTGGAGCCAGTTTATTGCTAGTTTCGGATACCCTGGCGCGAACCATTATTGCCCCGGTGGAGATCCCGGTAGGGCTGATCACCGCACTAATTGGAGTGCCTTTCTTTGTTTCCTTGTTGCGCAAAAGCAGGGGGGCAATTTAATGGCTCTGCTACAGGTGGAGGGAGTTGCGGTTAGTGTCGATAATCGGCCGCTATTGCAAGATATCAACCTAGAGGTAGATGTCGGCGAGCTGGTTTGTGTGATTGGCTCCAATGGCGCTGGTAAGTCGACTCTGCTGCGTGCCCTTTGCGGTGAAGTCAGGATGGATTCCGGGCAGGTCCACTTTAAAGGCAGCCCTTTTGCAAAGTTGTCCGCCCGCAATCGAGCCAGGCAAGTTGCCGTCCTGCCGCAAAATAACCCACTGACATTTGCCTTTACTGGGCTGGAATTGGTCGCCCTCAGTCGAACTCCGCATTCCACCGGCACCGACCGGGACCGAGAAATCTGCCTGGAAGCCATGGCAGCGCTGGATGTTAGTCATTTGTCTGAGCGCCTGTACCCAACATTATCTGGCGGCGAGCAGCAGCGCTTGCAATTGGCTCGGGTGATGGCCCAGATCTGGCGGGCAGAGGATGGGGGAGAGCGCCTCCTCTTATTAGATGAGCCCGCTGCCAGCCTGGATATTGCACACCAATATGGAATGATGAGAGCGGTAAGAGACTTCGCGCGAAGTGGCGTAGCTGTGGTAATGACGGTCCATGATCTGGCCCATGCCAGCGGCTATAGCGACAGGATTCTCGCCTTAAAGCAGGGGCGCAGTATGGCCTACGGAAATCCGGAGGATGTATTGACTGCGGAGAATATGCAGCAGCTTTACGGCTACAGTGTCACGGTGATGCCACACCCGGTAACCGGTAAATCCCTGGTGATTGCCGATGTCTAGTTCCATTGGTGTGCATCTGGTACTAGGAGGCGCACGCAGTGGAAAAAGCCGGCTCGCGCAACAGCGCGCGGAGCAGTGGCTAAACAGCAGTAGCGATGGTGGACTTACCTACCTGGCAACGGCTACTGCGGGCGATCAAGAAATGTCTACCCGTATTGCTCGACATCGGGAAGACCGGGATCATCGCTGGCAGACCCTGGAAGAGCCTATTGCACTGGCAGAGGCTCTGGTTACAGCTCCTGAGTCCCACTGTGTACTGGTGGACTGCCTCACTTTGTGGTTGAGCAACTGTCTTCATCAGGGCGTTTGGGAGCGTGAGCAAGGGGCGCTTCTGCAATATATCGATCAGAGGCGTACTAGCGCTAACGGTAATACCCCACCTTGGATTTTTGTCAGTAATGAAGTCGGTTCGGGTATTGTGCCCCTTGGGCAGTTATCGCGAGAATTTGTGGATGCGGCAGGCTGGCTTCATCAGGCATTAGCTGAGCGAGCTGATAGCGTCACCTTGGCAATTGCTGGTTTGCCGCTCACTGTAAAGTAAAGGAGCCTCTGAATAACTCCGTAATGCCTCTGCGAGTCTTGAAGGCTGCAGATGTTAGGCGCAGCTCGCCGCGAATGGCCGTAGCCCTTTGCAAGAGCTGCAACGCAGCAGGTGCGGCCTTCAAGACCCGCCCTTCGGGGCTTGCAGAGCGATTCACACTCCGCGTTGCGACTTCTTGAAAGGTCTAGACATTCCTTTGAAGCCGCGCCTTGATTGTGAACCGCTCTGCAAGCCAGAGGTATCACGGAGTTATTCATAGGCTCCTAAAGAATCACCTGAGACTGATAATGATGACAGATGAACTCAGTTGGCTCGATAAGCCTGCACCAACCCCGGACCAGAGTGCTCGCAATGCCGCGATTGCCCGCCAGAAGCAATTGATTAAGCCGCAAGGCGCACTCGGTCGGCTCGAGAGCATTGCCGTAGATTTCGCCGGATTCCAGGGGAGGGAGCAACCCCAACTGAATAATTTGTCGGTGCGCGTATTCGGTGCTGATCACGGTATTGCAGCCCAGGGAACTTCCCGATTTCCTCAGGCAGTCACTTCTGTAATGCTGAAACTATTTTGCGAGGGTGGGGCGGCTATCAATGTATTGAGCCGCGAGCAGAATGCTGACTTTGCCGCGATTAACCTGGGCTGTGTGGTCCCCGCTGAACACCCTGACCTGATTGATGAAGTTATAGCTCCCTCTACTGCGGATTTCTCCCAAGGTAATCCCGCTATGACCCAAGCGCAGCTGGCTCTTGCTCTTGATGCCGGTCGCCGCCAGTCTACCGATGCAGATTGTTTTATTGGCGGAGATATGGGTATTGGCAATACCACTTCCGCCGCTGCAATGTTTGCTGCCCTTTTTGAGCTAGAGGTTGGCAACATTACAGGCCGAGGAACAGGTATCGACGATGCAGTGCTCGCCCGCAAGGTGGAACTGATCGAATTTGCCTTGGAGCAGCATCGGGCAGCGCTGGGCTCGCCACTTGCTATTTTGCAAACTTTTGGTGGCTTTGAGATTGCAGCCTTAACAGGAGCGTTTGTCGCAAGTGCCCAGCGAGGGGTCCCTGTATTGGTCGATGGTTTTATGGCAACTGCTGCGGCAGCTATTGCCGGTGCTATTAATCCTTCAGTGAAGCCCTGGTTGCTCTACGCCCACCTCTCTGATGAGTCTGGTCACAAACTAGCCCTCGAGTGTATGGGGGTGAAGCCATTGCTGAGCTTCAATATGCGCCTGGGCGAAGGCACAGGTGCAGTGTTGGCCATCAGTATTATCAAGCAAGCGCTGAACCTGCATAACAAAATGTTCACTTTCAGTGAGGCAGGAGTGCCAGTTGCGGATTGATCTTTTACGACACGGTGCCTGCGAAGGTGGAAATATTTTTCGCGGCCAGATCGATGTGCCCCTAACCAGTGAGGGTAGGGAGCAGATGTTTCGAGGGCTTGCCGAACTCGATGGCTCCTGGGACCGGATTGTTACTTCACCCTTACAACGCTGCCAACGCTTTGCTGCTCAGCTTGCCCAAGAGAAAAAGCTGCCGATAACTGAAATTCCTGATATTCGGGAAATTGGTTTTGGGGACTGGGAGGGACAGTCAGTCGATAAAATCTGGACTGAGCAACGAGCACTGTGTGAAGCCTGGGGGCGTGACCCGGAAAAGCATGCACCTCCGGGAGGTGAGCCCTTTCCCGTATTTCGATCCAGAGTTCTTCAAGCTATTGATAATCTAGCCCAGCAATATTCGGGAGAGTCCCTGCTACTGGTTACTCACGGTGGCGTTATCAAGTTGTTGCTCGCGTATGCGAATAACTGGCTCCCAGTGAAAATGATTTCATTGCAAGTTAACTACGGGTTTGCCGCATCGCTAAGATACGACTCGGACAATAAGACCTTTACCGTTTCCTACCCAGAGCAGTCAGCTTATGTTTATTGCCCGTAAGTTGTACAACCTATCCCAAGCATTTCTGTATGCGCTGGTATTTCTTACCCGGCTGCCGGTGGCGGGCTTGCTGCGGGAGGTGGACAAGGAAACGGTGAAGCGGTCGATATATTTTTACCCCCTGGTTGGAGTGGTGATTGGTGTACTGTTATCTGGGGCCGCCTACCTTCTGGCTCCTTTAGGTATTCAGTTACAAGCCGCAATACTATTGGGTTTCTGGGTGGTCCTGACAGGTGCACTTCATCTCGATGGCCTTGCTGACTGTACTGATGCCTATTTTGCTGGACATAAGTGTGCCGATCCTGAAGAACAACGTCAGCATATTTTGAGGGTAATGCACGATCCCCACTGCGGCTCTATTGCTGTAGCGGCTGTTGTTGTTTTCCTACTGATAAAGTTCGCTGCAATTGCAGCCCTGCTAGAGCTAATAAACCCGGTAACAAAAGATGCTTGGGTCTATCTGCCGTTGGTGCTCTCACCTATGCTAGCCAGGGCTGCGGCCCTGGCTTTAATGGGAATTTCACAATACGCACGTGTTGAAGGCCATGTACCGCCCTCTGGCTCCGAACGCCGATGGGACCTATTGCCGGTAGTTGCAATCGTAGTTGCTATTGGATGTTTAGCGGCGCCAATACCCATTGCTATAGGCATCGTCTGTAGTTTGATTGCCCTGGTTTTATTCTGGCGTCGCCTGTGGGATAAGGCTATTGGTGGTTATACCGGCGATTGTTTGGGCGGTTTGGTTGAGATAAGTGAGTTGTCGATATTGATATTATGGGTGGCAGTGGTTGCCAATGTGAATTACGGAGTTGTTTAGAAGCTCCTTAGTTATAGTTGAGTTGAAGAGATGTCTCGAAGCAGTATTGTCCGTATTGTTTTAGCCTTGAATTTGTTATTGGTGAGTAATACTTGGGCGGATGATTCCGTGCGGGTAAAAGATGCCCGTGGCCAATGGGTTGAACTGCCTGCACCAGCAGAGCGTATTGTTGCGCTAGCGCCAAATATCGTGGAGAACTTTTACAGTGCTGGGGCGGGGGATAAGCTAATTGCTGCAGTAAGCTACAGTGATTACCCCGAGCAAGCCAAGCAATTACCGGAGATAGGTAACTATAAAGCGGTAAATTATGAAAGTTTACTATTGCTAAATCCCGATTTGATTGTTGCCTGGGGATCGGGAAATGGCGACCAGATGATCAATAAACTGGAGGATCTCGGTTTTACAGTTTTCGTATCTGAATCTCACACTCTCGAAGATATCGCTGCAAATGTACAGCGCTTCGGTAAACTTGCTGGCACAAGTGACTATGCGGATAAATCTGCTGGAGAATGGCGTGAGCGGCTGACTCAACTCCAAGTCAACCATAAGAACCAGGATTCTGTAAGTGTTTTTTATCAGGTTTGGAATGAGCCACTGCAAACACTTAACGGCGATCACCTGATTAGCGATGTTATTGAAACCTGTGGTGGCCGCAATATATTTGCTGATGCGTTGGTATTAGCACCCAAGATTAGTATTGAATCTGTACTTAACAGGGACCCGAAGGTAATTATCGCCAGTGGAATGGGGGAAGAGCGACCAGACTGGTTGGATACCTGGGACGCTTACCCAAGGATTAATGCAGTTAAAGAGGGAAACCTGTTTCATGTACCACCGGATATCATTCAGCGACATACTTTTCGGGTACTGGATGGTATGGAGATGGTTTGTGATAATCTTAAAGAGGTACGTAATAAAGATTAATTTTACTCGATCTATATGAGAGGGTAACCATTTTTGAAACAAACAAATGTCACGAAGTTATCAGGCGTGCGAAATAATTTATTATTTCATTATTTTTACTTCGCCACTTTGTTATAAACCCAGCCAATAATAATTCCTGCAATATAGCCATCTACAAAACCCCATACTGCACCGATGACAGCGCCAATAAAAGTTGGGGCGTAGCCAATGTAAAATGAGGAGAGCACTTCAACCAGTACGGTTCCCCACCCAAACATGGCAGTGATCCCACAAAAAAAGGTGTAAAATGCCCAAAGTACACCTATCGCAACACCTAACGCATTGGGGGCACATCGATTCATTAGACTTTCCTATGAAAACCTAGGTGAGTTGGTTAACTATAGCTGAATTATTGGAAACTAAGTGGTTCTAAACTTACTTCTTCATAATTCTGGGCTTTATCTGTTAGCAATAGTGCGATTTCTGAAATATCTAAATGACGGTGATTATTTTTTTAGTGAGAACTTGATGAAATATACAGCCATTAGGCCGATGTTAATCTGAGCGATAGGTAATGACTCCTCTGTTCTTGTGAGCAAATAAAAAATTCGGTTGAGAGGTTTTGCAGTGGGCGTTTATGTCGGTCAGGAAAAATGACTCGATGGTTCTTGTAGGGTTAGGGTATTTTTATATTTCTTATATCATAAGTTTTATCTTTCGGAGCAGAGCGCATCAATTCGCTATAAGTAAGTCAATCTGAATACCTGCGGCAGTATTTTATGCTCAAGCTAATAGCTTATTCAGGCCTGGTAGCTGCCTTTCTGGAGCTTTTGGGCAAAGACTATAGTTTTTAGTGAGTCGTTAGTTAGGGTTAAACGTGTATTGACGTAGAGGTATGTTTGGGAAATTCTATTACTAATATAGGGCTGGGTATTTTTCCCTGAACTCTTTTATCGCCTCAGAATTATAAGGCGTGGCGATATTCATTTCTTGGCCTAGTCGAACTATATGACCATTTAAAAAAGAAATTTCTGTTATTTTGTTAGCTTTAACGTCCTGATAAGTGGATGGGTAATGATTCATGTCTTTTACTCTTTGATAGATATTATTCCAGAGATATTCTTTGTTTTGATTAAATTCAACTTTCCTGGATAATATGTCGTAAGCTTCAAAGTAAGTGTTTCTTATTCTTTCGGTGATTCTTTTATCCTTAAATAATTCCCTATAACTTTTTAAGTAAATGGCTGAGAATATATTTGATGAGCAGTTGAATATGGCTTTGATTGCCCTTTGTTGTGTGATTTTTTGAGTTTTTGTTTGTTCAATTCCGGCATTTTCAAAAATGGAGCATATTCTTTGTCCGTGCTTACCTTCTTCTATAAAGAAACCTTTCCCTCTAATGTAGGTTAGCCGGTTTCCATTTAAGTTAAAACCGTCATTGACAATTGCGCTGATCATATTTTTTTCGTATGACTTGTTATAGTCAGATATGTCAAAAAAACAATTCTGCAGCAAAACTATAATTTTTACCTTGATATTGCTTTTGGTTAAGAGGTTCAGGTTTTTTTTCAGGTCATAAATCTTTGAGGTTAGCAGTACAACGTCATAATTTGTATTGTTATTTATCTGTCTGGAAGTTGAAGGAAAAAGATATTTTTTATCATTTATGTATAGTTGATTGCCAATTCTCTCCGCTTTTCGACCAATAACATCTACATGATAACCTGTGCTATAAAGTTTTGCAGCTAAATATGATCCAATAGAGCCTGCCCCCAGAATCAAAATTTTTTCTTCTTTCATGATTATTTTTCTCTTTTATCTAATTGGGTTCATAACTTAATAGGTGTCTTATCTGCAGGTGCTTTGGCTATCAAAATGAATACAGTAAGTGTAGCGTGTTCTTTGAATTAATTTTAGAGCAGCTTCTTTTTTTAGGCATGAAATTCATTATGTCCTATCTATATCTAGCTTGTAAATTTTTGCTTGTGAAAGTTAAATTATCTATACCTGCTTGAGTTTAACTATGGAAATGCGTATATATGCCCTGGGCTGAAATAGAGATAATTAAACGGCAGCTTTAAAAATTTGATCTGAGAATTGATTAACTTTCAACAATGCTCTGTAGAATAAATAGTGCAGGCAAGGCCATGCATAGGGTAAAATAGTAATAGATGGTCATTCAAGAGGTTTGACGCAGTGGTCGGTGTTCTGGTGGTATACACTTGCAGTGAGCTACCTTTGCATTGGTAACGACATAGGTTTGTTGATAAACAGGGCCAACACCCTTAAGCAGAACTACATAGAAACTCTCCTTCGAGTCTAAATAGCCGGGATGCGGAGTGTAAATTTCACCGCAAGTCTTATCATCATGTTTTCTGTAGCTCACTTTCACTATTTAATCTCTTGGCGGAGAAGAAATGGCAGATGTTACATTTAGTTGATTGTCATTCTTCCAGATGCTTAAAAATTTAATGCAGTTTGCTGTTGTCAATGGATTTAACGAAGTAAAGGTTGAATATTTGATTTGTGGTACATGTTTTAGTGTGACTTGGGGGCTAATTATTGGTCTTAAGTTAATATTCATCAATTAGGAAGCCTTTCCAGATTAAGAGTTGAGATGAGCAATAAAGCTAACGTATTTATAATAATGCCTTTATTAATGTCAGTCATGTCTGTTGCAGATTAGCCTTGAGGGAGCAAGCTGAGAATATAGACTGAGAATGTAATTGTTTTACACTTACATGGAGTTGTGTCCACTACTATCCAAGAGTCTGAGATTTTTTATTCGAGACAAAGCAATAGGGAAGGTGATTTCTATCTCCGAGGTTGCTCCCTGTCGGTGATCACTTACATCAATGATAATGAATAAACTCCTATTGCTGGCCCTTACGGAAAAACGATATTTATGGTAGCTACCGTAATTACTCTTTCAATTTGATTTAGCCCTAGAAATAGATGGATAATTAAGTTTTTCACACAAACTGATGAAAGAATAGCGTTGCGATTTATTCAAAGTCGTGGAAATCTAACAAGTTCATAGCTAGCTACTTTTGACGAAATCAGTTTAGGATTTGTAAATGAAGATTGGCCAGGTTAGCGAACAGACGGGTCTTAGTGCTCATACAATTCGTTTCTATGAAAAGCAGGGTTTAATATGTCGGGTCAAGAAGGATTCCAGTGGGCACAGGTAATATACGGCAAGGGATGTTGAACTTCTGAACTGGATCTCCTGTATGAAGAACTCGGGAATGGCGCTCAAGAGAATTCATGAGTATGTGGCTGCATTTAATAGTGGAGATATACCCGGTGCTGTAGTACTACTGGAGGAGCACCTGAGTAGGCTTCAAGAGCAGAGATGTGAGTTGGATCACTTTATCGAGGTTACTGGACGTAAGATCCCCAGGCTCAATAAGTCATTGACTTAGAGTATGCTCTAAGTTGCTAGCATGACTTTCATGATCATAAAAGGATGATATTCATGAAAGTTGAAGTTGCTTTAGTACGCGCCTTTGTGGATGGTGAGCAGGGGGGAAATCCCGCCGGAGTGGTTTTGAATGCGGATCATCTTTCCAGTCGTCAGAAATTGGCTATTGCCGATAAGGTAGGCCTTTCGGAGACAGCCTTTGTCTCTAAGTCCGAAGTTGCTGACTTCAAATTGGACTTCTTTACCCCAAAACGACAAATTGCGCATTGTGGCCATGCCACTGTTGCCACTGTTGCCACTTTTGGATATTTGGCCCAGAAAGGGTTTCTCGGTAAATCGCAATCCTCTAAAGAGACGATTGATGGAGCCAGAAATATAATCATAAAGTCAGGTGGCGCTTATATGGAGCAGCTTGGACCAACTTATAAGCCGCTGGAAGTTGATGATATTCACAGGGCCATTGGGATTACCCCAGGAGATACCCTTGCTGCTCCTATGATTGTTAATACAGGGAATGCTTTCTTCATAGTTGGTGTTAAAAACATTGAAGTTTTAAATAGGCTCACTCCAAATTACGGGTTTATAGAAGCCCTTTCTGAGAAGTATGATCTTATAGGCCTTTATGTTTTTACCCGGGAAACCAATCATCCAGGCCGCGATGCCTCTACGAGAATGTTTGCTCCCAGATATGGAATTGCTGAAGAGTCAGCCACGGGGATGGCCGCCGGACCTCTTGCCTGTTACTTACACGATTATTTAGCGGTGAAAAAAAATCACTTTGTGGTAGAGCAGGGCTACTCAATGATAAAGCCGTCTCCTAGCTGCATTAATGTTGAATTAAAGACAAATGGCTCCTTGATTTCATCGCTAAATGCTGGCGGTATTTCCAAGGTATCTGACGTTATCTATGTCGTTGTCTAGTTTGCCGTATTGAGGTTAAGAAAGCGGCCATTTTGTTTTAGATAGACACCCTTAGAGTCCGGAACAAAGTTTATCCAGCCAGGGAACAGACCGAAATATAAAAACCTATTGACGATCGGTTTTTTCCGCTCTACCATCATTCAGAGAATGATTTTAACTATTGGAATAATGGTCTATGCGACTTGGCGATCTTGAGAAACAGGTGCTCCAATATCTCTGGGATAGGAAATCTGCGGATGCCAAACAGGTTCACTCGGACTTGAGCAGGGCCCGTGGAGGCTCTCTCAATACTATCCAGAGCACGCTGGACCGCCTTTACAAGAAAGGTTTACTGTCTCGGGAGAAGCAGGGGCACGCGTTCCAATACAGCCCGGCAGTGGAGCGCTACGAGTTTGTCGGACAGCTGATTCAAGACGTTACTCGTGAGTTCGTTGATGATGAGAACGGGCTGGTAGCCGCATTTACCTCAATCTCATCGGGGCTGAGCGAAAGTCAATTAGAACAGCTGGAGCAGTTGATCGAAAGCCAGAAGGTAAAACGCCAGCAGGGTGATCGCGAATGATTTTGGGGCAGGTTGCACTCTGGCTAAATCTGCTGACTATTGCAGCACTTGGCCTGTTTGTCGGTATTTTACTGGTGTCAGCTGCCTGCCTTTCTGCTTCCCGGCATTCACTTCACTTATCTGCCAGTAGTCGGCGTTTACTGCTATGGAGCGCGGTATTGCTACCGTGGTTCGCGGCTTCCACTGCCGCTGTCATCCTGGCATTCCCCAAGTTCTTGGGAGGCGTTGCATCACTGGCTCACTGGCACCATATCAATGCTTTTAATCTCTACAGTTGGCATGGTGTTTTTACCATCGCATTTCTTTCTCTTGCCGGATTTTTGGTGCTTCAAAGTTTTAAACGGGCCCATCGCCATTTGGCGCAGCTCCGTTTGTTAATGCAACTTTGCGAAAGGGATAAGTCTGATCAGAGTATTATCCAGGCAAAGGGTCCCCAAGCTTTCACCAGCGGTCTGCTCCGTCCACAAGGGTTTTATACCAGCGGTCTGCGTGATCAGTTAACAGCGGAAGAATTTGAAGTGGTGCGTCTGCATGAGGAAGCCCATGCGCAAAAATTTGATCCTCTGAAGAAATTAATATTCGCTTTGTTTGCCAGCTTTTTCCCCACGCGTTTAGGGAATTACCTGAATCGGCAGATGGCGCTATGTATGGAGCAGCGTGCAGATGCTTATGCCCATAGGCAGGGGTGGAGTGAGACCTTTATCGCCCAAACCCTGCTTAAAGTAACCCGTATCTCCAATGGGTTACAGTCTAAAGAGAGAAGCTCAGCAATGGTCTGTTATTTCGCTCTTGACCAGTTGGATGCCCGTATTCGTTACTTGTTATCTGATGATAAGGGGCGCAATTTACCTCCCGTGGTATTAGCTGGATTGTTCGTAGTTCTCACTGGCACTTGCCTTGTTTCGGTGGATGCACTCCACCACACCGTCGAAACCCTGTTTTCCCACTAAGGAAGCCGAAGTGTTTAACTGTTTGCGTTTAGTCATAACTAAAAAACCGACTATAGATCGGTTTTTTGTGGCCGGGGCTGTGTTCTTTTTAGTTGCATTAAGTGGGCCCCTTAGGGCAGAGCAGAGCGAGGAGTTATCGGGCCTCACTTATGAGCAGGCAATTCTTAAAAGCCTGCAAAATCACCCTGAACTGGCGGGTTACCGATATCAGTTTGAGGCTGTGGATGCTTTATCTAAGCACGCCAAGCTCGGACCGCGTCCGGAGCTTAGTGTTGCCGCTGAGGGATTGGGAGAGGATAAGAGCAGTTATGGCAACGGTAGTTCCCAGGTAACAGTAGGCATCAGTTGGCTATTGCAGGGGGATCTCGCAGAAAAACGTGTATCGGCTGCACGCAGCAAGACTTCTGTGATTGAGGCCCAAAAGCAGGTTCTTGAATTAGAAGTTGCCGCTAATACCGCGCGTTACTTTTTCCAGGTCCTGGCGCAACAGGAACGCCTGGAAATTGCTAAAAGAGCAGTCGAGCTGGCTCGCAAGATGACCGCTGAAATTAATCGGCAGGTTAGTGTTGGCAGAACGAATGAAGCCGATGCTTTTCGGGCGGAAGTCGATTTGCAGCGTCGACTTTTAGCTGTGGAAGATGTCGAGCACGAGTTGGATATTGCCAGATATCAATTAGCTGCCCAGTGGGGCTCCAGGGAACCCAGCTTTCTTGGGGTGGCGGGCTCTCTCTCCAGTGTCATTCCAGAAGTTGATTTATCTAGATTGCGAAGTTTGGTTGCGAGTAATCCAAATCTGGAAATATTTATGAGTCGCGAGCGCGTGGCGCAGGCTGAAATTGATTTGGTACGTGCAGAAGCGGGCATTCAGTGGCGGATTGATACAGGAATTCGTCGCAACGAAGCGAGCGGAGATTATGGATTGGTGGCTGGCTTCGCAATCCCTCTGGGTAAGGGAGATCGCAATCGCGGCAAGGTATCTGCTTTGAGGGCGGAACAGAATCGTTTCCGAGCAGAAAGAAATGCGAAAGAGATTGAGTTGGATACACAACTCTTTGTGATGACCCAAAGGCTACAGCATTACCGACACGTGGCTGCCGTCTTGAATGAAAAGATGATTCCCAGTCTGGATAAAGCGCTCACCGCCACGCAAAAAGCCTATCGACGTGGCCGCTATAACTACTCGGAATTGGCTCTAGCCCAACAGGGGCTTAGCGATGCGCAGCTTTCACTGCTCCAGGCACAGTACAACGCACACCTTAGCCTGATTGAAATTGAAAAACTTACCGGCCTGTCATTGGCACAGATAAGCGAGAGCGAGATATGAGATCCGCAGTTTTTTCCAGCCTGATATTCGGTGCTTTACTTTCCTTGTTCCTAAGTGGCAGCGGCAGTGTGTATGCGGCCGGAGCTGTCGTAGAGGCAGAACCGGAAAAAGGGCCCAATCGTGGGCGCATGTTGAGAGAAGGTGATTTTGCCGTTGAGCTAAGTATTTATGAAACTGGTGTTCCCCCGGAGTTTCGGGTTTGGGTGAGTAATGATGGAGAGCTGGTAAATCCTCAACAAGTTGATCTTAAAGTGGTTCTTACAAGGCTTGGAGATGGAGAGGATCACATCGGGTTCAGGCCTGAGGGGGATTACCTGCGTGGCGATATGGTGATCTATGAGCCCCACTCATTTGTTGTGACTCTAACAGCCAGGTACCAGGGGCAAGAATACCGCTGGCAATACGATAATTTTGAGGGGCGAACCCGTATTGAGTCCGGTATTGCAGAATCCATGGAAATTGACACGGAAACCGTTGGCCCTGCCAGGATGAGTGAGACCAGCCGCGCTTACGGCAGGCTTATTGTAGATCCAGAGCAGGTACGTGAAATCAGTGCGCGTTTCGATGGCTATGTAGAAACTGTGCAGGTTGGATTGGGGGAGCGCGTTAAAAAAGGGCAACCCCTGATTGCCATTAACAGCAATCAAAACCTGAACACCTACACTATTAAATCCCCAATTGCCGGTGTAGTAATTCAGCGCAATGTGAACCCTGGTGAACAGACCGCAGGTCGAGTTTTATTAACTATTGCCGATGATACCGCTTTGTTGGCAGAGCTGGATGTTTTTCCCTCAACACGTCCCCAGATTCGCCAGGGCGCGCCCGTTTCCGTAAATATCAAGTCCTTGGAAACTCCTCTCCTCGGGGTAGTGAAACAAATTGATACTTTGATGAAACCCAACCAGGCCACCGCCGTTCGAGTGTCACTGCAAGATATTCCCGCAGGCCTCGCACCAGGTTCTTTTGTAAGTGGCGATATCCAAGTTGCTGAATATGAGGTGCCTCTCGCCGTAAAGCGTTCCGGTTTACAGGCGTTCCGAGATTTTACTGTCGTTTATGCCAAGGTGGGCGACCAGTATGAAGTGCGTATGTTGGAGTTAGGGCGTGAAGCTGGCGATTGGGTTGAAGTGCTGGGGGGGATTCGACCGGGAATCGAATATGTCACCGGTAACAGCTACATCATTAAAGCGGACATTGAAAAGTCCGGTGCATCCCACGATCACTGAGGGTTCGACATGCTTGAGTACTTGATAAGAACCTCAATTCAAAATCGCGGGCTGGTTATTGCCCTTGTGCTATTACTGTGCGGTTTGGGCATTTGGAATTTCACCCGGCTGCCCATTGATGCAGTACCAGATATTACCAATATCCAGGTGGTTATTAATACGGAGGCACCGGGGTATACCCCAAAAGAAGTTGAGCAACGGGTTACATACCCTGTGGAAAATGCAATGGCTGGATTGCCGAGCCTGGCTTATACCCGCTCCGTTTCGCGGTATGGGTTGTCCCAGGTTACGGTGATTTTTGAAGATGGCACCGATATTTATTTTGCCCGCCAGTTAGTGAATGAACGGCTCACTGGTGTACGTGGTGCACTGCCTGCTGGTTTGGAGCCGGAGCTTGGACCCATCGCCACAGGTCTTGGTGAAATCTTTATGTTCACAGTGGACTCCGAACCCGGAGCCACCAATGCTGATGGCAGTGCGGTTACACCTAAGGACTTGCGTTCGGTGCATGACTGGATTGTACGCCCGCAGTTACTGCGTGTACCTGGTGTGGTGGAAGTCAATCCGATCGGCGGATTCAAGAGAGAAATTCTAATTGCTATAGAGCCAGAGAAACTGCTGGCATTCGGCCTGACCCAGGAAGACCTGATTCGCTCGATCGAGGAGAACAATCGTAACCGCGGTGTAGGATTTATTGAACACAGTGGCGCCCAGTGGTTGTTGCGGGTTCCGGGGCAGGCAAGCTCGTTAGAGACACTGAAGGATTTCCTGGTTGCGGAAGTGAATGGCGTTGCTGTTCGCCTTGGCGACTTGGCCAAGATCGAAGAGGGGCGCGAAATGCGCACCGGGGCGGCTACTCAGAACGGCAGGGACGTGGTGATGAGCACCGTTTTCATGCTGGTTGGCGAAAATAGTCGCACCGTTGCAGGTGCAGTTGGTGAAAAGTTAGAGTATATCAAACAGAGTCTACCACCTGGTATCACATTGACTGCGGTTTATGATCGTACCGGTCTGGTTAACCAGACATTGCGCACGGTCCAAACCAATCTTATGGAAGGTGCGCTGCTGGTTATCGCGGTTCTTTTCCTGCTGCTGGGGAATGTTCGCGCAGCAATCCTCACTGCACTGGTCATTCCGGTGGCCATGTTAATGACCATCACCGGCATGGTGCAGGCCCGCGTAAGTGCAAACCTGATGAGTCTGGGGGCGCTGGACTTTGGCTTGTTGGTGGATGGGGCCATCATTATTGTTGAGAACTGTCTGCGACGCCTCAGCGAATCCGCCCGCGAGCGTGGCCAGTTAGATCTAAAAGAACGGCTTACCCTGGTATTCCAATCGACGCGGGAAGTGATTCGCCCAGCCATGTTTGGAGTGTTCATTATCACAGCCGTGTATTTACCCATTTTTGCCCTGACTGGAGTGGAGGGCAAGATGTTCCATCCGATGGCAATTACCGTGGTGATTGCGTTGCTTTCTGCGATGTTTCTTTCCGTCACTTTGGTACCAGCCGGCATAGCGCTGCTATTCCGCAAGCCGGTGATCGAAAAGAAAAACCCTGCACTTGAGAAGCTGAATAGCTTTTATCGCCCGGCCCTGGAGTTTGCACTGCGCCAGCGTTGCACGGTTGTCGTTATTGCTGCGCTATTGGTGTTGGTTTCCGGCTATACGGCAAGCAGAATGGGTAGCGAATTTGTGCCGAATCTGGATGAAGGCGATATTGCCATGCATGCCTTGCGTATTCCCGGCACATCCTTGGAGCAAGCGATTTCACTACAAAAATCCCTGGAGGAGAGGATTAAAGAGTTGCCCGAAGTGGAGCGTATATTCGCCAAAATTGGTACTGCAGAAGTGGCTACCGATGCCGTTCCCCCAAGTGTTGCCGATAACTTTATTATCCTGAAACCCAGGTCTCAGTGGCCAGATCCGGATAAGCCGAAAGAGCAATTGGTAGACGAGCTGGCAAAGCTGGTAGAGCCAATTCCCGGCAACCGCTATGAATTTCTCCAGCCAATCCAGATGCGCTTTAACGAGCTTTTAGCGGGGGTACGCGCGGAATTGGCGATCAAAGTCTTTGGCGATGACTTCGAGCAATTGGAGCGTTTGGGTGGTGAAATTGAAGCGGCTATCGGCAGTGTAGAAGGCGTTGCTGATATACAGATGGAGCAAACCAGCGGTTTACCGGTTCTCGCCATTGTTCCTGACCAGGCCGCGCTAACACAGTATGGGCTGGCCATCAGCCAGATACAGGAGCAGCTGGCAACAGCCCTGGGAGGTACGGTTGCTGGCCGCTTTTATGAGGGAGACCGCCGCACCGATATTGTTGTGCGTTTGCCAGAGGTATTGCGCCAGGATTTGGATGCGCTAAAGAAACTGCCGATTCATCGACCCAATGGCAACTATGTACCCTTGGAGGAAATTGCCAGCTTGGAGCTCACCGCCGGTATCAATCAGGTTTTCCGCGAGAACGGTAAACGCAGGGTAGTGGTAACGGCCAATGTGCGGGGTAGGGACCTGGGTAGCTTTGTTGCTGATGTACAGCAGTCTGTTTCCGATAAAGTGGAAATACCACCCGGTTACTGGGTTGAATATGGCGGAACCTATCAAACGCTACAGTCTGCTACTGAACGTTTATCGATAGTAGTGCCGCTGACCCTTGTGTTGATTATGGGGCTTCTCCTGCTGGCGCTTCGTTCCATAAAAGATGCGGCAATTATCTTTACCGGTATACCCCTCGCATTAACCGGCGGTGTGCTCTCTTTAATGTTGCGGGATATCCCTTTCTCCATTTCCGCAGCCGTTGGTTTTATCGCACTTTCCGGGATTGCCATCCTTAACGGCCTGGTAATGGTTTCCTTTATTCGGGACCTGCGTGACCAAGGTTACAGCATAGAAAAGGCCATTATTGAGGGCGCCCTGATCCGCTTACGTCCGGTCATTAGTACCGCACTGGTTGCCTCACTCGGTTTTGTGCCCATGGCCCTGAATACTGGTATTGGTTCTGAGGTACAGCGCCCACTGGCGACGGTGGTTATTGGCGGTATTGTCTCATCAACAATCCTGACACTTTTAGTATTGCCGGCACTCTACAGAATTTTACATGGCAGGGATTCCAAGTCGGAGAGCTCACAAGATAACCCTGAAGTGGCTCTGGCTGGAGCCAGTTAACCGGGCCTGTGTGCGCTTTGGTTCACAAGAATTTAGAACTTTAATAACGGGAGATAGTAACGTTGCACAATAGTTTAAAAACAGTTTTCGGCTTGATGGCGCTGATAGCAGGTATGGTGATATCTATGCCGCTATTTGCCCATGGAGTGGACGATGCTACTAAGACTTTTCTTGCCGGCAACGAAGGGGTATCTATTATTCCCTTTCTATATATTGGCGCCAAGCATATGGTGACTGGCTATGACCACCTGCTGTTCCTGGTGGGAGTCATTTTCTTTTTATATCGATCAAAAGATGTTCTTATTTATGTAAGCTTCTTTACTCTCGGTCATAGCTTAACCCTTTTATTTGGAGTGCTTAACGACACCCATGTGAATGCCTATTTGATCGATGCCATTATTGGATTATCCATTGTCTATAAAGGCTTCGATAATCTCGGTGGTTTCAAACGGGTTTTTGGCTTCCAGCCTAATACCAAGGCTGCCGTACTGATTTTTGGACTCTTCCACGGTTTTGGTTTGGCAACCAAATTACAGGAATTCAAGCTGTCCAGCGATGGGTTGGTGGAGAATATCCTGGCCTTTAATGTCGGAGTAGAAATTGGTCAGTTTGTTGCGTTGCTGTTTATTCTTCTCGCCATCAATTATTGGCGTCGCTTTGACAGTTTCCTGCGCTTTTCCACTATGACAAATACCCTACTAATGAGTGGTGGACTGATGTTGGTGGGTTACCAGATGACAGGCTACTTCGTAGGTTAGATAGCCAGAAAGTGACTTTACAAAGTTAATTGAACAGAAAGAACACAGATTTAGAGCTTACAGAATGAATACAACTGAAATGCCAGTGCAGACTGCACAAACGCTGATTAAATCCACACTTGCTGCTGGCGTGCTTGCAGCCATTATGTTGACCACAGTAATCCTGCCAGCTGAATACAATATAGATCCTACTGGAATTGGCAGTGCACTGGGGCTGACTGAATTAAACTGTCAAGAACAGGAAATTGCTGCACCAGAAGTAGAGCAGCGTGGCGAGCAGTCCTTTGCTTATCGGACTGACACTACAACTATTGAAGTGCCCGCTGGCCGTGGGATTGAATACAAATTTCAATTGGATAAATACGGTCATTTGGAATACGAGTGGATAACAGAGAGTGGAGAACTTTACTTTGATTTTCACGGCGAACCCGCAGGCGATACAAGCGGCTACTTTGAGAGCTTTGCTATTGCTACCTCAAATAAAATGAGTGGCTCTCTCACAACGCCTTTTGATGGTTCCCATGGCTGGTATTGGAAGAATAACGGTCAGGAATCTGTGAAGATCACTCTAAAAACAAAGGGGTTCTACGAGGTTATTGGACTCAAACAGTAACGCTTTTTTATCAACATTCGCTAAAACCGAGAAGAAAGAGAGTATTATGAACAAACTTATTCGAGTCATCTGTGTATCAGTTACCTTAGGCTTCGCAAATCTTGCTTTCGCCCATGGTGACCATGAGAGAGACAATTTTGCCACTGTATCCATGGTAGAAGCCAAAGGCATCGCCAGCCAGGAAGTAGCTCGCCTAATCAAAGAGGGTAAGCTTAACGAGTCCTGGGCTGACAAGCCGCTCAATGCCGCTATGCAGCGTGTTGACAACCAGCGACAGTGGGTTGTTACAGCGAAAGAGCAGAGTGGTGTTTTGAACCAGCAGTTGCAAGTCTTCCTGAGTACAGAAGGATATTTTCTGTCTTTCGAGGTGGTGAATCGTTAACCGGTAGGCCAGTGTTTAGGCAGCGGCGGAGCCGCCGCTGCCTATTATTTTAATAGCTTGGTACAGGTAAGAGTAATTGTTGTTTCCCTTCGCCTGAGTATGTCGTTTGGATATTAAGTCCAGCTGTTAGAGGGGGAGAGATATCCATTTGGTCAGCTACCCAAATGATTCAATACCCACAACAACTTTACCCATAGCTTTCCCACTTGCCAGCCGTTCATGGGCCTTGCCAATATCAGGCAAACTATAAGAAGTTTCATCAAGTACAGGTTTGAGATTGCCTGCTTCAGTAATGGCTTTTAGTGCTTTTAAAATATGCCCGTGCTCCTCACGGTGGTAATTGTGTAGCATTGGAATTAACATAAATATGACATGCAAAGACAAGCCTTTAAAGTGAGCAGGCGTCAGGTCAAGCTCTACCATGGAAACGGTAGTAGCTACTTGGCCATTGAGTTTTGCTGCCTCAAAAGAGTTCGTTATATTTGCACCACCGACTGAGTCGAATACTATATCGAAGCCTGCTCCGTTGGTGTACTTCAGTACATAAGACTCAACTGATTCAGTCCGGTAGTTAATCGGCGTTGCCCCCAGTTTTTCAATCATTGCCAGTTGAGGATCTCCGGAGCCTGTTGAGTAAACATCAGCACCAAAGTGACGAGCCAGTTGTACAGCTATATGACCCACACCGCGCGAGCCACCGTGAACAAGAACACTTTGTCCAGGCTTAACCCCCGCACGCTGTAACCCTTCGTAGGCGGTTATGCCTACTAAGGGCAAAGCTGCTGCTTCCCGCATGGTCAGGTTCTCGGGTTTCAGGGCAATTAAGTTCGCGTCTGCAACAATATATTCGGCTAATGTTCCCGGTAAGTCAGCCAGTCCACCTGCGCAGCCATAGACTTCATCGCCCACCTGATAATCGGTAACACCTTCGCCAATTTCTTCAACAACACCAGCGAAATCCATACCCAATATTGCCGGGGCTTTCGGTGAAAGGGGTAATGCAGGTCCCATTTGGCGAATCATGGTATCTACGGTATTGACGCTGGTTGCTGATATTTTAATCAGCACATGGCCAGCTTTGGTGGTCGGCTTGGGTACTTCAGCAGCTTCAAATACGTCTGGGCCGCCAAAGGTATTTACAATCATTGCTCTCATTTTGATTCCCAAAAAGTGTACTTTCTGTAGAGTTTTGTCGAAGTATCCGAAGTAAGTAGGGCATCACAGTCTGTAAATCGTCGGATGCCCAATTGCTACTGCTAGTTTATTTTTTGTACATCCATCACCAGTTGGTTCCAGTTCCGCTGATTTTCAATATCGTGTTCCAACCCTTGTTCATCTGCGATAGAGAAGCGTTTTAAGGCAGGTGTTTTACTGGTTGCTTGATACAGCCAATAGGCCTCCGCTTTTAGCGCTTCATTGATAGGCTTATCGACTGACTCATAAACCGCCTGCTTACAGGCATTGATTGATTCTGCTGGAAATTGAGCAATTCTCTTCGCTAGGCTATCGACATACTCGCCAATTTCATCTGGGTCTAGTGCTTTGTTGATTGTGCCGAGCCTTTCCGCTTCGTCAGCATCGAAATCACGGGCGCTGAGAATAATCTCCAGCGCTTTACCCAGTCCTGTCTGGCGAGCCATCCTTGATGCACCTCCCCCACAGGGGAGGATTCCCATACCCACTTCCATTTGCATGAATTTATATTTTCCTCGGGCTGCGAAACGCATATCGAGTGCCAAGGCCAGTTCATGGCCACCACCTCTAGCGAAACCCTCTAGTTTGGCGATCGTTGCTTGAGGTACTTTGCTGATGCGCTCACAGACAGCCTGTAAATCCAACAGTTGGGCTTCTTCTCGAGATACAGCTTCATCAGGCATGTCTTTTAATAACTCAGTATCGTAATGACATACCCAAATCTCCGGATTGGCAGACTGAAACACAACGACTTTGGTTTCTCGATCCCGTTCCAGGCGCATAGCCAGGCTGTTTAAGTCGGCCAGCATTTCCTGCCCTTGGACATTCACGGGACCAAAGTCAAATGTCACAGTTAGGATTCCGTCATCTTGTTTCGCCGTGAATGTGGTAAAACCTTCATATTTCATGGTGAATTCCTTTTAATTGATTGCGTTAACGTCTTAGGTATTTTTAATGCCGAGTTTGTCGAGAGTGTTCTCAATTTCTTCAATAAGTACCTTTCTCTTGTTCTCATCTAGCGCGTCTGGGTGCGGCTGGGACCAATTGCCTATGTCATTGTCAAAGTATTTACCGCTAGCGTTTGAGAACTCATTATCGAGTGCCGCCCGTACCAATATATTGGCGCCGATACTTAAGTCTTTCCCTTGAGTTCCGTAAGCATCTTTCACCATTTTGCTACCCAGAAATGAGGCGGGATTGATTGCGATAAATTGCGGGGCCTTGTCGCCAAGTGAGCGGGCTAGTTGAAAGGTCCACATGGTGAGAGCCAATTTACTTTGGGCATAAGCGTCGCTGTCGGATAGTTGTTGGTGACCTTTGAGCGCTTCGATGTTCACAGTTGCTTGCGCTGCAGAGGATAGATTAATAATGCGGCCATCGGCGCTAAACAGCGGAAATAGCCGTGTCGTTAACAAGTAAGGGGCAATAACGTTTACGATAAAGCGAATATCGTAACCCGTGTCGGTTATTGGATTCTGTACTTTAAATACGCCGGCATTATTGATAAGAACATCAATATTTGAATATTGATCTTTTACCATTGAGGCCAGTGCTAACACATCTGATAAATTGGATAAATCTGCTCGGAATGTATTTATGTGGCCCTTGGGATAGCTTTGCTTTATCGCCTCTTTTGCACTTTCTAGTTTTGTATCGCTACGGCCATGTAAGAGCAAAGTATGATCCTTTGCTGCCAGTAATTTTGCAGTTTCTAACCCGATACCGTCAGTACCGCCTGTCAATAAAATGGTCTTTCGCATTTGTTATTCCTGTTCATTAAAACGTGGGAAAATGACTTCCGAAATTGTTCCAAGTGTTTCTTCAATATTTGCCCGGTTAAATCGGAGGTTCAGAGCAACATGGTTAACCCCGATCTCTTCTCGCGACTTAAGGTATTTGTATAATTGGTTAATACCCAGTCGATATCCCAAGTGTATGGGGTGTGGTAGGGCATCCGGGGTTTCAGTTATATCAATATAGAGTGGTTCCATCACTGGCTTGTTAATGGCAGGGTTATTTCTCAATTGGCCAATAAATTGTTCTTGCGCGGCATGTGGACGAGGATAGGTGATCCAACCATCTCCGTTGTTAGAGAGCCAGTCTGGGGACTGCTGAGAGGAGCCAGTTATCAATAAAGGCAGCTTTGTTTTTTCTGGTTTGGGCAATATGTCCAGATCGCCAGAAATTGCTCCAAAGGAACTCTGAAGTTGGGGGTAGGACTCTGCTACACAGCGAATATATTCGTAGCTCTCCCGGAACAGTTGCCCTCGCTCCAGATATGAAATATTCATCGCAGGATATTCTTCTGGGCGATCTCCACTGGCGATACCGAGAATTAAGCGCCCGCCTGATATCTGATCAACAGAGGCAGCAGCTTTTGCAACATGCGCGGGATGGCGCAAAGGCAGAATAATGCTGGCTACACCAAGGGCAATCTTTGTTGTCTTGCCCGCCAGGAGACCGAGATAGACGAATGGGTCAAAAACTTGACCGGCATCGCCAAATGAAGGGACATTGAAGGGGACATCCCTGAGCCAAATCGCGCTAAATCCCAGTTTTTCCGCAAGCTGAACCCGCTCAACATGATCAATCATGGTTGGAACAGGGTTCGTAGCGTAATTTTCTACGGGAACCACAAGCCCAACAGAAAGTCTGTCTGGTTTAAATACAGCTTTGTAACCCGTATTGATACTGGGGAAGTAGCTAGAACGACCTTTATATCTGGAATCCACGGTGATCTCTCCTAAGCGTCTCGAATAGGAGATAACGGGCTGTCACAGTAGTAACTTGCGACAGAGCAAGAGGTTCGATCTGGGCCACTTTTTACAGTGAAGTTCACAGGTACTCTTACATTCATTTTTGATCTCCCACACAGCCTAGGCGAGCGGCTAAATGGCGCCGCCCCTTTCGATAACTGAAGCCTAATCCATTGGAAAATCCATATAAATGACGTATAAATGAAATCAGAATTCTGATTTTGGAGATAATGGGTGGATACAAATGGGGTCAGGCTATTTGTGCTAGCCGCTGAAATGCTCAATATCAGTTCTGCTGGGAGAAGGCTGGGCTTGGCTCCGTCGGTAGCCAGTGCAAGGCTATCCAAGCTTGAGGTTCAGTTGGGCGCAGATCTTTTTCATCGATCTACCCGGAAGGTTTCACTGTCAATTGAAGGGGAGGAGTTTCTGCCCTTTGCCAGGGAGATTATCGCCCAGGAGAACGCTGCCTATGCAGCCTTGGGGTATGGGAATTCTGTTGTGAGCGGGACTTTGAGGTTTGCGGCTTCGAGCACCTTTGTTCAACGTTTTATAGCGCCTATCCTGCCTGAATTCCTGGAAAGGTACCCTGGCGTCAATGTTGAGCTGAAGCTCTCAGACACACAAGTCAGCCTTATCGAGGGTGGCTTTGATTTGGCGCTTCGCAATTATGCGGTTGAAGATAGCAGTTTAATTGGTAGGAAGCTTGCGGATGACAAGCGAGTTCTATGCGCTTCTCCCAGTTATTTGAAAAAATATGGTGTTCCCGAAAAGCCGGAAGACCTAGTTGCGCATCAGCTTTTGGCCTTTATCAATTCAAAACCCAGGAAACTCATATCTGCGAGCGATCAGACTACTTATCAATTCCCACCTTCAAACAGCAAATCTCGAGTGACTTGTGATGATGGTGCCAGCATGCGTATCGCTGCAAAAGCAGGGGTGGGAATTTGCATGAGTTCTATCTGGAATATCCAGGCAGAAATTTTGCAGGGTTCCCTGGTTAGAGTGCTGCCTGGATATTATATAGATGATCAATCGGCCATTTGGCTCGTATACCCAAAGTCCAATGTTCTGACATCTAAAGTGCGAGTATTTATTGACTACCTGATTGAGAAAATCGGGAGCCCTCCGATCTGGGAGCATTAGATTTTTCGCTTAAAGCAATGAAGCTAATTAATACTCGGCATGATTGCTTGTTCTTCAGCTCTTTTTTCTTGGTGTCATTCGGGTTGAGGGTTAGTGGAATAGATTTAAGACTAGCTTAATAAGTCTTTTCCTATCCTTTCGCAAATTTCTTCCAAGTAAAAATCTCCTTGTTTTTCGAGCCCCCTGGAAAGTTTTAATAGGGAGTCTGGATACTGTTCTATATAGTTTTGCTTAATAATACTGTCTCTTTCCTTAAATCGTTCATACCAGGAATTTAGTTTCTTGAAGCGGCGTGGGAGTCTTACGTCATAAAACTCATCTAGGAACATAATTAACGGGAAGGTGACGCAATCGGCAATGGTGGGGGAGTTTCCATAAATAAATTCATGATTTTCATTGATGGCTGTTTCCAAAACATCCAGTCGTTTGATGAAATGGTAGGCTCCACTATATCCGGCATCTTTAAACTGCAGTTCTCGCTCTTGAAATACCGGGCTGATGTTATGGTTCCAAATTGCCAGAATCGTATTTGCTTCATCTGCCATCGTGGTTAACCTGATAACGTTGGCATAGTCGATCGCATTTTCCCCGATCATGCTTGGATTTGGGAACACTTTCTCCAGGTAGTGGATGATTGCGAGGGATTCTGTAATTGAATTTTCATTATTTATTTTAAGGATTGGAAGTTTGCCATAGGGATTCAGTTCCAGTACCTCCGGCGGGGGCCATTTTTTCTCGACTTTTGGGTCATACTCCCTTGACTTGATATCCAGCTTCTTCTCTGCGAGGTAGATATGTATCCTGCGTGGATAGAGTGCCCAGGAAAAGTTATATATCTCTAAATTGTCTGTCATTTCCATCACCTTTGGTAACGTGAAGGGTCAAAGCCCATCCTTGAAAACCCAACTTATAGGAACATTAAAAGTTACATGAGTTTACACTCTCATGCAACTTTTAATGTTACGTAATGGCATTTGCCTTTACAATGAGAAGAACTACCGGACAGGTGCTCGTGGTTTGGAGTGAGTTCAATGCTAAATCAAGCAATCCAGGCACTTCATTTTTCTAGATTTCTGTAGCTGAATTTAAAAGACCAAAATCTAAAAACCTATGCCCAAATTCTAAAGGCGTGAAGCTGGATTCCATGTAACTTATAGATTGAGCTGACAGGAGAGCCTGGAACCTTGGCCGCATACCTGAACGCACAGGATAGAGCATCTTAAGAGTCAGAAGCTCTAAGCAAGATTGGTTTTTAGCAGCACGTAAGTCTGGTTCAGTTTGAGTTCATGAATATCAATCTATAAACAGATGCGGGTTAAAAAGGTGATCAGGAATTTTAGAGCCTGGGCTTTCAGCAGCGGTAATCAGAGATTAAATATTAAAGTGGTGCCAGATTAAATTCCTGGGATTTTACCCATCTATCCATTAATTAAACACTGGCCCCAAAAGTTTATCCGGCGACTTACGTTTGTGAGACTTAATTAAACACAAGGGTAAGCACCCAAAAACAGGAAGTTGACATATGGATCTTATATTTAACAATGCTGCATTGCGCCAAAACCTTATAGGCTGCCCGGCAACTCATGCTGATGCATTTAAGGCAACGGCTTCCTCTCACCGTTGCGTTATCATCGTTCGCGCAACAGGGCCAACATGCACACAGTTACTTGAGCAGGGATATGACACAAAAGGCTTTAGGATTCATGGGAAGTCCTGTGATTGGGGGCGGTCACCGGCGTAAGTTTATGGGGTTCTATTTTCAATTTTACTCACTGATGGAAGGAAATATCTTATGACTGAGGCAGAAAAAAGACAGAGAGCGAGAAGGCGCTGGGTGCATTTGCGTTCCACATTTAGAACTCTGGGGCTTTTAGGTCGCTCTAAAGGTGCAAAAATGGTGGCTGCTCCCTATTGGCCAGAGGTTCATCACCCCAATCATCAGGCGACACATGGCCGAAATGGTAATGTTCGGTATCTCTCTGCCCGGGATAGACAGAAACATCTGGTCACTTTTACAGGGAACTCACTTGTTATTCCTCAGCAGAGAAGGTTTGAATTGGGCATTCTGCAAAATACTGCAGGAAATATTATTTTTGTGGTGGATACGCAGAGGAATTTTTATGTTGGAAGGAAAAATTTAGGTAGATTCCATCATTCTTCATTTATGGCTGGTCAGCCGGTGCTAGGTGCGGGAACTATTGTACTGGGTGCAGGATATCAAATACTTGAGGTAAACAACCATAGTGGTCACTATCGACCAGGTGCACTGGAAATGAAAAAAGTAGCTCTCGCAATAAGCTCTCTGGGGGGGATCTTAACCAGATACCTTTTCGCGTTTCAGGGGCCGGTCCCGATGTTGTTTACGGTACAGGATTAGCGCTTCTTGACGCAGCAATATAGGTAGCCAAGTTGGTATTTTTGGTAGGGGGGCGTCGAAGTTAGTGAGGACTTGAACAAGCTCGGCATCTCTTACTTGTGATTTTTTGGTGAGTTGAAGGGAAAACTCAAAATGCTTTCAAAGAATGATCTACTTCTGATTGATAGCTACCTTCAAAATTCAGTAGGGGTGACAGGTTGGTGAGAGAGTGCTCATATCCAAAGGTGTAGAAGAGAAGGTATCAATGTCACTCTGGCGGAGGGCTGGGTAATGAACACCCCGCCCATGATAAGCCCGACCGCTTGGGGCAAGGCTACAGTGGGTATGTACCTCGCGACTGGCACTTTGGTCAGTGGATTGTCCCATCTTGGTATAATGCGTAATCAGTGAACTATTTCAAATGACAGTGGCCACTTAAAAGCGGCCACTGTTATCAAAATCACTTAATTGCACCATGGCTGAAAACTTTCTAAATGGCTTATTTGAGCTATATCTATTCATTGACAGAAGGTTGGATTTGAGTGGTTCTTATCTTCGCTTGCTGTAGTTGCGTTCCAATATTTCCTGGCGAGCTTTCTCTTCAAAGGAAAGTTCTGCAGTGGGTCTTATTAGTAGGCGTCGCAGGCCAATAGGGTCACCGCTGATTTCACAGTAACCGTAACTACCATCTTTTATTTTCTCCAGAGCTCGCTGGATCTTTCGCAACAAAAGGTTCTTTCGTCCGGTAAAGCGCAGGCGTTGCTGGTTCTCCTGTTCGGCGGCTGCTCGGTCCAGGTCATCCGCCAAGGCTAGCTTAGTAGTAGCAATTGCTTGTTGCCCTTGTTCGACTTCGGTCAAAAGGTCACTTTTAAGCTCCAAAAGATACTCCTGGAAGAACGATAATTGCTTTTCGTTCATATAGTCTGAGGCGGGCATACCCAGTAGTTCCTGTTCACTGATCTGTGGCATTTCATGAATCCTAGTCGTATTGCTCTAGTTGACTTGAAATCTTATATTTATGATATAACATATCATCATGTTGTTTGAAGCGTGCTTATTTGTCTTGGTTGCTCGAAGATTAAAAGGATTATCGTGAGAGATACTTTAGGAATTTTGGCTTCTGGTCTCTGCCTGCTGCACTGTCTTTTAACCCCCTTACTACCGCTTCTGGGTGGTTTGGGGATATTGGGTGCATTTCAGGAAGACCAGTTTCTCCACTTACTTCTGCTCGTACCGGTTGTGACATTGGCATTGGCCAGTTTCCCAACCTCCTGCCGACGCCATCAACGCTATGCGGTAATGATTGTGGGGTTCTCCGGGGCGCTGCTATTGGTTGGTGCGCTTTACCTTGAAGGGCCTTGGGAGCTGGTTGCCAGTGTTCTTGGTGCTGGCCTATTGATCATCGCCCACTGGGTAAACCAGCGCTTGATGTATCGGGTCGCTCTGGTTGATTAGGTGGGGATGATGAAGTTCACTGGAATTCTGCTGATTGCTTTGTCCCTGGCTTGTCCAGCTGTTGGAGATATGGGAAGTCATGTCCACGGTAAGGCCATGATGTACCTGGTGGCTGACGCAGATAAAATCCGCATCGAGCTGGAGTCACCTTCAGCCAACTTGGTGGGGTTTGAGCATGCGCCACGTACCGGTGTTCAAAAACAACTGTTGGAACAGGTATCGCGCGAACTATCTGAGCCTGAGCTTTTCCTGGAGTTTATCGGTACCCAGTGCCAGCCCCTAAGTGTGGAAGTTGAGGCGCCATATAGCGCAGAAGTTAACAGTGACAGCTCAGTGCACAGCGGTTTCCATGCTAGTTATGAATTCAAGTGTGATAATCTGGCACGCTTCAACAGCGTCATTGTTACCCTGTTTGAGAGGTTTCCCGGTATTCATGGGATTGCAGTGCAATGGATCAGCTCCGGTCGTCAGGGAGCTGAACTGCTCACTGGTAAAGATAACGAACTGCAAATGAAATAGGCTATGAAAGCATCCCAAATCAAACAGACTCTGAGTGTAGCGGAACAAACCTGCCGCAGCTCAGGCGCTCGCCTGACTGAAAAGCGCAAGAACGTGCTTACCGTGTTGTTGCGGTCAAAAACCCCACTCTCTGCCTACGAAATAGCGGAGCATTACAACAGTGACTTCGGCGACTCAATTCCCGCCATGTCAGTGTACCGAATGCTGGACTTCCTGGCTGCAGAGAACCTGGTTCACAAGCTCAATTCAGAAAACAAGTACCTGGCCTGTGCTCATATTGCCTGTGACCACAGCCACCAGACTCCACAGTTTTTAATCTGCAATCGCTGCAGCAAAGTGCGGGAAATCGGTATTAGGCCCGAAGTCATTGATGCATTGCGCGATACGGTTGAAAGTGCTGGATATCATCTCCAGACATCCCAATTGGAGCTGGATTGTGTTTGTGATGAGTGCAGCCGGGATGCAGCTTAGTGGTAGCTAGTCAGTTAATACGCGGGGTACCTGCCAACGTTATCACCGGTTTTCTGGGCGTCGGCAAGACAACAGCCATCCGGCATCTTCTGGAAAGTAAGCCAGCTGATGAGCGCTGGGCTGTTCTGGTCAATGAGTTTGGAGAAGTGGGCGTTGACGGCGCGCTTTTTGAACCGGACCAGGAAGGCAATATTTATATTCGGGAGGTGCCCGGCGGCTGCATGTGCTGTGCGGCAGGCTTGCCGATGCAGGTTGCTTTAAACCAGTTACTGGCTAAGGCCAGGCCCCATCGATTAATAATTGAGCCGACGGGCCTGGGGCACCCTAGAGAGGTGCTGGCGGCTTTGTCTGATGCAGTGCGCGGCGGTGTGTTGGACCTTCGCGGTACGCTAACTTTGGTCGATGCTCGTTGTATTGAAGACGACCGCTACTTACGCAGTGAGACTTTTCGTCAGCAGTTGGAAGTTGCTGACCTTGTCGTTGCCAATAAATCTGATCTATACGGTCCTGAAGACTTGCAGAATCTTCAGCGTTTTCTGTCATTCCTTGGTGAGGGTACGGAAAAACCTCTACAGGTAGTGGAGCAGGGGCGTATCGAACTAGATTGGCTGCAACTCCCCTGTAGTTTCCAGGTCTCTTCGGGGAGTGACCACCATCATGCGGTAATTCAGGCAGTAGATGAAGTTGAGTTATTGCCGGAGTGTGGTTATCTCCGCTCAGAGAATAGCGGAGAGGGATATTACAGTTGTGGCTGGCGTTTTAGCCCTGAATTTGTATTTGACTATGATGCGCTCTTTTCACTATTCAGCGGCACTGACGCTGAGAGAATCAAGGGCGTATTTATTACCGAGCAAGGCGTATTTGGATTTAATAAGGCTGACAAAGTGCTCACAGTACTGGAACTGGATGACACATTGGAAAGCCGGGTGGAGGTGATTAACCAGGTACACTTGGATTGGGGGGCGATGGAGGGCTCCTGGATTGCTGCCCAGGCGGATAATCAGGATACCGAAACAAAAATATTTTATGAATCCAGATAATTATTAGGCCAGATATTCAAATCTGGCCTGGCTTATTAAGAATTTTTGCAAAGACCCGGTCATTTTTTCGAGGCCGTATTCCGTAAAGTTTTAATCTGACGTAAATCTCTGAAGTAAACCAATGAATATAAAACTACTCGGCCGCTTAACAGCGGCATTGCTTGCTATGTCCAGCATTTCGGACAGTTTTGCCGCGGACCCCCTCAATGTCACCGGAGATAAGTTCCGTCAGCTGGAGGAGCTATTGCCGACACCTAACAGCTATCGCACAGCTTCGGGAGCTCCGGGTCATGCCTATTGGCAGCAGCAGGCTGACTACGATATCAAGGTGTCGCTGGACGATGAACAGCAACTGATAACCGCTTCAGAGACCATCACTTATACCAATAATTCGCCGGATACTCTGCGTTATTTGTGGGTGCAATTGGACCAGAACCGTTTTAAGCCGGATTCATCTGGAAACCTGGCGACGCCGGTTGATCTGGAGGCGATTGCACCGGATACCATTCCATTTAAGAGTTTTCGACGTGCTCTAGTATCCGGTGAATTCCCAGGTGGATACCAGATTACTAAAGTGGCTGATGCTCGGGGAAGAGAGCTTCGCCATACTATTGTTGATACTGGCATGCGAATTGACTTGCCCCAGCCTCTGGCCTCAGGTTCCAGCGTGAGTTTCCAGATTGACTGGGCTTATAAGGTTATTGAGCAGAAAGCACTGGGTGGTCGTTCCGGTTATGAATATTTTGAGCGCGACGATAATTACTTATACGAGATAGCCCAATGGTTCCCTCGTATGGCTGCATATAACGATGTTAGCGGCTGGCAAAACAAGCAGTTCCTGGGGCGCGGCGAATTTGCACTGGAGTTTGGGGATTATCGTGTTGCTATCGAGGTGCCGGCGGATCATATCGTTGCTGCAACCGGTGTTCTTCAAAACCCGAAGGATGTGTTGACCTCCAAGCAGCGTGAGCGTTTAAGACGGGCCCGCACTGCGAGTAAGCCAGTGATGATTGTCACTAAGGACGAGGCTCTGGAAAATGAGAAAAGTCGTTCCACCAAGCGCAAAACCTGGGTTTTTGAAGCGGAAAATGTCCGTGACTTTTCCTGGGCATCTTCGCGTAAGTTCTTGTGGGATGCACAGGGTTATAAAAAGGGCGGCACCGACACAATGGCGATGTCCTTTTACCCGGAAGAAGGTACTCCGCTATGGGATAAGTACTCGACAGAGTCCATTATTCATACAATAGATGTCTATAACCGCTACAGTTTTGACTATCCCTACCCGGTATCTATTTCAGTTAACGGCCCTGTGGGGGGAATGGAATACCCCATGATCACCTTTAATGGTCCGCGACCGGAAATAGATGAGGAGGACCGCAGCAAGCGCACTTACTCCCGTCGCACCAAGTATGGGCTTATCTCGGTGATCATTCATGAAGTAGGGCATAACTACTATCCTATGATCATCAATTCTGATGAGCGTCAGTGGACCTGGATGGATGAGGGGCTGAACACTTTCGTACAGTTCCTGGCTGAGCAGGAATGGGAAGAGAAGTACCCATCCCGCCGCGGCGATGCACGAAAAATTGTCGAGTATATGAAGAGTGAGAACCAGGTTCCGATTATGACGAATTCGGAATCAGTGCTTCAGCTTGGCAACAACGCCTACGGCAAGCCGGCGGCCGCACTGAATATCCTGCGTGAATCCATTATGGGGCGTGAGCTTTTTGACTTCGCCTTCCGCGAATACGCTCAGCGCTGGAAATTCAAGCGCCCTATGCCAGCAGATTTTTTCCGCACTATGGAAGATGCATCAGGTATGGATCTGGATTGGTTCTGGCGCGGATGGTTCTACACCACTGATAATGTCGATATCAGCCTTGATGCCGTACGTCATTACACCGTTGGTACACAAAATCCTGAAGTGGAAGGGCCTTGGAAGCGTGCCCAGCATAATCGGGAACCCGAGACTGTTACTGTTGTTGAAAATCGTACGAAGAAGTTGACCCGAATCGTCGATGCTAAGCCGGAGCTGGAAGACTTCTATAACACTCACGATGAGTTTGACGTTTCCAATGCGGATCGCAATAGCTACCAAAGTAAACTAGAAAATCTAGAGGACTGGGAAAAAGACATGCTCAAGGTTGAGAGTAATGTCTACGTGCTGGACTTTAGCAATATTGGTGGCTTGGTGATGCCACTGTTCCTGCGGCTGGAATATGAAGATGGAAGTGTTGAGGATTTGCGTATCCCCGCTGAAATCTGGACTCGCAATGCCAAGAAGACCTCCAAAATGCTGGTGAGGGATAAGAGCAAGGTGCTTAAGTCTGTAGTGCTCGATCCCCATTGGGAAACAGCGGATGTCAATGTGGAGAACAACTTCTATCCACGTCGAATTATCAAGTCACGCCTGGAACTATTTAAGGATGAAAAGCAGCGTAACTTGATGAAAGATTGGGATGAGGAGCTTAAAGAGGAAGATTAGGTCTTGGAAAAAGTGCAGCTCGCAGGCGGTCGGCCTGGAGAGTTGCACTTTTGTCCTTTTTACTAAAAATATCCATCTGAAACATTCATTGTGTAGTGGTAGTAATTGATGAAAGTTTTACTTTCCTTTTTATTGATAGTCACAACCTCGGTATTTTCACTCCAGGCAAGCGCACATCGCTATCATTTTGGTTTGACCAACCTCTCCGTAAACGAGCGCACTCAAACGCTGGAGGTTTCCCATCGTTTTTTTGTTGCTGACATTGAAAAGGCTTTATCAATAAGTGCCAGTAAAGAGTTGAATGAAGCACAAAGACAGATGGAGAGCTATGTCAATTCAAGATTTCAGATTAGCCAGGAAAATGGTGAGGTGGTGAAGCTTAATTGGGTAGGTATGGAAGCTGACGTTCATGACATTTGGATATATCAGGAAGTGCCTATGGTAGATATTTCCAGTAAAAAATTGAACGTTAAACAATCAATGCTGATGGAGATAGAGCGGGACCAGGTGAACACATTGAATGTCAATAATGGCAGGGGAACTCAAAGCTACACCTTAAAGCCCGGTGAGAGTAAGGTAGGGTTCACTTTATGAGCTGGAAACTTGTCAGATAGTATCTAATTCTGTAGTTGATCGTTCAGGATTGACCTGACAGAAGACCTTTTGAAAACCGGTAACTGTCAGATCAAATCTGAACTGATGCAGTCAAAAGCAGAATAGCTCAATAGGCTATACGTCCACTCTTGAGAAAAGTTAAATTACTTGCCCCGTTACCGGCATATATATCATGGTTGTATGGGAATTGCCGTTATGATTACTATCTTTACCAAAAAAATGAGCCATATCTAGTAGCTCCCAACCGCCTGTATTTCCATCAGTAAAAACACAGTCACTTTTATTGCCTGCTCCATGACCATTTGAGGTATGAATCATTACATGTCTCATAACTCCTAAATTTGATAGAAAACCAACGAAGCAGCCCTCCGGCAAGGTCATCAAATCGTGCAGAGTATTAACTGATCGGGTTCTGGGGGTGGCTCCAAAAATTCTATTGTAGTTATTGTTACCAGTAACATTATAGTTTTTGTTGTCCATGGTTACACTTGGGCAGTTTACACCCTTGGCGCTCCAGGCACAGTAGAGCGCAGCGTCCCAGCATTGCAAACTGCTTAGTTTTGTATAAAGGGAAAGCTCTGGTCCTGTCAGAGTGCCGTTCATGAAAGCGGGTTTCGCATTTCCCATCGCCTCAGCTAACAGACGCGTTCTTCTACCCGGTGTTTGCCCTTCAGGGATTAAGGTCATTAGTGGCATTTTTGTTCCTTATTTTTATGCTTAGAAGTTGTTTTCTAAATGTTAATGCACCAAATGAATCGCATTGAACCCATGATAAATGAATGGCGGACCTAACTGTTAGAAAAAAGTGCTATTTGTAATGCTGTGTTTTAGTAGGCTAATGACAATCTATAGATGCGACTCTTTATTTTATTTTTTTTGATTAAAAGGTTGTGCCTTATGGTGGTGTGAGTCGTAAAACCCTACTAGGTAGCAGAAATATAGTTTTTCGCTGCAAGCCTTCAGCTTGAGTGGATGTGTTTCTGATGATACTTCCTATGTGTTATTAACAGCTTGGTATTGCCCCGGGGCTGTGAAAATAGGATCGTTGTAGTTTTCTTAAGTTAAAGTAATAGTTAGCGGTAAACCTTTTCTGTTTTTAATGGCGGTGGGGGTAGTGTTCGGGGTTGTGTGTTTAATCTTTAACCAGGCGCTACATAATGTCAACCTAAGCTTTTATATTACTTGAAGTTTATTGTTGTAATTTTTTTGTGATGCCTTTGGGTTTTGGCAGACGCTGGGTACTTTGGGGTTATATTTCTTTACGCGCTTGCTTAAACCAGCTAAGTACTTTCTGGTGGTGCTCTGTTCCATATAAAAGAATAAAGTTGCGTGTATGGTAGTTACTGTTGTCTTGCAGCGCGCGGATGCGCTCATCAACAAATTCTGGAGTTAGCTCAATACCGCACTCTATTGTAATACAATGCAGCCACGCGTCGAAATTATCGGGTACTACTGACTGGGTCATAATAATTCCTAATTAGATACTTGGTGTCTACAGATCCAGGGGAAGCTCTTGTGAGAATGTAAGGACTTTTTTCAGTTCTTAGTGAGAATTGTTTATACAAGCAGAGGAACCACCGGCAATAATCTTTGCCGGTGGTCTTAGTGACCGACTAGAACATACCCCGCAATCCAATACTAAAGCTCCTCCCCGGCAGTGGAGCAAGTTCTTTTAGGAAGGACGAATGCACATAGGCTAACTCGTCTGTCAGGTTATTAGCCTTAAGGTAAACGGTCAGGTTGTTTTGGTTCCCTAGAAAAGTGTACGCAAGCTCAGTATTCAAAAGTGTGTAAGCAGCGGTGGTGGTTTCCAGTTCCGCTACTTTGGTTTGCTTAAACGCATGCGTAACCTCGATCCCTGCATCCCATCCATTGGAACTATAATTTAGCATGCCGCCCAATCGTATAGGTGGGATGCGAGGCAGATTACCTCCGTCATCCAGCTTTCCTCGAACAGTGTCTCCCCACAGTGTCAGCGTGAGAGGCTTGGATAATTGCCAGGCAAATTCAGCTTCTAGACCGTAGAGTGTCGAATCCGCTTGATCGAAAACATAAACCGGCAGTTCGCCATGATCATGACTCTCTTCTTCCTCTTCGTGATCGTGTTCTTCAAAGTCTTCGCTGGTATAGCCCGTATTGCGTTCGTAGTAGAAATTATCTATCTGGTTGTAGAATAAGTTCAGTACCCAGCCGATATTTCCTGAATGCCTGCGAAAGCTCAGGTCAATGTTGTTGGATACCTCTTCATCAACATTGTTCTCATAGTAAAAATAGGGTTCTTCTGTATCATCATCCAGTTTAAAGAGAGCGCCGACTTCGAAGCTACTGGTGCCGATATGGGGGCCATACGAGAAAAGTTCAGCGGCGCTGGGGGCCCGTTGTGCGTGGGTAAAAGAGATCCCGGCATTGTAATTGGCGGCGATATCCCAGACCAAGCCAGCAGAAACGCTATAGGGCGTAAAAGTCAGTTTATCGAGGTTTTCTCCTTCCCATTCATCGTCGGCAGCTTCAACCGTGACTCTTTCGACACGGGCTCCTAGTTGCCATAGGAATTCACCCGTATGCTTTTCTTGTATCAGCCCAATTGCTGAGCTTTCTGTTGTGCTCGGCGGGGTAAAGGCCTCTTCACCTACCGCTTCAAAATCTGTAGTTTTGCTCTCCAGGGTTATTGCGCCGCGCCATCCGGCCCTTTCTTGCAATAATAGGTTGACCCGAGCTTGAAGTGTCTGATTGCTGAATGTTGTACCGACAGCGTCGTTTTCGATTTCAGAATGTTCGTAGTCTGTGTATCCAATTCTGGTGTCCAGACCACTCAACCATATGTTGTCCAGAGACAGTTCACTGACCAGCTGCCATCGGTCCTGTTTCAAATCAGAAACTACTTCTACTTCTTCTTCATGTTCGTCATGATGCTCTGATTCATCATCTTCGTGTTCATCAGAGTGGCCGTGCCCGGGAATACCATTAATTCGCTCCAGACGTCCATAGGCAAGGCCGATAGATCCATTATCTAAAAACCAGTTTCCACCAATGTTGAACCCTTTACTTTTTGAATCGCTGTTCTCTAATACTTCACTGGAATCTACGTCATGGTCGCTTGAGGAAGGGACTTCATAGTCGTCACCTTTACGCCAGAAACTGTCCACGTGGTATGCCAGCTGATCATTGCCTCCGGTATGTGCCAGCGAGGCCTCACGCTCATTTGCAACGGTATTGCTTCCCAGCGAGAAAGCAGTCCTGTTTTCACTGGAGGTGGGTATTCTCTCGTCTACCACATTGACTACACCACCGATGGCCCCGGACCCATAAAACAGGGTGGCAGGCCCTCGCAGGATTTCTATCTGCTCTGCGGTAATTGTCTCTGTGGCGACGATATGATCTGGGCCAACTCGGGAGGCATCAGCGCTGTCGAGTCCATTTTGGGTAATCAGAACACGGGGGCCGTTGAGCCCCCGGATGATTGGACTACTGGCTACTGGTCCAAAGTAGCTGGAATGAACCCCCACTTCATTCTTGAGAGTTTCCCCCAGAGTGGAAGCTTGTTTTCGACGTAGTTCTTCGCCAGCTACCACGGTTACGGGTTGTGCTGATTCAATGGTGGAAGCATGTAATGGCGTGGCTGTTACGTCGATTTGTTCGATAACGGTGTGTTGCAGGGTAATTGTCAGGGGCTCATCCTGACCGGCTTGTAGAATTATTGTTTTGTGGCTGTGCCCAGGAGCATTGATGTGGATCTCACGGAGTTGTGAAGTATTCACCTCAAGTGTAAATCGGCCTTGGATATCTGTTTGGGATTGTTGTCGACTTCCAGCGACTTCCACACTGGCGCCATAGATGGGCTCTCCAGAAGAATCTAACACCTGGCCGGAAATTCCATGGGCGAGGTTTGAAAGGGTCATCAGTGCGATAAGGTTCGCGGTAAGTTTCATGAGTTATTCCTGATAAGATTTTTACGTCCAAGTAATCGCTCATTACTCGTCGGTGGACCCGAAATCGAAAGTGAGCAGTAGTCGCAGTTGGCCGGGTTCGACACTGGGTGAGCGATGGATCAGGCCGAACCCTTCATTGCCCTCCCAGAGTTCGCCCTTGAGTAGAGCAACTGAGCCGCATGCCAAGTGATTAATGGAAGTTGAGGGGAATTCCTGATTGGCCTTTAAGTCGAGCGTATTTGGGTCAATAGAGTCTGGAGTCAGCCACTCTGTACCGGTACCTAAATAAGTCGTAATCAATCGGCAGGGCACCCGATCTACATGAAACTTGGGGCACATTGCACCGTTCAGGGTTGTTAAACGAATGCCGACTCCGTTTAGCTCAAACAGGTAACTGAACATATCTGCCAGTAGCTGAATATCAGCACACAGATGCGGGTAGGGCTTAAGCTCTGGTAATACTTCAGCGAGGCTGTCGATCTTGGTGGTGGGTAATAGAATTCGGCGATTGGGGTGTACACCATTGTTAAAGAGTGACTGGCAATCACTGGCTATGTCACTGGGCAGTTCTCTTTGCCAGATCGCCATATTAATGTCAGTTTGGAAAATATCTGCCAGAACTTCTCCCGTATCCGCAGATACGGCCCGACGGGTGTCTGGCTCCTTTACCTCAGGTACTCCTTTTTCAAATGGAACCAGCTCCGCATTATTTACCTGTGCAATAAGTGGCTCATGGATTCTGCCGGTAGAGAAAGTCAGGCTCAAGCTAGGCTCCTTTTAAGTAAATTCGACTAGTAACAAATATCTATCGCGTTGTTTATTCGCTTTGCTCTCAATGAGTGAGAGCAAGACGTTAATTTGATTCCCCACTGAGAATGTTAAATCTTCATTGGTGGAGATGATATAACGTATCATATTTGGGTTGGTGAGATTAGGCAAGGTCCTGGCATTGAAGGGGAGGCACAAATTTGGAAGCAGAATGATTGAGCTGACTTCGATAGTTGGAATGAGACTGGCGGGTGCTGTATAGAAGTAGGCTTTCTGGGGTGCGTTGGCCAGCTCCCACACTGTTTATCGCGAATATCTTTCTTATTATCGGCGCAACTTACATCTTATTCAGATCTGGCAGACCTTAAATGATACAATGTATCAAATATATCTTTCTGGTTTATCCAGTTTAGATGGAAGAGCCAGGGAAATAATGGCGATGATGGGCAGGCTACAAGTAGGGTCGCAGATGCGTGTTGGCCTACAGCCGAGGCGGGTATGTTACTCTGTCAGCCTGCCGTGTTTATAGGTGAATTTTCGGTGTATATGCCGCAAAAGGCAGGGTTGGTGTTGGGAAACATCCAAAACCAACTCGTTATTATTTAAATATTGCTGAGTAAATATGAAAATAAATAATTCTATTGTTTACGGGGTTGCAACCGCTGCACTACTCGCTGGTGCCAGTTTCTCCAGTCTTGCTGCTGAGAAAGAGAGCGTTTCGACCGAGGGGATGTGGCAGCCACATCAGTTGCCAGAACTCTCCAAAGAGCTTCGCGGTCATGGACTCGAGCTGGACCCAGCCAGCATGACCAAGCTTACCGAGTTCCCAATGAATGCGGTGATCAGTTTGGGGGGGTGTTCCGCTTCTTTTGTCTCTCCCCAGGGATTGGTGATTACCAACCACCACTGTGCCTACGGCTCAATTTCTTACAATTCAACTGAATCCAAGGATTTATTAGCTGAAGGTTTCCTGGCCGGAGATTTATCTGAAGAGCTGCCTGCTGCACCTGGCTCCCGCGTCTATGTCACCGTTGCAATGAACGAAGTGACGGACAAGGTCAACGAACGCCTGACTGATGAGATGGATGGTGCTGCACGTTTTGCTGCAATCGAAGAAGCGGAGAAGGCGCTGGTTTCCGAGTGTGAAAAAGATCCGGGCCATCGCTGTGAGGTCTACAGCTACTACGGCGGTTTGAATTACTACCTGGTTAAGCAGCTGGAAATCCGCGATGTGCGTTTGGTCCATGCGCCGGCGTCTTCGATCGGCAAATTCGGCGGCGATATCGATAACTGGATGTGGCCTCGCCATACTGGCGATTATGCCTTCTACCGCGCCTATGTTAGCAAAGATGGTAAACCGGCTGACTATTCTAAAGATAATGTTCCTTACAAGCCCAAGCACTATCTGCCCGTAGCGGCAAAAGGGCCTAAAGAAGGTGACTTTGTGATGGTTGCCGGTTATCCGGGTCGTACTAACCGTTATCGCACTGCCCAGGAAGTGGAAAGTAACTTTAACTGGTATTACCCAAACATGCAGCGGGTACTGGGTGAATGGTCGGAAACGATTGGTGCGGCAACTGCCGACAATAAAGATGCAGAGTTAAAGTATGCAAGCCTCGTGGCAGGTTTGAATAATTACTCTAAAAACTTTACCGGCATGATGGAGGGTTACCAGCGCAGCGATCTATTGCAGCGTAAAGAAAAGCTGGAAAAAGCTTTGCAAGCTTGGGTGGATTCAGACAAGGCCCGCGAGAAAAAATACCAGTCGACGATTGATGACCTTAAGGCACTGGTTGTAGAAAAAGAGTCAACCCGTGAACAGGACCTGGCCATTGATTATATGGATCGCTCTGCCATGCTGGGTGCCGCGAGCAAACTGTATCGATTGGCTAAAGAGAACGAAAAGCCTGATGCCGAGCGAAAGCCGGGTTATCAGGAGCGGGATCTGACCCGGTTCACAGAGGGCATGCGTCGTATAGAGCGCAGCTACCATCCGTCAGTCGACAAGCAGATCTGGCTCTACTTCCTGGACCGCTACCAGGCGCTTCCGAAAGAGCAGCGTATAGCCAGTTTTGATCGTTTCTTAAACATCGATAAAGGCAATGCTGATTTAGAGGCAACTCTCGACAAAATGTATAAGGAGACAGAGCTTTCCGATGTTGAGGTACGTGAAGCGTGGATCGGCAAAAAGCCTGAAGACTTCAAAGAGAGCAAAGATCCCTTTATCCAGCTGGCAGTGGCCATGTACGATGACATGCTTTCCCGTGAAGAGCATGAGGAGTCCATGAAAGGGCGCTTTGCCCAGCTGCGCCCACAGTATATGGAGATGCTGATTGATTATTACCACTCATTGGGTAAGCCGGTCTACCCGGATGCAAATAGCTCCCTCCGCGTAACCTATGGCCTGGTCAAAGGCTATGAGCCACCAGCCGGAACGATTAAGGAGGCTGCCGATGGCAATGACGGCAAGCAAGGTTTTGTACCTTTTACAACATTGCGTGGCATAAAGGCCAAGTACACCGGCGAGGACCCGTTTGATGCTCCGAAAGCTCTGATGGAAGCTATAGATAAGAAAAATTTCGGCCGTTACTACGAAAAACAGTTGGACTCCGTACCGGTTAATTTCTTAAGTACCGTAGATATTACGGGAGGTAATTCAGGGTCTCCAACCATGAATGGTCGCGGCGAGCTGGTAGGTGTTGTGTTCGATGGAACCTACGATAGCATCAATGCTGACTGGGACTTCACCGATAGTACCCGGGCAATTCATGTCGATATCGCTTACATTCTCTGGGTAATGGAGAATATCGATGGTGCCGGATATCTGGTTCGGGAGATGGGCCAATAGTCGGCGGCTCCATACGCGAGGAGTTGGCAGTAGCTAAAACCGCGTGATCAAGCGTTCCCGGGTGAGCAGTGCTCCCCGGGGACGTTATTCTTCATAAGGATAAATACTATCCACCTCCATGCTGTAGGCTGCAGTACCGAACTCGCTCTCTTTTTTTAGTGTCCTTAGATTTCCCTCTATAGTGAATGGTTCGTAGAGGGCGTCAACTTTAATCCCCGCTGAAAAACTGCCATGAATAACCTGGTTTGGGGGTGGGGGAGGTAGGTGGATACAGGCTCCGAAGTAGGGCACAAAAAGGAATCTGGAAATAGTCAATTCGTCATTGAATTCGATTGGCACTATAAACCCAGAAACACGTATTCGTTGATTGTCGAACTCTGGTTTTATTCGGGTGGAGGTTAAGGCGGCCTGGTAACGACTATCATCTTCAGTCGTGCCGGAGGTAACTGATGTTGTAGGCATCGAATCGGCAGCTGAGCCTTCAACAATGCTATCGATATACTCTGGCGGATTGAGCAACGCATCCAGATCGTCTTTTGGAATTAACTCCTCCCAACTCACTTCACGATATTTGATTCTAACCAGCTTCACCTTAGCGTGTTCGGCAACTGGCGCTGAAACCATATTTGTTTCCTCTCGACTGTCACAGGCGGTGGTAAGTAGTGTTACAAGAAGGGCAAAAGCCATCGCAAGAGGGTATCTCTTCATAGTTATGGGTTATTTACTAAATAAAATGTTGTGATATATCATTATATATCTGCTAGAAAAAATCTATGCTGGAAATGAGGTACTAGATGAATACCTTCCCCCCAAAGTTGAATCCAGCGGTTGAAGTGGAGCAGCTGCGCTTCGCCTACCGAAAAGGCCCTGCTGTCCTGGAAATCCCTTATTGGTCACTGGCTACTGGTGAACAGGTATTTTTACGCGGCCGCTCCGGTAGTGGAAAGTCAACATTGTTAAACCTGTTGGCAGGTATTCTGTATGCAAAAGTTGGAAGCCTTAAGGTTTTAGGGCAACCGCTTGGGGTAATGAGTGAACGCAAGCGGGATCGCTTTCGGGCGAAAAATATTGGTGTTGTATTTCAGCGCTTCAATCTGATTCCCTACTTGAGTGTGGAGGACAATATTCGTGTCGCCACTCACTTTGCCGGCTTCCGAGGTGATTTTCCGTACAGGGTAAGGGAGCTGTTAGCGGGTCTTTGCTTGGGAGAAGAAGTGCTACCCAAGAAAGTTGCCAATTTGAGTGTTGGGCAGCAGCAAAGAGTGGCAATTGTGAGGGCATTGATCAATGAACCGGAGTTACTTCTGGTTGATGAACCTACATCTGCTTTAGATCCCGAAGCGAGAGATGCTTTTGTCCAGTTATTAATGACAATTTGCAAGCTCAAAAAATGTACGCTGATTTTTGTCAGTCACGACAGCTCTCTGGAGCGGCACTTCCCATTGGTTACGGATATACGCGAGTTGAATATTGCCTGGAAGCTCGGGCCCGAATGGGATACTGCACCGGAGGCATTGGCCGATGTTTATTAAGCTTGCCTGGCATAGCCTGATGCAGCGTAAGGGAAGTGTATCACTGGCAATATTGTCTGTGGCTGTGAGCCTGATATTGGTTTTGGGAATAGAGCAGCTGCGCAGCCATACTCAAAGCAGCTTTGGTCGCACTGTGTCAGGGGTAGATCTAATTGTTGGAGCGCCAGCCGGAGAGTTAAACCTGCTGCTGTACAGCGTATTTCATATCGGAAATGCCAGTAACCTTATTTCATGGGAGAGCTATCAGGAGTTTGCCCAATATCCACAAGTGAATTGGACTGTGCCACTATCACTGGGGGATTCTCATCGTGGTTACAGAGTGGTGGGGACCACCGAGGGCTTTGTCAATCACTATCACTATGGGAAGAAGAGGCCACTGGAATTCTCAAGCGGCCAGAACTTTGTCGATACCTTTAGTGTGATATTGGGTGCAAAGGTTGCCCGGGAGCTCAACTATCAACTTGGTGACACCCTAAAATTATCCCATGGCTTGGTGGGAACCCACTTTACCGAGCATGGTGAAAATCCCTTTATCGTTAGCGGGATACTTAAACCCACAGGCACGCCTGTAGACCGAGCACTCTACGTAAGCTTGGCGGGGCTGGAAGCAGTTCATGGTGCTGATGTAGAGCACGGTGATCTAGTACCTGAAAATATTACTGCTTTTATGTTAGGGCTTAATTCCCCTATAGCTACATTTCAGGTGCAGAGAAAAGTTAACGAGTATTCCAAAGAACCACTTATGGCAATCTTACCGGGCATTGCATTATCGGAACTTTGGAGAATATTGGGCGGCCTGGAAAAGGTATTATTTTTTGTCTCCGCGATGGTGGTTGTGGCAGCTTTGCTAGGCTTATGTATCTTGCTACTTTCTACGATGCGTGAACGTAGATCAGAGATGGCACTGTTGCGGACGGTGGGCTCGGGCCCCGTTTTTCTATTTTTATTGGTCGAAACTGAGGCGCTATTGGTTTTACTTTTAGGTGTGATAATGGCTGTTTCTGGACTGGTTTTAGGAGGCTGGTTGGTTGAACCACTTCTTGCAGATCAACTCGGTATTTATTTGGATGGTATTGCCATAGGTGAACGTACCATTGTGCTTTTAGGCTTAGTGCTAGCATGTACTTTAATAGTGGCTGCTTTTCCCGCTATAAGTGCTTGCCGCCGGTCCCTGGGGGACAATTATCTCCTGCGTTGATTGGAGCTTGGGGAGTTGCAGCAGGGCTAAATCCAGACAGGAATAACTCTTTAGCCCTTGATAAAAAAAATAATCAAATATCTTCTAGTTTATAGGAAATATAAGCTTTGTAATTTCGATACTTATTCGCTTTATTGCCTTTCCAGATAATCCGTGCTCCTATCCCCATGCTGTGACATTTTTCTGTCAGGTGAGCTGTTTTATCCCATCAATTGTAGCAGCTCACAAGCACTATCTAATAATTTGATACAACAAGGAAATAGTTTTGAATAGGATAATATTAACAGTCTTACTGTTGTTGGGTAGCCTTAATATTTTTGCGTCAACTCCAGATGTTGAACAGGCTAAGGATTCTCTGGAGGTTGTGAAAGAGTTAACACCCTGGCCTTGGGAAGAACCGATATCCCCAATCCTTGAAGAATATCTGGCAGCTGAATTCGATCAATACTCGGGAATGGCAAAATCCCACTATATGGTTGAAGAATTACTGATGCATAAGTGGGGTCAGTCAATCACAGAATTTATTGTATTAGCCGAGCTTCTGTACACGTTTCAGCCAGAGGATTACCAGGAGCAATATAGGTCTGAATTTGATGCTGCTATTGCTGATCTGGATCTATTCAGGTTGGCAGTTAATGAGTTACTGCTTCCCTATGTGCCCGGTTATAAACTGAAACAGCAAATTTTGACTAAGCGCTTTGATGGCGAGGGTATGGTAATTGCTGTCTTTGATTTGTTTGATCCGACACGCTTACAAGAGCAGCGCGAACAGTATCCCAATATTGAAGCAGAAGTTGCATTTGGTGATCCCATTACTTTCCTTCATGGTAACACCGTAATTGATATCATTTTGGATATTGCTCCGAAGGCAACTATTGTACCCGTTAGTGCTGAGAGCAAAACTTATAATGATGCAATGGCCTATATGCGGTATCGAGATGACATTAGTGTGATCAATATGAGCCGTGCATTCCATATTACCAATGACCAACTGGACCCAGAGTTTGCAGAGCATCTTTCCGCTATTTTACAAAGTAAGATTTTTACAAAGTCACTGGGAAATACAGGTACGGATCTTGAGCATAACAACACTGATGTGAGAGAGCGCTTGGAGCTACCGCCACTCGGCAGCTTCTTTACCTATGACCTGGATTTAATCAGGGCATTCCTTGCTCAGAATGAAGGGCAGGCCGGTGCTGAGAATTTGTTTTTTGCAATCAACCTCCAGCCATTCTCAAATGAGATCTCACTTACGGCGACGGTTCCGGGTTACAACCCCTTGGCTATTAAGCAGAGCTTTGCTATTGCCGGCGATGCAGTATATTCAGCTTCCAGTCAAAACTTTGAGTCTGGTAGCTCTTTTGCCGCTCCTCAACTAGCGGCTGTCAGCCTATTGCTCCTTGAAATGGCAGACTACTACGGCCTTAGCAAGGTAGAAGCTGCTCAACTAGTGAGCAAGTCATTGAAAGATAATGCTCGCCGTAGTTGGTTAGGTCATCACAACACCGGGCTTGGGTTCGTTGACGCCCACCGGGCTATGAGCGCTATTCTGAGAGCGAATAGCAAATAAGCTTGATTTAGTCATTGAGTTGAATGAGAGTGCGCTGGCAGGTTGAATATTTGCAGCCTGCCAGTTACCTGTATAGATGGTACTGTGGGTAAAGGAAGTGAAGAGGAATAGGAGTGAATATTGAACATACTTTCTGCTCATATGGGGTCCTCATTCAATGAATTATCTCCACTGCTGCAATTTGCACACACTGGGGTGAAGAGGTATGAGGGCTCTGTTGTAGTCAAGCGAGGTGGAGTTATTGCGAATACAATTTGTTCAATATTTCGATTTCCGAAGGCGAGTTCAAGTTCGCAGTTAGTTGTTGATTGTGGGCACTTTTCCGATCGAATGGATTGGGTGAGAGATTTCGATGGGTTCAAGATGAGTTCATCATTTTATTCAGAAAAAAATTACCTGGTGGAAAGGCTCGGCCCTTTGGAAATGCAGTTTACCGCTCATAATGTCAACGGAGCACTTGAATATCAGTTTTCGAAAACGAAGCTATTAGGTATAGCTTTGCCCAAATTTCTTTGGCCCAAAGTCAAGGCATATGAAACAGAAAGTGAAGGGCGGTATCAATTCAGTGTCAGTGTGCACATGTTTTTAGTGGGGTTCATCTTGTCATATGCTGGCGACCTGAAAATTACGGAGCCCGCTTGATTTAAAATGCCATTAGGGAAGAGCGATCTCAGTAACAAGCTCTTCCCCAACTACAATACATTATTTACTTACCTGGTATTAGAGGCTTCCGCTAGTCCCTTCAGGAGTTTCTGGCTATCTGTATGAGCGCCAAAGACACCTCCCTGCATAGTAATCATCTTGAGAGCCGACTCATGATTGCCGATGTCGGTAGCCCCAGTGCAGTCTGATAGAAGCAGGCACTCGAATCCTCGATCATTTGCTTCCCTCATGGTGGTGTGTACGCAGACGTCGGTTGTAACGCCCACGAGAATCAAGTTATCGATCCCTTTAAGCTTGAGTATGAGCCCGAAGTCTGTAGAAAAGAAGGTACCTTTGCCAGGCTTATCAATAATGACCTCACCAGCTTTGGGCGCTAGTTCAGGGATCACGTCCCAACCAGGTTCCCCCCTGACTAAAATACGTCCACATGGTCCCGGGTCGCCGATACCTGCAGCAATTTGTCGTGAGCGCCAGCGTTTGTTTGGAGGGAGGTCAGAAAGGTCGGGGCGATGTCCCTCCCGGGTGTACATAATGTGATAGTTTTCTGCCCGCATCGTATTCAATACTTGCTGGATGGGTTCGATGGGCCTGCGCATTGCCTCCAGATCATATCCCATCTTGTCGACATAGCCGCCGGGGCTGCAAAAGTCCACCTGCATATCAATAACCACGAGAGCGGTGTTTTCTGGCCTGAGATCCCCATTATATGGCCACTTGTATGGATTGGCCTCGACAGGGCCATTTTTGTACGATGTATCTGAAGTGCTCACTGTCAAGGCCTCTACTTATTGATAGAGAAAGTGATTGCTAATGGATAATAGCGTTGATTGAGAGCTTGATTGAATGGCAAGGCTTTATCGGGCGCACAATTCTTGCTTAGGTGAGGCATAGCTGGATTTGCATAAGTAATAAGTGCTCATCTGGTAGTGGGTTTAGGCGTATCTCTCCTATATCTTTTATTCATGAAAGGCCAAAAATACTGTGACATGTATTTTTGTGTATACGGTTCTCTTCAAGTATTTGATCAAATTTAAAAGACGGTTTTTATTCGTATATCTAGCATATGAAATTGCGAATGCGATTTTATTGTGCGCTAAATATCTACAAACAAGATCACGGTTGGATAGTTGAAGCTTACCTCTATATTTCGCTTCAAAGAGTTCGTTCCACTGATATGTGGAAGTGAAACGTTACACTTTTTTTATTGAAAAATTATCTATATTATCCTGCGGGTCATTTTGAGTGAATTTTAGTGGAGCTTATTTGGTACTCCCTTCTGGTTTAGAAATGTAGGGATTAAAGAATGTCCGCTTATGTATTCATCTTTGAAGTTAAGAACCGTTTTTTGGCTGTAAGTAGTTAAAGGAAAGTTTGTGGAAAATCTTAAGAAGGGAATTTTCGCTGGTGTTGCATTACTGATTATCCCTATCACCATGGGGACCGTTTTCACGGTTGACGAGGGTCACGTAGGAATCGTAAAACGATTTGGCAAGGCAGTCTCACAGGTTGATCCCGGAATTCATACGAAGGTCCCACTTATGGATAATGTGGTCGAAATCGAAGTGAGAACCCGGAAAAATGTTGAGACGATGAATGCCGCCACCGCAGAACAAATGCCATTAAAAGCAGTGACTGCGGTGAACTGGACGGTAACTCGCAGTGCGGCCATAGAATTGTATAAGCAATATGGCGGTTTGGAACAATTTGAACAGCGGATTCTTGACCCCAGGCTGAGAAGCGCTAGTAAAGCTGGTTTGGCTGAATTCAAGGCAGAGCAGATTATCCAGAACCGGAATGCAGCAATTCGACGGATTGAGGAACTCTTGGAGGAGGAAACCAAGGGGTTGCCTATGGAATTGGGAGATGTACAGATTGAGAGCATCAGCTTGCCTCCCAAGTACATCCAATCTATTGAAACCAAGCAGACAGAGTTGAACCTGGCGGCTGCCGAAAAGCACAAATTGGAACGTCAAAAGCTGGAAGCGCAACGTGAGGTGAATACTGCTAATGCGCGCCGTGATGCCACCAAAGCTAAAGCAGATGGTGAGGCCCATAAGATTCGTGTAGAAGCCGAGGCGGAAGCTTTTGCGATTCTTGAGAAAGGGGAAGCGGAAGCCGCAGCGATTAAAGCAAAAGCTGATGCGATTGCCAGAAACCATACCTTGGTTGAATATATCCGCGCGCAGCAATGGAATGGTCAGATGCCTTCAACTATTATGGGTGGCGATCAGCCAATTCTGTGGGATATGGGGAATAACTCAGACCGCAGAAATTAAGATAGCCCAAAGCTAGAGCTTTGCTTGCTTTTTACACAAAAGGTTTGGTGCTTATCAATAGGAAGCACCAAGCCAAGTTTGTTCAGTTGGCAGTATTTCCTAAATTCTAAATGATGGTACAGTCATTACTTAATGAGGACTGTTTGTTAGTCTCGTAGTTACTTGACTTGCCAAGTAACTCCTCCCAATATCCGAAAGGTACTTTTCGGTGTGCTTATTACCCGGTATATCCTGATTAATTTTATTGATGTTCCTCGGGTATCACGCACTCTAAATTAAGGAGATTCCGGTTGAAACACTTTATATGGTTTATCACTGCTGCAATATTGGTTTTTGGTGTCAGCAACTCGGTGATTGCAGAAGATGGGGGCTCATGTAGCAAGTTATGTACTTTTGTGCTCAAGAATAGTCGGACCTCAGAATATACGGTAATTAATAGGGAGAGGGCAGCCAAGCAGTTCACACCATTCTCTACTTTTAAGGTTCCCAATACCCTTATTGCCCTTGACTTGGGTTTAGTTGAGAACCTGTTACAAGAGCTAACCTATAATCATGACAAATACCCGGCTAAAGCGTGGTGGCCTACAATCTGGTCAGAAAGACCTTTGACAATTCGCGAAGCATTTCAAAATTCAGCGGTTCCGATCTATCAGCAATTAGCAACGGAGATTGGCGCTAAGAGAATGAATCAGTATTTGGCAGGTTTTAATTATGGTAATCGGGATGCTTCGTCTGGTATTGATACCTTCTGGCTCAATGAGAGTATCAAAATATCAGCGTTGGAGCAGATAGACTTCCTGGAGCGTTTATTTACTGGTCAATTACCTGTATCGCAGTCAGCTATAGATAAATTTAAAGAAGTGATGCTGGTAGAGGAAACTGATACCTATAAGTTATATGCAAAAACAGGAGGAGGGCCATTAGCTAAGAATAAGGCTTTAGGTTGGTATATTGGAGTTGTAGAGTCCAATAACAATATTCATTTTTTTGCGATAAATATGGATGGCAAGAGCTTCCGGGAAATACAAAAGAAAAGAATTGTGTTTGCTAGAAAGAAACTGTCTGAACTGGGAGTTTTATAGAATCTTGGCTTTCCTTCTAAAAATATGGAAGCTGTGTAATGGTACGGCTGTATAGCTAAGGTTGAGCTGTTTTGATTGATTGTTCTGTGCCAATCGGCATAATGGCGACCAAATTCACCTTTAGATGGGGGTTCCTGTGGGAATTCAAGCTGCAAAATTTGTATTTGCTGTATTTATCAGCACATTTTGCTCACTATGCCTTGCTGCCGATAAAGTAGCTGGTCTGGATAAACTTTTGCTTTTATCGGGTTTCACCAAGCAGATTGAAGAGCTTCCGGGAGTAGTGAAATCCGGTTTTGAAGAGGGTGCACAAAAGGGTGCCCCGATTCCTGAGGATGAGCTGAAACGAATCCTTGAAAGTGTAGATAAGACAATCTTGCCATCGGTAATTATGAATGAAGCGCGTTCATCATTGAGTGAATCTTTGACCGAAAAGGATATCGAGGCTTTGCTGGTCTGGTATGAGTCTGATTTGGGTAAGAAAATTACTGCTGCAGAAGAAAAAGCAAGTACTGGTGAGGCCTACCAGGAATTAATGGTTAATGCTCAGCAGTTGATGCTGGATACCAAGCGTATTGAGGTGGCAACACGTATTGATCAGCTTGTTGGTGCTACTGATATGGCAATGGAAATGCAGGCTACTACAGGTATTGCTGTCTATTCTGCAATTATGACAATGATGGCTCCGGGGCAAGACATCAATCTAGATGCTTATAAAGCACAAATGGAGGCAATGAAGCCCCAGATGCGTCAGAGTATTGAACAGCTTGTTGCCGTCTCTTTCGTATATACCTACCAAGGCATCGATGATGCAAGCCTGGCAAAATATGAGGAGTTCTTGAGTAAACCTGAGACCAAAAAGTTCAACTCTTCCGCAATCAAGGGCCTTAATAAAGGGTTTGCAGAAGTAGTAGGCCGTTGGTCTGGTGACTTGGCCTCTATACTTAAGGGCGAAGCTAATATGTAAGCATTTATTTTAGGGAGCTTTGAATATTTCCTGCATATCTTGATAGGAATATTCAGGGCTTCCTTGATCGAAGCCACCAATTAGAATATAGCTCGTTAACTCAAATCATTATATTCTCTTGTACTTCAACCGTCCGATTGGCCGGGATGTGGTAATAATCGATCGCACTGCTTGCATTACGCATCATGGCGGCATAGATACGCTCTCGCCAATTTGCCATTTTACTATAGCCGCCTTTAACTGGAAATACATTGTATCGACAGGTAAAGAATGAGGCTTTATTAGGATCTATATCTAATAAATGCATTTTATTAAGTTTGCTCAGTGTTTTTTCGACATCTGGGCTTTCCATATATCCATATCGTAGAATTAGCCTGAAGCACCCCTCTCTGAGTTTGCTGATAATTACCCGATTCTTGAGCATCACCATGGGCGTATTGGCGGCTGTAACTGTCAGGAAAAGGTTTTTTTCATGTAAGACATGGTTGTGTTTTAAGTTATAAATTAAAGCGTGCGGAACATAGAGCTGGTTGGTGCTTACAAAGATTGCTGTTCCTGGCACTCGCAAGGGAGGGTTTTCAAAAAGCGAGTTGAGGTAGGGTTCTAATTCGTAATTTTTACTTTCTAAATAACAGTTGATTGCTTTCTTCCCATCTCGCCAGGTTATCATAAGCATAGCGATAAAGCCGGCCAGGCTAATAGAAAACCATCCACCATGGCCTATCTTTGCCAGATTTGAGGATACAAAAACAAAGTCAATCAGGGCGAAGAAAGAACCTACGATAAGGCAAAGTGCCAAATTGTATTTAAGGTAATAGCGATATACGACTGTTGCAATACAGGAGGTAATAAGCATAGCGCCACTTACAGAAACACCATAGGCACTGGCTAAATGAATGGAGCTTCCAAACAGAAGTGTCACAATAATTACCGCTGACATTAACAGATAGTTGACCCCGGGCATATAAACTTGTCCCGCCAGTACTGATGATGTGTGGCGAACAGCAAAGCGGGGCATCAGGCCAAGCTGAATTGCTTGTTTGGTCAGTGAGAATGTACCCGAGATACAGGCTTGCGAAGCAATACAGGTTGCCGCAGTTGCAAGAATAATCATCGGGTAGAGAGCCCAGTTGGGGTACATTCGATAAAAGGGGTTGTCTACAGTAGAAATATCACTAATCAGCAGGGCCCCCTGTCCCATATAGTTCAGTACCAGAGCAGGAAACACCAAACCTATCCACACTATTCGTATCGGTGTGCGTCCGAAATGCCCCATGTCAGTGTACAGTGCCTCCCCTCCTGTAAAGACGAGCAATACTGCACCTAAAATCCAAAATGAGGCGAAGCCATGGTTGCTGAGGAAATATACGGCATGGATTGGATTGACTGAGTGAAGAATGATGGGATGCTGTAATACCCAGTAGAGCCCTGCTATGAGCAGAATTAAGAACCAGATGGCGGTAATCGGGCCAAAAAGCTTTCCCACTGCCTCGGTGCCAAAGCGTTGTAAAAAAAACAATCCAAACAGCACTCCGATAGAAATAGGGAGGACAAATGGCTTAAGTGTCCTGTTAACGACTTCCAGGCCCTCCACCGCCGAAAGAACAGAGATGGCCGGTGTAATAACCGCATCGCCAAAGAACAGTGCTGCGCCAGCAATCCCACCGCCGATAATGAGTTTCCTCAATAGTTCTCGTCCCTTGGTGGCTTCCAGAGCCAATGTCATCAGCGCCATGATTCCGCCTTCCCCCCGGTTGTCCAGGCGCATTACCAATATCATGTATTTAATAGTTACTATGAGCGTAAGGGCCCAGAAGACCGCAGAGACTCCACCGATAATCGTTTCGGTATCGTGGGGGATTCCATATCGAGGGTGGAAAATCAGCTTGAAGGCATAGAGTGGGCTGGTGCCGATATCACCAAATACAACCCCGAGGGCGGCAAGTGAAAGAACCCAGTGTTTTCTTGCGCCTTCTGAGTGAGATTCCATTTGCAACTCTTATCATCCGGTGTCATACAGAGGCTGTGATCAAAGACTTCTCAGGGATTTTGCTGTCACCAATGATGAGTGGATAGCCACGCGCAAGAGATTGGTTTTCCCTGAGACTGATCTTAGCAACACATCGCCAGTGCACCATGTGAGCTGTAGTCCAGGGTGCGAACTTATGAGCCTATGAAAGTGTGATGTGAGATAGAGGTATCCGGGTAATTGAGCGATAGTGCAATGGAGTTAGTAGAGCAGCTCTTTTGGCGGTGATCTCAATGTCAGTGACACGGGACTACAGGAGCCTCCCCAATGAAAGCATCGGACCTTTTTATTCGCGCCCTTGAAAGAGAGGGAGCGGAATATATTTTTGCGATTCCTGGAGAGGAAAACCTGGATATGCTGGAGTCTTTGCGAGGCTCTAAGATCAAGCTTATTGTGACCCGCCATGAACAGGGTGCAGGTTTTATGGCGGCAACCTATGGCCGCCTCACGGGAAAGCCAGGTGTCTGTATGTCTACTTTGGGGCCAGGCGCTACGAATCTTGTGACCGCCGCAGCCTATGCCCAACTCGGTGGGATGCCGATGGTGATGGTGACCGGACAAAAGCCAATCAAGAGTTCCAAGCAGGGACAGTTCCAGATTATCGACATCGTTGACATGATGCGTCCACTCACTAAATTCACCAAAACAATAGTCGGTGGTGACTATGTTCCGGCCCATGTCCGCGAGGCATTCCGGCAGTCGGAAGAAGAGCGACCGGGCGCAACTCACTTGGAGTTTCCTGAGGATATTGCACGAGAGCATTCCACCATGCCGGTATTGGAACCCAGTTATATCCGCAGACCTATTGCAGAGGACAAAGCTGTGCGCAAAGCGGCAGAGGCTATTGCCGCCTCTCGCAAACCGCTATTGCTGGTGGGCGCCGGTGCAAATCGTAAGCTGACCGCCAAAATGCTGCGCAAGTTTGTCGATAAGCTCGGTATCCCCGTAGTGACAACCCAGATGGGAAAGGGGGTAATCGATGAGTCAGGCCCGCATTTTATCGGTAATACCGCGCTCTCCGATGGCGACTTCGTTCACCGGGCCATTGAGCAGGCAGACCTGATTATCAATGTGGGCCACGATGTAGTCGAAAAGCCACCTTTCTTTATGCGGCCGGGTGGGCCGGAAGTTGTGCATATCAATTTCAATTCTGCACAGGTAGATCCCGTCTATTTTCCGCAGATTGAAGTGGTAGGTGATATTGCCAACAGCTTATGGCAGCTGGACCAGCACCTGGAGCCGCAAGATCACTGGAGTTTTACTGATGCACATCGTATCCGCGCCGCACTACAGAACCATATACAAGAGGGCTCAAACACTACTACTTTCCCGATTCGCCCACAGCGACTGGTAAAGGATCTCCGTGAGGTGATGCCGGAGAAGGGTATTATTGCTCTCGATAACGGCATGTTCAAAATATGGTTTGCGCGTAATTACCCCGCTTTGGCACCGAATACCGTGTTGCTTGATAACGCTCTGGCGACCATGGGAGCAGGCTTGCCATCAGCAATGGCCGCCAAGCTGGTGTATCCGGATCGCCGTGTTGTCGCCATCTGTGGGGATGGTGGTTTTATGATGAATTCCCAGGAGATCGAAACGGCTGTTCGTTTAAAGCTTGATCTTATCGTTCTTATTTTGCGCGATGACGCCTATGGAATGATCAAATGGAAGCAGGCGATGATGGAGTTTGACGAATTTGGTCTGGATTTCGGCAACCCCGATTTTGTCGACTATGCGAAATCCTATGGCGCCCATGGCCATAGAATAACGGCAACTGATGAATTTAAACCGATGATCGAGAAGTGTTGCAAGGCTGGTGGGGTGCACTTGGTGGATGTGCCTGTGGACTACAGCCATAACGATCGAATTCTGAATCACGAGATTCGGGAACTATCGAGTAAATTATAGTTTTCAGGGCCTCTCAGATAAGCTCCTCTGGGCCGAGGACTTTAAAGTAGGGGCCAATATCCAGCCTGATAGATGACATGGCAATCTTGATCATTTCTTTGTGGTCTTCGAGTATGTCTTCCTTGGTAATACCATGAAGAACCATATAATCCTCATACTTGCCGATAATAAAGTCTTCCTTTCTGACACCTTCGTAAGCCCTGCATAAAACTCCATGAAGGTTTTCAATGAACTGACGTCGGGTTTGCATCATTTGCCGTGGGCCATGTTCGACTTCGAGTTCATGGGCATGCTCGTAATTGATATTTACCATGCAAAAATTTGTTTTGCTTTCTTTCCATAACCTGGCTGCCTGATTGAGTTCCACAATTAAGGTGAAGGGAAGGTTGGCAAACATGGGGTTGTGGTCTGTAAAGTCGAGAAACGCATAGCCGGCTCTTAGGTAACTGCTGGCCCTTTCCGTAAGGTCATAGCTGTGAATATCCCCGGTGCGTATTGATTCGCCATCGGTATCCATTTCGCAGTTGAGGCATAAAAATCCAATTTCAACCTCGGAGCTGGCGTGGCCACAGGAATTGCAAATGAGCAGGGTGCCGGGTTTATCGTAGTCACTGCCAAAATGCAGAAGTTCCTTACGGCATTTAGGGCAAATCAGGTCTTCCCCCTCCCTAAAGTCAGCTTCGCGGCCCAGATAGGCGCAGCTGAAATGGTGGAGATAGAAGTCCTCTGTGAGATTGGAGGATCTGCATACTGCGCACTCCTCGCGGACATTGAACTGGGAGGCGCCGCAGCCATTACAGATATGGCGACGATCGAAAAACTTTCCTTGTAGAAAGCCGGATTCGATCAGTTTTTCACACTCAGTGACCACCGTAGGACTATCGAGGATAATGTTGAAGTCAACAGTGGCTTTGGAATTGGGGCTGTAGTGTGGGGAAAGGCTAACGCCAGATACAAATAGGCGTGCCAGTATTTTGTCACTATCTTTTTGTGTGGTATGAAAGTCCAGGTGGACTTGTGCGCGGCGATAGTGGAAATCATCAATAATCTGGCTCACAACAGATGCATCTTGGGCACTCAGCTTTGAGCAATCCAGGTCCGCTTTTTCCCCTATAGTGCCAGTTAGATCAATCACTGGGAGAAGGTATAGACCGCCCCGTATATGCCATATGTGCGTTAGGTCTTCTACTGTCATCGGTTCTTCTATCAAAATCGCATCTTTGGACTCCCCAGTATGCGATTTTACTTTTGAGTCACCAGGCCAGCGGAAAAAACTATATTCATCACTTAGGAAGGAGATACCAAACCCTCCACGCCAATGGAAAACTACCTGTGTGAGCATCATGGCGTCACACAACTGAAGGTGCCGGTAAAGTTAATTTGAGCGCTTCAACCTATTCCTTGTAAAAAAATGATCACTCCCTGATCAATTAATGCGCCTTTGTTGCAAGTCATTTATGGCAGAAGAGGGCGTGAAGAGGTATTTCGAGCCTTAATAATGTTTTAAAAGCCGGATCAACAATTCCATCGTCATTTTATGGATGTATGGCGTGTCTGTTAAAACATAAAGACCATTAGCTACAAAGAAAAGATAGATGAAGAATATTAAAGGTGCTCAATCTGTGATCTCGCAGCATTTTATGGTGTTTTTCAGGACTTCTGATTAGCATAAAGCTATTGGGATTGAGTGCGTATAGAAGGGATAATTGCAGGTGGTTTAAAGGAGGTCTTCTAGTTTATGAAGCGCTCAACAATTACATCAAACCAATCAATTTTAAGGGTTATGGTGACTTTCTCGTTCACGGGGAACTTGGAAGGGTCCAATAAAATTATTTTGGCCAGCTGATTACGTGAAGTCGGCTTAAATGTATTCTGGAATTCTTGCGGTAATGCAGCGGACAGAGGGATCATTTCTACTAATACCCCTTTATCCTTAAAGCGCCCTCCGGCTACCAGAACCTCCATCCCGGGCTTGATGGCAAATTGATATTGATTGGGGAGATAGGCAAGTACATAAGCTTCCCCGGTATAGATAGACATAAGGGGTTCACCCGCATCATAGACGTTACCGACATGGGGAACTGATGCTCCGACCAGGCCGGAAGTAGGGCTTTGGATAATACCGTTGTTATAGTGCTCTTCCAGTTTTCTGAGTGCCTGCTCGGAGCGATATATAGCCTCTTCTACAGACCTGCGCTTTCCCTCTAAAGTGGCACTTTCAACTTGTAGCTTTACCAGGGTTTCACTGGCTTCGAAGTTATCTTTCAACACATCTTGATAGCCAACTTCACTAACAACCCCTTTGTTTGCAAGTTTATTGATTCTATCTACTATTCTGCCAATTTGTACTTTGCGCTCCTTGGCTGGAGTAAGTAGTTTCTTAGCGGTCTCAGCTAATAATGTAAACTCTGCTGAGATTTGTATCAGGTTGGCTTGACGAGTGGATAGGTCAGCGATACGTTCCAGCAATTCCATTGATTCGATTCTTAAAAGGAGCTCTCCCTCCTGAACTGCCTGTCCCTCATCAGCGGCAACTTCTACTACTTTTACCAGATAGCCCATTTCGATAACGCTTTGATCGCGGAGTACCAATCCATCGCTGCGCAGTAAAAACCAATCCCCCCAAATGTAGCGAATAACACCAATGGCAAATAAAATTAATATTGCCAGGTAGATGCGACGACTGGCAGAACCTCGTGTTTTGCGCTGCTCGCTTTCGAAGCTATCGGGGCGTAATCGCTTTCGCAGAGCCTTCATTGAAACTACTCACGAACACGATGTACTTTTAGTGGGGCGAAGGAGTCCTTATAGGATGTTCTAAATATCCATTCCTGGACATAAGCATAGAGTCTTACTACCCGCATAAAGTTGACATAAAAAATGCTATAAGCGGGGATATATGGCCAGAGCGGAAGTGATTTAACTTTTGGGGTCGCGTAGGAGGCTAAAGCAAAAGTAATAGTATCGAGTGCAATCAGTATGACCTGGGCTCCTGCCAAAATAAACCAGGAATTATTACCATAACGGACGAATAGCCAAATCATGTAAATTGGCAGAGCGATTGCGGCAATAACATTGAAAACCAAGAATTCATATTGGTGGAAGAACTCTTTAAATTGCATTCCCTCTCTGAATGGATTAATAAAATGTAGGTACTTTCGGTAGCGAAGACGGATAGCATCCCGTTCCCATCTAAAGCGTTGTCGCATCAGTACGCTAATACTGGTAGGGACATCGGTGTAACAAATTGCCTCTGGAGCAAACTCGACTTTCCAGCCGTAATCTCTCAGGCGGAAAGTAATATCTAAGTCTTCACCCCCGCCAGCATCAAAGCCACCAATTTGCTCCATTGCAGACACTCTAAAGGCGCTGAAGGCACCGGAGGCGCAGCACATCTGGTCGAGCATCGCCAGAGAGTGTCGACCCAAGCAGATACTGATTACATATTCAATAGCCTGGAAAGAGCTGAGTATATTTTCCGTTGAGTTCCGAACAATCACATTGCCCGAAACCACGCCAACCCTGGGATCGGCAAAGCCCTGCATCACATATTTCATTGCGTGGCGATCAAAGGTGCAATCACAGTCGATCGAAGCAATAAAATCGCCGCTTGAAAACCGCTGCCCTAAATTGAGCGCAGATGCTTTGCCACCACGCAACTCTGTTGCGTGCGCGCCATCAAGACGGCCTTTGTTTTGTAAGTAGTGGATGTCATCCCGGGTTTTATCTGTGGAGCCATCGCTGATGGCAATCACCTCATAGGGGATGTAACTCTGTTCCTGCAAGCGCTCTCCACACTTTTCAATTGAATTCTCTTCATTGTGCCCAGCGATAACGGCTGTAAGTCTACCTAGTGATTCAATATCTTCTTCGTATTCAGGTTTTGTGGCGAAAAAAAATACTGAGGTAAAGAATGACATTAAATATCTTGGGAGCTCCAAAACCACAACGATCCAAAACATGGTAAAGAGGGTGGCGTAGCTTTGGGTTGCAAAGAAAGTTATTCCATCGTCAATCATTTCCCACATTTAGGTGCGCTCTCTAACAAGACTCAACGATAGATGCTTGCGTAGAGCATGGCCCACGTAATTTGTATTTAAACAAGTAGGGGGCGAGGGTGGTGAAACGCTGGTTTCTTGCCGCGAACCACCTGAGTCGGATGGGGTTGCAGTATGAAGAGGTGGTCTTACTCTTGGCTTCCATTCATTGGTAAGGGCTTTAAATTCACTGCTTTTTAGGGTTAAGCCCAATGTTTATACCCCCTGATCTTGGCCTTTGTTTCTGGATGAAGCAGCGCTCAACAGGCCTAGTACGTATGAACCTGTGTAAGGAGGCACAGCTTCAATTACGGAGCAGCCATAAATCTCTCCACGAGGAAAAAACGATCTCTGAGATTGTCAGTATAGTCCACGGTGGTTTCGGGTGCCGAGCGCTGCTGGAGCCGGGGGCTCCAGGCAGTTTTGCATCTTGTAGAAAGAGGATATTTAGGGGTGAAATGACTGGTTAACTGCTAACGAACCTCAAGGTTAAGGTTGTATTGGGCGACCACGCGACCTATATAGCCCAACTTTAGAAATGTCGCACTAATCACCATAATGATATGGCCGGCAACCTGTGCGGGAATTGAAAACAGGTGTGATAGGGGGTAGCAAATCACAATAGTCATAATCAGCAGAGGAACTGATAGTAGAAGGGTAAAGTTACCTGCTTTGAGGAGTAGCTTGAATCGCTCGCGCAGCAAAGGATTTTCTGTGTTCAGCATATCGGCCTCTAGTATCGAACGGCGTCAAACTATCTGGAGCAACTGTTATGCCAACCATAAAAACTAATAAAAACAACAGGTTATTGGTTTTCTTATCTCTAAATGTGTCAAATTGACCTGATTTGAAAGTGTGTCATAATGACTTAAATAGATCTTTTTGACTGATGCAGCTATGGTAGATACCAACGCGACCCTGTTACTTGAAGTAGCTTTGGACTTGGCCAATAGCCTCAACAACAGCGATCGGTTTGAGCGCTTACTGTCCACCATTCGCAAGGCGATCAAGTGCGATGCGGTTGCCCTGCTCGGTCTCAATGGGGACACTCTCACTCCCCTTGCAGTACAGGGCCTTGCCCGGCGAACGCTGGGGCGGCGCTTTATGATCGATGAGCATCCACGGCTGGCGCAGATCTGCGCTTCGGAACACCCGATGCGATTCCCGTCAGACTGCAAGCTGCCTGACCCTTTTGACGGTTTGCTTTTAGACCGGGAAGGAGATCTCCCCGTGCACTCATGTATGGGGCTGCCCCTTTATTCGGACAATCACTTAATTGGCCTGGTGACAGTGGATAGTATGTCAGCAGATGCCTATGCCCGAATCAGCGATCGCACTCTCGAGTTGATCGCCGCTTTGTCTGCGGCCACCTTGCGCACAGCCCTTGAGCTCAAAGCCCTATCGCACTCCGCCGAGCACGCCGAACAACTGGTGAAAGACCTCACTCAACAAGCACTGGAGAGGGATGGCGGTGAATTAATCGGTGAGAGCGCGGAAATGCAGGCCCTGCGCAGTGAGATAGAACTGGTCTCAGGATCTGACTATAACGTGTTGATTCTCGGAGAAACTGGCGTGGGGAAGGAGCTGGTGGCCCGCACGGTTCACAGGTTATCGGCTCGCAAAGACAAGCCCCTGGTTTATTTAAACTGCGCCTCTTTAACTGAAACTCTGGCGGAAGCTGAGCTCTTCGGTCATTCAAAGGGAGCTTTCACTGGAGCTGACCGCGAAAGGCCCGGTAAGTTTTTGCTGGCGAATGGGGGGACCATCTTCCTCGATGAAGTTGGAGAGCTTCCACTTGTGGTACAGAGCAAGTTACTGCGGGTGTTGCAGAGTGGTGAGATTCAGCCAGTAGGCAAGGATACAGTGCAGCATGTAGATGTGCGTATTGTTGCGGCGACCAACCGGGATTTACAAAAAGGGATTGAAAACGGCACCTTCCGTGCGGATCTTTACCACCGTCTTTCCGTGTACCCCCTTGAAGTCCCACCCCTGTGCCGAAGAGGCAATGATGTTCTGCTGCTGGCCGATTACTTTTTAGAGCGATCTCGAAGGAAGCTGGGTTTCCGTCAGCTGCGGCTCAGCACAGAAGCCTCCAATAAGCTAAAGCGTTACGCTTGGCCGGGCAATGTTCGCGAGCTGGAGCATATTATCAGTCGCGCTGCTCTCAGGGCTCGCAAAGGTAGCTCTCCCGAAGCCATTGTTGCGATTACAGCGACACAAATTGAAATTCCGGACGACCAGGTTGTTCAACTTGCTGAACAAAAACCGGTGGAACCACTATCCGAACCGCTTGATCTTAGGAGAGAAACTGAGAACTACCAGCGCGAACTTATCGGGTGCGCCCTGATGGAGACAGGTGGCAACTGGAGCAAAGCAGCAAAATTACTATCGGTAGATCGGGGGAACCTGGTGCGCCTTGCCAAAAGGCTGGGTATTTATATTAAGAAAGATATTGTTTGCGGGAAGTAATTTACTTAAGGAGCCTCTGAATGATTCCGTAAATCGCTCTTAAAGCCCCCTTGGGTGAGCCTTGAAGGCCACACAGCAACTGCTTGCGGGCCTTACAAAGGACTTTTGTGGATATTCGCGGCAAGCTAAGCCTAACATCTTCAGCCTTGGAGGCCGGCAGAGATATTACGGAATTATTCAGGGTCTACCTAAATAAGGAATAGCGATGAAAATTTCAGATAAAGGGTTGCGGCTTTCTGCGATAGCAGGACTAATTTTCCTGGCAATCGGCTTGTTGGCATTTGTATATAACTGGAAAGTTGTCGGTGGGGGTTGGCCGTACTTTAGTACCTTTTTGTTTCCTGGAAATCTAGTATTGGCTTTATTCTCTGAAGAAATTGACTTTTGGCCAAAGTTTGCGCTTCAGATGAGTGGTCAGTTTTTGCTCCCCTTCTTGGCTATGATGGGCATTATCAGCTTCAAAGATTGGTTAAAGTGATAGTATTGTGATTTGACTCACTGTACCTCTATTTACAGGGCAGGCAATGAATACCACCCTAAAAAAGAAATTCCCACTTTTATTTTTTGTCTGCATTTCTGTTTTTTGGGGGTTTTACTATAGCTCTAGTAGCCCATTAAATGACTACAATCGAGCGAATTACGAGTGGTTGTTGTTAATTGATGGACTGATTGTCTTACCGATACTGTGCTTGATTTGTTCCGAAAACAAGCAAGAGGCATTGCTGAAAACACTGGTTTTAGGCAGCTTGGTGGTATTAGTGGGTAGCTATATTATTCCTGATGAAAATAAAGTCCTGTGGCCATACCTGGAAATGGGCCAATACCTATTGTTGGCAGGCCTGGTTTTAGTCGAAGTGATGGCCGTAGCTACTATGTGTTTGGCTATTGGGGCGGCACTCGTCAACCGGGAAGATCCTGATATCGCAATACAGTCTTCAGTTGAGAAGTATACAGGTGGGGAAATGTTGGCGAAAATACTGGAGTTTGAAGCTCGGATTTGGATGTTCGCGCTCTTTGGCCACCGTATTGACTTCTGCCAGTATCAGGGTGATAGACATTTTAGTTATCATCTGAAGGACGGTGCTAAAACAACTGCACTTGGTTTTATTTTTATTATTTTATTTGAACTGCCAATAGTGCATATCTTTTTACATTTTCTTTGGTCGCCTTTGGCGGCGAATATTGTCAGTTTTTTAACCCTTTTGGGGCTCTTATTTTTAGTTGCGGAATATAAAACCCTGGGGCGAAGGCCGATATCACTTGATAATGGCTATCTTGTGATTAGATTTGGCCTAATGAATCGAAGGAGTATAGCTTTGGATGATATACAATCTATAACTCAAAACTCGGTATACATCCCAAGATCGAAAACTGTAAAGCGTTATAACTTTTCCGGTAACCCAAATGTTGTTATCGAGCTTAAGAATCGGGCAGGGCAGGTGAGATATATTTATATCGGGGTCGATCAACCCACAGAATTAATTAGTGCTGTGAACGATGCCATGGTTGGATTGACAGCATCGTATCGCAGCACTCAATCAATTTAATAGAAAACCTATTTCCGCATCACCCGGAGACCATTAAAGACCACGATCAGGCTGGTGCCCATATCGGCAAACACTGCCATCCACATGGTTGCTTCCCCAGCGAAGGCCAATGCCAGAAAGACCGCTTTAATACCCAGTGCCAGGATAATATTTTGCCAAAGGATATGGGCTGTCGAACGAGACAACTGGATAAAAGTCGCGATCTTGCCCAGATTGTCATCCATCAGGGCGACATCGGCGGTTTCTATCGCGGTGTCGGTTCCCGTTGCTCCCATTGCAAACCCGATATCCGCGCGGGCGAGGGCCGGAGCATCGTTAATACCATCGCCAACCATCCCAACATGGCCCCTCCCAGCTAAAGCCTCCACCTCGCGCAGCTTATCCTCCGGTAACAGGTTGCCTTGAGCCCGGTCGATACCGACTTGTCCGGCAATAGCATCTGCGGTGTGCTGGTTGTCGCCAGAAAGCATCAATGTTTTTACGCCCTGCTTATGAAGGCTCTCAATGGCGTGCCGGCTCGATTCCTTCACGGTATCGGCAACGGCAAACATCGCCAGTACGGAGTTTTCGCGGATCAGCAGCACAACAGTTTTCCCTTCTGCTTCAAGGGCTCCCAACTGCTGCTCCAGTTCGGTTGAACAAATGCCCAGCTCTTCTAAAAGCCGGTGGTTTCCCAGGTAGCATTGATCCCCGTGAATTCTGCCCCGGACACCGCGCCCGACCAGGGCTTCGAAAGCATCCACGCCCTGCAGGCGATCGTGTGAAATCTGGGCAAAATCCAGTACCGCTTTAGATACCGGATGATCAGAGTGTTCGGCAAGGCTGGCGGCCAATATTTGAGCCTCCTCTGCAGCCATTGGCGCAATAACTTTGAAATCTGTAACGGTAGGCAGGCCGTGGGTGATGGTGCCGGTCTTATCCAGTGCCAGCCAGCGAAGGTGGCGCCCCTGCTCCAGGTAGGCCCCACCTTTAATCAGGATGCCGTGGCGGGTGGCTGAAGCCAAACCACTAACGATGGTGACGGGAGTCGCGATTACCAATGCGCAGGGACAGGCGATAACCAGTAAAACGAGAGCGCGATAGATCCATTCCATCCAGCTGCCGGCTAAAAACAAGGGTGGTATGACAGCGGTTGCCAGAGCAACAGCAAATACCAGGGGCGTATACCAACGGGCGAATTGATCGACAAAGCGCTGGGTAGGTGCGCGACTGCCTTGTGCGGCTTCCACCGCATGAATGATTCGGGCGAGCAGGTTATCGTTGGCGGCGGCTGTCGATTGGTATTCCAGTGCTCCAGATTCGTTAATACTGCCGGCGAAGAGCTCATCCCCGGGACCTTTGTCGATGGGAAGGCTCTCTCCGGTAATTGGGGCCTGGTTTACCGCTGAATTACCGCGCACCACTTGTCCATCAAGGGCGATACGCTCCCCCGGGCGCACCCGGATGATTGTACCCAGTGGAACAGATTTGGCTGACATGGAAATCCACTCGCCATCCGGCCCCTGTACCGTGGCGGTTTCTGGGGCGAGGTTCATCAACTCCCGAATCGCGTTGCGGGCGCGATCCAGTGATTTGGCCTCAATTAGTTCCGCCAAGGTGAAAAGTACCATCACCATTGCCGCCTCGGGCCAGTGACCGATAAGCAGGGCGCCGGTGACTGCGATGGACATCAGCGCGTTCATATTCAGATTGCGGTTACTGAGCGCAATCCAACCTTTCTTATAGGTCGTGAGTCCACCGCCAGCGATTGCGGCCAGTGCCAGTATCATCACCAGCCAGTTGTTGCCACCCTGAAGCCAATATACGACCTCAGATGCGATCGCTGCCAAACCGGCAGCACCCAACAACCACCAGTTCGCCTGGGCGGTCGGTGGCGCGGAATCGATGTCATCTTCCGTGGCCAGGCGTGCGTCCAAGTCAAGAGGAGTAAGAGTGTTGAGGATCTTGCCCTCCATACCCGGCGCGTGGCGCACCTGTAGGATTCGCTGTACCAGATTAAAGTCCAGCTGGTAAATGCCCTGCATGCCGGATAGCTTGGCGCGTATCAGCCCCTCTTCAGTGGGGCAGTCCATCTTACTGATAGCGAATAGGGACAGATCCCCTTTGTCGCTGTTGTTATTGATGTTTTCAATCGGTGCTGTGGCTGCGGCCTGGGTAGCTCCGCTGCAACCGCAACTGGAATCGCGCTTGACCATTATTCACTCTCGGATAGATCAGTCGGTGAGCCAGTATTACAATCCCTCTAGTAACTATAGAGTCAAGAGGGAATGGCATGGCCTACAAAATTGGCGAAGCTGCCAAGCGTGTTGGCTGCAAAGTAGAAACGGTGCGCTACTACGAGCAGGCGGGGTTACTGCCCGAGCCCGCGCGCTCAGAGGGTAATTTCCGGCTCTACTCAGAGTCACACCTGGAACAACTCCGCTTTATTCGCCACTGCCGCTCACTGGATATTCCTCTTGAGGATATTCGCAACCTGTTGAGATTGAAAGAGACCCCGTCGCAAAGCTGTACTGATATTGATAGTGTGATTGATGAGCAAATTCAGAGAGTGGAGTTGCAACTGGAATCGCTAAAACAGCTGAGACATAACTTAATGGCTTTACGCAACCAATGTGGGGGTGGTCAGGTGATAAATGCCTGTGACATTATGCGTGAGCTTGAGGATTGCAGCTGCCATGGTTATCCGGCAAGTAACAAAAAATGTTAGTCGTAAATTTTGGGTTTCGTTTTGAGTAAGTGGCGGATAACTTTTATCCTATTATTTTGTATTGGCTTGCTATTGGCTGCGTGGGCATTTTTCGTTGAACCGGCAAGCTTCCGAATTAATGAAGATAAAATTGTCGTTGATACCTGGCCATCGGAATGTAATGGTTTAAGGGTCGCGATACTTGCTGACCTGCATGTAGGTTCCCCCTACAAGGGGCTGAAGAGCTTACGAAACCTGGTTGAGGCCGTAAATAAAAGTCAACCCGACCTTATTCTCCTACCCGGTGATTTTGTTATTCAGGGGGTTATTGGGGGTAAATTCGTTCCGCCGGAAGATGCAGCGAGAATTCTTAAAGAACTCAAGGCTCCGATGGGGGTGTTTGCGGTATTGGGAAATCATGACTGGTGGCTGGATGCTGCACGGGTTGAGCAAGCCCTTGCAAGCCAAGGGATTGCAGTGCTTGAGGATAAGTCGGCGAGGCTGGTCAGTAATGAGTGCGAATTGCGGCTAGTGGGGATCAGTGATTTTTGGGAAGGTCCTCACGATGTTGATCAAGCGATGCAGGGTATAGGTATTGATGAAACTATATTGGCCTTCACACACAACCCGGATATTTTCCCCGAGTTGCCAAGTGAGCTATCAGTAACTATTGCAGGGCATACTCATGGGGGGCAGGTCTATCTGCCACTGATTGGGCGGCCCATAGTGCCTTCAAGTTACGGCCAGCGTTATGCTATTGGGCATATTATTGAAGATGATAAGCACCTGTATGTAAGCCCAGGCGTGGGCACCAGTATTTTACCAGTGCGCTTCCTGGTCCCACCGGAAGTGACCGTATTATCCATATTTGGTGGCTGAGGCTTGTTTCCTTGATGATGGGTTTGGTTAGGTAGTTTGGCAGGAATGGAGCGGGAACCCTCACATATAATTCCAACCCAGATTAGGAAAAACGGGTTGGTACGATGATAACCGTCAAACGAAAAGTACTGTTCGGGGATTGCGACCCAGAGGGAATTGTATATACCCCAAGGTTTTCATCTTTTGCACTTGAGGCAACCCATGATGCAATGGCTGTTTTACTTGAGGGGCCTGCTATTGCCAGAATGAAGCAACTGGGCTTCCTTACACCCGTAAGAGCATTTAACCTGGAGTTTCTCTCGCCGGTAACCTGGGATCAAGAATTAAGTATCCATGTTTCTGTTGCGGATATTGGTAATCACTCTTTTACGTTTCAAACGAAAGGCTTTTTGGAGAATGGGATACTAGCGTTCACCGCCAATATTACCTATGTCACCCTGTCATCCCCTGAAAAGTTAAAGACCCCATTACCTGGCTATCTTAGAGAGGCCCTGCTGCGCGTCAGTTAGCTGCCAATTCATTGGCAAGTTATTAGGGTAGGGTGCTTCCTAATTATCTTTTTGAAAGACCGTTGTCGGAATTCCCTTAGCACCAGCGTAAAAAATGATGAGTGTCGCCGGCTTGTCGCCTTCATTGCGCCCAAAATGCCACATATCGGTGACTTCAACGTAGGCTTTCCCCTCATCCAAAGTTAGGCTTTTATCCTGGTCAACGAGGGTAACTTTTAAAGTGCCTTCGGCAACATAGACGCTATTAGGTACGGGGTGTTTGTGCACTGGTAGCCGTACGCCGGGCTCGATTGTCACACGCACTACAGAGAGCTCTGGCTGCCCCTCTGGATATTGGGGCAGGGTATCTCCGGCCCAATCCTTGGTCGATGCTACCAGTGTGTCAAATTTTACCCCCTGCATATCTTCTTGTAGATAACCCGCCAAGGGGAGCAGTAGCAGTAATACTAGGGCAGCTATAGGCTTCCAGGTGTTCATGGGGCGACTCCTTATCGCTCTAAGTAAGCAGCCGTCGCCATACCGCCGGCAGTGCAGACACCAATGATTGCCCTCTGGGCATCGCGCCTGCCCAGCTCCAACAATGTTGAACCCAGGTAGCGAATTCCCGACATTCCGTAAGGGTGGCCAAGGGCAATGGCACCTCCATTTACATTGGTAATATCCCAAGGCGTATCGAGTTCTGCCTGGTTGTAGAGCGTGGTCACTGCAAAAGCTTCGTGAAGCTCCCAAAGATCAATCATGTCTTTTGTCAGCTGATAGCGTTTCATTAGCCGGCTGACGGCTGGGGCCACGGCAATACTCATCTCTTTTGGCGCTACTGCAGCGAGTTGCATACCGCGAAAAAGCCCAAGAATCGGCAGGTTTCTTTGCGCCGCCAGCTCTGCATCCATCATTACTACGGCGGCGGCGCCATCGGATAACTGGGAAGCATTGCCGGCGGTCACCGTTCCCCCGGTGTTTACAGACTCCAGGGCTGATAGCGCTTCTATGGTTGTGCCGGGACGGGGGCCCTCATCTTCTGCCAGGGTAACTTTAAGGTGATTGGTCTCGCCGCTCTCCTTATCTTTAACCGCCATTACAGTGTCAAATGGCGTGATTTCCTCCGCGAACTTGCCTACTTTATGGGCCTCTGCAACGCGCTTTTGCGATTCAACTACATAGCGGTCCTGATCTTCACGGCTGATATTGTATTGATCGGCGACGTAGTCCGCCGTTTGAATCATGGTCCACCAAACTGCCGGTACTTTCTTTTGTAGGGGTTCATAGACAAAGTGATTCAGGTTCAAATTGAACTGTACCAGGCTGATACTCTCGACGCCGCCAGCCACCCCTATTTGCATTTCACCAGCGGCAATACGATTGGCGACAATGGAAGCCGCGTTTAGTCCTGAGCCGCAGTAGCGATTAACAGTAAAGCCCGGCACCTGTGACCCAAACCCCGCAAAGAGCGCGGCATTGCGGGCGATATTGTGCCCGGTAGCCCCCTCGGGTAAGCCGCAGCCCAGTACAACATCCTCTACCTCCTGTGGCGTTAACCCCGCCTTGTAGACAACCTCTCTCAAGACATGGGCAGCCATAGAGATACCGTGAGTTTCGTTCAGAGCACCCCGCCTGGCTTTGGCGATGGCAGTTCGGCAATAGGCAACAACGGCGACATCTCTCATGGGGTTGACTCACTCGATCGGGGAGGGGATGTGTTTACATTAGATCAGATAGAGGGGCTTGCAGCGGGGAGGGCAGAAGGCGCTTTTGATATGGGGGAAATGGCGCTTAATTTTCCAGATGTGGAGGTAGAGTGTGTTTAGCTCCCACTCTATGGAGAATGGTCATAGATTGGAGGAGCATAAAATGCAACCACTAAGGTAAATGGTAATTTCTAATCGAATAGTTTTATTCGTAGTACAGATATAGTAGCGGGGGGATATTGAACCCAAGCTTATTTCGAGTCCTATCTGATAGTCAGGGATGACTGTGATAAATCTAGACAAGAAACCTGTGGGATGGGCTAAAAAACGAAAGATCAGTGAAAGGGGTTATTTTGTTAATGGTTCTCACGTCTTAGTCTTGCAGTTGTTTCAGTAGGGGTAGCTTAACCGTGTTGGTAGGGCAATTTACGAGCAGTTAAAGGGGGTTGATACCATGTGGCCAGAAAGGTGCCCGAAGAATTAGTAGGTTTTTTTATCCTTGCGAGAGGAAAATTGTATGCAGCTTCATTGCTGTCACCCCATAAAATGAAGGTATATTTATTTATAGTTGTGTAGGAGCATTTTTGTGTTGTCAGCTCAAGTTATCGCCCGGCATATGTGGTGCTATATATGGGTTTTAAGTGTTATTTTAATTCGAGGGTAATTGGATGCTGGTGATTTTGCTTGGTATGAATTGGTACTTTTGATTCATTTGATTTCAGTTGTTCGATAAAAGTTACAGCCTGTCTTTTCAAGTTCCCGGAAATAATCAGTAATGGCTCCTGGCTGGCGTAAAAATTGTCATGTTTGGCAAGAGTGGCTAGTTAGGAGGGATACTTTAATTTGATCTGGAAAATTATCCTGATAACCTGCGCGGCTCTTTATCGCTGCGGTTTTTTGGGAATGCGTTATCTTCAATTATTTTTACTTGTTTTATTCGTTTTGCAGGTTGGGAATGTCCTGGCGGACATTAATGTTCCTGCAACAAGTAATACAGGGTCGTATACGCTTACCTATTCCCACAGCGTTCCAGATATGTATCATATTTCTTCGCTTGAAGTAGTAGAAAAGAAAAATGGTACTGTTAGTCGTACCTTTGACGGGTTAAGTACAATTAATCCGTCGGGTAGTCTTTCAATTACAGTGAGTACTACAGCTCAGTATGAATACCAGCTGAAGGCTATGGTTTCACGTTGTACCTTTATCATAGATATTGATTCTGGATCTTGTGGGCGATGGGCGACCCCTTACGAAGAAGATGGAGGCTCAGATTCGATTAATGTGGCCTTTAAACCCAATACTCCACCCAATATAAATTACACCGCGGAAACTATTGAGGACGGTAGTACTACTGACACTAACGGTGAATTTGAAATTTATTGGGGAGCCTCAACTGAAGGGCCTGTAGTTTCTGGATATCAATGGTGCCAGAGAACCAACGGAAGTTGGCAGTCAACAAGCAGTTGTCAAAAAGTCGGCAAGACTACCCGCACACGAACCTTACCAACCTCCATTGCCACCGGCACTATGCCCAGTGGTACTTACGCTTATAGGGTACGAGCTTATGCAACCGCTGGTGGTTACTATCAGTATAGTGGTTGGCGTACATCATCTACATTAAATGTTAAACACTATCCCGATGCGGTGGGTGCTTGGTTGGAGCCAGGCGGAAGCACAATTCCTGGGAGCAGTTTTCAACTAAAGTGGCAGTCTGTTGATGATCCTGACCTTTCTGACCCCATTGCCAGCTATGACTTGGAGTGGGATGTTGATGGGAAAGGCTACACTGATGTCTTCGATAGCGGCTTGGGAAATACCACCACGGCAACTATTAACGAGGCCACAACGGGTGAAGAAATTACCTCTGTTATCTATAAGTTCCGCGTCCGTGCGTGCAATGAATCTAATGATTGCGGTCCTTGGTCACCTATAAAGCAGCTTAATCCGCCGACGCCTCCCGAGCCAGAATTTCACGAAGATTTAGAGACACAGTTTTTTAAACTGGATCAAAATATAATTTGGAAGGATGTGGGTGCCAGTAGCTATCAGCTGAAGCGCACTCGCAAAGGTGAGGATGAAAGTGGCTGTGCAGAAGAATCCGATGGTTATTGCTGGTTGACAGTAGTAGCAACTACCACCGGCACCAGTTATTTTGATGGTGGTAGTTCGCCGGGAACCTACCTTTATAAATTGGACGCCTGCAATGATTTAGGAAATTGTGCATCGGTATTAAGTCCATGGATTAAGGTACATAGTTTGGCGAATGCCAATGAAGCCCCGGCAGTGACTACAGAAAGCCCGGATACACCAGGGACATTGCCCTACAGCTCAGATGTGAGTGCGTCGGGGAATGCGGTTATCAATGTACCACTGCAACCTGCTCCAGGGGTGAATGGCCTGATACCGGCTATTTCTCTTTATTACAATAGCGCCAGATTCCAGAAGCGTATGAATGAAGCCCTACCTGAAGATATTTTGGGGTATGGCTGGAGCTTAAGCGGGTTGAGTTATATTCGTCGCTGCGTTATTAACCGCCCGGAAACCGACAGCGTTCAGCTAGATGACTCGGATTCACTGTGCCTGGATGGTGAGCCTTTGGTATTGGTATCAGGTGTTCACTGGGAAGCGGGAGCACAATATCGCACGCTTCGCGATAGCTTTAAGCTAATTGAATTACAGGAAAACAATGAGGGAAAACCCTGGTTTAGAGTAAAATCTCCCAATGGCTCAATCTATGACTATGGCTCTACTGCAGATAGCCGTTTAAGAGCAGAAGAGTCGCCCCACTTTGCCTGGAGCCTAAATAAAATAACGGATGCCTTTGGTAACGTGATGGAATACAAATACCATCGCGATACTGTCGAAGGAATTAATTACCCCCTGGAAATCACTTACGGTAACCAGGGAGATGCAAAAGTTGAATTCCAGTATGGCACCCGTACTGATGCGCCCCCCGTGCCTTTACAGGAAATTCAGCAGGAGCAGCTGGTATTGCTGCATCATATCCGTGTATACCTGGATGACGTAGTGCAGCGGGAATATAAATTGATTTCTGAAGAGGAGCCCACCGATCCTGATCAAGAGCACTATCGTCGCCTTAAGCAAGTGCAGCTTTGTGCCTACGGTGAAGATGGCAGTGGTCGCCAATGCCTGAATCCCCTTGAGTTTGATTGGGAGCTTACTAGTTCCGGCAATGATGGTGACTTTGAAACAGGTATTGAAACGATTACCAATGGCCTTGGAGCCCAAACCAGGTTCACTTTGGAGCGCATCTCCGATAACGATGGAGAGACAGAGGTAGGTCGCTTTAGCGAGGATATTTTTGGTACCGCTGACGCTATTCCTGATACCCGCCTGGAGGAATCCCAGAATGGTGATTACCGCACTGTAGTAACCAAAGTGGAACGTTCCAATGGCTATAGCCAGGGTTGGCACTCTACGGAATACGCCTATCAAGGGGTTGGGTTAACAAGTACTAAAAATTGGGGCTTCCTCGGTTATACGGCACAGCGTATCTACGACACTGAAGCGGAAATCGTTACCTATCGACAGTACCGAAAAGACTTCCCCTATTTGGGGAAAATGGCCCGGCAGGTCCAATACCATATCAACTACTTTGGCGAATTGTTGACCAGTCAACGGTTCAGCCATGATGCACTGGAATTGGCTGCTGGCAGCAGTACCACTTATGTCCCTTATGTTGCTCAGAGCCTGAGCACAATTGTAGAGGGGGGCGAGAATATCGGATATACCTTGACCGATAGTGTTCCGCAGACAACCTCTTATGGAGATCTCGGAGACTTGGTAAGTGGCAACCTGAGTACTACCCGTATTGTGGGTGGTGTCCAGTTCAGTGATGCACAGAGTGTTTGGGGTGAGGTTTTACCGGTAACGAGCTATAGCGACACCCAGCGGAGTGTGGAAAGTGCAACCCTGTTAGAGAATCGTGTCAGCGGTCAATGGCTAATAGGGTTTGCCAGCGCTCAGGAACAGCGTCACTTCAGTGGTGATGTCGCCGGAAAGGCGGATCAGGAAGTCAGCAGCACCATGACGCCTTACGCCAATACCAACCGAGTTGAGACCATTACACGCTACCCCGGTGATGCTCAATACCAGATGGTGGTTTCCTATAGTTACGATGCCTACGGCAATGTGACAAATGAAACTGCCACAGGAAAAATCGATTCCACAATTAATGGCAGTGGAACCCAGACCCGCAGTACTACGGTAGAGGGTGCCTTTGATGATGCTCGCTATCCAACCAGTCTCAGTAACAGCCTTAGCCACAACATAACCTTGGGATATGACAATCGCTTCGGCAGCGTTACCCGAGTTACGGATGCGAATAATCAATCTACGAGTATTCAGTACGATCCTTTCGGTAGGGAAGTGGAGCGTACTAATGCCGATAATGTAATGTTTAGCACCAGTTACAATTTCTGCCATAGTCTCTGCCCCACGGTCGGGGGGATTGAAGTGCCTTATTGGGTGCAAACTGACTCGCCAATTACCCCAGTGTCAGAGTACTACTACGATCAACTGGGCCGATTGGTACAGCAAGATATTCAGGCTTTCTCAGGCTATAACGTGTCTCGTCGCGAGCTCAAGTATGATACCCAGGGCCGCCTTGTTTCGGAGACTGCACCTTTCTTCGCACAGGATTTAGTGGCTGTCGATGGTGAAAAACCGCTAGTCGGTTATGAGTATGATCTGCGTAATCGCTTGGATCGAGTTGAAAGGGCGGATGGCAGCACCGTAGAAATTGACTACGCAGTGAATTTTGGCAGTACCAAGCAGGTAAAAGTCAGTGTGACGGAGTCTGTGCTGGGCAGCACTGCTACCACGAGCCAGGTTCGGGAGAATTACTATAACCTAAATGGCGAACTGGCCCGTACCATCGACGATGCCACTGGCGAAGCAGTAGTCACTGACTATACCTACTACGCCACGGGCCTCCCAAAAACCGTTAAGGTCACCGGTGACAGTCGCAATATTGAATCCAGCTTTGTATTTGACTACGCCGGCTTCCGCACCAGCCTCCAGGACCCGAATTTAGGCACCGTCAGCAGCAGTTACAATGCCTTTGGTGAGCTGGATAGGCAGACCGATAATAAAGGTCAGAGTATTACTTTCCTGTACGACCAGCTGGGCCGCTTGCTGGAGCAGCAGGATAACGATGGGCTTGCGAAGTGGTATTATGACGCCGCCAATGCCAAGGGTGGCCTGCAAAGTCGTGCCTACACTGAAAACGGGTCACAGGTTTTTTACGAGGAGTATAGCTACCAGTCTGATAGCAAGTTAGATGGTATAAGCACCCAGTTATTGGCCGGTGGTGTCAGCCGTAATTATCAGCACCAGTATGGTTATGATAACTATGGCCGTACAAACAAAGTAACTTACCCCAATAGCGTTGAGGCCCATTATCACTATAGTGATCGGGGTTATATGCAAAGTCTCAGCAGCGACGCTGCCGGCAATAACTCCCTGCAGACGTTTGACAACATGAACGCCTGGGGGCAAGTAGAGCAGGAGACCTATGGTAACGGTCTTGTAACCACTCGCACCTATAACCCTGATACCGGGCGCCTGGAAACCATTAAAACCGGTGGGGGAGCAATTCAAAACAATGAATACCAATGGCGCTCTAACGGAACCCTGGAAAGTCGCCTTAGTTACAGCAGTGTTGATGTGCTGCAAAAACAGGAAGACTTTACTTATGACGGCCTCAACCGCCTAACCAGCGCCTCCCTGGTTGTAGGCGGAGACAGGGTACTGAGTACTCAGTACGACAAGCTGGGTAATATCCTCTCCAAAAGCTCAAGTGTCGCCACGGATGCCCAGGTAGCGGACTACCAGTATGGGGAGTTTGGAAATGCCGGTCCCAACGCCGTGAGTAATGTAAAGATCAATGGTATTTCACAAAGCCTCTACTACGATGCGAACGGTGCGATTGAGCACTATGATGCTGCCACCGGTGACGACAAATGGATCAGCTGGAACGCGCGGCAACTACCCACTGAAATTGTGCTGGGCGGCAGCCAAAGTGACGCAACTCCCACCGCCAGGGATCGCTTCCAGTATGGCCCAAATGGCCAGCGCTTCTACCGGGAAAGCAGCTGGATGGAAGATGGCCAGCTCAAAACAGAGAAGGCCTTTATCGTGGGCAGCTACGAGGAGCAGATTCCCGCAGATGCCAGTATTCTCACGATTGAAAAAACCCAATTGGCCGGCAATGTACAGCATATCGCCATTACCGACCTTATTGGAACCAGTGGCGAGTACCAGTATCTGCACCGGGATCACCTGGGTTCCATTGAGAAAATAACAGATGAAGCGGGATTGGAGATTCTGGATCTTTCATTTAACCCGGATGGTAGCCGTCGCCAGACAGACTGGGGTGCGGATCTGGATCAACAGGGTTTGCAGGAGTTACTCGCAGTACAAGGGCTAACTACCAAGCGCGGTTACACGGGCCATGAGCATCTGGACAGGACTGGCCTGATCCATATGAATGGCCGCATCTACGACCCCACCCTGGGCCGCTTCCTCAGCCCAGACCCGATAGTCCAGGCACCGACTTATAGTCAAAACTGGAATCGGTATAGCTATGTGTTTAATAATCCGTTGAGCTTTACTGATCCTAGTGGTTTTTCTGCGAAGGACAAGAAAGAGGATACGACCAAGCCAAAAAATGAGGGGCAGACTTCTGATGGTGGAAACGGTTCCTCTGATGGAGATAACGGTTCTTCTGATGGTTGGGATATTGTTGTAACTGGCAACTCATATGGGCCGGGTATCTACACAGGCAGTGTCACGTTCGGTGGAAATACTTATTATATGGCAGCCCATAATCTGATATCGACATGGAGTGCTGATCGGGAAAAAAGATACAAAGAACAGCTGGAATCTGAGATGATAGCATCGACTATTGCAGACTTCCGAGCGCCTGAGTTTTCATTGGATGGTGTTCAGGTGCAGATAGATCTGTCTGCACAAAAGAGCTTGAATCCGTTTAAAATTATAGGAAATGAATTTCCTCAGTGGTGGAGCAGCGAAGAGACTAAAGATTTAAGAGTAGGAATGCAGGCGAGTGCTGACATTGCAAGTATTCCTTTTAAGGGACTGGCAGTTGCTTTAGATGTAAAAACAGCAATTTCTATCATAGATAGCTTGAGTCAGGGTGATTATGGACAAGTTGGTGTTGATACCGCCTCATTGTTGGCGGGGAAAGGTACGGTAACATTATTAACTGATCTGACCAAAAGCCCTAAGATGCTACAAAGTGCCGTCGGTGTTGGAGTAGATAAAAGCACTAATTATATTTTGCAGCAGGATTGTTTGAGTTGTAATGAAAAATAAAGTTTACTTTTGGATGGCTTCTATAGTGGTTTTTCTGCTTGGGAGGATATTATTCTCAGATCTCTGGAGCCTAGGTACTTTCGTTGGTGGAATAGTATATGGTCTAGTGATGGCTGGATTTATAATTCCGTACATATTTGGGGCAAACATACAGATACCCTCTTATACCCACATATTAGTTAAGGGTAAGGATGATTTGTATAGATTTATATATTTCCTGCTGAGCATATTTATTTGTATATTTACCTTGCTTGCTCCTTAAGAAGATTTTTTGTTTTTACCGTGTAGTCATTTCTAGGCATCCATTAAAACCCCCGCTAGTAACCCCAGCGGGGGTTTTTAATTTGACTGATCTGCCGCTTGGTATCCCAGCACCGGGATTGATACTTGATGATTATCGATGTTAGTAGTTAGGATGTATTAATAATAACTGTAATTTATCTTTTGGCTGGATATATGAGATTTTTTATTTCAATTTCTCCAACTGCTCAGGGAAGTAGGTATTGAACATGTATGATATTTTGGCCTGGGTTGGGTCATTGAAGTTTACACACTTTCTATATTATTGGGCCTTACTATTAGTAATTGATTTCTTGGCTTGTTTTATGTTAGGGAGGGTGCGGTTTTCTTCGAATAGGTGTTTATATAATCTTTGGCTACCTTTTGGTGTCTTTATTCCTATATTCTGGATTCTTAGATTGAGTGATCCATTAGTAATTGATGTGTTAGTTGTTTGCTCAATGGTGATCTTTTACAGTTTGATTAGACCGAGTATAAAATCGAAAGTTATGTAAATAGCATTCTGCACAAAAGCTAGGTGGATCTTTTAGCGATCATTGGCGTGGCCTGACTGATGGATTGAGTAACTTGATAAGTTCAGGTGGAGCAGTCCAATTAGGGTTGCTAAGTGGTTCTCTAATTGGTTGCGATATTCTTTTTTGCCTGGAAGGTAGTGGTGCAATTGGTTTATCCATTGATCCAAATGATTTACTTAACTCAAAAGCCTATTTTCAGCTTTCTGGTGCATTTGCTGCAGCAATAGGGATTGGTGGTGTTGCTACTAGTGGAAGAAGCTTTGGCAAATCCCCTACTCAGTTGGAGTCTGGGTTTTCTACATCCTCAAGTCGTACAGTCATTGGATTTGTGGCAATTCCGTGGGATGTTGGTGGGCCAGCAGGATCATATGCCGTAGATTACGCGAATGGTGCGATTTCTGCTGGTGGATTTCTGGGGGCTGGTCTAGGGGTCGGGGGAGGAGTGGCCATGGGTGAACGAGGAGCTTTAAACTTTGTTACGCCATCTTTGAGAGACTTTATAGCGTTGGAGTTATAAAAATGAGATTAATTTTAGTTTTAATTATATCTGTTAGCTTGGGAAAATTAGCCTATATTTATAACCCTACATGGGGAACTAATCTGATTTTATTTTTATTTGTAACGTTTGGGGCACTTCCGTATATAGCATTGTTAATAAGGTCTAATTACTTTAGAAAAGAAATTAAGTCTTGGGCGGAAAATAATAATATAAAGGTTTTAGATATACAAAATAATAATCTATTTAAAGGTAAGTTACGTTGGAAAGTGTCAGATATTCAAGATGTATTCCTTTTGAAGGGATGTGATGCTGAATATTGGATTGCCTGTGGGACATGGTTTTTAGGTTCATTCAAGTGCGGATTAAAGATTTATAAAGAATCTAACGGGCACTTAAAGATAGTGGCTTCCTTATAAATCACGACATTTGCACAAAAGGGCGGTGGTTGTACTGTACCAATGGCTTGTGCAGGTTTGCCTGTAAGCTCTTCTCCCAATATGAATAATCCTATTTATCCGCAACCTCATGAAGATCCACTTACTGTTGGGTCGACTCTATCTACCGTGGCTGGTGTCACTCTTGCAGGGAATAAAACTTTTATGGCTAGCTGGAACCAAAGGCTTCCGCTCACACCAATAAAATATGAATATATAGGGATGTATAGCTATGGGACTAAACTCCAAGGTGCGAAGTATCTAAAATATGGTGGGAATGCATTGGGAGCGGCGGGTTATAGAGTCTCGGCTTACTCTTACTATGGATCAATGAGTTTTGGCAATTATCGAGATGCCAGAAAGTATGCCGTTGATGGATTTATGGGAGCGTTGATGTTTGCGTGGTCTGTTGGAACTGCTGTAGGCGGGATTGGGTTTTATGTTAATCAGGACTACCACTCCAATCCGCATAACCCATAGGGCGTAAAATGAAAGAAGTCTCTAGTGTATTTTTTGTTTTATTTGGAAATATCCACCATGAGTATTTGAAAAAAGGAGAGGGTCAGGACGCATCAAAAGTGCTAGCTGCAATCCAGATATCGACGTTAATAGGGCTTAACTTGATGTCTGCGAGCTTTTTGCTTTCCTCATTGGTTAATTCTGGGATGATGCAAATATTTGAAGCTTCACGAATTAAAGTTTTCTTGATAATGATAACTTTTATAGGGTTGAATACTTTTTTAATTATTAAGTTTTACCGGTGGGACGAGGTTCAACAAGAGAGATATTTTAAAGTCCTGAGATCTGATGATTCTAAATGGATTAAATTGTTGGCTCGAATAATACCGTATATCACAATGGGGTTGTTTGTTGCGGCTATGGCTCTTGGTATAGCACTGAATTGATTTGAACAAGCAAACACACCATCAAAGCCCCGGCAGAGCGATCTGCCGGGGCTTTGTCACTATGGTCTATCAAGCCTGCTTCTTCAGTTTGGCATTCTCGATAAACGTATGGATCACCTGAATCACCTGCCGCTTGGTGGCGGTGTCCAGCTTCTCAATCTGCTGCATCCGTCGCAGCAATCTGGAATCCGGCTGCTTGATCTTCTTCACCGGCTTAACACCGAGTAGCTCGTCCGTACTGACCTTGAGGGCCTGCGCCAGGTCTACCAACAGGTTGGCCGGTGGGTGTTCGCTCTCGGTCTTTCTCACGATTGAAAAACCCAATTGGCCGGCAATGTACAGCATATCGCCATTACCGACCTTATTGGAACCAGTGGCGAGTACCAGTATCTGCACCGGGATCACCTGGGTTCCATTGAGAAAATAACAGATGAAGCGGGATTGGAGATTCTGGATCTTTCATTTAACCCGGATGGCAGCCGTCGCCAGACAGACTGGGGTGCGGATCTGGATCAACAGGGTTTGCAGGAGTTACTCGCAGTACAAGGGCTAACTACCAAGCGCGGTTACACGGGCCATGAGCATCTAGACAGGACTGGCCTGATCCATATGAATGGCCGCATCTACGACCCCACCCTGGGCCGCTTCCTCAGCCCAGACCCGATAGTCCAGGCACCGACTTATAGTCAAAACTGGAATCGGTATAGCTATGTGTTTAATAATCCGTTGAGTTTTACTGATCCTAGTGGGTTTGAGGTGGCTGACGAGGATGAGGACGTAGATCCTATTGATGAAGGACAGGATTCTAGCGGCAATATGGAAGAGGTGACAGTCGTAGGGGAGCCACTTAGCAGTCCTACGATCCTTGTTACAACGTACGTAATTGATAATAATGGAAAGATGGTGCTGGCTAATCCACTTGATATTTTCCTTCCGGAGCTTTCCTGGACTTCTACGAATGAAGAAGATGAGAAAGATGAGGAGGAGGAAAAGGAGGAGTGCACCCAAAATGGTGGTTGTGTTTCAATTACAGTGGATGCGAATGGTAATGATGCACAAAAGAGCTTGAATCCGTTTAAAATTATAGGAAATGAATTTCCTCAGTGGTGGAACAGCGAAGAAACTCAAGATTTAAGGCAAGGCATAAATCTGTCCCTTGACGGACTGTCAATTCCATACAAGATGTTGCGTGCTCCTCTTGACTATAAAGATTATGGTCAACTTATTTATCAGTCGATAAATGGCGATTTTGGTGAGGCAGGCATAACCCTAACAGGCATACTCGCAGGTAAAACAACGGTTAGATTTATGGAGGAGTCGTTCAAGATGCAGGATAGCGTCATTAACGCAGCCGGAGTTATTACTTCAAATTCTTCCAAGTATGTTGTTGAGCAGGATTGTTTTTCATGCAAATAAAAAGAACGACCTGGGTTGTTATTATTGCTTGTTTTATAGGTTTCAGAACTTTTCGATTTGAAAATGGAGGAGCTGAGGCTTTTTTAGTGGCCCTTTTTATTGTATTAACGAGCACCTATTGGTTTGTGGTTCCCTATTTAACAGGAGATGTGATCAAGCTGCCAACCTATACAGATGAGTTGATAAAAGGAACCCATGATATCCAGAGAACTCTCTTTTTTATTCTTGGCTTGGTGGGCGTGATCGCTTCAATGTTTATTTGAAGGGCACCTCTAAAAATTACTTTTTTGGTGCTCATAAGCACCGAATAACAGGGGTTCCAAAGCGATAAAATCAAGGGAAGCTCAATTTATAGAAAAGATGCTCATAAATAAGTAATGCCTAATACATATCCAACGCCCCAGTCTTCAAGCTGGGGCTTTTTTGCTGTTGGCCTGACGTACCCTTCGCCTTAGTCATATTAACTTCGGTGCAGATTGATATGATTAGCTGAAAAGTTTTCAGGACATCCAGTGCGCCGAGCTAAATCGGCAAAAGATTGGAGGTGAAAGCCCTCTGCCCGATAAGGTCTAGCACGCGAATTGTCAGGACACTCATAGATTGAAGTGAGGCTCCAACAATATTACAGCTGCCTGCACTAGCGGATAAACTCTACCAATTTAGATTTAAGCCACGGTAAAACACTGAAAAGCTGTGCTTGGGGGCCGAATCCCATGAATTTTGGACTCGCCAGTTTTCAGGACACCCATGAATCTGGGATCAGGTCGGAGGGAGAAGTACTAACTGATTGGCTGGGAATTAGCTGGGTGGATAGCCCCAGTGTTTAGTGAAATACCCAGCCGTTCGAGGATAGTGTGCTGGGCGGGAGCCAAAGTGACGCAACTCCCACCGCCAGGGATCGCTTCCAATATGGCCCAGATGGCCAGCGCTTCTACCGGGAAAGCAGTTGGATGGAAGATGGCCAGCTCCAAACCGAGAAGGCCTTTATCGTGGGCAGCTACCAGGAGCAGATTCCCGCAGATGCCAGTCTTCTCACGATTGAAAAAACCAGGCTGGCCGGCAATGTACAGCATATCGCCATTACTGACCTTATTGGAACCAGTGGCGAGTACCAGTATCTGCACCGGGATCACCTGGGTTCCATTGAGAAAATAACAGATGAAGCGGGATTGGAGATTCTGGATCTTTCATTTAACCCGGATGGCAGCCGTCGCCAGACAGACTGGGGTGCTGACCTGGATCAACAGGGCTTGCAGGAGTTGCTTGCAGTACAAGGGCTAACTACCAAGCGCGGTTACACGGGCCATGAGCATCTGGACAGGACTGGCCTGATCCATATGAATGGCCGCATCTACGACCCCACCCTGGGCCGCTTCCTCAGCCCAGACCCGATAGTCCAGGCACCGACTTATAGTCAAAACTGGAATCGGTATAGCTATGTGTTTAATAATCCGTTGAGCTTTACTGATCCTAGTGGGTTTGCGGTGGCTGACGAGGATGAGGACGTAGATCCTATTGATGAAGGACAGGATTCTAGCGGCAATATGGAAGAGGTGACAGTCGTAGGGGAGCCACTTAGCAGTCCTACGATCCTTGTTACAACGTACGTAATTGATAATAATGGAAAGATGGTGCTGGCTAATCCACTTGATATTTTCCTTCCGGAGCTTTCCTGGACTTCTACGAATGAAGAAGATGAGAAAGATGAGGAGGAGGAAAAGGAGGAGTGCACCCAAAATGGTGGTTGTGTTTCAATTACAGTGGATGCGAATGGTAATAATGCACAAAAGGTGAATACTGTTGGTGGCTACTTTGAGAAACTGAAATGTAATTCTGATTTGTGCGTAATTCGCTCACAAACATTCACATCTCGAGAGGAAATAGCAGATCACCAGTCACAGAACAATATGCGCACCGCAGTGAAGACGACTGCATTAAGTTTGCTTGGTGGTGCTATAGGAGGGCTTGGGGGTACAGCACTAGCGGGTGGCGCTACAGTTAAAGGGATCTTTGTTGATACTCAGGTTGGTTATGCTTTACAGGTAGGAGACACGATTATCCAGGAAATTAGGGCTGATTTCGTAACAGCGTTCCACAATGATAGCGGCCTTGATAACCTTATTATTACGCAAACTATTGTTAATAGTGAGGGAATTATTGTCGAAAGGCAGCAAGGTTCACCAGGGTTTTGATAATCATGAAATCTATATTAGTTTTTTTGAGAGAGCTTTTTTCCTTTAGGTTTTTCTTAAGCGGCTTTTTTGGGTTGGTAACCTATTCAGTCTATTTTTTTAGGGTGGAATTGGGGAGGTTCGGTTGGATTCCTCTCATAATTTTGGTGTTGTGGGTGATCTCTAGCATAATTTTCTTTGTAGCAAAAAAAACAAAGTTTATGTGATGCCTTGATTAGGGTGCCGGTCATATCTGCTGACAATTGGCCCTTAAAACCATCAAAGCCCCGGCAGAGTAATCTGCCAGGGCTTTGTCGTTATAGCCTACCAAGCTTGTTTCTTCAGTTTGGCATTCTCGATAAACGTATCGAGCACCTGAATTACCTGCCGCTTGGTGACGGCGTCCAACTTCTCAATCTTTTGCACCCGTCGTAGCAATCTGGAATCCGGTTGCTTGATCTTCTTCACCGGCTTAGAAAAAGTTTTCAGGATACCCATGAATCTGGAATCAGGTCGGAGGGAGGAGTATTAACTGATTGACTGGGAATTAGCTGGGTGGACAGCCCCAGTGTTTAGTGAAATACCCAGCCGTTCGAGGATAGGAGGCATGTATTAGGCAATACAGCCCCACTTTCTAGGGGCTAAATGTCGACCACTCCAATCCACTAGCTCTAAATAGTGATCCAGCCGAAAGGGCAGCCCTTTTGGCATGTTCAGTTTCTCACTTTCTGCTCCTCTTGATACGCACATAAATTTCTTCGCGGTAAACGGATAGGGATTTGGGAGCATTAATCCCAATCTTCACTTGATTGCCTTTAACCTCCAATACGGTAACTGAGATATTGGTTCCAATTCTCAAGTTCTCGCCAGTTCGGCGCTTTAAAATCAACATGGACATTTCCTACAGGTACTAAAACTATGTGCGGATCTTCCGCATGGAGAATGCTTGGTAAGTAATGTGTATCGTAGGAAGGGCGGTGCACGAGAGCGGTAGGGGTAGAAGAAGAAAAGACGGACGCAACGCTGCCAGAGCTTGAAGAATCTCTTCAAGCTGCTGAATCTGCTCCACTTTATTGAAGACGAGCGGGTTTCTAGCGTATTATCCACTGAGCCACTTTGATAGGTTCGATATCAATTTGGTTAGCTGGCCCCTGGTGTTGGTCCACCTTGGGTCAGCGCCTTTTACTTACTCTTACGTCACGCTACCGTTCTCCTTTGAGAGATGGGTTTTTAGAAAGCTCTTGGGTCTCTTGATCTTTTGGTCGCTAGCCTATACAGACTGCCTCAATCACGGCCAAAATATCGAAAAATATCTGTCAATTCTACGCAGCTTTGACACTAAAACAAACTGAATAAAATCCAATAAGATTATTTTCGTGCCTATATTTTTATAGTCTTCTTTCCATAAGAATCTCGATTTTCTATTAACAATTCCCTGCAGACGTTTGACAACATGAATACCTGGGGGCAGGTAGAGCAGGAGACCTATGGTAACGGTCTTGTAACCACTCGCACCTATAACCCTGATACCGGGCGCCTGGAAACCATTAAAACCGGTGGGGGAGCAATTCAAAACAATGAATACCAATGGCGCTCTAACGGAACCCTGGAAAGTCGCCTTAGCTACAGCAGTGTTGATGTGCTGCAAAAACAGGAAGACTTTACTTATGACGGCCTCAACCGCCTAACCAGCGCCTCCCTGGCTGTAGGGGGAGACAGGGTACTGAGCACTCAGTACGATAAGCTGGGTAATATTCTCTCCAAAAGCTCTAGCGTCGCCACGGATGCCCAGGTAGCGGACTACCAGTATGGGGAGTTTGGAAATGCCGGTCCCAACGCCGTGAGTAATGTCACGATCAATGGTATTTCACAAAGCCTCTACTACGATGCGAACGGTGCGATTGAGCACTATGATGCTGCCACCGGTGACGATAAATGGATCAGCTGGAACGCGCGGCAACTACCCACTGAAATTGTGCTGGGCGGGAGCCAAAGTGACGCAACTCCCACCGCCAGGGATCGCTTCCAATATGGCCCAAATGGCCAGCGCTTCTACCGGGAAAGCAGCTGGATGGAAGATGGCCAGCTCAAAACAGAGAAGGCCTTTATCGTGGGCAGCTACGAGGAGCAGATTCCCGCAGATGCCAGTCTTCTCACGATTGAAAAAACCCAATTGGCCGGCAATGTACAGCATATTGCCATTACCGACCTTATTGGAACCAGTGGCGAGTACCAGTATCTGCACCGGGATCACCTGGGTTCCATTGAGAAAATAACAGATGAAGCGGGATTGGAGATTCTGGATCTTTCATTTAACCCGGATGGCAGCCGTCGCCAGGCAGACTGGGGTGCTGACTTGGATCAACAGGGTTTGCAGGAGTTGCTTGCAGTACAAGGGCTAACTACCAAGCGCGGTTACACGGGCCATGAGCATCTGGACAGGACTGGCCTGATCCATATGAATGGCCGCATCTACGACCCCACCCTGGGCCGCTTCCTCAGTCCAGACCCGATAGTCCAGGCACCGACTTATAGTCAAAACTGGAATCGGTATAGCTATGTGTTTAATAATCCGTTGAGTTTTACTGATCCTAGTGGTTTTTCTGCGAAGGACAAGAAAGAGGATACGACCAAGCCAAAAAATGAGGGGCGGACGGCTGACGGGGGAAGTGAATCATCAGATGGCTGGGATGTCTCAGTGACTGGTAATGCGTATGGGCCAGGCACAGTTGTTGGTAGTGTCACGATCAATGGAAGCACTTACGTTATGGCAGCCCATAATTTGATATCGTTATGGGATTCTGAGATGGAAAAGAACTATAAGGAACAGCTTAAGTCCGAGATTACGGCATCAACTATTGCGGGCTTCCAGGCGCCTGAGTTTTCATTGGATGAGGTTCAGGTGCAGAGTAATCTGTCTGGCATCCCGGCATCAATGGCATTGGGGGTTTTAGGAGGAGGTGGACAATTCGGAGGTGGTGCACAAAAGGGGCCGACCGGTAATTTTTCTCCAGTGCCAGGAACCTATTTTGATGAAAATGGTATTCCGGTTACCGTTGAGGTCGGACCGTTTGGTAACACAGTTAGCGCAGATGGTACGACAGCCTATAGTTTTGATTCTAATACTGGGACGTTAATTAATCCTTTAGCTACAGGTATGGCTAAGCCTAGTGCTCCTGAATTAATGTTCTTAGGTGGCGTTCGTGTGGGTGTCTCTGCTGGCTATTCAATGTTTAGTCTTGCGGCAAGAGCGGGGCCAAGTACTTATACCAATTTCGCAATCAACTCTATAGGTAGGGATACCTTAAAAGTTATGAGTTTTGGCTTTCTATATCGTGTACCTAAATTTAACCCCTCATATTATTGGGCTAGGGCTGGTGGTAATTACTCTTTAGCAGTCTCAAAACTTGGCCGCTCTAATCCTGGGTATGATGCAGTTTTTGGCGGTCTTGGAGTGATTGGAACTTTGGGTACAGCTCCGGTGGGTGATTAATGTCTGACTTATATCTAATTAAAAATGCTCACTGCCCTTGTATCTCTTTTGAGGTTAGTAAGGGTGCGGAAAGTGTGAAAAGAAGATTTTTTTCTTTAAAGAAGAAGGATGGATATGGAATAAAACTGAATGGAAGGCTGTTTGCGTTAATTGTGATAAAAAATAAGCTTTTTTTATTATTTAAAAATTGCTGGTACGATGTAAGCGAGCCCTCCTTTAGTGCTAAGGTGGAACAGAAGTCTAAAGCTGAGAAGAGCTTTAGCCTGCTGGATGGGGAAAAACTTATTTTCTCCTTTGATTTTTCTGACCGAGAGTTAAACAGGAAGGACATCACACCAGAGCCGCATTTTGTTGATGATGTTGTAGATTGGTTGAAGGATGATGCGTCAAGAAAATGGTATAAGAGTCTTTTTGAGAAGGCTTGAACTCAATATATAGAAATTGTAAAACGCCCGGGCAAGCTTACTTTTTATACTTGGGGAATTGATTTTTGCCCCCCCAAAAAATAAGAAACCTAGAGCGCTAACTACCAGTAGTTAGCGCTCCAATGGCCGCATGGCATGTTCGACCTGACGCTGAGCGATAATCGCATCAATCACCCGAATCACCGTATCCTTAAATACGGTTGCTGATTTTGTGAAGTTCGAGAATTTTATCTATCAGTATAAATCAAGCCATAAATCTGGCTTCTCTGCCCAGTAGGAAAATTGGAGTGCTAACTATCAGTAGTTAGCGCTCCAATGGCCGCATGGCATGTTCCACCTGGCGATGGGCGATAATCGCATCGATCACCCGAATCACCGTGTCCTTGTCTTGATCATCAAAAGTCTCCAGCAGCTTGAAGCGCTTAAATAGCACTTCATTGACAACACACCTAACGCCTAATGCTCCATTTGCCGGAAGAACAACCATTGGTGGCGTATTGGTAGAGTATAGAGCTATGATGTTACCAAATGGCTCTGTAAATGTTGGGACTATCTTTCCTGTAAAATAAATATGAACTTTTTACTTTCTGACAATGAAAAGAATTTAATACTGGCGATCTCTAGTCAACTTAATCGAAAAAATGGAGACCAATTGCGTGCTGATTTAAAAAATGCCCGTGTGGAATCCCGGACTTCTGATGGGTCTAGAGTTAGTTTCGACATACTTGGTTATGAGAGGCCTCAATATAGAGGTCAGCATCCATATGAAGTTGAAGGTAAGCTGACTGATGAAGATGGCGGAGAGTTGTCTGTTTTGCTCTATGCCGATGAGAATGATCGACTTTTAGAGTTGGAAATTATCCGCTGGGATGGAAATGATTTAATTAACCCAAATTGGGGGGCATTGAGCCTGTATAAATAATATGTAGTGGTCTAATACTTCCGGACACTTCGTTAAGATGGTAAAACTACCAAGTGAAGTATGACAAAAAAGGTACACGCCGGAAATTCAAGCCGGAGTTCAAGAAAGATGCCGTAGCTCTTGTCTCGGAGCAAGGTATTCGATTTCCAAGGCTGCAGGAACCACGGCTAACAATCTGCGACGCTGGATTAAGGAGCTGGAGCAGGAAGAGAGCGGAGTAAGATTGGATACGGACGAGCGAGCTGAACTGGACCTGCTGCGACGTGAAGTAAAGCAGTTGCGGATGGAGAAGGAAATCCTAAAAAAGGCTAGCGCCTTCTTTGCGAAAGAAGTGAAATAAAGTACGAATTTATCAAGAAGCAGAAAAGGCAGCTTTCCAGTTAGGTTGCTCTGCCGGGTGATGCAGGTAAATAAGAGTAGCTATTACGAGTGGTGTCGCCGAAGTGATAGCCCAATAAATGTCCAGATTTAGCAACTATGCCGTGAGCATTTTTTCCATTTTTCAGGATGGAACATTTTTCAGGACACCCATAGATTGGAATGAAGCTCCAACGACAATATTGCAGTTGCCTGCACTGGCGGATAATCTCTACCAATTTAGAGTTAAGCCACGGTAAAACTTTTCAGGGAGCCGATGAATTTGGGATCAGGTCGGAGGGAGGAGTATTAACTGATTGGCTGGGAATTAGCTGGGTGGATAGCCCCAGTGTTTAGTGAAATACCCAGCCGTTCGAGGATAGTGTGCTGGGCGGGAGCCAAAGTGACGCAACTCCCACTGCCAGGGATCGCTTCCAATATGGCCCAGATGGCCAGCGCTTCTACCGGGAAAGCAGCTGGATGGAAGATGGCCAGCTCCAAACAGAGAAGGCCTTTATCGTGGGCAGCTACCAGGAGCAGATTCCCGCAGATGCCAGTCTTCTCACGATTGAAAAAACCCAATTGGCCGGCAATGTGCAGCATATTGCCATTACCGACCTTATTGGAACCAGTGGCGAGTACCAGTATCTGCACCGGGATCACCTGGGTTCCATTGAGAAAATAACAGATGAAGCGGGATTGGAGATTCTGGATCTTTCATTTAACCCGGATGGCAGCCGTCGCCAGACAGACTGGAGTACTGACCTGGATCAACAGGGTTTGCAGGAGTTGCTTGCAGTACAAGGGCTAACTACCAAGCGCGGTTACACGGGCCATGAGCATCTGGACAGGACTGGCCTGATCCATATGAATGGCCGCATCTACGACCCCACCCTGGGCCGCTTCCTCAGCCCAGACCCGATAGTCAAGGCACCGACTTATAGTCAAAACTGGAATCGGTATAGCTATGTGTTTAATAATCCGTTGAGTTTTACTGATCCTAGTGGGTTTGCGGTGGCTGACGAGGATGAGGACGTAGATCCTATTGATGAAGGACAGGATTCTGGCGATGGCGATGGCGATGGCGATGGCGATGGCGGCACGGAAAGTGAAGTCTCTGTTACAGGAACTCAGGTCACAGGTGCTAAAACAGTAAAAAGTTTATCAGCAATTGATGCAATAAGTGGGGGGACGGCCCCCCCTTTATCGGGGAATGCTATTGTCACGATGCTGAAGGAAAAGCAAGAGAATGAGCCGAGTGAATTTGATTGTGAAAAGGAAGATAAGGGGTCGGGTTGTGTTTCGGTTACGGTTGATAAGGACGGGAATAATGCACAAAAGAGCCAGAGTAAACTTCCTCAGCAATGTGGAGCAGGGGTTGTCACCTGCAAAGCAAATGGAACAGGAGGGGCAACAGCTCCTTCCGATCACCCTAAATGGCCGGGGAAAGGGTATACGGATGATGGGCGCAAAATAGCTCTGTATAGTTGTTCAAATAGTGAAGGAAGCTGTTCTTTTTATGCACCGAGTAATAGTAAAAATGTGTATGGTGCAGTTTTGAAAACAACGGTTACATCAAGCGGAGAACTGTCTACTCATGCAGATAGGATAGAGTCATTTACAGTGGATCCTTCACCAGGTTTGTTAGAGAGGTATTTTGGGATAGGGCCTTCTGATTTTGTTACAGAGTTAAGGGCAAATCAGGGAAATCAATAGAGGGACTTATGTGGTATTTATTGGAAAAAATTAGCTTTATTTCACACTTTTTAACGGCGTTAATAATTTTAGCTGGAGGTATCTATTGGGTGCGTACATCTAGAAGTTATTTTTCTATCTTTGGCTTGCTCGGCTCTGTTTTGTTGTTCGCCTCTGTTATCTTAAGGTTTTACCTCCCTGAAGTTGAATCCATAGATTTAGGGTATAAGAAGCCAATATCTGACAATGCCATTTTATGGGTGGTATATATGTATGGTTTCAATATTGGGTTGTTCATATTTTCTGTATCTATGTTTTGGAATGCAATAAAAAGGTTGTAAAAAATTCCTTAAAAATGTATGCACAAAAGAGAAATATGATTGAAAACTTTTTCAGGGGGGCGAAGTCTCTAGTGTGTGATATAGGGCATGTTGCCGGATATGGTGTGGTTTATTGGTATTCAAAAGCGTGTGCAGCAGCTGGATCTTCCGAGTGTGCAATGGTCCACCAACTGGCACATGATGATGCTGGCCGGATGGGAACAGCTCTTTATGACTATATTCACGATCCCAATGTAAGGGCTGATGTAAATTATGCGATTAGCGCAGCCTACCACGCCCAGGTGAACAGTGATTCTGTTCAATCTTATTTGGCAGGGAGAATTGGCCTAGGAGTATGAATGTCATATCACACATCGCCTTATGGAATTGGTTTGACAATCATGGGGTATAGTGGTGGTGCATTGCGAGCCTCACAAGTCTACGGCTCTGGAGTACAGTTGAATCATTTAGTGGAAGGTGCACTTTTTGGTGAGGATCCGTAAAATGAGTGTTATTACTTCTCAATGTGGTAATTGTGGCTCAAGTATGGGAGTAAAGGCTGCTTTAATAAGAGCGGGCTTTGAGTGTCAGTGTAGGAGTTGCCAAGCATACTGTCAGACTCCACATAAATTTTCTTATCTGTATTTATGTCTTTGTATAGCTGCTCTTCCACTTGTTTTTATGTTTTGGATTTCTACGGTATCAGGAAACCTACCCCTATTTACACTAATCTTGGGTGGAAGCTGGTTACTGATCTACTTTATGGAATTCTTTCTGCTTTCTCCTGTTTGCAAAACAGTGGAAGAATATAAGGCTACCAAAAAGGTAAAAAACTATAAAATTTTAGGGTTCCTTCTTTTATTTTTTGTTATTTGGCTTATCGTAAGGTAGATCGTTAGGTTGTTGGCATTAAGCCTCATGGCTTAGTAAGCAAAACCATCAAAGCCCCGGCAGAGCAAGCGGTCGGGGCTTTGTCGTTATGGCCTATCAAGCCTGTTTCTTCAGCTTGGCATTCTCGATAAACGTATCGATTACCTGAATCACCTGCCGCTTGGTGGCGGCGTCCAGCTTCTCAATCTGCTGCATTCGCCACAGTAATCTGGAATCCGGCTGCTTGATCTTCTTCACCGGCTTTACGCCGAGTAGCTCGTCCGTGCTGACCTTGAGGGCCTGCGCCAGGTCAACGGTAAAACCCGTGTCGGGGTAAAATGGTGAAGAGCCAGTGGCGCCGGGAAAAATGGTTGTTAACTCGCTGATGGCTCTAGGGAAAATGGAAAATTAAGGTACGACTGGCCTCGGGGTGATGTCTTTGCACATAAGGGAAATGACAACACAATAATACTTCATGAACAAGAATATGACATAGCCTGGGGTGTTGGGCCGCCCCTAAGCCCTACTGCAGTCAGAGCGCTTTTCACAAAGCAATTTTGGAAAAGAATGATTGGAAAGGAGTTTCCTGTTAAAAAGGGAGCTGGAGGAAAGCCACAACCTTATAACCCCAAAACAGGTCAGTATTTATCAACCGAAGCAAATCCAGGTGCTGCCATATCGCCTATAGGGCGATTTACAAATGGGTTTTCTCAAGAATTTGCTGAAGGTTCGGCAACAGGAGTAACGGGGGCCACTCCTGTTGGCAGGGCGGGAGATGTTGGTCACGCATTAGGTAATTTGATTGGCACAATTGGGGGATGGTTTTAATGATGGTTACTATAATATCGATCATAATTATAGTGCTTGTAATAACTGTAATCTGGTTTCTAAAGGAAGCCTTGAAGGGGGCTAAAAGGACGTTAGGGCAACTCCATAGGCCAATTTCTGATTTGCTTTCAAGAGGATTCGATGGAGGGGTTTTAATAATAGAGCATTCGAAAACAGGCCGGTTTATCCAGTTTAGCAAATACATAAAAAGTAAGGAAGATTTTGGAATTGAGTTGGCTTTTCCTAAGGCAGGTTGGAGTAAATACTATTACTCCAGAGTGAAAGATGTCTGTAAAAATTTTGATCTTAACATTAGAGAAGATTTTTCTTGTGGTGAGGGTGAGCTAACGTTTCTGTTCGCGGATTTTGATAAGGATGTTGATTCGGCATTTAAATTCAGTAAAGCTGTTTTCAAGGACGTTTTTAAAGTAAACACAGCTGACAAAGTGCACGTCAGGTTGCGTAACGCTTCGGCAACAGCGTAGGGCGTTCACGATCTGTTTTTGAACACCCAAACAAAGCCCTGTCGGTGATCCCAAAAGTTTTCAGGACACCCATGAATCTGGGATCAGGTCGGGGGGAGAGGTATTAACTGATTGGCTGGGAATTAGCCGGGTGGGTATCCCCAGTGTTTAGTGAAATACCCAGCCGTTAGAGGATAGGAGGCGTGCAGGCAATACAACCCCACTTTCTAGGGGCTAAATGTCGACCACTCCAGCCTACTAGCTCCAAATGAATAATTTTGAAAGTAGTTTACCGTTTTGCCTTAGTTGTTATGGTTGTGGAGATCAAGCCCTATACTTAATCGATCAACTTTATGATTCAGATTTCTACAATAGTTTAAATGAGTACTGGCGGTTTGAAATTATTTATGAGGTTGGAACCACTAATCGTATATTTTCTTACCAATGGGTTGAGGTGTATCCTTGGGGTATGAATTTACCCGTATGTTACTTGATTCTTGGAATAATAACAGGGGAGGACTAAATGAATAGACTTTTTCTTAAAAGGCTACTTTTTTGGTGCAGTCTATTAGGATTTATCGGTTTTGCTTTGGGGCAGAAAGGGACCGTTGATTCTAGTTTAATGGTGTGGGCGGGAGGAGGTGTTATTGTTGGATCTATATTGACAGTAATTTTCTTTTTTTTAGAAAAAAGGAAATCTAAGAAACTCTGAAAAAATATTAATTTCTAAAACAAGCACATTTCAGGGCGCCCATAGATTAGAGCGATGCTCCAGTAATGTTACAAGTTCCTGTACTGGCGGATATTTCTTGTCAATTTAGAGTTAAGCCACGGTAAGACACTGAAAAGCTGCGCTTGGGGGGCGAATCCCATGAATTTTGGACTCGCCAGAGGGAGAAGTATTGAGGGATTGGCTGGGAATTAGCCGGGTGGATAGCCCCAATGTTTAGTGAAATACCCAGCCGTTACTGTAACGAATAGCGAGGGAGTGGTCATTTCTCATCAGGAGGGTGGCCCAACATTTTGGTAGATGAAAACTGTATTCTATTTTGTTCGGGACTTATTTAAGAGTGGGCTTTTCTTAACTGGTTTTTGGGGTCTGGTGACTTATTCCTCTTTCTTCTTTAAACGTGATTTGGGGGAGCTTGGCTGGATACCACTAATTATCTTGGTTCTCTACGTATTATGTGCATTAGGTTTATTTATCGTAAGACGAAGAGGGGGTGATTAAAATGGTTGGAGGGTTGACAATATGCTAGCTCCTATAAGGCCTATTGAGTCTCGTAATCGCAGTCGATAGTCTTCTTTCCTAGAATGGAAATTATCAAAGCCTCGGCAGAGCAATCTGCCGAGGCTTTGTCATATCTGACGGAGTGTGTCAGTGACTAGCCTGCTGAATCACAGTCTCCAACATCTCACTGACAAACTTCTGCTTGGCCTTGGGCAGCAGGGCCACCTGCTCAACCTGCCGCAGTAGCTTCGGCAGCATGGAAGCGGACACCTTGCGCCGCCCGGCCTCGAAGGATTGCATGTGCTGTTGGGAAATCCCTAAGTACTCTGCCAGCCGCACCTGGGTCATGCGCAGTTCTTTGCGCAGGCCGGCGATACGCTGGCCATATAAATTCAGGACACCCATAGATTAGAGAGATGCGCTATCATTGTAGCTGGAAAGTTTTCAGGACACCCATGAATCTGGGATCAGGTCGGAGGGAGAAGTACTAACTGTAGGAGGCGTGCATTAGGCAATACAGCCCCACTTTCTGGGAGCTAAATGTCGACCACTCCAATCCACTAGTTCTAAATAGTGATCCAGCCGAAAGGGCAGCCCTTCCGGCATGTTCAGTTTCTCACTTTCTGCTCCTCTTGATACGCACATAAATTTCTTCGCGATAAACTGACAGGGATTTGGGAGCATTAATTCCAATCTTCACTTGATTGCCTTTAACCTCCAATACGGTAACTGAGATATTGGTTCCAATTCTCAAATTCTCGCCAGTTCGGCGCTTTAAAATCAACATGGACATTTCCTACAGGGACTAAAACTATGTGCGGATCTTCCGCATGGGGAATGCTTGGTAATTAATGTGTATCGTAGGAAGGGCGGTGCACGAGAGCGGTAGGGGTAGAAGAAGAAAAGACGGGCGCAACGCTGCCAGAGCTTGAGGGCACACCGCAAGCTGCTGAATCTACTCCACTTTATTGAAGACGAGCGGGTTTCTAGCGTATTATCCACTGAGCCACTTTGATAGGTTGCTTATCAATTTGGTTAGCTGGCCCCGGGTGTTGGTAGCACCTTGGGTCAGCGCCTTTTACTTACTCTTACGTCACGCTACCGTTCTCCTTTGAGAGATGGGTTTTTAGAAAGCTCTTGGGTATCTTGATCTTTTGGTCGCTAGCCTATACAGGCTGCCTCAATCACGGCCAAAATGTCGATAAATATCTGTCAATTCTACGCAGCTTTGACACTAAAACAAACTGAATAAAATCCAATAAGATTATTTTCGTGCCTATATTTTTATGGCCTTTTATCCGTAAAAATCCTGACTTTCTATTAACAATTCCCTGCAGACGTTTGACAACATGAACGCCTGGGGGCAAGTAGAGCAGGAGACCTATGGTAACGGTCTTGTAACCACCCGCACCTATAACCCTGATACCGGGCGCCTGGAAACCATTAAAACCGGTGGGGGAGCAATTCAAAACAATGAATACCAATGGCGCTCTAACGGAACCCTGGAAGGTCGCCTTAGCTACAGCAGTGTTGACGTGCTGCAAAAGCAGGAAGACTTTAGTTATGACGGCCTCAACCGCCTAACCAGCGCCTCCCTGGTTGTAGGGGGAGACAGGGTACTGAGTACTCAGTACGATAAGCTGGGTAATATCCTCTCCAAAAGCTCTAGTGTCGCCACGGATGCCCAGGTAGCGGACTACCAGTATGGGGAGTTTGGAAATGCCGGCCCCGTAATCCCTCCATATAGATATCCATACAGATGGAAAATGACAATAGTTCCAGAAACTACCGACCAGTATGAGAGGGAAAATTCCTAACCTGATAATGAGTGGGTTAACTAGGTAGGTCTAGGGAGCCTCTGAATAACTCCGTGATGCCTCTGGCTTGCAGAGCGGTTCACAATCAAGGCGCGGCTTCGCAGGAATGTCTAGACCTTTCAAGAAGTCGCAACGCGGAGTGTGAATCGCTCTGCAAGCCCCGAAGGGCGGGTCTTGAAGGCTGCATCTGCTGCGTTGCAGCTCTTGCCAAGGGCTACGGCCATTCGCGGCGAGCTGCGCCTAACATCTACAGCCTTCAAGACCCGCAGAGGCATTACGGAGTTATTCAGAGGCTCCCTAGGGCGATAGTTTTAAGAAACAATACCATTGCATGTCAATATTTTTTCGATTGCAGGGTTGGCTGTTTCTACCCAGAAATCAATATTTTTGTGATGTGTGTCACATTTTTAGGTTCTCGAAATCTTTTCCAATAAGAAAAGTGAGCTCAGGTTGGGTATATTGCGCGCCGAAATGGAATTCCTTGGGTTGGGTATCTGTGCGTCAACTATTTAACTGTTTTGTCTTGTTTCTCACATTTGCCACGGCCGGAGCTTATGGGGCTAGTTTTACGTCAATTCCGCCATCACCTGATGCAGATGGCAATTACACAGTTGAATGGACCACATCGGGACTGTTTGGGATTCGCCCAATAGTCACTATTAAGGAAAATGGGTCCTCAATTTACTCAGGTACTAGCACCTCTACGACCGTTTCAGGAAGATCAAGCGGTACGTACACATACCAGCTCTGGGGCACACGCAATGCCTCTGAACCGGGGCCGGAAGTTCTTATTGATTCAATGACCGTTAAGGTTTCGATTTTGCCTATTCCTGGCGTCATGTCGAAGCCGAATGCTCCCTCTACAGATACAGATGGTGCATACAATATCTCTTGGACAAAACCATCTGGCACGGTAACCAGCTATATTTTACAAGAGAGAAAAAACAGTGGGGGCTGGGTCAAAATACACGACGGTAGTGCCACCTCTAAATCCGTATCAAACAGAGGTGAAGGTACCTATCAATATAGGGTAAAAGCCTGTAACAGCAGTGGCTGCTCGGAGGCATGGAGTTCAGTCGACACTACCGAGAACTGGTTCAAACCAGGAGTGCCAGGAAGTATTTCTGGCCCGGCAAGTGTTTCGGGAAAATACGACGTCCCCACCTCTCTAAACTGGTCGCAAGCTTCTGGAACTATCACAAAATATGAAGTGTATAGTCGTCCTCTAAATGGTAATTGGGCTCTATACGGCACATCTAATTCAACTTCACGAACTGTTTTTCCCCCATTTGGGCAAACTACGCAGTATCGGGTTCGAGCATGCAATAAGGCGGCATGTGGAGACTATACGAGTGTTAAATCTGTTACGGCAATCCAAATAGCAACCATTTCTGGGCCGTCCAATGCGAATGACGTTTTCGTACTAAATTGGACTGCGCAATCAGGCTACATGGAAACTGAGGTCGAGCGAAAGCTGGATGGTGGCTCATACGGAAAAGTATGGTCTGGACAAAGCGCTTCGACCTCTTTTGATTACGATATAGGAAAATACCATTTTAGAATTCGAGAGTGTCTCAGAGCACATCAGCCACCCGGTGGTGATCCCTATATTGAACGGAGCTGTGGGTCTTGGGGGCTTGTCCATACGGTTGTCGTCAAAAAGACGCCAGCCTCCATTACTGTCCCGACAACTAATACATTGGGTAATTTTACGGTTAGTTGGTCTTCCGTAAACGATAGCGGCACTACCTATATTCTTCAGCAGAAGAAAGGTGACGGCAGTTGGGTTCAGTCTTACTCTGGCACTGAAACTTCACAAGCTGTATCGGGATTAGCGACAGATAGTTATCAATTTCGGGTGGCGGCCCAAAAAAATAATGTCCAAGGAGAGTTTAAAACCTCCTCTTCCACAATTGTGGTGCGAACCCCTCAGTCACTTAGTGTGCCGTCTGGGAAAAACACTAGCGGCTCCGTAAGCGTATCTTGGGGGAGTGTAAGCGGATCAACGTCATACCTACTCCAAAAGCAAAAGGGAAACACAGGATGGAGTGATATAGAGACAACAACTGCTACATCTAAAAGTTTTTCTGACCTATCAACCGACTCATATAAGTTTCGTGTTGCAGCTAAATTTGGCACAACAGTTGGGGAATTCAAAGAATCTAGTAACCTAGTGGATGTAGTGCGGACTCCATCAAGTATTTCCGCTCCTTCCGGTGTTAGTAATGCACATGAACATAAGGTTTCTTGGAGCAGTGTTACTGGCGCAACAGGTTATCGTCTACAGCAACAGAAAAACTCTGGGGATTGGGTTACTGTAGCTAATGTCACTGAAACCTTTAAAACTATACAAGTGGATGCTTCGGGAGAATATAAGTATAGAGTCGCTGCCAAATTAAACTCTTATGTAGGATTGTATAAAACATCTCCGAGTCTACTCACTGTAGAACTGCCACCGTCTAAGCCTATTTTATCTTCATCCGTAAATTTTAGTTATGGAGATTACGCCCTTACATGGGCGAATTCAGAGGGAAGTTATACTCATTTTAATTTTCAAGAAAAAATTGAAAGTTCAGGCAGTTGGATAGATTTGGAACCATCAAGTACAAATGAACATTCGGTGGTCAATCAGCCCAAAGGCGAGTATTTTTATCGTGTGCAGTCATGCTATTTCTCTGGCTGCAGCGATTGGTCGAATGTTGCGGGGGTGACGGTCTTAGTCCCCGCTTCGGATACCAGTAATTTATCTGGCAGTGTGGTTGATGGGAAGTATTTATTAAGCTGGAGTCCGGCTACAGGCTCTGTTTCGAAGTATGAAATTGAGAAAAAAATGGGGTCTGGAACTTGGAGTCTTCTAAGTTCACAATCCGAAACCAATTTAGATATTACTCAGAGCAAAGGTGAATCCACTAGTTATAGAGTTAGGGCCTGTAATGAGCTTGGTTGTGGAGGATATTCCAACACTTTCTCTATTTTAGTGGAAGGGGTATTCGCATCTCCTGAGCAATCTACGGGGGAATATCAACTGGCATGGCTTGAACAAAATAAGTATGCGCAGGAATACAGAGTCAATGAATCTTTTGACGGTGTTACCACTACGACGAACGTAGGTATTTCGTTTAACAAGAACTACTCAAAATTAAAAAACGGAACTTATGTCTATTCTGTAGAGCATAAAATAGACGTATATAACCCTGACGATGGTGAGTATGAATCAAGATGGTATGGACTTGGTTATGCTAGTGTGGAAGTTAATATTCCACTTCCTCTGAAGCCAGCTCTCTCATCATCAATTTCTAATCTATGGATTGGGGAGTCTACCGATATCGATTGGGAAGAGATTTCCTCTATCGTTGATTATTATGAGTTCCAGGAAAAGCTCCCTGGTGGTATATGGGCAAACAGAGAAAATGAGTCCTTAACATTTTCTAGTTCTGGTGATTATCAGTATAGAGTTAGAGCTGTAAATGTTACGGGACCTGGACCTTGGTCGAATACGGTTACTATCAGCGTATATCAAAGGCCTACAAGGCCCCATCTGATCTTGGATCATATTGGTATAAATGGAACTGTAAAAATAAGCTGGGAAGAAACAGGTGGTGATGCGGACTACTTCCTTCTGCGTAGCCCAACAGATACAGATTTTAACCCTGGAAGAATCAAAGGTGATAATTATACCGTTGATAGTGCAGATGTTGGAAAACAACAGTACCAGGTACAAGCGTGTTTGGAGCCGATGGAGTATTGCTCAGGGTGGTCAGATCCCAAAGAGACAAGAGTAATTGACGTTGCAGGGGGGGAGCCAGATTTGGGAGGAATGGCTGCACCTAATGAAGTAATTAGTTATCCACTACCAATAGATGAAAATCCTGTGATTTGGAGTGGTGATGTCTCTGTTAGTGGTGGTGCCCTCAATTATAGCTTTCCAATTGCCTTGCCACCGGGAAGAAATGATGTGCAACCGCAGTTAAGTATAGGTTACAGTAGCCAAGCAGGCTATGGGCTGTTAGGACAAGGATGGAACATCCCTACTGGAGGTGCTGTAGAGCGCTGTCCAAAGATATTTGCGATTGACGGTGTTGCCCGTCCAGTTCAGCTCGATATGCAAGACAGGTTGTGTCTAAGCGGCCAGAGACTGATTTTGCAGTCTGGTGTTCATGGCCAAGTGAATGCGATTTACGCCCCAGAAATATACGATGGGAGCCAGGTTACCCTGAAAGGTGGAGCTATTAGTTCTCCTTCTTCGTATTTTGAAGTTAAAACAAAGTCCAATCAAACCCTGACTTTTGGTAAAAAGAACTCGTCAACATTTGTTCCAAATGGAGTTTCCGAGCCATTGAGCTGGCACCTGGAAAAACAACAAGATTCATTTGGAAACAATATAAACTGGGAATATGAGCGAGTTTCGGACGAATTTAGGCTCAATAAAATCTATTACACCGGTTATCAGGATAATTTTGGGAGTCGAGTTATTGATTTTGAATATGAGGCGGCAAATAGGCAAAGAATAAAGTATAACCATGGCGCTCGTTTAATAGAAAATAGCCGGTTGCAAAAACTTAAAATATCAATCGATGGTGGCGCTGGTCATGAGTATAGGTTCTCTTACCTAAATGACGAAGATGTTGATAGGTTGGAAACTGTTAGCTTTTGCCCCTCAAGCAATATTTGTACTTCTAATCGTGTCGAGTGGGGTAAGGTAGAGGGAGTTACTGGTTCAGATATCCCCGAAGTTACATTGCAACCTCATCCTGGAGGGGGGCTCTATACGAGAGCGGAAGGTGGTCGAGATTTTGATGGTGATGGCCGGTTTGATATTTGGGCGCGAGGCCAGGGCTTTTATTTGTCGTCACTTCAAGCCTGGGTCGACGATGATGAAGTCCGTGATTTAACGAGCTTATCTAACCAGTTCGATAGTTCACGTGTAGATATCAACCTAGATGGTAAAGATGACCTGCTCTTTACTACTGAGGATAGAAAGCTGAAGTTTGCTACATGGAATAGCAATAAACAGTCTTTCGACAAGATAGATACCGGGGTTCAATCACAATGTGAATTTGCAATTGCGCTAGCAATTAGTCCGTCAGCGAAAGATCTGGCAAATTTTTGTGAAAGCGCCACTTCAGATATTGATGGTGATGGCGCGACAGATGTTTTGATGCCGTACCAAAAATTGAGCAATTTTGTCTATTCCTATCGTCTATACCGAAATGAGGGTGGCAGTTTAGTTTATAAAGCTGAATTTACGGCAGGTGCCTATGGCGCTATCAGTATGCGCGATATCGACGGTGATGGCATACAAGATGTGTTAATTAATGCAGCAACGCTTCAGTCGGATAAGGTGCGTTGGTTCAAGGTGTCTCGCAACGGTAATTCTTGGAGTGTTGGTTCTGAAAATACTATTAGCTTTTCCGGGCTGCACAGCAGCAGATCTTCCCATGGTAGAGCGGTAACAAAGTGGGCCGATATTAATGGAGATGGTTTACAGGATTTGCTGACCCTAAATTCTGAAAATGGCATAAATTACAATTGGTACTATGCGTTAAACAAAGGGAATGGGACATTTACCAGTTTTGCTAATAGCGGACAGGAAGAATTTGCATTAAGAAAGACCCAAATGGTTGCCGGTGGCAGTGTTCGGGCTTCTGATGCAATTTGGACGCTAAATGGATTTGCCTTCGCCGCCGATATTAATCAGGATGGGATTGAGGATCTGGTTGCGCCTACAACTCGGGCCTATCAGGCGCTCTGCGATAATAAAGGACACACTGGTAACCCCTGTAACATTGATACCAGCTTGGAAGATCAGCCGGTTCAATATGATGTTTATAGCTGGTCGGCATTTATTGCGAGATTTGATAAGAATGGGCTCAGCTTTGAAGAGATTGATCTAGGGGTTTTATCTCACAAGGAAACTTTGTTTCAGGCTGACCTTAATGGCGATGGTGTTATGGATTACGGGTCATTTCTTGGAGCCAGTGGCCTGACCTACTCATATAAAGGCCCATCGCCAGGTATTTATACTACTTCGGGAAATAGAAGTAGCCACGACCTGGTTAAAGCTATTCATCTTTCCGGTGATCGAATCGAAAAGCACCGCTTTGAATATGCCGGACTTTCGGCATTACACGATGATGGCTCTCGGCTATATGTGCCAAATGAGCAACCCCAAAATTACCCGTATACAAACTTCATTAATGGTATGCGCCTTATCAAGTCGGTGAAGACTGATAATGGGTTAAGTGCGTTTAACACTGAGTTGTATAGCTATAAGGGCGCGGTAGCCAATCTTAAGGGGCGCGGATTTGCAGGGTTTAGAGAGATAACGCGGACTGAGCTTAGTACTGGGAATCGTGACGTTTCAACTTTCCTTCAAGCGTTTCCTTACGGAGGTGTTGTAGAAAGTCGTAAACAGTATACGTCGGAGGGCGAATTATTTTTTGAACATCGCCTGGTGGATAAAACGCACGACTTTGGTCAGCCATCTGGAACTTATCTTCCGCGTGTAATTAGTGAATTACAAAAAGACTATGAAATCGCCGATGGCACATTGGTATCCACCGTTACGCGAAATTCGAATTTCGATGCAATGGGAAATACGATTCTCGCAACAGCGATCGAAGTTGATCAATATGGTTCAAGTTATAAGTCTAGCTTTGCAGAATTTGAAACTGTAAGTGGCTGCCGCAATCGACAAAAATTTTCTGAAGAAAAGAGTTCCAGAGATAATTTTGATCATGGTGCCGGTGCGTTAAATGTACCCGAACAGTGGGTGCGTACCGACTTGTCTAACTATGAAAGCTGCGTTGCACGCCAAATAGATATGACAGCCAGTCAGAGTCCTAATACTAAATCCACAAAGCTGACTTTTGATCAGTACGGGAATGTTCTTACCACCACGAAAGTAGGGATTACAGAAGAAAACAGGGTTTCCACTGCTGTTTATGATATTGATGGGTACTTTATTGAGTCAACCTTTAATAGCTTGTGGGGAGGTACAGTTAGGGCCTATCAAATAACAAATCCCTGGTTCGGTAAAGTAACGAGAGTGACGGATGTCAATAATCGCGTTACAAAGAATACCCTAGGCGATTTTGGTCAAGTTCTGAAAGTGGATTCAGATATTGCGCCGACCAGCTACAGCCGCCAAGTATGGTGTGATGGAAGTTGTCCAGGAAATGCGATTATTAAGTCCGTCACTTTAACAGAAGGGGGGGCTCCCGGTACCTCTTATCAAGATACTTTGGGGCGTGTCATTAAAGTTGAAAGCCAGGGTTTTGATGGCAGGGCAGTGGTGGCCACTAAGTCCTTCGATTCTAGTGGCCGCTTAATCAGGAGTGAAGAGCCGCACTTTGAAGGCCAGCTGGCAACTTTTGAAAGTTGGGATGAGTTCGATGCAATGAATCGTGCTGGTCGCCATGAACGGTTTAACAACCCTTTAGGCTTTGTGACAACGTATGCATACTCTGGCGCTGGAGTCGGTGTAGCCGTGAAAAACAGCGATGGTGCTACGTTAAGCATGGAAAAGGCCTATGGTGCGAGTAAACAATTGGCTTTCACCATTGATGCTATGGGCGGGAAAACTTTCTATCGTTACGATGGTGCAGGACGTCTTGTGTCGCTGGTTGATAGCGCAGGCAATGATACCACTTATGAATACAATGGGTTTGGTGAGGTTACATCAATTGATGATCCTAATTCCGGGCGTACTACTTTCTTTTACAATGAATTTGGTGAGCGTACGGATAGTATTGATGCAAACAATCAAACGACTAGCACATTTTATGATGAGCTAGGCCGTGTTACTGGTATTGTGAACGGTGATGATGCAACGGCAAAAATATACGACCAGAATGGACTCTATGGATTGCTGACAACTGAAGCTCGTAACGAGGAATACATTCGCCTATTCGACTATTTGCCGGGCACTTTACATCCTAGTGCTACTTACACCCTGATTGAAGATCAGATCTTTACTGAAAGTGTTGCATGGGATACGAGCTTGCATCGTATCACTGTAGTGCAAACTGCCATGGGTGAAATTTTCCGTAATCGTTTCAATGAGCGTGGATTCCACTATATCGATGAGCGGTATATCGGTGGATCTAACTGGGAAGTGTTGCGGGAGCTTCAGGAAGCTACTGCAACTGGAGCGACAGTCGCACAGCAATTTATGTCGGGTATTGAGCAGCGTACAAATCGTTACTCTGGTAGTGATATTATTGATGGTATTTGTGCTGGTGGTATGAATTGCCTGGGGTCGGAAACTATTCAGGCGATTGATTATCGGCATAATGCCTGGGGTAATGTCATTGGGGAAGAACACCTGCATAATGGATTGAATTATGAGTATGTTTACGATGACTTGCATCGTTTAACGTTTCAAACCGTGTCGTCTAGTGATTTCCCCACATATGATCGTGATATAGATTACGATTATGATGCAGTGGGTAATCTGTTGTTCAAGACGGATTACGCCGATACCATATACTATGGCAACTCTTCTAAATCTCTAGGTGGCAATGCCGGGCCACATGCGGTTAGATCTCTAATTACCGTTGATGGAAATACTCATACGCTGGTATATGACAATGCAGGTAACCTGTTGACCGGTATTGGGATGAAAGTTGAGTACGATGGCTACAACCAGGCCAACAAAGTTGAGCGGAATGGGGTTGTTAGTGAGTACTGGTACAATACTGAAGGTAAACCATACAAAAAGATTACTACGCGGGAACATGAAAGTGAGACAACCCTTTATATAGGTGGTTCTTACGAATTGATCACCACAGATGATGGTTCGTCTGTCACAGAAAGCGAACGGCTAAATTACGGTGGTTACTTCGTTGTCAATAAATCAGAGGAAAATACCGAGCGCAGGATTCTTTTAACAGATCGTCTTGGCAGTGTTACAACAATTGTAGATGCTGACAAGCAGCCCGGTGAAAGTGGTTTTATAAAACAATATCGAAGCTATGACCCATTTGGACAAGTTAGAAACTTCCAAGGGGCTGATGATCTTTCGGAGTTTGAGATCACCGATCAAGGTTTTACCGGTCACCGTCATTTGAACGACCAAGAGCTTATTCATATGAATGGACGGGTCTATGACTATCAGTTGGGTCGCTTCTTGTCACCAGACCCGATTATTCTTGATCCTAAAAATAGCCAAAGCCTGAATGCCTATAGTTATATAATGAATAACCCTCTTTGGGGAACTGATCCCACGGGGTATTATCCTGATAAGGGGGATACTGGGCAGGGGGTAAATACCCGTTCTAAATCGGAGGCTAGTCCAACTGATGAAGAGGGTATAGCTAGCAAAAGGTCTGTTTCTAAGGGGGATACGGGACGTACTTATAAGCCTGTTGGCAGTAGAATTCACAGAAAAGTTACAGCGACAGCGAAAGTTGACGGCAATGGTAATGGTACCCTTTCATACAGTGCCGGAACTACAAAGCTGGGTAGTTATAAAATTTCTGGGTTGATGTCTAATTCAGTTTCTGGTAATTCTGTTTCAGAGATGACAGGTGTGGGTTCTGGGCAGAGTAGCGGGGAGGATGTAACTACTGCTAGTCAGTCTCAGCCTGAAGGAGATGCAGTTGTTGGTTCAGATGATGATGTACAAAAGGGGCACGGCTTATCGCTGGGAGATAACCCGCTAAGTGATAAATTGGTGGCTAACCATGCAGCGGAGGATTATGCAAAGGCAAGCCAGGAGTGTTCTAAGCATGAAACTTGTCGAGTAAGGCAATACATTCGGCACTATTCGTCAGACGATGTTAAGCGAATGAATAATTCAATGGTTTTTTATGAGACCGTTATTGTGGCATTTCCTACAGGCGTTGGGGTTGGTTTTGCAAGCATTAGATTAGGGTTTAATGTAGTTAAAAGTGCGGGGGTTGGATCTGTTGTTGGTGCTGCAGAGGTATATGGTGGGTTAGGTTTTACAAGATATAACCCAGGAGATATAGATATATTGACCTCTGCACAATATCACGATCGCAGTGGGGGAAGTAAAAGTCTTCGTGCCTGGACAACGACAACAAGAATAAATAGAGCGGATTGATATTTATGAACCTTAATAGGTCGTTATTATTTGTCTATTGGTTGGTCATATTTTTACTGGTTGTACTGATTGATTTAACGAATGTCATAGCTTATGTATATTCACTTTTTTCTAATTCAGAGAATCAAAAGCTAATCAGCTCAATTCAGATGGGCTTTAAAGTTGGATTTATAGTTGTTGCTTATCATTTATATGTTTTTATTAAACGAAAAATATTGAAAAATTTTGATAAAAAGCAATAGTTAAATTTGTATGTTTATCCAATAAAAAACAAAAGGCTAACCGTTAACTGCTAGTGCTCCAACGGTCGTATGGTTTGTTCCACCTAGTACTGTAAGAAGCCTGTACCTGGGCCCCTACAAAAGCTCCGCTGGTGATCCCGGCGGGGCTTTTTATTTAACTGATCTGCCGCTTGGTATCCCAGCGCCGGGATTGATACTTTAGGAATCAGCAGGATGCTGCAGAAAGGAAGCGCCGACAGTCGTCTATACCGTGCATCCAGCGTTTATTGAGCTGGATACAGGCTTGCTGTACTGTCTCCACTGATCCCACCAAACCTTTAAAGCGACTTTCAAAGTTTCTGTTGAGGTATAGCCAGTGTTTTGGTGAGATGCCTAGTCGTTTGAGGATGGGTGGCGTGCTTTCAGCAATATAACCTCGTTTTCTGGGGTCTAGATGTCGACCACTCCAGTCCACTAGCTCTAAATAGTGATCCAACTGAAAGGGCGATTGATTATCGGCATAATGCCTGGGGTAATGTCATTGGGGAAGAACACCTGCATAATGGATTGAATTATGACTATGTTTACGATGACTTGCATCGTTTAACGTTTCAAACCGTGTCGTCTAGTGATTTCCCCACATATGATCGTGATATAGATTACGATTATGATGCAGTGGGTAATCTGTTGTTCAAGACGGATTACGCCGATACTATATACTATGGCAACTCTTCTAAATCTCTAGGTGGCAATGCCGGGCCACATGCGGTTAGATCTCTAATTACCGTTGATGGAAATACTCATACGCTGGTATATGACAATGCAGGTAACCTGTTGACCGGTATTGGGATGAAAGTTGAGTACGATGGCTACAACCAGGCCAACAAAGTTGAGCGGAATGGGGTTGTTAGTGAGTACTGGTACAATACTGAAGGTAAACCATATAAAAAGATTACTACGCGGGAACATGAAAGTGAGACAACCCTTTATATAGGTGGTTCTTACGAATTGATCACCACAGATGATGGTTCGTCTGTCACAGAAAGCGAACGGCTAAATTACGGTGGTTACTTCGTTGTCAATAAATCAGAGGAAAATACCGAGCGCAGGATTCTTTTAACAGATCGTCTTGGCAGTGTTACAACAATTGTAGATGCTGACAAGCAGCCCGGTGAAAGTGGTTTTATAAAACAATATCGAAGCTACGACCCATTTGGACAAGTTAGAAACTTCCAAGGGGCTGATGATCTTTCGGAGTTTGAGATCACCGATCAAGGTTTTACCGGTCACCGTCATTTGAACGACCAAGAGCTTATTCATATGAATGGACGGGTCTATGACTATCAGTTGGGTCGCTTCTTGTCACCAGACCCGATTATTCTTGATCCTAAAAATAGCCAAAGCCTGAATGCCTATAGTTATATAATGAATAACCCTCTTTGGGGAACTGATCCCACGGGGTATTATCCTGATAAGGGGGATACTGGGCAGGGGGTAAATACCCGTTCTAAATCGGAGGCTAGTCCAACTGATGAAGAGGGTATAGCTAGCAAAAGGTCTGTTTCTAAGGGGGATACGGGACGTACTTATAAGCCTGTTGGCAGTAGAATTCACAGAAAAGTTACAGCGACAGCGAAAGTTGACGGCAATGGTAATGGTACCCTTTCATACAGTGCCGGAACTACAAAGCTGGGTAGTTATAAAATTTCTGGGTTGATGTCTAATTCAGTTTCTGGTAATTCTGTTTCAGAGATGACAGGTGTGGGTTCTGGGCAGAGTAATAATTCAAATGATTCTGCTACCGCGGAGCTATTGATTGGTGGGCCATATGGCAAGAATGCTTATGGACATGTAGCTTTGCGAGTCCAAGGTGAAAACGATGATGGCGCTTATGATTTTGTTTATGACTTTGGCCGTTATGGAAAAACTTGGGGGATAGGAAATAGTGAAGGCGAAGGAATGCTTAGAATCTGGACAAGTTTTGACGATTACATAAAAGGAGAAAATGCGACTGGCCGAACGACAACCGGCTATGTATTTGCAATTTCTAATGAAGAGGCCGGAAGAATTAATAGCCACTTTAGATCTATTACTGAAGGGATACAGCCAAGTAAAGTTAGGGGCTCCATGCAGCAATTCAGGTTGGCTACGGATTATCATGCGGCGAACTGCAATTGTACGACGGTGGCCTTGGATGGCCTTAGAGCCGGCAGGCCGTCTTTGTATAACGCATTAAACCAAAATAGATTTGATCGAGGTCGAGGTTTGAGCTGGCTTGAAAATAAGTCTTATGGTTTATCGAAACAAGGTAATGGAGTAAGACTTCCATTGGATTTGCAAAGTGCGGCCGATAGTTACGGTAAAGCAATTGAAGTCAATACGTACAAATGGTGACGGAATTTCTCATGGCGAAATATATTATGAGTATCTTATTCGGATTGTTATTGGCTGGAGTGGCTTTCTATGCTGGAGCGAAAGTGAAGGAGAGGTGCCTTCTGCAGCTTCCAATGTATAAGCTCAACGAGAGCGTAAAGCTTCAACTTGACCCCGATAATATTGGGGAGTTGCCTGCGGGATCAACTGTCTATGAGTTCGATGAGAAAGGTGAGACGACCACTTACATCGTCGTATTTAATTTAAAAAATAGGATGATATTGGAGCCATTCAAAAGCGAAAAGAAAAACCTCGTTGACCCTTTGGACGCATATGTGGAGTGAATGGTGCTGGGGGTAAGTCTTTAAGTTGACATTGAGTCAAAATTATCAAATCCCCGGCAGAGAAGTCTGCCGGGGATTTGTCGTTATGGACCTTCAAGCCTGCTTCTTCAGTTTGGCGTTCTCGATAAACGTATCGATCACCTGCCGCTTGGTGGCGGCGTCCAGCTTCTCAATTTTCTGCATTCGCCGCAGCAGCCGGGAATACGGCTGCCGGACCTTCTTCACCCCGAGCAGCACATCCGTGCTGACCTTGAGGGCCTGCGCCAGGTCTACCAGCAGACCGCCGTTCTAGCCGGCAATCAGGAGGGGCAAACGCCCCTCGGCTTTAGCCGCTTGCAGCGGCCGGTAACGTCGGCGGTGCGGCAAAGTTAAGCGAAAAAGTGCCTTGGGGGTTGTGACCTGATAATCTGGGGTTCGCCTTGGCGCGAGTGCTCTTTAAGTCCTTGATTGCATTGGGGTTGTAGCGGAAATAGCGGCGGGTTCGCGCCGGAACAACTCTTCTGGGCAGAGTGAATCTTTAGCTGGAAATGCGGAGTTGTTGGCTATTGAAGGCCGATACAAGGCGATGATTCAGGGGGCCAAAAACAAAGATTGGAATGTCGCGGCTGGTACGTTAGAAAACTTCATGAGCCAAGAAAAGGACCCCTTGGAAATATCGTCAGATTGGCTTCTTCAGCAGCCATCTATATTGGCAGCGGTAGAAAAGAACAAAGGGCGCTTTTATGATTCTTTAATGGGTATAGCAAATTCAATGAAGCCAGGAGAGTCAAGGAGCTTCAGTGATTATTGGGATGTTCTGGTCGAGGCAGAAGTATTTACTGAGTTCTATTATGCCAGTGGGAAGTCTACGCTCACGTCAACTGGAAATTTCAATCTTAATGCTGCAGGAAATGGATTAATAACAATCAGAGGCAGTATTCAACACTCTTGGTATGACCGTTATGATTGGCATGATGGGTTGAGCGTGACGGTTCCAATATTTGGAACCATTAGCGATAGTGACGGAAATAAAATGATAGAAGCTGGAAGGGCGAAGGAATTTGATATGCGCTCTACCTGGTTGGAGAACGTCGAATGGTAAATTCAATTATAAAGTGCCTTTTTTTCTGCATTTTCTTTGTGACTGGATACAAGGCAAACGCAAATGAGCTCGGATGCGAATTTCGTCCAATTTATTTGAACGTAAAGCCAGGGAAGCATCCCTATGAGCTTGGCTCTGCAAGCATGAATTCAGAACTTCGGGACAGATTGCTAATGATTCTTAGATATTATGGAAAAGATGCAAAGGCACTAGGTCGCTCAAAGTTGGGAATTTCTTGTGATTTGTATGCTGATTTAGACTTTCTTGTAAGTGTCACAAAAAAATCTTTAGACAAGAAATGGTTGGAAGAGCATAAAAATTAGGCTTTCAGTTTGGGCAGAGTAGCGGGGAGGATGTAACTACTGCTAGTCAGTCTCAGCCTCAGGGGGGGGCTTCTGCTGCTGTCAGTTCAGATGATGGTGCACAAAAGAGCAGATCTCCGCTAGATGAGGCTATTGGTAACGCTCATTCGCGACTTGATGCTCTTAGGCGTGGCCTTGAAGATGCAAACTCAATTTGGGAAGGTCAACACTTAGGAATGTATGTATATGAGGTCGATGGAAAGTATATTCTGTCACAACCCTTTCCAGCAGACGTGGAGGGTGGTTATTTGGTTAACCCAGATAATCAAGGGTTTGCGGGCACCTCATTTTCTGTTGATCTTGACGAAGTAAATATAGCTGCTGTAGCTATTAATGATGTAGCTGGGACATGGCGGTCTCCAGAGCAATGGAGTAAAGGGGTTTATCTAAACTGGTCTAGTCAAATTGATGGGCCTGTTTCTGTGACTATTAATAATAATAGTTATCCTTGGTATAAAACTAGCTGGAGATTTCAACAGGATCAATGTATGAGAACTGGATGGAAAGATGGGCCATGTTGACAAAAACGATTGCTAAAATTATCTATGTAGGGCTAGTTAGTTTACTTGCTTGTAATGTACAGGGGGGTGAATTAGCGAAGCATGTATCAATTTATAAGCTCATAGTCGAGCCCGAAAAATATGACGGCCAGCTTGTGATGGTGTCCGGTTATATTGGTGGAAGGAATGGTCCTAGTAGAGGCTTATTCGTTAGGAAAATTGACGCATTAATTACTAACACGGTGAACAAAATAAATTTTGATAGATCTTCTGCATCTGAAGCCGTATTCGAAAAATGTCCATGGTCTTATGTGACTGTCGTGGGGAATTTTTCAGTTTCACCTGCCGCTGGTAAATTAACATTAAGAAATATTCGATCTGTTAGCTCCTTTGATATCTCTAATGAGGAGCAAGGGGTTAAACGCCTACCTTGCTATCATGAATAGTCGGAATCAGCATTGACCCGGAGCAATTTTCATGCTGCACAAAGAATAGAAATCCTAGACACCCAAAGATTGGAGAGGGGTGCTAACGGTGTTGCTGATACCTGCTCTAACGACTATTTCTTACCGGTTTAGAGCTCAGGCGCGGCGGAACCCTAAAAAATTATATTTTGGGGTTCGAAAGCCGTGGTTTTGGAGAAAAGCGGGGAGGAGTAGTACCGATAAATTGAGTAGGAATCAGCAGGATGCTGCAGAAAGGAAGCGCCGACAGTCGTCTATACCGTGCATCCAGCGTTTATTGAGCTGGATACAGGCTTGCTGTACTGTCTCCACTGATCCCACCAAACCTTTAAAGCGACTTTCAAAGTTTCTGTTGAGGTATAGCCAGTGTTTTGGTGAGATGCCTAGTCGTTTGAGGATGGGTGGCGTGCTTTCAGCAATATAACCTCGTTTTCTGGGGTCTAAATGTCGACCACTCCAGTCCACTAGCTCTAAATAGTGATCCAACTGAAAGGGCGATTGATTATCGGCATAATGCTTGGGGTAATGTCATTGGGGAAGAACACCTGCATAATGGATTGAATTATGACTATGTTTACGATGACTTGCATCGTTTAACGTTTCAAACCGTGTCGTCTAGTGATTTCCCCACATATGATCGTGATATAGATTACGATTATGATGCAGTGGGTAATCCGTTGTTCAAGACGGATTACGCCGATACTATATACTATGGCAACTCTTCTAAATCTCTAGGTGGCAATGCCGGGCCACATGCGGTTAGATCTCTAATTACCGTTGATGGAAATACTCATACGCTGGTATATGACAATGCAGGTAACCTGTTGACCGGTATTGGGATGAAAGTTGAGTATGATGGCTACAACCAGGCCAACAAAGTTGAGCGGAATGGGGTTGTTAGTGAGTACTGGTACAATACTGAAGGTAAACCATACAAAAAGATTACTACGCGGGAACATGAAAGTGAGACAACCCTTTATATAGGTGGTTCTTACGAATTGATCACCACAGATGATGGTTCGTCTGCCACAGAAAGCGAACGGCTAAATTACGGTGGTTACTTCGTTGTCAATAAATCAGAGGAAAATACCGAGCGCAGGATTCTTTTAACAGATCGTCTTGGCAGTGTTACAACAATTGTAGATGCTGACAAGCAGCCCGGTGAAAGTGGTTTTATAAAACAATATCGAAGCTACGACCCATTTGGACAAGTTAGAAACTTCCAAGGGGCTGATGATCTTTCGGAGTTTGAGATCACCGATCAAGGTTTTACCGGTCACCGTCATTTGAACGACCAAGAGCTTATTCATATGAATGGTCGGGTCTATGACTATCAGTTGGGTCGCTTCTTGTCACCAGACCCGATTATTCTTGATCCTAAAAATAGCCAAAGCCTGAATGCCTATAATTATATAATGAATAACCCTCTTTGGGGAACTGATCCCACGGGGTATTATCCTGATAAGGGGGATACTGGGCAGGGGGTAAATACCCGTTCTAAATCGGAGGCTAGTCCAACTGATGAAGAGGGTATAGCTAGCAAAAGGTCTGTTTCTAAGGGGGATACGGGACGTACTTATAAGCCTGTTGGCAGTAGAATTCAAAGAAAAGTTACAGCGACAGCGAAAGTTGACGGCAATGGTAATGTTACCCTTTCATACAGTGCCGGAACTACAAAGCTGGGTAGTTATAAAATTTCTGGGTTGATGTCTAATTCAGTTTCTGGTAATTCTGTTTCAGAGATGACAGGTGTGGGTTCTGGGCAGAGTGTTAATGCTGCATCAACGGGAGCATTACCTTTGGGTGTGGTAGGAAGTCTGCTTAATGCTGGTGCCCGTTTTCTGACAAGCCTTATTGGCATGAGCACGCTATTAACTTCAAGTAGCTACGATAATCCAGATGATTACATCACTGTTTACAGAGGCACCGATTTAAGATCTGAAATAGAAATTCAAAAAGAAACAGGCCTGATAATGAGTGATGCAGCTCGAAATTATTATCAGGAAAAGATCGGTGAAAAAGTTTGGTCTGGTGAAGAAGTTACCTCTCGTATGAGAATGGAAACTGCTGCAAAAGCTGGGGTTGTTGCTGTGAGACGCCACGCTGAGCTTGTAGCTATGTATGGTGGAGAGGAAAATTTAGCACGTATTCAAACAGGTGAGGGTACGGAATTTCCAAGCCCACCAAGAAGTATGTTCTCTGTGACTACAGACTTGAGTGTTGCGAGGAGATTTGCAAGAGGAGGCGCCGTTTATATGCAAAGGGTAAATAGAAACAAGTTGATAGAGACTCCAGTGAATGGAAGCGAGTCAGAATATTTTATTCGGGCTCAAACGATGATGGAGAGGATTGAGTAATGGGTAACCTGAACTCTGCTTCCTTACATTCAATCGTTGTAGATGAGGAGGAAATTTATGTTCTTTCTAGTAGTGAGTCTATAGCGGTTTTGGAGGGGGCTAATATAGATGGAGTGCCGCTTTCAGAAATTGGCATCCCGCAGTTTTGGTGGAAAATAATTTCTGGCTCCGATAATTTGGCTCTTGCATTACATAGAGGGCCTGAGACATTTGGGCAGTGGTGGTTCTTGGTCCTTTGTTTAATTGGAGATGAGTACAAGCGAGTAGAGCTTCTGCAAGGCGAGTGTGAGTCATGTGATTGGACGGGGTGGATTGCTACTCCGCTATCAAATGAAATTTACACTGGAAGTCCTGATCGAATTGCGGCGTTTAATCGCGCAAAAACACTTCCTGTAGTTGGTTGCCCGGAGTGTGGAGGAAGGCTAAACAAGCATGCTGTCTGGGCTGCTCGTAGTTAATTTAGCTTTTTGATTTAAGAAAAAATACCAAGCCCCGGCAGTGAAGAAATCCTAGACACCCAAAGATTGGAGAGGGGTTCTAACGGTGTTGCTGGTACCTGCTCTAACGACTATCTATTGCCGGTTTAGAGCTAAGGCGCGGCGGGTAGAAATCCTAGACACCCAAAGATTAGAGAGAGGTGCGAGCCGTGTTGTTAGTACCAGCTCTAGCGACTATTTCTTTCTGGTTTAGCGTTAAGGCGCGGTGAAAGACTGAGAAAATGTACTTGGGGCTGGAAAATCGTAGTTTGGATGCAAGCCGGGAGGAGAAGTATCGATAGATTGGATGGTAATTAGCAGGATGCTGCAGAAAGGAAGCGCCGACAGTCGCCTATACCGTGTACCCAGCGTTTATTGAGCTGGAAACAGGCTTGCTGTACTGTCTCCACTGATCCCACCAAACCTTTAAAGCGACTTTCAAAGTTTCTGTTGAGGTATAGCCAGTGTTTTGGTGAGATGCCTAGTCGTTTGAGGATGGGTGGCGTGCTTTCAGCAATATAACCTCGTTTTCTGGGGGCTAGATGTCGACCACTCCAGTCCACTAGCTCTAAATAGTGATCCAACTGAAAGGGCAGCCCTTTAGGCCTATTCAGGCGCTCGCCACCTACAAGTGGTAGAAGTTCTTTGGGTTGCTCACCTGAGATTGCTGCACGAATGCGTTGTTGGATCGAGGTATGATTAGAGTCTTCTGGTGTTTTTGCCATATTGGCACGGATAGGATTGAGATCAACATAGGCCATACAGGCGGCAAGGGCTCTTTCATCCAGTAAAGCTTGGGACTTGAAACGACCTTCCCAAAAGCGGCCTATACAATTATCTTCGGCATTGGCCTGGCGGGCGATAGAATCGTTTAAGCAGCGTATAAACCAGCTAAGATCCATCAAGCGATCTCGCCATAGAGCGACGATTCCTTTAGTTTTCTCATCTCACAGTGATCGAGAGTGTCCCCTTGAAGGTAGCGACGGGCCAAATTGGAAGCTTTGAATAGTTTCTGCCAACGGAGAATGACCTCGGTATCCGGCCAATTCAGCACTCTCATTGTCGATATAAAGTACGACATGGTAGTGGTTACTCATAACTGCATAGGCAGCGATATCAAGGGCAAAGATTGAAGCCAGATTATGCATTCTGAATTCAATCCACTCGCGGCGATGCTCATAGCCATTACCAGACCCCATATCTCTACCACACAGAAACGCCCTTCGCACGCAGCGGGAGACGCAATGGTAGTAGGGCGTGGTGTCTAGCGAGACTAGAGCGCTACGTGGCAAGGGCATTGATCTTAAGGGTTGTGTATATTTGTACAGTATTTGATTCTGCAGTCCTTGCTGTGTCAATATTCCTGTCGCTTAAAGTTACGACTTTTGTGGGTGTGTGACGGAATTTTGAGAATTTCTGAATGGGGGCTCTAAGAGTGAGGATGATCCTGCAACTGAGAGCGGGCAGAAGGCGCCGAAGGATAAGAAAAAGAGAGGAGGTCCTCTGAGCGATAATACTGCGCCAAGCCGGCTTGATCGCAATTAAGGACATAGTGCTCCTGTATTGGGCGGTTGGGGTAGCTTATTGGGTGCCTCAGGAATGGTAAGGCAAGGGGCGATTGCTGGTGCTGGGAAAAGTAGTCGCAGTGGGCAGAGTGTTGAACCCAACGATATTTCCAAGCAGCCTTTAAACAATAATGTGATCCTTAAAACAGAGTTTCCAGGTAAGGTGCTTCACAACTCGACTACGACTGAAGCACCATTGCCTGACTCTCTGAGATAGGCTTTATATGCGTTTGGCGATCCTGACATAAACCGATTTGCTGAAAAATTATTCAGAGGTGGAGAATAAAGGTGGGTATAGAAATAGGTTTTGTATGGAAATAAATAATTTTAGATTGATTATGTGTATATGGTTACTCTTTCAACTTAGTGGCTGCATTAATCCAGTAAAGCCTATTGTTGATGGTCAGAACAGTAACCTGGATATTGATGAAGGTTTTCTTTTAGTTGCGATAGATACCAATTTTAGTTTAGATAAGATAAAAATAAAGGGAGCTAAATATTTTTTTCTCTCCAGAGAGAATCTTCATCCGGGTGGTAATTATATTCTATTTAAAGCCCCGGCTGGCGAATACAGATTTGATAAAGTCTATCTGAATTATATTTATGCGTATGAATTGGAGGAGGAATATTGGTCTTTTCAGATCAACCCAGAGGTTATTAGCTATGTTGGTCATTTAACAGTGGATCAAAATCTTTTCAAGTTACTAGCTCGCATAGAGCTTGAAAATCGTTCCACCGAAGCATTGGAATTTCTCGAAGAGAATTTCTCAGAACTTATAGAAACTAAAAATATTCAGTATGCTGGCCCAGGAAAAGATGATTTCTTTAATATTGTCGCACAAACACAAGGGAAGTAGTAGATTATGAGGGTGTGCTTGCTTCTATTAGTATTCCTAGTCGGATTTTCTTCTATCAACATTGCAGAAACTTTGCCTGCTAATTTGTTTTTCCGCAACCCAGAAGTGTTTTCCTTAAAATTAGGGCCTAATGCGCGATACCTTATGGGTCATATGAATGAGGCCAAGAATTATCTGGCACTGGTGGATACAGAGGGAAATGTAGAATATCCAATATTGCTATTTAATACCGATCAGATAGATCTTAGTGAGTACTATTGGATTGATGAGTCAACAGTATACTTTAAATATTTTAATAAGCTCATAAAAGAGTCGAAACATGGATTTGTTTATTTTGATTTTTCAGGTGGAAAGCCCGACTTTAATATTCTATATATTAAAGAAAGGGGGGCGCTGGTTGACCCTCTTGAAAAACAAAAGAATAAGTTGCTTTTCTCCAAGAAAGTGGGTGATTATTACCAGGTGCATATTGCATCGACTCAACAGCTTGTGTATGGAAAGTTATCTAAAGCTACATTGTTTAAGAAGCCTTTAAAAAATGTAATTAACTATTCGTGGGATACAGCTAGAAATGCTTTGATAGCTACAACTCTAGAGGATGAGTCAATGATAGTTTGGCATCTTCCAGAGGGCGAAAAGAAATGGGAAAAACTATACTCTTCCATCAACTTATCTGAAACGTTCCTGCCAGTGGGTTATTTTGGCGAAGAGATATTGGCTGTATTAAGTAATGCAGTTTCGGATAAAGTATCCCTATATAAGTATAACATAAAGGATAATGAATTTTCAGATGTGCTATATCAGCATCCAAAGTATGATCTCGTTAATGCTTTATTTGATCTAGATAACAATTTATCGTCAGTATCATTTTTTGACCATGGAAGACTGGTGACCGAATATTTTCAGTCTGCGCACAAGGGTGTACAAAATAAATTTCATAAGGCACTTCCCGGGAAGCAAATTGCAGTTATTGATAGAGATCTGGAGCACAATAAAAGCTTAGCTTATGTGTTTGCTTCTGATGACCCAGGATCTTACTATCTGTTTGATACTGAAAATTTGGAAGCAAGGCATCTTTATCAATTGTATCCAGAATTTAATGGTAAGGACTTAGCACCTTCTTTTTCATTGGTATCGCACTCAAGTGATGGCAAAATAATAGAGTCTATTATCACGACCCCGAAACATAGTAATGGTGTTTTATTGGTGTACCCTCATGGGGGGCCAATTGGTGTTCGAGAATATCAATTTTATAATCCAGAAGTTCAGTTTCTCGCTAACCGCGGCTACACAATTCTTCAAGTAAATTTCCGTGGATCTATTGGGTTTGGAAAGACATTCAATGAAGAAGCCGTTGGTCAGTGGGGGAAGCTGATCGAAGATGACGTTATATCTGCTGTTGCGAAAGTTAAGCAGGAATATAGTTTTCAAAAAATCTGTACTATTGGCGCAAGTTACGGCGGTTATTCTTCGATGATGTTGGCGATCAGGCAGCCTGAGGAATATGACTGTGTTATTTCTATGTATGGTGTTTATGATCTACCTCTACTTTTTAATACCAGTAACTTGAAAATGCAGGAAGGCTATCTGGAATCAGTTTCCAGAACTGTTGGAGAGATGGATGAATCCTTAGCCAGGAACTCACCATTTCGTCTGGCTGACCGTATAAGCGTTCCTGCTTTGATTATTGCAGGTAAAGAAGACGATATATCAGGTTTTGAACAAGCCAATAGAATGCGTTACTTAATGCAAAAATTGAAATCTGACATTGAATTTATTGCCTATGATGGCGTAGGGCATGGACACTCTACTTGGAACGGAGAATATCACCAATATGCCTATATTGATGATTTTCTTCGCCGGAAACTCTCCATTAAAGATAAGAAAGTCAATAATATTCTAGCAGATGATTTGTTGTTTTTAAGTAATTCATATCGTCAGGGCATCTGGACATCTCCAGATAGCAATAAGTCCTTGGTTTATCTTAATAAATCGGCTCAGCTAGGACACGATGAGGCTCAGTATAGGCTTGGGAATTATTATTTGAGTGCTAAGCCAGATTCTGAAAAAGCCAACTTTTGGTATCAAAAAGCGGCTAGGCAAGGAAATGAAAAGGCCACTTATGCTTTAGCAAGGCTTTATGATGAAGAAATCGTTTCAGGAAAAAGTAAGGAAGAAGTTTACGAGCTGTTTGAGAAGGCAGAAGTATCAGGCTCGTATCTGGCCTATTTGGATATGGCCAAATATCAATGTTTAGGTGAGGGGGTAAAAAAGAATCTAGATGCCTGTATTGAAAAAATATTTTTCGAAAAAGACTTGAGCAATAAAAGCTTATCTAAAAATCAGATTGAATTTCTTGAAGAAGAAATTTGGAACAAGCAGATAGAAATTATGGCAGAGGTTATGGATAGAGTTTCTTTTTCAAAAGATCAGCTTGAAAGGATAGGTCAATACTACAAGAGCATCGGTTTTGATCAACTATATCCAGAGGTTGCATCAATTGAGTTTGGTGAATTTTATGAAGGTGAGTATCCATACCCCATAAAGAAGTCTACGAATCGTATTCCAATTCGAAAAAATATGCGTTTCGGTGTAAATTATATCCTTCGGTCGAGTTCGAAAGAGGATCAAAATGCATATACTGTTGCCCGGATAAAATGGACTACTCCTAAGTTGTCTACACCAGTCGGTAAGATAATTAACTCGGCGCAAAGTATGTCCTTTCCTAAGCTAAACCGCAAATCAGGTCAGTATTATAAGCTGGAGCATGATTACGAGATGGTCGAGGGGGAGTGGATAATCGAGGCGTTTAATATTGACGGAAAAAAATTATTTGAAAAGAGTTTTCAAACTTATTTTCCTGAACACTAAAATACCCCGTCCGATACGCGATTAGAAAAGGGGAGGGTGTTCAAAACTCTGTGCCAGCCAAATAGCTTCACAGGCGAGAAATCCTAGACACCCAAAGATTGGAGAGGGGTGCTAACGGTGTTGCTGGTACCTGCTCTAACGACTATCTCTTACCGGTTTAGAGCTAAGGCGCGGCGGAACCCTAAAAAATTATATTTTGGGGTTCGAAAGCCGTGGTTCTGGAGAAAAGCGGGGAGGAGTAGTACCGATAAATTGAGTAGGAATCAGCAGGATGCTGCAGAAAGGAAGCGCCGACAGTCGCCTATACCGTGCACCCAGTGTTTTGGTGAGATGCCTAGTCGTTTGAGGATGGGTGGCGTGCTTTCAGCAATCTAACCTCGTTTTCTGGGGTCTAGATGTCGACCACTCCAGTCCACTAGCTCTAAATAGTGATCCAACTGAAAGGGCAGCCCTTTAGGCCTATTCAGGCGCTCTCCACTGGTGTTTTTGCCATATTGGCACGGATAGGATTGAGATCAACATAGGCCATACAAGCGGCAAGGGCTCTTTCATCCAGTAAAGCTTGGGACTTGAAACGGCCTTCCCAAAAGCGGCCTGTACAATTATCTTCGGCATTGGCCTGGCGAGCGATAGACTCGTTTAAGCAGCGCATAAACCAGCTAAGATCCACCAAGCGACCTCGCCATAGAGCGATGATTTCCTTTAGTTTTCTCATCTCACAGTGATCGAGAGTGTCCCTTTGAAGGTAGCGACGGACCAAATTGGAAGCTTTGAATCGTTTCTGCCAACGGAGAATGACCTCGGTATCCGGCCAATTCGGCGCTTTCTCTTTGTCGATATAAAGTACGATATGGTAGTGGTTACTCATAACTGCATAGGCAGCGATATCAAGGGCAAAGATTGAAGCCAGATTATGCATTTTGAATTCAATCCACTCGCGGCGATGCTCATAGTCATTACCAGATCCCATATCTCTACCACACAGAAACGCCCTTCGCACGCAGCGGGAGACGCAATGGTAGTAGGGAGTAGTGTCTAGCGAGACTTGTGCGCTACGAGGTAAGGGCATCAATCTTTGTTGGTGTGTATATTTATACAGTATTTGATCCTGTAGTCCCTGCTATGTCAATATTTTTGGCATTTAAAGCGACAACTTTTATTGATGTCCAGAAGCTTGAAGTTTGATGACTTTTATGGATGTCCAGAATTTTCAATTCTGGCATTACAAGGGTGTTGTTCGTTAGCCGCTTATCCAATTTCACCACAGGCTTCATCATCATGCCGTTTTCTCTCCAAAGCCTGAATCTGTGACTCTGTGAGGATCAGTCCCTCCTCAGCTACCTTGGCCTCAAGTGCCTTTAATCGCAATTTGAAGTTGGCTAGGTCATGTCGTAACCAGATACTCCGAACGCCACTGGGGGACACAAATACACTACGTTTACGCAGTTCATTGGATACTCGAACCTGCCCATGGGCAGGCTCTTGAAGGGGATAGCCCAACACTGCCTCTTCAATGACCGTGTCAACACGGTTCTTGTGGTTGGGCACGCGCCGGTTCTTCTCAAGAAGGGTGTTCACGCTGCCACTTGAAACGGCATTCTTGTAGCGATAGAAAGTGTCTCTCGATACACGCAGCATCTTGCAAACTTTGGAGATATTGCCGAGTTCTTCTGCCAGATTTAGCAATCCGGTCTTGTGTTTGATGATGCGATCATTAGTATGGATCATGGGGTTTATCCTTGGTTTTGCTTTTAGGTTTAGGCACCTTCATCAAAACTGGTAAACCTCTCTTTTTCAAGAGGATGTGTCAGATTTGGTCTGAACTAATCCATTTAAAGTTATGTAGTCTAAGAAATCTGTCATTAAGCCGCTTAGGCAGGTACCACTTTTTTCTACTTCACCTCAATCAAAGAAGAGTAATATAGAATGAATTTTTTCACAGCAACTAATAAGCCGGGAAGACGATTTTTTAAGTTTGCAGACCAAAATAATGTTGCAGTGAGCCATGGTCATAAGTCTGGCATTTGTTTTGGGCTGTGTGTTGAGTGGATTTTAGAGCAGGCTGCCGAATATTACAGTCAGCAATACATAAAATCAGCGGAACGAACTGCAGCAAGAATGGCTTCAAATTATAGCAGTTTTAAGGATATTGCTGTGCAAATAACAAATGCACAGGAAGCAAGTAAAGAAGCTTTTGAAAATTTGGTGAGTGCAACATTCCGTAAATTTAGTTTGACGCCTCATGCAGATTTAGAGGTGTGTTTCACGAGTAACCAAATAGCAAGTGCAGTATGTAATCACTCCAAAAAAGGCTATTTTATTATTGGCCTGTACGACAAGGTAAATAGTGCTGATGATTTTGGCTCTGGCCATGCTATTGCTGTGGATGCTTACGAGTACAGTATATTTGATCCAAACGTTGGAGAGGCTTATTTCGAAGATCTAGAGACTTTATGGAATGTCGTGAATACTTGGATATCAGAGGAATATAGCCAATACAAGCTCCCGTATCCCACTAGCATTACCCGTGTGACATCACCTAATAATTGGTAGGCTTGACTAATTATTTTCTGGACACCCATCGATAGATTTTCGGGAGTAGTGTTACCGGTGAAGCCCACCAGCACAGCGGCCTGGATTATGCCTACAGCTACGACGACCTGCACCGGCTGGAAAGCTAGACTGTCACCTCCAGTGACTACCCCCAGTACGACCGCAATGTGAGTTACGCCTACGACGCTGTGGGTAATCTCACCGCAAAGAGCGACTACGCCATCAGCCTGAGCTACGGCAACAGCAGCAGAAGTGCCGGCGGCAACGCCGGTCCCCGCGCCGTGCGTCAAGTCACCACCACCGATGGTCAAAGCCATAACCTGGTCTATGACAACGCCGGCAACCTGACCACCGGCATCGGCGGCCTCAGTGTGGGATACGATAGCTAAAACCAAGCCAACCGTATCGAGCGCAACGGCATAATGACTGAATACTTCTACGGCACCGGTATCGATGCCTATAAGAAACACTTTTGATTATTAAAGTTTAGAGCGAATAGTATACTTACTTCTGATCGATAGTAACTATTCAATGATTGGAGCTAGCTAAGCCCCGCAAGCAGATTAAAGTTTTGCCAGATAAAACGAATCCCGATGATACAAAGCAATATGGCAAAACACAGCTTTAAGCGTTTAGCAGATATTTTGTGGGCCACACTTGCGCCAAGTCTGGCAAACAGCACGCTGGTAAGCACGATTCCCAGAAATGCCGGCCAGTAGATATAGCCACTGCTCCAGTTTGGCAGCAACTGGTTGCCCCATCCTTGTACAACAAAACTGAGTGAACCAGAAATTGCGATGGGCAGACCAAAAGCAGCTGAGGTACCGACTGCATGTTGCATTTTTGTACCGAAATGCGATAGGTAAGGGACGACCAGCGCCCCTCCACCAATGCCGAAGATCGCTGCGAGCCAGCCAATTACCCCACCGGAGCAGATCAAGGGAAATGCCCCCGGTAAGTGAACTCCACCTTCCTGTGAGACCGCCGAGGGTAATCCGCTTAAGCCCATACGCACGGCCATGACTATAGCAAATATGCCAATCAACAGCTGCAACCAGGCACCTGGCAACAAATCCGCTGTTACGCCACCCAGCCAAGATCCTACAAGTATCCCTGGGGTCATAAGCCAGAATAGGTGCCAGTCCACTGCACCTTTCGCATTATGTGCCCAGACTGAGCTTATTGACGTTACGACAATGGTTGCCAGCGAGGTGCCCACAGCCATATGGGTCAGCACCTGAGGAGAGATGTCTGTCACAGAAAAAATCAATACCAAAGCCGGGACGATGATCAGGCCTCCACCGATCCCCAAAAGGCCCGCCGCTGTACCCGCAATGGCGCCGAGCAACATGTAAATAAACAACATTTCCATATTTCGATAGTTTAGCTATTTCAGAGGGGGGGCGTGATAGGTTGCGTTAGTTGATAGAATGAGTGGTTTCTTCAATTTGTCGGACAGCATGCAACTGCTTTGCAATACAGCTTGTATTCGCCCCCCTTAGGTTGAGCTCAAAACCATCTCAGTGACCATCATATCGGGACAGAAAACAGGATTTATATCGCGTCTTACTTAGATTTTAGATGTATATTGTATTTAGAGAATCTCGATGTAGCCCCTGATCTCTCTGGATTACAGAGTAGATCACTGTCTAGAGTGTGCAGGAAAATAATAAAACATCCATAGCTTAGAGAGATGTGTAAACAAGGCTAATCGCCGCTTCTCTAGCGACTATTACAATCTGGTTTAGCGTTAAAGAGCAGAGAAAAGATCAAAAGCATAAATAGGGTTAATAATACGGAGGGATCAAGTGTAGAGATTCAGGCTGGTTTATATATTCGAGACTCAATTCGCTTGAGGAGATGCTCATGATCATTACCAGGTTCTATATCTCTATCGCACAGAACGTCCTTCGCATAAAGAGAAAACTAGGCGCATTCCTTTAGATGTCTTGGCACTACGCTGCTGGAGTAAAGGCTTTGCCTCCTCTGTATGCTTGTATAATGTTGGATTCCTTAATGTTAACTCCTTCAAACACATATAGCTATGTGTTCAGTGCAGGCCCTGTAGTTATCCAGAAACCGTTGTTATAAACGTTATATGAGCTTAGTGCTTTACTTTCTATACTAATAGGCAATGACCTCCCCACTGGGACGAGCCTGCAATGAAAAAAGCAAAACCTTTTCGTAAGCTTGGGGCTCAGGAAGCACTCTTTGTAGAGTTGACCGAAAGGTCAAACGGTGCGGTACAACTGGCTGTCTTCTTTAGAGCATGTAAGTCATTGGGTGTTGAAGAGTTAATGAAGGGAATGGAATATCTACATAACCTGCACCCTATGCTCCGTTCTCGGGTAGAGAAAAATCACGATGCTTATTGGTTCTGTGACGTAGGGTTTGAAGCTATTCCTATTGAGATTAAGCACGGTGCATTGCCTTTAAATTATCAGGAGGAGTTCAGGCGCTTGGGAAGTAAAATTCTTGAGTTGGATAAATATGTATATCGGTTTACGGTTTACGTGAATGAACATGGAAATGTAAAGTGGATTGCCTTTATGGTATGCCATGCTGCCATGGATGGACGCTCATTATTACTCTTGGTCCGAGATTTGGATCAATACTTGAGAGGAGACTCAAGGAATAAACCTACTGCTTCGGCAATGCAAAAATCGGTGGTGGATTATGTTAGTTCAATAAAATATTTTAAAAAAACACAACCGGCAATTAGTGGCGGCGACTATAGCCCTCCAATGTGGTCAGTAGAGCAGGCAGTAAAAGCTTCCCTTCGAAAAGGATGCTCAATTTACCGGGTCCTCCCTAAAAAATTATGTGCGCATTTGTACTTAATTTCAAAGCGTGAGAATGTTCAGATTACCTCTATCTACAATGCTGCTGCTATTATCGCTGCCCAGTCATTACCAGGTTTCAGATCCGCGACAGAGTTAATGTTACCTATAAATGCACAATACCTTTGTAAACGTCAGATAGATCGGGATGTTATAGGAGAGTGCACAACTACATTAACAATACCCTTGACATCAAATGAAACCAGTCTTGATTTGTTAAGTCTTGCCCATTTAATTCAAAAAAAAGTCTATTTGCAATTGAGAAGTGGACGTTTCTTTGAACCTCCACTTGAGCCTGATTATAGTCTCGTTGAAATTGAAAATATGGCTGAAGATTTTGATACTGCAAAAGATTACTTTCCCTCTGGAATTTGTGTATCCAATGTGGGAGATATAAAGGAGTATACGGGCCCTTTGACGTTCTTTGACTTTGGTGTGGTTATGACCGTTCAAACACATGGAGCACACCCCATAATGTTAGTGACCTGCACAATAAATGGGGAGGGAGTCTTTGTTTTTGGATATTGTGAGCCGCTTGTTAGCAAAGAGAGTGCTTTAAAGTATATAGAAAAATATATGAAGGTATTAAGAGGGTTTTCCGAGGATAATGATTTATATATGGATCATTAACCTGGCGTATATAATGAGAGTATTATAAAGAGAGGGTAGTTACTTTTTGTGTTGTTATCAGAGCAAGTCAATTCATGAGTATTACCAACAGTCGTAGCTTTTTCATCAACTTGATGGTATACAATTTCTAAATAACTCGGGATACCCAAAGATTGGGAGATTCAGGGCAATCATAGACTTGGTTATAATAACAAAACCGGTAACATTCGGTGCGACAAAAATTGTGATACCCTTCAATCTGATGGAGTGAAGGCATCATAATTGTCTTTCATGCAGGTTAAACCCATATTTGATGAAGGTAGTGACACCTTGCCCTCTACTTATCAAAACCATTCTCTGGGTGTTGGACTGGCCCTCTTCGGCGGAGTGTTAATGGGCTGTATTGGCATTGCTGGTAAGCTTGGTGCCGGTGTAGGTTTAAGCCCTTTTCTGCTTTTGGCAGCACAGGTAGTATTACTCGCGCCATTAGCGGGGATATTTCTCCTGGTACGGCAAGGGGTGGCGGGGTTAAAGCCGGTTAGCCCGTGGATCCTAGTGGTTCGTTCAGTATCAGGGTTTATCTATTTCGCTGCCTTCTACGGGGCGCTAAAAGGAATACCGATCGCAGACGCTCTGGTACTGGAAAGTACGAATCCATTCTTTGCGATGTTGATGGCCAAGGTATTCCTCGGCCACAGGGTGAGTAAGGGAACAATCTGTCTGGCGGTATTGGCGTTTCTTGGTGTATGCCTCATCTTGCTTCAACACAGTTCCCAGGGAATTCTGAACCCTTACTCACTTCTCGCGCTTTTGGCGGGAGTAGCGCGTGCCGCTGGAAGTGTCGCAACAGGTGTCGCAGGCCGGACTGAACCGCCTGAACGCATCATGTTCTATTACGCCCTTGGGATGTTGGCCTTTAGTGCGTCTATTGTGGCTTGGGAAGGCGCGTCGTTTGAAGCATCATCGCTATGGATTCTCGCGATTCCCGCGCTGCTGTTCGTTCCACAGAATCTCGCTTACACGATTTCTAATCATATCATTCCTGCCTACCTTGTGGGGGCACTCTTTTACAGTGCGATTCTCGTCGGTGTGCTAGCTGATCGATTTATGTTTGGTACTGAATTCGGCATCCGTGGTGTGATCGGTATGATAATTACGGTTGCAGCCGGGCTCGGGCTGGCCTGGCTGCGGTCAAAAGAGTCCGAATAATAACTAGACGTTATAAGTACCTCAGGCCGGTCAAGTGTCTTATTGCCTAAGGTTAGTCTCAGGCACTCGCGAGTGCCTCCAGTATCACGCGAGGAATCTCTGGTTAGGGTGCTGTTCCAAGTTGAGCACTCAAAGGTTATAGGGGGCTGGCAGGGTTGCTGGTGCTGGTGGATCTTTCTTTCCGGATTAAAGAAAAACCACAGTAAAACCCTGAAGGAAATTTGTATGGGGCTGAAATCTTTGCTTCAAAGTAAAAGACAGAAAGGGAAGTATCGATAGACTGGATGGTAATTAGCAGGTTACGGCAGAAAGGAAGTGCCTACAGTCGTCTTTGCTGTGTACCTTTCGGATATTGAGTTAGATACAGGCTCGCTGTGAGGCCTCCACTGATCCTGCCAAGCCTTTAAAGCAAATATTCGCTTAAGTTGTTGATGAGAGCCTATCTAAAATCTTAAAGCCGTCGTACTACCCAATGGTTTTGATGTCGGTATTTATTCAGCTTCTTGCATTTAACTTGAATGGGTGAGTACTTAAAAATCAATCATTATTCATAATGCCTACCCCTCATCATATATTTCTAACAGGAGGATATTATGATGAGCTGTACAAAGGAAAATTAAAGCAAGAATTTGCAGGGTATGAAAGTAATACTGACTTATACTAACGGCTCAATCCTAGCGTGCTGAAGTATAGAAATGACATTCTATGTATAGTGGCTTCATATTTTGAATATTTTAGTGCTGATCAATCAAGTCCTTTAGCTCCAAGTAATGATCTGATTGGTAAAGCCACACTAGTACCAATTTGAATCGAGATTATTTATGAATCTTCTGGGGTTTCGTAATGATTGACACCGGAGTCTTTTAAGGTATACCTACTATTTAGGTGTTGATATATGCAATTTCAATCGTTGTGCTGTCCGTATCCGATACGATCGTAACATTTGCCAGTTACGTTGTATCAATCAATGGGTTGATATGATTTAATTATGTAGAATGAGATAAAATTAATTAATCTGGAGAATGTAATGAGACTTTTGTTCCTGATATTTTCTGCTTCATTTATTTCTGCTTGCGCATCAAATACCGTTTCATTTAGAGGTTGTGAATCTTATGAGCAATGTCCTGAAATGCTCTATTCGCTAAAGGCCTCAGAAGATTCACGTGAGGCCGCCAAGCAAAAAGGTGAACCAATCCCACTAACTACAACTCCTCCCATTTATCCAGTTGAAGCTTTCGAGGAAAAGCTAGAAGGCTATGTTATTGTTGAATTTAACGTAGATATGGATGGGCAGGTTATAGATCCGAAAGTGCAAGAGTCCACCCCTGCAGGTGTTTTTGATGAGTCGGCATTGGCAGCTGTAATGCATACCAGATATGAGCCATCCGATAGTCAGTATCAAGGGTATAGTATGAAGTACAATTTTAAATATCCAGAAGAGAATAGAGCTAAAAACGATAAGGTTGTATGTAGGACCGAAAGAGTAGTGGGCAGTATGCTCAAGAAAGCTGAGGTTTGTGTTGACAAGAGAGAGCCGAATCCACTTATTGAAAGAATTCAGAGTGGGTCTAATTACTAAATTTTATAGGGTATCACGCTAAAATGAATATGAGAAAGGTGATTGGCCAAGTATAATATTCAGTCAACTTGACGGTCGTAGTTGGGGAAATTGCCTTAATTTATTCGAAATGGGGTATATAGCCGTGGTACCCATATATTCAGTTTTTAATAACTTGAACATTGTGGACTGCTTTTAAAATCTGATACGAATGAGAATCGGGGGTCGTGTTTCTGTTGCTTTGGAGCTTCCAGAGGCTCATAAAGTTTAGTGATATGAAATGGAGAGCATAACTCTCCATTTCATCACAGGTAGTTTTAATTTTTGTAAGCTGATCAATTAACACTATTTGAGTGATAAATCATCGCTTGCCAAACATTTTGTTGGCCACCGCCGTAGTTATCAATTGTGGGATTCTTGATATATGACCAAGCGACTTTGCCGTTGCCCAGGAAGACAGGTTCGTCAAGCCCGCCCCAGCCAAATTTCGTCAGCTTTACAGGGCCTTGTAATATATTCAGGTCTGCATCAATTTCCATAACATAGTACGCTTTGGGAACAAGCATCCGCATTGCTCCATTTTTAGCGGAACTGCGATTATAAGAAAGGTTGTCAGAAATACACTGAAATTGGGCATAGCCAAACAGGTAATGCCCATTTCTCAAATCGATAAGTTGTGGATCACTGATTTGGCAATCGGGCTCTTCTACCAGCCATTTAAAGCCTTGCCCCTCGATACTCCCATCACCATCGACTCTGGCAATACCAATACGAGTCAAGGACGAAGACTCCAGAGCATCCCCACTGCGTAGTCCTTGCCTGGCAATAGTTGGATTATCGCTGTTTGACATATAGGAAAAGAAACAGTTCGTATTATCAGAGCATTGCTCGTCAAAAGGGCCTTCATTAGTGGTATCAATGCCGTATTCGCTTTGCAGGAAGCGATTCATTTCCTCGTCATCAATATATTTGGGGGAGACAATGAGAGACAGGTTTGTATCTTTATCGACAGGGACTACGGTATGCCCACCTCCGTTAGAGAAAAACGCATTATCGGAGGGGATCAGGTAATTATAGTAGCCTTCAAAACTACTATATGAAGAAATATCCTCCATCTTGATAGCAATAGTGTTTAACCCGCGCGATTGATAATATTTACCACCATCACTAGTGCAAATTGCTCCGTATTTTTCGTTGCCAGGGTTATAAAATGCCCGGATATTCAAAACGTGACCATATCCACAAAGCCAATACCAACCCCTATTATTACTGCCGCTCATATTCAGGGACCAGTTATCGCGATCAATAACAGTCATTCCTGCAGAATAGTGGGAGCCGCCATAGCTGCTGTCAAAAACTCGAGCAGTTACTGAGAATGCGTAGCTGGTGCGGCCTTGGCTATCATTCTCGACATAGATAAGCTCTTGGGCTCCGGCGTGGCCACCACCGTGCATCTTGTTTACAACGTAGGCCGCAGGCTTTTCACTAAGTGCTAAATTGTCCCACTCCATTAACCAGATTTGATCATTATATTTATAGCCATTCGCACGAATATATTCGACCATTGCGTTATAGTCGTCTTCAGAGAGTTGTTCGACAATATAAGCCATCTCCTCTTGCATCTCATTACCTTTAATTGTCTTAAAGGTTGGGGAGTCGCCGAAATCGGTCTCGGGGAAGTTTTCCTTAAGTCCAGGTAGGAAGTCCTCAAACTTCAGGGTGGGGTGGTCAGTAAAATAGCCAATGTATTGACTATGATTGGTAGATATCATCAGGCCGATATCCCTTTCAATACGTCCGTCAATAGCGCTGATATTATTTTCCATCTTCATCCAGTCGCTACCGTACTGTTCAACCAGATCCCCTTGTACGTCATAACGCTCGTTAGCCTGGTATTCAGTGTTGCATAAGACCGCAACCCGTGAGCAATCAGCGCTAGCTGCTATACCATGGGACTCGTAACATTGTTTTAGTATTGTGGTATTACCGGTTTGGTCGAAGCTTGAGGTTTCAGGGTTATATTGCAGCTCATAAACGGTGCCATAAGTGACTTCATCCTCTCCGCTACCTTCGCTAAGCGTCTTGGAAACAAACATCCGGGGCTTATCGGTGTCGGTTGCACAAGCTGCGGTATAACTTCGCATGGGTACGGACTCTAGATTGTCATCCTGAGTACTATCTGTTCTGGCTATATAGTGTGGGAGTCCATGCACTTCTCGGGCATTGGTTTGGCCATTAGGTAGTGTGATATCCCGGGAAGTAATTTGGGCAAAACCCAGATCTGCCGTTTCTATATCGCCAACAGTCACAGTGCCAGGTTCGTTGTCTGGAAGGGTCCCCGATCCGTTATCCCCAGAACCGTTACCGCTTCCATCTCCAGAGCCTTGGCCTCCACCACTGTCGCCAGATGATTGGGCTGGGTCCGAATCCGAAGATGAGCCTCCACCACCTCCACATGAAGCCAGTATGACGGTAAATGCCACTGCCAAAGTTTTTTTGCTGAATAGCTTACTCATAAGTTTGCCCGTAAATGTGCGATTGGAATCGATTGTTATTTGTGAAATTGTCGACAAAGTCTCATTTTTGAGTCATTAGAATTTGGAGCGCCATTCTAATTTTATTGATCTACCTTTCTGTGGAGTACTTAATAATTTCTCTACCGGGGCATTATTTTGATAGGAAATCTGGTGAGGGCCTTCTTCTTGAGCAGCCGAGAAAGCTCTAAATGAAATCACTAGAATTTTTGTCGAAGGCTTAGGGTAACTATTGATCACTGGATACGAATAAGTTTTCAAAAATGAATACGGTGAGAGTTTTGGTAAGTCTTCAAAGTAGAAAAGGGAATGGTAATCCAATATTTGAACCATTTTGATTAATATGGGTTTGTTTGCTGCTAAATACAGTTAGGAGCTTGAGCCGAGTTTTCAGCTGGCTGAGGAAGATACGTTTACCGGGTAAGATTTACCTGGTTGTTTAGAAATATGCGAATTCGGGGGTGCGGCTTAATCTTTGTGCCCGATCTTTCTGTAGACTCAAACACTATTTATGCATTCTTACTTAATGCTTTCCTTACTGTGATCTAAAAAATTATCTATAGATGACGTTAAGCTGATAATGAAAATATGTTTATTAATATAAAGAGCTATCGTCTTGATGGCGCGAATGTACACTTAATTTAGAGCGTGCCCACAGAGCGGATACAGACTAGGAATGATACCCTCAGATTTCCAATTAGGACCTCTTAGTGCTTTCGTATCTCCAATGCGCAAACTACCTTTTGCCAACCTGCTAGTGACATTTGATGCGGCTGCTCGCCATTTGAGTTTTAAAGAGGCTGCTGAAGAGCTCTTCATTACCCCTTCAGCAGTGGGACATCAAGTTCGAGCACTGGAAAAAGAACACCAGACAAAGCTTTTTGTTCGCCTTAATCGGTATCTAGAGCTAACAACGATAGGTAAGCAATACCACCGAAAAATTGCGGGTGCACTACAGTCCCTACGCCGTGTAACTTCTGAATTACTGGATAGGAGCTAGCACTCCCTTCTAATTCATAATATTCCTTTTCTCTCCAATATCTTATTGGCTCCGAAGATAAAGTCATTCAAAGAACTGTATCCCCAATTAAAAATCAGTATTGAGTCAAAAGTACGTCGGGCTGGTTTGAAACGAGGACTGTTGCAGGTTGCTATCCGTCATGATCGGCAGTTAGGGGATAGGTTATGCTATGAAGAAATTAGTATGGTGCATGTGCCCCCAGTGTGTGCTTCTGGATATATCGTAACTGGGGAATCTAACCAAACTTAGTCGATTATCGATAAGTTCATTGAATTACCTCCGCTATACCTTGCTTTTAGTGAGGAGTATTAAGGAGCCGAAATCATCGATGATTTTGTCGAGTGGTATAGAGTTGTGGTCCTGTCACTGGAAGTCAACTCCTAATGAAACTTCTCCTTGATTCTGAGTGGCTTAAAGATTTTGAAAGCTTTCACTTCCCGGTCGAGCGAGGTTTTCTTGTCTGAGGTGCAGTAAAAAACCATTTTTCGCTGTCAACTTGCATCTTTATGGTTATCCACTTGCAGTGCATTATAAATAGGCTATCAGGGTATGATTTTAGGCATTAATGAAAGATTGATTCCAAGTTGAAGAAGGCAGTAGATAATAGGCGGCTAATCCGAACATTTGTGAAACAGGGTTCGGTTTTGTAGAAAGGATTGAACCAATGGGTATTGAACAACAGATTCCAACTGAAGACGGGCTAGCACTCGGTGCCACACTATTTTCTACCAGGGAGCATCCCAAAGCCGGAATCATTATCAATTCAGCTACTGCGGTAAAGCAGGGTTACTACGCGGACTTTGCGAACTTTTTGGCGCGTAATGGGTACTTGGTTGTGACCTATGATTACCGAGGGATAGGGAAATCTGCTGTCTCCAATCAAAGAGACAAGCGGTTGACTATGAGTGCCTGGGGGGAGCGTGATTTTGCAGCGGTGATTGATTGGTGTACCGGGCGGTATAAAGAGTTGGCCTGGCATTGCGTTGGTCATAGTGTCGGTGGCCAAATTATTGGCCTAGCGCCTAACAATACGAAGCTCACAAGCGTTTACTGCGTATCCTCACAAAGCGGATTCTGGGGCCATTGGGAACCGAAGCAGCAGCCTAAAATGTTGCTGACATGGTTCGTGATGATTCCACTCTTATCTGGGATCTTTGGCAGGGTGCCTGGTTCAGTGTTGGGCGGGGAGAGCTTGCCCGCTGGCATTGCCAGGCAGTGGGCATATTGGGGGCGTCACAAAGATTATATTGTCGATCGGAGTGGCAGGCCTATTCGGGATGGCTTTGAGCGCTTGCAATGCGATATGAAGTTTCTTTCCATAAATGACGATACAGATTTTGCCCCGCCTCGAGCAGTTAATGCATTGAGGGATTACTATTGCAATGCCAAAACGGCTATTGAAGTTATAAAAGCCGAAACTATTACAGACAAGACGATAGGTCATTTTGGCTTCTTCAGGAAGAGGTATGAGCAAAGCCTTTGGGGAGGTGTTTTGGACTGGTTGGGATAGCTCGGCCAGAGGTCAAGTTATGTTGCAGTATTTATGGCTCCTTTTAGCCTGGCTAGTGGCCGTCAATCTCAGATCAAAGCTACCCTTTTAGTTTGACGCTTTTTGAATGGACAGAATACGCCGTGAGTGATCTCAAAAGACGCGTACTATGTAATGACTTGCTGGAGCCGGAAGGACCAGTCTGTCTGCCCGATGGCCAGATTTACACTGTTGAAATGGCCAATGGCAGGCACTGTGTGAGCCGCATTGATAGTCATGGGCGGCGTCACTTGGCAGGGTATCCAGGTGGACGTCCAAATGGGCTGGCGCTTGATGGCGATTGTAACTTATGGATAGCGGGTGGAGAGGGTCGGCGGCTGGTTTGTATGAGGCCGAATGGAACCATTTTCAATTCAATTGGGGGGCCGGACGGCCAACCGTTTCTATGGCCAAATGATTTGGTCTTTACTGAAGATGGTTTGCTCTATATGACCGACTCCGGTATTAACCCGGATACCTTTGTAGATGGTCAGAAAATTCGGACTGATTGCCGAGAATGCAAATATGATGGCCGGGTATTTGAGATCGATTCGCGCACTGGTTGTGTGTTGCGGATGCTGGATTCTGGGTTGCGCTTCCCTAATGGTATTGTGGTTGATGATGATGGTTTCCTTTATGTGTCTGAAACTCTAACCGGTAATATCTATCGTTACGATCTCAATTCATCTGTTCCCCTCGATCGTGAGATATATGGCAATGTCACGGTAGGATCGCCAGAGGGTTTTGTCGGGCCGGATGGGATGGCTTTCGGTGATGATGGTCGACTTTACTGTGCAGTCTTTGGCCAGGGTAATATAACTGTATTAGATCATGAGGGTAAAGTTGCTGAGCGTATATCCACTTGCGGGTCACGTCCAACGAATATTGCATTCTGTGAGGACTCCAGGGGTGGAGCGGTTGTAACTATTTTGGATGTTGGTTGTCTGGAGTGGCTGGAGTTGTCCTGCCGTGGTAAACCGTTGCATCGCCCTAGGTTGTTGACATAATTACATATAAGCGCTCAAGAAGGGACTTTATACCAGCTAGCGTATAGCAATTTCTAAAATATCTCTTTGTAGGCGTAGAAATATTCAGAAAAATACGTAGAACCAGTAATTTTTTAGTCAAAATGGCTTTGTTTAGGGTGGGTGAGGGTGCATGGTTTAATTTTTACCTTTTTAAGGTATTAATTTGATAATTGACCCGAAATGAATGACTTAACTTTTAAAAAGTTATGCTTATCGTTTAGGGATGAACCTGCTTGTATTAATAGATAGCTATCTAATATGTATTGGGTTGTCAGTTATCCCCTTATTCCATTCTCTAAGGATACTTCCCTATTCTAGAGGAAATAAATGATGAATCAGATTAATACTCTGCTGCCCACTTATCAGCAAATGCTGCAAGCCTTATCGAATTGGTTGAAAAAGGCGGAGTTAACGTTAGAGAAAACAGAAGCTGAAGAGCTATTGTCTGCTCGACTTACTCCCGATATGCTCCCACTATCTTCCCAGGTTCGTTTTAGTTGTCTTCAAGCCTATGAGGGTATATTTCGCCTCAGAGGTGTGACTTTGCCGGAGTTCTTATCTGAACTGGCTCAGGAGGGCCGTAATTGTGATAGTTATAGAGACTCTTTTTCTTTGGCGCAAGCTAGAATTGGGCAAGTTCTTTCATTTTTAAGCGAGGTAGAGCCTGAATCTTTTGTTGAACCCAGTGATGGAGTTGTGACCATAGAGGTCCCTGGAGGAATGATTTTTGATATGACTTGTGATCAATATATAAGGGATTGGGCCATCCCCCAGTTTTATTTCCATATTAATACTGCTTACGCTATTTTGAGGAGTCATAGAATTGACTTAGGTAAGGCTGATTATGTTAGACATGCATTTTCCTATCTGAGACACGGAGCCGTGTCATAATTTTTACAAAATTACAGTAATGTAAAAATCAAAAAATACTTATGCTGACTTTAATGTATTAAGTTAAATTAAGTCATATTCACCCTAATGTCTTTTAAAAAATTAAACTTCTTTGTTGGTACGTTCTTCTATAGAATCCGGCCCCTTGCCGATTCTTATAGATTTTTAACGACAGGAAGTTGATTTATGACCATCTCCCGCCGCACTTTTGTCCAGGCTATGGGTGTTGCACTTTTGACCCCCTTCACGGTTCGTTCTCTCGCGGACACTGATAGCGAAACCTATGCACGTTTTGTACTGGGCGGCACCACATTTGCCGATCAAATTGACAATGATGGGATTGTTTTTGATTTATCAGTGGCTTCGGGAGACCCGAGCCAAACCGGGATGGTTCTATGGACACATATTAACCCCGACTCCTATGTAGCTGGTCAATCTTTATTTGTGGATGTGGCGCTGGATGAGGAATTTGCCCAGCCAATACTAAGCGCTGAAATTAATGCTAGCGACATTACGGCGGACCGCGACTACACCGTTAACATCGACGTGGAAGGCTATTTATCTCCTGATCAGCGTTATTATTACCGCTTCAAATATGGATCCCTCAGTAGCCGTACTGGCCGTTGCCATACACTGCCTAGCGGTAGCTTGGAAAATATCAAGATGGCAGTGGTTACCTGCCAGGATTACACCACCGGTTATTACAACGCTTACAACCATATTGCGGATGAAGATGTCCATTGTGTACTGCATTTGGGGGATTTCATCTATGAATATGCCCAGTATGAAGGTTTTGAAAGCTCAGTAGTACATCCTCTGTCGCTGCCTTCTGGCGGTTCGGTTGCGATGGACCTAGAAGATTATCGCCATATCTATAAGGAGTACCGCAAGGATAAGAACCTCCAGCGGGCGATGGAAATGCATTCATTTATCATCACCTGGGATGATCATGAAACCGCAGATAATGCTTACTGGGATTACGAGCGGGATACTCTGGGTGTTCCATCTCACCCCTACCAGACTGGCGATAATAACCCTGACGTGCTGCGCCAGTTGCGTCGTGATGCCCAGCAGGCCTGGATTGAGTATGTTCCTGCACGAGTAAAAGTCGATGAATCCGCAAGCCATGCTTTTGATTACTTGCAGATTTATCGGTCTTTCCAGTTTGGAGACTTGGTTGATCTGTATATGACAGACAGCCGCACCTATAGAACCAAGGAGCCGTGTACAGATGGAACTGCTTGGGAAAATTATTGGTGTACAGATTACGAAAAAGATACCCAGACCATGTTAGGTAAAACCCAGCGGGATTGGCTGATTGATGGAGTTGTGAATTCCAACGCGCGCTGGAAAGTGTGGGGGAACCAAACCTTACTGGCCCAATTAGCTGGGACGATTTTGGGACGTTCACTTGTCTACGCCAACTATGATGCCTGGGATGGCTATCAGTGGGAGCGAGAGCAGATCCTTTCATCGGTTAAGGACAGCAATGTTGACAACTTTGTGGTGCTGACAGGGGACCTGCATTCCAGCATTGCTTCTTATCTGAAAGTAGATTTCAGTAAAATCAGTAACTGGGACTATGACAATCTGGTTGGTGTTGAGTTGATGACACCGTCAATATCTTCTCCGAATCTCAACGATACAGTGGAGAAGGGTATTGATGTTGGCAGTGTGTTTACTTCACTGCTCAATGGCGGGGTTCAGGTAAACAATCCACATGTCAAAGATTTTGTTAGTGACATTTATGGGTATGCAGTGATTGAGTTCAATGTTGATGAATTGAACTGGACTGTATACAGCATTGATAAGAAGAGCGACAACCCGGATATCGAAAAGACCGTATATAAGAAGTTTAACTATGAGCCTGTTGGTATGTGGTTAACTGAAAAATAGCCGATTGCCACTTAATATCGAAGTCGTGGGGCCTTAGCCCCCGGCTTCACAAAATCCCACTATACCTATCTCTTCTTCCTACCTGGTCAGTACGGTCAAACCAATTCTACTTTTGCGGTAGGATTGGTGCGCCAGTAACCACACAGTTGATATATGCCTGTGGGTCATCTATACCCGACGATGGGCGCAAAGCAGTATCTGGCGTCAGGGCACTCTTGATAGCCCAAGACATCAAGTAAAAGGATATTACTGTGCTGCAAAAAGCTTACCCTTACTACCTGGCTAATGAAGCTGTACATGCCAATACCGATCTCGAGGTCACCGATAAGTACTCGGGCAAGGTAGCTACCCGTGTCGCCATGGCTGATGTGAAGGTTATTGATAGTGCAATCGACTGGGCACTATTGGCAGAAAAACCAATGGCCAACTTGCCATCCTACACCCGGCAGGAAGTTTTGCAGCACTGTGTTGTGCGCTTTCGCGAAAGGTTTGAAGAGCTGGCCGAAGCTCTGTGTATTGAAGCAGGTAAGCCTATTCACGATTCAAGGGGCGAAGTACTGCGTTTAATCGATACATTTCATGTGGCTGCTGAAGAGGCAGTGCGTATCAACGGTGAGATTATCAACCTTGAGATATCCAAGCGTTCGCGGGGCTATCGCGGGTATATCAGGAGAGTACCGGTGGGTGCCTGTTCATTTATATCGCCGTTTAATTTCCCTTTGAACCTTGCCGCTCACAAGGTAGCACCTGCCATTGCTGCTGGATGCCCCTTTGTACTAAAACCTGCAAGCCGGACGCCCATAGGGGCATTGATCATTGCTGAAGTACTGGCTGAAACACAGCTGCCCAAAGGTGCTTTTTCTGTATTACCTTGCCACCGGGAAGGGGCAGACCTTTTTACCGTTGACGACCGGTTCAAGCTGCTGAGCTTTACCGGTTCACCCTCGGTAGGCTGGGATCTAAAGGCCAGGGCGGGGCGCAAGAAAGTAGTTTTAGAGTTGGGAGGCAACGCAGCATGCGTTATCGATCGAGATACAGATCTCGATGATGCTGTAGAGCGTCTGATTTTTGGGGCTTTCTACCAGTCCGGCCAAAGTTGCATTGGCGTTCAGAGAATCTACGGACACTGTAGTTTATATGAAGACCTAAAGCGACGCTTGATTGAGCGAACTAAAAAGCTTAACAAAGGCGACCCACGTTCAGAAGATACGTTTATTGGCCCAATGATTTCTGAGGGAGAGGCAACACGTTTACACACCTGGGTGGAAGAGGGGGTTAAGGCTGGAGGGACCCTGCTTTGTGGAGGCACCCGAGATGGCGCCATGCTTGATCCAACACTATTGGAAAACGTTCCCCATGATTGCTCTATTGTGCAGCAGGAAGCTTTTGGGCCGGTTGCAATTTTGGAGCCCTTCGATAGTTTTGATGATGTTTTAGAAAAGGTAAATGACAGCGCCTTTGGCCTTCAGGCTGGCATATTTACTCGCGACCTTTACAAAGCCCAGCAAGCCTGGGATACCTTGGAAGTTGGCGGAGTGGTTATTGGTGATGTACCTAGCTGGCGGGTCGATAACATGCCTTACGGTGGAGTCAAGGATTCAGGCCTTGGTCGAGAGGGAGTACGTTGGGCGATTGCGGATATGACCGAGGAGCGGTTGATGGTAGTGCGGGAGTTAAATAGCTAAAAAATTAAAAGATTATCAGGCCTCCAACTCTTGCAATTGAGGCCTTGGATTTAAGATTCACCTTATTTATTAGTTTGGGTATATCTGGCAGAGGTACTTGGCATGAAACCGAACATGACCCTCAATAAAGCTGGCGATAAAGTAATAGTTGTGGTCATAACCGGAATAGCGGCGAAGTTGGAGCGGGTAGTTACTTGCTTTAGCTGCCGCTTCGAGTGCCTCGGGTTTTAGCTGTTCAACTAGAAAGCTGTCGGCTTCCCCCTGATCCATCAACATCAACATCGGTACAGGCTTTTCAGCATTTTTGAGCAGTTCACTGCTATCGTAGCTGCGCCAACTATCCCGATCTCTACCCAAATAGGTTTCAAAGGCTTTTTGCCCCCATGGACACTGAGTGGGATTACTAATGGGGCTGAAGGCCGATACGGAAACATAACTTGTCGGATTGTTCAGGGCGATCATCAGTGCACCATGGCTACCCATTGAATGTCCTGCAATGGCCTGCTGTGTTGTCACAGGGAAGGTGGTCTCGATAAGTGCCGGCAGTTCTTCCACCACATAATCATACATGTGGTAGTGGCGAATTCAGGGCGCTTAGGAGGCATTGATATAGAATCCAGCACCTTGCCCCAGGTCATAGGCTTCATCATCGGCAACAATTTCACCACGGGGACTGGTGTCGGGAGCCACAATGGCTATCCCCAGCTCGGAGGCAATGCAGTGGGTTCCTGCCTTTTGCATAAAATTCTCGTCGGTGCAGGTCAGACCCGACGGTCAGGAGAGCACCGGAACCTTGTTTATTTGTGAAGCTTGCGGTGGCAAATAAATAGCAAAACGCATCTCGCAGTTTAATGACTGAGAGTAGTGAAGGTACTGCTTGTGCCAGCCGCGAAAACTCCGGTTGGCACTGATATTTTTAATAGACATGCTGGATAGCCCTAATAGGACCACCTCCAAGAGATGGCCCAATTGATCATTGCTGGTTATTGATCGAAGTGAATTACGGTGCGGATACTTTTTGCCGGAATTGAACAAGCACAACTGCCTGCTGGGTACACTGGATTACTGGCGATTCAATACCAGGGAAGGGAAAAAACCTTAGGGTAAAAGGTAGCCTTCGCTACAATAATGGCGGGGCGCTTTTAGATGCTGCGCTTAGAGGCCTGGGGGTTGTGCAGTTGCCAGATTACTAAATCGAGCAACATATCGCTGAAGGAAAGTTAATCACCCTTTTAAGTGATCTCGAAGATAGGGATGAAGGGGTATCCCGGCAATCGATATATCGCGCCGAAAGTAAGGCTGCTGATCGATTATCTCGCTAAGCATCTAACTTGAGAAAAGGGAGGAGGTAGATTTAGGGTATGGTGTAGCAAAGGGTTCACAATAGTTTATTACCAGTAGAGGTGGTTTTTTCAAGTTGTTGGCTTACCCACTTACTACAGAATGCCGCAATCCGCTTCCACTTCGGTTCCAGCATTAAATAGTGACCATAACCTTCCGCTCGGAAGAAGGTGGTATTTTTACCTTGTTGCTCAGCGATTAACTGTGCCGTGGAAGGGGGGACTGCCAGATCATCGGTTCCCGAAACCATTAAAGTGGGGCAATTGATTTTTTGATAGTCAATCCTGGTTGTTTTATTGTTGTCAAAAATCCAGAAGAACAATTCAAATAGTACTTGCCCAGATTCAGGACCTAATCGATCAAAGACCTTGTGCTGGTCGTCTGGATTAAGTTTATTCAACCCGAATTTCGCCATTGTCGCGAAATCCGGTAGCATGACTTCATCCCAAAATTCACCCGCAGCCATGAACAACTTGCCCAGCGCACGCTCTTCTTCTGTGGTGGGCAGTATTCCCCAGTTTACGCTTCCGTTAAGCAACACGATTGCCCGTGCCAAATCCATAGTCGCCAATTTCTGTGCAATAACACCGCCCAGGGAGTGGCCGACCAGTACAGGTTTTTGATTTAAAGATTGTACAAATGCCCTGATGTCAGCAACGTAGTCGGTGATACTCAGTCCTTTAAGGTGCTGCTGTTTTTGTTCTGACTTTAGATTTTCATGGTAGCGGTAGCTTGGGCTGTGACAACGGAATCCTTCCTCTTCAAAATGCTGGTGAAAGTTCTCCATTGTCCAGGGGCCGGCATTGGTCCCGTGGATAAAGACGATAGGGGTTTCCAAAGTCGGCTCCTGGTTTTTCAAGGCTTCCTTAGACTTTAGATGCGAGGATATCCGCAGTCATAATTTGTGGTTCTGATGCGAGCAGTTCATCAGCTTTGCCAAGCAATGCTGCTGCGATCTTGCCGTTAAGGTGCGCAGTCAAGCCGTCTTCATTGCCAAACGTGTCGAAAATAGCAAATCGCGTAGCGTTGATTTGTACGGCATACCAGCTCAGGGTTCCTTGCTCTTCCACAGCGAGCGGTTGGGCTGAGGTGAGCAGCGTCTTTACCTCATCAGCCTTATCCGCTTTGGCGTCAATCAGTGCCACGATGGCCAGTTTAGCTTCAGTCATTGTTTTCTCTCACGTTGTTTGGTGATGAGTATCCTAAGAGAAGCTTAGACTTGACTATCAGTGTCCAAAAAGACAATGATCAGACAAAATTCGCCACTTTGAGGATTTATGGCCCAGATAGTCATCTTGTCTATGTCAGGAGTTTTGTCGTCGGCCCTGGCTGGCGTTCAGGATATGTTTGCCCTGGGTGGCCTCCGCTTATCCGAAAGCCAGCACTCACTGGACCCTGCCTATCAACAATCCTGGTCCCCCGAAATCGTAGTCGCCAGTGCTGATGGCGCCGACATTATAGACGGGCAGGGCAGGCACTTTGCTGTAAGCCATGGGATATCACAGATATCCAGTTGCGAAGCCGTGATAGTCCCCGGATTTATGCCCAACCACTTTGGCGTGCCTCCTGAAAAGTTACTGGACCAATCGACCTGCGAATGGTTGCGAACCCAATATCGGCGTGGGGCGATCATCGCGGGTTCTTGTAGTGGCGTCTTGGCACTGGGTGAAGCGGGTCTGTTAAATGGACGACAATGCACAACTACCTGGTGGTTACACAATGAGTTGAAATCCCGCTTTAGCAATGCCTGCCCGCTATGGGCCAGTGGACTATTGGTAGATCAGAGAATTGTGACAGCGGGTGGCCCTTTATCTTGGGTAGATGTGACGCTACAAGTGATTAAGATGCTAGCTGGCGATGAAGTCGCAACCAAAGTTGCTGATCTCGCCGTTGTGGATTCCCACCCACGCTCGCAAACTTTGCATGTACCAAAAGGCTATCAGGTATCAAAAGAGCAGTTTCTGGTGGATGCAGAAAATGTGGTTCGCCAATATTTCGGTCAACAGTTAAGCAGTCAGTTACTGGCAAAAGAACTGTCGATATCCGAGCGAACATTACACCGACGGCTAAAACAGTTAACAGGCCAAGCACCCAAACAATTCATTGATAGCGTCCGTATGGAATACGCTCGCAGCCTTTTACTTAATTCGGCCAATAAAATTGCCAGTGTTGCGCACGAATTAGGCTATTCCGATGATGCGGTATTCCGACGTGTATTTAAATTGCATGTGGGGATGAGTCCCAGTCAATTTAGGCAGAAAAATCAGAAGAGCTGATTCTTGGATGATAACGCCCCTAAACTCTAAACAACCCAATTATTTAGTTTGGTGTTAAACTATTTCATCTGCAAGGTTGAGGGCAGAAAATATTAAATGTAGACTGTTTTTTTCATAATAAGAGAAAATTGATCTTTTGGGTGCTAAGTTCAGTGTTATAAAAAAACTAAAAGCTCTATTCATATTTGCGTGTGTCATGGGATTATATTTGATTGTTGTTGAATATATTTATAAAGGCAATAATCCACCTTTAGAATCATTTTCATATGATAAGGATGATGCGAAAAAATTGCAGAGGCTGTGTTTATCTTTGGATTCAACATACCATGAAAATTACATAGATAACTCTACTGATTTGAGTGTTAGGCAGATTTCATTTGAGTCAGAAGCCGGGAGAAGACTTTATTATTGGGTTCCTAAAGTCCCGGATGACTTGGCGGTACCTAGGAAAAATTATTGTCAGGTAATCCTTGATGGCAGAGGATATGTTTTGAAGGCTGAGTTCATCAAATGAGTGATTATATTGATAACCTGGCCAGCCAAGCAATCTAGCTAGTTCTTCTTTAAAAGGTAGGTCAACCTAGGTATCCAAAGATAAGATTTTACTGCCTTTCATTGATCAAGTGCTGCTCTGAGTAAAGCCTTGGGGCTGTGTTCATATATTTAAAATTCTAACCTGCTTAGTAAAACAGGAAGAATATCAGGTTATTCAGGTGGTAGATAAACATTCACCGTCTGTGCAATCTCCTTCGATAGATCTTTCCCAAATAAGCAGGTGACGAGTTCAAAAGCGAACTCGATAGAGGTCCCGGGTGATTGGCTGGTCACCAAATTCCGGTCGACCACCACTCTCTGATCACTGGTTTCCTTCACATATTGACTAAGTTCGCTGCGAAAAGTCTTGTAGCAAGTGGCCTTAAAATTGGTTATTAACCCCTGCCGGCCAAGAACGATCACCGGAGCGGTGCAAATTGCCCCTAGCCAGCGACCCGATTCCAGTTGCTCCCGGATAAGCTTTATTAGGGGGGCTGAGTTATGCATTTGCTCGGCACCTTCCTTGCCGCCTGGCAGAGCTATAAGATCCCACGTAGAGTCCAAACAATCCTCTATGGAGCAGGGGGCTTCAATAACAAGGTTACGCAGGGTAGTTATACGCCTACTCGGCATAATTGATGCCAAGGCCAGCTCTGCCTCCGTTCGGCTCAAAATATCGTAGATGGCAATGGTTTCGATATCCTCGTTACCATCGGCGACGGGAATCAGTATTTTAGGCACGGTCGCAGCTCCAAAACGATGGGGTTAACCTATTTATAGGCTTTCCAGGCTCATCCTACATCTTTGAGTTGGTAGAATCCCTAACGGGCTAAGATCATTCCTCTAAAAGACCTACCGTAGGGTGCATCGCACTCGAAATTTACGTTCTTCCAATTTTATTAAGTGCACGTGATGCTACATTTAGCTTGATCGCCGCCGGTTATGGCAATCAGGATATCGCCGGGACAGGCCTTTTACTTGTTGCCGCGATCGATTTGTGTGGTAGCCATCGGCGCCAGGAAAGGAGGTTCGCTCAATTTGCTCGCTACTAGCGGTGTATCTTGATTAGATAGTGGGTCTTGGGGTCAGGTTTATACGAAGCAAATTGTGGGCTTCCTCTCGGTAAAAGAGAGGAGGCCCATAGGGTTGAAGCGAATTTGATTGACTTGTTGTGAATTTTATCATTCATGTATTTTGCGTCGACCCTGCTGATACTTTATATGCTCTTTCAGAGACTGGTCAGGTTCTTTTTTAAAGCTTTTGAGTCTGCTGATTTTTTCGTTGACTTTAACTTCTGACTCTATTTCCTGAGAGAACGTTTCGTCTATCTCGTGATTTGTTAGCCATGCGAGATTGGAAGCAGCTCTACGAAATAATTGCGAGCTTTGTTTTTTCCTCTTACGGATATTTTTACGGCTGCTCTTATCATTCTCACCATAGAAGTTTCTTCTATCTTTTTCATAGCTAAGATTTTTCTTTTCTTGTGGATTCTTAACTTTACTCATTTTCACTTATAACGATGTATTAACGGGCGCACGTATTTCAGTGTATCCCGATGAGCGATAGTGAATGAATTGAACACTTGGTTATGCGCTTTTTTATATGAGACATATAACAAGTATTGCTATTAGCCAAAAACACATGCCTAGAATACAAACAGGCATAGCGCCTAGGTATACTTGGCCTGACCTCTCGATAAATGTAAAGCCTGTCTGGTGCTTTCTTTTCTTGCCGGTTCCCTTGTCCTTTATAATTTTATCAGCTCTCCACTTGCCAAATGACACTATAGGTGTCAACAAGTAACCAGTACTATACGATATTCCCCAGTATATAACTTCGACAAACAGAAAAATAAATATGATTCCAATAAAGTCTTCCATAGATACTTCCGTTGTAGGCTACACATAGTCCTTCAATAATAGTTTTTAGCTCCCATACTCATAACGCTTTGGTAAGCTGTACCGTCAGGCGCCCACTTAATTAACTTGTTATATGATTACGCCATGCTCATAATCACAAATGAAATCATATTGCTCCTGAGTATCGGGAATAGGAATACCTCTAGTAGCAGATACCATGTCAATGGCCTCCTGTGAGGACATATTATCCTTAATAAGCAGACAGGATGCAGTGATACCTTTGCGGCCAATGCCGGCTCTGCAATGGATTGCGATATCTATACCACTTAAAAGCTCTTAGTGTAGATTATTGATTAGCTCACTAAAGGCTTGTGGCTTTGGTAAGCCTCTATCCTTGATTTGAAAGCTCTGGAATTCGATATTATGGGCTTTCATCTCCTGGCGTTCTTTAGCTGATCCAAGCTCATATTCTTCGCTATTTTCTAACAGGGATACAACTTTAGAAATTCCTATCTTAGAAAAATATTTGACGTCTTCAGCTAACCATTCCGCAGAGGGTTTAGGCATTACATAAAGCGTACCGTTACCAATCTTTGTCACTTCAAAACTGAAGGGATCATAAAACTCCTTCTCACATAATACTTATAGATGCTCCAAGGGCCGGAGTATCCTGTCTGCGATTGTTAATGTTTATGGAATTCTGGGCATACTTCACGAAGTTGATTGCTTGCCAATTGCACCATACTCCTGTTGAAATTTTGAGCAAAGCTTCTGGCCTGGGCTATAAGATCTTCATGGTTAACACAATACTGCGAATCAGCTCCAACCCAAAGTATCTCCCACTTAGTATTTTTAAAAATACATGAAGTAAATGGAATATCGAAGCCTGGGCGAGAAGGGCCAATTCCATCCGCTACTACGATGAAGTAAACATTATCCTCTTTAAACGCTTTCTCTGCCAAGATCGCTGCAATTTCAGGTTTGTAACTATCCTTTTGCGATTCAAAAGAGCAATCAGAAAGTGCCTTGCCAGAAATCAAACATATTAGAGCTAAAGCCAGTATTTTTTTCATGTCTATACTAACGTCGCGAATAAGAGTAGCCGAAGTAGAGTATAAGCAGCCAAACCCAGCCACCGAGTGGGTGATCTTGCCGGGCTTGGTTATACTGGCACACCCAGAAGAACCTACTAGTTCTCTGCCGGATAAATTTGCTGTGAAAAATACCATATTTTCCCTACCAGTTAACTGGCTGATTGACATTCCGCAATGGAGTAGTCGGTTTGTAGGGCTTGTTGAGTTAAAACGAAGCCATAGTGCCAGATTGTAGGAAAACTCTCAGGAGACGTATGCTCAGGTAGAGGTTAATTCTTGCAGAAAATACAAGCCACCTAAAAATTGACTGCCAGAATAACGCTTAACCGGTTGAAACGGAGTTGTTTTTTCACGCTAGCGTAGTATTAAAGAGTGAACGAATCAACGCAGTGGAAGTCGGGTTAACTATTTTTTTAGCTGCGTATCCTGCCCGATAGTACAGCCTTGACAAATGGCCATTTGTTTTGAGTGTAGACTTCACGGTCTTGAGGGTTATCTTGGGCAAGCTTTTGTTTTAATGCTGCGTATTTCTGAGCGATGGTACGGTTATTACGCAATATGTCGCGAAATTTAAGGCGCTCTTGCCAAAGATTACTTTTGAATGGGATGAGGTGAAGATGATGCGTGCGGTATTCAGGCTTAGGTTTACAAAACCAATGTATAATATCATCTCTGTATGAATAATAGCAATAATCAATCACCGATAAAGCTTCAATAGCAGGTTTAGAGCTAGGTAAGTCATTTACCCCAAACATTATGTCGATGATGGGTTTTGCAGATAGACCAGGAACTGAAGTGCTACCAACGTGCTCGACAGCTCTGCACAGCCATTCGCTTGCTACATTAAGAAGAATTCCTTTCTCCTTCTAAAATGCATCAGGCCAAGCACTATTGTAGTTTTCTATTTCAATTTTCATTTCAAAGAAGAAAGGCTGTCGGCGCTAAATTAACTGGTAGGCCGATATTGCCCCAAGCTGATACGTAGCGGAAACGCCGCAATATTGGCTTATCCATTTTAGTTGTTTGCTAGCAGTAAACTAAATCCACACATCATTTTTTGCCGTTAACCTGTTTTCAGTGCCGCCAGTGTTAACAACGCCTTTAGGCTCAACAAGCATGATTTGGCATTCATCTCTTGCAGATGGTTTATGTTCAACACCCTTTGGGATAACAAACATTTCACCTGAGTTAATTTCAACCTTGCCATCACGGAATTCAATAAGTAGTGAGCCTTCAATTACAATAAACACTTCATCTGTATCAGGGTGATTATGCCAAACAAAGTCACCTTCAACTTTAACTAGCTTGAATTGATAATCATTCATCTCTGCGATTACACGCGGAGACCAATGCTCAGTAAATTTTGTGTACTTCTCTTTGAGATTAATTGCATTAAAATCCATTCAGAATCCCTTCTGTTACTAAAAAGGGAGTAGGAAAGAATATACCGCACTCGGGACCCTATGAGGCATGGATGCCGATTAGGAGCTTACAGGGATGTATTTACAGCGTGTCTCGAGTACGGTATATCCTTTCCTTCCACCCCAGTAGTAAGTACTGCTAACGTCGGGAACTAAGCTGAGCGTTAGCTTGTCCAGGTCGCGCCTGTTAGGTTCCGCAATCCCTATATCAATAAACCAATGAATTGTAGTGGAGAAGTAGTCAGCTTTAAAATTATAATGAGGTCGGTATCCATTCTTTACGGTGATATTTTTACCAGAAAAACAAATCTGTACAAGGGTATCAGGCTCCCAGTCCTCGTTTTCATTTCTATTGAATTTATCAGAAATTACATTTGTTTCTTACAGAAGTTAGCGCCTCAGCAACCCGTAGCTACCACGCAGAGAAGCGGAGTGTAAGCTATCGGGCGCCGAAGGCGCGAAGTATATTGACTTATTAAAACTTTTCATCGATTCTTTTGTTTAAATTTTTTCCCAATTTTTTGCTCCTTTTAGCTTTTTTAGAGCTTCTTCTGAAACAAAATTTCTCAAGTAACCGCAATCACCGCATATTACAGGAACAGTTTTGGCGGAAGAGAACATGCTTGATGATAATTTAGGTAATAATTCTCCACCAATTGTTGTAGTGTCGACGTATTCTTTGCACTTATAAACGTTTTCTGATTTACACTCTGGGCATGGTTTCATTTGTTTTTCCTCATAATCGAGGTCTTGAACGTCAATGTCTAGTGCTGAAGCTAAAGCTTTTCTTGACTGCAATGAAGCTGATGCCTCCTTTTCAATTCGTTGTATAGTCCTCAAGTTAAGTCCAGAAGCTATGGCTAGCTCTTCTTGAGACCAAGATTTGCCTTTTCTTAACTTTGCAATTAGCTCAGCATTAACTTTCATCTACTATTCTCGACCTAAGTTTTGGAGACATGTTTAGTCTCTGGCGTATCAGAGGAAATTCATACGGCTTATTTGCGAATGAGACCCGCTAACTATACGTCACTTTTGCGACAGTAAGTAGATTCGGTGAAATTCTAACGCCTTGCACGCGGGTCAATATGGAGTAGCGAAGCGGCGGAGTGTAAACGAAAAATTTTCCGCAGCGGCTTAGGTGTGGCACTAATACTACGTAGCACCACTCCACCGATCTCCATTTCATCCTTAGGCTTCGAGGAGGCATCTTTCGCCACAAAGATAACAAGACCTGCTCTGTGCATAATCGCCTTGCGGTAAAGCGTGTGGGCTCTCTACAGTATTGATAGCATTTAGCTCTATGATGCCCGCTGTCCGCACGGCTACAATCGTTTAACGGGCCCAGGAAAAAATCGGTTCGTTTGGCTCTGGTATGTCTTATAGTCAGGCCGCTTCTTCACAGAATAGTATTCAGCGGGTACGGCACCCGTGTAGTAGACCAGGGTCGTATACATAATTCTGGAGGCAAACAGTAGCCCCCCACCGAGTAATAGCCAAATGGTAACTTGCCCCATCGTATCGTACAGAGCAATCCATGACGGGATCGATGCGATGACGAGGCCGTTCCAAACCATCCATTCAGCAAAGTAATTGGGGTGTCGGCTGTAACGCCAAAGCCCCACATTACAAACCATATTTTTTTTACCTTCTTGACGCATTTTCTTCAGGAATGCTGACTTTTGAATATCCGCAACTGACTCCACTGCGAATGCGGCAAGCCAAATCATCAAGCCGGCAATTTCAAGAGGCGAAATAGACTGTACGGGGTTCATTCCGATTATAAAGGCAGGAAAAGCCAGGAAAGATGCATTGGCTAAACCCTGGACCAATACCTCAACCTGAATTAGCATGGGAATATTTTTCCGGCCTGATCTCTTCCAGCGCAGCCGCTGGTATTCATAACGAGGAAATTCGCGGTTGAGATGACCATTCTTCCACAAGCTGATAGCAGCGATTCCCATTCGCAAACCAACAAATAGATACACGGCACTGACTATAGCCTTCCGCAACCAGTAACCATCCGTGTACATCAAGGTGAGTACACCAATTACCGCCAACCCCATGGGCCATCCGATGTCGACATAAGACATTCGCTCGGTTTTCCAGGCAGGCACGCAAACGACAAACGTAAACAACACTAATTGCGCAATGCCATTAAGCAGACTGATCTCCCTAAATTCACTACTCAATAGGAGTAGGCCCCAGCCAAGTAGAAATGGCAACATCGGCTTAACGTAACCCATAGTCTCTTTCATTCAAATCGCTCCCTAACGCCCTGAATCTAGGGGGGTAGATTGATTGGAACCCAGTACTGTCAATTGGCCAGTCCACACGGGATTCCATCTATCAATGTGCTCCCATTGCTTTGCACCTGCGTTCATAGAGGTATTCGGGCAATGGTCAGAGAAGTCTGTCACTTGAGTTGATCAGCCGTAAGTGTAATGATCGACATATTTTTGGTGATATCCGCCACTTTTGGCAGCCCAATGCTCGAGAGATAGAGTGATTTGAGATGATTGTCGCAACCGTCCTGGCGTTTGATTTAGCCTTAACCAGTTCGATTTCGGGTATCAACGATCTGTTGTACTTCGCCAGCAAGTTAAACGCACAGTCTGCAGGCGATACTGACTTTCGCATTCAAATAGCGAGCCCAGGCGGCAAGCCGGTGAGAACATTAAACAATCTGGTGTTCCCCGTTCACTGTGCCATTGAGGAAGTGGAACATAGCGATGTTTATTTGGTACCGACGATTACCGGCAATGTGGAACAAGTGTTGGATAAAAACCCTTTAGTCGTTGAGACTTTAAGGCATGCTGGTGCAACGAACAGTCTCATTGGTGGCAACAGCTCTGGAGTGTTCTTCCTTGCGGAGGCAGGACTGCTGGATCACAAGAGCGCGACAACACATTGGACGATGGTGGATTTGTTTCGTCATCTGTACCCACTGGTAGATCTCAAGCCAGACCAGCCAATTACGCAAGACGGCAATATTCTGTGCGATTGTGGCGGTCAAGCCTGGTTTGATCTTGGGCTATATTTGGTTGAACTCTTCTTTGGACACGATATCGCAATGAACCTTGCAAAGTTCTTTGTGATCGATATAGGCCGCTCTACACAACTGACTTACTCCCCACTCATCAGTAAAAAATACCATAAAGATAAGGGCATAATGGCGATACAGAACTGGCTGGAAGAGCATTACTGTTCCACCATCATGATCGACCAAATTGGCGAACAATTTGGATTCTCCAACCGGACAATGTTGCGCCGGTTCAAGCAAGCTACGGGAGCTACACCTTCTCAGTACTTACAGGAAATCCGTCTTGATGCCGCAACAAAATTGCTCGTACAGTCGAATAAATCCATACAGGAAATTACGCACGCCATAGGCTATGAAGACATCAGCTCATTCACACGCCTTTTTAAGCGGAAGAGTGGGCTGTCTCCAAGCCATTATCGCGCGCGATTCAAGCCGATTTAGTGATTCCTGAAGGGGTAGGGGGGTAGATTAAAAAATAGCGGGCGGCACTCCAGATTAAAAGTGAACAATCATTGCTTCGTGATTGCGCCGAAGGCTGGATTTGAGTGAATCTATTCACCACCTTTTGTTAAAAGCTGCTTCATAACTTCTTTAACGTAATCAACATGCAGCCAATATAGAAAAATGCTCTGTAAGAAGATAAATAGCGATCCCACCTGACAACCAAGTGACGGTAGTTTTCTATCTATTTAGTATGACGGCGCCTGAATTTTGGGGAGAAGTTCAGACGAGAGAGAGGTCTTGGAGTTTGCAGGTTACTAATTTACAGGTCTTACTGAATTATATTCAACTGTATACAGATTTAGCCAGTTGATTATTTAATATAGAAATAGGCCATGACCCTTATTGAGAATGATTACTAACTCGCGGGTGTAGGTCTTCACCTGAATATTTTCCTTGATGTTTTATCACGAATACAAAATCTGAATCTGCTCGCTGATAAAAAATATATATTTTAGGCGTCATCTAGCACTTAACTCTACTGTAGGTCATCTGTCTGTAGTGAATTGGCCGCCAATTAAGTCCTGCGGACTAATTTAGCTAAATAGATGATCTCTCCTGAGCTATAACTACCTGAAAATTTCATCCAGCCGATATATCGGGAGGCATAGTATGACGGATTCATCAGGTGATAGGTTAACAAGAAAGGTTATTGAGCGTTACAGCCCTAAAGACGATTACTATTTTCCAGTGCATGACGAAAAGCTGCATTGCCCTATTTCAGACACTCAATGGGTTCCGTGGACTTTTGAACACACATGGTTTTACCCTTGCTACTTAAACTGCCATGGAAACGACATGGTTATTTTGTTTAAGTTGAAAAAGGGGCTTGGTTTACACTCCCACTATCATAGTGGATTCACCACTGCTCACACAATTCAGGGAAAGTGGATCTACAAAGAAAAGCCTGAGAATGTATTTATTCCCGGAAGTTTTGATCTTGAATACCCTGGAACTATGCATACAGTAGAAATTTTAAGTGAAGAACCTGTGTTGATGTTTGCCAGAATTCAGGGTGGCTTTCTATTTGTTGATGATATGGAGAATGGTAATATTGAAATGTATCAAGACGCGTTTTATTTTTACTCTGAGGCAAAGGAATACTATGAAAAAAGTAATCGGGAAATGTTGAGCCATCTTCATAAAATTAGTATTGCTTCTGAAAAATCTCTTACTTAAAGGGTATGCCTGGTGGTTTTAATCAGTAATTTCCATTGGTGTTCGTAATACCTCAATAGGGGGCGGTTTCTCTGAGCCCGAAGGGCAGTCGTAGATTGAATTGTTATGTTGCTACTTGCCAGTTGACGAAAAGCCAATAGCAAAGCAAATAAACATAGCGCCCCCATCCAATTAACCATAGGGCTCTTCGTTCAAAGTTGGAAATTTATCTAAATAAACACCATTTTCTGCTTCTTTAGTACAGAAGAGCGGGTATTCGGACAGAAGCTCCCCTGGGTTGCTTGCGGTAAGAAGTCTTTCGGCAGCGTCAATATCACTGAATAAATTAGCTTTTTGATAGACCCTATGATGATCTGCTGCCATAAAGTGATGACCTTTGTATTCATAAGGCGAGTCATACTACTGGCTAAAGCAGCTCTTTGAGACTCCATTCTCAGGTTTCTTGTGCCCCTAGAAAAACACGTGCTTCACTTTGTTTCCGTGATTTACGTAATCAGCTAATTCTTTTCTACTTCTAACGTTCAAGCTAAATCCGTTTTCTATGGTTTTGACGCTTGACGCTTGACGCTTGACGCTTAACGCTTAACGCTTAACGCTTAACGCAGGGCGCGCGGGCCATAGTGCAGGCCGCCCAGCACGCCGTTTGTGTTTTGTTATAACCGTCTTCTAGATAGGGAGAAGCTCTTTAACCAATTTATCAATTTTCCCAGAAACCCTGCCGTGTTTGGAAAGGTCTGCTCTAGGAGCTCTATATTCGGCTCTACCAACAAGCTTGTTATTTTTGAATACATTCAAATCTGCGGTTGCAAGATATACACCCCAATGCATTCCATAAGTTGCAGTGTATGTTGAGGTGACATCACAGTCGTGGCCTGTGGGTTTTTTAATAGTAGCCTTGTAACCGAGTTGTTCCACACTCATTTTATAGGCATCCAAAAATGCTCTTCGAACACTTGGTTTTCAATGATGCAAATTTCGTCTCCTTTGGAGACGCTAACAGCCCTTGATACTGTTTGAGAGACACAAGCTGTCAATAACAGTACGAGGGCTCCACCAAATATGATGGTTTTCAATATACTCTCCGTAGCTTCTTGTTATAGCTATTTATATAATAATCATACTGATCGCTATTATCCTGATTACTATTTCAGAATCAATTTCTTCGCTAAAACGAAAATACTATTAAAAATCATTGGGTGAAACTTAGTTGTCACGGCCGTGCAAACTGTGAAAACGATCACTTTGACCACAATCCCATTTTTCTATAACTCTTGCCAGCTCTCGAAATAACGGTCAGGAAAACCATAAACTCGAAGCGGGTGCAAAAGGTCGATCCCCCGGCGTTGCCAGGGGATATTCACACGACTTATCCTCGAATACGCCGCACCCGAAATTTGCGCCCTTTCAACTTTCCGTTCTCAATTTTCTTAAGTGCTTGTGATGCCACATTGCGCTTAATCGCAACATAGGCGGTCATGTCCAGTACGTTGATCTTGCCAACATCTTTACCGTTAATCGGGCGATCGCCGCCGGTTAGGGCACCCAGGATATCGCCGGGGCGGACCTTTTGCTTCTTGCCGCCATCGATTTGCAGGGTAGCCATCGGTGCCTGGAAAGGAGGTTCACTTAGTATGCTGGCTGGTGGCGGTGTATCTGGATCGGATAGTGGGTCCTGGGTTAGATCCATACGAACCAGTTTGTGGCCTTCCTTCTCGGCAAAAAAGGAGTAAGCGCAACCGCGCTCACCGGCGCGGCCTGTCCGCCCTATACGATGGGTATGAACTTCCGGATCTTTGGCGATATGGAAGTTGATAACCGCATCCAGCTTGTCGATATCAAGACCGCGTGCCGCTACATCGGTGGCCACCAGAATTGAAGCGCTGCCATTGGCAAATCGAATCAGGGTTTCATTGCGCTGGCGCTGCTCCATATCACCATGCAGGGCGAGGACATTGAAGCCAGCCTGTTTCAGATCATCGGCTACTTCATCGGTTTCGCGTTTGGTGTTGCAGAAAATCAGGGTATTGACGGGTTTATCATTGAGCAGAACACGCCGTGTCATCTCCAGGCGATCCTCGAAACTCTCAGTTCTGTAAAAGCGTTGTTCGATCACCTCGTCACTATGGGCAGAGTCAATTTTAACTATCACCGGTTTTTGCATCACTCGGGCGCTGAGCTTTTCAATTTCATCGGGATAGGTAGCGCTGAATAGTAACGACTGTCGCCCAGTTGGCACCTGCGCCAGAATAGTGTCGATAACGTCCTGGAATCCCATATCGAGCATTCGGTCGGCTTCGTCAAAGACCAGCGTATCGACATGCTCTAAGGAGAGTGTTCCTTTGCGCAGGTGTTCTTCGATGCGTCCTGGAGTACCAACGATGATATGGGCACCATGGGCCAGGGAGCCGATCTGCGGGCCGAAAGGCATGCCGCCGCAGAGAGTCAGAATCTTTATGTTGTGAATTGCCCGTGCCAGTCGGCGCAGTTCCTGCGCAACCTGGTCTGCCAATTCCCGTGTTGGGCACAGAATCAGCGATTGAATCCGAAACCGGCTGACATTGAGCCGATGCAGCACTCCCAAACCGAAAGCAGCAGTTTTACCGGAACCGGTTTTTGCCTGGGCTATCACGTCCTTGCCGTCAAGAATGATCGGAAGCGTTTTGGCCTGAACCTCGGTCATGGACTTGTAGTTGAGTGACGCCAGGTTTTTCAGCAGGGCGGGGTTTAGGGGGAGATCGGAAAAAGGTGCAGTCAAGGTGAATCCTGGAGTCGTTAAATATCAAATACACGTATTACACAAGCAGTAGGGAAAGTGATCGTCACCTACTTAGCCTTTGTTATCACCGCAATTTTGCAGTTTGTGTAATACAAAATTTGTATGGAATTTTAACAGTTAACCCTGAAGAAACCTATGAATCACCTTGTTCCCGTCAAAGCCTCTTCTATCCAAATTATCTTCTCGTGAGAAGAGAACTGGGGCACTGGGTAGCATAAACCCGGGGCCCCAATTTACTAACGTCAGCTTTGCTATCCTTCGCGGGCCTTCCACTGATAGAAAACCCCGGGCATCACTAACAACACAAACAGCAGTGTGGTTATGGTGCCGCCCACCATTGGTGCTGCAATTCGTTTCATAACATCTGCGCCGGTGCCATCGGAAACCATGACTGGTATCAATGAAATTAACAGTGTCAGGCTGGTCATTAGCATCGGACGTATGCGGCCAGCTGCCGCTTGGGCAACAGTCGCAGTATTGCTACACTCCGAGTTATTTCCGGCGGCAGATAAGTAGTGCAACATCAATAATCCCATCTCAGCGGCGAGACCAGCCATGGCAATCATGCCGACCCATACAGCAACGCTCAGTTTGTAGTCGAGCAGGTACAGCAGCCAGAAGGCGCCGATCAGTGCCATTGGCATGGCGGTGAGTACAAACAGGGTGTCGGATAGCCTGCCTCGATGCAGATACAGCAGGAAACACACAGCCAACAAGGTCAGGGGCACTAACCATTGCAGGCGGGACTTGGCGCGCTCCAGGTATTGGTATTGGCCGGCCCAGGCGATACGTTGCCCGGGAATCAGATTAACCTGATCGGCAACAACCTGCTTTGCGCGATTAACATAATCTGCAACGCCGATATCGCCCTTCAAGTCGACAAATACCAAGCCCACCAACTGCCCATCCTCATTGCGGATCATGGGCGGGCCAGTGCGGAAGTCCAGATCAGCCAGCTGGTTCAGGGGCACTTGGGAACCATCAGAGGAGGGGACCAGGATTTGTTCAAGCTGTTCAGGGGTATCCCGGTAGTCGCGGGCATAGCGCACTAACACATCGTAACGTTCTCGGCCTTCGATGGTCTGGGTTGCGGCCAGGCCACCAGCCGCTGCGGCGATCACATCTTCGATATCCTGAACATTCAAGCCGTGGCGAGAGGCCCGTGCGCGATCGATATCAAAGTCCAGGAAGTAACCGCCGGTTAAGCGCTCGGCGAAGACACTTCGGGTTTGTTCCGCAGTGCGCTGGTCACTGCGCAGTGCTTCTTCGATGGCCAAAGCGGTCTGTTCGATCTCCTCCAGGTTATCTCCAAACACTTTGATGCCGAGCTGGCTGCGAATGCCGGTGGCGAGCATCTCAGTGCGGGTTTGGATGGGCATCCACCAGATATTGGGCATGCCCGGATAGCGCAGCTTTTCATCCATTTCCGCCAGCAGGTTGTCCCAAGTCATGCCGGGGCGCCACTCACTTTTAGGTTTCAGGGTGATAACGGTTTCTACCATTGAGAGTGGTGCAGGATCGGTGGCGCTATTGGAGCGGCCAATCTTGCCAAAGACATGCTCTACTTCTGGGAAAGCTTTCAGTTCCTCGTCCATTTGTTGCAGTACCCTGCCCGCTTCGGTGACCGACATGCCGGGTAGGGCGGTAGGCATATACAGGATGCTGCCCTCATTGAGCGGCGGCATAAATTCACCACCTAGCTTGCTAATGGGGTAGGCCACAGAAACCAGAGCTAATACCGCGAGAGTGGCTACAACTTTGCGTTGACGCACGCAGAAGTGAATCACTGGCTGTAGTGTATGAACTAAAACGCGGGAAATCGGGTTTTCCCTGGTGCGAATTTTTCCACGCATTAGCAGTACCGCGAGCGCTGGAATCAAGGTGATTGCCAATAGGGCGGCGAAAGCCATGCTGTAGGTTTTGGTGTAGGCGAGGGGTTTGAATAATCGGCCCTCGGTAGCTTCCAGCGCGAATACCGGCAGAAATGAAACCGTGATAATAATCAGGGAGAAGAAAATACTCGGTCCGACTTCCTGCATTGCCCGAACGATTAGCGTTCTTTTCTCACCCGGAGACAATTCCTTATCGCCGTCGATTGCCAGCTTTTTGTGGATGTTATCCACCATTACCACTGCCGCATCCACCATGGCACCGATGGCTACGGCAATACCTCCCAGTGACATAATGTTGGCGGTAAGCCCTTGTATGGACAGTGGAATAAAGGCCAGTAAAACAGCAATCGGTAGAGTGATTACAGCTACCAATGCGGAGCGGGCGTGGAGCAGGAAAATAGCGATCACAGCGGCGACCACCAGCATCTCTTCAATCAGGGTGTTCTTGAGATTGTCGATCGCGCTATTAATTAATTGTGAGCGATCATAAGTTACTACCAGCTCAACGCCTTCCGGTAAGCCCGCACGGATTTGCTCGATACGCTCTTTAACTCTCTCAATAACCGTGAGGGCATTTTCACCGTAGCGCATTACTACGATGCCACCTACGGTCTGGCCCTCGCCATCCAGTTCGGCAATACCGCGCTGCATTGCGGGCCCCAGGGTAATATCCGCTACCTGATCCAGAGTCACCGGAATCTTTGCTGCATTGACCCCGATTACCACCTCTTCGAGATCGTCAACGCTGCGGATATAACCCCGGCCACGCACCATATGTTCGTGGCCTGCGATCTCCAGTACCCTTCCTCCGGTGTCGTTGTTACTGCGGCGAATGGCCTCGACCACTTTGCCAAGCGGAACCTTAAACATCTGCAAGCGATGGGGGTCGATTTGGACCTGGTACTCCTTTTCGTAGCCGCCAATGGAGGCGACTTCGGCCACGCCCTCAACAGAAGTGAGCCAATAGCGCAACTTGAAATCCTGTAGCGCGCGCAGTTCCTGCAGGTCGTTATTACCGCTTCGATCAACCAACGCGTACTGGAATACCCAGCCCACTCCAGTGGCATCCGGACCAAGCTTTGGCTGAACACCTTCCGGGAGCTGGTCGGCAACCTGGTTGAGGTACTCCAGAACCCGTGAGCGGGCCCAGTAAATATCGGTGTCGTCTTCAAAGATGGCGTAGACAAAGCTGAGTCCGAAAAAGCTCTGGCCCCGCACATATTTGACATTGGGCAGCCCTAACATTGCGGTGGAAAGTGGGTAGGTGATTTGATCCTCGACCAGGTCAGGGCTGCGCCCCGGCCAGTCTGTCATCACAATCACCTGGGCGTCAGACAGGTCCGGAATCGCATCCAGGGGGACACTGGTTAGCGCCCGGTATCCCGCCAGGGCTGCGATCGCTACAAGAATCAAAGTGATCCCCGGCTTACCGGCACAGGCCCCAATAATTTGGGCAATCAGCCCTTTGGGTTCGGAATTTACCACTGCTGCACCCCCGACTTCAGGCGGCTTTCCGCCGCGATCAGGAATACTCCAGAGGTGACAATTTTATCTCCAGCCTGGAGGCCAGAGCGGATAACAATCCTGTCGCTGTCGCCATATCCGGTGCGTACCTGCACCGGCTCCAGACGACCCTGGCCCAAGTCGCGGAAAACAATGCGTTTCTTGCCGGAGATCAGAACTGAATCCCTGGGTACCACCAGGAGATTTCCCAGTTCGGCGGTTAACATGATGTCCGCAAACAGTCCCGGGCGCAGTTCACCATCGGTATTGGGCAGGGTGACACGCAGCCGTGCACTGCGGTTATTGTGATTAAGGAAGGGATCAATCTGGGTGAGGGTGGCTGGGATTTCCTCGTGGTAGACGTTGGTTAAACGCACCTTGGCCGGCATGCCTTTTTCTATCAGCGGTAACTGATCTTCGTAGGCGTGGGCTTCAATCCAAACCTGGCTGAGGTCGGCTATACGCAGCAGGTTGTCGCCCTTCTCAAACGCAGAGCCCGCGACAATATTCTTCTCAATAATCACACCACTGGCGGGTGCAAAAATCGGGATATAGTCCTGCGCTTTTTGCTGTTCAACCAGCCAGTCGATTTGCTCTTCAGAGAGACCCCACAACAGTAGACGCCTACGTGCAGCTTTCTCCAGGGCATCGCCACGGCGGCGGGCCTTTAGATATTCGTCCTGGACTGCGAGCAACTCGGGGCTGTAAACAGAAAACAGTACTTCGCCGCGTTTAACCTGCTTGCCTTCAAAATCTGCATCTAACTCACCAATCCAGCCGTCGAAGCGCAGGCTGATATCCCGCAAGCGGGTTTCGTCATAGGTAACCTGACCGTGCAGGTGTATGGGGAGAGCGAAAGGTTGCCGCTCGACGATACCGGTTTTGATACCAATGGCCTGGCGTCGGCCGCTATCCACCACAATGCTGCCACTTTTCAGTTCATCGTGGCTCACAGGTTGCAGGTTCATACCGCAAATAGGGCAGCTACCGGCTTCGGCAGCTCTCACCGATGGGTGCATTGAGCAGGTGTAGTATGCGGTATCCGAAGCCTCAGGCGCAGATTTCAGGCGCAGGCCTTTGCGATTGGTGCTCATATCAAAGGCCAGATCAACATGCTTATCGTGGCCTGTCGCTACATCTACCACCATGGGCCAGGAGCCCACCATGGCCAGCTCAATTTCACCGGTGAAGATGCCGGGGCTGGATTCACTGATATCCGCGACGGCACGCATAGCTGGCATGGCGCCCATGGCAGGCATCTCGGCTACCGCGCGAACTTCGGCTCCAGATACCGGCTCATTGTCAGCATTGCGAACTTCAATTCGAATTTGGTTTTTACCAGCTTGGGGTTGCAGCGGGTCGACAGACACGGCGATCTGGAAGGGGCCAGCTTGCACAAAATCGGCATTTGGGGCTTCGGCTTGTGCAGAAATCTTCTTCCAATAAAAGGCCGCGCCGGCAGCGGTTAAGAGCAGGGTAAGGGCGATTAAGCTCAATGTTTTTTGCTGGCTCATAGGGCACCCTCCTGATTGAAGGAAAGGGGCATCTGCGCGCAAAGCACGTTATCAATGAGCAGGCCACCAATGGCCGCTATAGCTTGTTGGGAAATCAAAAGGTTCACTCCTAGAACAATCTTTCTGAAGCCGCCAGCAAACATGGGCTGGGGCATATTTCGCTAATCAGAGAGAAAGGGAGTGATCAAATACGCAGGCGTAAAGTGGCAAGCCAGGTTCGGTTGCCGGGGTGGGATTCTGTCGCTGTAGGAGATAATTCAGGCGCACTGAAAGGCGGAGCCAGAATTTGGGGCCATTGGTAAGTTGGCGGTGGCGCCAACTGGGGAAGCTCCAGATTCAAGTGTACGGCGGTGAGGGCAACTTGATGGTCATCAAGTGAAGTCTTCAGGGAGACCTGGGCATCATAGCCACAACAGTCATCATCTGAGTCTGACCCCTTGGCCATATCATCGCAGCAACATTCAGCTGATGGCTTGGGGTCCTCCATCATTTCGCAGGCGAGCACGGTCTGCACCTGCAGCATCAGCAGGAGCAGGGCCGCCATGGCAATCAGCTTGGCGCGAAATGTGGATGAGTAGTTTTTCATTACTGATAAATCATACAACAGAGATTGCGGATTCGACAAAGGTTGCCGTCACGGAATGACCCATTGGTACTTTCAAGTTTTTCCTTTGCGCCGAAGTTATAGCTCACGAGGCATCCCAGAACTCCATCTTTTTTTGGTCCTAATTTCGGCATCAGTTAACGCTTCGGCGGATATTTCTTAACGATAGTGAATAAGTTCCCGGCGTTAAGTGTGACGACTAAAGCACCAAAAGGTGTCCTTTATTTAGTCTAACTCAAAGCTTCTTGGCTGATACCACCGAAAAATAGCCGAGTGCTTGGTACGATTGAGGATCTACAAATCCGGCTTTATCGAGCACCTTGTTTGAGTGTTTTCAAAAATGCCACGGGAGGCCGCCTCAACTGCAGAGGCGAATCCTTGCGAATGCATTAGATGAGTGAAAGCTGTTGCTGAATCAGAATCCATTTCATTGTTTTGCCACATATCGGTTATGGAGCGGCCCTTGCATTCCAGCTCATACTCTCGTTGTAAGCTGGTGAGTATTTTCTTATGTACGACGAGTACAACATGTTGGGGAAGGGGCTGAACTTTGCCCACTTTATTAACACCACGGATGAGATTCTCGAAGAAACCGGCGCCAGTGGTACAGGTATGATTTGGAATCCGCTTTCCAATGGGCGACTCGCGTCCGGCTTAGCTGATGTGCCCAAATATCTGGAATACGATATCCCGATTGGTATGGGTATTGATGGTCAGGCCAGTGCGGATGACAGCGACCCATTTGAGAACATGCGCCTGGGTATGTACGCGGTGCGTATGAAATATCGGGATGCGAAAGCCATGATGCCGATAGATGTGTTGCGCATGCACACCATTGAGACCGCCAAAGTCTTTGGTATCGAAGACCAGATGGGTAGTTTGGAAGTTGGCAAGTTTGGCGGCTTTATTATTCTGGATCCGCGACAAATGGAGACTAGTCCGGTCATTCATCCCATTGAGCATGTGGTGTTAACCCAAAGCATTGCGAACCTGGAGGCGGTGATTGTTGGCGGTGAAATCAGTGTTCAACGCGGTGACTTTCTCCACGTGGATTATGACGAGGTCAAAAATCAGGTGACCGAGCGCGTCGCGCGAGTTCGCGAAAAGCTCGAAGCAGTGAAGGCCGAGGGGTTTCGGCCTGGTGGTTTGTGGTCGTTGCAGGATTATATGTTCGAACTGGAAGAGCAGAGGCACGGGAAGGAAAGGGCTAGTCAATAGGTATTTCTTTAGATCATCCAGAGGTTTCTATTTACCCGTCGGTCTCGCGGTAAAATCCCGAATCGATATCTGCGATCAGACTCGGTTCTTTCGGACTCCAGCAAAGAACCTCACGTGTCCAGGCGCTGGATGCAGGGCTGTCCGAAACCGCCATAAAATGGAGCCAGTCGAAGTACATCTCAGCGTCGTCGCTGGATTTGGCTGAAACGGGTAGGTCGAGGCTGCGGCCAAGCGCTTCGGCGATATCTATGAAGGGTACTGATTCTTCGGCAACGCCGTGATAGTGCACGCCGCCTTCATTCCGTTCCAGGGCCAGGCGATAAAGTCGCGCAGCATCCAATCGATGGACTGCACACCAGCGGTTCTGCCCCTCATCCACATAGACGGCTTCACCCTTCTGTATTGCAAGGTCAGCGAGCATGCGCACAAAGCCTTGATCGCCCGGACCATGCACTGAAGGGGCGAGGCGAACAGCGGCAATTTTCACGCCCTTCTGGGCCATTTCACCACCTGCGTATTCTGACGCAACACGCGGGTTTACCATGTCGCCGCTGGGAGCTAGGTCTGTTTCTTTCGAGATTTTACCCGGCGTCAGGATCGCAGTTCCGGAGGTGGTGAGAAAGAGGCGATCTGATCCGGCCAGTTCATTTCCAATAGCGCGAATAACCTCGCCGTCATATGCGCAGTTTTCAAAGAACTTTGAAAAGTCATGGTTGAAGCCAAGATGGATCGTGGCGTCGGCCTGGGCCGCGCCTTTGCGCAGGCTGTCTAGGTCTTCAAGGCTGCCGTTATGCGGCTTGGCACCAGCATTTTTCAGAGCCTCAGCGGACTTTTCCGAACGGGCTAACCCGATGACGGAGTGGCCATGATCTAATAGTTCGCGAACGACCGCCGACCCGACATAGCCCGTTGCTCCGGTGACAAAAACACGCATTGATAGCTCCTTTGGGTTACAACCTAGCTAAGAATTTTCGAGATAAGATTAAGTATTAGCCTGGAGATGATCAATAAGTTAAAATCTTAATTTTCTTCGCAATCGTCCCAATTTGTTAATGATGAAAGCCTAAGATGCTAAGGTGCGGATCGTTCATAACCCATTATCTCCTTTATTCATGGACCCTCTTTCTGACATTCTCTCTATCCTGAAACCGCAGAGCCATCTCGTAGGGCTAATCGACCTTGGGCATCCATCAGCGATTGGTTTTCCGGACCAGGCCGGGGCCCTGAAATGCAACACCATGATTTCTGGCGAAGCCTGGGTGTCGGTGGACGGAAGAGAAACGCCCGTTCATTTGAGTGCAGGGGATTTTTTTGTCCTGCCGACAGGTCGTCCCTTCTCGATCAAGACAGATGTCATTCTCGAACCAGAACCTGTAGAACAGCATATTTCAGCGCCCCTTTTAGAGCAGCCGTTGGTCGTCAATGGTGGCGGAGATGCGGTCATCGCAAGCTGCCGGTTTACTGTCTCACAAGCTCATGTATTCAGGTTGATATCTATGCTGCCCCCAATTATCGTCATTCCTGCCCGGGAGGAGGTGGCGGCCGACCTGCAGCAGTCAGTGGAGCTTATTCTTAACGAGTTGGTAAAGGCACGCCCGGGTTGTGCTTTGGTCGCGCAACATCTTTCACATGTTGTTCTGATCCAAACCCTGCGCCATCACCATGCATCAAAAGATGGCAAGCTAAGCTGGTTAAATGCGTTGGTAGATAAGCGCCTCATACAGGCTCTTACGGCAATGCATAATGAACCTGGCCAGAAATGGACGCTCAGTTCTTTGGCAGAGTGCGCTGGAATGTCCAGATCCGTCTTTGCGAGGCGATTTCAACAAGCAGTCGGCCAAAGCCCAATGGAATATCTCTCTTTACTAAGAATGGTCAAAGCCAGTGATCAACTCATGTCATCGGACTGTACCATCGCCGCGGTAGCGGAGAATTTCGGCTATCAGTCCGAAAATGCATTCAACACAGCGTTCAAGCGAATCATGGGAAGTCCACCACGCCAATACGTTAAGGAACGAAAAGGTCTTACTTCGGACACTTTTTCCGCTGGCTTTGAAGCATGAATATAGGTAAAACGAGCGATGTCTATTGAAGTAATAAATTGTAGTGCCTAAAAGGATATTTTCTAAAGCCTTCTGTTGAGATTCCGGCGTTGCCCGTTGTACAGGCACGGGTGTGGTGATGAAAGGCCTAGCTCTAGATCTAATCACATATAACACCTGACTTTATCGCAGGTGTTATTTTACTGATATCGACACTGGTCTTTGTTTGGAGAAAGGCATTCTAGCGAGCTTTAACTGAATAAGTCGTTTTTACCTCTTTATCGACTGTGTAGCACGCGGGGGAGCCATCAAGACAGGTGAGATCCTGAACAGATTTTCGATATTCAACCTTGGCTATTTGTACTCCGTCCTCAACCCCTGCATTTACAGTGACCAAAACAACACCTGAACTTGAATCAATAGCGGTTTCAACCTCAGGTACTGCACCGTTGAGGTCGTAATTGTAACCGGCTGCACGGCCAACGGCATTTGCCACGGAGTCACCTGAATCGCTGGGTTTTGGCACTTCGTTGTATACAATGCCGTTGGGTGAAGCTCTGATACATCATGGCCGTGGATAACAATCTGAACGCCTGCTTCGATCAGCATATCCTGGATTGGGCCGTGAACAAAATCAGGACGGTATTGATCAAACTCGTACGTACAGTTCTTGCCATCTTCTCCAGGTGATTGATGTCATAGATATGAAAAGGATCGAGTAATACTTCCCCCCAGTAGTAGGGGCTATCTTTGGAAAGGTAGGTTTTGCCAAACTCCGTATTTTTAACTTGTTGGTTATCGAGGTAGATGTAGCCAAGATGACTTAAGACCAACAAAAAGAAACCCATTCCTTTATTGCTGAGTTGCAACTCTTTACTTAATGCCGCACTGGAGTCGTAACCGCGCTCAATGTGTCCCGTGATATCCAGGTGTACAGAAACCATCAGGCAGGCAAAGTTATAGTTTCCCATTAACCGATCCCACATAGGGCCATCGGATACGCTCGGGGGTTCTATTCTTGGAGTTTTATTACTGCTGCCCATCGTCTGTGCTCCAAATAACTTGGGGAACTTTGTTCGTGCGCGAAATATGCTAGGTTGGTGGGCATACCAGCTAATGAATCCACGCCAATGTCGTCTAGGAGTTCCATTCACTCTTTCAACAAGCTTTAAATTGGTTGGTGATAAGGCGTATAAGTCAGCTTTGGCCTCCCAGTAGTACCATCGTTGGATATTGTGATGGCCCCGTGTTCCTACGCGGTTTTGCGGCCAATGAGATTTAGTTCAGTGGGACCACTACTGCGAATATCGTCGAGGCGACCGATGGAAGCAAGTGCATCAGGCCCGCCAGTGAGCGCGAGTTTTCATTCGTGAGCCAGTATGGCATTCCTATCCAGGTGGCCGAGAGTCATAGAAATAAGGTAACTCCCGATCTGTTCCGTCCTATCAGGGATTGTGAATTGGCGAGAAACAGGAGAAATTGTAGTAGCAGTGCGCTAAATGATTACAGCTGTCCCCTCAACAAATGTCGGTATAAGAATTCTTGATTATACTTATTAATAATTGATTTCCCGTCATATTCGACCGCGTGGCATGGTCTTCACTTTAAGTGGTAGTTGTAATGGCTGTAAGAAGGATCTGTTTTTGGCTTGTCGCGCTTTTCTATTCCTTATCTCCCTTTGCAGATGAATACATAGTTCAGAGCGAGGACTACGACCCGTTTACCCAGATGACGGAACTCTGGCTAAAGGGTGAGATTTCTAATCGTCAGATAAGGGATTTGGCACTTAGAGGCCGCTATCAAAACAGCTCTGCCGCTAATAGTGCCCATGTCTCCTTCTTTCTTGATGAAATGCAGGTAATTGCGCGGGGGAATTCTGTATCGGGTCGCTCTGCCCAAGTATCCGTCCAAGTTGATGAGTCAATTTTTGATCTGGATTATGACCTGGTATCCATGCATATGATGATCAATGGTCATGGAAATGGGTTGTCGAGTAAGCAGAAGTTCCTTTTGGTTACCTTTATGTACCGGTTAGCAGCAGAGGGCTGGAGCACGTCTTCTGGAGTCGATGAAATGGAGAAACATCTTATTTATCGAACTCTCGATTACTTATCTGAAATGCCTGCGGATCATAAAATGTGGGTAATTGCCAAAGAAATACAATACCCGGTTCATTAGAGTATTAATTCATTCCTACATTTAAGTTTAAGCGGCTTAAATAGCCACAACAAATTTTAACTTAAGCACTAAAAGTTTGGTTTCCTGGCAGTTGTTGAGGTTGATATTGATAGATCTTCAAATTGTTTAATCTTTGCCAGTGTGAATGGCTAGATATCAACTATAAAAGGATTTGTTAAATCTAAAGTTCCTATTGACGCTTAACGTATTGTAAAAAGGAAATTTATGGATTTGTCTGGAAAAGTTGCTGTTGTTACAGGTGCAGGAAGTGGGCTAGGTCGGGCTTTAGCAATACGTTTAGCCGAAAAAGGAATGAAGTTGGTATTAGCCGGATACACCTTATGTCATCTTGAATCAACAGCCAAGTTGATAACACGAGAAGACGCTGAGTGTATTTGTGTACAAGCAGATGTATCTAAACTTGGGGATGTGCAAAACATCGCCGATAGAACTTTAAAGCATTTTGATAAGGTGCACCTGCTCTGTAATGTGGCCGGAATAGGTCCTTTGGGGGCTATAGCAGAAACCTCTATCGATGAGTGGGAATGGATATTATCGGTAAATTTGTGGGGGCCTATTTACGGCATTCATGTATTCCTCCCTCATATCGAACAGAATGACGAGGGCCATATATTGTCTGTAGCATCGGAATCTGGCCTATATGGTATAGGATACGTTGGGGCCTACAATGTTTCAAAATTTGGTGTTGTAGGTTTAATGCAAAGTTTAGAGCGGGATCTTCGTTTAGCTAACTCGCCTATAAAAACTTCTGTGTTTTGTCCTGGTGCTATGAAAACTAATATTCTCGACTCTTCACGTAATAGACCTGCAAGTGTAGCGGTAATTCACCCTGAGTCTGAAGTCGAGAAAAAAGTTAAAACCAAAGTTGTCAAGGTGATTTCCGAAGGTATGAAGCCAGAAAAAGCTGCTGATATAATTACTAGTAGTATAGAAAGTGGGCAGTTTTGGATTTTCTCCCATCCTTATGTACCTGAAACTGCATTTCGGCAGGCGAAGGCTATGCTGGACAGTAATACGTTAATTGATATTTAGCTTAGTTAGGGAACCTCTGATTAATTCCGAGCCAATTTGGTAGTATTCAGCTATCCATCAAGATCTTGTACCTAGCCACCTTTGCCGAAGCAGCATATAATCTGAAGCGCCATGGAACTCTCCGCGAGAAGTTTCTTTCTCAGATGCATACTCTCATCCCATGGGGGCGACTAGAAGCCCATTTATCAGAGCTTCCTTAGAAAGGTCCTAGTTGGTACCTGCGATCAGAAAAAATATAGCGATTTCTTCCTCTTTTCCTGTAATCTCCATCTCTTTACATCTGTATCGTATTTTAGTTTTAAAAGGACTTATATGCAGGATCGAATTTCACAGTTGGATTTGTTAAGGGGAGTCGCTTTGTTAGGGCTTCCTTTAATGAATATGATAAATTTCTCTATGCCTATGGCGGCTTATTTGAATCCAAAGGCCTATTTGCCAAATGGCCCTTTGAATGATTTTCTCTTTAGCTTTTTCCATTTGTTTGCTGATCAAAAGTTCATGGGGCTTTTTGCCATGCTGTTCGGCGCGGGGATCATACTATTAGCTGAGAAACGCGAGCAGCAGAATAAGTCTGCTGCAAAAATTCATTACAGTCGAAATTTCTGGCTGTTATTGATAGGCCTTTGTCATGGCATCTTCATTTGGGATGGCGATATCCTGATGATCTATGCCTTTATAGCCATGTTTGTCTATTTGTTTCGCAAGCTACGCGGAAGTTGGCTGGTTGCACTGGGGGTGATCACTCTTGCCCTGTCTGCGTATAGCTCTTATCTGGCAGGAGTTTATGTGGAATCACTGTCAGGAGAAGCCAGACATGCAACTGCAGTCATTTTTGCTCCTGATACAGCGCAGATCCAGCAAGATATAGAAATATATCGAGAAGGGTTCTGGGCTCTGGTAGAGAGTCGTCTCCTTGGTGGCAATTTAGCCTCTGGTCCGGAATCGGCAATCGTCATCTCCTACTTTAGTCTCTCCATTATTTTAAAAGCTGCCGCTATGATGTTGCTGGGAATGGGCCTGTTTAAGTTGGATATCTTACGTGGCAAAGCCAGTTCGTCTGCCTACAAAAAACTAGCTATTGCTGGGGTGGCTATTGGTGTGATATTGACCGGTACAGGGCTTATCTGGAACTATAGTCATGACTGGAGTATGGATGATTACTTCACCTATGGTGCCATTTTTAATTTGGTAGGGTCTACATTTACCAGTATTGGTTATATCGGCTTGATCTGTCTTTGGTTCAAGTTAGGTAGGCACCTATGGATTAAAGGCAAGATCCAAAGTGTTGGGCGGATGGCATTTACCAATTACTTGGCTCAATCATTTATTTGCACTTATATTTTTTATGGCTTTGGATTGGGTTTATATGGTGAGCTGACACGTATAGAAGTACTTGGGGTCTGTGTGCTGCTGGGTCTGTTTCAGCTGGCCTATTCGGATCTTTGGCTTAAGGCATTTCGTATGGGGCCGCTAGAGTGGTTTTGGCGAACGTTAACATATTTCAGGTTTGCACCGTTGATAAAGGAAAGGGTTGTACCGGCTACTGAACAGCGCTTGTAGAGTTTATATCTAAAATTAGACGAGCTGCTGTTAGACTTGAGAATAGGAGTCATCGGTAGCTTGTTACCTGTACCATAGACTTTTTATTGCAGAGTGCTTTTAAATATTTTTATGGATTGATTGGCCGTAAAGATAAGATGGTGTCACATTAAAAAGAGGCATGATTGAACTTGACCTGACAGAGCTTCTTCTAAGAAGCGGGTAACTGTCAGATCAAGTTGAAGCTAGTAGACCTTTAATTACCTTAAGACAAAGAATCCTAAAATATCTTTTCAGTAATCTACAGTTGTTATTATAAAGTCACCTTCAATTGCACCTTCACTATCCTGGTCAGTATAAGCAATCCAGGCTGCTGTTTCACTGGCAGCTGCCAGCTTACTTTTCAATGCGAGAGCTTCCATCATATTGCGAGGCACATCGAAGTGCCATTGAGCACCCAGTGCTTGACATTCACTCTCTCCATTCGACCAGGTAGACTTCCTTGTAGTCAGTGACCACATAACAGGGTAATCGATAGCGCCATCATCTTTTAAGTCGTTTACATGCAGTTCACCATTTAACCGTCTTTTGCAGGCAAATGAATAGGAGCGATCACATTGGCGGTCATTAAAGCGCCCGTCGCTTCTGATAACAGCGCAGTCCTCTCCGTTACCATGATCATTGGGTTCTCCCTCTCCCCAAGACCATAGTCCTTTATTTTGAAATCTGCTGTCTGTAGCACTGACATCATAGTGTTCTACGGTGTTGATACCGTCATCCCAGTTATCCAGGGAATCGTCATCGCCACTCTTCCAATGCCGGTCCAATCCACCCCATCCATCGAATATTACATCGAATGACTCATTATCATCCCCAATATTGCTGTCATTTTTTGTCCAGAAAAATACGAATCTCTTTTTTCCATTTACACCATCATGTTTACGGACTGTCTCCCGTGATAACTCTCGAGAGGGAAGTGAGGTTCGTTTATAGTTCGTGACTTCAACCCCGTTGGGAAAGTCCTCTCTATAGTCTTGGGGTGTGTAAATGTATTCCAGGCCTATCTGATCTATAAGATGATTTTTAAAAGTTACCTGGGCACCGGACGATACCGCATTTTCGATATGTACGATTACTGTGCGGTTAGTGCCATATTGATCCTGCTTGTAAGCCCAATCCCTCAAATCTCCCAATACGGTAGCGATAGGAACGCGCTGAGGATCAAGCCAGAAATTACAATAGAATGAACCATGACAAAAATATTGGTCACCGCTGAACTGATGCAGATCCAGCTCAATGATCTCAGCGCCAATATCAATTTGGTCTTTAACCCTGACAGACTGTTCAGAGCCTAACCAGATAGCACCATAGGCATCGGAGTTATAACTGTTGTGTGTTGCAAGGACTTGTGTGTAACGAATTGGTGTTGAGTAAGTCAGGCGCCGTTGTAGCTCCAGTGCATATTTAGCGTGGTCATTGGTACCTTGTTCTGTCTCGTAATCGTAATAAAGGTTGAATTGAACCAACATCGAATAAGGATCCGTCTCCGCAAAGAGAGGCGTGCTCATCATCGTTATATAGCTAAATAAAGCGATGCAAATCTTCTTTAGCCTTTTCGAGAGTGGCCATGAATAGTTTTTTTTCATTATTATTCCTACTGTTCGTCTGAGTTTATTATTTTTTAAACAGCTTTAATTGCGCTCCCTATTATGACTGTCGAGATAAAAGTAATCGTATGCAGAAATACTTGCATCCCTAAACATATGAAATTTATTTTTACCCAGATTCCTTGTGAGGTTGGATATCGGGAACTTCAATAATCTTCAAATGTTTTAAGCATAATCCCCTGAAGGGCAGTAGAGTGCGAAACCAATGATATCGAAAAGACATACCCCGTTAGCTATTTTAAATGCATTAACGAGAAGCACCTCACAAAATTATAGTTTTATAATGCTTAAGTCGAAAACTATTTGCTATTATTTTAAGGTTTAACACTCTCTATCGTATACCCTAAAAATCAATCGGTGACGAAATGGTAATCAAAAAATGAACTGCTCATGGAAGTAGTGATAGATAGCACATAAGTAAAGCAGGGTAATAAGGGTAGGACTAGGGTTTTCTGGCTGATAATACCGAGAAATAACCGAGTGCCTGGTATGATTGAGGATTTACAAATCCTGCTGTCTCAAGCATCCGATAAAGCTCTTTGACTGAGTATAGTTGGGAGCCGTGGTTCATAAACAAATGAAAGCAAAACAAGCTTGGTGTTAAACGAGTATCATCGAAGAGCATATCGTGAATAAATACCTGCCCACCTTTTGGTAAAAGTGCGAAGGCTCTGTCGATCAAGATTTGGCATGTAGCATGCTGCCAATCATGCAACACATTGCTAAAGCAAATGCTATCGAACCCCTCAGGCCATGGGTCTCTAAAGAAATCCCCCTTAACTATCTGGATTTGCTTATTTTTCTTGAACTTATTTATATAAATTGCTGCTATATCGCAAACCGGCGGCAGGTCGAAGAGCAGCGCACTGCGTTCAGGATAGGTATCGCAGAAGGCGAGAGCAATGGTTCCAGAGCCTCCACCGGCATCGAGTAAGGTTTGAGCATTTTCAAAAATACCGCAGGAAGCTGCCTCAATTGCGGAGGCAAACCCCTGCGAATGCATCAGATGAGTAAAAGCTGCTGCCGAGTCATTGTCCATATCATTTTTTTGCCACATGTCGGTTACAGAACGACCTTTACATTCCAGCTCATATTCCCTTTGTAAGCTGGTGAGTATCTTTTTATCCAGGTGATTGATGTCATAGATTTGAAAAGGATCAAGTAGGACTTCCCCCCAATAGTAGTGGCTATTTTTGGAGAGGTAGCACTTCCCGAGCTCTGTATTTTTGACTTGTTGTTTATCGAAGCAGATATACCCCAAATGACTCAGGATCAGCAGAAAGAAGCCCATTCCTTTATTGCTGAGCTGCAACTCTTCACTGAGTGATTCACAGGAATCATAACCGCGTTCAATTAGCCCAGTGATATCCAACCTTGCAGAAACCATCAGGCAGGCAAAATTATAGTTTCCCATAAGACGGTCCCACATAGGACCATCGGAAGCGCTAGGGGGAGTTATGCTTTGGGTTCTACCGCTATTTCCCATCGTTCGTTCTCCAAATAACCCGGGGAACTTTGTTTGTGCGTGAGATACGCTTAAGTCGCTCGGCTTTTTGTACTGTGAAGGATTGAGGGTACTGCCTGACAACAGAGGCGAGGTTGTGAATGTTGTTCAAAATATGCTCATAGATGCTGTTGGCACTTGCCGTGCCGGTGAACTGAACGACTATTGAATCGGCAGACTTTTTTGTTTGGGTGTCGCTGCTGAGAAGCAGCTGAACTTCTTCAACGCCTTCACATTCATAGGTGAGCTCTATGATCTTATTGAGGTCCAGAAGGGCGCTGCATAAACCGACATTGTCATCTGCTCTCCCCAGAATAGATAGGCCATTAGGACGGCCACAGGGGCAAGTTGCTTTTTGGATCAGGTCACCTAACCGGTAACGCACAATCGGTACCGTCCACCCTGCACCTATACGGGTAAGCAGGGCGCCTTGATTGTCAGGTTCTATCAACTGGTCCGCTAAAAGGTGATAGATGTTCAAGTCACACTCAGGGGAATTGACAGCAATACTATTGGTTTCTACCGATCCATAGTCGCACCACAGTCCAGCATTAGGGAAAGCCTTATGTATGACCTTCAGTTTTGCTTTGGTCCAAGGTTCCCCCATCCAGATGATGGTCTTTATCGGGAGTTGGCTGCCTGAACCTAGTACACCTTCGGCAAAATCTGCCAGTCCAGTGGGTGCGCCAGCAAGTGAGTCCACATCAATGTTATGTAGAAGTGCCAGCCAATCTTCCACCTCACCAGGTATAAAGGGGCCCGTAGGTGCAATGGTGCACTTGGAAGCTTCTGCCAGTGTTTGAATGAAGTAGTGTGCACCCCATAGCCGCCCAGGATTGAATAGATTAAGAAGAACACTTTGGGAGCTGAGCGGGCGCCACTCCTCCAGTAGTCTTTGAATTGCCTGGTGGAAGGGTGTGTAAGCCAGCTTTGGCTTCCCAGTGGTGCCGCCGCTGGACATGATAATGCCTCCATGTTCCTGCGCGGCCTTTCGGCTGATATGCTTAAGTTCAGCAGGGCCACTAATGGGGATGTCATCGAGACAGACGGCAGAATCAGGTATATCTGGTCCACCGCTGAGTGAGAGAGTACGGGCGTGGGCGAGAATGGCATTCCAATCCAGGTGGCCGATGTTCATAGAGTTAGGGTAGCTCCCGTCTTCCTGAGGTTGTGAGGTATCAGGGGGACTGAGGAAATTGTAGTAACAGGGCATTCAGGTAGAGGGCAGTCTGGCCATTTGGAAGTTCTTGCCAGCAATACTGATGCATTTTAGCAACAATAGATCACGCCAGCTTTTGTCAGGGATTCAACTTCATCTTGTGGGATACCCAAGTCACCGAGGATCTCCCGAGTGTTCTCTCCGTAAAGTGGTGCTTGCTGAAAAGGCATTGGAGGAGTGTCGGGAATAGAAAAGGGGGCGTTTATATATTGTATTGAGTCACGGCTCTTACTGCGTGTATAAGGAATTGATACCGTCTTGTTATTATCTCGGACATAGGGGTTGTTAAGCGCCTCGGCGATATCATAGACCGGAGCACAGGGGATTTTACCCTCCATTTGAGCGCACCATTCTTTTGTTGTTCTCTTCTGGAAGTGCTGGTCTAGAGCTTCTGTCAGTAGCTCCCTGTTTTGCATCCTGCTTTCATTGGTCAAAAAGCGGGTATCAGTTTGTAATATATCGGAGCCTAACTCGTGACAAAGCAATTCCCAGAATTTCTGGGTTAAGCAGGCCACATAAAACCAGCCATCTGCTGTCTTTACTAATTGGCAAGGTGCTTGGGATGCGTGGGCTGAGCGTGGCTGCTTTCCTGGGACAATGCCTTCATTGAGAAACCAAAGCCCTTGGTAGCATAAACAGTTCAGTGCAATATCGAATAAGTTAGTATCAAAGTCACCACCCTTACCAGTTATTTCGGTGCGTAATAAACCGGAAACAGTGCAGAGTGCTGAGTAGACACTACCGAGGAGATCAACCACGGACACACCAACCTTTGTAGGGATGGAGCCAGGTTCACCGGTCACTGACATCCATCCAGTTTCTGCCTGCATGAGGAAATCGTAGCCCGGCCAACTTTTTCTATTGTTATCTCTGCCGTATCCTGAGAGATGGGTGCAAACAATTTTGGAATTTGCAGCCTTCAGATCGGCATAGGTAATGCCTAACTCTTCAGGCAAAGAACCTCTAAAGTTGTCGATAACTGCGTGTGACTCCTCAACTAAGGACAAGAAAACTTTTCTGCCAGCTGGTGCTCTGATATCTAGCGCCAGGCTTTTTTTATTGTGAAGAGTGGATTCTCCGCATTCGTTGTCTTTATGGTTGTCATCTAAATATAGAGAGCCCATCCTCCTTAAAGGATTTCCATTTTGTTTGGGGTCCTCAATATTGATAACTTCAGCGCCTAGCATGCTCAGTAGGGTGCCATGAAATGAGCCGGCGCCCCAAGTTTCAAATGAGAGAATTCGCTTATTTTGAAGGGGGAGCATGATGGTATTCCTGAGGTTTAAATCCGCTGAATACGCCCGTAATACATCCTTGGATTTTGTGGGTTAGCGAGTGAGATGGATAATTTATAGGTTGCGCGCAGTATCCTATGTTCCGAGGTGCGCTATTTTTTTCATTATGCGACTTCATCTCAGTGGTTTAATGGTCCTTTGATACCCCGGCAGCCAATTGAACTCTATAGGCTTTGTATGGCTGCTATTTTTAAGTTTATACAAGAAGATGTTTTTTTAAATTCTATAATTTTTTGTGATGCAATGATGTAGCTATTTCATTTGTCGTATAAATATGGGGTTCTGGCAAAAGATACTTATTGTTTATTGAGGTCGAGCGATTATAAGTCTTAACTTGGTGGTGGCGCAGTATTTTGCGTGACTTTAGTTGGCCGGCGCTTGTTTGTTTTATGGCTTACAGGTTCTCCATAAATCGCTGTATTTGATATTGGGTGGGTTTCGGTCTGTGTAGATAGGGAAAGGAGGTTACTATGCGCCTGCACTCAGCTGTCATTTTTGGAACACTTATTTTTTCCATGGAGGCCATAGCTGCTGACTATGACAGTCTAGAAAACCCATGGGGGTTTCGTCCATATGTTTCACTGAATGCTGGGGTTAATAGGCTGGAGGTTAAGCAGGATTATCGTACTGTAGGGGTACTTTATGACCCATATTTCTACGATTATTTTTACGAATATAGTTACTATAAAACCTCCAATTCAGGAAGTGAGCCTTGGGGCAGCGTTGATGTCGGGATCGACTTCAATGACTACCCGTTTGAGCTTCGCTTTAGCTATGGCAGAACAAATTTAGGGCGATCGACATCGGTAGAAAACATCGATTATATCGATGATGAAATTACAGTTATTGAGCGATACCAGATCAATCAGAAACATCGCCTGGATGTGTTTTCAATTACAGGAACTCTGGATTTATCTTGGTATTGCGACAGATCCTGTATGTACTTGTTGATCGGCTATAGTTTTGCGCAGTTAGACTGGTCATATACTATGGCTGAATTTTACGCGGGTGGTAACTATTATGGATCAAAAGAGTTCAGCAAAAGCTATTTTCATGTAGGTATAGGTGCGCGATATAACTTTAATAACTCTTTACGTATAAGTGCCGAATACGTGCTGCACAATATTGGTAAGGTGGGGGAGTATTATATAAATGACTTTGACCATATAGAATTTGACTTAAGGAATCTTAATGTGTTTCAAGCCGGTATATCCTTTATATTCTGATTTATACTTCTTGCTCGTTAAAAATGAAAGTATGGGTTAAAGCCATACTTTCATGAATATGGGAACTCAAGCCCTCAAATAGTACTAATCGATATGGTCTAAAAGCTTTCTCTTATCAACTTTACCGACTGCGGTAACCGGCAGACGAGATAACACTTTGAGCTGCTCAGGTAGCTTAAAGCTGGCCAGGCCCCTTTCGGTTAAGAAGTCGCGCAACGTTTGCAGGCTTGGTGTTTTATCTGCACATACGATAGCCGCTCCAACTTGCTCTCCCATCTCTTGGTCTGGCAAGGGAATGATAGCTGCTTGTTGAATGCTGGGATGGGCGAGTAGATGCTCTTCAATTTCGTCACATGCAAAAGTTTCCCCGCCCCGATTCACAACATCTTTGAGTCGTCCGGTAACTACAATATTGCCATTGTCCAGAATGCGTACACGATCGCCGCTGCGATAGAAGCCATCTGGGGTAAAAGCGCGTCGGTTGTGTTCTTCTGCACGGTAATAGCCTCTTAGTGTATAGGGGCCGCGAGTGAGCAGCTCTCCTTCTTCTCCGGCTTTCACTTCCTGTCCGTACTCATCGACCACTTTTAGAGTATCGAGGGAACTCATAGGTCTGCCTTGAGTATTGGTGATGGTTTCATCGTTATCTTCGTGATAGGTGTAACAAATCAACCCTTCTGCCATACCGAATACCTGCTGTAGTGCACCGGGAAAAGCATCTATCGCAGCCTTGGCGTCGGTTGGACTCAGCTTTGATCCACCGACTTGCAGCAAGCGGAGAGAGCTTAAATCAGCATCTTCCCATTCTGTCGCTGCAGTCCAGACCTGAGCCAGTGCTGGGACCAGGGCTGTGGCGGTTACGCCGTAGCGCTCTATCAGCTCGAAGCAGTAGTCCGGGCTTGCATCTTTGGTGAATATTACTTGCCCACCCATGGATAGCGTGCCCAGAATGCCGGGGCAACCCAGTGGAAAATTATGGGCGGCGGGGAGTACTGCCAGGTAGATTCCATCTTTTCCTAAATTACAAGCAGTCGTAGCACAGGTAATGTTGTAACGATAGTCATTGTGGGTGCGTGGAATAAGTTTCGGAAGTCCTGTAGTGCCACCCGAAACGAGGAATAGAGCTGGGGCCTTGGGGTCTACGGGAACTGGGGTGAAGCCTTGGCACTCTCTTCTGGGCAGGGGAGGGAATGAGTCACTTTCATCAGAGCTGTATACGCCTCGCAAGGTCGGAGATTGCGAAGCAATTTGTTCTATCATACTGCGGCGGCTTTCATCACCTTCAACTCCTGAAGTGATATAAATACTGGCACCCGAGACCTGTGCAAAATGGCATATTTCATTTTGGCGATGCGCAGGCAAAGCTAATACAGGAACCATTCCCGCTCGAAATAAACCGAGTAGGGCTGTGATGAAACTGACTTGATTGCTCCACTGGAGTATTGCCCGCTCCCCAGCTTTGTAGCCTTGTTCCACCAGGCCTGCGGCAATACTGTCGGCTTCGTTAACCAGTTCAGCGTAAGTTAATTGATCTGATAGATCCCGAACTGCGCATCGGTTGGGAGAATTTTTTGCATTACGTGTGATCAGCTCCCAAATAGGTTGGTTATCCCAAATTCCTTGTTGCTGATAGAAAGCCTCTAGTTCCTTGGGATGAGGCGTGTAACCATTAAGTAAATTATTTTCCATGCTGGTCTCCTGAAATTTTTGAGTGGAGCAGGCGAGTGATTTTTTGAATCTTCTTTGGATTTCTAAATTAAGAATTAACAGTTAGTATTCACGGCTTCAAATTTCTTATTGAGATAAATTTATGTCCGGCGCTTGGCTACAGATTCCTCGCCCTAAACCTAAAGCGGCCATCCGACTTTTGTGCTTGCCTCATGCTGGTGGTACAGCATCACTTTACCGGCCCTGGGCGAAATTATTGCCTGATTCCATAGAATTGGTTCTCGTGTGTTTACCGGGTAGGGAACAACGCTGTAATGAAGCCATGCCCGCAGATATGCAAACTTTAATTGCTTTGTTAAGTAGGGCTATCAAACCTGTCATCGATAAACCCTGGGCTGTATTTGGGCACAGTATGGGGGCTACAGTTGCTCATGAGTTGGCTCTCTCCTTGTATCGCGAAAAATTGCGCGGTCCTGAACACATATTTGTCTCTGCGCGCGAAGCGCCACAATTTCAAAAGAGTGGAAACGTACACCAGTTGAGTGATGAATCTCTGTGCCAACAACTTATTGAACTTGGTGGTACCGCCCCTGAATTATTAGAGATTCCTGAGTTAAGAGCCCTGCTGCTTCCCGCTATACGCCAAGACTATCGCTTGATCGAAACCAGCAAGATGTCCTCGGATCAACTTTTAAACTGCCCGATTACCGCGATGGTAGGGCGAGATGACCCTGAGTTGAGCACCGATGAGGCTCGAGGCTGGCAGCAATGGACAAATTGTGAGTTTCAACTTAACGAATATGCAGGCAATCACTTTTACTTGTCAGACTGTCCTGATCTGGTAGTTGGCCATATTGTTCGCAAACTCCACCTGGCCTAACTTCATGTGAAGTTAAGTTGGCTGTATAAAATTTTTCTGTTTCGTGTAACGCTGTCGAAATCAATTGGTGGGGGAATAGGGCTGTTGAGCGGCTCTATATTCTCCATCGTTCGATAGATTGCGAATCTGTACCTCGCTTAATCCAAGATTGTTACTTTTGATGATGCTCGAATTATTTCATCTTAGTAACAAGTAGCACTCTCTCTCCACTCTGGCGCAAAAATCCAAAAGAAACATCCCGTTGATTTCGTAAATGATATGTTATAACGTTTCTTAATTGATGGGAAGATGAACTGCTTAGGTGATGGAGTTTCTATGCAAGCAACGAAGCTGCCAGTGGAGTGTAAAAATCTGAATGAGATCCGCCAGGGTATCGATTCTATAGATCGCGAGATCATCAGGCTGTTGCAGCAGCGTATGGGTTATGTCTTGTCCGCAGCTCAATTTAAACCGGATGAAACCAGTATTCCTGCTCCAGATCGGGTTGCGGCTATGTTGATTGACCGCCGTCGTTGGGCTGAGAAAGAACAACTTTCCGCAGATTATATAGAGCAGCTTTTTACCGGGATTATTCACTGGTTTATCAATCAGCAAAAGCTGCATTGGCGCGCTGAGCGAGGCTTGCCCGTTGAGGAAGATGTATGAAGGGCCGCTCTAAATATGCTGGCCTGGAAGCCTGTTTACATGAAGCCAAGTCCAGGGTAAGCGAGGGACAGCCAGAGGTTCTGGCATCGTTTTCATCTCCATGTCATAGACGCAACCCAATAGGTTTGTTTGCCACCGGTTATCAGCATGAAAGGCTCGCATCCCTATGGGGTGTGCCCTCTAGAGATGAATATTCTGTGAGCTTTGGCTCTGCCTGTGAATTTAGTTGTGCCCCTGGCGAATCTTGGTCTGAAATCCAAGCCAATTGGCAAAAATTACTGTCCTCCGCTGTGGTAAGCGGGGGGCATCGGCCGGTTTTGTGCGGTGGGTTTGCTTTTGATTGCCAAAAAGATTCCTCATCGCTGTGGCAAGACTTTCCCTCAGGGGTGCTTACGTTGCCCGAGTTGGCCCTTTACTGTGAAGGGGATCGCAGTTATCTGGTAATGAATTTTATCGTTACCGATCAAACAGACTGCAATCAGACTGCGGAGCGGGTGAAGGCGCGGTGGCAGCATATTTTGTCCCGTAGCTCTGACGTTTCAGCGAATGACAATTTGTTTTCGGTGGAGTCTGATTTTAGCCAAAACTATGCAGGCCAGATGGCTTGGCAGCAGCGTGTAGTTGGTGCGGTCGAATCAATCAAGCGCAACGAGTTTCAAAAAGTAGTTCTCGCTCGCTCTGAATCACTGAGCGCGGATTGCTGCCCGGGAAGTATTCTCGGATATTTGCAAGAATCTTACCCCGATGCCTATTTGTTTGCCTTTTCCCGCGGAAAAAGTTGCTTTCTTGGGGCTTCGCCTGAGCGCTTAGCGGCTGGTAAAGGCGGGCGTATTAGCACAGTTGCTTTGGCCGGTAGCGCACCTCGGGGAAAAGACCCGGCAACTGATTATAAATTGGGGATATCTCTGCTTGACAGCGAGAAGGACCGATTTGAACACGACCTGGTTGTCCAACATCTCCTTTCTATCTTACGCAAATACTGCCACAACGTAGCGGAACCAGAACCGCCCCAACTCTGTAAATTAAAGCAAATTCAGCATTTGCTGACGCCTCTAGAGGGATTGGTGAAAGATGGCGTAAATCTGTTGGATATCTTATCGGATTTACACCCAAGTGCTGCGGTGGGAGGCCTGCCGAGGAAAAAAGCACTGAAGTATATCCGTGAAAATGAAGACCTGGATCGCGGTTGGTATGCCGGACCTGTTGGTTGGCTCAATGCCGAGGGGGAAGGGGAGTTTGCTGTTGCGCTGCGTTCTGCACTTTTTACCCCGGGCAGGGTGACACTATTTGCCGGTTGCGGCCTGGTTGAGGATTCCCTTCCTACCCACGAATATCGTGAAAGTTGCATCAAAATGCGTGTTATCCGAGACGCAATAAGGAGCGTATCTCTTGTCGCCGAAGCCGCAGAATAAATCAGAGCCAATCAGCCCGGCCAGTTTGTTAAAGGATTTAGTTTGTCAGGCTATTGATGCCGATATTAATGACATTAATCCGCAGGATGACTTAATTGCGCTGGGGCTCAACTCAGTGCAAATCATGAGGATTGTTGGCCAATTAAGGCAGAAAAAGATCAAGGTAAAATTTGCTGATCTTATCGCGGTGCCTCGATTGGAAGCCTGGCTTTTTCTACCTCAGTTGGCTATTGGAACTGAAGAAAGTACCAGTGAACATTTATCTGTGCCGGGCGCTTTTGATGAAGGTGCTCCCTTTGATTTGGCACCGATGCAACATGCCTATTGGATTGGGCGAGACCCGAATCAATATTTAGGAGGTGTTGCCGCACACTTTTATCATGAGTTTGATGGCCAGGATGTAGTACCTGATCGATTGGAACAGGCTGTGTGTTCCCTGTTCGAGCGACATGGGATGCTGCGTGTTCAAATCCACGATGATGGTCGACAGCAGATTCCTGCTGAAGTGAGCTGGCCCGGTTTAAAGGTTCATGATTTCAGGCATCAGGCTGCCGCAGAAGCGGAGCAGAGTCTTATCGCTGTTAGGGAGCAACTCTCCCATCGGCAGCTGAATATATCGCAGGGCGAGGTTTTTGATGTTCAGCTCTCATTGTTACCTGCGGAATTAAAAGCTGGCGGCACACGCCTGCATATTAATCTGGATATGGTAGCCGCAGATGCCTTTAGCCTGCGCGTGTTACTGAATGACCTGGCCAAGCTCTACCTGGAACCAGAGCAGTCTCTGGTTCCGTTGAATTACAGTTATCCGCGCTACCAGGCTGACCGCAGCGCTCTTCACTCAAAGGAAGAGCGCCGAGCTGAGAAGCAGCAGGCCAAAGAACACTGGCAGGATCGCCTGGCAGATTTACCCGGCGCTCCTCAATTACCCACTGCGATAGGTACTGAGTCTAAAGACACTCGTCGAGTTGTTCGTCGCCACTATAGTCTGTCTGCTGACCAGAAAAACCAGCTAGCGGAATTTGCGAGCCGTCACGGTATTACTTTGTCCATGACCCTGGCAGCGGCGCTTGCCGAAGTGCTTACGGTCTATAGCGAAGAGTCAGATTTCCTGCTGAATCTCCCCCTGTTCGACCGGGAATCCCTGCACCGGGATGTCAACTCCCTGGTAGGAGACTTTACTTCTTCGATCTTGCTTGCCTGGCAGGGCAGCCAGAGTGGAACCTTTGTTGAGCGTGCACAGCGTTTACAACACAACTTCCGTCAGGATGTAGCGCACGGGAGTTATTCCGGCGTAGAGGTGCTGCGTGACCTCAGCAGGCAACAGGGACAAACGGTGTTTGCGCCGGTTGTCTTTACCAGTGCGCTTGGGTTGGGAGAATTATTTGGCGAGTCAGTTCGCAGTGCCTTTGGAGATGTCAATTGGATTATCTCCCAGGGGCCACAAGTGTGGCTGGACGTACAGGTTATGGAACTCAAAGGTGGCTTGTCCGTAAACTGGGATGCGCGGGAAGCTGCTTTTGCTCCCGGCGTCCTGGATGGCATGTTTGCCGCCTTTACGCAGTTACTGGAATGCCTGATCGGCAGCCCGGAATTCTGGGCCCAGCCGATACCATCGCTGCTGCCAGCGGAGCAAAAGCAGCAGCGCCAGCAGGTTAATTCCACAGCCAAGCCATACCAGCCTCACCAATTACATGAACATTTTTTTAGCAATGCTAAAAACTGCCCTGGAGCAGTGGCTCTCTATTGGAACGGTGATCAAATCCGTTACGGTGAGTTGGCCCACAGTGCTTTGGCGATGGCCGCGTATTTACAGCTTCAAGGTGTTGAGCCCGGTGATTTGGTCGGTATTTTATTACCCAAGGGGCCGGAGCAGATTATTGCAGCCTTGGGCGTATTGGCAGCAGGAGCCGCTTATCTGCCGCTGGGTATAGACCAGCCACCGCTGCGTAGAGAGCGCGTACTCAAACTTGCCGGAGCCAAACTGGTTATAGATAACTTGTCTGTGCTCTCCGGTATCGCGCCTTTATCCCGGCCTGTTGTGGGAGAGGCCAAAGATCTCGCCTATACCATTTTCACCTCTGGCTCTACCGGTGAACCCAAGGGCGTCGAAATAAGTCACGGGAGTGCCTGGAACACCATAGCAGACATTAACGCGCGCTTTTCGGTTAACGAAAATGATCGCGTGCTCGCCGTATCAGCACTGGATTTCGACCTTTCCGTTTACGATATTTTTGGGCTCCTGTCCGCGGGCGGTGCACTGGTATTGGTTGAAGAGGAATCCCGGCGGGATGCTGAGCGCTGGCATCAGCTGGTGTGCCAGCATGGCGTAACAGTTTGGAATACGGTGCCGGCGCTGTTGGATATGCTGCTGACCACGGGTGGTAATACCCCAGCTGGAGAGCTGCGCCTGGTATTAAATTCTGGCGACTGGATCAGCCTCGACCTGCCGGAACGGTTAAAACGAGTAAACCCCGGTTGCCGCTTTATCGCTTTGGGTGGCGCCACTGAAGCTTCTATCTGGTCGAACAATTTTGAAGTCAAAGAAGTTGATTCCTCTTGGCGATCTATTCCCTATGGTTACCCCTTAGCCAACCAGCAATTCAGAGTGGTGGATGCCTTGGGGCGCGATTGCCCCAACTGGGTGACAGGGGAATTGTGGATCGGTGGTGCTGGCGTTGCTTTGGGGTATCGCGGTGCTCCCGGTATCACCTCAGCCCGTTTTGTGACAGACGAAGGCGAGCGCTGGTACCGCACCGGAGACTTGGGTCGCTACTGGCTGAACGGGTGCCTGGAGTTTTTGGGCCGCGCCGATAACCAGGTCAAGGTGCGCGGACACCGCATTGAACTCGGCGAGATTGAAGCGGCACTAACCGCGCACAAAGGGATTGCGCAGGCGGTGGCACTGCTGACTCAGCGAGGTGTGGTTGCGGTTGTCGTTCTGGAATCCAAATTATCGCAAGGGAATATCAATCCAGAAAAGTGCTTTGTTGATTTGCAGCAGTTGCAGGCACCCTTGAACGACCTGCGGGAGTTCCTGACCCAACGATTGACCAGCGCCATGCTGCCCAGTGAGCTTTGCTGTCTCGCTGAAATACCTCTTACCGCCAATGGCAAAATTGATCGCGGCGGTTTACAGCAGTTTGCCGATGAATCCATAGCGCAACACCAGGCAAAGCAGAACCCACCGCAAGGTAAATTGGAGCAGCAGGTGGCTGCCGTCTGGCGCAAATTCCTAGATGTTGCTGATATAGCACGGGACGATAATTTCTTCGCACTCGGTGGTGACTCCCTGTTAGCAACCCGTGTTGTGCGAGACCTGCGGGAGTCGGGCTTTGAGGGTGTCACACTGTCGAAATTGTTTAGCCAGCCCAGCCTGGCCGACTTTGCTGCGACATTAGTTCAAGACCCACCTGAGAACCTACAGCCAAATAAAGGCACTACCGAAATTGCTGCTACACCCTGGCAATCGGATAAGGCCAATCGGTACGCCACTTTTGAACCTACCGATGTCCAACGGGCCTATTGGCTGGGAAGGGACCCAGAATTTGTTTTGGGTGGTATTGGTTGTCATTTTTATCGTGAATATGACGTTGTTGATCTCGATCTGGAGCGCTTGGAATCTGCGCTAAATGCGATGATTGACCGCCATGAAATGCTGCGGGCTGTATTCGATAGTGAAGGTCGACAGCGCATCCTTGCTGATGTGCCGAGATTTTCCATCGATGTTACAGAGGTAGACCGCGATCCAGCTTCTGCTTTTGCGCAACTGCGACAGGAGTGCGCGGAGCAGGTGTTTGAGCCCAGCCGGTGGCCACTGTTTGATGTCCGTGCGGTGCGCTGTGGCCGCAATACCCGGTTGGCTATCGGTTTGGATAATTTGATTCTCGATGCCTTCAGTATTCTGCTGTTTTATCGTGAGTTAAATATTCTTTATCAGAGCCCTGAAACTCATCTACCTTCTATCGAACTCTCTTTCCGCGATTATGTGCGTAATGTATTGCCGCAAACTACCGCAGTATTTGATAGTGATCTTGCCGAAGGTCCCCTGGCTGCCGCAAAAACTTTTTGGCAGCACAAATTACCGGAGCTGCCTCCCGCGCCTCAGCTGCCCATTGTGCGGGAGCCGGCATCCATTGAGCGCCCGCACTTTGTGCGTCATCAACAGCATATTGAAAAGGGGACCTGGCAAAACCTGGTTGCGCGCGCGGCTGAGCAGGGAATTACGCCTTCGAGCCTCCTTCTAACCGCTTTTGCCGAAGTGCTTAGCCGTTGGAGCAGTCGCCCCGACCTGAGCTTGAACCTTACCCTGTTTGATCGCCGTGAAGTTCACCCGGATATCTATCGAGTGATGGGGGATTTCACCTCCCTGACCCTGGTGGGTTACCGGCCAGAGGCCGGTGACAGCTGGTTGGTGCGAGCGAAAAAAATACAAGGGGAAGTTGGCGCGGCCCTGGAACATCGCGATATTTCCAGTGTTAGCCTGATGCGGGAATTAGCCCGCCGGCAGAGCGACGCGGAAGCCACAATGCCCGTGGTCTTCACCAGCGCACTGGGTATTCCCGGTGGCACAGCGGCACCGGAAAATGGGCCTCTGCGAGAACCTATCTGGGCCCTGACACAAACACCGCAAGTCTGGCTGGATCACCAGGTGGTCGAAGTCGAGGGTGGCGTTTTCTTAAATTGGGATGTTGTCGAAGCGCTTTTCCCAGAGGGGATGTGCGCGGAAATGTTCCAGGCCTATATCGGCTTGCTCCAATGGGCGGGTGACGCTGAATGGGATTCCACACCGCCTGATTTATTACCCAGTGCTCAACGGGAGCTTAGAACTCAGCTTGAAAAGCGTATCGCAATTGACCCAACGGATAATTTGTCACAGCGATTTTTCCAACAGGCAAAAGCGAATCCCGACAATATTGCCTTATATTGGGGAGGTGATAATTCCCTGAGTTATGGTGTCCTGGCAGAGCGTGCTTTGCGCATCGCTGCCTGGTTATTGGAAAGCCAGGTTTCACCTGCCGAGGTGGTGGCCGTCAACCTGCCGAAAGGGCCCGGCCAGATTGCCGCTGTTTTGGGGGTACTCGCAGCGGGAGCTGCTTATTTACCTGTTGGTATCGATCAACCGCAGGCAAGGCGTGGGTCAATGTTGCGCCGTGCCGAGGTAAAAGTGGTACTCGACCAAAGTGCAATTCAACAGGCCGAACAGTTCGCTCCTATAGATGAGCCTATTGCAACAGAACCCGAGCAACTGGCTTATATCATTTTCACTTCCGGCTCCACGGGCGAACCCAAGGGCGTCGAGATCAGTCACGGTGCCGCCTGGAATACCATTGCGGATATCAACGAACGTTTCTCTGTTGATGAAAATGATCGTGTACTGGCCATTTCAGCCCTGGATTTTGACCTCTCTGTTTACGATATTTTCGGACTGCTATCGGTCGGTGGTGCGCTGGTATTGATTGATGAGGAGGACCGGCGGGATGCTGAGCGCTGGTATCAATGGGTATGTCACTACGGCATCACCATCTGGAATACGGTACCAGCACTACTGGATATGTTACTCACTGTCGGTGCCGGCACACCGCCTGGTGAATTGCGTTTGGTGTTGAATTCGGGGGACTGGATTGGCCTGGATTTACCCCAGCGATTAAAACAAGTACAGCCCGATTGCCGTTTTATCGCACTGGGTGGCGCCACTGAAGCTTCTATTTGGTCTAACAGTTTTGAAGTTGTAGAAGTCGATCCAAGCTGGCACTCGATCCCGTACGGATACCCCCTGGCCAACCAGAAATTCAGGGTGATGGATACCCAAGGGCGCGACTGCCCTGACTGGACAACGGGAGAGCTGTGGATCGGTGGTGATGGTGTCGCCATGGGCTATCGCGGGGCGCCCGAATTGACCGAAGCGCGCTTTGTTACGGTCGATGGTGAGCGCTGGTATCGCACAGGGGATCTTGGACGCTACTGGCCCAATGGATGCCTGGAATTTTTGGGGCGCGCCGATAGCCAGGTCAAGGTCCGTGGCCATCGCATAGAGCTGGGTGAAATCGAAACCGTATTTAATCGTCAGATGTTTGTGCAGCGCGCACTGGTGCTGGCCACAGAACAACAGCTGGTCGCAGCTGTTGTGCTCGCACCCGAATGCCCACCAACGTTTAATACTGATGAATTGCGCGAGTACCTTCGCCACCACCTGCCGTCTTATATGATCCCGGACTTCATTGTGGCTTTGCCGGAAATGCCCTTGAGTGCAAACGGCAAATTGGATCGCGCTTCAGTATTAAAACTCGTGAATGCGGTGGAAAAACCGCAACAGGATAAAGTGGGCGAGCTGGCGACAGATAACGAGCGCCTGGTAGCCCAGATTTGGCAGGAACTTCTCAACCTGCCAGTGATAAACCGCGATCAAAATTTCTTTGAGTTGGGCGGCGATAGTTTATTGGCAACCCGGTTTATCGACCGCCTAAAACAGCAACACCGTTTGCTGCTTCCCCTCAGACGTTTATTTGCCTCTCCGAGACTGGCAGATGTTGCCGGTGCCCTAAGTGCAATGGAACCGCTAGTGGATTTTGATCCCGATATGGTGGAAGTGGGCGTGATATGAGCTTGTTGGCAATTTTATTTTTCAGCGATTGGACGGAGTTTTAACCCCATGACGGCTATGGAACTGATCGACGAATTACAAGGGCTTGGGGTGGAACTCTGGACCGAGTCTGAACAACTGCGCTTTCGCGCGGCCAAAGGCCTGCTGTCGGAGCAGCACAAGCAGAGGCTGCGGGAACACAAGTTACAAATTATCGAAATACTGAGCGCTGCTCAAACAGCCGCTGGCAACGACCAGGACCTGGGAGTAGTGGTTGAGGCCGATAAAGATAATCGGCATGAACCTTTCCCTTTAAGCGATGTGCAGACCGCCTACCTGTTGGGTCGACAAAATGCATTTGGCTACGGCGGCGTTGCTTGTCACGGTTACCTGGAGCTGGAATACCCGGGATTAAATCCAAAAGGTTTACAGGAAGCCTGGAACCAACTCATTGAACGTCACCCGATGTTGCGGGCGGTTATCGAGCAGGAGGGATACCAGCGGGTTCTCCCCCAAGTGCCGTACTACGAAATGAAAAGCCAGGACCTCACGGGTTTGGACGAGGACGCCCTGGAGCTTGCCCTGGAATCGGTGAGAGATGAACTGGGCCACCGCAACTACACCATTGGTGAGTGGCCCATGTTCGAGCTGCGCCATAGCCGCACAGATAAGGGCCATATAGTGCATTTCTCTATGGATGCACTGATCGCAGACTGGGCCAGTGCAGGCATTTTATTTAATGAGCTCGATCTCCTGCTGTCTCACCCCGGTGCAGCCCTGCCGCCAATGGAAATTGATTTTCGTGATTACCTACTGGCCGAACGAAGTTTATTGGATAGCCAGGGTTACCAAAATGATCGTCGCTATTGGTTGGATCGCCTTGAGCAATTGCCCCCCGCACCTGAGTTACCGGTTTTGCCGCCTGCTTCAGAGGCGGAATCTGTACGTTTTAATCGCCACCACTACCGCATGGACACGGCGCATTGGCAGACACTGAAGCAGCGAGCCGGTACTGCCGGCTTAACCGCGTCGGTTGCCGTGCTGGCTGCCTACGGGGCGGTATTGCAGCGGTGGAGCCGCCAGCCATGCTTTAGCCTAAGTCTCACCTTATTGAATCGACTGCCCTTACACCCTCAGGTTAACCAGCTGATTGGTGATTTTACTTCGGTCAGTGTATTGGCGATTGGTGATTCCAATGGAAAAACCTTTCGCGATTGGGCGGCTGGCATTGGCGAGCAGCTGTTCAGTGATATTGATCACCGCTTGTTCTCCGGTGTGGAAGTACTGCGGGAAATGTCCCGTGCGCGAGGACCCGAGGCCGCATTGATGCCGGTGGTATTTACAAGCGCTATTGGCCTGGGAGATACCGAAAAACCCGCTAGCGGTAGAAAGTCCGGCAGAGGAATTACCCAGACACCGCAAGTCACCCTGGATTGCCAGGTGAGAGATGATGCCGAAGGTCTGGAAATTAACTGGGACGTGCGCCAGGGCGTTTTTCCATCGGGCTTGGTAGAGGATATGTTCGCGGCCTTTACCGGCTTGTTGAATGAGCTTGCCGCTGGCGGCGACGGGCAATGGCTTGGCAAGTCTCCGGTTTCTTTACCCGAGTGGCAGCAACAGGAAAGGCATCAGGTTAATCAAACCGATGGGCCTGTTCCTTCAGAGCTATTGCATCAGGGGGTATTTGCCCAGGCAGCGGCAACGCCGGAGGCTACTGCCATTATTGATAGCAATGGCAGTGTGAGCTATAGCGACCTGGCGAAAAAAGCGGCGGGTATCGCCAAATCGCTGAGGAAAGAAGGTTTCCAACTGGGTGGCCGCGTGGCCATTGCAATGCCGAAAGGTCGAGAGCAAATAGCGGCGACCCTCGGTGTGCTCCTGGCTGGTGGTATCTATTTGCCACTGGACGCGGCACAACCGGAAATACGGCTCAATAAATTGTTGCTGAGTGCAGAGGCGGAATACGTCCTGACACTCAGCGACCTCGCCAGCCAAATTAAGTGGCCATCAGAAGTGCAGGTGATCAGTGTTGATACCCTGGCACCTGAAACTGAGATTCCGGTAGCCAGTAACGGTGACCCGGAGCAACTGGCTTATGTTATCTACACCTCCGGTTCTACCGGCGAGCCCAAAGGCGTAATGATTAATCATCGGGCCGCTTTAAATACGGTGATGGATATTAATCGCCGCTTCGAAGTGGGCACGGGCGATCGTATTTTGGGCTTGGCCCAACTCAGTTTTGATTTGTCGGTCTACGATATTTTTGGCCCCTTGGCAGCCGGTGCGATTTTGGTGCTGCCCGATCCGGCCCGCGGTTCAGACCCTTCACATTGGGCGGAGGTCATGGATGAGCACCGGGTGACATTGTGGAACTCTGTCCCCGCGCAGTTGCAAATGCTGGCCACCTATTTGGATACAGAGCCTCGGCCGTTGTCTGAATGGCGATTGGCAATGCTATCGGGAGACTGGATTCCGGTTACTTTACCGGAACATATCAGGCGCCATGTGCCCGCACTCGACTTGATCGGCATGGGTGGGGCTACAGAAGCTGCAATCTGGTCCAACTACCACCGTATTGAGCGAGTCGACCCTGCCTGGAGCAGTATTCCCTATGGCGTGCCGCTGACGAACCAGGGCTTCCGGGTGCTGGATAGCCAATTGCGCGATGCCCCTGTATGGGTGGCGGGTGAGCTGATGATTACTGGCCTGGGATTGGCCGATGGTTATCTCGGTGATGTGGCCCTCTCTGAACAGAAGTTCTTCTCTCATCCGGTGGATGGTCAGCGCCTCTACCGCACTGGCGATTTGGGCCGCTATTTGCCCGGTGGTCAACTCGAATTCCTGGGCCGTGAAGACGGGCAGGTAAAAATTCGCGGACACCGTATCGAACTGGGAGAAGTGGAGTCTGCATTATTGGCCCACCCCTCAGTATCAACATCAGCGGCGGTGATTGAGAAGAAAGAGGGAGGCTCGCGAGCGGATTTAAATCTGTTGGGCTTTGTAGAAAGTCGTCGCATGGATGATACCGAGCCGGCGGTTATCGATCCCGAGCTGGTAAATTCAGTGCGTCAGTTTGCGCACTACCAGGCCGGTGAGCCGGAATCTGTCAGTGTCGGCGACTATGTGCAGGCGCTTGAAGAAGCGGCCCTGTTGTCGATGCTTCACGGCTTGATGGGCCTGGGGGCATTTGCAGATTGCGAGCAGGGATACAGTGCAGAAGAAATTCTTTCACTAGCGGAAGTCCACGATAAGCATCACTGGCTGGTGCGTCGTTGGTTGGACCTTCTTGTTAATGCAAAGCTGCTCAGCTTATCCACTATCAGCGCCGCTGCTGAGGAAAAATATACGCGTACCCAGGCAGTCGATATCTCTACTGTTGATGAAGCGTGGAAGCGCGTTGAGCAGGGAATTGAAAGCGGTTTTTGTAATCGGGAATTCCTGCAATATCACCGGGATCATGTCGAGTTATTACCCCAGTTACTAGCAAATCAACAAAACCCGTTTGAATTGTTGTTCCCCCAGGGCGACCAGCAGGTGGCTTTGTCCCTTTATCGGGATGACCTTATCGCCCGCTATAACAATGCTGCCGTTGCCGCATTAATTAACCGCATTGCCGCCCAGAGCGATAGAGGGTTAACGGTTCTTGAGTTGGGCGCTGGCACAGGGGCTACCAGTGCGTCGGTTATTCCCATGTTGGATGGATATGACGTTGACTATCTATTTACCGACATGACTGCATTTTTCCTGACTGAGGCTCGCCGTCAATTTAAAGAATGGCCTTGGGTGCGGTTTGGATTAATGGATCTCAATACAGACTATCGCGCCCAGGGTTTGGCACCCAATAGTGCAGATGTCATTTTATGTGCTGGGATGCTCAATAGTACCCGAGATCCAGAGGCGGCTATTGCCAGTGCTGTCGAATTGCTGGCGCCCGGGGGCTGGTTAATCCTGACTGAGCCAACGGTGGATCACGCCCATATCTTACTCACTCAGGGTTTTATGATGGACCCCGCTGGTGATGATCGCGCTTGTGGTGTGACCAAGTTCCTGTCTATCGAAAAATGGCAATCGCTGTTAAAAGCCCATGGTGCCGGCCAAGTGCTCTGCCTGCCGGAAGATGAGCATCCTTTGTCGGCTTTTGGTATGAACTTATTGGCCGCGCAGATGAAAACTGATCGGCAATATTTGAGTGCCGGGAAACTGCGGGACTTTTTAGCGAATAGATTGCCCGCGCATATGGTACCCACCCATTTACAAGTTCTCGACCAGCTGCCGCTCACCGCCAATGGCAAAGTCGATCGCAAAATGCTGGCCAGTTGGCGTCCTGCGAACGGAGACGCTCAAGAGGCTGCGCACTCAGAACAGATGGACCCTCTGGAAACGGCGCTTTGCAAACTCTGGGCTAATGCACTGGGCCTCGATAATGTGGGCCGACAGGACAGCTTTTTTGATCTCGGTGGTGACTCGCTGATTATGGCGCGGGTTGCAGGGCGCTTGTTGGAAGAGATTCCCGAGGCAAAATCGTTCACTTACGACGCCTTGTTGCGTCACATGCTCAATGGACCAACGGTTGCTGCATTGGCCAGAGCACTGAGAGTTGAGCCGGGTGCCGTTGCCGACGAGCAGGCAGACGCTGATAGCGACAACCTGGTGGCAACTACCCGCGAGGGCAGCAACTCCTTGATGGTGCCTTTCAGCTATAAAAGCGAGGGTAAAAGGGCATCTAAAGAAGAGGCGCCGGTGCGGATTATGTTCCATGCGGCCCTGGGTACCCTGGATTATTTCCAGCACCTGGGCAAAGCGCTTGCAGCCCAGGATCTGGGCCCGGTCATTGGAATTGCTGTCGCCAATACAGAAACGTATCTGTCCATTGATGCCAAAGAATTAATCGAGCGCACCGCCGATGATTACGCCCAAAGAATCATCGATGAGGGCTATCAGCGTTGCCAGTTAATTGGCTACTGCCTGGGCGGTCTGCTGGCAACGGAAGTTTCGCGGAGATTGCTGGAGCGCGGTGTCGATGTGATTGACCTGAGCCTGATCGACAGTATCCCAATGTTTGTGGATACCGATGAAGAGCTGGCTTTCGAAGCGATTTTTGCCCCCAACCTGAATCTCGACCCGGTAAAAGCGGTATTTGGTGAGCATATCGAGAGCGAAGATATTTCCCGCGCGATCGAGACCTTAATGCAGAAACACAACGGTCGTGTTCCTGCCGGTGCAATGGCAGAACTCGATGGTGATGCCGGGCTTAAAGCGGTCGCCGAAGCCGTGCGGCAACGCTCACAACTCACCCAGGAACAGCGCCTGGCCGGTTATACCGAGATGGCCTCTGCCCAGGCGGGTGTGCCGGTTGAAGCAGCGATGATACCAGGGCTTTTCCGGGTGTGCCGACACAGTATGCGCGCCGCCTGTTTTGATCTGCCCCCCTATATTGGCGATATGACCTACTTGCGCTGCCAGGAAGAGCAATCCTTCGGTGTCACTGCCGGCGTAGGGCATATGGCTGCGCCTTATTGGCAGGATGTTTGTCTGGGTGATTTTGAATTAATCGATGTTCCGGGCAATCACTTCAGCGTGATGGAGCCGCCGCAGGTTGCCACTGTCGTTGAGCACTTGGCAAAACCCTTACAGCGCGGTAAAGCGGGCAAATAGATGGCTGAGCACATTTCGCCAAAGTCCAACCTGCGGGAACTGATGCGTCCATTTCGTGGCCTCGTGTGGCTGGGGGTGGCGCTCGGTGCCTGTGGCGCGCTCACTTCACTGATTCCTTTTATCGGTATTGTTGAGCTGGCTCGCCTGTTCCTGGCGCCCGATATCAGTGATATCGCCGATGCGATTATTCCCGTTGTATTCGCGATAGTTGCCGGGCTGGCGATGGGGTGGATCTGCACCGTGATCGGTTTGTGGTTAACCCATATTGCGGACCAGCGTATGCAGGCGGAATTGCGACGGGCCCTGGTGCGAAAATTGGGACAGGTGCCCCTGGGTTGGTACAGCGAACACACCTCCGGCGCGGTGCGCAAAGCGGTGCAAGACGACCTCGATGATCTTCACCATATGGTTGCGCATCACCAGGTGGAGTTGGCTGCAGCGTTTGTCCTGCCACTGGCGGGCCTGGGTTATTTAACCTGGCTCGACTGGCGCTTGGCCCTGTTGGCAGTACTGACCCTGCCAATTTATCTGCTGTCCTACGCCTGGATGATGCGTGGTTTCGGGGGAAAAATGCAGCAGCTGGATAAGGACTTTGCTCGGGTCAGTGCTGCGATTGTTGAATTTGTTCACGGTATTGCGGTGGTCAAGGTTTTCTCGCAAACCGGCCGTGCCCACAAAAATTACCAACAGGCCGTCGAGGATTTCAGTCGCCGTTACACGGGCTGGGTGACACCGCTTGTCCGTTTGGAGGCTGTGACCTCTCTGGCCCTGTCTGTGCCAGTCATTATGTTGGTGAGTCTGGCCGGAGGCGCTTGGCTGGTGGTGCATACAGGCATTCAGCCGATTGATGTTCTCGCAACAACGCTGATCGCCGTGATGATTCCCCAGACTATCCTGACCTTGAGCCAGGGGCTGACGGCCCAGCAAAAAGCCAAAGCGGCCGCAGGCAGGATCGATCAATTATTGGAGGTTGCGCCCCTGGCTGTTACCTCTAAACCCAAAGAGCCCAAAGATGCAGGGCTGCTCTTTAAGCAGGTCAGCTTTGCCTATACCCAGGATCGGCCGGTATTAAGCGATATTACTTTGCGCTGTCACCCCGGCTCGATCACGGCTTTGGTGGGGAGTTCCGGTGTCGGGAAATCCACACTGGCCAAGCTGGTGCCCCGTTTTTATGACGTGACTCAGGGTGCTGTACTCCTGGGGGGCGTCGATGTCCGTGATATTGCTCCAGACAATTTATATCGACATGTGGGTTTTGTACTTCAGGAGACCCAACTGTTGGCCGGCACTGTGGCAGATAACCTGCGCCTTGGGCGCCCGGATGCCAGTGACCAGGATTTGGAGGATGCGGCGCGCAGTGCCTGCATTCATGAACATATTTTAAGTTTCCCCCAAGGATACCAGGCGGTTATTGGCAAGGATGCCTTTTTTTCTGGTGGAGAAGCGCAGCGCCTAAGTATCGCGCGTACGCTTTTAGCAGATGCCCCTGTGTTGATTTTGGATGAAGCCACTGCCCATGCCGATCCGGAGTCCGAAGCGCAAATTCAGCAGGCGTTATCCTGCCTGGTGCGCAATCGCACGGTACTGGTGATTGCCCATAAGCTGCACACCATCACCGGAGTCGACCAGATTGCGGTCCTGGACGGCGGCCGCTTGGTTGAATGCGGGAGTCACCGGCAATTGTTGGCTGAGGGCAAGCACTACGCGGAATTATGGCGTTTGTACAACAGTGCCGAACAGAGTGAAAAAGCAACGAGTGATGAGGCTCACGTTACTAGCGGGGTCTCATCATGATTCGCAGTTTGCTTGCCATTCTCGGACCTGCGCATCGCCGTGAAGTTGGCATTTATGCGGTATGGCTTCTCGCCTATGGGGTTTTGCAGGGAATCGCGGTGACACTTCTGGTGCCTCTGCTCAGTGCACTGTTGGCCTCTGAGATGCAGGCGGTTGGGTTCTGGCTGATTGCGCTGTTTTCGGTTGTCGCAATTGCCTGTATAGCCCGCTACCAGCAAACCGTTAAAGGAGCGGCGCTGGCCATTCTGGTATTGAAAACCCTGCACAATCGACTGGGTGAACACCTTTCTCAACTTCCCCTTGGTTGGTTCAATTCCGAAAAAGTGGGTCGTGTATCCCGCAGTGCAACCGTGGGCACCTTGATGGTGACCAATATCTTTGCACATCTGCTACCCCCTGTTGTCAGCGGTGTTGTCACTCCGCTTACCGTGGGGGTGGCGATGCTTTGGTTTGACTGGCGCTTGGGGCTGACCGCTTTGTTGTTTGTGCCCTTGATTTATATCGGCCACCGCTGGTCCGCCCAGTGGATAGGCGCCATGGAAACGGAAGTGGATGCTGCCGGAGCCCGCGCCAGTAGCCGGGTGGTGGAGTTTGCCCGCAATCAAGCGGTACTCAGGTCTTTTGGCAAAAATGTCAGCGGTTATCCCCCACTGGAAGAGGCGATTGCCGGGCAAAACAGAGCGGCGGGTTCCATGTTGCGGCAGACCTTCCCCCGCTTGTTTGCCGGTGGATTTATGGTGCAACTCGCCTTTGCCGCAGTGATTGCCGTGGGTATTTGGCTCACGCTCAATCAACAACTTCCCCCTATTGAATTGGTGGCTTTGCTAGCTTTGGCGGCCCGATTTACCGGTCCTCTGGCGGAACTCGCCGGGCGCAGTGGTCTGCTGCGCATGGCCGGTAATGATTTACGCAGACTGGCCGCTATCTTTTTTGAGCAACCGCTACCAGAACCACCGAGATCTCAGCCTTTTACCGAGCAGGGTGGGTTGGTTGAATTTTCAAATGTGAATTTTAGCTATGAGCCGGGGCAACCGGTATTGAAGGATCTTTCCTTTAGGGTTTCTCCGGGTACAACTACAGCGATAGTCGGTGCATCAGGTTCGGGTAAAACCACCATCACCCGTTTGTTGCTGCGTTTTTTTGATACCGATCAGGGCCAGGTAAAAGTGGGCGGGGTGGATGTGCGGCAACTACGCACAGAAGACCTGATGCGGCAGATCTCTATCGTTATGCAGGATGTGTATCTGTTCAGCGACACCCTGGAAGCGAATATTCGTTTGAGCTGTCCCGAAGCCAGTCAGGAAGAACTGGAACGTGTGGCGAAACTGGCTGGAGTGGATGAGATTATCGAGCGCTTGCCACAGGGATGGCAGACCCAGGTAGGAGAAGGGGGCGCTGCACTTTCCGGTGGTGAACGCCAGCGGGTCTCTATCGCCCGCGCCCTATTAAAAGCCGCACCGATCGTTGTGCTGGATGAAGCGACAGCGGCGCTGGACCCGCGCAATGAAAAATATTTGAACAGCTCCCTGGGGCAGCTACAACAGGGTTCCACTCTTATTGTGATTGCCCATCAATTGTCCACCGTGATGAATGCGGACCAAATTATCGTACTTGATGCAGGTACTGTGGCCGAGACTGGAAATCACCGGGAACTATTATCCCTGCAAGGCCTTTACGCACATTTTTGGCGCCAGCGCAGCCGTGCAACTGGCTGGCAACTGGTTGAGACCGATACGGAGGTAAGCTTGTGACAATTGCGATTTTAGGTGGCTACGGCGATGTGGGCGCAGCCGTGACCGGTTATTTACAGTCACTGGAATTGGGCCCTTTGCGTATCGGTGGTCGCAATGCACATAAACAGCCGCTACCCAGTAATTCAGTTATTTCATATCAGACCGTGGACTACCTGGATGCAGCCTCACTGGATCAGTTTGTGTCCGGTTGTAATGTTCTGATTAATTGCGCAGGACCTTCACATTTAATTGGCGACAGGGTTGCCAGGGCTGCGGCACAAGTGGGGGCAGCCTATATCGATGTTGCTGGCGATGAGGCTCTCTATGAGCAACTCGATTCATCCTATTACCAGAGCCGTGGATTAATCGCAGTCTTATCTGCTGGCTTACAGCCAGGACTCAGTAGCTTGCTGCCGCGCTGGCTGGCAGAGCAGGAATTCTCACAGGTAGAGAGCCTGACCAGTTATTTTGGCCTGCGCGATCGGTTTACCGATGTCGCCGCCGATGATTATTTGCAAGGTGCCAACGAACAGCACAGCAAGCCCTTAGCGGCCTGGCGTAAAGGTCGCAGGGTGAATGGTTTGCTGAAGCGCCGCTCCGATGTGGAGCTGCCGTTTTTCCCAGACACAGCCACTGTTCTCCCTTATTTAAACAGTGAAAGCGAGCGTTTGGCCCGGGACTTATCCCTCTCTGAAGGCGATTGGTATAACGCGATTACCGGCTCTCATATCTTGTCGGCATTTAATAGCGCCCATGGTTTGAGCCGCGACGAAGCGCGGGCAGCGCTGTGTCGGGCCAGTGCGCTGGATCTGGCGGGGCGCCACCCTTATGTGGTCATGCTTTTGCAGCTTAACGGTAAATACAACGGGCAAGAGCGCACTCGCACGGCGGCGTTGCGGGGCACTGGCAATGCAGATCTAACAGCAGCGGTAGCCGCGGTTACCACTATGGCTGTACTTCGCGATGAAATCCCAGCGGGTTGTCACTACTGTGCCCAAGTATTGCCGCCGGCATCAGCGATGGAGCGAATGTCGGAGATTGGGGCATTGAGTTTTTTAACCAACCTGGAAACAAGTATTGAAGATATGGTGTGCCTTGAGGAGGGAGCCATTTGAAAAACCTAACACCTCCAACTGCCAATACCGCCCATGAGGCTGGGCTGGCAGCTCTGCCCGCTGAGCTGACGGTAGACAGTGGTTTGGCGCAACTGCCTGCTGCAATGCAGAGGCTGGAATTCGTCAGCCTACGGGCGATTATGGAGTTGCTTTCTTCCAGCGGTGCATTGACCGCCGAAAATGCCGGGCGCAGCAGTGACGAAATTATTGATACGCTGGGTGCCGCCTGCCGACACCACTGGCTGGTTCGCCGCTGGCTGGTGGCCCTGGTTGAGCGAGAGTTCTTGAAGCTCAGTAATGGCTACTACTCCTGGGAGCAAATTCCCGAGAGTGCAGCTGGGGCAGATAAATTACCAGAGGCCTACGATGCGCTGGGATTTCCCCCGGAAATGGCTCAGTCTCATCAAAAGCTCCTCACGCATTTGGCTGAACTGGTGCGGGATCAGGTCTCCATTAATCAACTGCTATTCGAGAATGGAGAAATACTAACCGCATTGGCCGCCTACCAGAACAACTGGTTTACGACTTATCTCAATTATGCGGCGGCGAGCATTGTCAAACAGGCCGTAAAACCCGGTCCTATGTTAAGAGTGCTCGAATTAGGCGGTGGAGCGGGTCTAACCACTGCTGCAATCTTAGATACTCTGGCTGGCAGGCCGATTAATTATCGCTTTACGGATATATCGCCTCTATTCACCACCGCTGCCCAGAAGAAATTCCGCAATCACATCGGTTTGCGCTGCAGCCTGCTCGATATCAATGCGGATTTCACCGCGCAGTCAATCCCAGCAGCCAGCACCGACATTGTTGTGGCTGGCAATGTTTTGCACAACGCCGCTCATATTGGTCAGACCCTACAGCGTATTCGTCGTTCTCTGGTCAATGGTGGCTGGCTGTTGTTTAGCGAATCCACTCGGGAAAACCATGCCATGTTAACGGCAATGCAGTTTCTTCTTTCCCCCGCAGAATCGGAGTCGTTGCTGGGGAGTGAAGACCGGAGAGGAGGAACCGACCAGGTGTTTATCGACAACACAGCATGGCAGGAAGAACTGGTTGTGGCCGGCTTTGAAGTTAAGTGCTTCTTACCTTCATCGACATCGCCATTATCGGTCGCGGGTCAGACTCTATTTTTTGCAAAAGCTGTTTAAGGGGCTGTGATGAAAATCGAGGTAATAACAGCAGAAATCTTAAGTGGGTTAGAGCAGTTGGGGGAAGCACCGGCACTATCCTTTGATGGCCATAAGTGGAGTGGTAACCAGGTACTGGCCTGGACAAAAGCTGTGGCAGAAAACCTGAGTGAGCAGCTGGATATTTTGCAAGGTAAAGCACTGCTGTTACCTGCCAATAGTTGCGAAGAAGCAGTTCGACTGCTTTTGCACTTGGTGGCGCTAAGGTTGGGGATCGGGTTTGAAACTGAAGCCCCGACTAATGCAGAGGGTAAGCCCCTGGCAATTAAAGTACAAACCCCAGATTTATTGGGAGTCGTTCAAGAAGAACTTTCCCTGTTGTTAACAGACAAGGGGATGATAGAGGCTGACACCGCTGAAGCAAATTTCACACTGTATAAATCCCAACAAGAGTCGCTAAGGGCTCTTCAGGGCAGGGTAGGGGTATTTTCCCCTCTCAATAAATTTGCCCGATTTGCCATTTTTGCGGCATGGAGTTGTGGGCTTGCTGTCTACTTGCAGTCGCCTGAAATCAATCCCGCAAAAGCACTGGTTATTTTGGAGCGCTCGGGGTGTAGCGGAGTAATACTGCTGGCAACCTTATTAAAGGGGTTGGTAGCACATCCCGCAATTGCCCTGACAAACCTGAAAAATCTGCAATGTCTGCTCTATGAAACTGAAGTATTGCTGCCACAACCCCTGTTGCAGAATGCTCGGCGCCTATTAGCCAGTGAGATAGCAGGTTGGGTCTGTAGCGAGACGAGTATAGAACCTGTTGCAAAGGCGGAGCAGGCGTTAACCCAAAAGCTTGAGGCCATCACTGAGAGCGTTGCGAAACACCCCGCCGTTGCCAACTCTTTCACTGTGCCCCTAACCGGGGGCGACCGCTGGGCTGTGTTTGCACAAGCTAAGGTACAGGAGAAGATACAGGACAAGCCTGGCATGCCCGATATGGCTGGGTTATTTGAAGGAATTAATACCGAGCTGGATACAGAATTTGCCCATATTGACTTGGAACATGCGGTAAAGGTTACCGAACAGCTTAACGCTACCGCTTTGCTATCTATGCTGAATGCCTTTAGTCACCTGGGACTGTTTTGTGATCAGCACTCAGTACACAGTTTGGCAGATATACTCGAAATCCCACCGGTTGCTCAACAGCACCGAGCCTTGATTAAACGTTGGGTTAGGGTTTTGCAGGAGCAACAGTTACTTAGTGCTGACGGTGACAGCTGGCGTGTCGAGGTTGATCCTGATAACTACAGTGATACCGCTCTTGCTCAGGCCTGGGGTCAATTGGAACAGGATTGGCGAGCACTCTCTGGAGCAAGCAAAACGATCGATTACGCCCGCGCTAATGCGGAGCAATTACCAGATTTGATTCGAGGCAAAGTCCAGGCTGTGCACCTGCTGTTCCCCCGTGGTAGCACTGAGTTGGCGAGTGCGCTCTACCGGGAGGGTATCGCTGCCAGGTACCAACAGCGTGCAGTCAGTGCTTTATTGAAGTCCATTTTAAATAACCGGGAAGGGCATCCACAGCCCCTGAAAATTTTAGAGGTTGGTGCAGGCACCGGTGCGACAACCCAGGCCCTCTTGCCCGTGTTGGACGGTGCCAGTGGTCATACCCAGTTTGATTACCAGTTCACGGATATCTCTGCGGCTTTTCTCGACAGCTTTTTCGCACAACATGGTGATCAGGAGCAACGCCCCTGGTTGCGCCGTGGTTTGTTTGATATTGATCGTTCGTTGCGCAGCCAGGGATTTTCTCCCAATAGCTTCGACGTAATTATTGCCGGTGGTGTTTTTAATGCCGCTCATAACACAGATGCCTCACTGCGAAGAGTGGCTGAGTTATTGCGCCCGGGAGGTTGGTTCATTATGACCGAGCCAACCAGTGAGGAGTTCTGGGTGATGGCATCACAGGCATTTATGTTGGTTGATGCCGTCGACGAGCGCACGGATTCCGGTGCAACATTTCTGTCACTTTCCCAGTGGCACAATGCCCTGGAGGCTGCCGGATTACAGTTGGCTATGGATTTGCCAGTATCTGAACACCCCCTATCCAGACAGGGGCATCGCTTCTTTGCCTGTAGAGCCAAACAACATCAAATGCGCCTGACGGCAGATTGCCTGACCGAATATATCGATCATTTTGATTCAGAAATTTTTATCCAGGTTTTGGACCAGTTGCCTCTGACGATTGACGGTGAGGTAGACAATGTTCAGTTGCAGGAATGGGCTCAGTCCATGGGCAGTCATCAGGGAGATTCGTCCTATGGGAATTGATAAGCGCAAGCGAGTTGTCGTTGCAGGGACAGGCTTTGGCCGTATTTATCTCGAAGCCCTGACTTCCTCCAGATTACTCGGTCGGGATTATTTTGAATTGGCCGGTTTATTGGCTCGGGGTAGTGATTATTCCAGAAGTTGTGCCGAGCAATATGGGGTGCCGCTTTATACCGAGGCCGAGCAAATTCCCGATGATATCGACATAGTGTGTGTTGTTGTTCGTTCTGGGGCAACGGGGGGCGAGGGTTCTGAATTGGCCCAATCGCTACTCAAGCGGGGTATTCATGTATTGCAGGAGCACCCGGTCCACACCAAGGAAATTACTGCAAACCTGCTGGCTGCAAAACAGGGAAATGCGGCTTATGCCGTTAATACGCTATATCCGAATTTGCGTCCCACCAGGCAATTTTTGGCGGCGGCCGAATATTTACGTCGCCACCAGCGCCTGGAAATGATCGATGCTATCTGCAACAGCCAAATGGCCTATCCGCTGCTGGATGTAATTGGCCGCGCGGTAGGTGGCCTTCGCCCCTGGTCTTTTAGCGAGCCGGTGCAAGCGGAAGGGCACCCTTTTCAAAGTTTATCGGCCACTCTTGGTGGAGTGCCTTTGACGTTGCGCATACAAAATCAGGTGCACCCACAAGACCCGGACAATCACTCCCTGTTACTGCATCGACTTGCCATAGGTAGTGAGGGGGGTGTTCTAACTTTGGCCGATACCCACGGCCCCGTGCTGTGGAATCCAAGGCTGCATTCACCACGGGATCAAACAGGCAGGCTGATACTTAGCGGTGAGGGTACCGAGCGATTGGCGGTTCCCAGCATGGTAACCCTGGGTGATACGGACATGCGCAGTTACCACGATATTTTTGCCCTCACTTGGCCTGAGGCCGTTATCCAGGCTCTGCATTCCCTTTGCGCCGATATCGCGCAACCCGAAAGACGCAAGCAGAGCGGCCAGTGGGCTTTGAGTGTGTCGATGGTATGGAGTGATTTAACTGCGCGTATCGGTATGCCCGCATTAATCCAGCCCGGGGAACCGGAGCCAGTATCAGTGCAGGCGCTTACCGATATTGTTAGCCAGGCTTGCGACTAAAAGAATACGCAAATAGCACAAAAAGTGATTACGGAATTTTTACTTATAAACGGGGTTAGGAGGAGAGATGCAAAAGCAATCAGGGTTGATCGTTGAAGGGCTCTTTAAGACTTATAAAAACGGGGTGAAAGCGCTAAACGGTGTTGATTTGGAAGTTGGCCCCGGAATGTATGGGTTGCTCGGGCCGAATGGCGCGGGGAAAAGTAGTTTGATGCGCACTTTGGCAACCCTGCAAACGCCAGATAGTGGCCGGATTATTCTCGATGGTGTGGATGTTCTGGCAAATCCGGATTTTATGCGCAGTAAATTGGGTTATTTACCGCAACATATTGGTGCTTACCCCGGGATTGCCGCGCGGACATTACTGGATCGTTTCGCCTGGCTTAAAGGTTTTACCCAAACGAGTGCAAGGCGCCGCGAAGTGGACAGGCTTTTGGAGCAGGTCAATTTGGCCGATGTGGCCGATCGAGCTGTATCAACTTATTCCGGCGGCATGTTGCGCCGCTTTGGTATTGCCATTGCACTTATCGGTGAGCCGCGCCTAATTATTGTCGACGAACCCACAGCAGGCCTGGACCCCGCTGAGCGCAACCGCTTTCACTGTGTTTTGGCGGATGTCGCGGCGGATGCCATTGTATTGCTCTCCACCCATATCGTTGAAGATATCGAAAACCTGTGTCAGCGCCTGGCGATATTGGCCTCAGGGCGCATTGTCGTTGAGGGGACAGCCCCGGACGTGACTGCGCCCCATAAAGACAAGATGTGGCAAGCACTGATTCCTCGCGGCGAGCAGTTACCGGAATCCCTGCACAATATCGCCAAGCCCGATGGCACCCAGGTAATTGTGCACGGTGAGAAACCCGAAGACCCCCGCTTTACGGCCCATTCCCCGCGCCTGGAAGATATCTATCACCTGGCGATTGAGCAGGTAAAAGACCAGCGGGAGGCAGCATGAATAAGCTGGCGCTTATTGCCCACGAGGCAAAGCTGGAGATAAGGGCCGGTTTTAGTAGCGGCATTGTGGCATTGGCCTTTTGGGGGCTGGTGATCTACCTGCTTTTGAATTTGGTAAACGCAGACTATATGCAAAAAATGGGGGCTACGGATATCCCCCGGAACTCGCCATCGCTTATTTACTTGATGGGTGCTGGGTGTATGTTCTTCCAGTTTTTTGCCTGGGCCTGGGTATTCTCACAACCGATTCTGCGCGATCGCAAAGCCAGTTTGCACGAAGTTATTTATACAACCCCGAATTCCCTGAGCGTAATGCTTTGGGGACGGTTTATCGGTGCAGCGGTGATTGGAGCCATATTAAGTGCATCGGCACTGGTGGGCTTTTTATTCTCGCCGGTATTGGTTTGGATGGGCTTATTGCCTGAAGCGGCGATTGGCCCAGCCCCCTGGAAAGCCCTCGGCTTTGCATGGATCTGGCTACAGATTCCTGCCAGTGTCGGTATCGGTGCTCTGTATTTTATTATGACGCTGCGCACTCGAAGCCTGGCGGGTCCTTTTGGGCTCGCTGCGGCTTTGATGATGTTGTGGATGTTTGCTGTAATCGTGCTTCAGGGTGCAAGTATTAATCCGCAGCTGGCTGCGGTCATGGACCCTTCGCTGTTTACTTTTGTTTATACAGAAGTCACCTCCTGGACACCTTTGCAAAAATCCTCTTCTTTATTGCCCTTTACCCTGGGCTCGGTATTAAACCGGATTTTTTGGTGTCTCCTACCACTGCTCGCTTTAGCTGTCTACTTGAAATACCTGCGAAGGGAGTCCTTGGTTCTCGAAGGGGCTGCCAAACCTTCTCGCGCTAAAGACAGCAAAAACAAATCCGCCAGTAAAGTAGTAGATCTCTCTCCATCCAAGCCGGATAGCGCATCATTTGGCCGCAGCCTGCGTCAATTAATACTGGAAGCCCGTTGGAGACTACTCCATGTATGGACTAGTCGGGCCTGGTGGGTTGGTGTGGCGATACTGGTTGTAATGGGAGTCGTCAGTTCTTTTACCCAGATTATCTGGCATGCGGAAGGGCCCATGGCACCGCGTTTGGAGATGCTGTTGCCGCTCCTCAAGGATGTTATTTTCCTTGTGATTGCATTTGTGATCGCGGCGCTGACTGGCTTGGTATGCCGCAGGGATCAGGTGCCAGGGTTTGAGGATATGCTGGCTGCTACTCCAGCGCCGGATTATATGCGCCTGTTTGGTGTCGCTCTTACCGTATTTGCTATGACGGTGCTGTTGGCACTGCTACCGGGGTTATCGGGCATCTTTGCCGTGCTTCTTTCTGCTCCGGCCTCTGTCGATATTGGCCAGGCATTTACTTACCAGTTGTTGATAGTGACAGCACCGTTATTGGAATTGTCGATGATGGTGCTCCTGGTGCATGCGCTATTCCGTCATGCGGGCTTTGCCTACTCCATGTCAATGTTCGTGACCTTTATTTTGGTACTGAATCATGAATTGGAGCTGGTGCATTATCCTCCTTATGAAGTAGGTATCACTGCACATATTCAACTGTCGGCCCTCAGTGGTTGGGAACCTTGGATCGGTTATTTGTTAGCCCTGGATGGATTCAAAGTTGCACTCGCCGTATTGATGGTCGGCCTGGCTGCTCTATGGGTTCCAAGGGGATTGGATAGCCGCATGTCTCGGGGTTTTGCCCTGATTCGCTCTCGCCTTATAGCTCCTCAGGGTGCCTTGGTGGCTTGTTCCGCTCTATTTCTCCTTGGTCTGGGTTCTGTACTGGAAGACAAGTTGGTAGTGCAGGGAGGTTATCAATCACCGGATCAACTGAAGCGGGAAGATGCAGCCTGGGAAGCATACTGGTTGCCGAAAGCCAGTGAGTTTCAAGTATCTGGCGGTAATCTGAATATCAGCATCAACCCGGATAATCAGACAGTGGAAGCTGAGTGGCAATTGCACCAGGTCCAGGTTGATGGACAGGGCCTGCATTTTGAACTGCCTCAGGGATTTGTCCTGGTGAGCGCTTTGGTGAATGGGCGTGAAGTAACGCATGAACAGCGTTACGACCATATGTCCCTGCCAATCTCAGGCTGCCCTGAGCCAGGTTGTAATATCAAACTATCGTGGCAACTGACTGCTCCCGGCTGGTCTGCTGAGGGAGAGCCCTCGGGGCTGACACCCAGCGGAGTCTGGTTACAAGCCAGTGATATTGTTCCGCGTCTGGGCATTGATCCCGAGCGTATTTTGCGGGTGCCAGCAGAGCGCGAAGCTCTGGGTTTAAGCCGTGAGTTTACGCTGCCAACCGCACAGCTGGCTGCAACCCTTGAGGGCGCGGCCCCTTCAGGGGACTGGCGTTGGCAAGTTCGTATTAGAAGCGCTGACAAGCCTGTGTTCAGCGAGCAGGGGAGTACTAATGGTCCCTTGGATTTCGCCATTCAATGGGCACCTGATAAGGAACTTGCAGTATTCGATGGTTTTGAAATTCCCCATGATTCCAACCGCTCTACTATGGTTTCCGCCATTGCAAAAGATGTGGGCCAGATGCAGGCCTGCGTTAATGATCGGCTGGGTACTGATATCGAAATTAAACGGATCGCCCAGTGGCCAAGAGGGCTCGGCGAGACTCGCGCCAGCGGTACTTTGTTGCAATTGTCCGAAGGGCCTCACTGGGATATCGCTGATGAGGGAACAGGGCGCTGGCTGAGGCGGGTTGATATTGCCCGAGCCTTGGCCAGGCAGCATCTAGTTACCAAGTCGGATTTACGACGTATTGCCGGTTCTGCATGGTTAAGCGATGGGGTTTCGGGAGCGATTGGCCTGCTGTGTGTTGCAGAAATGGACGGTATCGAAGTGCTCGATGATGTACTGGTCCGCTACTCCGACAAGACGACTAGAGACTTGGCTGGCAGCGAGGTTCCTGTTGAAAGCTTAAGTACAGCGCCGATTTCTGGTTGGGCTCGCTATTACGCGCCGGTAGCCGCACTGGATTGGACACTTCACCAAACCCCGGAATCCCTGTCTGCATTACTCGATGATATTCAGCAGCAGAAAAGTATCGAGAGTGTGCTGAACGCCTATGTGGGCGTGACCCGTACACAAAATATGCTCGGGGCTCCTCTTTCATCAGCTTTAACAGTCGAGTATTTGGAAACAGGCCAGATACGCCTGGATGGGCAGCGTTGGCGCTGGGAGAAAGGCGGGTGGCAGCCGGTTACCGAAACTGCCAATTACCGTTTGTTAGCCGATATCAACGAGTTGGATGCAAAGGTCATCAATGGAAATGCACTGATCGATCGCTTGCCCTCCGAAAAAGTATTGGCGCTGGATATCTGGCCATCCTATCAGCGGGACCCTGCTCAGAATTTACTGGCTGAGAGTTCTGAAGTTTTGAATAAAGATTATAGGTAGAAAGGAAATTAATTAATGCTCAGCTTAATCCGAGATAAAAAAGAACTCAGCAAACAGATTTCATTGCTGTCCGCAACTTTAATGTACGCTTCTGGAGCCTATTCAGCTGCGGAAAACACAGATAAAGAGACTGCTTCTGAGAGCTCGATGGAAGTTGTCGAAGTCACTGCACGGCATACGAAAGAGAAAGCCAAAGATATACCCTTCAGTTTAAGTGTTATTGGTGAAGAGGAGTTAAAAAACCGACTGCATCTTAACGTTGAGGATGCTTTGCGCAGTGCACCTGGAGTGGATGTCTACTCTTCCAGTGGTGCGGTGGATGCGAATATCCGCATCCGTGGTGTTGGCTCCCTCAACCAGGTCAACAAAGATGATGGCTCTGTGGTGGTTAACCTTGACGGTGTTTCTATGCCGGCAGGGAATGTATCCCTCGGGACCCTGGATATTGAACGCCTGGAAATTTTAAAAGGCCCGCAAGGGACTTTGTTTGGGCGTAACAGTGAAGCTGGAGCCATCAATATTACCACCCAGAAACCGACTGAAGAGTTTGAAGCTTATGGGCGCATTGAGCTGGGTGAAGACAACCAGAGCCTCTATGAAACTGTAATCAGTGGCCCGTTTTCTGAATCACTCCGAGGTCGCTTGGCAGTGCGTCATACCAGTGAGGATCATTGGGTTGAAAATACCACTAACGGTGAGCCAATGACCGAGCCTGAAGATCTGGCTTTCCGGGGGAGCTTGCTATGGGATTTGGGCCCGGAGACCTCTGCTTTATTTATCGCAGAGAGGCAGCACCAGGAAGGCTTCCTGAACTTGCAGTTGTTGCAACCTTTTGGCGATGATCCGAGCAGTGAACATACCTTGGGGGCATTTGACGATAACGAGAAAACAGTTGAGCGTTTTTCCACAGAAATCAACCATCAACTGGGTAATAGTCAATTGACCTCAATCACCGCATTGGTCGACACAGGTTTTAGTTACCTAACCGGATTTGATCAGGAGACAGCCGCAGCTGTTTTTAATTTCCCTGTGGAGTATCTTCGTGGTGACAGTCAGGATGAACAAACTATCAGCCAGGATCTGCGCCTGTCTTCACTGCCTGATGCATCTACTTTCTGGGTAGTTGGGCTTAACTTGCAGGATAGTGAAAGAAGTTTCGATTCGATTGATTTGGTGTCCTACGCCAACCAATACCGGGATTATGAAACTGATAGCCAGGCTATTTATGGTGAGACTACGGTTCCTTTAACTGAAGCCATAAAATTTACAGCTGGACTGCGCTATACCCAAGAGAGTAAGGACTACGCCGGTGAGTACGCCAGCTATGGCACGGATGGGAATTTTTATGTCACCCAAGATCAAAGAACTTTGAATGATAACTATACAACTGGGCGATTGGCTCTCAGCTACTCCCTGACGGAGTACACTAACCTATACACAATGGCCGCACGAGGCCATAAATCCGGTGGCTTCAATGACTTTGCGTTACAGTCCGCTGATAGCGTGGCGTACAAACCGGCAACCGTTGATAGTATCGAAGTTGGTTTCAAGAGAGAATCAGACAACTTGAATATCAGCGGTGCGATCTTCTTTAACTCTGTGGAAGATGATCATTTGCTCGGCTTTGATTTCGCTTCCTATTCATCGGCTGCGGTGAATGCGGATACGGAAACCTTTGGAGCGGAGTTTGAAGCCGATTGGTTTATTACTGAGAGATTCAGTATTGCCGGAGGCTTGAGCTTCCTCGATACGGAAATTACCAAAGATGTGTACGGTGTTTCCGGTGGTGATGTTATGGCAGGTAATGAGGTACCTGATGTACCCAGCTGGAGTGCAAGTTTGGCATTGAACTACTATCAGCCGTTACCAGACTTTATGGGTTTAAGTGCACCAGCTCTCAATACCAATTTGACTGTTCGCCACGTGGATGAGCGCCCGGCAGATGCGCAAAATCACTTCGAGCTGGATGCTTATAGTAAAGTGGACCTGCGCCTAGCACTGCAAACTGATTCAATGGAACTCTACTTGTTTGCCGATAATCTGCTGGATGAGCAGTATCAGCTATATGGCTACACTAATGCGATATTTGCCCCTGATGCCAGAATAGGCGCACCGGCAAAAGGGCGTCGCGCGGGAATTGGAGCACTTTATCGTCTGTAATGAGGTTATGACAGCTTAGTTAATAGCTGTTTTGTATAGTTCGATGGTTAGTGGATCAATCTCTTTACAAGATTGAACCACTAATTTGTTTAATTTGCAGGGTTGATTTTACTTCCATGCAATAGAGTAGGGTCCAAATTTTCTTTCAGCCCGCTAACTTCTATGCCTGTAACTTTGGTTGTGGGACCAGGCTTGATATTAAATATGGAATCTTGATTGGTTAAACGTTGCACAGATTTCCAGTCCTGCTCACTGACTTCCATATGCACTTTACTCAGACCAGAAGCACCATTTTTATGATTTGTTTTTTGGGGGTATTGAGGTGGGTTGTACGGGCTCACTAAGAATGGCAGTCTCTCAGAACGAGGATAGACAAAGCGGAAACTGGTTTTTTCTCCGTTTGGCTTGGTGCGTTGCCAGGGAATTACTCGCCCGGTTTGAACCCCCTCACGCTTCATTACTGAAAGATCATTATCAAAATCGTCACTGACTAAGGCAACATCACAAAAGCCTTCTCCTTCTTGTGACCAACGTATCATCCTACGTCCCGCGCCTCGGCCGGCAAAGATATCAATTAGCCATTTGAAATAGTGGGCATTGGATGGAGATGTCAATAATTCAATAATAGCCCCTTCACTAAACCAAATATGGGCGTGCTGGGCGTTCTTTTCTTTTGTGGCGTAATCCACGGAAAAACCGAGCTGACGGAAATCTTGTACAGCTTGATGAATATCCTTCACCCAGAGTAAAACGTGGCTACAGCGTGTTCTCATAAGAGTGCCTTTTGTCTAAAAATAGTGTTGTTTGTTTGGTTTTTATTTTTGAGGCGGCAGTTGTTAGTTAATCATTTTTTGTAGTTGATTTAACCATACCAGAAATTACGATAAGGGTAATTTAACTTTTGCCGCAATTTTAATAGTTATGAAAGTAATAAAATCTACTTGGTGATTCTTTCAGGGACTGTATAGGCCGCTAAACAGTGTAGGGGTCAACGGTTTGAACTGCGAATCGGGTATCTATTTCTAAAAAATACAATAGCTTGATGCGACTTGAATCGAACAGAAATCACTCTGAAACCTCAGGCTTCATCCCCACACAATATTTGGCAGGAACTTCATCTAAGCTAAATGCCTTCATAAGCTGTCTGCTTGCTCCCACATAAGACCCTGCCGTTGCACCTGACCAGTAGCCCGTATCACAACTGAGGGAAACACAGTCCCCCCCAAAAGTTACAAAAGGCTTATCACGTACAATCTTGCATGTGCATATGGCTTTGAGTGGATTCATCGGGTCGACGATGCAGGGTTGATCCAGGCAATCCGTCCACGGTTTACCCTCGGGGCAGGAAAGCACTGGCTTTGTAGGAGCCTGTGCGAAAGAAAATGTCGATAAGGCTTTTTTAACGCCGTTTGAGTCAGTCACAGGAGTCCGGGTTTTACATTCGGATAACCCGAAGTTCAATCCTTTATTAACGTCACACCTGCAAATTGCATTTGAATCTGGATTGCTGGGGTCTGGGATGCAAGGGGCTGATGTGCATAAGACATATTCATTACTGCAAATAATGCCCTTGCCTCTTTTGATAGAGCTATGATCGCTTTCTTCACCTGCCGTCTCAAGTCCCATAAAGGCAAGAGCAATCATAATTATTGTGAATAGAAATGACTGTTTCTTCATGAGCGGCTCTGTTATGAGTTAAAGATCAAATAGAATAAAAGCTGATATTTTCCAATTGAAGCTCATTGAAGTGTCCGTTTTTGATAGGTTGGATCAGATTTCATCCCGCTTGATACTTTATAGACTATCAACCAGCCAACAGCCCTACCCATAGAGCTGGAATGTATTCGCGATGGGGCGACAAGCGATTAGACTTACTTTGATGGCCACAGTGAATTTGTGGCCATTCTCATAGGCAGGGATATCAACCTATCTAAGGAAAGTAGCGTGTTTGTCCACACCGGGGCCATAGTCACTGCATATGGTAAATCTGCGCCTATGGGGATCTCATTTGCAGGCAGGCTGATTAGTGTAGGTAACCCCTGGAATAAAAATATTTTTGGAGAATCGTTTTTATAATTAATAACGAGATATTGAGTGTTAACTTAAAACGGGCCGATATGGACCAGTTTACTGTGTTAACTACTTGTGAAGGGTTTGAGCAAACAGAGATATATTGAGCGTTGTCCTAGCAAAATTAGAGGCCGAATTCTGACTCGACCCCTTAATTACATACTGTTGAGGCTCAGTAGAGTCTGCGGTGATTTCGGCCAATTTCAATAATCCAGCTTTCAGAAACACCTGTAGTTTTTGCGATCTCCTCCCACCTTGCTACAGCATTTGCCACTTGATCAATTATCTCCATTGGGTGCTTAATACTGATGGATTTCCCTACGGTTATTAAATCATCCAAAACGAAGTGATCACGTTTTCCGTTAATACTCATCTGGTGTTGACTCGTCCAAGCGCCCCCGGGATTATGTGCATAAGTCACGTCAAAGGCTGGTGAAAGAGACCATTCGCCGGTTGGGTCCATTAGAAATGCAGTGTTCTTCGTATGGTCATCTTGGTTCCGGGCTAATACATTGAACACCATACGGCGATATTGCTGTACCGCTTCATTTTTAGGCAAATACAATTCACGCATAATACTGAATAATTGCTCATAAGAGTGCGCACCTGCCATATTGAAATCCAAATGTGCAATACCACAAAGGGATTGCAAATGGAGCTTCTTGCCATTCACCCGATCAAAACGCCGTGTCATAAAGTGCGCTCGACCACTTTCCTCCAACAGCTTGCACTCAGCCATATTGATACCCGCTTCGCGGGCCATAAGATAATAGGCATACTCAACTCGTCCGTAGCCATCAGTTGCTCCGAGTTCAAGGTCTCCAGCACCGTCAAATTTCAATAGCCAGTAGTCATAGCCATCAGGGGCGGGAACCTGGCCGGAGCGAATATCCCCTTTCTCGTTTATTGCAATAACTGCTTTTGCCCGCGCGCCCCCAGCACTGGTACCTACACGCAATATATCCAGTAGAGAGCCCGACTTCTCAGTGTCACTGTCGCCAAGTTGGGTGCTGAGATTGGATTGACTGTGTGTAATGGCAGCGGCTAATTTGACCAGCTCTTCGACATTCAGGTCGACGGAATCTTTAAAAGTGCCGTCTACAGCCGGCTGGAACTCCAGCGCCCCCATGCCACGAATACCGGTGTAACAGAGTCGCTCAATAGGGTTGAAGCTTTCTGGTGTTCGCCCCTGGCGTGCGAGCCAGGCATCAATCACCGCATTGCCAAACTTGTCGGGCAGGCAATCGGCGAGGAGTCCCGGTAACCCTTTAAATGTTTCCCGACCAAGGCCGCGGAATGTATATGGTTCTTGTGAAGTTTCAATGGGCATGGTTATCGGAGCAATATCCAGCCCCCGGCGCAAGAACTCTGGTGCATACTCGAATGAACCATAACCACTATCATCCCAATGAACAGCGCCTACCAATTCGTCCCATAAGTGAACTGTTGCAGCATTTGTCTGGTTTACCATTCCGGCTTGCTCCTTTTCTTATTCTTGTCCAGGGGCAGAGCGTCGTGCTGACTCTGTGAGCTACGGCTGGCTCTTTGCCGCTGTTTGCCTTGAGTAGCAATTTGCATCGGGCTCACTAACGGCTCAGATAAAAAAGTATCCAGTGAGTCAAGTCTGCGAAGGACTCGTAGGGCGGCCACAAGACTATCAAGCCTGCCACGACCCGCTTCTAAACCCTTAATGGTGGAAGTCGATAAGCCTGCTCGTTTAGCCATATCATCCTGCGTCAGATTCATCCGCAAACGGTACTCCCTGAGGCGGCTACCCAGCGTCTCAAGTATCTGCTTATCCGATTGACCGTAAAATCCCATAATAGCCGCCTTATCATCCTTTAAGTATCGATTTTAGTATTAGAAGTTGCTTTTGCAGCTATTATATTTAAATAAATCAAACCTGTTAACAGGTTAAAAAGCATCCTTTAAATAATTTATTTGGTATTTATGGTTGCTATTTCAGCTATTGTTGGACTTTGTGCATTTTGACCTAAGAGTACGATCTTTTCTGGATCATCGGCCATGGGGTGTCGATTCGCTATAGATGCTCAATTCTGGAAGCCCTGGAAATTAGCGATCAAATTCGATCTCCATGATTAGATGAAGAGCTTGAATTCTCTGCATTGGATTTTCTAGGCAGCTGTGAAGTAAGGCGCTGTGATGTGTCTTTGAGTCCAGTGAGTAGCTGGCTGAAAAGTGTAATTTAGGTTTGTGCTAACAGTGCGACGAACAAAATTTGATCGAATTCGTGTGTTGTTTTCACCTCCTTGATATCCAACAACTCATGACTTGCCGAAAATATAAACTATTGATAGATTTAAAATGTGATCACATTTTAAATCTCTATAGAGTTTGGACTCAGCGGGTACGTTGATATCAGAGGAGGGAGATGCTTATGGACGATAAGATCGTACTAGCAACAAAGGAACAGGGCTGCGAAGTGGCTGCCCTGGTGTCGAAATTACTCCTGGCTCTAGTGGGCCATAAGCGTCATGTAGATCCGGCCAAGTTGGCAGTAACAGCAGAGAAATTACTATCTGAGGATTTTGGATTCCATGCTTTCTTATATCGTATCAACGGTGTCGCTGTAGGGGTTATAACCGTGTCCAGATCTGCCGCTATTTATGCCGGTGGTAACTACGGGGTGATTGAAGAACTTTATGTTGAACCTGAGTTTCGCTCAAAACTGATTGGCAAGGCGCTGCTGGATAAGGTAATCAGCTTTGCGAGGGAGGAGGGCTGGCCACGATTGGAAGTTAGTACTCCAGAAAAAGAAAACTGGCAAAGAACGATTGATTTTTATCGGAGAGAAGGATTCCTGGAAAACTCAGTAGGAGAGAGGCTGAAGCTCGAGTTGTAAAGTGCAATTGATTTATGCAATTTTACAGAATAGAAAAGAGGCATGGGAAAAACTGGGGAAGAAGGGTAATTCAATTATTGGAAAAGAGAATGGATTGGTGGAAAGGAATGTTGCACCAAATTCGGGAACAACCGTTGAGCAACATATGTAGTGATTTGGACTGAGCAGCTATAGATAATCGGATTCAGCCCAAATCAAAACTATAGTATTTGACCTGTTGATTTTATCGAAAGCCGCATCTAATGATGAGTCAATCCAGGGCCTCGACTAGCCTCAAACAAGAACCATGACCGCTTTTCAGCCTGGTCAATATACTCCTCCAGTAAGCTTGCGGTAGCAACATCGCGGTGCTCATCACAGAGCTCATGGACCTTACGCATATTGGCGATTAGGTGCCGATTATCTTCGCCCAGTTCAGATAACATATCTTGAGGATCTACATATTCTGCGTCGTTATCTGAGGAACGCTGTAGTTTGGCGATATGGCCAATAGAGCGAAGCGTAGTTCCCCCCAGTTTGCGAACGCGCTCTGCCAGGGCATCAGTCATCCCGAAAACTTCATCGGCTTGAGTGTCAAAAAGCAAATGGTAGTCCCTGAAGTGGGGGCCGCTGACATGCCAGTGAAAATTCTTGGTCTTCACATATAGGCTGAAGGTATCAGCGAGCAGAGTATTTACTGCGGTAGTGATACTGGCCCGTGCGCTCTCGCCCAGATCAGTCGGGGCGGCGAGCCTGGATTGACCCTTCGCGCCTACTGTATCTCCAGTTGCTTTTCTCATACCAAGCCTCACAAAGTTATGCCAAAAAGAGATTAGGTGTGGGAGTAGATGCCACCTTGGCACAAGATTAGATACTTATATTGTGACTTGCTATTCAAAAAGGGGGGAAGTCTTAAAATAATCAGTGCACCGCGTTTTCTCCTCAATAGCTACAAAATGGAATCTATTACCCCGCGGAGGTGTTCAATCAACTATCGACAGCTCTAATTAAAAAAAATAATTTTGATATGATATAGCGTTGTTTCCTGTCTATATAAGAAAATCATTATTTTTTTCATAAGACGAAAATTAACCTTCTACCACAGCACCTCCCATGAACCAAACCACACTTTTATTTCGTAAAAATCATCATTACCTGATTTTTTAATAAAAATTATAAGTTTGGCACCATAACCAACCTGACTCTCAGGGGCTCCACTGAGGACAATTATTGCTTAGTCGTTATACACGCGTACCAGATTGAAGCTCTGGTACCAATTTTATCCACGCTGACTAAATGTTTCTAAATTCAGCAGTTTTTTGGGCTTTCCATTTATCGAATTTATTTAGCCAAAACAGGGTAATTCAGGAGTAACCGCCTATTAAAATATATTTTTATAGGCGGCCAAATATAACTTCGGAGAAACCACAATAATGAAATCATCTTTGAAAATTCTTTTGCAAAAAACAGCTCTTGCAAGTGCCTTGTCGCTGCTATGTGCAATGCCCTTTGCTGCCCATGCGGAAGAGGCGGACAAGACACTGCTGACTGATCGCATCATTGTGAAGTACAAGGAAAGCGCTAAAGTTGGACTGGCCTCCACTATGGCCAATGAGACGGTGGAAAAAGCCTCGCTCCGCGCTGGCCACAAAATGCGTCACTTGCGCCGTATGGCTACTGGTGCTCAGGTAATGCGCCTGGAGGGGAAAAAAAATAGAGCTGAAGTAAATGCAATTATTGATCGTCTGAAACAGGATCCGGATGTGGAGTACGCAGAACCGGATCTTATCTTGCAAGCGGTGGCTGTGCCCAATGACCCAAGTTATCTCAACCAGTGGCACTACTACGAGTCTACCGGTGGCTTGAACCTTCCGTCAGCTTGGGATACCACTGCGGGGAATGGAGCAGTGGTCGCAGTGCTCGATACCGGTTATCGTCCCCATGCAGACCTTGCAGCCAATATTTTGCCGGGCTACGACATGATCGATGATACCTTCGTGTCTGTTGATGGTGACGGCCGCGATAGCGATGCCACCGATCCGGGTGATTGGTATAGCTCTGGTACTTGTGGAGATAGCTCCTCAAGCAACAGTAGCTGGCACGGTACCCATGTTGCCGGCACTATCGCGGGCGTTACCAACAATAATCTTGGCATCGCTGGTGTTGCCTACGAGGCCAAGATTGTTCCTGTACGGGTGCTCGGCCGTTGCGGTGGTTATACGTCAGATATTGCTGACGGCATCATTTGGGGGGCTGGCGGTTCTGTCAGTGGCCTGCCAGCCAATGCGAATCCCGCCGACGTACTCAATCTCAGTCTTGGCGGCAGCGGAAGCTGTGGTACTACCACACAAAATGCCATCGATACTGCTCGCAGTCTCGGTGCGACGGTTGTTGTAGCTGCTGGCAATAGCAATGCAAACGCAAGCCAATTTACTCCTGCCAGTTGTGATGGGGTGATCTCAGTGGCTGCGACTAATCGCAGTGGCGGTCGTGCTTACTACTCTAACTACGGCAATGTAGTAGATGTTGCAGCGCCGGGTGGAGCACAGAGCTTCGCCAATGACTCCGACGGCGTCCTCTCTACCTATAACAATGGTGCTACTGACCCCGGCAGTGATAGTTACTATTACATCCAGGGCACCAGTATGGCTGCACCTCATGTGGCCGGTGCCGCAGCATTGCTCTACTCCGTAGACCCTACATTGACCCCAGATGAAGTTGAATCAATCCTCACCAGTACCGCACGGAGCTTCCCGGCTTCTTGCAGCAGCTGTGGCTCAGGTATTGTCGATGCAGCAGCGGCCGTAGCCTTGGCCAATGGTGGCGGCGGTGGTGGTGGCGGTAACGACGGCGGTGAACTTGAAAATGGTGTTGCTGAGACTGGTATCGAGGGTAACAGTGGTGATGAAATTAACTTCACCCTAGAAGTGCCTAACAACGCTACAGACTTGTCTTTTGTAATGTCCGGTGGAAGCGGCGATGCTGATCTCTACGTTCGCCATGGCAGCGCTCCGACAACCAGCACCTATGACTGCCGCCCCTACACGTCAGGCAATAATGAAACTTGTGATATCGATAACGTACAGGGAGGGACCTATCACGTCATGGTACGTGGATATAGCTCCTTCTCTAACGTTAGCCTCGTGGGCAGCTACACCGCAGGTGGTGGTGGCGGTGGCGGTAGCGACAGTTGGGAAGAGACAAATCTTAGTGGTTCCCGCAACGGCTGGCAGCATTTCACTATTGAGGTTGATAGCGGAGCTTCAACGCTGAGCGCCATAATGTCTGGTGGCAGTGGGGATGCAGATCTCTACGTCCGTTTCGGCCAAGAACCCACCCGCACAGTGTATGACTGCCGTCCTTACGAGTGGGGTAATGATGAAAGCTGCAGCATCAGCAATCCAGACGCAGGTACCTGGTATATCAGTATCCGTGGTTACTCTGACTACTCTGGCGTTTCTCTGAGTGCTAGTACTGAGTAAATGGGCTAACTCCCACTCGACAGGTTCCTGTGGGGTGGGTAGATAGCTGTTCTACTAAAGTAATGCCAGTCAGTTAAGCTGACTGGCATTTTCATTTAACACGTTGATCTCCGCAGAATCCTTTCCCAGTTATAATGCCGGCAATATCACCAATTCTGTGATAATCATTTCCATTGCTCGATTAAAGCTCGTTTTATCAGAGTGAATTAACTTCAAGCTCCAGCCTTTTCTTTAAAGTTGATAAATTTTCGAAAAGTATTTTGCAGCCTTTCTGTGCACAGTGATTGGAAAGCCCTTAGTTATCTCTATATCGGTGCAAAGACAGATAAATAAGTTTGTTTAGGTGGAGGCTGTCACAAGAATAGAAAGAAGCCGGCAATCACCCAAGAAGGATACATCGGTTGCCACTACTATCCCTGTGGGCAAAATTGAAACACTGGTACTAATTTTATCTCAATATCCAGCCATGACTTGCTCAGGCATATATCTTGCGTAAACCCTTGAGTGCCCTGTCACAACAGGGACATTGGTACTAATGGTTAGGATGTCACACCCCGTCAGCTAAATCATCATGGAGAGATAACAATAATGAAGTCACTGTTGAAAAAATCCACTCTAGCAGGTGTGTTTTCACTTCTATGTACAGGCTCCTTCGCCACCCAAATGGATAATATAAGTAGTGCCCCAACAACTGACCGGATCATTGTGAAATACAAGCAGGATTCCACGATCGGACGGTCAGCGAGCATGACTCAGGAAACTGTGGAGAAAGCCTCTCGCCGTGCGGGCCACAACTTGCGCCACTTGCGGCGCATGGCGACGGGTGCACAAGTCATGCACCTGGGGAGCCGAAAAAGCCAAGCCGAGATCAACCTGATAATCAACCGCCTAAAACAAGACCCCAATATTGAGTACGCTGAGCCCGACTTGATGATGCACCCTATGGCGGTCCCAAATGACCCCAGCTATTACGACCAGTGGCACTACTTTGAAGCTGATGGCGGACTGAATTTGCCCGGAGCCTGGGATATAACTCAGGGGGAGGGCGTGGTAGTAGCAGTTATTGATACCGGTTATCTCGCTCACTCAGACCTCGTGAACAACTTGCTGCCTGGTTACGACATGATTTCAGATTCTGATATCGCTGTAGATGGGGATGGTCGTGATAGTGATGCCAGTGATCCCGGGGATTGGTATACCGATAGTTACTGCGGAAACCCACTGTATCCGGAGTTTGATAGCAGCTGGCATGGCACTCATGTGGCCGGCACCATTGCTGCCGTCACCAACAACAATATGGGTATCGCTGGGATAGCCCATAAAGCAAAAGTGCTCCCCGTTCGCGTGCTCGGCCGATGCGGCGGTTACACTTCTGATATTGCCGACGGCATTGTCTGGAGCGCTGGCGGCTCGGTTAGTGGAGCACCAGCCAATGAAACACCGGCCCAAGTGTTGAACTTAAGCCTGGGGGGCTTTGGCCTCTGTGGAAGCACAACTCAAAGTGCCATTAATACGGCCCGTAGCCTGGGCGCTACCGTTGTTGTTGCTGCGGGTAACTCTGGGCGGAATGCCTTTTGGTTTTCGCCAGCTAACTGTTCAGGAGTCATTACAGTATCCGCAACCAATCGCTCCGGTGGGCTTGCTTACTACTCCAACTACGGCAATGTGGTCGATGTCGCCGCCCCTGGAGGTGAAACTAACTCGGTGGAATCCGATGGCGTTCTCTCTACATTAAACAGCGGTGCGCGAACTCCCGGTAGTGATAGCTTCGCATACTACGCCGGCACCAGCATGGCCGCTCCACATGTTGCCGGTACAGCGGCACTTATATATTCAGTCAAGCCTGATGTTACACCAGATGAGGTTGAATCCATTCTCACCAGTACAGCCCGAAGCTTTACAGGCTCATGTCGGCGCTGTGGATCAGGTATTGTTGATGCGGCGGCAGCCGTTGAGGCCGCTATAGAGGATTGAATTGTCGAAAGGAGTTAGTTTGATAAAAGACCGGCACTTCGTCGGTCTTTTACACTTTTCCACCAAATGATCTAGCCGGGTACAGGGGTGAGGTTAATATTCATGTTTGTTCCCATGCGGGAAATGGATCATTCAATGTCGCCCAGTATTCTTTGCCTCGTAGCACTTCGTCCTCGCTTAGCAGGCAATCATCAAGCGCTTTTGTCATGCTGGTTTGATTCAAACTCTGGCCAATAAAGACTAGTTCTTGCCGCATATCACCAAAGGGTTCTACCCATTGCTTTTTAATGGAGCTGCGATAGTTCTCGTCAGTGGGCCAGTTTTCCTTGGGCACAGCTTTCCAGAACATCCCAGCGAACCCGTAGTGGGCAATGCCTCCCGCCTGACTCCATTCGCCTGCAAACTCAGGGCGGGACGCCAGCCAAAAATACCCTTTGGAGCGAATTAACTTGCCGTGCCTTTCAGTATTGTGCAGAAATTGATGAAATTTTTCTGGATGGAAGGGTCTACGTGCTTCGTAGCTGAAACTGCTGATGCCATACTCTTCAGTTTCAGGAACATGCTCACCTCGCATCTCTTTAAGCCAACCAGGTGCTTGCTGCGCGCGCTCGAAGTCAAATAAGCCGGTACTTAGAACCTCGTCAATATTGACTTGCCCTTGAGAGATCAGAACTATTTTTGCCTGCGTATTTAGAGTTCGCAGAATGGCCTCTAGGCGCTCAACATCAGAAGGACCAGCTAAATCCGTTTTACTGATCAGAATGACATCTGCGAACTCGACTTGGTCGATCAGCAAATCAGTTACACTGCGTTCGTCGTCTTCGCCTAATGATTCACCAGCATCCTGTAGAAATACTGCCTCGTCATAGTCCTTTAAAAAATTGACTGCATCAACCACCGTCACCATTGTGTCCAAACTGGCAACATCAGAGAGAGAAACACCATTTTCGTCGGCAAAAGTGAAGGTTTCTGCAACGGGTAAGGGTTCAGAAATCCCTGTTGATTCAATAACGAGATAATCAAACCGTCCTTCCTGCGCAAGCTTAGTGACTTCCTCCAGAAGGTCTTCCCGCAGAGTGCAGCAAATACAGCCATTACTCATTTCAACAAGCTTCTCCTCACTACGGTTAAGAGAAACTTCGCTCTGTACTTTCGTCGAATCAATATTGATTTCACTCATGTCATTGACGATTACAGCAACTTTTTTGCCTTTGCGATTGTTCAGTATGTGGCTAAGTACGGTAGTTTTACCGGCACCTAGAAAACCTGAAAGGACGGTGACTGGGAGTTTGTTTGTATGTGCCATGAGCCTCTCCGCACTCTGAGTATTCATCCATGTGTACTAGGTTAATTAGATGGTGTGCAATGATATATCGTATCCTTTTCGGGTCAAGCTATTTCATTTATATGAGAGCAGGGCGGCAGTATTACCGCTCCTGCTTTACCCGCTTACTCCGCCCACTTTCATGCCGCTCCCGCATGTCGGAATCAATGTAGCGATCGGTCGTAGCCATACTTACATGGCCCGCATCATCGCGCACATGCTCGCGGGGGCGGTACTTCACATCTTCAGAAATACCCGTATGGCGGAGCCAGTGCACTGTAGCAGCCTTAAGATCTTCAGCATCTTCCCCTAAGCCTTCTTCAACCATCCGTTGGTGAGCAGCATCAAAGCAGTTTTGAACAATCAGGCGAACCTGTCGGGTACTGGTAACCGGTCCCTTGCCACGGGACTTGTGCACCAGAGGTGTCTGCTCATTAATGCTGGGCAGAGCAGGGAGCTGCAAATAATTTCTGTAGCGCTTCAAGGCCTTCAACATTTGGTCGCAAACAGTGATCGCCCGGCCTTTGCTACCTTTACCCGTAACATGAAACCACCAGTTTCCGTCGCGATCTTTCTTGAAATCACCCATAACTGGTGCCGATCTTTCATCTGCAACCAACTCAGAGATTCGCAAATACATAGCGAATAGGGCGTTCATAATGAATAAAGTTCGCTCGTGATCTGTTGGTGATGTCTCGCCCATGATCTCAGCAGTCTCCAGGACATAATCCCACTGCAAGTTGCTGATTCGACGTACAACCTGGCTTTGTTGCTCACGTCGAACAAACTTACTTTTCTGGCGAATCAGTGCCACAGGATTGGCTGGAACCAAGCCTTCTTGATAGAGAAAATCGAAGAAGGATGACAATGCAGTAAAGATGTATTTGATCGCTGCCTGGGATGGCCGAAACTCCTTGGGGGAAGCCGTCTTGCCAGCACGAAACTCAACTTTGGACACACTGACTACGAATGGCCGCCAATCGGCATTCACAACACGCTCGCCATTTTGTGTTTTGAATCTGGCAACATTCTTAGTTCCGATCCAGGCAATTGGCGGCTCAATGCAAAACTGCACAAACTCCTCAATGTGTTCGCGCTTCAGAGTCATTATTGAAACTTCTTCAATGCGCCACGCCCATTGCAGCAATCGCTCAAGTTCACGGCGGTAGCTGGGTGTTTGACTGTTATTGGGTAAACCAGCTGCATTTTTACACCTAACCTTTTGATTTTATTGGTTAATAATAATTGATCTCTTATATGCGATCTTGGTTTTTACCTTTTCATTCATGTCGGCTCAGAAGGAGCGACTTCAGGAGGGAGAGTTAAATTAAAATAATCGAGCATATTAGGGGGGCTCTAAATAAACATTTAATTATCCTTGTGGTAGAGAATTATTATCCTCACTTTACAAAAAAATATAACAATTTGTTTCTTGCTATATTTTGATGCCTTGATATTTTCGAGCTGATTGAGGGGGAGGGGAAAGCTATATTTTTTTCTGCTTTTAAGGGAGTCAAGCAGTATATCTAACCCCTCATGGGGGTCGGCATTCATGATGGCACAATATTCGACGAATTCAAGGATAGCGATCTTGTTACGCTCCTGCTCAATCTTGCCTACGATCGAATGGTGGCGCGCTAGCGGTCTATGCGGTTAATTCTGTAACGATTGTTTTGCACGCTCTACTGAAGCCAGGATTTGGCCGGCAGACTTTGTCCATTTAAATGGCTTTGCAGCTTCAGCATTGTGAGCCTTGATGAAGTGCTCCAGTTCTGATTTTAGCTCCGCAACACTCGTGTACACTCCCCTGTATAGCGCTCTACGCTCTAGTTGGGCAAACCATCCCTCTACTGCATTCAACCATGATGAACTGGTAGGCGTAAAATGAAGGTGAATGCGAGGACGTGATTTCGCCCAATCTCGAACCTCTTTCGTTTTGTGTGCGTTGAGGTTATCCAAAATTATGTGCAGATCTTTATTTGAATCCGTACGTCGATCGACCAACTTCAAAAATGATAGGAATTCCTTGCTGGTAGTTCTATTCGCAACCTTTCCAATCACTTTTCCAGTCAGCGTATTGAAGGTGGCAAACAAGCTAGCAGTACCATGCCTCTTGTAACCATGAGTTCGACTGCCTATGCGACTTGGGTTTAGAGGGAGGCCTGGCTGTGTTCTATCCAAGGCTTGAATTTGTGTCTTCTCATCAACGCTTAGAACAACAGCGTTTTCTGGTGGGTTCATATATAGACCCACAATGTCGATAACCTTTTCAGAAAATTCAGGGTCACTGCTGGTCTTGAATGTTTTTAGGCGATGGGGTCGTAAGTCAGCTGCTTTCCATATCTGCCGAACCTGCCATGGTGTTACTTCCGCGTATTTCGCCATTAACTCGATACTCCAGTGTGTCGCTTCTTCGGGTATACGCTTTGTTGTCAAAAACAATACACGATCTACAACGTCCTTTCCGATAACAGTTGGCCGCCCACTACGAGCACGCTCTCGCAACCCTTCAATACCTTCTTGTTCGAAACGGCTTCGCCATCAATGAACAGTCTTCGGTGACGTTCTCTGCGCGGTAGCTACATCTGTAGGAGTCATGCCTTCACTGAGCTGAAGAATAATCTTCGCTCGCATAATTTGTCCATGTGGAAGTGTTGTTGACCGGCACCACTCGTTCAGAGTAGCCGCATCACTGTCAGAAACTTGAAAAGGTTTAGGTGTACGCATAATAGATACATTATACGGACAATCCTTCATTGGTTACATTAATTTCCGCATGGACCACTAGAAACTCAGTCTAGGCGTTATCGTTGTCATTGAAGCCACCGCTTTTCAGGTTTTGGCTTCATTACAATTACCGACTGAAAAGCTATAAAACCCTCTTAGGGCAGTCTAATGTAGACCCTGTACACTATGGCACATCTAGCCGATTGTTTATGAATACAAATCATGTCGATATACCATTCTTTTCTAATCTTAGAGTACCTTATCCGATCCATCCCCTCCTAAGGGAAAAACAACGATTAGATAAATCATGCCTAACTAGAGGCACAACACTGTGGCTTTCTGAAGTTTGGCAAGGCATACCCATCTAAAAATAACGCCGAACTAACCGGCAAATGTGTATTTCACTATCAGCAATAATTTATCCAGCTTATCCTGATCAACTTCTGCTACCCCAAGCTCGAATGGAGTATCCAGGGCGATAGTATTTACTTCACCTTTACATAACTTCCATTCATCAATTCTGGCTAGGTTGACTGGTGCATCATCAATATCCAAGGAGAATGCGGCGGGGTTATCGGATACTTGGGCGAGTAATACTATGTTAGAAATACTCGCTTCCAGTGATTGGGCCAGGTAGGGCAGTCGGGTTCGGTCGAGGGTAATTTGCGTAGTGCCTTGTCCTTTCAGTAAGTGCCACTCATTTGGAAGTTCATGCTTCAGATCAATTGCTGTATGCAATCCCGCCTGGCTCAATTCCTGATTGATCAGTTGCAGCCGCTCAGTCATTGTGGATTCGGCCAAGGTGCGAAGTCCCGATCCTCCATCGCGGGCGGTATAGCTTAAGTGGAGTACCACATCGGCAATGGTATCGTAGTTGAATTGGGCCAGCGCTTTGCTGGGGAATTCGAGACGCCAGCTACTGATAGCGCCAGTTCCTTCGAAGGGCAGATAGCGATCATCGCGGAAATTCAGCTCAAACATACCGCTGTCCTGCTGGGCCGCGGACGTGGCAATAGATTGGATGGCACCGACGTTGTAGACAAAGCGTTCATCGTTGCCGGGATCTTCGGCGTAACCGGTTCCAGCGAGGTTATCCGGATGTAAGTTTCTGCGGTATTTATTGGACACCAATGAGAGTTTGGCACCGACTGACGTCTGCGGGCCAGCCACGCAGGGCAGACTTAAGCTCACAGCCCGGATGCGGCGGAAATAATGGCCGGGGTGATCCAGGTCCAAGATGGCTTCCGGCACTTCAAAATCACAACTGCCGGTAGCTCTCAATCTTGCCAAGGCAAGAGGATCGAGTTGGGCCAGGGAGATGTGTTTGGTAACTTCGTACACACGCTTATTGTTGTCGAGGTAGGCCGCACTCATGCGGTTAATGTCATAAATTAGTTTATCCGCGCACTGCAGGCCTTTCTTCAAGCTGTCCCAATAGCCAAAGGCGATAAAGCTATCCTGGCGGCCCAGTTCAAACTGGTAGTTGCGCTCAGCTTTTTTCGCCAGATCATGGGCCAGTTTATAGGCACTAAAATAGACCGAGCTAATTTTTCCCAGCATCCACTGGTACAGTTCCTGGTTGGTATATTTGGTGTGCATGTACTCGTCGGTCTGGTGAGCATTATCAATTTGCCGCTGGTGATTTTTCAGATCCTCTTCAGCCATGGTCTTGCGGATTTCTGCTGCGGTAATCTGCTGATCGATTGAATCCATTTCCAGCAGTGCCTGGTTTTCCTGCAGTTTCCAATCCTCAAAGCGGCGATTGTAGCCACCGGTAATCGAAGCTCTATTGGCTTCATAGGCGGCCACGCCAGCCAGGATATCCAATACATCTGCGGCAGAATTGGCGGCGGCGGCCAGGTTTTTTCCACCCCATTCCAGTGTAATATGAGGGCTACCGCCAAAGCCGGAGGCTCCACCCAATAGGGAGGGAGCCATAGCCATGACCCCTGCAAGGGTACGGCTAATCTGTGAGCCCAGCTGCATATCCTGGCTTTTGGCCAGCTTATCCAGATTGAGCTGCTCTTTCTCATTGATCTTCTCAATAGTGGCGTAGAACTGGTGCCGTTCTGCGGTAACTTTGCGGGTTCGGTGGAGGACCTTGATTTGTTCGGTGCTTTCCTCAATCGCCAGCTCTTTTTGGTGGGTAGCGGCTTCAAGTAGCTTGATCTCCAGCTCACTGCGCAATAAGGCCAGCTCTTCCGCATCTTTCTTTTCCAGTGCTTGCAATAGTGAGTTTCCAAGACTGCGGACTTCACCGGCGAATTCGCTGGCTTTTTGGGAAAGAGCGCTGAAGCGGTAATAGGGCAAGGGGGCATTGAGTCCGGCAATCACAGAAGAAATATCCAACCCCGAGGCCGCAGCTTTGACCAACATGGCCGGATCGATGGGCGGTGCAAACAGGGCTAGACTTCTTTCAACACCATCAATATTCTGGCAGTGACGAATTTTAAACAGCCGATCGGCGATCCGGTCCCAGTAGGCCACCATCTGCTCGTTTTGCGGAATACAAAAGTACAGCATGGATAAAGTCACTGGCGCTGGGGGCAGCTCTGCGCCTCCTTCGGGGAGGGCAGCTAAGTCGGGTAGGATATTTTCCAGGTCAACCAGCGCATTGCCGAGGGCTCCGAGCTTGCCCTGCAATTGATTGTAAGTTTGTGGCGGCGGCTCTACGGCAGGGGGGACAACGCGGGGTTTGGGCCCTAGCAATTTATCCGCAAGGATATACATTTGCGTAGCCTGGGCGATGGACTCCATGGTGTCCTGACTGAACAGATAATCTCCCCACTCAACCAAATTGTCGATGTACTTCATCAGGATCGCCTTTTGGTAGGCGACGGTACGGAATCGCGCAACCACATGGGGGCTGAATGGCTTGTCCCGCCATTGTCTAATGGCAAATTCCAGCTCTTTGATTTCTGGGGTATTTGGATCTGCAACCCGGTATAGCAATTGATCAATACGCTGTTCGATATAGTCGTCTTCACTGCGGAGGAAGAAAGGCTTGGTAACCCAGTACTTGTTGGGGGCTTCACCCGGCAGAGCCCCCGTTGGGTTGAAGACAAAATGTAACCAGTCCATTGCTTCTTCAAATCGCTGATTGCGTGTTAATTGTGTGGCAATCAGCATTGGCAGGTGGAAGAATATTTCCCAGTTATAACCGCTGTAGCTACCATCCGAAGCGAAATCAACATCCTCGACCGGGTACTCCTTTGGCACTACTGGGGCAGGGTCATAATAATTGGCAAAGTTGAACGCCGTTTGCTGCATTTGGGTACTGCGCCGCATTAATGCGGGAATGCCTTCCTGATACAGGATTTTGCGGAAGGCGCACATGAGCGGGTGATACATATTGGCGAAACGTTCGCCGTATTGAAGTTCCGTATAGGCTTGGAATTCTGACAACAACTTTTGATAGTCATCATCATTGGGCAAGTCCTGCAATACATCAGCAAAGCTTTCCCCGGCCTGTACCCGGGCAACCACTTTCAGATAGAGTTTCAGAACATCTTCTATCAGCTGGATGACATCAGAAGCTGTGCGGCGAACTTCAGTACTGGAAGAGCTTGTGCTTGTCAGCTCGCCAGTGGGGTCCCCAGATGCTCTGGCGTAAAAGCCGGGGATGATCACATAGCCCTGCTCGCTGTCCTCCATAAAATAGGGCAGCAGTGTGCCAAAGGGGAACTTCAATACTTTGTCATACTTGGCTGCTGTGCTATTGCTGTTACTGTAAGCCAGAATAAACAGGTATTGGATTAGGATCATTGCCCAATCAATAATGGTCATCTGATGGGGATAAGTGACGCGAAAATTGCCTGGGGTACGATTTAAAATATCATAAAAACCAAAGGGCGCTAAAGCGGTACGCGCAGCCATTTGGTCGGCGGGATCCCAATTCCACTCTTTATAGCGCTGCACAGTGAGAAGGGTATCTTTGAAATCAGGAAAGAAATCCGGGAAGGGGACTTTCCCCTGGGTGGCCAGCTCCGGATAGCCTTTACATCCGGTCAGTAAAAAAGAGCCTCGCAACTCAGTGGCGTCCTGACCCAATGCTTTGAGCAACAATATCTGGTCAATGGCTTGTAAATAGATAAGGTTGTAGCGGTCCTGTTGCAAGTTGGCGGTTGTGTAGGAGGATGGCGTCAATACCGCATCTTTCGATACCCGTTTAGGTTGCCAACGTCCGTCGGCAAACTCACTGACTGCCAACTGGATTTTTAATTTGCGCTTGGGCTTGTCAGTGGCGGTAACGGTTCCCGGTGTGGAATCCGGTACGGTGGATTCGGGGTTTGGGTCGGGTTCCTCACTAAAAATGGGCCAGGCGAGGGTAAGCCGGTTATTGCGCTCCAGCGCTAACAGCTGGTCACTGGTAATATCCAGATCCACTAACTCCCATGGGGTCCAGTAGCGCTCCTGCTCAAACCGGCGGTAATAGTAAGTGGCGGGGTCACCGGATTTGGTGCGGGCAAACACATGCATAATGCGAGTAGAGGTTTGATACCAAGTCGCCACCACTTCCAGGAATGCCAAATCGTCCAGCCGCTGCATATAGCCGATAAAAGCCTGCTCGGCAGTAAATTCAGTAAGCTCGTTTTGCTGTAGTTCGTCCTCAAGTTCTACAAAAATGGAAGACTTGTCGTCGCGCAGCTCAGCTTCGATCCAATTCTCCGGATAGAGGAAAATCTTGTAATTGACCTCCCGAAGGCGATAGAGCTTGAGCCATTTCCAATGCTCCCAACCACTGTCATTTTCCTTATCCGCAGCAGCTCTGGGCTCTAAACCTAATAGGCATCTTTGCACGAATAGCTGGATAGCATTGTGTGCCTGCACAATCCGTGAACTCGGCATGCAGGCTTCCATCTCTACATCGATTAACAGGTAATCGTAGAGATCATTGGTATGATTAAATTCCGGCTTCGTTGCGAGTAGATAGGCAATCAGTGCATCCCGCTTTTGTGGACGGATAGCATCCATCACTTCCTTGAGGGTGCCCAGCCAGGTGGACTCGTCGTAGCGGGACTTCAGCGCCTGGCGCAGTTGCTGCGTGTCATTACTGTTGAGTGCGGGTTTTATGAATTCATTGATCTGCGCCACAGAACTGGACAGCTGCCGAGCAAGCTCGGCACTTTCCAAGATGCGGCTCCAAGTTGCCGGCTTGCGATATTCGCCGAGATCAAATGCGGGGAAAAAGTGGGTATCGAGGGCATCCAACAGCGAGAGGTCATGCGCTGTTAGCAGTGCCATCTTTTCCAGGAAGTCATCCCGGCTTGTTGTGCTATCCGGGAGTGTCATTTCTAGCACAGACCAGAAGCTAATCGCGCTGCCCGCATCTGCGGGGTCCGCTACTGCAGGCAGTTCCTCTGCCAACTGCAAGGCCAGGATAATATCCAGGTAAGCGTCCAGACGCTGCTCCTGCTGTCCACTGACATAGGGAATCTTGTCAATTTCAAGCCAACCCAGCGCCTCGCTATGTTGCAGCAACCAATTGAGTAGAGCCGCATCTATTTGCAGGGACAGCGCCAGCGGCACCAGTTTGTGTAAAAATCGCAAAGCGGCAAAGTGCAGAGGAAAGTTACCCTCTGAAATTGCGGGTGGTACGGGGGGGTGATTCAGAGTATCAATCAGGTCATCTGTCAGGAGCAATTCACCTAAAACGCCATCGCCCGGCAGCGGTTGCTTTAGTTCTGCCACCTTAAGTAGTGTTTCGATGACATCCGAGTCGGCTTTAAATGAAGATGCGATACTGGAAGTCAGTATCTCCTGTTTTGCTATAAGAAATTGATGGGATGACAATGCATCCATCAGCGCTTGTAGCAGATCCTTACTGGCCTGGCTGATGTCCGCATCAGGCGCGAGCAAGTCGAGGGTATCAATCGCGCTGTTGATGGATGTTGTATTGAAAGCTGTTGCAAACAAGGTATCAATCAACCCCTTTGCGGCTGCAGCAGAATCCCAGTCCCTTTCCAGGAAGCCCAGGATTGTTTTGCAGTCCGCTTCGCTAACCTGATTGAACTGACCCAATAGCTTTAGTAGGGCCTCTTGTTGTTCAACGGACTCCAGATTTGGATCAAAAGGAGAGGAGTTATCGATCCACGCCTGCTGGTAAGCACTTTGGAGCAGGGCAAGGATTTCCTCGATTGATGCCGTTTTAAGCTCCAGTACCTCAAGGTCGTCTGCCTGGTGGTACAACATAAATCGCAATGTGGACAGCCCAATAGGAAATGAGTTTGTCAGCTGGGCATAGTGAACAAATTCGAGTGTGTCCAAGGGAGACAGCAAAGGGTCAACTGCGGTGAGATCGATCAGGAGATCGATATCTTCTGCGGTCAATTTCTGTTGATGCATCAAATGGGTCAGCAGAAGCAGTGAACTGAGATTGTCGATACTGAGAATATTGTCTGCCAGTAAGGTCAGCAAACGGCTAAATGACTCACTGTCGATTTGCAGGCAGGTGGCAAGGCTGGCGGCAACATCGGCGAGGAAGCCTGTTCCGTCAATACTTTCCTGCGCCAGTGCTTCATCGATAACCCCGTTCTTGGCCTTGTTTTGAAAGATCAACGAATAGTTTTCTGAGGGAATTTCGCCATAACAGGCAATGAGGTCATCAACCTCTATTCCACTGAGCCGGCTTAGCTCGGAAAGATCGCCAAGCAGGCTTATCGTTTCATTATTCAGTTGGCCCCCACCTAGCGCGGGCTGGCTAACAACGGCGTCCAGGGTTTCCAGCTTCCAGCCAGTTACTTGCTGTAGTCGCAGGAAGCGATGGATTCTGTCCAAAGCACTGTTGTCGAGGTTGGCAACCTCCTTTTGGTCCAGGTTACACGTTAAATCCAGGTGCCGGATAAATAGGTTGTTATTGGGATCGATAAAGTCCAGTGCTAACAGTCGATTGAGTTCAAGATACGTCAGCGCAGTTTTATCCAGAAGAGTACTGACAATAGCCAAGTCCGGTAGGGAAGCATTCCAGTAGTCATTTTGCCCGGCAATATCAGACTGGGTGATCAGCTGCCGTTCGCTATCATTGAGCCCCAGGAGTTCTGCAGCGATCACATGTTCTTGCGGGCTGCTACCTACCTGAAACCTGCGCATTAGCTCTGCGCGGTCGACATCAAAGCGATTGAAATAGGCAATTGCCTCTGTGTGGTGAAGGTCAAATGGCAGAGTGAAGGCAAAATTGCTTGAGGCCAGCTCGGAATAGGCAGTTTGGTTAACATATTCCGGGGCTGCCGCCAGTTCTTCTGCAGGGGAAAGCGTTTGTCGCAACCGAAACAGCGTGTAGTTGTTGCCGCCCTGATGAACCGCCTTAATGACGGCCTGGGTATCGCGGATATAGTGGGGCAGGGTCGCTGATGCTCCCAGGGTTTCTGAAGGAAAGACCTGAGCATTTTCACTGATAGGAATGTCATTATTCGCAAGAGTTGTAAGTAAATTGGGCGATATACTCCCAACCAGGGGATCACTACCGGTGGCAAGATCGCCGCTATAGGGAATCCCCATATCCGGCGCAATCAATTCCTCCAGTTGTTCACAGACCAGGTCGATATAGGGAACCGGAGTGATGGCGTTGGCACAATTGAGATCGATTTCCCCCAGGTCTGGCCGGCGCTCGAACAGTAGATCGCGAGCGTGATTCGTTGTTACCGGCGGGGCAACTGTCAGGTCTGTGACGTTGCGGCTATCAACAAATTCGAGCAGCTCAACCAAATAGGCTGCGGGCCCATAAACAGAGCGACAGTGCTCACAGGCACAGGTATCTGTGCCCTTAAACAGGGACTTCAAATTTGGATAGTCCTGGGCGACTTGTTGTGCCGTGGCAGTGAGTTTTTTTGTATTAATTGCGGGAATAGCATTTGCAGCGGCCAGATCCTGCAAATCTCCAGCGACCATCAGTGCAGCGCTGGATAGGCTCTCTGCTTTTGCGTATATCAGGCTCGCTTCTTCAGCTTTGATTCCAGCCGCAGGGGCGATTTCTTTAAGGAAGTGGGACTTTCCTTTGGCAACAATGTCCCGCGATGAGGTGATACCCCGGTCCAAAAGCCCGGTAACCTTGTTATATTGCGGCGCCAAGCGAAACACACGTTGTATTTTTTTTAATTCCTCGCGGGAAACCTGGTACTCCTTATCTGTCAACTGCTTTTCCTCAAAGAACCGATCAATATTTGTGCTCTTGAGATCAAATTCTGTCGCTTCATTGAGAATGGAGGTGATTTCGGACTGATTTTTTATGTGTGGTTGTTTATCTCTTTCCAGTTGAGCAAGAAATGCCTCTGATGGATAAGCATTTTCCAATCTGAGTGTCAGTGACTTTGCATAGGTCTCAATGACACCGCTCTGTAACGGTTTGTTACCAAGCGTGATTTCACTTCCAGCTTGTTTGAGATGGGTGGCCCACTCCTCCTTAGTCAGTCTCGCCAGCCGCCCGATTTCATTTGAACTTGAGATCTTTTCACGTTTGGCCACCTGATCAATCAATGCTTTGTCAAAGCCAAGAATTTCGCCCAGAATCAGATCAGTTTTTAACTTTGGTGCACTGCCGGCATCCACTAAAAATGCTTTGTTGGCTATTTTCTCCAGAGCACTATGAAGGTTACCAGGGTTTTCATTAAGCAGAGTCGTGGCTTCATTGAGCTTATCTTTAGTCACAAACTCCGAGATAACCCCTAGAATGCGCTCTTGCCGCTCAGTGTCTGCGAACGCTTGTGCATCATCTTTATAAGCGGATAGGGTTTTCAGATGCTTTGCAATATTATTTGCCGTATCTGGGCCGATAATTTTTTGTGCTGCAGCTTGCTGAATGTCTTGCTCAATCACAGCACTGTCGGTCAGTGCTGCTTCATATAGCAACGTTATGGTATCGGTATCTGTATCAACAGAAAGCCGCAACTGAGCAGGCTGCCTAAAATCATTTCTGAGTAGTGTGCCCTGGTGTAAAAGCGCATAAAAGAAGGGCGCCTCAATACCGGATACTTCCTCCAGGCGGTCGGCCAATGCCAGGTAAGTGATATTATTGCGTAGCTGGCCGGTGCGCTTTGTTAGGAGCGATACATCCCCATTTTCACTGGTCTCTTCCAGTTCTCCAGTTCTGAGGTTACCCATTAGCGGTTGGATATTTTGCCTCAGTACATCGTATTCGATGGTCTCCCGCGCAATACGCTGTTTAATAGTGACATTAATTACCTCCCGGTCGCCTGCGGGAAACAAGCTATCGTCCGGTGCTGTACTGAAGAGCAGCGTTTTACTAACGGGCATCAGTATTTCCAAGCCCAGGGCAACGCTATCTCCACCTCCCGCCTGACTTTCGGGGGTCCACTGGAGCAGGTACTTTCCATCAGTACCGACACTCGTCTCTCCCAGGGGGCGTAAAGAACGAAGCCCCATATCGTAAGCTCTAACCAGCAGCCCTTCGGTAGAATCACCATAACTGCTGGTGACTGCTCCCATGATGATATTGTTCTGTGCCATGGTCGCGTCCTATTTGTCCTTTTGATTATTCTTCCAGGTTGTTAATAAACTCTAGAATGGCTTGTTGCTCTGCTTCCGTAAGTGCATTTGTTGCCGGTTCAGTATTCTGAAGTAGTTGTGCGTTAACCCTTTGCTGTTCGCGATAGGATTCACTGCCGGGACCCCGCGGGTCATGGCATACCGCACAGAAGGGATTGCGCCCTTCTTCAACCATCCGTTCGGTAAATCCTTCAGGGACAGGGAAGTGGGAGGCATCCATCGCCGCTTGGTTAAGATCCCAGGCCATTTGTGCGGTACCTACGACCCAACCCGGCGGAGTCCAATAGAAGATATCGGAGGCAACACCTTCACCCACATCCCCGCTATCTCCGCCCTCGACTAAGGCATCTGTTGTCCCTGCTGCAGGATTCACTGCTTGGGCAGCAGCATAGGCGTCCCCACCGGCGAGCAATGTCCCACCAGCTACCAGCCCACCAATGAGTAAACCGAGCGGGCCTTTCCCTCTCACCCTTGGTCCTTTAGCTTTTGCGCGAGTTCTTGCTTTGGGCTTTGCGTCAGTAGGCTTTGAACGGGTTCCCTCCCGGGTATGGGGCTTGGAGGATGTCTCTAGTACTTTGCCATCTTTGTCTTTAGTAACTGTAATTTTTTCTCCTTTAGAGGCATCGCCTCCAGGCCTCTTAATCACAGAGGAGGTAAAAAGTTTCTGGAACTGATACTTGCCGGCAGCAACGGTATGTACATTAAAGACCTTACCGCCACCGGAGCCCGTCATTTTTGTTTTGAATTTTCCAGTACCGATCGTTTCCCACTTGGCACCGGATTGTAGGGCTGGTAAGTACTTTTTCTGTGCCTTGGTCCAGGGAGAACTCGCCTTACCCTTCATTTCCACGGGTTCCCAGCCGGCAGAGGTTTCGACAAAGAAATCCGCCCGTCCATTGACCCACTTACCGTTGACTTCTACCCGAAAGGGTACCTCCTTGCGATATTTCACTCCCTGATCAATCAGGAACTCCTCAAACATTCGTGATGCTTTTTGTTCATCGCTTTCGTGGCCATTGGTATCAGTGAGTGAGACAGGGTTATTTTTTGAGTATTGATAAACATTCAAAGCATCTTCAATACCGCTGGGGTCTGCACTTAGCCATCGCCCGAGCCAGGTAATGTAATAACGGGCAGAGTGGTAAGAGAGACCCGTCTCATCATCTCGCTCCATCCCCACATAGCGATAGCGTTTGGCTGCAGCCTGGATGCTGTTGTTGATTGCCTGATAGGCGGTTGTTCCGAAAGGGTGGTACTCCTCGTAGGAAATCGTCTGCGCATTTTCATCAACTTCCAGGCAGGCGCTATTTAAGTGATTGCTGATTTGATAGCGAATCAGACTGGGAAGGGTGCCGTCATCAATGTGGTTACGTCGGTCAATCTGCGCGATTCGGCCCTGCTCATCAGTCACCGAAAGACTGTGCCTGACCAAGCCACTATTTTGCCCGGACAGCTTTTCATAGCGCTCGTAGTTGCCCAGATATACCCGCTGCTCTTTTTGTTGAGCTTGCTGGCCAGGGGCCGCTGCAAGCTCAGTCACCTTTCGGATACGTTCCCCATCAGCGGTATACTGATAATAAGTTGTCTCGGGCGTACCGTTGAGCACCTTTTGGCGAATGGAGAGCACCAGCTTTTCTTTAAAGTTCCAGCCAAGCTCCTCCAAATGTGGCATGGAGTTGATATAGCCGTGACTCGCGTGATAACCGTAAAGATAGTTTTCACCGGCGACGCTGGTTGAGGTCATCCGGTTATTTGTCGCTTGGTAAGCGTAATCCCGCGTCCAGTTGTTTCCTGAGGCCTGGTGCTGAAGCTGTTGCAGATTGCCGGCGATGTCGTAGTTATACAGCTGGCTATAATTTCTTGTCGCCGCGGGATCACCGTTATTAAGCGCATGCCGAAAAGATTGATCATTCCAATTATCGTTGGCAGCGAATGCCAGCGCCGCATTATTTTCCCGGCCGGTAGCACTGCGCAGACGGTAGGCGGCATCGTAGGTGTAGGTGGACAGTCCGCTGGTAACTTGGTTATTGAAGAACTGCACTGGCACTGCGTCATCCAGGGTATGGCTGATATTGCCAGTGGCATCGTAGGTAAATCTCAGGTCCTGAAGTACCTGATTACCCCCCGCTGTAGAACTGACTCGCAAAAGATTAAAGTTCTTGCTGTCGTATTGATACTCAGTAACAACCCCATTACCCAGCTCCAGCCGAATTCTTTGCCCTTTCTCGTTGTAATCGACATTATTGATGATGGTTTGGAGTGAACCTCCATCAGGTTGGAACTGTTTCTGCTGTAGCAATCCCGCTTCATTATAAAAACTCAGCTCCACAGAGCCATCGGGTGCAGTCGATTGGGTTGGCCTGCCCAAGGCATCCCGCTCTGTGGTGGAAATAAAGACTTCAGCTTCCAGATCTGCTATCAGATTAGGATCGGTCCAGTTGGGTATTCCTTTATAGTCGGTAAATAATTGCCTATGGTTGTCGAGGGGTTTACCCCTAAAATTATAAGCCTGCACCAGAGAGAGGCCACCGGTGTCATAGTATCGAACCACCCGGCCGCGCAAATTATTATTTTCTGGCAGTGGTTCAGTTTCGCCGTAAAAGATACGCTCGAAGAGATGATCCAGCGGTTGCAGGCCATCGCCGCCGATCACTCGCGACTCTGTGGGTCTGCCAAGCAAGTCGTATTGATATTGGAACTCATGGTTGCGCTCATCCCAAGTGCGTAGAGGTTTGCCATCCACATCTTCGAGCACCCATCGTTGCCCTGACTCCGATAGATGCTGATAAGCATCAACGCCAAGTAAACTGTACTGATAGCTGGCTACCTGATTACCCCGGGGGTCAGTCACTGATAGTAAATTACCTTCAATATCCAGTGCCCCAATCGCTAACATAAATTCATCACTGCCGTTAAACCGGTTGTGCTGAACCTGTAAGACAGGACGCCCAAGAGGATCGAGATGTTTTACCGAGGGTGTGTCGTGATAGATTTCTGAGATTGTAGCCGCTTCGGCTTCTTTCAATGGATCTTTGCCTTCAGCACTCAGTTCTTCATTGATCAGGTGGTTGACCCTATTGTGGTGCCAGGAGGAATCCAGCACCGTATCGCCTGGGTCATAAGTGGTATGATGCCAGGAAGTAAACTCGGTTTTACTGAAGGTGCCGTCCGGGAGCTCCATCCGTTGCTCACGCCCCAGCGGGTCGTAATAAAAGATTGCGGTAACCCCGGATTCCACCAATTCACGCCGGTCTTCATAAAAATGACTGGTCGAGAAGTAGGGCTCATACCGTTTGACGGGGTTGCCCTTATTATTAACCGCTATCCGGCCAGTACCCACCCAACGTAAATTCGGTGATGTATCTACCTCTTCAATAACAACACTATTATCCGGGCCAAGGGTCAGACGCTTGGCCAGACCCGGTTCGGCTTGGTTCTTCTTCATGACGACGTCGCCAAGGCCGCCGTGATATTGAAAGCTGATTTGTAGGGGCGAGTTATTATTTTGCTGAAAGTGCTGTTCCCGAACGATGGTGGCGACCGCAATCGGTGTGCCCGATGTTTGAAAGGCATCCAAGTCGTAGACATAACGGGTAGTGGCATGGCCCAGTAGGGTCTGCCCCAAACTGATCAGCTCAGTGGAATCGGTGGCCGCAAAAAAATCATCGATGTGGTCAATCTCACTTTCACTGGTCTGGGGTTCGTGACCACTTAAATCATCAGCTTCTCCCCCTTTACCCAGCACAGCTTTTACTTTTACAAACCCCAATTCATCTGAAAGGGATTCGGAGAGATTGTTATTGGGATCGCGAAGGCGGCGCGGAGTCAGTGTGCGGAAATCAAACTGTTCAACAAGGGTGCGATTGCTCAGGGCATCCTCAACGGATTCGACAAAGGTAAATGCGGCTAAGTAGCCCACCTTTGTCTGAACGCCCAAAGGGTTTGTATAACTCACCGGCGTAAAGAATCGGGACTGTGCGTCACTGGCAATTTCGCCTTGCAGAAGATAATCCGCGTGCCCAGAGCGTATCCACCAGTTATTGTCGCCCTCGCTGTGCACATAGGATCCCGCAAGCATGGTTGCACCGTTAACCTTCCCCGCAAAGATCTCAGTCAGCAGTGTTGGTGTGTAGGCCAACTGATAGGTCTCAAAGGGTAGAGCCCGCGATTCCAGTTGGTGCAACGGTAGAGGCCCACTTAAATCGTCGCGATAATAGGTAGAGCGCAGATGCTCTATCAGACGCCGTTCCGGCGCACCGGGCAAGGGATTGTTATGTTTTTGATGGTAGGGCACTTCCGCAGCCAAGGATACAGCGTAAAAATCTTCGGGAACAAAGTAGTCACCTGAAGCGGCTATGCCACGTAACTCATAGGTTCGCTCTTCTGAGGGCAGTGGTAGCTGCCTGATATCTTCAGTTTCGACAGCATTGGTAAAGTCCATGACTTTGTAGCTGATGGAAGTACGCCCCTGGACTTCCTGAGTGACAAGCGGTAGATCAGTATCGACCACCTTTCGCCCATACATCACGCTCACGGATTCCAGCAAATTACCGTATTGATCAAAATTAAGATTAATGGTGTGTGCGATACGGGGATCGTCAATATCCCGTTCATAGGCGTAACTGATCGATTCACTTCTGCGCACAGTAAAGACCGCAAAGGGGTTTTGCCCCTTGGGTTGAAGTAGCTCAATTTGACAATTAGAGGTTTCTACGGCGAAGGGGGTTAATTGTAGCCGCAGCGATTCGGGACTCGGATCGGTAGCGGGTGCATCCAGCGCAAATACCTCGGAGCGCAAAGGCATACTCTTACAGGCACGAGCGGCTTGGCGGTGCTCAAGAGCAGTAAGCTGGGCGAGTAGGGAACTCGGCAGACCATCGGCCACAGAAATTGTGGCATCGGGCAAATTGTGTTCAGAATGCTCCGCACTGAACCCCTGTCGTTCAAGCTCCGCATACCAATAAGAGTTTTCAAATTGAGAGAGAATTTCACTCTCCTGAATAAATGCACCGGTATGAAACCACTGACGGGTTAGCACTGGCGCCTGGTGCAAGGGTTGTTCCACAACATTACTGGACTCCCCCATAACCCAATGATCAAACTGCTCTGAATCGCTCTGTTCAACCATTCCAAACCCGCGAAACTCTCGCTCTGCGTGATCGAAGTAACCGTGGGCATAGCGGTAGTGGCTTACAAAACGATGCCCGGTAACCCGGTCCAGAGTTTCAACCGCTGAGAGGCACTGCACTGGGAAATGCAGTTTCGTCACCCAGGGCCGGCCTGCCTGCTCATCTTCGATATAGAACTGTGTGGAGGGGGTGAATGTGAGGTTTACCTCCTTACCCATATTGTTGCTATAACCGGTCATCAAGTGGGGTTTGTGGCTGCCCATCAGATCGATATAGCGAAGGGGAGCCGCTGAATCCTTGTTCAGCGAGCTTGACCATACCAAGCACTGAGTTCCGGTTCCCAATAAATCGGCCAAAGTGACATTGGCCAAATTGTGAATTTCCGGAAAGAAATTAACTTCAAAGGGATCAGCAGAAACACGGTTGCCGCTCATATTGAGCCAGCAGCAAGCCTTCTGCTTACTCAAATAAACAATATCTGTCGTTCCGGAACCGCTGATATCTCCCAGACGTAAATGCGCTGGATTAAACGCATCTGGAGCGTCAAATACTGGGGGATTATCCATTGCCACCTTTCGGCCAAATCGGCCATAGCCCAGGTTGGGCCAGTAGCACACCTCAGAAGCACGGATGCGGACAATATCATTCAACCCATCGCCGCTCATATCCGCAATAAAGATACTCTCTTTACTATCGGCGAATACAATGGCTGGACCGGACTCCTCATCAAATAACTTCGAAACCTGGCGGGCGCCGGTATAGCCATCCCGACCCTTGGATTCATACCAGGTAAAAGTGTGATCTTCAGAAACCAGGATATCTGCTTTGCCATCTCCGGTGAGGTCCAGCAGTTTTACGTGGGCGCTGCGTTGATCTACTTTGGCAAGCTGTCGGAAATTTCGAAAGTGCGGCTCATCACCCATTGCGCCAAACTCAAAGTAGCCCTGGGGACTGGAGTGAAAATTAACCAGTTGTTTAGCTCCATCTGCATCCAGATCCATCAGTTTCCAGTGGCCGCTGGTATTTTGCACCGCTGGTTGGGGGGCAACGGCTTTGGCTACCTCAAAATTACCTTTGCCCAGGTTGCGTTTGTAATACCAGCTGCCAGCACGCTCCACCAGAATGCCGGACAGCCCCTCACTGTAGAGATCAGTGAGTTGATAATTGGTCGCGAGTCCTACCGGTGCATTAACAATATTATCGGTATCGATGACCTGGACTTCGCGGCTCCAAATATGCTGCTGATAGTTAAATACCATAGGTGGCAACTGCTTACTCGAGTAGGTGCCATTGGAATCCTTGATATATCCCCGTGAGGTGATGGATCGCAGAAAAGTAAATCCCTGCTGATCATTATCGTCGTGCTCAAAATCCAGGGAACGAACCAGGGCGACTCCGCCGGGTAATTCTTGAAACCGATGGAACAGTAAAACCCGCCGACATAGCCGATTGGTTCGCAATTCGAACCCCGGTTTATAATTGGAAAAGGGGTCTTGCCGCTGTATCCAATCCCCCACCTTGGCGTAGGGCGAGTTGAGGTCATACTCGCCGTAGTCAAACGCGGTATGAAACATGTAGTCCAGCTGTTCAGGAAAAGGATTGCCAAAAGCAGAGTAGGGGGTGCGGTTTCCGTAATAAATATCCGTTAAGTAACAGTTGGTATACTGAAGTTGATCGCCTTGGGAGCGGTTACTATTGTTGGGCAAATTATTATTCAGCCCGATACTGTCTTCTTTTTTATAGGCGTAGTGACAGCAGTTACCCATGTCGTCAAAAATAAATTCGGGCAACCACTCAAACACCTTTCTACTGTCATCAGGATCAGAGATCCTGCTGGCTGAACTCCAACCCAGAAGAATAGTGATGTTATCCCTTGTGATTACCCTCCAGCGCACCTCAAGGCTGCTTTTATGTAACCATCGTTCGATGCGGCTGTAAAGACCTTCAACTCTCGGTCGGTAACAGCGTATTTGAAACTGACCATCACCGGAATCCCTTTCCCGTAATTCGTAGCTTCCATCAGAATTTTGTAAGAAGTTACCTCCTGGACCTCGGGCAAACTCGGGCACCAGATCCTCAGCGCTGGCATATAAATATGTATCTGAATCTTCCAGGTCATTGTATTGTGGTAACTGACGATTGGTTTTACGCGTAATCGATTCCAGATTAATAGTCCAGCCCAAACCGAAGATCCCATTTCCTGAGCCAGAACTGTAATTCAATTGAACCTGTGGAGATACGCCACGAGCCGGTGCAACAGGTAGGGGAATTGAAAATGAGGCGGTCCCATTTGATCCATTCACAGAAAGTTTTTCATCAATACCACGAATGGCACCGCCAGCTTGAGGCAATTCAATTTTGGGGACTTCAACGGTTTTCAGCTCAGAAAGACCGCCTTGCAGATTGAAGGGGCCGGACTTAGGGGGCTCTGCGCTATCGTCTTGCATACCGGTATCCATTAGGGCTAAGGCCGTGTTGATAACTCAGTTGACGTAAGACTACTTTTATTTTTCTGACTGGTGCACAAACAACCCAGTGACAGGGAGTTCCAACTATAACGACTCGCAAGACATCATCAAGCCTTTGTGATCAAACAATATTTGGCGGGTGGTTCCTAGTAAAAATTATTTCCTTTGTCCCGCTGCATCCTACTCTCTACTTAGTCTTGAATTTTGTTAGCGCATCAAGCTAGCAATAATTAAAGCCAAAAACGTGAACCTTCCGCAGTAGCGGTCATGAGTAGGGCAGGGGACACCTATGAGAACCACGGCATATATTGCACTTTCATTACTTTTAACCTCCACAATTCCAATTTCTGTCAACGCCCAGTGGGCTATTCCAGAAATAGGGCCGCCGGATTATCCTGATACACTATGCAAGCAGGTCAAACCCGATTTTGACAAGCTATCTAAAGCGCCAGTTGATGAATGCTTTAATGGCATTGGCCAACCCTATCCAGAGTTAGTGGATGGCGTCTGTTCGGCGGGACAACCTAAACGCAACGGTACGCGGATTTGGGGGATGGCTGAATCTCCCCAATATTTATACTGGGGAACCGGCAGCAATTTTCTCTGTACCGCACAAGCATCTCCAACCGCAGTATTGACTCCGCTATTCGCCCCAACCCAGGGTTGGGTATGCGAGTTTGCCGACGGGATACTCGCTCAGGAAAACCCAAACCTTAAGAACCTTGGGGACTGGCGGGCACCCTCTGCCTACCGTATGGATACCTGTACACTTGAGGTCACAGAAATTACTCCCACTTACGATCCGCTTCTACAGGACACCCTTGGATTACGCTCGGGTGGCTACGCGGACGACGTGATTTTTCTTGCAGGGCCGGGTGGCATCCAGGAGGGAATTGCCGGCGTGGGCAGCGGTACCAGCATTATCATGATGGCCTGGCAGGCCAGTACCGGACAGTATCTGGGTTCAAAGAAATTTCCTGAATATTCGAATATCCGCGAGTTTCTCAACTACGAGGGCGTTTTATATACTGGCGTGCGATTGCAAGAGGATCTTGGCGGATCGGGCCGGGTTCTGCGTTGGATGGGCGATCTCGATGATCCATTCAATTTTGAAGTCATCGGCACTATGGAAAGTACTCCAGCAGACATGACGATACACAACGGGCGTATATTTGCGTCTACCTGGCCGAACGGTGATATTGAAACAGGAGAGGTGCAAGCCTACGCCGGGATAGTGATGAGTCCCCAAATACCTTCAGGTGGGTTCATGCCCGATGATGTTGAAGAGTGGGAGGAAGTCTGGAATATTACCGAGTATGAACCAGACCCTGTCAGCGCTCGGGCCTATGCCGGTGGAGATATTACTTCATGGCGTGGGAATCTCTACTGGGGTACGATCAACTTTCCGTTCGGTGGATTCAGGAGCCATGTTCTCGCCTATGGTGAAACATGGGATACTCCTGTTGGACAGCTGGACACCATTACGGCAACCCATAGAGCAACCACCGTATTCCGCGGGGACAGCTTTGACGGAGAAGGGCAGCCAAATGTTGAAGTTCTCTATGGGTATGAAACGGTTCAGGCTTGGGACCCGGATCTCAACGAGTTTGTGGAAACACAAACCTTGGCCGGGCCTCCAAAGTTAGGTGGAGCCGGATTGGGCTGGCCATTTAATGTATACACCTGGCGCCTGGGAGTGACTGGAGACAATCTGTATCTGGCTACACTGGACATCAGTTCACTTATACCGAGTGTCGTTGATCTTGCGGATGAGCTTCCCGCGGAATTGCTGATGCTCCTTAAGGATGCGTTATCCAACCCAACAATCTCTGGTGCAAAACTTTATCGTTTTTTCTCTCCAGATATACAGGCAATCCCTACCACTATAAATGGTGCAGGCAATTCGGCCAATTTCGGTTTCCGTACGATGATCAACCACCCAACTTTTATGTGGCTGGGCACCGCAAACCCCTTCCACCTAAACCCCGAAGGGGGTTGGGAATTGTATCGGTATGCACCGATTGGACCGATTCCAGCGAATCAGTCGACATGGGTGGATGGGGCGAAGTCTGATTAATTCAACGTCTTCACTGTAGCCCAAACCCGCTCTCACGGACACGGAGAGCGGGTTTCTGCGGATCGTAGGCTACCTGTAGTGGTCTACTAAACCCGGACACCAATTTAGGTGGTAAAGTTGCCATCGAAAATAGAGGTGTTCAATGAGTAGACAACGTCGATCCTTTTCTCCTGAATTTAAATTAGAGGCTGCCCGCTTGGTAGTAGATCAGGGCTATTCAATTGCTGAAGCAGCACGGTCGCTGGATGTTGGTACAACGGCTATCCGCCGTTGGGTGAAGCAACTAGAGGCAGAGCGAGGTGGAGAGACGCCTGCAAGTAAAGCGCTTACCACTGAGCAACAGAAAATTCAGGAGCTTGAAGCCCGTATCAATCGCCTGGAAAGGGAGAAAGAGATACTAAAAAAGGCTACCGCTCTCTTGATGTCCGACGAGATGAATCGTACGCGCTGATGACCGATTGAGTGAGCAGGTGCCCGTGGAACTGGTCTGCAGGGCTAAATCCCAGCTTGGTCATCAAGCTGGGGATATTCAAACAAGCTTACATTGGCCAAAGAAAAAATTCTGAGTAAATTTATCTCTAATTACTGCTTGGGGAACTGACTAATATATGCCCCTGCTTAACACCGATATAAATCTTATCGAGAAACCCAAGATCCTCCAGAGGGTTACCCTCTAATATTAAGAAACTGCCCTCCGCACCTTCAGAAAACGAGCCCAAGTGACGCTCTGGGAACATCCACTTTGGAGTATCCATAGTTAGGGACTTAAGCAATACTTCTCTCGGCGCAATATCCAGAGTATCCAGGTAACGAATTTCACGAAGCACCGTACCGGAGAAGTTGTCACTCCCCATTAATAAGGGTACGCCCGCATTGCGTAAACGAGAAAGATTATCTTTTTGAACCGCCTGGATTTCCTTCAATTCATCTTCAGGATAGCTATGCTCAGAAGGCACACTGGCAGTAGCAATCAGCTTGGTACCTTGCTTAGCAGCCGCAGCAATAACAGCATCGCTTAACACATAATCCTGTCTATCAAACCCTTCGTTTCTTGCGATTCGATACCCGGGCAAATGACCCAAGATATCTACACCCGCTTTTATAGCTACCATGGCATCATGAGCGGTATCCACATGAGCCACCACCGGAATCCCCAATTTATGCGCACGCTCGACAATAACCGGCACCAGCTTAGGATTTAGGCCATTAACTCCAAGGTATTTCTTATCACCATGGCGCTCCTCAAACTTTTCACTGCCAACAAGCATAAGTTTAATAAAAGAGGGATGGTTAGCTTTAACTTTCTCCCATATTTGATCTAGATCCCCTTTATCCTCTGCCACCATAACCATTTCCTGGGCGATTTTTAATTCATCATCAGAGACATTTTTTTTGCCATTTAAAATCAGTCTTAGGGGATGACCATCAGAAGCTGTTATACAGTCTGAGGCATACAAAACATCCATTGTATCTTTGCTGCTGAACTGCGCCTTGACTTCCTCACCAAAACTGCACATCTGCACACTGTAAAACACCCCAGAGTTAACCTGTAGAGGTCCAAAATTCTTAATAGCCCAAGGGTTCTGCAAGTTGTGATTGTGCCCCTCCCCATAAGGAGGCACCACAAATTTTCCACTAGCATCAATGGTATAATCAACTTTTTGTGGTCGGGTCTTAGTTAAAAAGCCATCTTCATCAACAAACCAAGTAGCTTGCTTAAAGTTCGCTCCATCAAACCATTTAGCACCTTCAATAGCGAAGGAGTCTGCACAATATGCATGAGGAACAGCCATCGTAGACAATACCCCGACAAGTCCTAGTGCAAAAAAATTCCCTCTCCAAGGATCACCAATATTCTTTTTCAGCTTTTTTTTAAGCATCGTAAAATACCTCGAAACAACTAGTTGTGAAATGCGAAATCTATTGGAGACTTATTCTCATAACATGCTGAGGTCCCGCAGCCCCACCAAAATATAGGTCTCCTGTATCCAGAAAACCGCACTTTTTATAGCAACGAATAGCTTTTAAATTATTGCAATTTACAGTCAAATACACGCCAGAGTAGTATCTATACTCTTTCGTCAAATATTCTACGATTGACTGAACCGACAAAACTCCAAGCCCTCTCCCCTGACAACTCTTATCAATCGCAAAAGCGCGCATACCGAGCCCATCTTCCGGACAAAAAGAATAGGATTTAAAATAAGCCAGGTCTGCCTTAAAATATCCGATGACAACTCCCTCCAATTTAATCAGATAGAGGTGCGTTGTCTCACAACGATCAGCTATAAAGCTTTTTGGGGTACATACATATCTCAGTTGATCTGGAGGAAGGGAAATTTGTAAAACATCAGAAGAATTTATTTTAGAAAAACGCTCTACTTTAATCATATACCTTAGCTATCGTACTCACTGAATGGTAATAGAGAACAAACTATCCTCTATTACTCCGATTGCACTAATTTCAAGTCTTGCTCAGCCTTATCAGCATATTCTTTGCAGTCGATGACTGAATCTCGCTCAATATTACCTTAAATACCCAACCACTTGCACCTGCATGAGGTGTAATGAGCAAATCACAAGGTAGGTTACGCACTCGGGTGTTTGACTGTTTTATCTTTCCCGGCCAAGCTTCTACTTGCTTTGGCTCCCTTTCCTAGGAATAAGGATGTAGCTAGCTGCTAGATCGATGCCTATTCCCAAAAAGGCAAGAAAGAATGCGGTAAGTGTGCCAATATTTCCACCTTCGACATTTTCTCCAGCAGGAGGCCAATAGACAATTGATAAGATCATCGTCCATATGCCTAGGCCGTAAAGGATCCAAGTTCGGTTAAAGTGCAGTCTAAAACCCCGCCGGTAAGATGTCAGTTTCTGTACGATGTAAGCTGCAGAAAAGAATATAATACATCCCACAACTGCAAGGTTGCTGAAGAATACAAAAGAAGGATAAGCAAAACGCCTAAATTCTAAGTGAAATTCATTCCATATAGTCAAGCTGGATACCAATGAAACAGACCAGGCAATGAGATAGGTTAGCCCACAGATTACTAACGGCTTCATAGTTACATTCCACAAAAGTTGCAACTTACTCAGGTTTCCAAGTTCGCGTGAGCTATTCCCCATTAATTTTCTACTCAGCTTAAGATTCTTTCCTTTTCTAGTAGTAATAAAATTCTTTAAAAGAAAGAATATTACAATTATTAAGAACCCAATAGAAAATGGACCGAAAGAACTGTGAACGGCTCTTTCGACGGGAAAAAAATCCGGGTAGCCTGTTTGCCAGTAGCGCGCTCCCCGTAATAACAACGGTAAGCTGCTGAACAGCTGAGAAGTAACGAATGTAAGCGGTACACAAACTATATACTTTAATGAATTACGTGGTTCATGTACCATTTACGGGCACTGTGTCTGCACTTTAGTTTGATTCGCACAGCCAGGCTCCACGGCCTTAACCCCTACAGGTATTACGTGAAGGTACTTGAAGCAATTCCTTCCTGCCAATGTGTTGAAGATTATGAGGCACTGCTACCCTGGAATATCCAGCTTGAGAGAGTTGGGATGGTCGCAGCAGCGTAATTGGGAGCGCGGCGGGAAAGCGCTGCACAACTCCATATTTGTCGATTAGCAACACTCCTTTTTGGGCTTTTCTGGCTGGCCATTCAACGACCCAACTTGAATGCCTCAAATAGAATCCTCACTCACTACTTGGTAAGATCGCTTACCAAGAAGCGCTTCAGAAGTTTGCGAAAGGACCGCCCCCCAAAGCGCTCTTTGCGGTACTCGCCTATCGCCTTTCTCTTACATCTTCCTCTTAGTTAGTTTGCAGGTAAGGTGGCTGCCAGCGTCCCCAGCTTTTAGGCTCTGGTTGAAATTAGTGGTATCGAAAGGCCTACCTATCTCATTATTTTGGCCCAACCAAGCCTCAAGATAACTGGAATTAGAGTCACGATCATCCGCATTCAATCGATAGGGAGCTGGCTTTTCGTTGTTACTCAAGTTTCTTCCATATATCTTCATTGGACGCATCATGTCGTAGTCCTCATGGGACAGTAGGTGACAGTGCCATACATACTCTCCATTAGTGCAATCGATCCCCGTACAATCAAAATTCGCTTTGATCCGAGTGACATAACCGGGGAGGGTGATTACTGTATCTTTGCGCCCGGCCTCACTGGGCTGGGGACGAATCTTACGTCCTGTCAGCTTGAATTCTTTTGGGTTAATTTTTGCGCCAATAATCAATTCGCCAAACGGGTCAGAGGGATTCACTTGAGGCTTTAAGATTGGGGCACCGTAAAAAGCCTGTTGACGGTTCAGGATACTGAACTCTACGAGGTGCACATGAATCGGGTGTGCGGAGGCGGTGGTATTGTGAAATTCCCAAATCTCTGTTGATCCTACCTCAACAATCTCTGTAGGTCTGTCCTGAAAAAACAAACTGCCAATATCAAAGGTGCCCAACATGAGAAGACTGCGGCCGTGCTCTAGGTTATCACCTTCATTATCCGATACTCGATGTAGTGATAATCTCCGGCGCTTGTCGATTGATTTAGGCAAGGTTGGTAGGTCACGTAGGTGAGTATCAGTGGATAGATTCAAATTTCCGATACAATAAGGCTCACAATCCTTTTTAAAATAGCTGTTCGATTGATAGGACCCCCGCCCTATATCAAAGCGCATAATCTCTCTGGCAACCTTTGTCGGGGCCGCTTTCTCACCGACAGGTGACCCGCTCAAGAACCAGTTGTCGTTCTTCTTGAATACCAGCCGTTTGATCTGATCATGTGGCGCTGGGAGCTTGGGGTTGAAATAGCCTCTGAACACCTCATCAGCGCCTTCATTACGCAGGAAGATCTGTTTGCCTTCATAGGGTGTAAAATCTACCAGAATGTCATACCGCTCGGCTGGAGACATTACCAACTGTTTAACCTTAGTGGGATGATTCAAAAATCCTCCATCGGAGCCAATCACATAGAATTCCAGCTTGGATTCGGACTCGGTCTCAAATTTGAACACATAGGATCGCGTGTCTGATGCATTAAGCAGACGAAGTCGGTACACACTCGGGCTCACCTTGTGCCGCGGCCATACTTTTCCGTTTACCAAAATAACATTGCCAAAGAACTCATCGAGAATAGTTGGGTCGGGCCATTCAGGCCGTATTTCCACATTCGCAAAGGGCGACAAAGGTTCACCATGGACCCCTGGGTAGTAGAGTTGTCCGTTTGCACTGAACAGTTTGTCCTGCACCATAATTGGGATAGTTCGCTTACTCTTGGGAAGCCTTCCTTCGTCAATCAACTCCTGTTCGTTGTCATCTGTGATCAGGTAAAAGCCGGCTGTACCTGCATAATTGTTGAGCCGGGTAAGCCCAACGGTATGATCGTGATACCACAGTGTCGTGGCATCCTGAGTATTCGAGTAGTTGTAACGGTAGTTATCGAGGTTGAATTTTTCCCCCGTAGACGCAAAATTCTTCGTATACCAAGCTTCCGGATGACCATCGCTGCGAGGTTCCGTATGCCCGCCATGCAAATGAATTACGACGGGGCGAGCATTAGGATCCTTCCGCACTACGTATGGAACATGTATTGAGGTATCGACCGGAAATAGGTGGGGTCCCTGCAGTTTATTGTCGAAGGCCACAGAAATGGGGTGGTCTTCCTTCACTAGGAAGGTCGGACCTGGAGAGTGCACCTCATTTTCTCCCTCCAGCCTGAAACCATAGACCTTTGCCTTGGGAAACACCCTATTAGAGCCATCACAATACTTTAGTCCTAGATCAGCCCGCGTCTTTTCGATGGTAAGGTTGACTCTATTGTAAGGTGGCACCACATCCCGCACATCAATTGTGGATGGAATAGGAAGATCGTTCTTAAATTTACAAACCTTATTGGGATCTACCAGCTTCGTTGGTTGCGATGTTACTTCCCAACTCGCTTCGCTGTCGTTTGCATACAGACTAGTTGAGCCAAAGCTGCTGAATAAGAGTGAACAGGCTCCAGTAGCCAGTATCAACATGCGTGTGTTTTCTCGCCTCATAGATTTTCTCCCGATGTCCTTGTTCACAGGAAAAAGCAAGCGCCTGCGCCTAGCACGCACCATTATTGTCTTCCCGTATCCTTACTTCATCAGATCTTCTAATACTGACGTGTCCAGTCGAATCAACTTCATCTATATTCCGGGTTTGTTGAAGCCATAATGCAATTTAAGGATCAATACGGCTCCCTGGTGTATGAACAACACTAGTAGTAGAAATAAATAACCTACATTTTTTTGAAAAATATCCGTGGTTACTAGCTCTATACAATTACGTTCAATTATCAACCCATCTATTGAACTATGAAATAAACTTCGCCTCGGAAACTAATTGTTTAAATTTGATCAATTAAATTTCCTGCAGTATACAAGCTTATGTTTTACCTCTTAGTTTATTTCTATGCCATCAAGCCAACTTCTTTGAATAAAATTATAGAGATTTATATTTTACGATTTTTCTGCTGAATCACTATATTTTTTTGGTTTCCGTCATAGTTTTCTTCGTGTCTTGAAATTTATTGGGAAAATAGGGAAGGCAAGGTGTTTTTTTCACTCAATACAAGGCAGTAATTCAGGAAGTTAGAAGCCAGCATGCTCTTCATGTTCATTACATTCACTGTCCGCCTATTCCTTCACTTGTAGAAGAGCGATCTCCTGGGCACGTAGTCCCAGTTTAAAGCTTACCTGCATGATGGCCGTGTTCTTTTCTGGGTGGCGGCGACCCTGGATCACTTGGAAGAGGTGATTTTGTTGTTCTCGTGTAGGGACGCGAGCTTGGCCGAATACCTCAGAGTAGGGGCAAAATATAATCCGTAATAATGTTATTTTAACGGATTATGGCAGGGTATCTAGCTAAAAAGCTAGATCTATAAGTGGCTATTCGAACGAAAGCCATAAGTGTACTTAGCTATAGGTGCTTTTTTGATCAGCTTCATCCACGTGAAGTTGCCAATGCATTTCATAGGTAGATTCACTTATAAACCTATTAGCACGGTTCTTTTTCGGCTCACTTGTCCAAATGTTTTTCAGAGTTGCGTGAGTAATTTGGTCTTAGGAAAAGGCTTTGATGCACTCCGATGATTGTATGCGAAAACACCTGGAATCCTGGAACCTTAGAGCGCTGTAACTTTGGAACGGTGGAACCTTAGAACACAGGAACACAGGAACACAAAATGGAGATTACTCGGCCGGAACTAGAGTAGATGGACGCACGATTAAGTGTTTTAGTTGGCAAAAATTAAGTACTTTAGTTGGACGTCCAAATAGACTCAAGAAGACGAGACCCAGGGTGGCTAAAATTTCCAATAGTGTCTACTATTGGAAATTAATATATAGTACAATTCCTTACTATATCTAAATCAATAAATTGGTTTTTGGTAACCAGGTTCTTTATGTCACAGCGCTTTGATGCGATACCACTATTTGATTCCTACCGTCCGTTCTACGCTATTGATCGAGGGGATCTATTCTCAGAAGACACTCCTGCAGTTAAAAGTTTCGTGCACTCAATCACAAATGCCGTGCCCGAGGCCATTACTGATTACCGACACGTAAAGGACTTTCTTTGGAGTAAATGTCGGCGCTCAGAAGCGACTTACAACGCGTTCAGGAGCGAATCTGAGCGTTTTTTGTTATGGGCCTGGTGCATACACGGCAAATCAGTTGCCATGATGAAAAAGCGAGACATTGAGGCTTACATTGATTTTGTAGTCACCCCTCCAAGAAGTTGGATTGGAACTCAGGTATGCCGAAGATTCTTGGTCAATAATGGTTTAAAAGAAACTAACAAGGATTGGAGACCCTTCGTAGCGAAGCTCAGTAAGGCGGAACGGAAAGAATCTCTTAGAAGTGCTTCCGTTTCAGATATCAAACCAGATATTGGTGATTATGCTCTAGCGCAGAAGTCTCTAAGAGAAGTCTTCTCAAACCTGAGTGTACTTTACAACCACTTAGTTGAAGAAGACTATGCTTTCGGAAATGTAATTGCAGCCGTCAAGAAGGCCTCCCCCCATCTAATTATCGATGTATCAAACGATTCAGTTAAACGTTTGTCTGCACTACAGTGGGAGTATGTTTTGGAAAGTACTCGGGCCAAAGCTGATGAAGATCCAACTTGGGAGCGACACCTTTTTATCGTTGCCAGCATGAAAAGTCTTTATTTGCGTGTTAGTGAGTTGTCATGCCGGCCGAAATGGAGTCCCAAAATGGGGGATTTTTACCGGGAGGAAGATGACTGGTGGTTTACTGCGTTTGGAAAAGGCAATAAAAAGAGAAAGGTCAGCGTACCGGTTGATTTTTTAGACTATTTACGGAGATATCGTATTAGTCGTGGGCTGGACGGGTTGCCAGCAGTTGGCGAGTCATCCCCCCTACTCCACCCAATTCGAAAACATAATCCGGGGCTAAGATCACGAACAATCGCGATATTAACTCAGGAAGCGTTTGACCTAGCCAGTGAAAAGATGGTGCAGGATGGCTTTGAAGATGATGCAAAAGTCCTCTTGGCTACTTCTACTCATTGGCTTCGTCACACAGGTGCATCAATGGATGTAGAAACTAGAGCTCTTAAAGACCTGTCGGCAGACCTAGGACATGGGAGGTTGAGTACTACCGATAAAGAATATGTCCATGCGGATGATAAAGAGCGGGCAGCGTCTGGGAGAACGAGGCAAGTTTGACCGACGAGTTGATGATTGCTTACTTTGTACTTTTGTATACTTATCCGTCAACGGGAAAGAAGCTCCGTTCGCAATCGTCGCAGCTGATATTCAAATTGGCTTTCCCATAAAGTATTACCCCACAGCCATCACAGACATATTTCTGTGCGTGTTGGCTTCTTGGCAGCTTCCTGCAAAACAAAAGTATCAGGTGCGAGAGAGGATAAGGTTTTCTGCCCTTCTTGATCGTTGTAGTACTCTGTCAACGAAACAATGCCGGATTGAGCAAAGGTTCGAAATAGAAATATGGAGTTGTTGTTGGAATGCGGCAAATTAAACGGGAAATAGCTCATTTATAAAATATCCGATATTCACAAATATCGGAAATAGTGGGAGCCCTGGTGGGATATAGGTTTGAACTTTTTTCTTGGCGGTTTTTTCCGATATCCATGTCTCGCCTTGGCCTGAGTATGAACGGTTTTTGTGTTCAGGTCGAACCTGGATGCAATCCAGCTCTCAAGATCCCAGCTCCTGCACATCCGTCGCAAACTCTACACTGTCGATCTATGCCTATCCCTGCAAAAGCCTCATTTCCATATATACATATTTTCTCATAAATGAAGACGACCCTGGCAAGCCAGTGCGGCCTGACTGGGTCTGTATATTCACACTGTCAGTGCGACGGCATCTTTACCCGCAGGAATGTGTATTGCGCTGTTGGTATCAGTTACAGCATTCCAGATTGCCTGTACGACATCGTCAGGTTCGGTAAAATCCTTGCCCAACGGATCCCTAAAGGCCTCCATGATACCCGTAACATAAGCCTGGTAGTCCTCTGGAGTGCAGTTGGATTCAGCCATCAGGGCCATTGCGTTCTGTCCGAAGCTCGTTTTCGGCGCTTGGCCAGGCAGCACGATATGAGTTCGGATACCCAAGGGTGCCAGCTCAAGCGCTAGACACTCTGTAAAGGCGTTCACAGCCGCTTTACTGGCCGTATAGATCGATGCAAGCGGTAAAGACTTAAGTGTCACGCTTGAGGAGATGTTGATAATCACACCAGCTCTTTTTGCACGCATTTGCGGTAATACGGCGCGGATCATTTCGAATGTGCCTAGTGTGTTGGTCTCGAAAACCCTACGAAGGTTGTCGTCGGAAGTACCTTCAAAAGGCGCCAGCCAGCCAACACCTGCGTTGTTGACTAACACATCAATAGGTCCTGCGTCCTCGATCGCGTTGGCGATGCTGTCCCGATTTGATATATCCAGTTGAATAATGTGCAAATGGTCAGAGCTGGGTAACTGTGCTGGGTCCGGTTTCCTCATGGTGGCGATGACCGTCCATCCTTTGTCCAGAAAGTGGCGGGCTGTCTGCAGTCCAAACCCCGAGGAACATCCAGTAATCATCACGGTATTCATAGGGAAGTCTCCTTTTTATTACGAGTAGTCAAAGATAGACTTGCAAGCAAGGACTTTCTATAATCTTGAGTCCAAAATTCTTTACTTAAAGTCCAAAATGTGTGACCCCTACTCCGAAATAATTTCCCTTCTCCAACCTCAGGCGTCCTATTCAAAGCTCGTCCATGCTTCGGGGGCATTTCGGGTACGACGGGATGATATGGACGATACATTCTATTGTTCGCTCTTATCTGGACAGGCATGTTTGAAGATCGACGGCAAGGAACCATTGATTTTGGTAGCCGGGGATTTCGTCCTTATCCCTGCAGCCAAGTCCTTCACTTTTTCCAGTGTTGACCCCCCACCATCTAAAGGACTGCTTAGTCAGCCTGTTGAAGGCGAAGACGGCATCTTCAGGCTTGGACCGCCTGATACAGAACCGAGCGTGCAGCAGCTAATCGGCCATTGCACCTTTGCAAGTCCGGATGCGGAGCTACTGGTTTCGCTTTTACCGGATATGGTTGTGGTTCACGGTGAAGGGAGACTCGCGGCATTAACTGGCTTTCTACGCGATGAAGCGCGCTCGGACCGCCCGGCGCGAAGTGCTGTCGTTGAGCACTTGTTACAAATTCTTCTGATCGAAGCATTTCGGTCTGCCGCTGAGCCCTGTGCAACGGCAGGCCTATTGCGAGGCTTGGCAGATTTACGCATTGGTCCAATATTGCGAGCCATGCATGCTGCACCCGACCGTTCCTGGACGGTGCCTGAACTCGCAAGAGAGGCAGGGTTATCGCGCTCCGCCTTTTTTGCACGTTTTAACCAGATTGTAGGGGTAGCTCCGATGTCTTACCTGCTGAATTGGCGAATGACGCTCGCAAAGCATATGCTACGTTCGGGTCAGCAAAGCATCTCCGAAATTGCCAACAGGATTGGCTATGGTTCTCCTAGCGCATTCAGCACTGCATTCACTCGATACGTTGGTTCTCCGCCCGCACGATACTCAAAAGCTATTGAGTGTGAGTGATTCCTGGGCCAATTTTTGATGGTACCGACTAACTCAATAGTATTCGCCTGACCAGAAGAATTTCCTGAACCTCTTTCGTAAGTACCGACGGAAGTTCGATCATCTAAACTGCAACTCTGCATGAAACCTTCCGGTCGCAGATGAATAAACCTAAATCCCTGCTTCTCTATGTAAGCTTCAATAGCAAGAAAATTCTCTAGATCATCAGTTTGATCCTTTTCACAACGAAGCTGCTACCTGTATCCAGAAAATTTTCTTTATAATGTGAAGATGGTGCGTGATGGTTTGTTTACTCTCAGATTATATCTTAGCCGGATGAATCCATATCCTTACTCCAAGCCATTGATGAAAATGCATCATCAAGACTGACATTTAGATTGTGAGTAGAATAATTAGAGAGTACTTTTAGACTGGTTCCAACTATCACCTCTAGAACCGTCTCTTTCGTATAACCCGCTGCAAGAAACGCCTCAACTTCCTCTTCTGTAGCCCATCCACGTTTCTCATTAATAATGACACTGAATTTTCGTAGTGCTTCGAGCTTAGGGTCATCAATTGTTTTTCCACTGCGCAGGGCCTTGATTACATCTTCATTTACACCGGCCATTTTGCAAACTGCAGTATGCGCAGCCATGCAGTAGGTGCAACCATTTAGGCGACTGTTTGTCATCAGAATTATCTCTCGCTCTGTTTCACTCAAGCGAGATTTATCAAATAGTCCCATAAGTGTTAGGTAGCTCTCTACCATTACGGGTGATTCGGCCATGGTTGCCATTAGATTGGGTACAAATCCCATTTTCTTTTTAGCGGCTTCTAGAGTTTTTTTAGAGGCTTCTGGAGCTGTTTCAATTGTGTAACGTGTAAAATTAACCATGAGTCTTACCATATAAGTTGGGTTTTACTGTGCTCGATATCGATTTACATTGAGTGTCTGCATCAAACTACTTTCACATTAGGCCTTGCACCTCTTTGGCACTTGCTTGTGTTAAAGAGGTGGAGGCGTTTACGAACTATGCAGTTGTAGACTGACTCAGCTTTTCAAGTACGGGAAATAAGTCGCTGGGTTCGGGGCGACGCGTGTAGTCAGGATTCACCTCTGCATATGCGATTGTTCCATCCGTATCTATGACATATCTTGCTGGCATAGGTAAGTTCCACGCGCCGTCACGATGGATGGTCGGGAGTTCGACTTTGAATACCTTGTGGAACTCAATTACATAAGATTGCAATGTCCAGCGGATACCAAACTTTTCAGCAAGCTTTCCACTTTGATCAGTCAGAATTGGGAAGCTTAGCTTGTTATCTCTCTGAGATTTGCGGCTTTCGGCGGGCCCTTGCATGGAAATAGCAACCAGGGTTGCGCCACGCGCTTTGATCTCTGCAGCAACTTCTTCTAACGCTTGCAGCTCAATATTGCAGTAAGGGCACCACACGCCTCGATAGAACGTTAGAATAACGGGTCCTTTGGCAAGGAGTTCTTCCAGGACAACGTCGTTACCTTCTGAATCTGGCAATGTAAAGTATGGGACTTTCTCTCCTACTTTAATCGAACGTTCAACTTGGCCACTAGCAGCCAATTCCTTGGATGATCTGGCAAAGGCTTCAAATGCTCCTTCCGGGGCCTGTTGCTTAAATACTTCTTTGAAAGCATCTAGTTTGTCTTGAAGAGACATAACCTATTCCTCTAATGGTTTAAAGTTTGGAAGCGCGAGCTTTGGGTAAGCCTTCGATGGACCAAGAGGCGACGTGCTTAACTCTCCAATTGGCCTCTATGCAGGTACTTACGCCAAACCACTATTGGGAAGATTAGTTACTTTGATTCGCGCTATAAACATGCTATTTTGAAACTCATTGTATCCATTAGGGACACAATCTGTGTTTCAGCAAGCCCATTTGAACGAAATAGTCGTATTTATTGCCGTAGCCGAACACGGCAGCTTTACAAAGGCGGCGGCATCATTGAACTCAACCAAATCAGGCGCTGGTAAGGCAGTTAAGAAGCTTGAGGAGGAATTGGGTCTTAAGCTATTCAACAGAACCACACGAAGTATCAGGCTTACAGAAGAAGGCAAAATATTTCTAGATGCCGCAAAACATGCGTTAGAAACAATTAATGAGGCCAGGCTTTTGCTGCATGCCAGGAAGGATGAGCCTGCTGGACGATTGCGTATCAATTTGCCAATAGGCATAGGCCGAAATATTGTCAGTGCTTTGAAGGGGTTCACGCAATTGCATCCCAAGGTTACGGTCGAGGTCTCTCTTTCAGATAGCCTGGAGGACGCTATTAAAGGTGAATGGGATGTCGTTGTTAGAATTGGCGAACTAGAGGATAGTTCTTTTATCGCAAAAACATTATGCGGATCCAGGCGTATCTTATGTGCTTCGCCTGAATATCTTTCACAGAAAGGTAAACCTAAGACTTTAGAAGAGTTGAGAGAGCATGATGCTCTTGTTTTCAGAGCGCCCACTGGAAAAGTAAGGGCCTGGTCATTTCGAGAAAATGATGACTCAATTACTGAATTCTCCCCTTCCCCACTGGCGATTTTTAGAGATGGGCGAACATTAATCGATGCAGTGGTCGCTGGTATGGGTATTGCTCAGGTATATGATACAGCTCTCGGTTCTTCTATTCAGAATGGCGAGGTTATTGAGTTGTTTCCTGAGAAAGTAGTATCTGGTCCACCCGTTAGCGCACTGATTCCCAGCGGTAGAGCGATGCCTGCGAAAACGAGAGTTTTTATCGATTTTCTACAAAGCGTGCTGAGTTAGGATTTAGGATGTCAGGTGGAATTGCAGGGTAATTTGATAGAAAGAACCCCCTTTCTAGAACTAGAGAGGGGGAGATTGGTTGACGAAAACCTTCTGATTGCTAAGTTTAGGCCTTTCGCTAAGCAATACTTTTAAGGGTTGGCTTGCCCTTTTCAAGCTGTGGTGATGAGTCTTCAAAAATATGCAAGAAAGTCGTAGGATTTGGGCGTCTGCGATAATTGTCGGTCTCGTCACCGAACAGAACCTTGCCACCTTTATCCAGTGCTATCACCGTAGCCATAACAGTATCCTTAGGGTACCCAGGCATTCCTGCAGGGGAACCGCCAATATCTTCAATACCTAGAGCTTTAGCCCCCATTAGGTTGTCATCTTGAAGAATTTCAAAATGACCAGGCAAGTCAAGTTTATCGGCTAGCTTTCTTGAGTTGTCGTAGCCTTGGTTAGAAATAAACTTTACTTTCACATCATGTTGCTTAAGTGTCTCTGCATACTTCTTCACTTCTTTTAACTGGTTCATACAAAATGGGCACCAGTTGGCTCGAAAGAAAACCAGTAGTGTTTTAGATTCGTCAAAAGAAGAGGAAGACACACCTGATTTATCTAACCGATTAAAGTGTATTTCAGGCAGTTTTTGGCCTTTTGATATGGCTTTACTCTTTTTACGGTTGTAGACGGAGAATGACCAGATATACCAGTGAAGGGATACGAAGCCCAGGGCAGCAGCTGCAATAGGAATGTACTGAGGCAAGGATATTGGAGCCTGGTTCGAATAAGTTGAATAAGCAACCAGTGCAACTCCTATAAAGTTAACGGCTTGAATAACTGGTAATCTTTCTGACGTTCTTGAAATGCTGAACACATTTGTTAAGACCATCAAGAAAAATGGTAAAGGCAGGGTCGCTAAAAGTGCGCCGACCCAAACCGGATCACCGCCAGATATATAGATCATGATGCCGGACCCTACTCCGCCAAGCATGTTTAATAGAATCATTGGTAAAATAAGTTTTGCTTTCATTTCAAGCTCCTGAAGCGTTGGGTTAATGTCCAAAACTTGCGATCTATCCTAGTACATCACATTGACTCAATAATCAGTTCAAATAGAGAAACAATGTTGCGAAAACGGATACAATTGAATTTATTTTATCGATCTATTAGTTGTGGCTGGCATGAGTAACTTACACTCAGTTCTAGCAGGAATTTAGTATTTCTTAACAAATAAAGGAGCTAGTAAGCTGGAAGAAGGTGTAAAGATGTAGACAAGATCAGACCACGATCTGACAGATCGTCTTGAATAAGAAGGGTTTACCGGTTTTGATGAAAGTGCCTAAACCTAAAAGCAAAACCAAGGATAAACCCCATGATCCATACTAATGATCGCATCATCAAACATTAAGTGCTAGGTGATTTCGATTGCAATACCACTCCAAACATAACTATGCCTTCCAGCGTTTTGATGACGCAACGTTCGCCATCCAATATCAGCCCTCCAAACTGGTTGATCTTCATTCGGGTTATAATATTTGACTGTGGACCCATCCTTGGCAACCAGGATATTATGGAAACCCATTTCATGAGCAGACCCAGGGGAAGGGCCTCGAAACATCATAAAAGCGCAATTGTAATAGGTGTCGGTAAGCAAGTTCCTCGGCATTCCCCCATTACTAGCTGGCTGTATGAGATTTGTAAACAACGCATTATAATCAACTCTATTGGCCGGCTGCGCGAATTGAAGGCACATGTCTTTCTGAGTCGCGTCATATAAAATCCGACCGGTACGCCCAGGGCACTGGGTATTCACATAGTTTCGCACACGCATCGGCGAACTATTGTTGGCCGCCACTAAGGGATGGTCAACACCGTTTGGCATAGGAGGTAGGTCCGCATTCTGCCATTTGATAGCGCGCCACAGAGTGTCTTCCACAAAACTCTGTGGCCTTGGCGCACGGATATCAAATCCTGATACTGCGATCTCGGTGCAGTGAGCGGCGCAAGAATTTCCATTCTGACTCGGTAAAGTTTTAAGATTCAACATCAAAATTTCCTTTTTTCGTTGTGCTTGACAGAGAGAGTAGTGAGTCCAATGTACCAATTTGATAGGCAGTAATATATAAAATGGAGTGTAAAATAATATTACGAGTTATTACGTAACCATCAGTAAAACCACGTACTTCCCTTTCCTGATTTAAAGACTTTTTTCAATGCGACTTTTAAGGGAGCTTGAAGCTTAAAAAGTTCTATCTGAGCAGCTATAAGGAGATGTGAGCTCTTGAATCAATCGCTATTGCAGCTTTAAGTTACGTTAGTAACCATAGGGATTTTATTAAGAAAAAAGGGTAATGTTTCCAGTCATCATTTTAATCTCTATATCCTCGGCATAATCGTATAAATTTAATAATGTGATTCAGGTTGTTTTTAAGCGGGTTTTATTGATGTAAAAAGATCGGTTATCCCTTGAGCCTCTTTATTCAGCATCACAGGTTATTGGCAGTAGTTCTTACAGCCTTTGTTGCCTTAGAAATCTAATATCCTTTTTTAGAGGCTCGAGCAACGGTATCTTTATTTAACGTTTTATGAGGATGCTGCGCTCTTCAAATCGTCAGAATTTCGTTGGATGAACTCTTTCCAAGTCGAGGGTAATCGCCCAACTGCTGCTTCAAAAGTTGTCTTGTCAAATGTTTCATCAGCATTGGGAATAGCACCCGCTGCATTCAGTCGAAACTGATCGCGAATACACGCCATGTAAGCTGGGTCAGCACCTGCAGCCACAGCTCTTTCAAAGAAAATTTGAGGATCTAACTGTTCTAACTTAACTGGTTGCTCCACCAGCTCACTAATCATCTCAGCAACTTCGATCATAGTGGCTGCGTCATAGCCAAGGCGCCAGGTTTGACCGCTGAACTTATCAGGGTGTTTTAGTGCCTCCGAAGCAATTGCTGCTACGTCACGTGCATCAACCCAGCTCCATCGTGCGTTACCGATCAAGTTGGTTAAGGCGCCAGGTTGCAACCATCCAAAACTGAGTAAGTTCTGCATGAATCCTTCCGGCCGCAGATGAGTAAATCTAAATCCTTGCTTCTCAATGTAGGCTTCAATCATCTGATGCCAGCCCCAGTGGGAGACCTCGGCAGTGTCAGCCCCGGAAGCACCAATGTGGACAATATGGCTGACATTGGCACGCTTTGCCGCATCAATAACCCGCTTGGAGTGCTTCATCATATCAACGGTATAACCAGTCATCAGAAGAATGCCATCAATACCATTTACAGATTTTTCAACGCTACTCACGTTATCAAGATCAAGCCAAACCGGTTCAGCGCCAATATCTAGCATTGATTGTGATTGGTCATCTCGGCGGATTGCTGCAACTGTCTGGACACTTGGATCCTTGACTAAATTAAGAACTACCTCCCTACCAACCTTTCCTGTGGCACCAATTACGAGAAGGCGTCTTTTTGTTTGCTTATTCATCAAGGAATCTCGCTCAATTTCTGACAGGAAGAAGTTATTCAGAATAGTTTAGGCATTAACCTATGCAGCACTATATGGACCTCATCGTTTAAAGGATAGTATTCAGCTTATGTGGCAGTAACGACCGAAAACTCGGCTGCCTCAGGCAATTGGACTTTATCAACAAATAGAGGTTAGGAAGGTTTGTGATATGTGCATAAAAATTCTTGTAAACGGTGCTCCCATGCTCAAACTTGTAATATCTACCCTCAACCTATTCCAAGTTCTGCTTATCCTCCATTAGGCTCCGTTTGCCCAAAATGCGTTTATCTCTGTTAGTGATCAGCGTATCCATCACAAGAACTTTTATTCCTTTCTGATAGTCAAAGTTTACCAACTGAACTCTGGAAAGTTTTTGAATAGGTGTTGACTGCCATGGAACGACGTGATTTCGCAAAATTATTTCTTGGGGTTACTTCTGTATTTGCTGTCCCTCGACCACTCATCGCTTTAGATACTTTATCAAGTCATCCAGTGAATGATGATAACGAGTTTCAACGTCTCATTCGCCATCGTATTCTTAAGCAACACGCAGCACATGCAGCAGTTGCAGGTACCCTAAATTCTTCTGGTCGTCGAATCATTACTGTTCGAGAGCCTGAAGCCAAGGATACTTATCAACTAGGGGGCGATACGATTTTTGAAATTGCGTCGTTAACTAAGATATTTACGGCCTTGCTATTGGCTGTTGAAGTTGTACATAAGAGAGTGAAACTCGATGATCCTCTCCAGGATTACGTACCAGCCGGTGTAAAAGCTCCAACTTTTGAAGGACAACAAATCACTCTCGCCGACCTGGCTACCCATAGTGCTTCTCTTCCACTAAGACCAAATAATCTTGCTGCATCGGCACCCGATGCGCCCAATAAGTACGCTGGTTATTCCTTTGAGCAGCTCTATGGTGGCTTGCCAAGCTATCATCTGAAAGCTAGCCCGGGTACTCAATTCAGCTATTCAAACCTGGCTTTTGGGCTCTTAGGTCAAGGACTTGCTTTGAAGGAAGGCCGCTCTTTTGCAACGATACTGCGAGAGCGTGTGACGGGACCTTTAGGGCTAAGTGATACCACTTTAGAGGATGATCCTAAGAAGTCTGCTCGGCGAGCTCAAGGCCATGACTTTTATCTCAGCCCGATCGGCCCAACAAGCGATGGAGTGCTCTCACCGGCTGGTGGTTTACGATCTACAGCCAGCGATCTCCTCACACTTCTCGACTTGTTTATCAACGGTCGAGGTCCTAAGGATTTGGTTGCAGCATCGCGGCTAATGCTGTCAATTGATAGGCCGGGAGGCAGTGATATCACTCGTATGGCCCTGGGTTGGCGCAGGACAACCACCAATGGAGAGACTTACTATTGGTCCAATGGCAGCAGTGATGGATCGCGTACATTTATGGGCTTTAACCCAGCGCGGAGAGCGGGTGTTGTTGCCTTGGCAGATACTGCCAGCGGTGAAGGGCTGGATGATATTGGCCATCACTTCTTGAACCCCGAGCAGACGGTATCTACCAAGGTTGTCTCTGCCCCAGATTTCATCACTTTACCAGAGGAGGTGCTTTTGAGAGGTGTCGGGCGCTATGGGCACGGAACAGATGATATTGTCGAAGTCAGCCGTGGCTATACAGGTCTTATTGTTTCAGCGGAATATGGAGAGTTCGTAATTCGACCTCAATCGTCCACAATCTACGCATCGAAGATGGTCCCAGGGTTGACTATTGAGTTTGAAGAGGGCGATACGAATCCTGCCCGCTCATTTACTCTTCGTCAAGGTGGAAAAGCTTATTCCTATAAGCGACTGCCCTAATTTGAATGGTCGGTTAGTTACTACTGGGGTGGAAGGAAAGAATACACCGCACTCGAGATACGCTGTGAATACATCCCTGTAAGCTCTTAATCGGCATCCATGCCTCATAGGGTCACATGCGCGGTGTATTTTTCCCTTCTCCCTTTTTAGCAAGTACAACCTAGGGGAATATTGGGCGAAACAGTTTTAACTTATTGATAAGTTGAGATTTTTTATATCAGTCAGGTCATTGCTGCAAATTGATTTATCAATACCACATCTTAATTGGGCTGGATTAGGCAGGGTTTCGTAGTGGCCGACGCTCAGTAATTACTAGCCCAGTTCAAAATCAGCAAAAATCAGTTAAAGTGACTCAAAATACTGCGAACTACCTCAATCCCTCCACAATATTAATCTATGAGTAATCTCCAGAAGAATTATTGCAAGACACTTTAATTCGAGGTGGATTGTTAAGAAGTGCTATTCCTGAATGATTTCAAGAATATTAATGTACAGTCGTGCTAAGTAATATTATATATTCTATTTTGCTCTGGTTTGGCATCAGAGCAAAAACAGTGAATTCCATCGCTGAAAGTAGCAGGAAAAGGCAGGAGAATAATTATGACAAAAATAGTGAGCCGCAGTATCAACCGGGAAGTGAGTTTTACCGTGTTGGTAGAGGATAATTCGCCGATACTTTTTCAAACGAAGGTCAAAAAATCACTCGAAAACTGGCTGGATGAAGCACAAACTATCTTAAAACGAGCGATAGATATGTGCACTGTAGCGATTACATACCCTGATAAGGTTCCTGATAAGTTTAAAAATTTAGTCTCCTACTACTTCGGCCTCCCTATGGATTGCCCGCCACAAAGATATTCAAATTGCGTAAATGCGATACTCCAAAAACTCAGTAAAACCCAGATAGGCTTGAGTGGTGATGTGGAGTGTGCGGATGTAAAAATGATGCCCACCTTGTGTAAAGTTCAATGCTCTACCATATCGACGATAGGATATCCATTTAGTATTGAGGACCCTTCGAAAAATGCGGCCGGGTTTGTGTTTGTGCCCTTTACGGAAAGTTGGGGCAGATCAATTTCAAACTTCTGTAAGTTGTCATGGGCTGGTGGAGGGCAACTTAAGGGGGGAAGCTTTATGAAGCCCAATCAAAATCCTATCTGCTTGAGTTTTAGTAAAATTTGGGAAAAAGGTGAGGTATTCTGCATTGTTACTCTAATCCATGAAGGAACACATAAATATGCGCAAACCGTGGATCATAAATATTTCAATGATGAAGGCATTGCGGATAAATTAGATCAAGCTATTAGTGAAGGTGGCGCTATATGGATGAAGTTCCATCAGGACAATGGTAAAACCCATGATCAAGCGTTCAAGCTTGTTGTACAGCAGGCATTCAATCAGTTACGCGGACAAGATGCAGCGGCAACACTTATGGCAGAGCTCACTGAAGTCAAAGCGGTGGAAAATGCAGACTCAGTGGCATGGTTCGCGTATGACGTAGCACAGCTTCCCTCTGAACAGGAAGTTGGGAGAATTGTTACCGGGATGGTAGGTAAACGAAAAGTACACCCAAGCCTACTTAATCATTAAAGGAAAACCCAGGGGGCAGTCTAATTAATTGAAACGATTACGTTTCCTGCAATTTGGGGTCCTATCCCGAAATCAGAGAACTGTCCCTGGAGACCCAAGGGTTTCTATGTTTGGGGTATAGATGCTCTGGCAAATCTGTGAGTGGTGAAGGATTGGTTGATATTGGTCACCACTTCCCGTACGCCTAGTACACACGGTACCAATTTACACTGTTACTAATCGCTGGAATTGGAGAGGTACTTTAGGAAGTTGGCTAACGCGTGCGAAGCAGGTGATACCATCAAAATCAGTCGTGACCATGCCACCCCTATTGTTTCAACGGGATCTGGAAAATTCGTAATTCGGCGGCAATCGTCCACAATTTATGCATCGAAGGTCGTATCAGCGCTAACTATTGAGTCCAAGTGAGGTGACATGAAGGCTCGCTGTTCGCTTACTCTTATAAGTGTGTATCTCTATTTGGGTAAATGCGGCCCGCTTATCGCTTCAGGCCAATACCTTGAAAGGAAAGATCAATGCCCTATCCAGAAGTTACGATGTCTAGTGACACAATCCACAACCCCAAAGAACCCCGACACCTTATGCGCGCCAAGATTGTGCCTAGGACAGTGCGTGTGCGTCGTGGTGGCAAGGTGATTGCCGAGAGTAGTAATGCTTTGAGAGTTACAGAACTCGCAAAAGATATGTTCGACCCCGTATTCTACTTCCCAAAAGAAGATGTTCTTGCTCCCCTCTCCCTTATAGAGGGAAAGACAAGCTATTGCCCACTGAAAGGCGATGCCAGCTACTTCTCAATCGATGATAGCGGAGAAGCTATTGCATGGGCCTATGAAGCTGCTTTTGACTTTGCCGGGGTGATCAACGGGCGTATTGCCTTCTATCCAGATCAAGTGGCAATCGAAGAGATTGGAACTTCATCGTGACCCACTTCCCATAGACTCTTTTAGGTTAATGATACAAACCATGCCTAGCAGCTGGTTGCAATAACATTTCGCCCCTTTATAGGCACTTGTAGCGAAGGACCACTCCGCCCGTTTCAAGGGTACCTGCCCGCATCAGCTTAAAATTTTTCTGGATACCGTCGGGCTTGAAGAGAGGTGAGCCAGCTCCTAGTACGATAGGTGCCAGGCATATCCGGTACTCGTCTACTAGACCCTCTCTGAGAAGAGTAGCTACAAGATTCGAACTACCAAATACGAAGATATCCCTCTTCCCGGTCTCTTTTTTGAGCGCGCGAACATGTTCGGCCGCCTCGCCTTTCAGTAGACGAGTATTTGACCAATTGGCGGTTTCTAGCGTGCGAGAGATCACGGCTTTTTCAAGCGAGTTCATCATGTCCGCAATCGCCCCAGTTTCGTTTTGCCAATAATCGGCCATCCCTTTATAGGTGCGACATCCGAATAGCAAGGTGCCGATTTCATCACCCTGTCGAAGAGAGAAGGCTTCTAATTCGTCGCCCCACACTGTTGCGTGATGGTCCAATGACCATGGGGCGGTGCCTTCAAAGCAGCCGTCCAACGACATCACATTCCAAACCACTAAGCGTCTCACTATCTGACCCTCATACATTTGGCTCTTGCATTGTCTAGTGGGACTGACCATGATGAGAGCAGTGTCACTCAGCTTGTTAGGGCCTTGCGCCATTAGTTCGGGGTTTGGCCATACCCAGTTTAAATACTCTTTCGTGATATCTATCCATTACTTCAAACCTAATTCGTAGCTGCTTGAATCGTCGCAATATCGATCTTTCTCATGGTCATCATCGCGGTAAAGGCGCGTTTTGCCTTGTCACGGTCGGAATTCGTTGTAAGGTCGAGTAGTAGTTTTGGCGTAATTTGCCACGAGTGACCCCAGCGATCCTTACACCAACCGCAGGCGCTCTCTTGCCCACCGTTATTTACAATCGCATTCCAATAACGGTCAGTTTCCTCCTGGTTTTCGGTGACAACCATGAAACTGACCGATTCATTCGGCGTTAGATTTGGGCCGCCGTTCAGACCTATAAACTTGCGCCCGAGGATAGTCAGTTCAACGGTTAGCTCACTGCCTTCATGGCCACCGGGGTAGTCGGCAGCAGCCGCATTAACACGATCGACATGGCTGTTAGGAAAAGTTGCTGCATAGAATTCCGCCGCTTTCTTTGCTTCGCCGTAGTCGAACCAAAGACAGGTAACGAGTTCTGTCATTTTGACATCTCCTTGGGGTTTGAACGGATCGAATGTTAACTCTGATGAAAGGCTCTGGCATTGATAGTTATGTCGGGATATCTGGCGAGCGCCCCAGATCTGGTCTTACTGCCGAGTGTATCGGCATAATGTGCCATCGCCTCTAGGCAGCTTCCCTTGAATATCAAGTCAATGATGGGCTCCATAACTTTCGAGTTCCTATCTCTATTTATCTATCTCAACTTGCGCTTAGAATGCAGGCTCTACTCTCGTTGAAGGGAGAAATCTCCAGTCGTGATACTTCCGCCTCGAACATAGATCACACAAATTACACCACTATCTGTCGTCATGGCTTGTTGTACATGGAACGCTGCAGGGATCACACCGGAACTGAAAAGGCGTTTCCCGTTACCCAGGACCAAAGGAAAAATCAGTAATTTAAACTGATCAACCAGATCTGCTTTGAGTAGAGTTTGAATAAAATCGGCACTGCCCGGAACCAGCAAGTCAGGGCCATTGCTAGCCTTGATTGCACGAAGCCTCAAGATTGGGTCATCCCCCAGCCACTCGCTGCCTTCCCAGGTAAACTCAGGTTTCGTGCGAGAAGCCACGTATCGTGTTGTACCGTCGATTTTTTTGGCCAGCTGGATTTCGCCTTTATCAACACCCTCAGGCGGAGGGTCAGCAGCAATTTTTGGCCAATGCGCAGCGAAAATGTCGTGAGTCCGATGGCCAAGCAGTAGCTCAAATGGAGCTGCAAACACTTTGCCCATAAATTCACCAACACCTTCATCAAAATAGGACGCTACCCATCCACCAAGCTCAAAGCCCCCTGTAGTGTCTTCTTCCGGACCGCCAGGGGCCTGCATCACACCATCCAGGCTAATAAACGTGTTTACAATTATTTTTCGCACAAGTTCTTCCCTGTTGGTTCTATTGGTCCAAATGATGCTGCGGGTTGTACTTGGACTGTTACTCAATGGCTATTGAAGCCCGAAGAGAAACAATATTGCCTTTCTCTATTCGGCTTCTACTTTTCTTGCTTCCAAGTATGCAGTCAGATTAGAAAGAGCGCGCTGCCATCCATTGCGAGTTCCCTCGATAATTCCCGAGCCGGCCAGGGAGGCGATTTGTATTGTTACCTTGAGTTCTGTCACGCTTTCACTATTGCCGATCTCCACGCTAACCAAAGAGATACTCAGTGGAGAGCCATCCGTAGTTACACGTTCGGTGAACAATAGCCGATGTGGCCTTCTGATTTCGTAATAGTGTGTTTCAACCCGGAATCGCAGATCGCTACTTTGACCGCATCGATGTACGTCAATGCCTCCTTCACGAAAGTCATTTTCGAGAAATTCGATTGCTTCATCTTCTGAGGGAGGCCCCCATATCGAGCGGGCTTGCGGGTCTTCCCATGCGGAAAATACCCGCTCTCTCGGTGCCTTGATCGTTCTACTGATCGATATGGTGTCGTGGGATAAATCTTGGCTCATGCGAATCCCTCTGCGATATTTGCAAAGCGTGAACGGCCGAGTACAAAAAATAATGATAGTTAGCTTTTTGGATAACTATAGTTAATAGTAATTGTTAGGTCAATGGATAACCGGCGAATGGCTCCGTGCGGTTAAAGCTTCAACTCTAGGTGGGATGGAGGGCGAGAAATTGGCTTATGCCCATGGGATCTGTATTGTTGGGTCATCTACCTCTGTTGTACTTAGTCATCCTGCTCTTCTGCATCGAGCGTTTCGACATAGCTCGCCATCCGAGCCATCCGGCCTTCCCATATGGCCGTTTGTGTATTGATCCATTTTTGTGCCGCTGTCAGTTGCTTAGGTTTTATCTCACAGGTTCGCACGCGACCGGTTTTCTTGGAGCGAATCAAGCCCGCATCCTCCAGCACACCAATGTGCTTCATGAACGAAGGGAGTGCCATTTCGAATGGTTCTGCGAGCTCGGTAATTGACGCTGGTCCTTCTATCAAATGCTGAATGACAGCGCGTCGTGTTGGATCAGCCAAAGCTTGGAAAACAGTATTCAGGTTGTCGTGATTTTTTTCCATCTTAATAAGTATATCGGTGAAAAATCGTTAGGCAATGGCTGGGGCTTTGGCGTGACCTTGATAATCATCCCAATCAACGTGTTAGGATTCGAGTCTATGGTGAGACAGTGTTGTTGCTTGTATCCAAGGTCAAGCACCCATATGTAAAGGCTGCCGTTTCTAGCTACGCATAAAAAACAGTTTCAGCATGTGCTCAGATCATCAAGGCTACTTTTATCTGAGTAAAACTTGTTCAGATTTTTGTTCGATTGAAATACCTGTAACACCCTGTCAGTTGTCAATAGGGCCCATACCCTGTTTAGCCAGCTCCGCAATACCTGTCTTCATGGCTTCCAGTGCTTCCTTTGGGTGGCTCTGCCAATCTTTCACCTCTCCTATTACACGTAAAGGTTTGAGAGACCGGAATGACTTTGTAGGGTTACCAGGAAACCGCTTATCAGTCACATTGGGGTCATCTTCGATTGGCCCTGTTGCCTCAACGATATAGATACGCTCCGGACCGTCCCCAAGTGCCAGTTCTGCCCCCCAAATTGCAGCATCGAGTGTCCGGGCCAGGTAAATATGGCTGAGTGCTTCCTGGCCGAAGTTTGGATTGCTTCCCGGCATGAGCATATCCCCTGTTTTTAGGTCCGCTCGTGTTCCGTGATAGTAAGTCCACTCCCGGATTTCCGATTTAACTCGTACCTGCCCCTTCGATCGATGTGACATATAAGGGTGGCGCGGTGCTTGCTCGCTTAAAAGTTCGGTCGCATCTTCAATATCACCTTCTGTCTCCACGACATAGACCCTCGGCGGGCCGTTACCCTCGGCGAGTTCTGCTGCCCAGATGGCTGCATCCAGGTTGGGTGACATATAGGTGAGCGACACGTCAGTCTTGTCACCCATAGCGCCAAATGGATCGCTGGCTGTGACGAGATCCCCAGGACTAAGATTCTTTCGAGAGCCGTGATAAAACTGCCTAATATCAGATTGAGCCATAGGGCTCTCAGCTCCGCTGCCTGGCTGGTTATCAACCATGTTATTGGAACCTCCATGAATTTTGAATTGGTTGTGAATGGCCCACCCTCTTAAGCATCCAGACTTCGCCATGCCGTGGGTAGCGGCACGGAGAATATTGGAGGCACGCTTACAGCTGAGTTCTTTTTACTGCCAATCAACTTTAGATAATTTCGAGAGCGGCAATGTCGACCTTGTTTGCTTTTATCCTGGTTTGGTAGGTGCTTTTCTGTCGGGCAAAGCAAGGAAACTCTTAGCACAGCCTGATTGCCTGGGCTTTAGACACCCAAGGATTACCGTTGATTATAGTTAGCCTTCTGGGTAACTGTATTGAGTGATAAAAATTAGGTCAATATGTCACTACTTATACACTGAATATAGAAAGATCGTGCCTCAAGTGGCAGCAACAATTTCTATCATAACTATCTAATTTCGATCATATAGGCTGGTAAACTCGATTGAATGGTACTGGAGGGCAGCAATAGTATGTTTCACTGTTGATAGACCACAGAAAGCCCCCTACTTAAAAGAATAAGGTGAAATAGTGATCGATTTTACTTCTCAAAGTGATGTTCGAACCGAACCTATCTCTTATACAGTTCGGGCAACGCCGGATAAGGTCTTTGATGCCTGGGTCATACCGAGCATGGTTGAAAAATGGTGGGGTCCTGACAATTTCACGACACGTGTACTCAATCTCACTGCCAAGGTTGGCGGGTGCTTTGCTTTTGAGATGAGCGCTCCAAATGGCAGTTCCTGCGTTATGTCCGGTATATATCGCGACGTTGACAGGCCAAAGCGTTTAATTTTTGAAGTCCATGAGCATTGTAATCTCAACCTGCCAAACGGCACTGAGCCGCAAGAGAATGCGTCTCTGGTCGAAGTTGTATTCAGGGACAGCGAGCTTGGTACCATCGTTACCCTGACACATACGCTCCTCAATACTGACTACGCAAAATTGGCAAAAGTCAGTTGGGCCCAGTCAATTCGCCAAATGGAAGCTGTACTGACCGAATCTGCTATTCCGACCTGAAAAGGTATATTGGCGGATGTCACTATTTTGGGCGTGGTTAGTACATATTCGAATTCTTGAGCTTCGAGGTTTTCCCAATACAGAGTTCGCTTGCCTTTGCTTTTGCAGCCCTTGTAAAGAGCTGCACTCAATATTTGTAGCCTTCAAGGTCCACAGAGACATTACGGAATTATTCAGAGGCTCCTTAGCTTTTTATAAAGGCGAGTAAGTCGGAATTAAGTATACTGGAATTGTTTGTGAGCATTCCGTGAGAATACCCAGTATAAACTTTTAGTGTTGAATTCTTGATAAGTTTGGCAGAAAGCATACTGGAAGTTTCTATTGGCACAAGCTGATCATCATCTCCATGCATTATTAGTGTTGGCGCATTTATCTTTTTTAAGTCTTCCGTGAAATCGGTTTCTGAGAATGCCTTAATACCTTCATAATGGGCCAGGGCACTACCCATCATGCCTTGACGCCACCAATTTTGGATAGCTCCCTGAGAAACTACTGCCCCTGACCGGTTGAAACCGTAGAATGGTCCGCTTGCAACATCAAGGTAAAATTGTGAACGATTTTCTAGAAGTTGTTTGCGGAAGTCATCAAAAACCTCTATCGGAATGCCCTCTGGATTTATATCACTTTTCACCATAATTGGCGGGACTGCCGCTACCAGGATCAGCTTTGCGACGCGCCCTTTGCCATATCGAGCGACGTAGGTAGCCGCCTCACCCCCTCCTGTGGAGTGCCCGATATGTATGGCGTTGCTCAGGCCTAAGTGTTCTGTAATCGCAGCTGCATCCAAGGCATAGTGATCTATGTCATGGCCTGTTGGAATCTGACTTGAGCGGCCATGACCGCGTCTGTCGTGAGCAATGACCCTATATCCTTGCTTTACGAAATAGAGCATCTGTGAGTCCCATTCGTCGCTACTTAAGGGCCAGCCGTGGTGGAACACAATTGGCTCCCCTGAGCCCCAGTCCTTATAGTAGATCTCGGCGCCATCCTTTGTGAGTATCATGCCCATTGAACTATTCCTCGTGAGTAAGAGTATGCCGCTGGCACTGACTGGTTCCACCGCTGACAGTCTGATAAATTATGCAGTGAAAAATTCTGAATCCGGGTAGAAAGTAAATGGCTCTCTTGTAGAGCTACCAAGGGGTTTGCAAATCAATTATATGAGTTTAGCTGGATTCGTCATGCCATAAACTTCAATTGTTATGTAGATCTACTTGTTGGCATAACCGGGTTCTTTATCTTCTGATAATGCCCAGTAGGCATCCAGGTATCCAACAGGTAATGAAAGACTCCAAGCTTGAAGCTTAGAATTGTCCACTCGCAGATTCGGAGGGCATGTTTTTATGACAGACGTTCAATATCTGGGTGCGATTTTGAAGGATTAATATATTTAATTCCGAATTATGACTTTAAGTCAGCTTTTATGTTTTTGCGGTCAGGTTTCTTACATCAAACAGTGGCCCCCTATTTTAATAAAGGTCTCTGTCGCGGTCAGGTACCTGGTGTTGAAGGATTTCATTGCTATCATTAGCTATTTTATCTCTAATACAGGATCAAAAATAATTAATTGGTGACTTATCATGGGGCACAATACCTGCATTGCGGCAAAGATTGCTCTAATTAGCTGGATTAATGAGTTAATGTAAGCTTCCTCTGTATCAATAATATGATCCAGCTAGCGATAACAAATGGCGAAGTTAATACAATAATATCAGCACTCATAAAAGCCATTGCGATTGGAACAGTTAATACACTTCCTGTAAGTGGGGCCAGCCACTGCTTACTTCCATTTGATAATGCAATAGCGCTCAGAGAAGCGTTGTAACCAAAGAGTCCTGCAAGGATTAATGTTGGTGATAAAGCTAGGAACATGGCCAGTAATGTGGCAAGTAATCCACCAATAATGCCCCAAAATGCATGAGACTTATTCGAGATAAAAATTCCAATTAAAAAACAAATACCTGTAATGGCATTGTTCTGAAAGATAATTTGGCCTATACCTTCGAATATCCCCCAGGTCGAAGTGTTTTCGTTCTCGAATGTTGCAGTTGGCACTACATCTAGCGTTAAAGCCAATATCCATATAGCCCATATCACCAGAATGTATGGTGCAGCATAAGGAGGAAGGACAAAGTGAAGCATCATAAAGCGCATGATCAAGACTGTTAAAGCGCTTCCACCGACAATCAATAAAACAGTCATTAGGGATGGTGCATATAATAAGAATATGACTACACCGATCAAAGCTCCATTGTACCCAAATAGTCCATCTTCAATTTGTTTTACGGGGTAATTTAGAATACTCGCACAGATAGTCGCGGTGGTAACACCAAGTATAACTCCAAGAGCCATTGCAGCTGAGTTAAGTGCTACACCAAGTAAGAATAAAAAGCCACTCAAAGCGTTTTTTTGAAGGATAACTTGGCTAATTCCTCTGAAGATGCTAACAAGACAATATTTGAGTTTTGTAAGTATCGGCTTTGTCATAATATCTTTAATACAGCCTTAATTCGGATAAGCTAGAGTGGCTGCCAGATTTTCGAGCCAAGTGTAAATAAAATGTGTTGCGTGTGAGCTTAACAAATGGGCTCTGCCCGCTCACTTGTTATCGGCCATACTTATACCCATAAGATGCATAGTAATCTCAGGTCATTCAGAATAAGCTATGAGCAAAGCCATAGTTACCAGTTAAGCTGATCTTTTTTCCATATATTGTAGTGCTACTTGGTTGACTGTCACGTTCTGACCAGAAGCCCATATCCTGCTTTAGCTAATTTGATTTTTTCCACTGCCTGTGACGGAATGAGTTTTCCCAAAAATCATCTACAATTCAACACACCACTTAAGCGCCTTGAATTGTACTTTAAAACTCTTCCGGTGTTATATGGTTAAACGATACTTTCGATAATGAGGTAGCAAGCATGTTTAATAACGTAGGTTGGATTATCGAAGGAAAGATAAGAAAGGGACATGAAGCGGAGTTCAAAGCTGTTGTGAATGAGATGGTCGCAGCAACTAAGAAAGAAGGTGGAACCCTGAACTACCAGTATTACGTAACCGATGATGGAAACGTGCTTATCTACGAGCATTTCAAGGATTCCAAGTCTGCCCATAAGCATATTGACTCGTGGGACAACTTCGCCGACCGTTGGATAGCGGCTGCTGAACCAACTCGCTTGGTCCACCTGGGAGATATGCCACAAGATCTTCGGGAGCGTCACTCAGGCCTGCAATCAACTCTATACCACCCTTATGCTGGATTTGAACGTTCAGGCGGTAAGGCTCACTAACCTTCAAGGGAAGACAGTAAAGGTGTAAGACTTTCACCAGTTGAGTTGATAACTACATGTTTCAAGACAGCTGGTGAAGGTTGGGTACCCTTTCATTTATAAAAAGTTACTCCAGCAGTTTCATGGAATCCCATATTTCTCAGCCAATCGATCGATTTCTGCTTGTGATCTGGAATTATCTGGACACTTCGCACCAAACCATGGGTTTAGATCACTATCTGTATTTGTAGCAGGTAGCTCTTTAACATCAAAACAGCGGTCTCCAACTTGAACAAAGGTTCCTGTCGAGGTCTGGTATCTGTTTTCTGTAGGCTGATATCGACGGACTTTGTTGCGTTCCCTGGCTATTTTTCTCTCAAGAGCGGGATTGAATACAGACGGTTGTCGCCCTGACCTTGGCGCAGTTGGGAGATCCTCGGAATGGGGCCTTGCCTCTAATGCTCCTTCCAATTTGGGTGGTGGCTCTTCTATTTTGGCTGGCTTCACCTTATTCAAACTATCAGGTATTGGCGGGCTAGTAACGGTTACTCCATCTGTCGGAGCGGTATCCTGCTTTGATACTGCGCTCGGTTCTTCAGCAGTTGGCGGAGACGTAGAAGGCAGAGGAGTAAATGGGGCCAGTAAATTGACTTCTAGCGACGTGTTGGTCCTAGGAGTTGGACCTGGAGCTATTGATACTGGAACAACTATCAGTGCTATATGGGTTCCAATAGCAATAAGTACTGACACTGCAAAGCACCAATTTTTGGTGGTTTTGATGTTGGAGAGTGCAGGTGTCGTCGTATTAAAATCCATCTACTTCGTAGACCATATCTCAATAGACCTGGCCAAAATCCTTTTCCGAAAAACTCTGTGATTAGTGCGATAACAGGTAGGACTCCCACAGATCTTATAAGTTCTTTGGAGCCTCCAACTTCACCTGGTTGTTACTTTATGACAATGAGGCCATCGCCCTCCTCCAGTTAGCCTTCTTCGTTCCTGAATACACAGAGAATCGCCCCAGGGTTCCTAGTCAAACAAATCCTCTTAGCCTTATTGTAAGAATTTGCACTCCAGTACGACCAAGGTGGGTATCTAAACAGATTGTCTTCAAATTGGGGCTTATACCCTGCCACTAAGGATATGGATTGTATGAAATTTATCCGCTTAGCTCTTCGCACCTTGATCGCCGCTACATTAGTTTTTTCTATGCCATTCGCTCTAGCATCAGAGCCATTTTCCGAAGAACGATTCAAGGAGTTACAAGCCGCCAAACGACCCATTTTGATCGATGTGAGAGCAGATTGGTGTCCAACCTGTAAAAAGCAGGGCGAGATTCTGGCGCAGTTTCAGAGGGACAATGCCCAGTGTGGCCTTACGATCCTGAATGTGGATTTCGACTCCCAGAAAATGTGGGTTAAGCACTTCCGCGCTCCTCGGCAATCAACGCTACTACTGTTTAATGGAGAGCAACAGGTGTGGTTCAGTGTTGCCGAAACTCGTGCCGATGTAATTCAGCAGAATATCTTCGATTCAGTTAAGGCTTGTACTGACAATGCTTGAGCTTAGCGCCATCCCCCTGGCTTTGATCGCGGGTACTCTCAGTATTCTCTCTCCCTGCGTTTGGCCATTGGTGCCAATGGTTGTCGGGGCTTCTAATAGTGCCGGGCGCTGGGGGCCGTACGCGTTAGCTATTGGGCTGAGCTTGTCATTTGCATTGGCAGGTACGGTGCTGAGCTTTCTATTGGTCTCCTTAGGATTAGACCCAGAACTCTTCCGCTATATTGCCGCGATAATGTTAGTGGCGGTTGCACTAGTCTTGTTGATCAAACCACTTTCCGATTGGCTGACCTTGCGCTTATCAAAAATCACCGCAGGGTCGAGCAATACCGGTGATGGAGCTTGGGCTGGGCAGTTTGGTATTGGCTTCCTTACCGGAATCATCTGGCTGCCATGTGTTGGCCCTACCCTGGGTGCAGCTATAGCTCTCGCCTCCATGGGCCAACAGTTGGGGCAGTCATTTATGGTGATGTTTGCTTTCGGGCTAGGTACCGGTGCAGCGCTTTTAGTGGCTGGGGGGCTATCGAGGCAGATTTACACTCGACTATCACCGTCAGTAGGGGCTGTCGCGATTGGGGGTAAAACAGTGCTGGGTCTTATACTATTACTGCTTGGGGTCCTGGTCTTGAGTGGGCTCGATAAAGTAATGGAAGCCTGGGCTTTAAATTGGATTCCCGAGTGGACTTTCAGTTTTTGATGACTCTTTAGCGACTAGTCGAGCGCTGTTGTTTTTTTTGGCTGGGTATTCTTATCCGGCCTTTTTTGTGAGCTCTTAACTTGCAAATACAGAGTTAGCGTTATTAATGATTAGGTATTCATTCCCGTCGTCGGCGTAAATACGCACTTTTCATTTTGGAGGATTTACGATGGTAGAAATCGAATGTCTATGGGAGTGCAATGATGGATTGGGCGAAACGCCAATCTGGTCAGCGGAAGATATGTCTATTTATTGGGCTGATCACGTTAACCCCGAGCCTGACCCCACTGATGCTCGGCCTCCAACCATAAAACGCTTCAGTATCGAGACAGGTGAATGCAAGACCTGGGAGATGCCTGAACAAATAGGCTCTTTTGGCTTCCGCCGTGGAGGTGGAATGATCGGAGGGGGGCGGTCCGGTTTCTTTGCGATCGACTTGGAAAACAGGCGTGTCGATACAATCGTTAATCCTGAACCCGGTAGGCCCCACAGTCGTTTGAATGATGGCAAAGTGGACCGCTATGGGCGTTTCTGGTGCGGTAGCATGGATGTGCGTTTTAAAGACAAATCTTCCTATCTCTATTGTTTGGAACCCGATCTAACCTACCGAAAGGCCGATAAGGATTTTCGCTTTGTTGTAGCCAACGGCATTGCTTTTGACCCTGAAGATACGCGAATGTATTTCGGGGATACCTTTGGACATATGGTTTACGTATTCGATCTGGATATCAGTGACGGCCGGATTAGCAACCGGCGCCCTTTCTTTTCCATAGAAGACCGACAACCAGGAATTGTCGACGGTGCAACGGTAGATACGGAGGGGTTTTACTGGTTTGCGTTGAACCTTGGGGGCAAAATCTTGCGAGTAGACCCTAAAGGAAGGCTTGATAGAGAGATCGACCTGCCGATTCGCAGCCCTACCTGCATCGCTTTTGGCGGTAAGAACTACGAGACACTGTTTGTCACATCTCAGCAGTCATTCCTTACTAAAGAAGAGCTGGCTCGGCACCCTCAGCCTGGCTGTATCCTGGCGATTCATGGGCTCGGTGTCCGAGGGCTTCCTGAACCAAAATTTGGTGGCTGATCTATCCTTGAATGGGTCTCCTCAGACAAGATTTCCCGAACTCACGCTTTGCGTAAGTAGGATCTTTGGAAGTGATAAATCTCAACAGTAGATTTTAAAAGAGAGGTGTCAATTGCGTATCCCCGCCATCCCGCCTGAAGAACTCGACGAAGAACAGAAACCTCTCTACGAAGATATGAGCACCGAGATGAAGAGTTATTTCTCGGGTTTTATCAAGAAGCGCAAGGATGGGGCTTTGCTAGGGCCTTGGGCTCCGGCTTTGCAATATCCCAGGTATGGGAAGCCTTGGTGGGACTATATCAAGGCCATTGCAGATAAGCCTGTTTTGCCCAAGACCTCCAGGGAGGTCGCGATTCTGGTGACCGGAGCCAGGTTTAAAGCGGGTTATGAATTGTACTCCCATACGATTATTGGGGAGAAGAGTGAGTTGGCGAGGAGTAAAATTGCCACTATCGCGGCAGGCCAGCGCCCAATAGACCTGACTTTTGAGGAGGCTGCTGCTTATGATGTCGCCGCATCACTTGCAGCCGGCGGCCGCTTGCCACAGGCTACTTGGGAGATGGCCGTTAGTGCTTTTGGTGATGAAGGTGCCGCTGAGCTGGTCTTTCTCGTGGCTGGCTATCATCAGGTCTCTGCTATTTTGAATGGTTTTGATGTTTCCATACCCGGCGACGGAAGTTAGGGAATATCTTGATTCGGGAGGGGGCAAGAACGTTTTGGGTTTATCCAGCTCAACTCCACACTCATCCTATATGTAAGTTGTGGAAAAAGTAGCGTCCTCTAAATGCTTGAAAGCAAATACCACTCTCTTCGAGAGTGATTGAGTGGAAGGAAGGTAAAGTGTGTAGTTGGGATAGGTTGCAGGGCCATATTCCAACGCCGTACAGATTCTATAGAGTTTACGAGATGGCATTCGCCATCTCGCAGGAAATAGCCCGTTATTGGGCGGCAACAACTTGGGGTATATCTGCAGACAGCTTTGACTGGGATACCTGCCTATAGATATATCGGCTCGTATAGAGGCAAATGCCCCCCATTACCAGGGCACCCAGGTCAGTGAGGACCACTGGCAAAGTGACGGACTTCCAGGGGACCAGCAGACCGTTCCCCGTTACCAGTGCATTCAGCATAGGGATACCGCACAGCAGCAGGCCTGCGCAAAGTGAGAGATCTGCTAATGCAGGTTTTATCTGGCGGCGCAATATCGCCCAGGCTATGGCCACCCCCCATACAGAGAGATACACCATTTCAATCCAGTGAAAGCGCTGATCGCCACCACTACCGGGAGGTAACAGCTTATTGGCATAGAAAGTGGCCGCGGTGGCGACAACCAAACCGGCACAAACCCCTACCGTGAGCAAACTGAGGAACCAGCCGGAACCTCGGGTATTGATATCACCAGAGGGGAGCTTTTGCCTCTGTGCCTTGCGAACCTGCCAGATAACGGTGCCCGTTACCATCATCAAACACAATGCCAATCCCAACACAAAGTACAGGGCTTTTATCAGGAAGCCACCGTAGAGTGCGTAGTGAAGTGGAGTCAGTGAAAAATACACCCGCATAAACGGACCTGAGTCCTGCACGGGGTTATTGATATTAACTACTTCGCCATCTTCACTGCGGTATTTGACATCTACAAAGCGCACCAGCGCCTCGTTTGTTTGGCCCGAGACTTGGACAACCTGATTTCGATCTCCGTAGGCCTCCACATAAATGGTTTGAGGTTTCGCATTAGGCACTTGGTTCTGGTAGCGCAGCAGTATTTGATTATAGCTACTGGACTCCAAAGGCTCGCCAGTTATCTCAGGATGTTCCCCCACTACCGAGGCGACTGCTGCTTCCACATTACCTTCAAAAGCAGAAAATGCAGCAACCTGGATCATAATGCCATTCAGGCCAAGTATTGCGCCGGTAAAAGCAATCACTATATGGAACGGTAGCGGCCAGACCCCTAATACTTTGTGCAGGTCTGTCCATTTGAGCCGCCTGCTGCGATCCACACGGAATTTAAACATCTCTTTAAAGATTTTCTTGTGAATGATGATGCCACTTAATATCGAGAGCAGCATCACCAAGCCCATCAGTCCAACCAGGTAGCGTCCAAAAGGCCTGGGAAACAGTAGATCAGTGTGCATATACGTCAATAGCTCAGCGAAATCAGAGCCGCTGGGCGGCAGCACTTCACCGGTATTGGGGTTTATATGGCGTACCTCGGTTTCCTCGCTTTCAGCATCAGTCCAGAGCACTTCCAGCATAGGATGGTAGTAGTCTGGCATTGAGATCATAAAAAAGCTGTCCTCACCGATATTTGCCTCGGCGAGCACCGGAGCGACCAGTCGATCTACATCCACAGGCGCTTCAGCATCGAAGGCAATACGATGCTCGGGGCGTTCCCATTGGGTCAGCTCGTGGCCAAATAGTGCGACCACGCCGGAAAAGGAAATTACGAATAGCAGGATAGAAAATAACACCCCAATCCAGGAGTGAATTTCGTAAAAAAGGATATTGCTACGCTGTTGCATTTAAGTTGGCTAGACCGAAAATTATAAAAAAGAAAGAGCGCTTAGTCCGAGCATGACCAGCAATAGAGACAACAGGTATGCCGCTGCGCGCCAAGTGGAGGCGGCGAGTAACCCCATACTCATATATCCGACCCATAAAAGTGTCGATAACATAGATCCCGCTGCCATCCGTTCTGTTGGCTCGGCGGACGGCCAGTAAATCGACAACATCACCGTGCTGGAAAACATCAAGATAATGCTCAGCACAATGGTCAGGGCGACCTGTTGCCAACTGATTTTTATTGAAGCAGCCATAGAGTTATCCGATAGTCAGAAGAGCCTGCTCTAATACCAACAAGCCCACTACTGACAGCGGAAAATGGCGAAGCAGCCAATTAGGTTTGATTGGGGCGAGCAGCGCTTGTAATAAAGCGCAGAACATCGCGACACAAAGCCAGATGGGTATTCCTACTTCCCAGCCATATAGGAATCCATAAGGAATTGAACTCAACGGAAGTACCCACCAGGCAATTCTTCGCAAGCGCTTAAAACTGCCGGGCTGTAGATCTTTATGTCTGGTTACAAAAACTAGTAGTACAGCAAAATAAGTAAGTAGGAAAGCCACCAGGTTAGACATTGAAGTTTTCCAGCCTTCTTTGCTTAGAGGTCGCGGATTTTTTGAACATTGCGCTTATTCTTTACAGAAATGGAGTTTCGTAGTTGCAAACATTGTCTTCAATACTGGGAAGCTTTGTATTTAGCGATCTACCGGGTTTAAATGTAAGCCACAAATAATAATCATTATCAGTTGTAGTCTATCTTAAGATACATGTTTGTTCAATTGGCTTGAAAATGCAGACAGACTGGAAGGTAGCAAGGAAGAGGCGCTAAGTTCTTTTACCTTTCTTCCATATCTTATCGTTCTTATCATGTGGATTATTGACTTCGAAGCCAGTGGCTTAGCCAAGCAGAGTTACCCTATAGAAGTTGGCCTCTACTCTGAAACAGTGGAATACCAGGCGCTAATAAGACCAGTGCCACACTGGTCTTATTGGTCCGATGATGCTGAATCGATACATAGCATTTCCCGATCAAAGCTAGAATCCGAGGGTATAGATCCAACTACAGTGGCTTATAGCCTAAACAGGATTCTTTCAGGGCAGATTGTCTATTGTGATGCCCTGCGCTGGGACAGTTTTTGGTGCAATGCCCTTTTTTCTGATACTGGTATTCACCAGGAGTTTGAACTCAGGGATATTCAGGAGCTAATTGGTGACTCTGAAAATCACTTAAGAGCATTCATGAATGAACGCGAAAAGCTGGAGGGCTCTGACAAATTCACAGTTCATCGAGCGCTGGATGATGCAAAAATAATCTGGAAGGCACTAAAAGTAGCATTAGCAGGCTGATATGAGTGAGTAGCTTTAAAGCTAAGTATAACGGCCGTCTTCCTTAGACTAACTAACAGAGAGTAGTAATTGGGCCTATTACTTCTACACCTTGTGGAGCCACTAACTTTTTGCCGCAATAAAAACACCACTTCCTATAAGTAAAGCCCCGGAGCCGTATTTTAGAGCTGGGGTCTTTCCTGATTGACTGATTGTTGACCGTGCTTTGCAGGCAAGGTACGCGTAACTGGCCATCACACCGCCTACGGCTAGCGTTGCAATTGCAAATATAATTGCAATGTCCAAAGAAGCAACTCGAGTTAGATCGAGAAATGCTGGAAAGAAGCTTACGTAGAAAAGAATAGCTTTCGGATTACCCAGCGTGGTGAGTAAGCCCAATAGAAAACTTGAAAAGCTGCTACGGGACTGGCTTGTTGCTATTTCGTTTTGGTTTTGGTCGACTTGGCTTCTCTTTGCTGAGAGAAAGAGATTCACTCCCAGCCAGATAAGAAAGGCAGCTCCAGCATATTTAATAACTATGAATAAGCTCCCCAAGGTTTCGGCTAGCGTTGCTAAGCCAAGCAGAGCTAACAAAATAAAGAAATAATCTCCTACAACAACTCCCACTACTGTAATTAACCCCTGGCGCAAGTCGAGTGTCACTGACCGGGAAACTACAGCTAATACTCCCGGCCCAGGTATCAGTGCTAGTACTAGCATTGAGATAAGCAGAACCAGGGATGTAGAGATTGTCATGGGGTACCCAATGTTCTTTAAGAATTTATTGCTTTGATTCTATATTCTCAAAAACTGTACATAAATTGTGCTTTTGAGGCTTCTTGCGGGCTCCTGCCTAGCAAATCCTTGGCAGCTGCTCCCCAGGCAAACGCTGCAATAACCGATCACATCCCAGATTGTTTTTTAAAATAACCTGGGAGCTATTTCCTCCCCCAACAGTACCAATAGCCGCAAAGCTGCTATCTGCTGTTGCTTTTCGGAGAATGGAAAGTGCCAGCCCAATATCTGCTTCGGGGACAAAAGCCACAAAACGCCCCTCATTCGCTACATAGAGTGGGTCCAGTCCCAATAACTCACAAGCGCCCTGCACGGCATCACAAACAGGTATCTTGCTCTCCTCCAAGAAGAAGGTCCGCCCGCAGTTTTCTGCTAGCTCCACCAATGCAGTGGCAAGCCCTCCCCGTGTGAGATCTCGAAGACAGTGGACTTCAATTCCGGCATTGATCATTTGTGCAACTACACCATTCAGTGGAGCACAGTCGCTGAGGAGATCACTTTCAAACTCGAGTCCCTCTCGGCTGGCCATTACCGCCATGCCATGGCGGCCGAGATCGCCAGACAGGATAATAGAGTCACCCTGGCAAATGCGGTTGGGATCAATGGGTTGTTCTCCTATTAGGGTACCGATGCCGCTGGTATTGATATAGAGCCCATCCCCCTTCCCTTTCTCTACTACTTTGGTATCGCCGGTGACTAAGGTAATTCCTGAGTTCCGGGCAGCCTCAGCCATCGAAGTCAGAACCCGTTGAAGAGTTTCCAGAGGCAACCCCTCTTCGAGAATCAAGCCACAGCTTAGAAACTTGGGTTCCGCGCCTGCCATGGCCAAATCGTTGACGGTGCCATAAACGGCAAGCTCACCGATATTGCCTCCAGGAAAGAAAAGCGGTGAGATAACAAAGGAGTCGGTGGTAAATACGAGCTGATCCGGTTTCCATGGAAGTGTTGCACTGTCATGGGCCTGGGAGAGCCAGGGGTTATCGAAGACAGGTTGAATATATTGATCGATCAAGCGTTGGGTCATCTCCCCACCGCTGCCGTGGCCGAGACGTATGATCTCTTCAGCGTTTGGTGGAATTGGACACTGTAGATTCATTCGATTCCACCTGATTCCGGTAGCGATAGTAGGCTGCGCAAGCGCCTTCAGTGGAAACCATTGGTGCTCCCAGCGGCTGCAGGGGGTGGCAGGTCTTGGCGAAATGAGGGCAGTCTCCGGGCTTCTTCAGCCCCAGCATAATATCTCCACTGATACAGCCATTGTTTTCAGAAATGCTAACTGCTGGCAGATTGAATGTTTGTTCTGCATTAAATCCTGAGTAATCGTCGTTCAATACCAGACCGCTAGCGGGAATCTCACCTATACCCCGCCACTGTTGTGTTGCTACTTTAAAGACCTGTTTAATCAAGTCCTGGGCAACGGTATTACCCGTTTTAGTAACCGCGCGCTGATATTGGTTTTCTACTTCACAGCGGCCACTCTCTAATTGACGGACACACCGGAGTACGCCTTCAAGGATATCCAGGGGTTCAAAGCCTGTAATCACTATTGGAACCTGGTGCTTTTGCACCAAGCTGCGGTATTGCCGATATCCGGTAATTGCGCAGACGTGACCCGCAGCAAGGAAACCTTGAATCCGGCAGTCTTCACGGGCACATATCGACTGAATTGCCGGTGTAACCAGGAACTGGGATATCAATGCGTAAAAGTTGTTGATTTGCTTTTGCTTGGCGAGGGAAAGCACCAGGGCATTGGCGGTAGCGGTCGTTTCAAAACCCACCGCAAAGAAAACGACTTGTTTACCGGGATTCTGCTCTGCCAAATTGAGTGCTTGAAGCGGCGAGTAGACGATACGGATATCGCCCCCGGAAGCTTTGACTTCTAGCAGGTCGCGGTCAGAGCCCGGTACTCGCAACATATCGCCAAAAGAGCAGAAAATCACATTCGGGATTGCTGCAATGGCGATAGCTCTATCAATGGTTGGCTGGGGAGTGACACAAACCGGACAGCCAGGGCCATGTACCAGTTGAATTCCGTCAGGTAGCAGCTGTTGCAAGCCATATTTTGCGATTGCGTGAGTTTGCCCCCCGCAGATTTCCATAAGGGTCCATGTATGAGAACTTATTTTCCGGATTTCTGCTGCCATTGCCCGGATAGTTTCGCTGTTGCGGTATTCCTTTAGGTATTTCATCACAGGCTGGCTCAACCCAGTGTTTTAAGAAATTCGAAAACTTTATTTGCTTCTTCTTCTCTCAACTTGCTGATCGCGACACCTACATGAACGATCACGTAGTCACCTACTTGCGCTTCAGGCACCAGCGACAGATTTACAGATTTACAGACATCCCCGAAGGAGACTCTACCAGTGCGCTCAAGAACTGACTCCTGCCCTATAGATTCAATTTTCCCCGGAATACCCAGGCACACTAGGAGCTCTCCTCCCCCAGAGATTGGCCCGCGGCATCCATGCAGTGAGCGTAATGGATTTGGCCAAGGGCAATTCCACCGTCATTCGGGGGGACCTCGCTGTGGCTGTGAACAGAAAAGCCCTGACTTTCCAGCAATTGGGTAACAGTTTCGGTGAGCCGTTTATTCTGGAAAACACCGCCGGAGAGAAAGATATTCCTTTCTCCCTGCTGCAGTGCCACCGCCAACGCCATTTGTGCAAGAGTATTGTGAAAAGCTGCGGCCCGCTGCGGCAGCGATCGGTTCTCATCATAGATCAAAGCGCTGATACAAGGCGCCCAATCCAGTTCCAACTGATCTGCTTTCTTTATGAGACTAAAGGGATAGCTGTCTTTAGAGCTGACTCCACGCGCGCAATGTTCCAGGGCCATAGCGGCTTGCCCTTCGAAACTGGTGTGTGCGGTCAGCCCCAAAAGTGCTGACACCGCATCGAATAGGCGACCGACTGAACTGCACGGTGGGCTGTTAATACCACCCTCCAGCATTGTAGCCAGGTTTTGGCGCTCACCACGGGTGAAGCATCGCTTCAATTGGCGGTTTTCCAGAGCGACAAATCCTGAAATCTCATACAGGAGGCCCGCGGCAGAGCGCCTGGGTTCCCGCACAGCTTTCTCCCCTCCCGGCAGGGGAAATGTCCGAAAACTGGCGATATGTTTAACGGGAGATTGAGCATCCCAGTGTAAGAACTCCCCACCCCGAACGATACCACTGCGGTCGTAGCCGGTTCCGTCCCAGCAGATTCCCAGCGCTGTTCCCGAGTAAGCGTGCTCTGCCATGCAGGAAAATAAATGCGCTACATGATGCTGGACCCCGATTCGCACGGCTTTCTGTTTCATTGCCCAGCGGTGGGAGGTATAGCCTGGATGAAGGTCGTGGATTAATTTATTCGGGTGACACTGCTGTAGTTTGGTTAGATCGCCAATGGTTTGATTAAAGTGCTTCAAGGTATTGGCACTACCTAAATCGCCAATATGTTGGCTGGGGTAAGCCCATCCGGCGTTGGATAGAGCGACCGTATTTTTTAGGTCTGCCCCCAAAGCCAGGAAGATTTCTCCCTTCTTCTTACTCTTTCGACTGAGGTCGGGCAAGGTAATCGGTAACGGAGCATAGCCACGGGCGCGTCTCAGCATCAGTGGACGATTATTGACCACCCTGAGTACAGAATCATCCAGTGGACGCAAAATTCTACGATTGTGAATCAGGAAATAATCAGCAATTTTACCGAGACGCTCAAAGGCTTCATCATTTTCTGTACAAATCGGTTCTTCAGCGAGATTGCCACTGGTAGCGACAAGAGGTCCACGATATTTGTGCGCGAGTAAATAGTGCAGAGGTGATGCCGGGAGCATCACCCCCAGGTCTGCGAGATTTGGTGCTACTAGCGGGTGTATCGAGGATTGACTGTTATCTTTCGCCTCCAGCAAGACAATGGGTCTTTCCCGGTTAGATAAAAGTTGCGCCTCCTGCTCAGAGACGCAGCAATCCTGGCAAACGCTTTTCAGCTCGTCATACAACAGCGCGAATGGTTTATGAGGTCGCTGCTTGCGTTGGCGCAGGTTTGCCAGGGCCTTACCGCTGGAGGCATCGGCCAACAGCTGAAACCCACCCACCCCTTTGAGGGCAATAATTTTTCCCTGGGCAAGGACGTCGAGGGCTTTGGATAGCGCCCGCTCCCGCTTGGCAATGGTGACTCCGTTAGTATTACAGAAGAGCAATTGGGGGCCGCATTGTGGGCAGGCATTGGGTTCGGCATGAAAGCGACGATTGAGGGGGTCCCGGTACTCCCCTGAGCATTTGCCGCACAGGGGGAAATGGTGCATGGAGGTGTTGACACGATCGTAGGGCAGCTTGTAAATGATGCTGTAACGGGGGCCACAAAGAGTGCAGCTGATAAACGGGTAGTCGTATCGACGATTTTTGGGATCTGAAAGTTCCTTCAGGCAATCATCGCAAGGGGCAAGATCGGGCAGGACGATAGTTGAGCTGCTGGCGTCCCGTACACTGGGTAAAATCCGAAAACCATATTCCGCCTGAAGGGCCACCGGATAGGATTCAATTTGGGTAATCCGGCTGTATGGGGGCTTGTCTGAAGACAACTTATCGATAAACTTTTCAATCTCCCGGCTTCTTCCCTGAGCTTCAATTCGCAAGCCACCGCTGTAATTGGCTACCCAGCCTTTTAATTGGAAGCTATCTGCCAGTCGATAGACAAAAGGCCGGAACCCTACCCCTTGAACCAAACCGGCAATTTCAATACGGCGGCGTTCAGTGGCCATCAGTCTCCTCGAACTTTAAGCTCTCCAGGATTACGTCCTGGGCTTCCCTGTGATTGATATCCTTGAGTTCATCAATCTCTAGCTTAATCCCTTCAAGTGAGGTGCCGAGTACCTCCCTGTCAAAATGCTCCCGCAAGTGCTTGGCAGATATATGCGCCAAAGCACCCAGACGCAATCGGACGCCGATCGGCTTGCCCGGCTCATCTGAGGCGAGTTCGTGTATTTTATCGATCAGGTTTTTGATGAGATTCATTTCGTGCATTGCGGTCTCCGCTATTTAGCGACAGGTGCGCGAGTATGACTTGTTCCGCTTGAATTACAGCGCTGGCAACCTTGGGGGATAGACACTCTCCTTTTGCCAGGTTCTCTGAATTGATGGCAAAGATATCCAGGCGTTCAGGCAGGGAACCGATAAGCTTTCCCAGAGACAGCGCTTCGCTCAAGCCAAATCCGTGACTCGATGTATTGCATAGTGATGGTGCAAGCGTGTTTCTCAGGCCATCAATCGCGATGATGTCCCCTACCGGGTGCTGATTACTCACCACAGCATCAACAAGGCAAACCCATCGATTTTTCCAATGCGTCAATAAATGCAGAATATCGCCACCGCTTTCGAGGTATTCCACCGATGCTCCGAGCTTGGGACGCAAACGAGCGACGACATGTGGCCCCACACCATCATCGCTACGCAGGGGATTTCCCAGACTTACCAGTAGCCACGGGTTAGGAACTCTGACCTTGCCCATTATTCAAATGTAGCTGCAGGAAATGTGTTGAGCAGGAAATACAGGGGTCGTAGTTTCTTATTGCCCGTTCACATAATCCTCGTAGCTTGTCCTCTGGAAAGTGCATAAAGCTCGGTAACATCAGGCGGAGGTCGTCCTCTATGGTCTTTTGGTTTTGTGAGGTCGGGGCGACGATTTTTGCCACTGTGATCTTTCCGTTCTTATCGATGTCGTAACGGTGATATAAAAGTCCGCGCGGAGCCTCGGTAGCTGCACAACCACTTGCGGCTTTGGGCTTCGTTGCCAGGTGGGGCTCCTCGGGTTTCTGGTACTTGCCAATAATCCGCAGGGCTTCTTCGAATGCGTGCAAGACCTCGAGGCTCCTGACCAGAATGCTCTGGAAAGGATTTAAACAGGGGGCCGCGACCTTGAGGCTCTCTGCAAGTTGCCGGGCTCTTGGCGACAGCTTGTCTCGATTGAGATTAAAGCGAGCGATGGGACCTACCAGATAGGCTCCCCTATTCTTCAGGGTGCAATGCAGCGCGGTGCTGTGGGCCAGGTGTTCTTCTTCAAAGTAATTCTCGTAGTCGCGGGCAGTAATATCGAGCCCCTTACTGGAAGTGATCCTGCCTTCATTCATTGGGTATTCTGTGGGGTGCTTCAGGGCAACAAATTCGTAGTGATTATCACGGCGCCACTCGTAATTGGGAAAAGGTAAGGTCGACGACCAGATCACCAGTTGCTCGGCGAGATCCCGGGCAGTTTCCAGCTGCTCTGCCAGGGCTGTGAGTTCGCGATTTTCCGGAACTTTGTAGAAACCCCCAACCCTGACATTGATGGGATGTACTTCCCTGCCACCGATCAATCGAACCAGAGCATTCCCCGCCTTTTTGATCTCCAGGGCATTCTTAACCACCTCTGGGTGATCCTTAGCCATTGCAACAGCATTGGGGTAACCGAGAAAGTCCGGTGCGTGGAGCATACTGATATGCAGCATATGGCTCTCGATCCATTCTCCGCAGTAGAGCAATCGGCGCAGCTCCCGCAAGGCACCACTCGGTTTAATCCCCAGTGCATCTTCCATTCCATGGACGGCGCTCATCTGGTAGGCCACCGGGCAGATTCCGCAAATGCGCGCGGTTATATCCGGGGCCTCCAGGTAATCACGCCCCCTGAGAAGTGCTTCAAAGAATCTGGGGGGTTCAAAAATCTTGAGTTGTACCTTCTGTACGCCGCTGTCGTCGTAGTCGATATGGAGGGCCCCCTCCCCTTCGACTCGGGCGAGATAGTCCACTTTAATCGTCTTGCTGTGACCCGCCATATAGACCGCCTTAAAGCCGAGTCAGTGTGTATAAGTGAGTATTCTAAGTGCGTCCATCCCTTTCCCTAACCTCACTTTCTACTTTAAATGCATCTGCTAATGGATTGAAATTTCGAAGGTTTTCTATAGTTAAAGTGTTTTCTACATTCAATTTTTCCAGCCACCAATGGCACAGAGATCCAGTGTTGGAGTTTTCCTTGGGGCCATAGCAAGCGTAGCAACCACGGTTGTAGCTCGGACAGATAGCTCCACATCCAGCGTGGGTAACAGGCCCCATACAGGGGGTGCCGTGGGCAACCCATATGCACACATTGCCCCGCAACTTACATTCCATACAGACCGAGTGATTAGCTACCTGGGGTGGCCTTCTATGCAGGAAGGCGCTGATGACCTCCAGAAGTTGATTCTTGTTGATGGGGCAGCCTTGTAACTCGAAGTCCACCGGAACATGTGCCGAGATCGGAGTGGAGTCCTTTAGCGTGGTAATGTATTCAGGGTGTGCATAAACCGCACGGGTGAACTCTTCTACATCGGCAAAATTTCGCAGAGCCTGTATGCCGCCAGCAGTAGCGCAGGCCCCGATACAGATAAGAACCCGGGATTGACGCCTGACCTCCAGAATCCTCTCTTTATCTGCCGGGGTAGTAATGGAACCCTCAACCAGGGAGATATCAAAAGGCCCCTCTTGAATTTCACTGGATGCCTCCATGAAGTAAGCAATATCCAATTGGTCCGCGAGAGAGAGAAGCTCATCTTCACAATCCAACAAACTCAGCTGGCATCCATCACAGGAAGTGAACTTCCAAACAGCCAGTTTGGGGAGAGATTTACTAGAGGCTACAGGCTGTTGATTTGGAACCACTGGCGAACATTCCGGTAGCAGAATACGGGACCGTCCTTACAAACAAAGTTAGGCCCCCATTGGCAGTGGCCGCACAAGCCGATAGCACACTTCATATTTCGCTCCATCGACAGGTAGATATTGGACTCGGCAACGCCCTTATGTCGAAGCACTTGAATACAAAATCGCATCATAATTTCCGGACCGCACAAAAATATCAGGGCATTACCTGTATCCAGTGTAGATATACGCAGGGGATCGGTAATTACACCAACATGACCTTCCCAAGTGCTGTCGGCATGATCTACCGATACCACTAATTCAAACGACTTTCCCCAGTCTTCCAACTCTTGCTGGTAAAGCAGTTCTTGTGGTCGCCGGGCTCCATAAAAAACCTGCAAGCTACGTGCCGGCAATTGCCCCTTGAGAAAGCTGTAGATCAATGGACGAAGTGGCGCCAGGCCGAGACCTCCGGCAATGACTATCAGCGGCCGCCGCTTAACCAGGCCAATTGGCCAGCCCTGCCCAAAGGGCCCCCGGACACCCAATTGACTGCCTTCTGGCAATCGGCAAAGGGCCTGGGTTGCGAGCCCCTGGCTTTTGATCGTGTGGATCAGGGGCTCATCACTTGAGGTGCCTGGTCCGCTTGAGGAAATCGCAACCTCTCCCGCGCCAAAGGCATAGAGCATATTGAATTGCCCTGGGTGTATTGAGTCTCGGGATTTGCCTTCCCGCGTGAGTGCCAGGGTTACGGTCCCAGGATACTCTTCACGGCGCTGCTCTATCCGCCATACCTGGGGTATCACGGCTGGCGATCTCCTTGTGAGGGGTGTGGCCCATAGAGGTCCAATAGCTGTATACGTGTTGCCTGTAGTCTATCTGTTGCGATCTTGGCAAACCGCTTCATCAGTTCAAAGCCGAGTCTTGGTTCTCTTTCGCACTTATCCCTGAGACACTTCCCCCCTAACCGCAGGCTGCGTACTGACGTTAGTGCGCGGGCATCGAAGGCCGTACGGTAAGGTGGATAGAGCCAGGACCAGCCAAAAATATCTCCGCCGTGGAGCGTCATCAGGCAAAGGGGGCCGTAGTTGGGCACAAAAGTTTCCACCGCCACACGCCCCGAGCGAATCAGAAAGAAATGATCGGCCGAAGTATTTTCCCTTGCTAAATATTCCCCTTCTTTATAGTGGCCATTTGAGGTGCAGCCGGAGAGGAATTGTAAGTCCTTCTCAGCCAGGCCGTTAAAGAATGGATGCTCATGCAAAAGATCCGTAATTGTTTTCACTTTTGCTCCTGGGCGCGAATTTTCTGCACCTCTTCAGTAATATCGATGCCCACCGGGCACCAAGTGATACAGCGGCCACAACCGATACAGCCGGAAGTATCAAACTGGTCGTACCAAGTCGCCAGCTTGTGAGTCATCCACTGCCGGTAACGAGAGCGGGTATCTGCCCTGACCGAGCCCCCGGACAAATAACTCAAATCAGCAGTGAAACAGGAGTCCCAACGCTCCCAGCGCTCCGCCTCTGCTCCAGTAAGATCGGTGGTATCTTCAACCGTTGAGCAAAAGCAGGTAGGACAGGCCAAGGTGCAATTGGCACAGGATAGACAGCGATCGGCGACCTGCTCCCAAATCGGGCTGTCATAGTTTCGGTAGAGTAGCTCCTTCAAATCTGAGCTATCGAACTGGCGCGGGCCGCTGCGAATTTTTTCAGCGGTACTTTCCACCGCCTGGTGGGCGTCAGAGGTTTCCTCTGGTGTGGCACTTTCTATGGGAAGCTGGTTCAATACTTGTTTGCCAGCGGGGGTACCACTTCGTATCAAGAAAAAGTGTTGCTTGATGTCAATCACTTCCGTCAATACCAGGTCACTGGCCAGTTGTACTTCTGGTCCGGTGTTCATAGAGGTGCAGAAGCAGGTGCTGGCCGCAGTGGTACACTCAACCGCTATGGTGAATAAACCGGCACGGCGTTTCTCATAACTGCTGTTTTTGTATTCACCATGGGTAAACACCTTGTCCTGTATGGCAATACCATGTAGTTCACAGCTGCGCACTCCCAGGAAAGCGTATTTAACAGGTGGTTCTTCGATCTCCAGAATCTGCAATTCCCCGCCAGTGTTGCTCGCCTTCCATATCGGTCGTCGAGGAAGTTGCAAAAACTGTTTCCAGGAGTGTGGTCCAACCGAGTATCCAAAATATGCAGAATCGGAACGGCGCTTTACCCGGTAGCGCCCTCCTTCCTGCTCATCGGTCCAGCCCTGAGGGAGATCTGTTGCTGAGGTTATTTCACCATAGGTAATGGCCCTGTTATGTAATACAGGGCCATGTAATTGATAACCTTCGGTGCGGACTGCCTGGATCAAGGTGTCCAGATCCTCCGCCCGTAGCTTGAGCGATTTCAAAAGACCCGATGACAATCTTTAGTAATAAGGCTACTGGGTAATACTGCCTATATTTCCGGTTCCAGATTGGAATGCAATTGCACTGGCATTACTATTGCCCTGGCTTGTTTCTTGCTGGTTTGTGCTGCCAAACTGAGTCACCATAGCCATATTTCCGGTACCGGATTGGGAAACCATAGTCATGTTTAAGTCGCCGGATTGCATAGTGATAATACTGTGTCCAGAACCCGCTAGCTGCTCTACGTCGGAGTTATTTTGCAAGCCAAATTGCTCAATTTGGATGCTGCTATCTGAAACATTCAGCTGGATGGCATTGGCTGTTTGCTCCAAGTCAAACTGGTCGATATCAATGATCATATTATCGCCATCGTTTTGGGCGCTTCCGGCAGTATGCAACATTCCGTCCTGGTCAATAGACAGGCTCTTTAGCGTACCGGTAGATTGAAATCCGATCCCACTATGCATTGTGCCATTTTGATTCACAGCAATGGAGCTGAACGAGGTCGATGTTTGCGTCGCTCCGGTAAGATTCATACTGCCATCTTGAAATACATTTACCACATCTGACGTTGAATTAAATTGTACGTAGCCTGCACTGTTTGCGTCGCCTGACTGACTTATCAGGACGCCACTTTGAATTGCCGATATCTGTGCTGTAGCAGCCTCATTAGCGGTACCTACCTGGGTATATTGAATTGACGCGCTTTCACTGCCATTCTGAAGTGCAGATAGTGTCATGTTTGCACTTCCCGTTTGCTCAATACTGATGGTGCTGGCTAGCGTTGTATTTGTCTGTTCTCCTTCAGACTGATTGTTATCACCGTCCTGCTCAATAACTATGGAGTTGGCTACGGATGCTGCATCAACCTGTGTGGCCAGCGCACTATTAGCGGTGCCAAACTGGGTGACTTGTGTAGTGTTGTTATTAGCCAGTACATGCCCGTTTATCGCAAGCATTAAAGCCGAACCGATTAGAACCTGAGCTTTCATAAGTACCTTGGATTTTAATTAGCTTGGAAAGAATTGCCGACATATTCCTACCTTACTATTGGACTATGAGTAATCATTGAAGCCTTATCGAACACGCCAATACTAGTGTTCTTATAATCCTGAAACGCTGATTTCTAGTGAGTCCAAGTAACAAAGTATCGAACAGAGTGTTACCGGTATATATGAGGTTGGCTATGGGATAAAAGTATCAATTTTCTAGGAATACAGTCTAAGAGTTACATACGCTAAAATACAATCCTGAAAACCCGATTACATTTGCCAGGCAAATATGTATTTATATACCCAGAGGGATATTGGGCATAACTCATGCGCTATCGGAATGTTCGGTTGTCTTTGGAGTAACCAGGTTGAACCTATCTGACCAGCATCGTCAATTCCTAATCATCTGCTCAATGGGGGCTTTATCGGGAATTGTTTTTCTGGATGAAACTGTTGTCGGGGTGGCCTTACCGGCCATTCGTGATGAGCTGGGATTGGCACACGATACGGCGCATTGGATAATAAACGCGTACTTCCTGACACTTACTTGCTTTGCAGCTTTGGGGGGTAAATGTATTGACATGTTTGGCTTGAGGGTCATATTGGCAATTAGCACACCAATATTTGTAGCCTCTTCCATTTGGGCTGGTTTTACGAACTCAGGTAGTGCACTTATCACAGCACGAGTGTTTCAAGGGGTTAGCGCCGCATTTATATTTTCCTTATCACAAGCGGGCACCTATCTTGCTTTTCCTAAAGACAAGCGCGGATATGCAATTGGCATTTACGCGGCAATTTCTACCGCTTTCTTAGCTGTTGGTCCCATCGCGGGTGGACTCATTACCCACTTTCTTTCATGGCGCTGGATCTTCTGGATTACGATTCCCGTAGTTCTTCTGTCCGCCATTTTTGCCTTACTGGTTTGGAGGCAGCCTGAGGAAAGCTCACTGTCCAGGTCACGACTCGATACTATGGGTGTGGCACTAATGCTCGTCGGTCTTACCGGGCTGGTTTATGCCTTGATGCAAGGAGCAAGGCTTGGTTGGTCCAGTTTCATAATTCTCGGAAGCGGCGTTGTAGGGCTTTTGAGTCTCTTTTTCTTCGGTCGATATGAGCTGCGACAATCTAAACCGCTCATTGATGTCTCACTATTGAGACACCGGCCTTTTATGTCGGCAATCTACCCCTATATTATCGCTGAATATTCTGTTATTGCTACAGCAGTGTTCTTTCCGATCTACCTTCAGGACATCTTGGATTTTACTACCGCTCAGGCCGGCCTGGCCTTGATACCAGCAGTATTACCCTTCCCTCTAGTTTCAATCTATATTGGCCGACTTGCAGACAAGATTGGTTCTCGTCGTATCGTATTAGTAGGTACATTATTGGGAGGTGTCGTAACTATTCTGCTGGCTGTATTGCTTCCCTTTAAGATCTACCCACCATTAGCTGTACTCTTATTGTTATGGGGGGTTGCAATGTCTTGTACTATTGGCCCTGCTCGGCGACTGGCTTCACACGTTGCAACACTAGACAACCAGGGACAGCTGAGTGGAACTATTGTCACTTTACGTCTACTTGGGGCGACTGCTGGTGTCGCAGCCTCCAGTGCTTTACTAACTAATGGTTTTCCAATACCGTCAGTATTCTTGTTAACAGGTATGCTTTTATTAACATCCTTTGTGTCCACCTATTTCTTAATGAAGGGGTAATAGCTAAAGATAAGGAGCTTTACTCAAAAAACTTCATCACTTTTTGATATTTGTATACGATATACCAGCCAAATAAAATTATTGGTACGCTAGTGGCGGCTGTAATCACGTTGCTCAACATCGATAAGTTCAAGCCGATAATAGTCAGTGTAAATTCAAAAATATCGATAAGTACAAGCACAGGGATATAAAAAATCCATAGCTGTTCAAATCCAATTCTTTTTCCAAACGCCAGGCCGAACAGGACTATATAGAAGAGAGAGGATATCAAAAGGCTGACCACTAGCCACCAAGTGGGTGAGCCACCGCTATCATTGGTAAAAGCAAAGTACTGATACAGTAATTCTAAGGGCAGCATGACAAAAAATAGAATCCTCCAAGCTACACTGGGACTGTAGATTGGGTGATTGTCATCGAGCGAACTTTCGGGTGCTTGATAGAGGTTTTGCAAGTCCTCCCCTTTATTGATTGCCTTTCCCATAATCTTTGGTATGCCACGTTTAGCTTCTGTTTGTGTTGTGGAAAAATTTACTAAGCACCAGTTTTCAGAGCCGGACCAGTTTATTGCGGCCATCATAGTGGCTCCTCGCTTTTGCAGGAAGCAGTATCTGCCAATTAACCACTAATCATCCGCTTTTCCTAACTTCTGGAGACTGCTAGATAGACACACAGCTTCTAACTTGTTGGTACTGTGGATTCAAAGATCCCAACTATACTCTCTAACCCGAGTGGTGAGCTGGTTCACACTATTGACAAAAACTTAGGCCGGGTGTTGACTTGACACTTGAGGCTTATTTCACATTGTTCAATTTTTGATAGCTCCAAGTCCTACTGATCTCAACACTGAAATTAAAATAACTTCAGATGGAAGCTAAACATTGACAATCAGGTCTCACTAATATTGCAAATTTGTAGGCTATATTGTCACATTCGAGCGATGAGCTGCCTCACATTATCGATAAACAGTTTTACCAAGTGTTGACTTTGAAGCTGCAAGCAATATGCTCGCTGTTCAAATTTTGATAGTCAAAGAGCCTAGCCGCTAAGCAATGATCATCTCAATTTAGCTCAGGGAATGGCGAGAAGTAACTTTCGGGTTGGTAATTGATACCTGTCCGATGTAGTGGTAAATAATAAGGACATTTCAAGATGCAGAATTTGTATCAGGCACCGGACAGCCCTCTTACAGACTCCATTCCACACTACAGACCCAGTATCGGCTGGAAGATACTCTTTTTAGTCCTCGCACCACTGGAGGTTTACTCACAGTACCTGGGTTTTACTGCTGAAGAGTGGGATCTTCCCATCTGGTGGATGCTTTTTAGCCTGTTGGTATATTTCGTATTTTTTGTCGCTCTTTTCGGCTTGGCCTTTTCGAAAAGAATCGCCTTTTCAAATGCATGGCGCTTCTATTTGCCCATTTTGATTTCTACTGACATATTTGAATTTTTCGACATCATAGGAGAGTTCAATATGTCGGTGCTACGAAACCAGATCATCATTATGATTTGGCTTTCGGTGATATTTTTTACTTGGTATGTCGTCTATAAATATCAAAAAGTAATGCGATATTTTTGATAAATACTTTATTGGAAGGTATTTCCCAAATTACCTGAGCCGGTTTGTGTGGTCAGTGCGATTTCACCACTGCCGACCTGGGATGTTGTTTGAATATTGGAGACGCCATTTTGCGTCACAAGAACACTACTGCTAGTACCGCTATGTTGATTAATCTGGGATGAATTCGAATTACCAAACTGATTAAGTACTAGGGAGCTTGAGAACAAAGATCCATCCTGTCCTTGATCTATTTCTGCCATATTCGCTGAGCCGTCTTGGTTGACCTGGGTAATACAGGAAACAACCTCTATCGCAACAATATTTTCGTTGCCTTGATCAAGATTTACGTTATTAGATGCTCCTGACTGGGTAACCTCGCCCACGCTAGAAGTGATATTTTCCTGGTCCATCAGCGTAAAGTTACTGTCTCCAATTTGAATAATAACGCCTGTTGCTGCAGACATATCGGTTTCCTGTTCTATTCGTCCAGTATTCGTATTGCCGATTTGAGTAACTGATGAGTATTTATGGAGCCGCCATAGGAAAAAATGGCTGAATAACTAAGAAGAAAGCTTGGGATTGTTGTTTGTTCACCGGGCCAACTTGCTGTATAACCATACAGCCCCAGAGTGACCTCTGCCTCATTGTTTGCATATCACGTCATAAGGAACTGGTGTGCGGTATCGACGATAGATAGATCGAAAAACTAGCGCTTGTGCCATGACCCAACCGATAGAATTGCCAACTGGCTACTACCTGGACAACTTCAAAGCGTTGATTGAATTTGTTAGCCAACATTATTCCTGGCTTATCACCACATCTGAGCAAAATTTTTTTAAAACCTTCCAAGAGTTGGATATTTATAGCCAGCGGCTCTATGTGCGTTTGCTATCCCGTAAAGGAGTACCTTCCTCTAGAGGATCGCTTTTCCGCCTGGGGAAGCTTAACTACGGTGAGATAGAGAGCATTGAAAGTGCTGCAGCTGTTTTGGATCGCTCCGGGCTACTTTGCTATAATCCAGTGTTAACGGTACAGGAATATCTACCACTATTTACCAAAGCTGAATTATTTGCGGTAGCCCCCTCAGGTTTACCCAAGTCTTTAAGCCGGCCTTCCCTCGAACAACTATTGCTCGAAGAACCCAGTTCGAGTGACTGGTTTGAGAAGTTGCTGTCTCAGCACAGGGTGCTAGCTGTCCACGGTGCCGAACATTTCCAGACTTTCAAACTGTGCTACTTTGGCAACTTGAACCAGGACCTTACCGACTATGTATTACGGGATCTTGGGCTTTATAGATATGAATCCTATCCGCTGGATAAGCAAAATCTCCCCTTTCAAAGCCGGGCACAAATTGACCAGTATCTGCTCTACTATCAATGCCTGGAGCTGTTAGAAGAGCCATTACTGGAAGATGCAGAAGCCATAATAGCCTTATCTGCTCAACTGCCAGAAGGTATTGATGGTGACTCAACCCTGGCTCGTCGGCTGGACAGGATACGTCTTAAGTTGGCACGGCAGCTTGAGCGGCTCAATGCCCTTGAGCAGGCCGATGCACTATATCAACTTTGTAAAACCCCTCCCGCCCGTGAGCGCCGCGCACGAATTGCCGTAAAGCAAGGGTACGACACTCTAGCATTGGAAATATGCGAGGAAATAATAGCTTCCCCTATGGACCAAGCAGAAAGAGAGTTTGCTCTTAGCTTTGGTTACCGCACAGCCAAACGAAGTGGAGGCCTCAACAACTGGCAGGCACCTCATAAAATCCAAGCCCCCACTGAAGTGATAAGTTTGGCGCAGGGGGAAAGCTGTGTTGAGCTACTGGTGGCAGAGCACCTTGAAGGTTCTAGCGGTGGTGAGTGTTTTTATGTAGAGAACACCCTATTCACCGGTGTGTTGGGCCTCTATATTTGGGACATACTGTTTGCACCTGTGCCTGGTGCTTTTTTCAATCCCTTCCAGGTGGCCCCAGCCGATTTTCGCACCGCGGATTTTTACTATTCCCGTCAAGCGCTATTCAGCCAGCGATTGGCCGAAATAGAGCATGAGTCCTTGAAGTCCCGTGTCCTCTCTACCTTTGCAGAGAAACAAGGTATTGCCAACCCTTTAGTTGCTTGGGAGGCTTTGTCTACAGAACTACTTGAGAAGGCGCTGGATAGAATCCCCCCAAGTCATTGGCGTTCAATTTTTAATCGCATGCTCAGTGATATCACACAGAATAGAAATGGGCTGCCAGACCTCATTTGCTTTACTCCCTTCGGTCACTATGAACTCGTGGAAGTTAAAGGTCCTGGGGATCGCTTACAAAAAAACCAAGAACGCTGGCTGGCGTTTTTTGCTGAAGAGGCGATCCCTCATCGGGTAATTCATGTGGAGTGGCACTAGCTTTGAATAGCTTAGAGTCGGCTGAGACTTTGAATCTTTCTGTGGGAGAGCTAGTCGCTTTTTCCTGCCGCAGCGGAGATTTGATTCGGGAGCCAACTTCAGGGCCCTCTGCCCAAGAAGGGATTCGGGCTCATCAGAAGCTACAAAATCAGCGGCCCAAAGGCGCTGAGGCAGAATACAAGCTCAAGATCCAAATAGATTGGATGAAACAGCAGGTTACTTTGGGCGGCCGGGTTGACATTTTTCACCCGAAAAGTGATTTGCATAAACCGGCTCAGCTGGATGAAATTAAGACCACTTATTTACCTCCATCGAAGTTGCCGGAAGCCGCCAAGAAATTGCATTGGGCCCAGCTAAAAATTTACGGCTATTGCCACTTGGTAAATGAAGGCGCTACAGGTGGTACAGATACAGTTGCCCTGCAAGTTGTCTGGTATAACCTCAAGGAGCGCAAGGCCTATCCAGAATGCATAGAGTACCGCTTTAGTGAGTTAGAGGCCTTCACTCTTGAGGCTCTCACAAAATATTTGTGTTGGCGCAGGGCTTGGCAGGAACATCGGCAACGGCTTATTGATACGGCGAAACAGCTCGCTTTCCCTTTCCCACAATACCGCCCCGGCCAGCGCCAACTGGCAGTGGAAGCCTACCGGTGTTTCCGGGACGGTGGTGGGCTGGTGGCTGAAGCTCCCACGGGAACCGGTAAGACAATCAGCACCCTATTCCCAGCCATAAAGGCAATTGGCGAGGAAAAGCTGGATCAGCTGATTTACCTGACAGCAAAGAATTCCGGTCGGCAAATGGTGCGGGAAACCATTGAGGCACTTCAGGCGAGTGGTTTGAAGTTATCTTTACTTGAAATTCAAGCAAAGGAAAAAACCTGTACCTGTAACCTGGGGCTTTGTACTCGTGATGATGACGGCATCTGTCCGAGAACAAGAGGGTTTTATGATCGACTTCCAGTTGCAATGGATGCCCTGCTCGGCCGACCCCAGTTAACTCCCAAAGAGATTGCTGATGTGGCGGATCAGCAGCAAATCTGCCCCTTTGAACTCTCCCTTCAGGTATTGCCTTGGGTAGACTTGGTGGTATGTGATTTCAATTATGTATTTGACCCTTTGGTACGCCTGACCACTTTTCAGGACCAGCGCAATCGCCGCGCACTGTTAATCGATGAAGCTCACAATTTGATCGACCGCGCCCAGGAAATGTACAGTGCAAAGTTATCCCGCCGTGATAGTCACCGCGCAGCTAATGCTTGCAAAGGGCACTCTCCTACATTGCGGAGAAGTATCCAGTCTCTGGTTCGGGCAATTGAAAATTGGATCAAGCGATTGCGAGAAGTTGGTGTAGCTCAACGCCGCAGTACTTTTGAAGGGGGTGAAGTTTGGGTCACTGCAGCAACAGGTGAAGCAGAGAATCCAGAATCGGTTTCCCGAGCAGTGCAAAAAGTGCTCTCCACGGTCAGCCAACTTATAGAAAGCTCTCAGTCGCCCCCGGAAGAAATAGCGGAGTGGTTAAGGTCTGTCTATCGTTACGCTGTTATTGAGCAGGAGCTTTCCGATCAGCATAAAGTCGTCACTCGGGTGATTGACCGGGATGCTCCCTGGCAGGAGCAGGAAATTAAGCTACTTTGTTTAAATGCTGCACAGTTTTTACAGCGATCCTATCAGCAAAACCAAGCCGCTATACTCTTCTCTGCGACTTTGCGCCCAGCTAGCTATATATATAGTCAACTGGGCGTAGAGCATGAGTCGCCCTACTTAAGACTGCCCTCGCCTTTTCAGCCGCAGCAACAGGGCGTTTTCCTGTGTCCATATATAGATACGCGCTACCAAGCCCGCGACCGCTCAATAGAGAACCTCGTCGACATTATTTCCCGTACCTTTTACAGACGAGCAGGAAATTACCTGGTATTTTTTCCCTCTTATCGTTACCTGGAGCAAGTTGCTGAGAGTTTTAAGGCGAGATTCCCGGAAGTGTGCTTGTTACAACAGCTGCCGGGACAGGGAGAGACAGAGCGCGCTGAGTTTTTGTCTGGATTCAACGAAGGTAACAAGAGCCTTGGGTTTGCCATTATGGGGGGCATCTTTGGTGAAGGCATTGACTATGTTGGGGAGAAGCTGGTTGGCACTATTATCGTCGGTACTGGGCTCCCGCAAGTTAATGTTGAGCGGGAGCTACAGCGCGATGCTGCGGAAACCACTGGCATCCATGGATTTGACATCGCCTACCGCTATCCAGGGATGACTCGCGTACTGCAAACCGCCGGTCGGGTTATACGTTCCGAATCTGATAAAGGTGTGATCATTCTGGTAGATAGCCGCTTTTCAGAACCTTTTTATTGGCAGCTTTTCCCCGAGCACTGGCAACCGGTGATTTGTCGCAACACCGATCAATTAACGGGCAAGTTGGAGCAGTTCTGGAGCTTGAGCTAATCCAGGTTTTTAGGATTTGCTCTCCCTCAGCCCAAATTTTCCCAGCACCCAAGCGATAAGCGTGCCGCTCAATATCCCTGCCGTATTGGCCGCGAAATCTAACCACTCACCCGTTCGATTCACGTAAGGTTGAAGTAACTCTATGCCACCGCTCCACAGCACAAAAAATAATCCTATTAGCCACCAGTAACTAGGCCTGCGCAGAGCGACGGGGAACATCAGTGCACTATAGGCAATTAAGTGATTGGTTTTGTCGGTGCCGGGTATATTGGGTACTTCGGGAAGCGGAAACAGGGATAGGCTCGTAATAATGCACAAAAATACCACTGTTAGCAGAATCCAGTAGTTGTAGACGAGCCTTAAGGGAAGTTGAATTATCATTTAAACCACGCAAGAGTACGTCAAAATGCCTGTATACTTCTTTTAATATTACTTCGAGCTTGAGCATCAAAGTGACTGTGAAAGTAATCGGTGTGATAAAGCCTTTTCTGAGACAAAAATTCCCTTAATAGTTCCCTGCGTTTCTTTTTGTAAATCATAATCGGTACCAGCCGATACTCTTTACGGACTTGTTTTTCATAAGCTTCGAAAACGCTTGTGCTGGCTCCCAGGATCGTTAAGTCAATGTCGATAATTAGCTTTTCATCAATACTAACTGGCGTGTAACTGTGGCAGGTTGCCATAATCAATTGGTACACCCTATTCACCCCTGCGGGACAATACCCGGAATCGACCAGGAACTTTTTTGCCCATAGAGCACTGTTTTCTTCATTCTTAGAGGAAAATGGCTTGTAAATCGCATCGTGAAACCAGATAGCGAGCTCGACCTCATGGGGGTGCTCAGCAAGCTCTGCAACTTTATCAAAGTGCTTCAGCATCGCATCAATGTGATGCCCTGTATGATAATGCCTGTGATTCTCTGCATACGAAGAAACTAACTTTTCGAAGCACTGAAGGGATTCAGAAAGATTGAGTGCCCCCATTAGGTTGAGCCATCTATTTTGGTTCATTGGCTAATCCTCGGAGCGTCATCTTTCCGAAAACCCGTAGCTTGTAAAATGTTTTTCCCTGCCAATACCAGATAAAGCCATGCCTTTCCCCATCGATTTCCCAATAATACGATATGAATATGCCAGCCTTTTTCCCGTCGAGCACTATAACCACTGTAAAGGAGAGTATGGGCTTCGGGATCACCGACTATTGATTCGGCAATGCTTCTTGCATGCTCAATGGCAAGTGAAACCGTCTCACTAACCTCCTCCTTACTTGGTCCTCCCTGGGATTTGGGAAAAACCAAGAGGTGGTAATTCGGTATTAGGTCTCTACGAACCCTGATCAACCGGCAATTGTTCCCAGAGGCTAAAGTAATATTCCCGTTGTCGTTCGATGAATTGCCAAATACCCGCTGCTTCATGAATCCTCAGATACTTATTTATTTTTTGTACCAGCGTACAAATTGAGAGTTGGCAAAGATGCTATTTGCGCCTATTCCGCATAGTAAGTATCGGGAGGCCACTCTGACAAGCCGCTGGCCACTTCATTGGGGAGACAAGCGAGCTTTGGCAGGCAAACTTTAAAGGCAGTTAGCCAACGTTGCGGTTAACTCCTGAGTTTTGAGGAAAGCTCGTTTAATCGAATCCCGATGCCTTTCATCAGCAAATTCCTGGTACTCCGCATTGATTTCATGAAACTCCTCAACCCCCAAATAGTGGCTTAAGGTTCGGATATGTGGCCCCAGGTGATTCATTTGCTCACGGATTCCTCCTTGTCCAAAGCCAAACTCCCCGGCAGAGGTGATTAGCACCAGCTTTTTGCCAGACATAATAGGCTCTAAGGGGAAGTCACCACGGTCTAAATCAAAGGTGAACGTCTTGTTGATACGAACAACTTGATCGAACCAGGCCTTGAGTGCGGCAGGCATGCCGTAGTTATACATCGAAGTGGACATAACAATGATATCCGCCTGGGAAAGCTCATCAATCAATGCATCAGAAAGCGCGACCAAGGACTGCTGCTCCTTGGTACGATCCGCATCAGGCGTAAAAACCGAGGCAATCCAATCTTGACTGATAAAGCCAGGTGGGTTTAAGCCGACATCTCTATGGATAACTTTATCTTGGGGTCTTTTTCCTAGCCAGCTGCTTACAAAACTCGCGGCAACTGCTTTGGAGATTGAGGTATGCTTGGGGATATTCGCACTTTCATGTGGTGCTGCTAAGCCGCTCCACTTCTGGGCACTAGCGTCAATATGTAATAGTGTTTTCATAGTCTGGAACCTTTACTGAACCGCCTGAAGGTTCATCTATGGTGATGCTGGGGAGTATCCTTGACAAACAAGTTATTTCTTCTTATAGATGAGGAAAACTCATCTACAAGAGATTCTGATCGGTGTACCCAAACCTGCCCTCCCTCAACGCCCTCAAAGTATTCGATGCCGCCGCCAGACTGGGCAGTTTCAAGAGAGCTGCGGAAGAACTCTTTATAACGCCGACAGCCGTATCACATCAGATAAAGGGTTTGGAGGAATCCCTGGGTACAACATTATTCGAGCGCAAAACCCGTGCCGTGCAGTTGACCAGTGAAGGGCAGATGCTCGCTCAAACTACCTCTCAAATTTTTCAGCAGCTCACTGAAACGGTGAGTGAAATAACGTGTTCAAAGAAAACACTGACCGTTAGTACGACTTCAAGCTTTGCTGCTATGTGGCTTGTGCCCCATCTGGAGAATTTTTATCAGAAATTTCCAGATATCATTGTTTCAGTAGTGACCGGGGAAGAAGTGAGTGATATCGAGCGAGATAGACGCATCGACATCGCTATTCGGTACGGGAAATATGATGAAAGTACAAAAAATGCTCTCCACTTGGCCACCGAAACAATCGGTGTCTACGCTGCACCAAGCTACCTGACTCAGATTAGGGATATTTCTGAAGCTCAACTTCTGGAAACAAAATGGGTCAACTCATCACTTCCACCGCTGAACTGGCAAACTCTCCTCAAAAGAAAACTTGATGGCATTCGCGTGCGGCAGTTTGACCAGGAGCATCATGTAATCCAGGCCGCCTTGGCTGGCCAGGGTATTGCGCTAGTAAGTTCGCTTCTTGTTCAAAATCCTTTGCGCAATCAATGGCTGGTCCCCTACAGAGGAGACTCCAAGTTTTCAGGGATTGAGGGATTTACCTATTCCGCATTAATACCTAGCCGCCATTCAAGAAATGGAAATGTGTTGGCTTTCGTAACCTGGCTGAAGGAAGCACTTCGCGATTCTCCCTATAGTTAGGTACATCCGACTGGCACTGAACTCGCCTTCGGACTTGCCGAGAGTAGGTATGTACCTAATCTAAGTCCACACCAAGAGCACAACATATTGTGTTCACCTATTAATCAATGCGCCATATATAGTGATCTGGATCAATTGGTGTTCCTGTCTCTTCGATATGCTCTCCCCACAAATTGTGAGGAAGTCCGATGACCAGTACCGCTATACCCGACAGCGAAGCCGCACCAGCTTCAGAACAGATTTCGCAGGTAAGTTCAGATCAACTGTTGGTGCGTAAGCGAGATGGCAGGACACTGGCTTTTGATGCTCGCAGGATCACTTTGGCTCTTCTCAGTGCTGGCCAGGCAACGGAATCTTTTGATCAACAGGAAGCGGAACAACTTACCGAATCTGTCCTAAAAGTGATCAAGCACCGCTTTGATAGTGGTGAGCCCATTGATATTGAAGAGGTTCAGAATATTGCTGAACAGGTATTGATCAATAACGATTACATTGATACTGCCCGCGCCTATATCGCTTATCGGGGGCGGCATGCGCAAATGCGCACTGATCGGCAAACACTGGTGGATGTCGGTGCTTCTATTGAAGAGTATTTAGAGCAAGCGGATTGGCGAGTTGCAGCCAATGCGAACCAGGGGTATTCCCTTGGGGGATTGATCCTGAACAGCGCAGGTAAGATGATTGCCAACTATTGGTTAAATCATGTTTATTCCCCTGAGATCGGCGCAGCACATCGGGATGGCGATTTACACATCCACGACCTGGATATGTTGGCTGGATATTGTGCAGGTTGGTCGCTGCGCACCCTATTACATGAAGGGTTGAATGGTGTTCCGGGAAAAGTCGAATCGGCACCGCCGGCCCACTTGACCAGCGCGGTCGGACAGATTGTTAACTTTCTTGGAACACTTCAAAACGAATGGGCGGGCGCACAGGCATTTAGCTCTTTCGATACCTATCTTGCGCCTTTTGTGCGCAAGGACCAGCTGGACTACGCGACCGTACGCCAGTGCATTCAGGAGCTGATCTTTAACCTGAATGTGCCATCCCGCTGGGGTACCCAGACCCCCTTCACTAATCTCACTTTCGATTGGGTTTGCCCCCAGGATTTGCGCGAGCAGGTGCCTGTGATTGCCGGTCAGGAAATGTCCTTCACCTATGGCGACCTGCAAGAAGAAATGGATCTAATCAACCGCGCCTATATCGAAGTCATGAGCGAGGGGGATGCACGCGGTAGGGTATTCACCTTCCCTATTCCCACATACAACATCAGTGAGGATTTCCCTTGGGAGAGCGAAAATGCTGAGCGGCTGTTTGCCATGACTGCTCGCTACGGTCTGCCCTATTTTCAAAACTTTATAAATTCAGACCTGAGCCCAAACATGGTCCGTTCCATGTGCTGTCGCTTACAGCTTGATCTACGCGAACTGTTAAAGCGCGGCAACGGCCTCTTTGGCTCCGCCGAACAGACAGGTTCACTCGGCGTAGTAACTATCAACTGTGCCCGCCTTGGATATCTCTATAAAGGAAACTGGCAGCTTCTGCTCTCCCAGCTGGACAAACTGCTGATACTTGCCCGTGATTCCCTTGAAGTGAAACGGAAAGTCATCCAACGGCATATGGATGCAGGTCTGTTTCCTTACACTCGCCGCTACCTGGGGACACTGCGCAACCACTTCTCCACGATCGGGGTGAACGGCATCAATGAAATGCTGAGAAACTTTAGTGGCGACAACGAAAGTGTGGTTACGGAAGATGGGAAAGAACTGGCCGAGCAATTACTCGACCATATCCGTATGCGCATGACTGAATTCCAGGAACAAACCGGGCATCTCTACAATCTGGAGGCAACTCCGGCAGAGGGCACTACTTATCGGTTTGCCCGCGAAGATCGCAAACGTTACCCGGATATTATGCAGGCAGGTAGTAGTGAAGCGCCCTACTATACCAATTCATCCCAGCTACCAGTGGGCTTTACCGATGATCCCTTCGAGGCCCTGGCCCGACAGGAATCCCTCCAATCCCGTTACACCGGTGGCACTGTGCTTCATCTTTATTTGGGCGAACAGTTGCCTGATGCCGATAGTTGCCGCCGCTTATTGCGGCGTGCGCTGGAAAACTACCGCCTGCCCTATATCACCGTGACCCCAAGCTTTTCTATTTGCCCGGTCCATGGATATCTGAGCGGTGAACACGAATTCTGCCCTCGCTGTGATGAAGCTCTCCTGGCCCGAGAGCAATCCTGTTGTAGCGACTAAACCAAACTTTCAAGGAGAAAGACCATGAGCCAACAAGACACTTTATTGAGAGAAGAAGATCGCACCCGCTGCGAGGTATGGAGCAGGGTTATGGGCTACCACCGCCCAGTTTCATTTTGGAATCCGGGAAAACAATCCGAGCACCGGGAGCGCCAATTCTTTGTGGCGGACAACAGCAGGAATGCACTAAAAACTTATGAGTAATAAGTTACGTGTCGGTGGATTCACGTCGTTTACGGCAATCGACTTCCCCGGCGAGTTGGCAGCGGTGGTTTTTTGCCAGGGATGCCCCTGGCGCTGCCGCTACTGCCATAACGGTGATCTACTACCTGCGCGAGCACCCAGTGCCTATGACTGGGATCAGATCCTCACATTTTTAGACTGTCGCCGGGGCTTGCTGGATGCCGTTGTGTTTTCCGGTGGAGAACCTACTGCCCAAAGTGCTCTGGAATCTGCTATCGCTCAGGTCCGGAAACTGGGATTCAAAGTGGGATTACATACAGCGGGAATTTATCCTCGCAGACTGAGCCGCCTGATTCCCAGTTTGGACTGGGTTGGCTTGGATATCAAAGCCATGCCGGAAAACTATCCATCTATTACGGGAGTGGCTGACAGCGGTGCCGCTCCCTGGCAGTGCGCTGAGCTTCTCGCTCGATCCATGATGCCACTGCAAATACGCCTTACCAGACATCCAAGCCTCACAACGGATACTGAGTTAAATCAGATCCGGAATAAACTCCACAACTTAGGAATTGAACACTTGGAGGTGCAGCGGTGTAATAGCGAGCAAGCTATTGATCAGACACTAAAGTTGTTACCCTGCTAAGATTGAGTATCTCCTGGAGAGATGCTCGATATTTAATCTTCTAATTTTACGTGAGCTTCTCAAGTGGAGACTTCACCTAAAATAGGTGAAATACCGCTGATTACTGTAGTCACAGCGGCTTTTATGAGCCACGGAGGTCATGAGAACTACTCAGCCTGATGCCTCCGAAATAGCGGCGAAACGCTCAATCGCCCGGTAATTATTCATCTTTTGAATAAAATAAAAATAACCCTACAACCCACTTAGCACAACCGTGCCTCCGCGCACCTATCCGAGCAGTATTAGGCAAAGGATTTTGCCTTAAAAATCAGAACTTAGTACAAGGAACGTTACTATGAATACTGATGTAAAGGAGATTATCGGCCTCTGGGACAAAGGCTACTCTCTTGACAAACATACTGAGAAAAGCACTTTTACAGGTAAAGACCAATTTGGAAGGCCTACTTTTGATACTACCAGGACTTATGTTGGGGAACTATTGTATCAACTAAAATATAAACAGGATTTTAAAAAAGTACACCCAATCGCACAATTGATGCATGAACAGATCGTTAAAAAATTCACTGACATTGATTTTATCATAGGAATGCCACCCTCTAAGAAGAGGGACAGGCAGCCAGTGACAGCAATTGCAGAGAGAGTTAGCGCACTTTCAAACAAACCATTGAGCAAAAACCTGTTACTTAAACCTCTAGCTACCCCACAAGTAAAGAATATTACTGTTAGGGAAGAAAGACTCAAGACATTAATGCACGCTTTCGCTTTACATAATGACGTAATTCAAAAATATCTAACGGCACATAGCTATAATGTTTTGATAATTGATGATTTATACGATACGGGAACGTCATTGGAAGCTGTAACGACAATTTTGAAGGAGTGTAGTAAAATAGACAAAGTCTATGTTGCTACTGTGACGAGAAAAAAATAGCATGACTAAGGTTTTCATATCGGGATCAATAACAATTAAGAAAATTGACCTCGCCGCACAGGAAAGAATCAATAGAATTGTAGAGTCTGGGTTTCTTATAATCCTTGGCGATGCAAGTGGCGCTGATAGAGCAGTTCAAAACTATATCGAACATGTCAATTACAGAAATGTAGTTGTTTATTGCAGCGGCAAAAAGGCAAGAAATAATTGTGGAAGCTGGGACATACACTGTATCAGCACCAGCCATAGGGCCGGTAGTCGCGAATTTTATCAAGCTAAAGACAGAGAAATGGCAAACGATTGTGACTATGGATTTATGATTTGGGATGGTTCAAGTACCGGGACCTTGTCCAACGTTATTGAACTAACCAAGCGAGGAAAATACTCTTTAGTCTACGCCAACAATACCAACGAATTTATTAAAATTAAATGTGTTGAAGATGTCGAAAAACTGAAATCATTAATGTCCCAATCGGGTATAGATAAAGCTAACAAAAAGATAAAATTTGAAGATAGTTTAACTCAGCTGAGGAACTCGCAATCTTCCTTATTTGGATAACAATATGATAGGCAACCTGAACTAATCCATCTAATCCAAATTTGACGAAGGTATCAAATTCAACTCAAAATGGACCACCCAAGGTTAACTTAATTGAGCCAACGCTTTGGCAATAGGCGTATTACCCTCGATAAACTCAAAAACAGTGCCGACAGTGTTAGGCTCCACTAGGCATGCAGCTATCACCTCCGCAACATCCGTGCGGCTGATCTCTATTTGGGGCCCTTCAAATGAATCCCCTATGCTGATCAGCCCGGTTCCTAAAGTGTCGGTAAGTGAGCCGGACCTTAATATGGTGTATTCAAGGCCACTCTTTTGTACATACTCATCCGCGATCTGTTTGGCTTTAAGGTAGGGTTGTAGCTTTTCAGGCCCTTGCTCTGGGCGCCCAGCAAAAATGGAACTTAATAGAATAAAACGCGTTATACCCGCCTTCTTCGTTGCATCACAAAGGTAAATAGCCCCATCCCGGTCTACAGACTCCAACGCTTTGCCCTTTGAACCCGCTACAAAAATGACCACATCCTGCCGCTTTACTACATCAGCCAGGGAATCTTTCTTCGTTAGGTCTGCGAGAATGGGGTGCGCACCTACCTTACGCAAATTTTCCTGTTGTGATTCCTTGCGGACCATAGCGGCCACCTCATAGCCCCTCTCGATAAGTTTGCCAACAAGGATTTGACCAATTGCCCCGTTAGCTCCGGCGATAAATACTTTCATTGCCCCGCCCTTTGGATATCCAGTTCGTTTACAGGGTAAAGCCTCACATATTCAATTGAAATACCGAATCAGCTTTTGATTCACAAACTCCTTAATCCCCAGCTCACCCAGTTCTCGACCATAGCCGGATTTCTTCACGCCTCCCATGGGCATACTCGCGTAGCTTGAAGCAGCATGGTTCACGAAGGCAGTACCACATTCCAACTGTTCTGCGACACGGCGCCCCCTTTCATGGTCCTGAGTATAGACAGAACCACCCAGCCCAAAGGGGCTATCATTAGCCAGCTTAACTGCTGCCTCCTCATCGGGAACCACCCAAACACAAGCGATGGGGCCGAACAACTCCTCTACGGCTGCCGGGGAACCAGCGGGTATTTCAGTTAATATACCCGGCTCAATAAATGCGCCATTGCGCTTACCTCCCACTAGCAATTGAGCGCCAGCCTTAACGGACTTGCTGACTTGATCCTCCAGTTGCTCAGCGGCCTTTTCAGTACATAACGGACCGTAATCTGTGCTTTCTACAAGAGGATCACCGGGTTTCAACGCTTGGAACAACTTGGTAGCTCGGTCCAGGAACTCTTCAGCAATGGGCTCAGTTAGAATAATTCTCTTCGCAGCCAAACATATCTGCCCGCAATTGCCCAGCTTTCCCTCCGCAAATCGCTGTATCGTTAAATCCATATCCGCATCTTCGAGCACGATAAATGGATCAACACCACCCAGCTCCATAACAGTTTTCTTTACATTGCGGCCAGCTTGCTCTGCGACCATTGCGCCGGCGGCATTGCTGCCAGTAAAGGAGATTCCTTTGACCCTATCGTCATCAATAATGGAGGCTGCTCCACCGGATGTTATCGGTAGATTGGTATAGACTCCTTCCGGTACCCCTGCGTCAAACAACAGCTGTGCGAAGGCTTCGGCACACTGGGGAACATTAGAGGCATGTTTAGTAAGTACAACATTGCCGGCGATCAAGTTGGCGGCGGTAAAGCGAGCCGGTTGGTAGAAGGGAAAGTTCCATGGTTGGATGCCGTAGACCACTCCTAAGGGCTGGAATACCAAAGTGCTCTCCCCTTCGCGGGTGGAAAGGTGTTGCGGAGCTAGGATTTTTTCACCCTCTTCAGCGTAGTAGTCAAAAATTTCAGCACAAAGTGCCAATTCACCTTGACCATCACTGAGCTTCTTACCCATCTCTAACGCCATTAGGCGGGCAAGTTCTTCGGATCGCTCCTCAAATAGATTACTTGCACGCTTTAGTATCACTGCTCGATCACTAAAACTTCGGTTTCTCCAGCTTACAAAGGCTTTGTCTGCGCGACCGATCGCCTTTTCGAGATCCTCTTGTGACATTTCTTGATAAGTCTTCAGGGTTTTACCGTTCAAGGGGTTGACGGAAATCAGTGGACGTTTTGACTTTGTCATAAATAGACTTCCAACGGTTGCTTTGGGAACCGCTAAAGAACTATTTGGAATAGTACCAGTGCGGCATCTACGAGTGTTTGCAAAAGTGTAGTTGCTGAGGTTTGGCATACCACTGCTTGATAGATCAGCTAAAGTCACATCATTCTTTCTTATAGACAGCTGATAGGCAGTAATCTTTGGTGAATAGCACTTAAAGCTAATGGAACACCATTAAGAGATTTAGGTACTTTACGAATACCACCGTGGCATAAAGATCAACAGCGGAGCTTTTAGAACATACCGACTGCATAGAATCGAATCTGCTCAAACAAGCTGCATGATATTCATCGTTAAGTCACTAGCCCTTTTGAAACAAGCTTTAATTCACAAACTATAATCGCAGGGCTTAGTAGCTCTTACTTCCTTTTCAGTGCTTGATTGCAGGTCTATGAACGTTTTCTGCTTATTAACGCCTTTGTAACAGGACCGTAAGAGCGACAGCAGCCGCTTCAAGGATCACAGTGTGGCCAAATAACCGGTTAATCTGCTATGGATAACAACGCCCTGTATAAAAAGAAACAGCTAACACCTGAAGAAGCAGTTAATTTAATCCCAGACGATAGCGTTATTTCTATCGGCATGCGCACTGCTAGCCCACCAGCCCTACTTTCAGCACTAGAGAAGCATATTCGAAATGGATTTATTACACATTTAAAAGTCTATTATATGCGTTGTGGGAAGGTCGCGACGGAAACTATTTTTCAAGAAGATCTAATGGACCGAGTAAGGCCTTACTCCTCAATGCTAACTAAAGACGAAGTTAAATTAGCAAATGCTGGATTTTCAAAAGGGGAAAAATATATTAACTATGTCCCTATATCTTTTAGTCGATATCCTCAAATAATCAGAGAGCAACTTAAAATAGATGCTTTCCTGGTAACTGTGGCGCCGATGGATAAGCATGGTTATTTCAATTTTGGTACTAATGGTGATTATGCTATTGAGTTGTCGCGCCATGCAAATCGATTAATTGTGGAGGTGAATGAAAATATGCCACGTACAGCGGGGGCCACCTTGTTGCACATTAGTGAAGTGGATGCCATTGTTGAAAACAATATGGAATTAGCGGAGGAATCTCCAAAAGAGATTACCGATTTAGATAGAAAAATTGGTGACTACATTGTTCCGTTAATACCTGATGGCGCAACTATCCAAATGGGTATTGGCGCTATTCCGAATGCAGTTTGTGAACAACTAACTAAAAAGAAAGATCTGGGCATTCATACCGAGGTAATAACACCAGGTATGATTAAGCTTATTAAGTCTGGAGCAGTAACTAATGCCCGAAAGACAATTAACCCTCATGTGAGCGTATTCACTTTTGCAGCTGGAGACAAAGAACTATTTGACTTTATAGATGGCAATCCATCAATGTTCTGCCTACCCGTGTCATATGTGAATGAACCCCAAATAATAGCCCAGATCGATAATATGATTTCAGTTAACTCATTTATTGAGATTGATTTCAGTGGGCAGGTCAATGCGGAATTCATTGGACATCAATTCTCCGGTGTTGGCGGACAACTGGATTTCGTGAGGGGAGTTTACTACTCAAAAAATGGGAAGACTATTCTGGCCAGTAGCTCAACGGCACAGCGTGGTAAAACCTCCAGGATAGTTCCACGTTTGAAATCTATAACCACAGACTCTCGGTTAGATATCGATTACGTGGTAACCGAGTATGGATCTTGCAGACTTATGGGAAAATCAACCACAGAGCGGACCCTTGCCTTGATTGAAATCGCACACCCTAAATTCCGTAAGAGCTTATTGGAGCAGGCCAAAGAGCAAAACTTTATTTGAGCGATAAAATGATCAATTTAAAGCTTTTCCCCGTATTGTTATTCACCCCTGGAAACCAACCGGAACGCTTTGCTAAGGCGTCTGAAGTTGGGGCAAATGGAATAATCGTTGATCTTGAAGATAGCGTACCAGTGGAGGACAAAGGTAGAGCCAGGGATATCGCGATCGATTTTTATTCAAGGCCAAGGTCGAATGGTGTTATAAGTGCAATTCGGATAAATAATTTGTCAACGATCAATGGAATAAAAGATTTGGCCGAAATTATTGATAAAAGGCCATTTATAGATATGGTGCTTTATCCGAAAACAGAATCTCAACATGATATCAATCTTATCAGTGAGCTCTTGAGCGAAGCCTATAAGGATATTTCGATTATTGCTTTAATTGAAAGCGCTCAAGGAACATCCAACTTACATGATATCGTTAACTGTAGTTCCGAAAAGTTGCAAGGCTTGATGTTTGGGGCCGCTGATTATGCAGCCGATCTGAATTGTGAATGCACCCCACAAGCACTCATATGGGCACGTATGAAAATGGTCGAGGCAGCTGCACTCAAACAGATAGCTTGCTATGACTCCCCCTATTTTGACTTTAAAGATGAAAGTGGACTAGTCAATGAGCTTAATGAGGTTCGATCGCTCGGATTTAGCGGAAAAGCTGCTATTCACCCTAAACAGGTCAAAACTATCAAGATATCTTTTAGACCCACACTAGACCAGTATAAGGAAGCAAAGGAAATCGTTCGTATCTACAATGAATCCTCAGGTAAAGCCTGCCAATATGAAGGCCGAATGATAGATATCCCGATCTACTCTAAGGCTCAGCAAATAATCTCAAAATTTAATAGTCTTAGCTAAAGGCTACTCCAGCGAAAGTCTACCAGTGCTCCGGGTATATCCAAGCGAACTTACAATCACTCAATCAAGGAGGCAATCTTAAATGGAATTTAACCCCTATAAACAGATTGACAACAATCGATATCGCGAAGATTTTGGCTTTTACTTCGAGGACTTTGTAGAAGGTATCATTATCGAGCACCGCCCAGGTAGGACACTGACGCGAACAGACAATACCTGGATGACCCTGTTAACTATGAATACGGCGCAACTCCATTTTGATGCCCATTACGCAGAGAGCACTGAATGGAACCTTCCATTAGTAGATAGTACTCTGACATTGGCTATTGTCACTGGTATGACTGTAAATACTATTAGCAAGAAAGTTGTTGCCAATCTTGAGTGGGACAAAGTTAAACTGCTCAAACCTGTTTTTGAAGGTGACACGGTTTATGCAGAAAGTGAGGTCATTTCTAAGCGTGAATCCAAGTCTAGGCCAACACAGGGTATTGTTAGCGTAGAAACCCGTGGTATTAATCAGCGAGGAGATACTTTTATGAGCTTTCAGCGAACAGTTCTAGTTTATAAGAAAGGCCGCGCTCCTAATTATGAGATCAAAAAGTAACCTAACAGGAAGGCTATCTCATTGGTATATATGCACTTCTTTAAGCCGATGCCCGATTAGACTCACTTCAATGAAAATGAAAATATTGAAGTTATAAAAGTAAGATTATAAAAAGTTACAATATGAAATAACAGTTGTGCTAGATAGTTTTTACCTCCGAATATTTTTCGATTCTTGCCTCCGTAGCAAGAAGTGGATTTAACTTTGCAATGATGGTTTTTAAGTGGTCTGTATTCCAATGCTGCATTTCAGCTTCAGAAGACTCCCAAACTTCTAGCGTAGTGAAAACATTGCCTTCATCCAGTGAGGGGAAAATTTTATAGGATAAACAGCCAGACTCTTGTTCTGACTTACATGCCAGCTCGATTAACAGTGCTGATGCCTGAGAAGTATATTGTGGGCGGACTGTGACTTTTGCCATAACGATTAAATTAGTCATATGATCTCAGTACATAACGATTAGTATTGTGAAATTAAGGAGCCTCTGAATAACTCTGTAATGCCTCTGCGGGTCTTGAAGGCTGCAGATGTTAGGCGTAGCTCGCCGTGAATGGCCGTAGCCCTTTGCAAGAGCGGCAACGCAGCAGCTGTGGCCTTCAAGGCCCGCCCTTCGGGGCTTACAGAGCGATGCACACTCCGCGTTGCGACTTCTTGAAAGGTCTAGACATTCCTGCGAAGCCGCGCCTTGATTGTGAACCGCTCTGCATGCCAGAGGTATCACGGAGTTATTCAGAGGCTCCTTAAGACGTGCGCTTTACTACCAACAGTACGCCAACAACCATCATGGCAAGACCGATAAGGCGCTTGGTATCCAAGCTGGTTTGCTGCGCACCCAGTAATCCAAAATGGTCGATAACGCTAATGGCGAGCAGTTGCCCAAGAAGAACGAAAGATACCGCATTACCCACACCATACCTTGGCGACACCCAAGTCACACTCAATATATAGAAAGCTACTAGAATCCCACCCAAGTAAAAGTACCAGGCAATATCTTTGCTAAAAACAGCACTGGGTAACCCCTCCGTTTTCAAGAGATAGGCCACGGAGATTACAAGTCCAACGAGAAATAGCAGTGTAGTTGCCAGGGCTGAACTACCAAGCTTAATACCGAGACCACTATTTAGCGTTGCCATTACCGGTATACCAATGCCTGCAATAAGCATTAGAGACGGGTAGATAACTGCATTTTGCACTACGGGACACCTCTACTTAGAATCACGAGCCGACCCCAAAGGGGCCGGCCAGGCCATGAACTAGCTGGCAAGCTGTTTGGCGATGGCAACACCAACACCGTGTGCACTTGCTGGGTTCTGGCCGCTAATCACTCGCCCATCTTCAATAACAAACTCCTGCCAAGGTTGTACTTTGTTGTAGCGGGCAGCGCCCCTCGCCAAAGATTCTTCCAGCAAAAATGGAATGTCATTAATGGTGCCGAAGTCAATCTCCTCCTCACGAGTGAAGCCGGTGACAGACTTGCTAGCCAAAAGCTTTTCGCCATTGCTCAGGGTGATAGGTAGGAAACCAGCGGGGCCGTGGCACACTGCGGCCAATGTACCACCCTCTTCGTAGATCTCGGCACTTAGCTTTGCGAAGTCTTCGTTAGTTGCCAAGTCAGAAAGCAGACCAAATCCGCCGGGGTAGAATACTGCATCATAGTCTGCAGTATTCAGTTGGCTCATAGGGATGGTGTTATTGGTACGGTTTTGGAAATCTGAATCATTGAGCACTTTCTGGTTGATGTCGTCACCCTCGATATCAGTGCCATAGAGTGGTGCTTTACCCCCTTTAATAGAGGCGATGTCATAGTCGAGCCCACTCTCCATAAATACGTGAATCGCGTGAGTCAACTCAGGTGAGTAGGTGCCATTTGCCTGGTCAGTTTCACCAAGGGTGGCGTGGTTGGTCACTGGAATAAGTACTTTCTTCATGTTTCTTTCCTCTGTTGGTCAGCATTCAGTGGGGAGGGATTGTAGATTGTCCCTCTCCTGCTGATAATGCGTAAAATCTGTTAAATACCTTTGCAGAATGGCAACAATTGAGATTGAGAAACATGGAAAATTTTGACGGCATAGTCGAGTTTGTAGCAGTGGCAGAAAGCCAAGGTTTCTCAGCGGCTGCCAAGCAACTTGGCTGCAGTACTAGCCATGTGAGTAGGCAGGTCTCCCGTCTGGAGGAGCGCTTGGGCTCATCCCTTTTGGCCCGCTCAACACGTCAGGTAAGTCTGACCCAGGCCGGGACCGCCTATTACCAGCGGTGTAAAGAGTTAGTGATTGGCCTGCAACAGGCGAATGAGCAGGTTAGTCAGCAACAGTTTCAGCTCAATGGAACACTAAGAGTTAGCGGTGCTGGTATCTTTGCTGAGCAATATGTTGCCCCTGCCCTGATGGAGTTTGGCTTGAAACACCCGGGGTTGAAAATCGACATGGACTTCAATAGCAGGATGGTCAATTTCGTCGAGGATGGGATTGATTTTGCCATACGCTATGGTCGCCTTGAGGATTCCGGCTTAGTTGCTCGTAAACTGGCCGACCGCCAAATGATGGCCGTCGCAAGCCCGAGTTACCTGAAAGAAAATGGTATTCCCAATCACCCCGATCAACTAAAAACGCAGAGTTGCTTGGTGGCTAACAATGATGAATGGGTTTTTGACCTGAATGGAGAGCCTGTAAGCGTAAAGGTTAGTGGGCGCTGGAGAACAAATAATGCCCATGCGATCGTGAAAGCTTGCGAGCAAGGCCTGGGTATAGCTTATATGCCCAAAAGCAGTTTCAGTGGTTCAATTCAACAGGGCTTACTGGAGCCTATCTTGGAATCTTTTTGTGGGCGCGGAGCCAGTAGCTGGATCGTGTATCAGAATCGTCGCTTTTTACCCATGCGAGCGCGAATGGCGATTGACTATTTGGTTGATTACTTTTCTGACTGGGTGGAATAGAAAGCGATTGGATTCGTTAAAAGGAATAGAAGCACTTCCCATTTCTTGCAAGCCTTCAATCCGGAGGATTAATATCCACCCTCCTCCAATCGACTGGCATTGATTATGGTCCTGACCAGGGCATTTTATCGCAGTGGTCACACTGCAACCCAGCAACGACAACCCGTTTCGTTTGTGGATGTCAGGAAGCGATTCGGCTTTCGCTCAATTGCTGTTGGCCGATGGGTCACTCGCGAAGAGCGCGATCGGGCCGCAGGGCTTTTTTATGATGCACTTGTTGATCTAATGGCCATTCTTCAAGGACCGGAAGCGTTGGTATCCTTACGAGGTACATTGTCTTTTCAATATGGAATCGGCGGGCGCCCGGGGATGGCTGCCTTTTATGACCCCTCTGCCCGGAGCTTTTCTCTCGCCAAAAACGCGGGGCCAGGCTCTATTGCCCATGAATGGTTTCATGCATTTGATCATTACTTGGCCCAAAAAGCGTTCAGTGATACGTCCAGTACCATGTATGCCTCAGAGGCGTGGTTGCGGAATGCAACTCCAGTGCCCCACCCGCTCAATGACTTACTTATTACGTGCTTTAAAACTGTGATGCTGGATGAGAGTGGTAATAACCCCAGTGACTTGGTGACTGCTTCCATCAGTGCCGATAAAGTAAATGGTTCTGTCTACTACAGTGAGCCTGTAGAGCTGAGTGCTCGGGCTTTCGAAGCATTTATTCAGGATGCCAGTATCAACAATAATTTTTTGGTTGCTGGCTCAAAGGCTAGCCAAGAGGCGAAGTTGGGACTGTATCCACAGGGGCAGCAACGTAGGAAAATTAACCAGGCTTTCACAGCCTATTTTTCCTATTTAGGACGAAGCCTTCGGGCTTCCACAGGTGGAGACAATAACGTCAACCCTTAGAAATACCTTTCTTCTGGGCACGGCCCTTCTCGCCGGTGTAGTCGCTTGGGTGTGGTCTGAATTTTCAAAAAGCTATGAATTGATTGCAATAGCCAGCGATCCCGCACTGTCAGCGGAGCGTGGATTCTCTGATGCGGAAGATGATTTCATTCATAACCGGGCTAAGTTCGTGGATGTTTATTCTCCAGGGGTTGGCCATGTAACGCCCGGGATACTAGAAGAAGACTTGCAAGGTAAGTATGCTGAGTTCAGGCCTCAGGAAATATTTTTCCTATGTGGAACCGGCTTCCATAAAGAAGGTTACGCTCTGGATAGCGGGCAGCACGAACACAATAAATTTTATGCTCAAGCATACAATGCCAAGTTATTGGAGCTCATCAGCAGTTCAGCCCAGCGCTATGACTGAACGAATACACATCTCTTCAACTAACTATATTAGGCATTGCTCATTGTGGTAATTTGCTCCACAACCAGTTTGCATACAGCTAATGTCTTCATGAGCCAAAAACCTCCCACACAATCCAACATCCTGATCGTTGAAGACGATCGTGGTCTCAACGACCAGCTCTGCGAAATGATCCAAAGCGCAGGATACCAGGTCAACGCCTGCTTTGATGGCAATACCGCATTGCTGGAGGCTGCCAAGCAACAACCTCAATTAATTTTGCTCGATTTGATGCTGCCGGAAATGGACGGTATTTCTCTACTCAAAATTTTACGCAAAACCAGTCAGGTTCCGGTCATCATCCTGACTGCCAAGGGCGCTGAAGAGGAGAGAATCGCAGGCTTTCGCCATGGAGCAGATGATTATGTGGCCAAGCCATTTAACAAGACCGAGCTGTTACTGAGAGTTGAGGCACTATTGCGCCGCAGTCAACCAGTGATGATGGAGGCAGTCCACCACACAGAAATCGACAACCTGCAACTCGATTTGAACGCTCAGCAAGCATTCACCGGCGATCTGGCAATTGACTTTACCGCGACCCAGTTTAAATTGTTGTGGGAGTTAGCGGTTCACCGGGGAGAGGTATTGAGCAAAGCCTATCTCTCACAACAGGTTCTCAACCGTACTCTGGGTGCCTATGACCGCAGTTTGGATATGCACTTGAGTCGAATCAGGCGCAAGCTGACCGGAGCAGGATGGCGTGGAGACCGGCTACAAACAGTACATGGCAGAGGGTACTGTTTGAAATGAACCGCAAACTTTTATGGAAACTATGCCTTCTAATTACTGCGGGCATTGTCACTCTCTTTTACCTGATCAATTCCCTGACTATTCGCACCGAGGAGCAGATGAGCATGCTGGAGGCATCTCATCGAGAGGAATTGAAACAGTGGGGCAAGGAGGCGGAAGCGCGGTTTCTCTCCAGCAACGAAGGTGAACTAGAGCAATGGTTAAAAGAATTACAGGAGAAGGAAAACACCTGGGCCACAGTTACCCAATATGAGTTAACCCATGTAGCTGGTAAGAGGGGTAATGAACATCGCTACATCGGCTATAACCTCGGTCGGGATGTGGACTGGAAGGTCCACCTGTATTTTAAAGAAAACCCGGTGATGGAAATTCCTTTTGCAACCAAGCAAACCAGTCTCTTGGTACTTCTTCCCGATAGGATGCGCCCCGGCAGCTACTGGAAAACAACGCGACTCCTGCTGCAAATACTCCTACCAATGGGAATCCTAGCTTTAGTTTCCGTGATGCTCTATCGCCATATTATGCACCCGCTGCGCAAACTTGAGCAGGCAACGCGGGAGTTTAGTCGGGGAAACTTTGATGTTCGAGTACACCACCAATTGGGAAATCGTGACGATGAGATTTCTGAATTAGCCAAAACTTTTGATCAAATGGCGACTCGGATAGGAGAGCAAATCGTCAACCAGCGCCAGCTAATCGCGGATCTATCTCACGAACTGAGAACTCCACTCACCCGACTGGATATTGCCATAGAGGGAGCTGGCGCAAGTCACGCTGATGATAAAAATATCCAGAGGATTCAGCGGGAGTCTGCTCATATCAGGCGCCTGGTAGATGATACCCTCACCCTTGCCTGGCTGGATAACGAACAGCCTTCTACAGGTATCGAAGACTTGGACCTGGTCGATCTTATCGATGTGATTGTTGAGGATGCCCGTTTCGAATTTCCCGATCGTACTATCTGCACTCATTTACCAGACTCGGCTGAAATAAGACAATCTAATCACAAGGCAGTAGGACAAGCCTTGGAAAATATCTTGCGCAACGCTATGCGCTATACCCCGAAGGGGCAAGCCGTTCATGTCCTTCTGGAAGGAAATACGAAAAACAGATTTGTTATTAATATTGAAGACTCTGGCCCCGGAGTTCCCGAAGCACTACTGGACAGTATCTTTAAGCCTTTTTTCCGCGCAGATCAGTCTCGCACATCAAAATCGAAAAATTTCGGATTAGGTCTGGCACTGGCGCAACGCCAGCTACATAGCGTGGGCGGAACCGTAGAAGCCTCCAACCGCTCTGTAGGAGGATTGTGTATGAGAGTAACTCTCCCCACTCAATCTTTGGAGCCTGCATAAGGTAACTCTCCAACACACTGATGCAACTAAATGTAACAAATGCAACACTGCTGTACTTCACAGTCGTCAATAGGAATAATTCGCATTTGCAAATAAGTAACTCTGTGAAGGACAGCCGATGGCCCGCAACATTTCCCACAATAAATACGCGTTACTCCCCTTGATGGTATCCAGTGCCCTGGCCTCTGGCATTAGCCAGGCACAGGAAGTGCAAAAGCAAGAAGACAACGCTGAAGCCGCGATGGAAACTGTAGTAGTTGTCGGCGTGGCGACTGATACCGAGATCACGCCAGAAGAACTCGATAAGCAGCAGGCAAATGATCTTAGCGATGTCTTCCGCCAGATTCCGTCTGTGTCTGTTGGTGGATCGCTGGGTATTGCACAAAAAGTCTATATCCGTGGCATGGAAGATACGCTCCTCAACGTTACCGTTGATGGCGCCCCACAAACCAGTACCCTCTTCCACCATATTGGCCGAGTATCCATTGAGCCTGAGTTGCTGCAGAAAGTTGAGGTGCAAGCTGGAGCGGGTGAAGCTACCAGCGGTGCCGGCGCCATTGGAGGTGCAATCCGCTTTAAGACCAAAGAGGCCGATGACCTGCTTGATGAGGGCGAGCAGTTTGGCGCAATAGTAAAAGGTTCTTATTTCAGCAATGATGGCGAAAAAGCCAGTGCTTCGGTTTACGGCAAACTCACTGACAATTGGGGACTGCTTGGGTCATTTGTGACCGTTGATCGCGATGATATGGAAGATGGCGACGGTGACACTATCTATGGCACAGCTTCCGAACAGGATTTCGCTTTCATAAAATTGAGTGGCGATTTATCTGAAAATCAAAAGCTGAATATCAGCTTTGAACAGCGGGAAGAATCCGGAGAGTTCAGCGCTCGTCCCAATTGGCCTGCCCTTCAGAATGAGACTCTATATCCGCTGGATGCTGAGCGCCAGACCTTTGTTGTCAACCACCAATATTCTCCCAGCGCACTGATTAATCTGGAGACAACGGTTTACCACACCAAGTCAGAGGTGTGGCGCGAGCTGTATGACTACAGCGCTTCTGTGGAATCCCTTGGCTTTGACTTGCGCAATACCAGCAGTATCGGCCAGCATACCCTCACCTACGGCATCGAAGCCCGTGAGGATGAAGTGGAAGGCCTGGAAGGCGGCCTCTACTCCTGGCTCGAAGAGGGGCAGGTTCGCAGTGCTTACGTTCAGGACCATTGGCAGGCAACAGACGCTCTGTTACTGAGTTTTGGACTGCGCTACGACGAGTATGAGTTAGAGCAGGTAACCCATGATGATGAGACCGACAGCCAGGGCTTCAGCCCCAATATTGGTATGAGTTATTCGCTTACCGATGCACTCACCTTTACTGCCGGTCATGCAACAGCGATGCGCGGCAAAGAAGTTGGAGATGGGTTTACTCTGTGGTCGGCAACTCTTGATCCTGACCTTGATGCTGAGACCGTCGACAACACCGAGCTTGGGTTAGAATATAGCCAGGGCGGCCTTGGACTGAAGGCTGCCGTCTACCGCAGCACTATCGATGATGTTATTTTCGATCAGGTAGGGGGCGATATTTACTACGAAAATGTTGGTGAACTGGAGACTGAAGGTTTCGAACTCAGCGCCTCTTATGCATGGGATCGGGTATTCATCAGCGCTGCTTTCAGTCACAATGATTCCGAACTCAACGGAAATACTGTAGAGGGTTATGAACACAATGGCCTGGCCAATGCCCGCGGCAACACCTGGAACCTAACCGGCAACTATGCCATTACACCTAAGTTAGAACTGGGTTGGAACTACACTCTGGTACAAGACCTGAATGATATTGAGGTCTTACAGCGTGCAGTAGAAATTGGCTGGATTGACACCACCCAAACAGTTGACAAGCCCGGTTATCAGGTACACGACATTTACCTGCATTGGGAACCCCTGGCAGATGACAGCCTGAATCTGAACTTAGCAATACAGAACGTGTTTAATGAGCACTATCGGGATCACTCCAGCGTTGCTGATTATAGCGATGTTCCCGGCTGGGGTAGCGTAGCCGGAATTTATGAGGCAGGCCGGGACATCCGACTGTCAGTAGACTACCGCTTCTAATTTGTTTAACTTGATTTATTATCAGGGCGCAATGCATTTGCATTGCGCCCTTTGTTGCCTATGAAATCCAGAAACCGTTTACTGTGGATCAAACTCCACACCTACTTTTCCTGCTTTTTTTTACCCATTGCGATTTTGTATATCGCTACTGGCGTGCTCTATCTATTCGATATAGAAGGCGGTGTCGATGAACAATTTGAGTACTCCGTTTCACTTCCCAAAGGCTTGCCCAGCAATGAGCAAGAGACCCTGAATATTATCTCTCCTATTGTTCAGCCCAAAGAGGTATCATTACCGGCAGATTTCTATTTGGAAGATGAGTGGATTGGCTGGTATGGCTACAAGCGCCAAGTCTATTTGGAGCCAAGCCAGGATAAGCAATCAGCGATACTCCATGTAAAAGAACACGATCTATGGCATCAATTTCTGCTGATACATAAAGGTCATGCCGGGCCACTTTTCTGGTTTTCAGCAATTATGCTTGGTGCAAGCCTGCTGTTTAGCCTGATTAGTGGGTTGGTGGTTGCCTTTGCGGTACCCAAATTTAGGAAGATATCCTTGCAATTTACCCTGCTGGGCTTTGTATTCCTGGTGGGTGCATTTTCTCTCGGTAACTATTGAGACAGGTTGTAGTTTCAGGCAGGGATTTAGATTCCTGCCTGAAACTTAGATTCGTCGCTGCTAACAGTTCCTAATCAGTCGTGGGCACCCAGCTATTACGCTCTAAACCATCATCCCCTGAAGGATTAAAATCTGTAACTCAACATCAATGACACACGACTGGAACTATCTGTCTCCACTATAGGGCTATTACTAATCTCATCGCCATACCAGGTTTGATACACTCCTCCCATCAGCATTAGCTTTGGACTGACGTTATAACCCACTTGCAGACCCAGCCGGGTAATAATATCCGCATCAGCTTCGTACGCTGCCCGATCTTGAGTTACTTCATCAAGATCTACACCATAGTAGTAATCCAACGCGCCAGCACTCTGCCAGCTAACTGTTAAATCGGGCTTAATAATCCATTTTTGATGCCTGTAAGGCAAGCTGTAGCCTGCTGAAAAGCTATAGCCATCGTGAGTGTTACTGACATCTTGTGCGATTCCAACCTTCCAAAGGCCTACTGGGCTTTTATAGTCCATTGATAAGTTAGCAAGAATCGCCAGATCCAACTCTTCCATATCACTGAGTTCATCGCTGTCACCTCTATCCCTATCGCCAGCGAAATCACCACCAACGCCCAACTTCACACGAAGCCGGTTATCCCGATACAAATCAGCACCAAGCTCAAAACCTTGAAGGTAAAAACGCTTATAACGGGCTGAAAGTATTGGAAATACATTATTCTGCTCTTCCCCTCCAACGTAGATCGACTCAACGCTGAAAGTCCCGACGCCGACAGAAAAGCTTGATTCATCCTGCCGCGGTGACTGCTTAATATCCTCATTCGCCAAAGACGAGCCAGATAACACTGCACCAAAAAGCGCAGCGCATACAGTCAGAGTTGGAGACAGGGAGTTCTTACTGTTTTGATTTTGCAAACTAGACATGTTTAATCCTAAGTTGAACTGGCTAAACTTCCGTTAATTCTGAGTGTGATTCTAAGGAGACAAAGGTAAACGTTAAGTAAACAAACTTATCCCCAGGCCAGATTAACTGTTAAGTATTGTTCATCTTGGTTAAAAGAAAATGTCCACTGCTGCTGATCAGCCACTTGCTTCAGGATATGAAGACCTAAACCGAAGCCCCGCCCTTCCCCTCTACCAAAGTGCACCTGCTGGTCTGGCAATATTGGGTTCTGAACCCGAATTCCATTTGCATCAAAATCAATATCGATACTTCCTTCCAGGGTGTGCTCAAAGGCATTCCGGAACAGATTGGTTATGGCGATATCCAATAAAACCTGTGCTTGCCTCAAGGTAATTGAGGAGTCCGAATTTAGATTAACCTGTACATCGCGCGGACCCAGAAGATATTTAAGCTGCTCAACACGGCTCTGAATCATACTGCTAAGGTCAAATTCTGTTGGTTCAAAATTTGCCTTACTTTGAGAAAGGAGCAGCAGAGCTTGTGTTAATTGGGTCATCTGTTCATAAGAGCGTTCTATTTGCTCCAGCTGTGTATCGATCGATTTACCATTATTTAGTCTCACCTTCACAACATGTAAGGCACTGCCAATAGTCGCCAGAGGCGTTCTCAATTCATGGCTCGCATTTTGTAAGAATTGCTTTTCCTGCTCTTGATGATTCCACACCTGCCTTAATGACTCCTGTAATACCAGCCCCACACGACCAAATTCATCCTTTCTTTGTTCTAAAGAGTCTGGAATCGGGATCAATTTATATCTACTACCCTGTGCAAATTTCTCCAGATCTTTTAATGGTGTTATTACCTGCCTTGCAAGGATGAGCGGCACACTTAAAGCGAAAATCAGGGTTAAAAAGATAGGGACGAGAATTTCAGCTTCTATTCTTTTATACTTAGTGGGTATCGCTGCTTCTTCTATTTTTATCACAAAGTAAGTTGTCTTCAGAGCATTTTCAGCATAGGGCATAATGGCCAAATAATATCTCTCGTCAATTAACTCCCTACTAAAGTGCACCCTTTCTTCTTCATTGGCGGTTTCCTTTAAAACCTGCTGCGCCATAACTGGCAATGAGCTGTAGTCGTTATATATTTGAAGCTGCGCAAAAAAAGGATCATCAATAACACCTCCAGCCTCAACAATCCGTTTCTCTGCGACCGAAATCAGAGTCGTCCCCAAGGCGCGCTTGATCGTTCTGACTTTGGATTTCTCGATAATTATTACACTACCCGCAATAACGATGGCAAGAATCCAAATATAGTGAAAGAAAAATTTCCTCCGGATGGAGCTGTCAATTGCCATCATCACGCTTCCCCAGAATAACACCCTTCCCTCTGATAGTATGAAGCAGTGGAATACTAAAACCCTTATCAATCCCCTGCCGCAGCCGATACAGATGAACTTTAATGACATCAGATTCAGGGGAAAGAACCTGCCATAAATGCTGTTCAATTTTTTCTTTAGTAACCAGTTTTGGGCTCTGTTGCATCAAAAACACGAGTAATTCCCAACAAATTGGAGGCAGGTTAATTCTCTTTCCTTGCCGTATGACTTCATGGGTTTCCAAATTAACTTCCAGGTCTTCAACTTTATATCGGGTCTGGATCACGCGTCGTTTTATTGAGAGAGACCGAATACGTGCGACAAGTTCAAGCATCTCGAAAGGTTTGACTAAATAGTCGTCGCCTCCAGATCGAAAACCTGTGATTTTATCATCCAGCTGATCTAACGCTGTCAGCATTAATATTGGTGTAGTTTTTCCTGCACTACGAAGTTTAGAACTCACCTCGAAACCACTTCTACCGGGCATTAGGACATCGAGAACTATCACATCGAAGTCCTGTTTTAAGGCCAGCTCAGTAGCCATAATCCCATTATCTGTGTAGTCACATCGAATATTGTACTCTTCGAGGCTCTCGATGATATTGGCTGCCAGAGCGTGATTGTCTTCAGCTAAGAGTATCAATAATGGCGTTTTGCAATCAGGTCCCATTGATTTCGTCACTCAAAAAGTTCTCAATTAATCTGGAATGATAAGGCTCAATGGGTAAACGGTAAGTAAACAAGTGTAAAAGTGACGAAATTTTAACCACCCGTATAAAGCTTGCCTACGAGTAGACCTGACTGCAAATACGTGATCTATAGATCCTCTCCCCAAAAGGCTATTCGATTACCGACTTGCAATTTTAGGGACTTTAGGAGCCTATGAATAACTCCATGATGCCACTGGCTTGCAGGGCGGGTCTTGAAGGCCACAGCAGCTGCGTTGCAGCTCTTGCAAAGGACTAAGGCCATTCGCAGCCAGATGCTGCCTAGCATCTGTAGCCTTCAAGACCCGCAAAGGTATTACGGAGTTATGCAGGATCTGTTTAAAACTCATTTTCGGCAATTGTTGCCGCCAGCTGCTTAAGTATTGGCTGCTGCCCCTCGATGTTGGAAAGCCCAATTATTAAGTGGTTTTCTTCAGGAAATATGACTATCAGGGCGCTAAAGCCATAGATTCCGCCAGATTGCGTATACACTTTTTTGCCAGCGACAGTGGAGGTAACCCAGCCAAAACCATATCCCCTCTCGGCAAAAACATCCTCTTTGTCAGCGGCAGAAATCAAAGAGCCTGTGGCAATGGATTCGGACCAGGTTTCCAAGTCGGCCAGGTTACTGGACAGGGCCCCCGCAGAATAAGGAATCGACATATCAATATAGTTTGCCGGTTCAGCCTGGTTAGCGGTCGTATAGCCCTGAGCATGGTTCGCTTGGGAGATTGTGCTCTCGCCATAACCTGTATGATCCAAGCCGAGCTCCTCCAGAATATGCTGGGACAAGTACTGCTTGTAGGCGTACCCGGAGATCAACTCAATAAGGTACCCCAGTAAAATATAGTTTGAGTTTGAATAGCTATATTTTTCACCAGGCTCGAACTCCAGAGGCTTAAACTTAGTCAGATTGACCAACTCCAGCGGACTAAAGGATTCACTGTGGTCAATACCGTTAAAAAACTCCGGGATACCTGAGCGATGAGTGAGGAGGTGTCTAAGAGTGATCTCATCTCCTCTTGGGTAGTCCTTCACAAAATGTGAAACAGGCGTGTCGTAGCTGGGGATTTTTCCAGTGTTTTTCAGCTGTACAACCGCTAATGCCGTCAGGGTTTTGGAGAGAGAGCCAATTCGATACTGGGTATCAATTCGGTTGGGTATCTTTTGGGCTACATTGGCAGAGCCAAACCCTTTCCTCAAAATATCGGTGCCATCACGCTTGACGAGAAATACCCCTATAAAACCTTCAGATTTAAGCAAACTTTCAGCGTCGGTGTAATTTGAATGGGGTGGATGACTGTAAACCCGTGGAGAGAGTACGCCAAAAGAAGCGATTAAAAAAACCGCAAGACAAACTGCTTTCATTCTTATATCCGAGAAACTGTAGATGAGCTGTAATCGGCTCCGGGTCTTGGGGCGAGAAATACCCTAAGTCCTTGACAAAAGCTAGTCAATTTTTGGAGGTTACCAGATTGACAATGCGTGACAGGCCTAAAGAGCTGGGCCGTCACTACATAAAAGATAGGGGCATGTAGCAAAGAAGGTACCTCCCCAGCACTTATCCGGCTGGGGAAGTGGACGGTCCCGCCCCTATTGGGGGCGAAGCCTAAAGTTTACAGGCAGACAATGTTTTCTGCTTGTGGGCCTTTAGCGCCCTGAGTCACGGTAAATTCTACCTTCTGGCCTTCGGCCAGGGTTTTAAAACCGCCACCGGAAATTGCGCTGAAGTGAGCAAAGACGTCGGGACCGGATTCCTGGGCGATGAAGCCAAAACCTTTCCCTTCGTCAAACCACTTAACGGTACCAGTAACTGTATTAGACATAATAGATATCCTTGATTGAACAATTGCGCTCCAATTGAATGGAGTTGTGCGGGCAAAAAGTATTATTTTAAACGAGACCGAACGAAGGATTATGACTAAAACTACGAGGTAAACTGCAATAAAAAATGGCTTTTAAACCGGCGGACGAATAGTAGCACTAGCCTGTCACCTATGTCCACTTTTGCCCAAACCCACCCTCGAGATTGGCACTCAGACCGCCGTCCACTGCCGCATAAAGGCGCGATGAACTGGCGGCACAGAGGCAATACAATGAGCCGACAGCCACAGGGCCGATTTTGCCAGAGGATTGCTCGATGAGATCAGCTTTCTCGCCAGCTCTGTCTTTCTGACGACCGATTCCGCCGCTTCATATCTTGAGGTGGAGTAGCTGTCGACACTTTCGGTGGCGATAGCTGTTGCCGCCACAATGGCATCGGCCATACCCAGGTTCATCCCCTTCCCACCCACAGGAGAGTGGCAGTGGGCTGCATCACCAGCCAATAATACCCGGTGTTTGCGATAAGTCTCGGCTTGCCGGATAGAGATCTTAAACGCTGCCGTCCTACGGATATTAGCGATTTTCATCGGTAGCCTGAGTGTCGCCAGTGCATCTTCGGTGGATGAGGCAATTCGGGCTCGGCGCCTTTCAATCGGCAAAATCAAGGTAAACTCACCCTCACCACCATAAAGGTCCAGCGTTATCTCTTCTGGATCGAAGTCCCCTTTCAAATCCACATCCGCTATTGACCATTTATTGGGGAGGTCAGTGCCTGGATATCGTATTTTCAACTGCTGCCGCGTAGCAGATTGTATGCCGTCAGCGGCAACCACCCAGTCAAAAGAGCCACTGGAGCTGTCTGAAAAGTTGACGTCAGCCCTGTCCGGCGTGGTCGTTATGTTGGTGACTGAGATTCCATATTCAACCTCAACCCCTCTCTCAGCAAGAATGTCCCTAAGGATACCTTCAGTTCGATTTTGCGGTAGCCCCAGAGGCACCCGATCCCGAAAATCATTGCCGCTGTTGTCGATATATGCCAGGGTCCTCTCATCGCGCAAAATATGTATTTTTCTTAGGGGCATAGCCTCCTCAAGAAACGGATCTGCAGCGTCCAGGGTCCGGAGCGCATCGATGGTGGCCGGCATAATACCTACGGCACGAGAGAGTTCAGAGGGGCTGTCTTTTCGCTCGACAATACGACACTTCAGTCCCCTGGATGTCAGGGCAGTTGCCGCAGTCAGGCCGGTCGGGCCGGCGCCGATAACCAAGATATCCATCTGTATGACCTGTAGCCGGAAAGCCCCCCGGTCGAGACAGAATACCTCGATCGCCACAGAGAGCCTGCTGCAAGCTTAGACAAATTCCTGCTCGCTGCTCCATCGGGGAGGGAGAGCATATCTATTCCAGTAAAGCCCTACTCTTCCTTTCTGCAATTTATGACCGCATCAACTGCTTTTATCCTTATCCGCAGAATCCGGTATATCGCTGTATCCCAGTGCCGAAGCAGGTTTATCCATGGCTGTCCCCTGGCGATCCAGAACGCCAATATCCAATACTGGTGAGGCGTCGATATGCTGGGCATCCATCATCTGCGCCACGCGCTGCAGCGAAGCAATAATCATGCTTTGCTCCCAGTCCTTCAGATCACCAAACTGCCGGGTAAACTGGTCCTGGAGGGGAATGGGGGCATCGCGTAAAGTTTCCGCGGCCTCCTCGGTCAGGTAGGCATGCACCTTACGTTTATCCGTTTGGGAGCGCTGACGATAAACCAGGCCCCGCTTCTCCAGGCGATCCAGGATATTGGTGACGGTTGCCTGACTCAGGCTCACCTCGTTGGCCAACTCACCAATAGTCACCTCACCCTTGTTACGAATAGCCTGTAGCAATAATACCTGGGGAGCGGTTAGTCCTGTGGTTTTCGCCAGGTGTTTGGAGTGCAAATCTGTGGCTCTTATTACTCTGCGCAGGGCCACTAGCACTTGTTCGATACTGTTCAAAGCTACCTCTTAATCTCGAAGCCACGGTAATTGTGCCGATTATATCCATGAGGGCTTTAATCGCTAAGTCCTTCTATTCTGAATGAAAAGTGGGTCCCAGTAATGCCTCAGTTCCAAGGACTACCAGCAATAATTTTTTACTTAGAAGTGCTCCCTAATTAATCCCGCAGATTTATTTTTTACCTCTAAGAAAACCTCGGGAGTAAACTCAGATAATAGCGAACACCTATCCACTGGGTGCAGTTTCCGGCTAATGAAACCTTCTCCAGTGTGGCCACTCGTCAGTGATTGCTAAAGCTGAAGGAAATACCCTGGGGTTTACCTCCGGATATTCCGGATATATAGTCCCCGACCGCCCAGACACCCGGTTCGATTAGCAAGCGGCCGAGCAGACCCGAAATACACCCCACCCTCATGGGCACTTTTCCATAGAGCAGTAGAAAACTGGTCACCTATCTATATTCTCACCCAGGATGGACTTGATGAAGCACATTGACGGGGCGCTATCTCCTAAAGCCCTTTTACGAATCAGGCCCCTTGCTCAATAAATATTTGTCTAAGCGTTGGGAGAAAAAGTCCCTTATGGTTTGAGGGGCTAGTGCGATCTGGATTTAGTAATGGGGGGAAACTGGTAAAAATTGCGAACCTGCTAGACTTAAGGCACCTCTGTACGGCTCCTTAGTTACACTGAAAAGATCGATTATTCAGGTCGCAAGTTAGAAGTATTAATGACCAGACATCCCCAGATACCAGAGAACATCTGTCCGAATATTGAATTCCAGTCACGCTATCAAATCCTGATGGGGCAGATATGCACCCCAACCTAAAGCAATTGTGTCGGAAAGCCGTCATGGCGGATGGCGACTCAGCTCTCCTGAAAGAAGTTATCCAGCCCTATTCACCGGGTCTCAGCACGAACTATCTGCAGCACAACATTGAAGGAGAAGCTCAGTCTATCAATAGACATCCTGAACACTCCCGCAAAAGAAAATCGACTTCGATCTCCCGACCCGGATTTTTCTTGATTCGCTCAGCCTTTTTTCAAGCAAGAGAAAGGAACGGTTAGAGACAATGCATACGATAGAAAAGATTGGCGGAACCTCCATGACGGACTACGAATCAGTCCGGGACAACATTATTAAAGGTGGCTCCAAGGGGCTCTATAACCGTGTTTTTGTGGTATCTGCCTACGGCGGCATTACTGACCTGCTTCTCGAGCAAAAAAAGAGTGGCCAGCCAGGTATTTATGCCCTCTTTTCCAGCAGCATTGAGGATGATAGCTGGCTTACTAAGTTTGCCGAGCTTCGCAAAGCACTGAGACAAATCAATAATCGGCTTTTTAAGTGCGGTGACCCCCTAGCTGAAGCTAACTTTTTCCTGGATGAGCGACTGGAGAGTGCCAAGAAATGCTTGCGGGATCTTCAGAGCCTTTGCCAACACGGCCATTTTTCTCTCGATGCCCACTTGTCCACCGTGAGGGAAATGTTAGCCAGCCTAGGCGAGGCCCACAGTGCCTGGAACACCGCAAAACTGCTCCAGCGGGATGGTGTTAATGCCTGCTTTGTGGACCTCACCGGCTGGCGAACCAACAGACACATCCCTTTGGATGAGCGCATTCGTGATGCCTTTTCCAATATCGACTTGAGCAAGCAGCTTCCCATCGTCACCGGTTATGCCCACAGCGACAAAGGGCTGCTGACTTCATTTGATCGCGGTTATAGCGAAATGACTTTCAGCCGCCTCGCGGTCCTAACCGGTGCAAAGGAAGCGGTGATTCATAAAGAGTTTCACCTGAGTAGTGCGGACCCTCACTTGGTGGGAAAGGATAACGCGGTACCAATCGGCCGAACCAATTACGATGTTGCAGATCAGTTAGCCAACCTCGGAGTGGAAGCAATTCATCCAAAAGCGGCCAAGGGACTACGCCAGCAGAATATTCCCCTGAGGGTAAAAAACACCTTTGAACCCGAGCACTCCGGCACCCTGATCACGGGTGATTATGTGAGCGACTCCCCACGTGTGGAAATCATTGCAGGCTGCAAAGGTGTCTATGCCCTGGAGCTATTTGATCAGGATATGGCTGGAACTATCCACGACTATGATCGCGAGGTGTTACTGGTTATCAAGCGCTTTAAGGCTCATATTATTTCCAAGGATACCAACGCCAACACCCTCACTCACTTTCTCTCCACCAATTTGAAAACTATCAAACGGATTCAGGCGGCATTAGAGGAACGCTTTCCCGAGGCAGAATTGAACCAGCGCAAAGTTGCAATCGTCTCCGCCATCGGTAGCGATATGCAAATCCCCGGTGTACTAGCCAAGGCAGTGCAATCGATGTCCACTAACAATATTCAAGTGCTGGCTATGCATCAGTCTTTGCGCCATGTGGATATGCAGTTCATTGTTAATGAGCCGGACTATGATGCAGCCGTTCGAACCCTGCATGAGGCCTTGGTTGAAATTTATGATCACGGGACGGCAATATGCCTCGCCTCTTGAGTGCGGGAACCCTGCTCCTGATATTTATTTCAGTTATATCTGCTTCACAGGAGGCAGGAGAAAACAAGCAGGATCAGGAAAATGCGCAAAGCGAAGTAGATACCCTCCAGAAACCCCTATACACCCCCTTTTGTCGAGCGCTATGTGCTCGATGAAATCAAGCAATTGCGTATTGACCAGGCTAAAGCCAAGCAGGAGTTAATACAGCAAATCGTCGATCGTGAGCACAAGTCTGTTGACCGCGCAGTGGCCTATGCCACCGATACGGTGACCTACTTCTTTTACTTGATCGCTGCAGCCACTTCGATTCTGGTATTAGTGGGCTGGCGATCTTTCCAGGATATTAAGGAGCGCGTACACTCCCTGGCCGATGAAGAAATATCCAAACTGGTCCAGGAGTACGAGAAGCGCCTGGAAGTTATAGAAAAGCAGCTCCAGCAGAAAACCCAGCACATCGAAGAAAACCGAGAGGAGATCGGGCTAACCCAGGAGGTTCAGTCCCTTTGGTTACGAGTACAGCAGGAATCCTCTATTGCCAACAAAATAGCGATCTATGATGAGACATTGCGCCTTCGCCACGAAGATGTAGAGGCGCTTACCTATAAGCTGATGCGGTATCCCAATGGGCCGCGAACCTTTGCCATCAGGCCTTGGGTATCGACCCGGATAACAGCCACGCCTTTTATCAGTTGGCCTGTGCCCATACCACCATGGGGCAATTTGATGAAGCGTTGCGCTATCTGGCTGAGGCAATTCAGCGGCGGGAGAGCTATCGAGAAGAAATCCTTAGCGATAGCGCTCTGCAACCCTTAGTTGAGAGCAAGGTCTTTAAGGATCTGGACCAAGCTATCGCAAATACCCCCTTCCCCCAGAGCAGTGGCAAAGGCTCATAAAACAGAATCCCAAGAGGTCGCTAATAAACGGTTCATAAAGCAGTCGCCAGGCACCAACTCGTGTGTTTCTTACAAGCAGGTCAGATTGAAACTCTATGCCGGCTAACAACCCGGCTTTGTCCTCCCCTGGATAGACTTATGACTTTTAAGCCTGGTCTTTTGTTCGATTTTTAAACAGAGATTTTATAGAGTTCAAATGAGATTTATGGCCCAATTCGAGCCCTACCTACCCCTCTAAAAATCAGTTTTACGCTGTATCCGCCGGGAAATAAATCCCCTACGAACCTACCGCTTTTGTTGCTTTGAATGCTAACAATTAGAGTTCAAATTAAAAATATGTTACATTTTGTGTCATATCGCTCGATAAACGACTATCGAGCCCGGGCTGGAATCTGACGATTAGGGACAAAAGTCTTCGTCAGACCGGCCCTTTTTTATGATGCCTGGACCTTCACGATCGGCCCATTGCGCCCTTCAAGTCCATCGCCAACGAACAACCGACTGACCCTCTGTTAAAGCAGTATGGAGAGACAGATGTCACTGGACAAACAACGGAATTTTGTAGACGGCCGCTACCTGTCGAATGAGAGCGGCGAGTGCTTTGATGTATATAACCCGGCGACCAACGAAGTCAGCTATCAGGTTGAGGTTGCCGACGAAAAGGTACTGGCAGAAACCATCGAGAGCGCCAAGCGCGGTTTTGCCCAGTGGTCAGCGATGATGCCGGTAGAACGCAGCCGCATCCTGCTGAAAGCAGTAGCACTGTTGCGCGAGCGCAACGACGAACTGGCAGCTATCGAAGTGACTGATACCGGCAAGCCCTGGCAGGAAGCCAGTGTTGTCGACGTGGTGACTGGGGCCGACTCCATCGAATTCTTTGCCGGCCTGGCTGCAGGCATTGAAGGCAATCAACAGCAAGTCGGTGAGGACTTCTACTACACTCGCCGCGAGCCCCTGGGCATCTGCGCCGGAATCGGTGCCTGGAACTACCCCTTACAAATCGCCTGCTGGAAAGCCGCCCCGGCCCTGGCCTGCGGTAACGCCATGATCTTCAAGCCTTCTGAAGAGACCCCTAAAGGTGCTTTGAAGTTGGCTGAAATCTTTATTGAAGCGGGCATGCCCCCGGGTGTTTTCAACGTAATCCAGGGCGATGGCGCCGTGGGTGCCTGGCTGACTAACCACCCGGATATCGCCAAGGTTTCCTTTACCGGCGAAGTGGGTACCGGCAAGAAAGTGATGGCCGCAGCGGCTTCCAACCTGAAAGAAGTAACCATGGAGCTGGGAGGCAAGTCCCCGCTAGTGATCTTTGATGATGCCGACCTGGAGCAAGCCGTTTCTGCTGCCATGCTGGGCAACTTCTACACCCAGGGTGAAATCTGCACCAACGGCACCCGGGTATTTGTACACCGCAGCATCCACGATCAGTTCCTCGCTCGCCTGAAAGAGCGCGTTGAGCAAAATATTATTGCCGGTGATCCGATGAATCCGGACACCAACTTCGGCGCGCTGATTTCTGCCAAGCACCAGCAACTGGTGATGGACTATATCAGCAAGGGTAAAGAGGAAGGCGCGACCTTGTTCTGCGGCGGCCACACCCTTTCACCAGAAAATTCCCCCAACGGTTACTTCGTTGCTCCCACCGTATTCACCGACTGTCATGACGATATGACCATTTGCCGCGAAGAGATCTTCGGCCCGGTAATGTCGGTACTGGTCTTTGATGATGAAGACGAGGTGATCCGCCGCGCTAACGATACCCGTTTGGGCCTCGCCGCCGGCGTATTTACCCGTGATATCACTCGCGCCCACCGCGTTATCAACCAGATGCAAGCGGGTATCTGCTGGATCAATGCCTACGGCGCTTCCCCGGCAGAAATGCCGGTGGGCGGATACAAGTTATCCGGAATCGGACGCGAAAATGGACTTGCGACCCTGAACCACTATACCCAGCTAAAAGCGGTGTATGTGGGTCTGGCACCATTGGAAAGTCCATTTTAAGCGGTACCCTGTATGAGTGAGTTTGACTACATCATTGTCGGCGCCGGCTCGGCTGGTTGCGTTCTGGCCAACCGCCTGTCTGCCCAGGAAGATAAAAAAGTCCTCCTGGTAGAGACCGGGGGTAGCGATCGCAGCATCTTTATCCAGATGCCCACCGCACTATCCATTCCCATGAATACTGACAAGTATGCCTGGCAGTTTATGACTGAGCCAGAGCCGTACCTGGACAACCGCAGCATGCATTGCCCCAGAGGCAAGGTGCTCGGTGGCTCTTCCTCGATTAACGGGATGGTTTACGTGCGCGGGCACGCCAAAGACTTTGATGAGTGGGCACAGCACGGCGCCGAAGGCTGGGACTACGCGCACTGTCTGCCCTACTTCAAACGCTCTGAGACCTGGGCTTTCGGCGGTGACGATTACCGTGGCGACGACGGTCCACTGGGGGTCAATAACGGCAATGAAATGGCCAACCCCCTTTATGGAGCCTTTATCGAAGCTGGCAAAGAAGCTGGCTACGACTACACCGCAGATTACAACGGTGAGCAGCAAGAGGGCTTTGGTCCCATGCATATGACGGTAAAAGATGGAAAGCGTTGGTCTACCGCCAACGCCTACCTGAAACCGGCAATGCAGCGTCCCAATTTGACGGTATTGACCCACGCCACTGTGCATAAGGTGATTCTGGAAGGTAAACGGGCAGTCGGAATCAAACTTGAACGCAAGGGAAAGATCCTGGAGTTCAAGGCGCGGCAGGAAGTCATCCTCAGCGCAGGTCCCATCGGCTCCCCTCACCTTCTTCAGCTCTCCGGAATCGGAGATCCCGACACACTGGCAGAAGCCGGTATCGAACTCCAACACGAACTCCCCGGCGTCGGCCAAAACTTGCAGGATCATCTGGAGTTCTATTTCCAGTTCCGCTGCAACCAGCCGATTTCCCTGAATGGCAAGCTCGACCCCTGGAATAAATTCCTGATCGGCGCTCGTTGGATACTGAAGAAGGATGGTCTCGGAGCCACCAACCATTTCGAGTCCTGCGGTTTCATTCGCTCCAAAGAAAATGTGGAGTGGCCGGACCTGCAATATCACTTCCTGCCGGCAGCCATGCGCTATGACGGCCGCGAAGCTTTCGATGGCCACGGCTTCCAGGTGCATATCGGGCACAACAAGCCTAAGAGTCGTGGCAGGGTCAAAGTGGTGAGCAATGATCCCAAGCAATCCCCTTCCATCCTGTTTAATTATTTACAGGAGAAAGAGGATATCGAGGGTTTCCGCGCTTGTGTGCGACTGACTCGAGAGATTATCAATCAGCCGGCTTTCGACGAGTACCGAGGCGATGAAATCCAGCCCGGCACCGATATCCAGACTGATGAACAAATTGACGCTTTCGTACGGGAATCCGTCGAGAGTGCTTACCACCCATCCTGCTCCTGCAAGATGGGCACTGATGCAATGGCAGTGGTAGACCCGGAAACCCGTGTACACGGATTGCAGGGCTTGAGAGTTGTAGATTCCTCCATCTTTCCGACCATTCCCAACGGCAACCTGAATGCGCCCACCATTATGGTGGCGGAGCGGGCTGCCGACCTGATTTTAGGGCGCCCCGTATTGGCGCCCTCCGAGGCACCGGTAGCGACCAAGGCTACCAGCACTCAGCGACCTGGCCGCCCTGCGCGCTCAGTGAGCTGATTTTTCGTCAGCGCTCTGGCAGAGATTTGACTGCCCCCTTCAACTGCGACGGGGATATTCAAATCTCGCACAGCAATGCCCTCTGGGGGCGCCGACATACCAATAACTAGCTGGAGACTCAGCATGACAGCTTGGCTTTCTGCGGGATTATTGTTTACCTTCACGGCAATAATTTTCTCGCTGATTAAATGGGGAAATGTGAAGATGGTCGGGGTGACCCCGGTTAAAACCTTCACTTTTATAGCGATCCTTTTCACCTCCGGCCTCGATGTAGGCCTTATCATGTTCCCCCTCACCGAGTTCGGTGGCTACGCAGACCTAACCGCAAACCCAGAATACGGCTTCACCAACGCACTCGCGATTGAGTTTGGTTTTTGGGCCTTCCTGATCTGGGGCTTCTACTTCCTCACCTGTTTTTACTTCTGCATTATCGAACCCAAAGTTAAATTCTTTGAGATAGGCCTGGTAAAACTAATCAACAATGTAGTGATTATCGGAACCTGTGCCTTTACCGCCTACTTGCTGCTCAGCAACCTGCCCTGGTACCTGCCGCAAGTTGGCGATGGCGAAACTATTGTTGGCACCTTCTACCTGATCGTCTTTGCAGTGATCGCCGCTGCGGTCTACTCATCTACCAGCCTGCGCTATGTACGATTCCTTAGCCTGGCGACTACCTGGATGTTTATTGGCCTGATCGCGGTAATGTGGGTAGGCGCCTTTACCGGTGAGAACGGTAGCGTTGGAGACTTTGCTTCCACCTTTGCGCTGCTCGGCGGTTACTTCGGCAATATCCACCAGTTCGTACTGCCGTTAAATGACTACCACGAGTTCTACCTGTTCTGGTGGTTTGCTTGGAGCATTATGATTGGCCAGTTTACCTCCCGCTTTGTGGGCGGCCTGCGCACCTACCAAGTACTAGCTGCGATGCTGATCTTCCCATCTATCCCCATCGCGCTGTGGTTTACCGTTCTGTACTACTACTCCAGCCAAGGCCTGGATACCAGCGGCTTCTACAACCTGGCTATGGTGATTGTGGGTATTACCTTCGTGATCAACTCGCTGGACTCCCTGATTCGCCTGTACACCGACAACCTGGGTATGACCGTTGCGCGTCTGGGCAAGTGGAAATACTTCGTGTTGAACCTGATTGCGATGAGCCTGCTGACCCTGCTGTTCAAGCTCGACTTCCTGCAAATCCAGTGGATCGGCGCCCTGGTAATTGGCATTTTCTTCTGCTGCCTGGGTTACATCCTGGTGAAACGCTTCAGGGCGGTAGCAGCTATTGACTCCTCGCCTAAAGAAAACAAGATCGACTTTAACAAGATCGAACTGGCGAGCTAACTGTTGAAATCCCCCGCCTGATTTGGCGGGGGCTACAAAATATAAATAAGTGGTAATTGAACAATGAAATCAACTTTGAAACTTTCTGCACTGACCTGTGCTTCTCTGCTGGTGCTTGCCCAACAATCCCAGGCAGAGCTGTCTTCTACTGTTAACCTGACTACTGACTACACCTTTAATGGTGTCAGCCAGACTCAAAACGACCCAGCACTGCAAGCCAGTCTGGACTATGGCTTTGAGAATGGTTGGTATATCGGTACCTGGGCTTCCAACGTGGACTTCGGTGGCGATGACGATACCAACCTGGAGTGGGATTACTACGCAGGTAAGTTTATGCAGCTTACCGATAAAGTAAGCCTGGACACAGGACTCGCTTATTACACCTATCACGGTGATGGTGACCTTTCTGAAGAGTACGCTTACCCGGAAGCTTATGCCAAGCTTGGCTACAGCTCTGCTCTAGGCGAATCAGAAGTCAATGGCTGGTATAGCTGGGATTACTTTGGCACGGGCGGTGGTCATTACATTATGATGCTGGCGCATACCTTTGAGTTTGCAGAAGGTCACAACATTCGCTTCAGTGTTGACCGCTCTACCAGCGTCAATAAAGACAAATGGACCTGGGATGGTAAAAAATCTTACAACCACTACCGAGTGGAGTATATGACTTCCCTGGAAGGTTTTGATTTCAATGTAGCCGCCGAGAATACTAATCTCGATGTGGGTACTGCTGACGAGCGAATTGTCTTCTCTGTTGCCCGCACTTTTAGCCTTTAAACTATAAGTGCAGCCGGGGCTTTAGATAGCCCCGGCATATCTTACTGGTCTGCTCTCAGGGTGTTTCTTCTTTTTCGTCCTGGCCAGTCTTCTCTGCAGATCTCAACACAACTTGTCCTGATTCAGTATTCCCACTCCAGGCACCTTTCTCAACCACCCCCTCCAAAACAATTTCCCTTTCAAGGATTACTGGGTGCAAACTCAAATCATGTCGGGCAACTTTAACCATTGAGATACAAAGCAAGAGGGCAATTAGCAGCAAAGGGACACCAGCGATAATGCTTGCCGCCTGCAATGCTTCCAGCCCTCCAATAAGCAACAAAGCAATAGGCATTACTGCCAGTGCGAAGGCCCAGAAAATTCGATTCCACCGAAGCGGCTCGCCATGGACCTCTTTCTGCACAACTGCGGCAAGAATATGAGATATGGAGTCAAAAGTAATGACCGTAAAAATCAGTGCGATCAGCGTATACAGCAACACAACTAACTGGCTCGCCGGCAACTTATCCAAAACGGCAAAGATCACGGTATTGGCCCCCTGCTGATTCAGTATTTGCACCAAGTCCAGCTCACCCGAAAAATGCAAGTAGACGCCGTAGTTGCCTAGCACCATAAAAAACAAGAAACAGCCAAAAGCTCCAAAAAATAGCGCCCCAAGAATCATCGCCTTGATAGTCCGCCCTCCAGAGATGCGCGCAATAAATAAGCCAATACTCGGCGCAAAAACCAACCACCAAGCCCAATAGAAGATGGTCCAGTCCTGAGGAAAACGAGTATTGGGGAACTGTTGAAAATGAGAGAAGGACTCAGTCCAAGTGGCCATTTGCAAGAAGTTATGCAGCGCTCTGCCCAGGGAATCCAACCCACTATTGAGCATAAATAGTGTTGGTCCCGTGATAAACACGAAGAGCAGCAAGGCGAGTGAGAGAAAAATTGTAAAGTTTGATAGGACGCTAAGGCCCCGCTTTACACCGACAAGAGCACAGTAACCAAACAATAGCGCACAAAATATCAGCACCCCAACCTGAAATCCCCCTCCAGTAGGAATTCCAAATAGCTTATGCAATCCCAAAATAATCAACGGCGCCGCAATACCAAGCCGTGTAGCCGCGCCTCCTAACATGCCAAATACCAGGGAAGTATCGATAAGCTTACCAATGGGCCCACCCACTCTACGATCACCCAATACTGGCGCGAGCGCTTGGCTTAACTTTAGCACCTTGCGTTTGCGCACATAGTAGTAGTAGGCAATTGGCAGTGCGGGGATCAGATAGATAGACCAGGCCAGCGGTCCCCAGTGAAAGATACCGTAGGAAACTGCCCAGCGCGCAGCTTCAGCTGAACTTGCTTGAACCTGGAACGGCGGCTGTTGGTAATAGTAGATCCATTCAACCATCGACCAATACAAAATAGAGGCGCCAATACCGGAAGAAAACAACATGGCAGCCCAGGATAGAGTTGAGAATTCGGGGCCTTCTCCCCCCCCTCCCAGCTTTATCCTGCCGATATCACTAAAGGCGATATACAGCACAAATAACATCGCACCTAGGCCAAGCAGGAGATAAAAGACCCCCAACTTCTCTGTCACCAGATCTTTAGCTGCCAATAACCATAAAGAACCCGCCTCGGGAAAGAGAATCAAGGGCACTGTCGCCACTAGTAGCAATGCAAAAGAGCCCCAAAAGGTGGGCTTGTCTATGAGGTCCTTTGATCCCCTATTCAATAAGGGTCCCCCCTTAAAAAGATTTTCTCGAAGAAAGTGGAATTAAGCCGACTGTTTAATCGATCACAGCTTGGTGATTTTATAACTCCCAAAAACAAAACCGTTGAAAGTAAAAGCGCCAATCTTTAACGCAAGCACTACACTGCCATTGACCAACGGTAGGCACGACGTGATTAGCACCCTTCCGATTGCTGATTTAACAGGCCGAATGCAATTCAAGTGTGAACAGGATGCGCATACTCAAATGCTATATAAAACGGGGCTTCCCCAAAGGAACACCGAGGAGCGATATGTATAAGAAGGCCATCGCCGCCATCGCGGGCTTGGTGCTATTTGCATGCACCAAGGACCAGGCCAGGAATATCGATATTAATGATTTTGAACCTGAACCAAAGGCAGGTATTTATGACATATCCCAAGAAGACTGTGAGCTGATGAGGCTCCGGCAGGTTCTTCGGAGCAACTCCCCTATTGGCTGTAAAAGGCTTAAAAGAGTCGTCTTCAACTATGCTTCTCTCTTGGATGCCCCTGCTCAGGAAAATGTTGGCATCGGAGCTGATCTAGACCGCAGAGGCGCTGTTGTTGTGCTTGATATCGTTGCCGAGAACGTCCTGTCTTTATTTAGCGAGATCTACCGATCTCGCTTTCCAATACAGTCAGCCATTCCTGTCGAATATTTTACTCTGCAAGAGCGAATGGCAGACGATCGAAACAACACGCTGGCCTTTGATTCGCGCCCCATTACAGGTGGGAGCAGATGGTCTGAGCACGCTTATGGTGTCGCTATTGATATTAACCCCCTACAAAACCCCTACCTGTATATTGATAAACACACCCGGGCCAAAGTAATCCCTAAGGATGCAACAGAGGGATATTTAAACCGGGCAAAGTTTCGCCCGGGAAAGCCAACCCGTATGGGGATGTCTGAAGATGTAACCACAATCTTTGCCAGGCATGGCTTCGCTGTCTGGGGTGGAGACTGGAATGTCCCGATTGATTATATGCACTTCCAGGTTGGTTCCCGTCAGTTCATTAACCGCCTTATAACTTTGCCAAAGGAGAGTGCAAAACAACTATTTAACCGATATACCCAGCAATTGAATCGCTGTTTTGAGGAGAGCAACTCGATAAAAAACGCTACCCACCTCAGAAAGCATTGTGTCGATAAAGTGGTGTCAGAATTTGATGGAGAGCAGGAGTGAAAACGGCCTCCTCCTGCTGCCCAACTATTAAAGTCGAGACGGATGGCTTCCCGGATCGCCTTCTATATGGGGTTTGTCATCGTGGGATACGCCGTGCTCTGCCTGGGCCGGAACCTCCCAATTCCCCTCTTCTGTCCACGGATCATCCTCTGGAAACTCTTCAATATAGATTTCCTTCTCTTCGTAGCTCGGCTGGTAGCGCAGGTCATAGTGAGCGGCTTTCACAATCGATATACACAGCAGCAAAGCAACAACTAAAAGCGGCACTCCACCGATCACGCTGGCAGTTTGCAGCGTATCCAGGCCGCCCAAAAACAGCAGCGTTATCGGCATCAGTGAAAGCGCAAATGCCCAGAACAGGCGGTTCCATCTAGCCGGCTCTTCATCAACCTCTTTCTGCACAACAGCAGCAAGAATGTATGAGATGGAATCGAATGTAGTTGCAGTAAAGATGAGGGCGAGCACCGTATACACCAGAATCACCAGCTTACTGCCGGGAAGAGTCTTGAGTGTGGCAAAAATTGCGGCTGTTGCGCCCTGCTCATTTAGCATCTCCACCACATCCAGCTCACCGGAAAACTGTAAGTAGACGCCGTAATTCCCCAGCACCATAAAGAACAGGAAACAGCCTAAGGTGCCATAGAAAATGGAGCCGACCACCATGGTCTTGATGGTTCTCCCCCGCGAGATGCGTGCAATAAACAAGCCGACACTGGGAGCGAAAACCAACCACCATGCCCAGTAGAAGATGGTCCAGTCCTGGGGGAAGTGGGTGTCCGGGAACTGTTCAAACTCTGCAAATGGCTCAGTCCAGGCGGCCATATGGAAGATGTTATCCAAGACACGACCCAAGGCATCCAGACCTGTATTCAGCATAAATAAGGTGGGGCCAACAAGGAAAACAAACAGAAGCAGTACAATAGACAACCACATATTCAGGCTGGAAAGTGCACGGATACCCTTCTTGAGCCCAACAAAAGCGCTATAACCAAAGATTGCTGTGCATATCATCAGCACTACAACCTGGGTCACCAGTCCAGTGGGCACACCCAAGAGCTCATGAGCTCCCTGAGTGATCAGCGGCGCGGCAATTCCCAGGGTCGTAGCGCCACCGCCCAACATGCCAAAGATAAACAGCACGTCGATCAGTTTACCGATCCAGCCCTGGGCGCGCTGCTCCCCCAAAACGGGCATCAGTGCCTCACTAATTTTCAGCACGCTGTGATTTCTAACGTAATAGAAGTAGGCAATTGGCAGAGCGGGAATCAGGTAGATGGACCACGCCAGCGGACCCCAGTGAAAAATACCGTAGGCAACAGCCCAGCGCGCAGCTTCGGGGGTGCCCCCTTCAACCTGGAAAGGTGGGGTTTGGTAATAGTAGATCCACTCGACCATAGACCAATAGAGAATCGATGCACCGATGCCGGCGCAAAACAGCATTGATGCCCAGGATATGGTGGAGAACTCAGGGTTTTCTTCAGGTGTTCCCAGCTTGATCTGGCCGATATCACTAAACACGATATAGACCATAAAGAGAATTGCCCCGACACCCAGTGCCAGATAGAAAACCCCCAGCTTGTCAGTAACGAAACCTTTAGCAGCTAAAACCCAGGCGGCGCCAACTTCGGGGAACAGCACCAGTGGGATTGTTACTGCCAACAGCAGCGCCAGTGAACCAAAAAAAGTGGGTTTATCGATGATTTCTCTGAAATGACTGGACAACACTTGCCTCCCAAATGCCTTGTGAACCGCGGCAAATAAAAGCAAGGGGGACTTTATATAAGGAACTTTATTATGCGGTGTTAGTGAGTAGGACTTATATAAGGATAGGTAGATCAACTACAACTAAATTTGCTCTTACTTATCTTTAATAGTACCAGCTAGTCAAAGTATTTCAATTTGACAGGTGTCACATCTGTTTAGGTGCGACAACCAACTGAACTGGGGCTATCAACTGACGACTGCCCCAGCCTACCGGGTTCCGAACTACTGCTTACCCAAAGATTTTTCCAGTTGAGCAAACTGTCCTTGCAGCATTGCCTTCTCCTGTAGAAGGATACGATTCTCGTCTGACAAGGTCTCTAGCCGGTCTTTTGTAGCAACCAGTTCCGCATCCAGTCTTTCCAAAGATACTTGCTGAAGTTGAATCTCTTTAGCTTTTCCTACACCGCTGCTCTGGAGGCGGGTAACCTCATCCTGTAATCGTGTAATTTCAGAAGATTGGAGTTCAGCGCTTGCTGCCTGCTCTTCAGCCTGCCGCTTGTAGTTTGCTGCTTCGGCTTGAGCGGCGCCTATATTTTCACGCAACCCCTGCTTTTCCCGATTGAGTTCAGTAATTAATGCCTGCCCTTGTTTATTCAGGAGATCCTGCTCCGAAATCCTCTGTTCCGCCAGCCCAAGTTGCTCCGTCAGTGAGGCCACCTGCCCCTTAAGCTGCTCACTGGAAGATCGAAACTGATCTCGCTCGTGCTGCCGGTCTGTAGCCGTTCGTTGCTGGAAGTGCTCAAAGTGCTCGCGTACATTGCGATTCTCCTGCTTCATCTCTTCAATTGAGGCCTTCTGCTCCTCAATTCGAACCGAGGCCTGCCCCAATTGAAACTCACTTTTTTCCAGTTCTGACTGAGCTTCACCCAGGGTAACTTTGAGGCGGCGCTTCTCACTTTCAGAAGCTGAAAGCTTCTGCTCCAGCTCGCGAATCAATGCGGCTTGCTTGCTACTGGTCTCTTGAGCTTCGTTTAGCCTCTCTGTTATCTCCAGATCTTTCGCTTCAAATTCCTGCTGAAGCTGCTCCACTCTTTGGTCCGCATCGCCCTGGATACGCTGATGAAGTCCTTTCAGTGCCTCCACCAAATCTTTAGGCAAGCCGCTGATATCAGTGCTACTGGAACTCTCGTTTTTCCACCGCTTTAGAAGCGGCGCAATTGTACTTTTACTCCCAGTCCCCAAGTGAGCGCGCACTCTATCAACTGTCGGCTCCTCCCCCCGGGCCTTAATCGCCTTTGCTGCTTCAAAAATGTCCAGATAGGTGACCCCTGTGCGCGCCATTAACCTTCCCTCAGATTATTTTGTACCAAATTACGTATTACGTAATAATACATAATATATAAAAATAAACCAATTCTTGAATTAACCTAAATAACCTTCGATAATGATTCTTATCGAAGGTTATAAAAGTAAGAAAGCCCTCATTTAACGTACCCTCAGTACAAATAGTGGTTTCCGGGTGACACAGAATTCATGACAAAGCAGCCTCTAGCCTCAACCAAAATCCAGCCTCAATCCCCGCTCAGCAGTACACCTACCGGGGGTGGAGCACTTCTGACTGAGGATGACATTCAGAAGTACCTGCGAGCAGCGACTTCAGACAGCACTCGCAAAGCCTATCGGTCTGCCATTCGCCAGTTCGAGAAATGGGGAGGTCGATTACCCACCGATAGCCATTCACTGGTTAGCTATCTATTGAGCCGGGCCGAGCAATTGAACCCACGCACCCTGGATTTGCACTTAACCGCCATAGGCCAGTGGCACCTCTATCAAGGCATTGCCAACCCAGTCGCTGAACCGCTGGTACAGAAAACCATGCGCGGTATTCGCCGCACCCACGGAAAGCCCAAGCAAAAAGCCAAGGCGCTGAGCCTCGAACACATTGCTACCCTCACCCGACAGTTACGCTCTCAGCCAGATTCCAAGAAGAAGGCCCGTGACTTGGCGTTGGTGCTGGTAGGTTTCTTCGGTGCCTTCCGGCGCAGTGAGCTGGTAGCGATCCAGGTTGAAGACCTGATATGGGAGGAGGAAGGTCTGATTATTCGCTTACAGAAATCAAAGACAGATCAAAGTGGCCAGGGAATGATGCGCGCCCTTCCCTACGGCACCCCTGAAATCTGCCCCGCACGAGCACTTAAGTCCTGGCTAGACGTCAGTGGCACTAGAGCTGGGCCAGTATTTCGGTCAGTCAATCGCTGGGATATGGTGCAAAGTCGACAGTTAAACCCCACAGCTATCAACGATCTACTGAAAAATCTCGGGGAAGCCTGCGGTTTTGACTTTGTTGCCGAGCTCAGCAGCCACAGCTTTCGCCGAGGCCTGTCTACTTCCGCTGCGCGAGAAAAAGTTGGCTTTGAGCTGATCAAGAAGCAAGGTGGCTGGAAGAGTGATGCCACTGTCTGGGAGTATATTGAGGAGGGGCAACAGTTTACCGACAATGCTTCCGCGATTTTAATGAAGAAGATGTCGGAATTGCTGACTTAGGGGCTTATTACGAATAGTGGTCAATACGGACTGATACAGATTTAGCAATAACTCCTTAATCCTAAACTTAACATACTAGAGTGCTTCTGAATAATTCCGTAATATCTCTGCGGGTCTTGTTAATCTATGAGTGTCCTGAACTCCAACTATTGAAAATCTAGTAAATTGAATTTGACGGATTGCCATCTGAAAACACGGCAATCCGTCAATTCAAGTTCGAACTACTACAAATTAAACACCAGTTTTATCATCACTCTAACTTACCATCCCACTCCTCTTCTATAGGATCTTCGATATCAACCTCTTCCCAGTCAGCGTCAGTTAAAAGTTTCTGTAAGGTGTCTTGTGTATAATGGGTAACTAGATGATTATCCCCCACTGGGTAAACAACTACTGAATCATTAGTTGAATTTATAACTAATTTAGAAACCATGTCCTTATTGATTTTTACAGGGTCTGCTAATTTACGATATTTACGTTCTTCGGTTTCTGCTGCAAAGCGAGGTGCAAATTTATGGTCACCTTTTTCAATCTGTGCAACATAAATCTGACCGGCAATACTAGCCTGACTATCCGGGGCAAAGACAAACAAAGACTCGGAGCCTTTCCAAGTCTCGATTCCTTTCCCACCCTCCATCCCAACATTAGCCACCAACACGCCGTCATGTTCAACGGGTTCTTCAACCCCGATTCCCAAAGGACCAATAGCTAATACAGCCTTTGCAACATTTTTCGCAGTGGCCCAAAGTTTTTCATCTTTACTTTCATGTATCTCACCCATTAGAATAATTGATGCTTTTGATTTAGAATTATAGAGAACATATGGATACCCCATAAAACGTCTCATTGAGTCATCAGCTGATTGTCTCATATAAAATCCATAGGCATGTACTGCTTTAGCAATCGCCATGCCATTATCCATATCTTTTAATTCCATGAGTATTTCCTTCTATACAATTTTAGGTTTTCCCATAAAGGGGGTGTAGATACTGCTTGAAATCAAGCGTACTTATGAATATAAATTCCAATAAAACAGCCAAGAACAACTGTTTAGGTGCATCATTGATACAACGTAAACAATTGTAAACCGAATTGATGGAAAAAATTTACTCTATGTTGCTCGCACTTTACTTTATGATTCAACATGTGAAATAACAACTGAGAGCGCCCCCCTAACTTTAAACTCTGTTGAGTATTCAATAACACGTTCTTCGCTCAATATTTTCGGCATTTTCTCCGTAAGCGGTACATGAACCACATTATTCAACTTGCTCTGATGGGGTTTTTCTTATTGAAAATGGGCTCATCAGAAACTACTAAGTCAACTAACTAAACGAAAATGAAGCTTACACCAATCTAATTGTTGGACTTAAAGCTGGCCAAACTTACATATTCTGTCAGCTAAATCTGGATAGGGGCATTTCGCACTGCCCCTCAATCAGCGTCGTCAGACTCACGGCTTATATACCATTTTTTGTGTTTATCACTTTTCCATTGATAACTGGCTCGGAATCACTAAGCATGATGCGCTAAATATCTTCTTTGAGCATCCAAATACACTGAGAATGAATAAGGGTATAATTATTAGAATTTTTTTCATGGGTAGTAAGTGCCTTTTGGATGAACTTAGCCAAGCATATTGCAAGTTAAATTGTTAAGAATTTGTCTGCCCCTCCAGGATTGCTGCGACCTTACACTGAAGTTCATCCACTAATTCTTGGTCCATATATTTGTATTCATCAGGAATGTCTAATACATACAGCTGCTTATAATTCATTATGCGAGAGAAGTCAGCTAACAGCCTATTCTTATGCTTCTTTTCCATGATAAATATATAATCAGCCCGACGAATATCCGCTGGCCCAACAGTTCTTCTAGCATTTGGGCTAGTCCCTGCTGAGCGGGATTTAAAGCCAGGCCGTTTTCTCCAAATTGCTTCGCCAGTGGGGCTGCGCCACTGATTGCGACTACAGATAAACAGCAGGTTCAAGTTGTCTTTCACTAAAATATAATTCCAGATCTAAAAAATGAAGTTGGATTAATTGGTGAATTAGTCGGGTTTGGGCAATACATAGATATCTCTACTAAATCCATCATTAAACATTTCCCGCCTGTCTTTTCTACCACCTAGTTTTTCTACTAAAGCACGCGCAGCAATATTTTCATCGTTCATATAAGTTTCAACTATATCCCATTTGAACTCATCATAAGCGTACGATAAAGCTGCTTTAGATGCTTCTGTTGCTATACCTCTTCCTCGCCCTTCCGGTATTACCCACCAAGTCAGTTCTCTAGGCCAATCTTTACCCTGCCAAAAACCACAGGTTCCTATATAGTTATTATTGGATTTTAACTGGATTACCCAAACTCCAAAGCCTAGTAAATGCCATGATCCTAGATCGGCTTTCAATCTAGCCCAAACTTGTTCTTTATTTATAGGCCCGCCATACATTTTTGATGCTACTTCGTCTGTATAAAACCTCTCATATGCACTAAAGCAATCTATTCTTGGTGGAACTAATTTGAGCCGTTCAGTTTCTATAGTTGGTAACATATTTTTCTCGCTCAGATAATATACAGCGACCTTCCTAATCGCTATTATCCTGATAACCATCCTGGAATCAATTTGGCGTAATGTAATATAAGAACCTTACTAATCAATGATCTTTACGATACTTATACGATCGTAAAAACTGCAAGAACGATTACTTCGCCTGGCCTTTTGATTATTGCGGCTTCCCTGATCCTTTGTAATATATAAGATCTTCTAACAAGCAAACTCATCAAAAAACCTCAAGCTGATCAAAAACCAATCTAACTATCGATCAAATAATCAGCATCGTATGATCCAATTCAGAAGCTTGGAGTCAAAATTTGATGCTTGAGAGAGTTTAGGTAAGTCGAAGCCCTCTTAAGCTTTGTAGGCAAGCCCAACAACCACAGCTCCGATCAAGAGCTGTTAATTTCTGCAGTAGGGGGCAAGTTGTATCTGAAGTGGTCAAAAGACATGATAACTTGAAAAATTATGGCACTAACCTGAAAGCACATTGAAAAGAGGCGGCAGTCTACTGACAGCGCCCCAGTATTTTGTCAAGGAGTATGTCAGAGCTGCCTGCTGAAAGAATCGTATCACAACTTGCGGTTAATTACTGAACAGCTCAGTTATCATACCAGGCTTAGCTTCACTCGAAAGATCTTCACTCCTACTGCTTGGTGTGGGTCTGATTGAAGATCGCCTCCCACTCCTGGTCAAAGGTTTCGGGTATTGCTTTAGAGGTCCTTCTGAAAAACAGTACCCCAACATGGGCTTCGTGTCCCTGTTCGGCTGAGTCATCAGCAGTGACCTCCTCAATAAAACCACGCATAGTTCCACTGCCATCCAGATTTAAATTGGTAACGCTCTCATCTGATACATCGACGGTCACCATCTGGATTTTGTTTCCACTCTTCATATAGGCAAAAATGCCGATGTCCTTCGCGAGGGTAGTCTCATTCACCTTTTCTTCAACCGCTGTAAGCTGGTGTTTAACGTCTGGTTTCTTTGTCACCTCAAGATAGCGCCCACCGCCACCCACACCCGTCTGCTTGAGAATTTTGAAGGTTCGGCAAACTTGGCCCTTCTCCAGAGTAAGAGCTTTCGGACTATGCTCATAAAAAATAAACGACTCCCCTTCGATCGCACACCAGACTCCCTCTAAGATATCTTTGGTTTCCGACTGTGCCCTGGCGTAAGATGACACAAGAACCAGAATTACTGACAGCAGTAACGGTGACGAATATTTGTTTATTTTCATAGTGGATTCCAAGTTGATTATCAGTCCACTATAGGCCCAGCTTTGAGATTGGATAATATATCTGAGTAATCTTCTACGCCAAAAATGCTATAAGTGTTATGGATAAAGTGCTAATCATTTATAAAGTAAACGATAAGAGAGCCCCACTATATGTTTTTATAGAGACTCTCTAATAAACAAGTACGATCATTCAAGGCAAGCTGGATCCGTGGTGGTTACTATATTGCCAAACCAAACGTTGCTAGAGGTGCAGGCGTCAGCATTTTGATCTAAAAGATCAAAATTGACACTTCCTGAAACAACATTAGAACTGATCACGTTATTTAATTGGCCGGACGCCGTCATAATGATCCCATCTTCAGCATCGACAACTTCATTCTGAATAATGCGACTGCCATTTGTAACATCAAGAATGATTCCTGCGTCCCCTCCATTAATATCGATTGCATTCCCCGATACTAACGCGCTATCACCATTTATATAGATACCAGTGCCTCCAAAGTTGAATAATACGTTGTTAACCAGAGAGTTATTCTCCCCCAGTATATTCACACCGTTGAATAAAGAATTTTGTAGATCATTAAAGCGAACGGAGTTGTAATCAGATATAACCTCTATACTTGCATTGGTATTTACAAAAGCAAATACTTCCTGAACAGTATGGAACCCTACCCCCTCAACAGATATGCCAACGGTACATTGTCTAACCTCACCATCACCGGATACAAACCCCGCGGTACCCTCCAAAAGTATCCCAGTGCCATCACCAAGATCACATTGAATGGTATGCCCATTCATGAATAAAATCCCTGTGGGCCCCTGAACAGTAACCGCTGGGTCAGCTGGACAGTCAATAAGGTCCTGATCCATTGTTTCGATAGTGGTAATAACGTCGCCACATTGGACATCGGCATAACCGAATATGGGTGCGCCTACAAAGCCGGTAAAGGTTATAAAGATTCCTTTTGATAATTGATTCTTGATAAGATACATGTGTGCATTCCCTGCTTTTAATTTGCCCCGCCTTAAAATAATATTCACTCCACCTCAAAAATATCGTTAATACATCGGGAGGGTAAGCAATGAAAAAGAAATATTTGTGATTATTAATTCATTCTCAGGCTAGCTACAAATCAGTATATGAGGCAATAAATTCAGATTCTAATTCAACATCAATTTTTCATAACTGCATCTTTTAGCCCCTCTAATCATTATTGAGTTCCAACAATACCATTAGAAATAAGAGGATTTGAATGTTCCTAACTCATTGACTTCCTTTTGCACCAGATTCATCCGGGAAAATTACTTCAGTAATTTCCAACTTAAAGGTGATACTTCATCCGCCAAAGACCTACCGACGCATAGATTTAGAACCTACGATGCACTCCACCAGCTTCGCACGCAAAACAGGCTTCAACTGAATCAACACAAATTGTACGATTTAAGCGATCTGTGCTTTAACTATTCCTATCCGAATCGCTGCGGCAAGGAAGCCAGCTATGTCCCTTAATGAAAAGCAAGTTGAGGAGTGCAACTCCAGTCAGTGGGATTTCTCAGATCTGAAAGCTTTATTTCTCAACTGTACACTAAAGCCATCTCCTGAACTCTCTCACACTGACGGCCTAATCAATATATCCAAGGAGATTATGGAGAGGAACAAGATCTCTGTGCGAGTTATACGTCCGGTAGATCACGATATTGCCTTTGGTGTTTACCCTGATATGACCGAGCATGGCTGGGAGAGTGATGAGTGGCCACAAATCTATAGCCAGGTCGCAGAAGCTAACATCCTGGTCATCACCACTCCAATCTGGCTAGGTGAAAAATCTTCTATCTGCACCCAAACCATAGAAAGGCTCTATGCGAACTCAGCTGACCTCAATTCAAAAGGCCAGTACGCATACTATGGTCGAGTGGGAGGCTGTCTTATCACCGGTAATGAAGACGGTGCTAAACACTGCGCCATGAATATCCTCTACTCCCTGCAACACCTTGGCTATGTTATCCCGCCCCAAGCCGATGCTGCATGGGTGGGAGAAGCTGGCCCTGGCCCCTCATATCTGGACCCGGGTTCCGGCGGGCCGCAAAATGACTTTACCAATCGCAACACTACATTTATGACCTGGAACCTGATGCATATGGCGCGAATGATAAAAGATGCGGGAGGCATTCCCGCCCACGGGAACCAGCGCTCAGCCTGGGACGCTGGCTGCAAGCCCGACTTCCCCAACCCTGACTATCGATAGAAGCACAATGCCGAGTCTGACCTTGCTCAGCTAAAGGAAGTTCTGTGCCCAAGCACACAAATTTATAACTGACCCAAATCGAGGTGCTGATTTTGCCTGTGCAAACCTCATTTTTGAGGGCGGTCCACAAACCCCTATCGCCGCAGCCCTACCCGAATGTGTGCGCCTTCCCCTGTCAGCTTTATCCAACTCAAAACCGATCCTGGATCTGCTTTTCGAAGAAGCTTTCGCTCACAACTGGCGGCCGGCAAGCAGTACTAAACCAGCTGTTTGAGATCATAGTGGTGCAGGTACTCCGGCACTTAATGGAGGTAGGTCACGCGTAAGCTGGAATGTCCCACCCATAACTGCGCCTTGCGCTTATGCGTACACGAACGGCCAGCATATGAGTGATCGGTACAAGAGTTAGCAGACTATTCAGGTATGTCATGTAGTGTATTTTCCAACACCTTTCGCGATCTGTTTGGGTTCGCGCCAGGCACATATCTCCAACAATAGAGAGTCTATCTGCTCCAGAGAGCGGTAAAAAAGGCTTACCGCTAAAACTGGCGACCGGTGAAATCGGCTATAGCAGCGAGGCCGCACTATCCCGAGCGTTCAGGGCTTGTGTTGAATATTCACCAAGAGAAAGTAAAAAACAATCCGATTAAAGAGGCAACCCTTAGCCTGATGCTAAGCCTTAAGATCCACCTGGGAGCTATGATTGTCTATAGTGCTCAATGCTTGGCTCCCCTGAATGTCAAGGAAATCCCTGGTTACTTAAAGTTTCACAGAAGGACTCAGTTATGCCTAAGCCCGTATGTGTTGTCGTTGGTGTAGGACCGGGAAATGGTGCAGCTTTTGCGCGTAAATTCCACCAAGAGGGATATCAAGTAGCTCTTCTCGCCAGGAGGGATACCTACCTTATTAAATTACAGGCAGAACTCGCTGATGCAAAGAGCTATATCTGCGATGTTACTCAACCTGACCAGATTATTGGTACCGTTGGACGTATTCAGCGAGATATGGGTGCTGTTAAAACTCTTATTTACAATGCAGGCTCAGGCCACTCATGCACTATTGAAAGTCTTGATATCCAAGACTACGAAACCGACTGGAAAATCAATGCCCGGGGGTGCGCGCTCTTCTGTCAGCTGGTGGCGGCCGATATGGTAAAGCAGCAGTCGGGAAATATTATCGTAATTGGAGCCACTGCATCTCTGAGAGGCGGTGCAAACTTTGTGTCCTTTGCCTCAGCCAAGGCTGCACAACGTAGCCTTACCCAATCAGTGGCGCGATATCTTTGGCCAAAGGGCATACACGTAGCCTATATCATCATCGGTGGCCCTATTGGAAAAGGCCAAACTCTAGGTGGCGCTTCAGGTAGAGATCAAAAGGCTTTTTTGAATGCCGAGGACATTGCGGATAGCGCATACTTTCTTACCACCCAGGATCATTCTGCCTGGACTTTCGAGCTAGACCTCAGACCATCAATTGAGAAGTGGTAAGAAAGCAATTCTGTCACCTTTGAAATAGAACATCTTACTGCCAGAGCCGGAAACAGTGTTATCGGCGAGAACTTTGTTCTTCCTCGGTTTATTCGAAGGCATTAAGATATTAGCATTGGCTTTTGTCTTAAAAACTCAGTGTCGCTATAACAGCGAAAAATAGTTGCTGAACTACAGTTTAATGGCCAACTCCTATAAGCCACTGAGAATAGCCTCTAAACCTTAAAAAGTCTCGCCTGACTCAGTGGGCAAAGGGTGGTCACAATCAGCTGCTACCAGTCATCCTCAGAGAGCGGTCGACAAAATAACTTCACCAGTTGTAACGCGCTCTTAATACCTGGAAGATAGGCTTTTTTGATATGTAGGATAAATGCAGCCTGGTGATCCCCCCAAAACAGCCCGAGGCCCTACAACCTCATCTGCCCGATTAACGATTTTCGATATAATCATCCTAAAATTACAGGCTGTCCAACCCAATAAACCTAAATATATAACTATTTAGCCAAACTTATCCGTTTTTTTCTCGACCTATTTACAGAATGGAAAAGTAGGGATAAATTGCCCGCCTTCGTAATTTTTACCAATCTCCACCACTCAGACTTTGCCCCCTCTTCCACCGAAGACTGCCGGGACCCGTCACAAGATGTGGTGGCTTAGCCATTTCCGCGAGGTCCCTTTTTCGAATGAAGCCAGAGTTCTTGGTGCATATCCTGGATAGCAAGCTATTTATCGCTGTATGCCTTATTTCCGTAGTTATGCTATTGCGCGGCCTGCTCACGCTCGTTATTGCGCGCAGCAGTTGGCAAAAGGCGGAGAAGCGTCGCCGTATCAATACCGTACACAATATCGGCAACCTTTTATTGGTAGTCGGCTTAATGGTGATCTGGGTAAGTGAGCTGCGGGATTTTGCACTGTCGATTGCCGCTTTCTCTGTAGCGATTGTCCTGGCCCTGAGAGAGGGTGTTCAATGCCTGGTAGGTGGTTTATACCAGGCTAATATGCGCTCATTTACAGTCGGGGACTGGATTAAAGTGGGTAATCAGTTTGGTGAGGTCACGGACAGTGACTGGCTGAGTACCACCCTATTGGAGATAGATCCTCACGGCTTGGGCAATGGCTATACAGGAACAACACTGTACATCCCTAACAATGCCTTCTTTACCCAACCGGTAAAGAACCTGAACTTTATGCGCAGGTATATCGAGCATACTTTTTCGATTACCCGGGAAAGTAAAGGGATGAACCCATTTGAAGCCAAAAAGTTCATCTCTGAGCGACTCAAAGAACACTGCGAGTCCTTCCGTGAAGTTGCCGAACGCTACTGCAACCTGATTGAGAATCGCATGGGTGTTGAACTCTCGGGGCCTGATGCCAAAGTGTGTATCACGACCAATGAACTCGGCCACGATGTGACTACAGTAACTGTTTTTTGTCCCCGAGAGGAAGCGACCAACATCGAACAGCTGGTTACTGAAGACTTCTATTACTTTTGGCTTGAAAAGACTAGGGCATTAGAGGCTAAAACCTGATCCCCAATAGGGAGTGTTTTCACTGACAGTAGCCGCTATCAATTCAATAACGCTAGCGGCTACTTTATGTGCTACTAGCGTTAACTTTCCCCATCAACCCTGAAGTTCGCAACATCCCAGGCACGTTCACGGATAACCCGGGCATTATCCTCCAGGTCGGCAGTACCAGTAGGATCTCCATCTATTGTGATGTCCGGGCTGGACCACTGCTGGATTCTCGGACCCCCAAGATTCGAAGGGCAGTTATACGCCATAACACTTCTCCAGGTTGAAGGTGTGCTATTGCAGTAACCGTGACCATAGGCAAAGGGTTCCATATTTGAGTCGCTGTAGATGATATGTCGAGCCCCTAACAAGTGGCCGATTTCATGGGCAAAGCTGAAATACCCCGTTGCACACGCTTCCTTGGCAAAAGCCAAGGCTGTTGACTCAGATGCGTAGATAGCCTTAGCCAAACCACATCCGCTGTATAAGTCATTGCCGGTTAAAACGATCATTACATCAGCGCTATAGAAATCCCTCAGTTCATATAACTCTTTGGTTTCCGGGTATTCATCGTTTGAGAAATAATCTCGATCGACATAGAAGCTACCACTTTCGGCGTAACTGGTTTTATAGGCATGGACAATTTCAACGGAAGTATCAATACCGCTATTAGTAAAAGAAACATTAGTTTCTTCTTCCAATAAATCCATGTAGGCTGAGACATCGCCGGCATCAGCCTCAAAGGCATCTGTATAAGTGACAATAACAGTTATTTTCCCACCAGAATCTGAAACTGCACTTACTGAAGAGCTACTTAGTGCGCTTTTTCGGGGAGTAAGGTCTATCTCTTCAAAGTAATTATCATCATGGTCGATCAGGGTGTTAGTGGGAACTTCCGTGATTGTTACTTCACCGTATCCGGCAGGCCTTACCTTATAGAGCCTTCCCTTCGATTGAATAGAGCCAACTATCTTGCCATTTTTCTCCGCAAGAGTAACAAATCCATTACCATCCCCGGAAAATGCCGACAGTGACTTCTTATTCCGCTTCGAGCGGATATTCTGGACGATAAACTGTTGACTTACGCCCTCCCCTGGGATTTCAAGGATACTACCAGCCTGCAGATTAAAAACTTCACGATTCAATTTTCTTTTCTTTATGTGTGATCTCGCCTGTACTTCAGCTTCAACTCTAGAGGACTCAAAGATAATAAAGGTTTTTTCTTGAGAAAAAGCACCTACCGTAGAAAATACTCCAACAACCAGCACCAAGAACTTAAAAAACTTCACAGACTTACTCCCTTTATCTGTATTTTAGAGAATCAATTTGAGAGACTGACAGTCAAGATAAAAATTATTCTAATATCGTAAGCTCATCAAAAATGAGTAGACTTACTTACTCAAACCTCAACTGCGGGGAAGCACTTTATATGATTTTTCTCAAAAAAACATTCAATCACCACTATTTAAATTTAGTCGTCATTCTTCGAGAAATAGTTACGTATTTTTAGTGAATGCTTACCCTTTTCCTAATTCCTCCTGTATCAGAATGTATGATTTAGTCAACATTATTTATCTGGAAATATTTCAGCCAACCATTTGACAAATACTCTAACTCTAGGGGAAAGAAAACGGTTTTGAGTAAATACTACAGATACAGGTTCGCTCGGTGGGCGAAAGTCGGGAAGTATTTCGACTAAACTTCCAGCTTCCAATTCTTTTTCTACATGAAACTTTGGAAACTGAGCTAGTCCAAGCCCCAATTTAACACTATCCAAATAACTCTCGGTACCAGTTACCGTCAAACGAGCCGGAACTTCCAGCGCCTCTATCCTATCTCCGATGCAAAATGACAGTGGTGTGGATTTTCCACTGGTTATTGAGCGAAGTGCTACAACACGATGCCCCTCTAACTCTTCCAGGGAGCTTGGCCAGCCGTATTGCTGTAAGTACTGCGGTGATGCACAAGTGAGCCGCTTTAACATAGTCAAGTGTCTTGCTATCAACTCGCTATCAGCCAGCTTTCCATAGCGAATTGCACAATCAACACCTTCCTGGACTAAGTCGACCCAACGATCACCCTCACTCATCACTAATGTGATATCGGGATACCTTTCAAAAAAGTCGGGGAGCCTGGGCAGAACGAAGTGGCGTGCGATAGTTCCCTGCACATCGACACGTACCTCACCCTTCGGCAGTGAACCCTTAAACGCGCCCTCAGCTTCTTCAACGTCCGCGAGGATTGAAAGGCAGCGCTGGTAATATAACTCCCCGTCCAACGTCGCCTTTACTTTGCGCGTCGATCGCTGTAACAACCTGACCCCAAGTTGTTTTTCAAGCTTATTAATGACCTGGGTCGAGGTTGATCTCGGTACTCCCAGATCTGTGGAAGCTGCGGTAAAACTACCTCGCTCCACAATCCGCACGTACAAGCGCATAGCATCCAGTCTATCCATAGCACCTCATTGTTTGTTTTTTTGGAACAATAGATTCCATTTTAGCGTGATTATCTATTTCAATAACATGATTAGTATTGACTCCAACCAAATCAAAGGCCTCAAAGAGCGGCCCAATTATCACTTTGGAGATCATTATGGAGAAAGTGGCACTCGTCACGGGCGCTTCCCGTGGTATCGGGGCGGCAATCGCCTCCCGTCTGGCAAAGGACGGATTCATAGTTCTGGTCAACTTTGCAGGCAATATTTCAGCTGCTGAGAAACTCGTAAATCGAATTGAAGCCAACGGCGGCAAGGCGGTTACCGCCCAAGCCGATGTAAGCGATCAACGGGCAATTTTACGTCTATTCGACTCAGCAGAGGCCACTTTTGGTGGTATCGACGTCGTGGTAAACAATGCGGGAATAATGAAGCTATCAACACTGGCAGAAAGTGAAGATGCCGATTTTGATCGCCAGGTAGCCATAAATCTAAAAGGCACTTTTAACATCATGCGTGAGGCTACTAAACGACTCCGCCTGGGTGGCCGAATAATCAACTTGTCCTCTAGTGTTGTTGGCCTGTATATGCCGACCTACGGGGTGTATGCCGCGACCAAGGCCGCCGTAGAAGCTATGACCCATGTAGTGTCCAAGGAGTTACGAGGGCGGGATATCACCGTCAATGCCGTTGCCCCAGGCCCCACCGCTACAGAGCTGTTCCTGTCTGGTAAAACTGATGAAATAGTGAGCAACCTTGCCAAGATGCCGCCGCTTGAACGACTGGGAACACCGGAAGATATTGCAAATACCGTTGCATTTTTAGCCAGTGAACAAGGTGGCTGGATCAATGGGCAGGTCATTAGAGCCAACGGTGGGATTGTTTAAACCTTGCCAATCGCCCCTCTACTCACAATACCGGGCTGACTGTTAAACAGCCTGAATCTTTCAAGGACTATAGCCAATGACAGCTCAACCCCAAGTACTGTCTCTTAAATACAGCAGGGATACCCTTATTGCTGCAACCATTGCCAGTACTGCAGCTTTCACCTGCTTTGTAGCAGATCTACCCCCCTGGGCCATGTTTGTTGGCTGGGTTGCATTCTTTACACAACCAGCCTCCCTCTCCAAAGCAGTCACCAGCGGAGTTTGTGTTGCTCTGGGAATATTAATGGGAATGGTCGCAGGAACACTTAATACAATATTGCTGCCAGTGGTGGGCAACATTGCCTTTGCGGCAATTGTCTTCTCTGTTGCATTTATTGTGGTATCACTAAGGGGAATGCCAATTATCGGCAACATCATTGCCTGGTTTTTAGGATTAATAACTTTCTTTGCAGCTCATCCGGATAATTTAGTCACTGGAGTGATTTCACTTATTGCCGTCACCTCCCTGGGCACTTTCGCTGGCTACTGCTGTTTCTACTTACAGTCTCTCACCAGGAAAAATGATTCTGATTGATTATTAATTCATCAATAGCGCAGGTAGATCTTCCACCGGCGCTAATTTCGAGGCCTTTAATTAACTACTTCATATCTCTGGCTTGCAAAGCATGCACAATAGAGGCTTGAGTTCGCAAATTGTCCAGCACTTTAAAGAAGTTACAACACAGCCCTGAAAACCCCATATAGTGAATCTTAAAGACCTACAGAGACATTGGGAATCACCCTGAGATTCCTAATGTCTGCAGCGGGATAGTAGATTTCAGGAGGTGTAAATTACAAGCTTGGAATTTATTATCAACACATTCATCAAGGCGATGTAACTTGTCTTATCGTATTCCAGCCTGCTAATAGATTAAACACCTTTCAATTGACACCGCAGATATCTAAAACTCTATTCGTTAGATCATTATTCCTATTACCTAACATACGCGACACCGTATAGTGATTTTTATTTTCTAAAAGAATATACTCATACGAGCTATCAATATCTCGCAACTTCCTGCAATACCTTTTTGACTGATCAATAAACTCTTCGGTCTCATATTCACCCACAGCGACAATAGTTTTCGGGAAACATCTAATATCCCTAAGAATTGGACTTAGGTTAGCAACGTCATCTTCTGATAAATGTAGAGACTCATTTAGATAAGATCGCCTCATCTTAGTCAGGTCATAAAGCCCGCTTAGCATAATAGCGCCATTAATTGATTCCCGAACTTCAGGTGGCCACTCAAACTCCAAAATTTTAGCAACCAGAAATGCCCCAACAGAATGGCCACAAATAACTAAATTATTGGGATTTCCGTTCCAGCGATCAATATTCTTATGTATCCATAAGAATGCCTTTATATTCTGGTCAATGATATCCTTTACACTGACCATTGGTGCCAAATCATAGTTGACCACACCTACCGTACATCCTGCTTTTGTGAATGGCTTGGCAATATAGCTATACTGCTTTTTGTCTAGTGACCTAAAATATCCACCATGAATAAAAACAAAGACCGGCGCATTGGAGTGCTCAGCAGGAAATATATCGACTTTCTCGCCTGGACTATCACCATAGCTAATATCTAATGAGCTCCTCAGAGTTTTCCTGGCAACATAACTTTGCAGTTCATTAACTAATAAGTGGACTCTACCAAATGGATGTCGCTTGCGCAGGTTAAACTGATCATCATATTCTGTCATTTCTTGTGTCGACCCAGTTAATACCGACCCAAGTTTAACACCTTACATCAAACTACCAGCGCCTAAGCATCATAGATCTATATCTAAAACCAATCATGCCATCTTGATGGGTACCGCATTCACATAGCCTAGTAATAGTTGACAGTGAAGCATCTGGTTGTTTTTTATGCACGCGAGCATAGATAGCAGATAATCATTCAGCTTCTTTTATATCAACGAAAGGGAAAAATCTTCCAATTTCACCGTGTATCGATATGTAGTGGCTATCTTTATTTCTTTAGTTCTAAGCGTATATATTGGCACCTGCTCCGCCGAGGACAAACTTAATGCTAAGGCGCTTAATCATACCCTTTTTAAGCCTGGCTATATTAGGCAGCATATCCCTTGCATTAGCACAAGAAGGGAATGAAGTTTACTTTTGGCTCAAAAGACTCAACTTCTGGGCGCCTAATGCCAGAATATTTTATACGTGAAGCTTTTGACAAACCCTCTAGTGATATATTTCAGGGCGTGGGTTACTGTGGTGACCACTCCAATACCCTGGATCTAGTTCAGTCCGGTAAATATCAGGTGGGCGTTCTGAATTACAAAGTATGGGAGGATGAAAAGAAAGCCGGCAAAGTGGATGAGAACAAAGTTCAGGTAATTTGGAAAGCCCCTGGCTACCCGAATTACAATTGGACAATTCGTGGAGATGTCGGTGAGACCTGGGGCCAAGGATTCTCAGATAAGTTGCAGCAGGCGATTCTGGATATGCGAGCCTCCAAACTGCTGGCCGCATTCTCTCGCAAAGGTTTTATTAAAGCTGATAATTCTATGTGCCAGCCAATTGTAGAGACCGCTTACGAGCTTGGTATCTTGCAACAGTGACTAAGCGTATTAGGTTCAAGTTGCCTCTACTCAGTAAGGCATTGAATACTACAAATCCTATTCGCTCTATTGCGAAACAAGGTCCTGCAAACGCCCCCGAATTATATCCGCCAATCTCCGAGCACCGGGGCCAATATCATCCCTGTTAGGAAAAATCAGGTACATAGGGACCTCCCTGCTACTTCCTCCTTGCAGTGGCAGAGGTTTTAAACTCCCCTCAGACAGCTCTTGGAGAATTTTGTCTTCTGGCAACCATGAAAAACCATAGCCTTTGCAAGCAGCTCTGATTAAAGAGGACATGCTGCTCAACGTCCACCGCTTGGCAACTTCAACAGTGAGAGTTTTACTGTCACTCTGAGGGTTAGTATCCCGAACCACCAAGTGACGGTACTTGCGAAGATCATTCATTGTCAGAGGGCGGTCCAGTCCATGTAGGGGATGATTGGGGTTAGCTACCGGGATTAAACGCGCAGGGGCCGGCAGTAGCTCACCGTTATAGCCCACAGGAATCCTGGGGCTGATCGCGAAATCTACCCGTCCCTCGTTTAAAGCCTCTGAAGTTCCGCTAATCACCATTTCATGAACTTCAACACGGGTCTGAGGGCTTTCTTCGCCAAACAGTGCAAGGCAATCCAGCAACAACCAAATTGGAAACAGTACTTCCACAGAAATCGCAATCTGGGCTTCCCATCCGGCAGAAGCCCTATTGGCGGCCTGCTCCAGAGCAGACGCATCCTCCAGCAACTGCTTTGCATGACGGTAGAGCATCTCACCAGCTGCCGTCAGCACCGCCTTCCGCCCACTAATAGTGAAGACGGCTACAGCCAATAGTGACTCTAACTTCTGCACCGAATAGCTGACAGATGACTGGCTCTTGTCCAGAAGCTCAGCTGCATGGGCATAACCTCCTCCTTCAACCACCGCTATCAAGCAGCGCCACTGCTCTAGGGTGATCTTTGGGTTGGATAGTTGCGACAACTGTTGATTCATGATCGATTTTTTAGATAGATATAAACAGATTATTCTATTTTTCAATCAATTTAATGGATGCTTCAATAGCTTCATACAAAGTTAGTTTCGAGGAAGCAATCATGGCAAAGGTACTCCATATCACGTCCAGCCTCTTTCAAGAGAACGGCCAGTCATCCCAACTTGCAGACAGTTTTGTAGCAAGCTGGAAAGACAAGAACCCAAATGATGAAATCATCCATCGTGACTTGGTGAGTGAACCAGTGCCACACCTCAGCCTGGAACACTTTCAAGCTCACAACACGCCGATCGAAAACCGCTCGGAAAAGCAGCGAGAGATTGCGGAACTTTCAGACCTATTGATCGAGGAGATTTCATCGGCAGACCTGCTTGTATTAGGTATTCCGATGTATAACTTCAATATCCCCTCAAACTTACACACCTACTTTGACTTTATTGCTCGTGCCGGGGTGACATTCCGATATACCGAAAATGGCCCTGAAGGCTTATTAAGGAACAAGAAGGCCGTGGCCTTTATTTCACGGGGTGGTGTTTATGGTGATGATAATCCCCAGAGTAATTATCTGTAATCGGTACATGAACCACATTATTCATCAAAGTATGTAGTTTGCGTACCGCTTACGCAACGCGTAGGTTGTTCAGCCCGCTTTTTTTTGCGGGCGAGGTTGCCCAAACTTGTTATACTATTTCACTGCCACACTTTGGGCAAAAGCCTTGAGTTGATTTTTTACCTAACTGCATTAACACTGCCCTAAGCTCATACTTACAAGATTCACACTCTATAGCCCTAGTGAATGATTGTGCCAATAGCCAAGCGATACAAAGAACTGTGACTGCAACAAAAACAATCCAGTTCTTTGGAAAACCCACCTCACTAATTAGAAACATAGAGCCAAGCGCGAGTGATGAGTAAACCACATATAAGCTTTGTGTCCGGTTGGAGTTGACCACAACATTCCAGGATGGCTCGGTCGCGCAGGGCGCGGGTTTCGCTTAAGTCCGGCTGCTGCATGACCCGTTCGATAGCCTCTTCGCTGAGCACGCTGGGCAGGCGGCTCGGGTCTCGGGGCAGTTCGATGTCCGCCGCCGGGTTGAACAGGATATGGTTGGCCCGGCTCAGCCACACAGTCTTTTGGTTGCTCACCATGGAATTTGTCAAACGCTTGGCTACCCTACGCAAAGAGCGCGGCCTGACCCAGCAAGCCCTGGCTAACGCCATCGACTTACACGTCAACCAGATTAAACGGTACGAGGCAGGGACAGCACAGCCTACCCTGGAGACCCTGGCCAGGCTCGCCAAGGAGTTGCACACCACGCTTCTTCGGCGAGGATCACCGTAGCCCCAGCGACGACCTGCGCTTGCAGTTCGAGGCGCTGGGCCAGTTTGACGAGGAAGAACGGAAGATCGCCAAAGCGCTGCTGGAAAGCCTGATTCTCAAGCACAACGCCCGGCGCGCCTTTGCGGGTTACCGGTGCGATTTGGGATGTAGATGGTGGTGTAATAGCTGGAAGAAACTAACAGATATCTATTAAGTTATTCTTTGTGAAGATAAAAAGCTCAAGTATGCCTAGTTAAATGCTGTGGCCGAATCAGTCATAAGATTTGGCCACACTCTGACCTTTCTATTAGTAAGTTAATGAAAACCTTTTCTTAAGCAATAATATCGCCCAACTGGAAAGTACAAATGGTGCTGTTAATACAATGATGCCAGTATTGATAAAAGCCATTGCGATGGGCACGGTTAATGCAACCCCCACAAGTGGAGCAAGCCATTGCTTACTTCTACTTGTTAAGGCAATAGCACAAAGTGATGCATTGTAGCTAAAGGTTCCGGCAAGAATGAATGTTGTCGATAAAGATAGGAGCTCAGCCAATAATGTAGCAAATAGCCCACTAATGATGCCCCAAAGGGCATGTAACTTATTGGAAATGAAAATCCCAAGCAAAAAACAAGCCCCTGTAATGGCATTATTTTAGAAGATAATCTGGCCTATGCCTTCGAATATCCCCCAAGTTGAAATTTTTTCACTCATCGATGTTGTAGGTGGGTGGTTTCGACGCAAATTCGAGAGCACTGATCGACGCAACTTGCTGCCTGGGAATCTCAAAACAATATCCGAGATGCTCCGTGAAGGTACTTGAAGCAATTCCTTACTGCCAGTGTGTTGAAGATTATGAGGCATTATTACCCTGGAATATCCAACTTGAGAAAGTTGGGATGGCCGCAGTCGCATGATATGGCGATGCTGCTCGCAAGAAGGCAGACGTCTGTTGATGACACAGCCCTTCAAGCCTTCCATGACTTGGCATTCAGCGATGCTATCCCAGTCCTCTAAATACAACCCTTGCATACGATCTGGTAAGATCGCTTACGTTGGTAGCGCTGGTACAACCAGCGTGCTCTATTTGAGTTGGCGCGCCAAAGTCGCTGCGAAGCGGCCTACCTTGACGCTGTACTCGGCTTCGGCGAAGGTGAGTTGGTCCTCTAGACCTTCTTAAACAACAGCTTCTTCATGTCGTAAAGTTTCATTACTTGGGTTGTCATACTTTCCACAAAGGGTATCTTTTCTTCGCCCTGTGCCGTAGCTATGTTTGGAATTGGCGTAATAAAGGGGTCAAGTACCGCATGAACAGCCATGCGCTCCTGCAAAAAACTTTTTAGGTTCGGGTACTCGTCCAGATACACCAATGGAACACCCAGGAAATAAGGACCATGTGACCCTCCTGTTCGTGAGGGGCAAACCATAAATCGCGCATCACATACCAAAGCGCTGTAATACTCCGTATACCACTGATAAAACAGGTTACCCTGGAGTGTGGCATCCATATCATCGGGTCGTAATTTCAAAAACTTAGGCCTCCATTTGCCGCCGGTTACAATCACCAAATTGTCGGCAGTCTGACCTTCATCCTTTTTTTGTTGGACTGTCCCACCACCTCTCAGGTTGAAATCTAGTGTTTTGTTAAAAGTATCGCCCATCAAAATAATGACATCGGCGCCGTAACTTTCCAGTGCGTTGTAGACGTGCTCCATACGCCCTTCATCATCCTTTTTTTTCGGATTTTTATACCAGAGAATGGCGACTTTTCCCTCGTCCATATACTCTTTGATCGATGTGTGCAGACTGACGGCTATATCTGCAGCACGTTTTTTTATCTTCTTCGAGAGCAAGTCCTCGCGTTCTTCTATATAACTCATCAGCTGCTGACGATAATCTTCTGTTGCGAGCATCGCCAAGGGGTGACGATTGTAATCCGCCATCGTCACATTCACTTTCTGTGCCTCGCTTCCCTCAATACAAGCACCACCAAATGGACTCGTCAGCAACTCTATTGCCGCCTTTTGCCGCTGAACCAAGGTGGATGAAGGCTGATCATTTCCCGAAGGCTCCCTTAGATAGATATTCAATGACGTGTTCTTGGAATTACCATAACGAGAAAGCAGATAACTGATAGTCGCATGAGCCGTTTCACCCACCTCTCCTTTTCTCACCATCGTATTGGGTAAGAAGGAAGAGCCATATTTATTAATGTAATTTTCTAGAATCTTATCGACCTTCGCCGCCTTGGCTCTTTTTTTCATGACCGACTGAACGTCATCTTCCGGAACCGCTTTTGCCAGACCTAAGCGGTCAACGTACAGTTTGACAATCTTCTGCATATCATCTTGTATCGACATTTTGATTTCCTACTTTGCTTTAGGTCAGCCCACTTTACCGATTTGAGACTTGGAGAACCAAAATAATAATGGTTTAAAGACTCGTTCCTAACGATATTAGCAACCGGCCGCTTAAGGCCTATGACCGGATAATGCATTCCCTTGTACTGATGTTGCGATTTGCCAGTACCAGTTTTGCCAAGCATCGGGGGAGAGGCCTCTTGAAGATCTAAGACGGCTTTGCCTCAAGTTTGTGATCAGAAAAAGGAAAGGCAGCAAGCTCTGGAAAACAATGGAACCTAGATTGCCAACATAAGTTGTAGTAGTTCAGACTTGATCAGACAGTTACCGGTTTTAAGGAGGTGCACTGTCAGGTCAAATTCAGTTTGTACAAGCTCGTGGGACTTTTTGCCGAGCGCAAAGGCGAGCTGTCTGCGGTGATTGAATGGCTGCAACTGGCCGAGAAAAGCAACCCGAGAGCCGGGGTAAAAACCCGGCTCTTAGCCCTGCGCAAGCAGCTGGAAAAAGCCGGCGGCGCGGGCGATTAGGTCTCCAAGCCACGCGGCCGAGTGGTGTAGTGGTCTAATCCTTCCGGACACTTCGCTAAGATGGTAAAACTACCAAGCGAGGTGACGTATGACAACAAAAGGTACACGTCGGCATTTCAAGCCGGAATTTATGAAAGACGCCGTAGCGCTAGTCTCTGAGCAAGGGTATTCAATTCCTAAAGCAGCAGAGGCTGTAGGAACAACAGCCAATAACCTGCGACGCTGGATAAAGGAACTGAAGCAGGAAGAAGACGGTGTGAGGTTGGATGTAGGCGAGCGCGCAGAATTAGAGCGATTACGACGTGAAAATAAGCAGTTGCGGATGGAGAAAGAAATCCTAAAAAAGGCCAGCGCCTTCTTTGCGAAAGAAATGAAATAAAGTACAGCTTTATTGAAAAACAGCAAGGCAGCTTTCCTGTTAGGGTGCTCTGCCGGGTAATGCAGGTAAGTAAGACTAGTTATTACGACTGGTGTTGCCGTGGCAATAGCTCAATAGATGCTCAAACATGGCAATTATGCCATCGTTTGAAGACCCTATTTGCAGAATCTAGACAGAGTCTCGGAAGTCGTCGGCTAATGAAGCTGTTACGTAAAGAAGGCTTTGAAGTCGGGCGCTATCGAGTCCGCAAGCTCATGAAAAAGCTAGGCTTGGCAGTAAAGCGCAAGAAGCGATTTACACTGACGACAGACAGTAAACATCACCTGCCGGTCGCAGAGAACCTTCTTAATAGGGAGTTCTCATCGAGTGCTAAAAACCAAGTCTGGACGACTGATATTACATATATTTGGACTTCGCAGGGCTGGTTGTACTTGGCGGTAGTGATTGATCTCTATTCTCGCAGGATTGTTGGTTGGCATCTAGATCGAAAGATGGAAACGGCCCTGGTAACTCGTGCGTTGATGATGGCTGTCAATTTGCGTACGCCCCCAAAAGGTCTCCTGCATCACTCTGATCGTGGCAGTCAGTATGCCAGCCATACCTACCAAACGTTATTGAGTCAGCAGGGGATGGTGTGTTCAATGAGCCGTAAGGGAAATTGTTGGGACAACGCACCGACTGAACGTTTCTTCAGTAGCTTGAAGCGGGAGTGGTTAACGGGAAACCTCTATCCGACAAGGGAGGATGCGGTAGCAGATGTAAGGGCCTATATTGCTTATTACAACTCACGCAGAATACATACAACACTGGGAGACCTAACCCCAATCGAATTTGAGAAATGTGCTTAAAGAAGTGTCCGGTTGGAGTTGACCACAACAGAGACTCTCGGCAAACGTCATAAGGGGGCTGAAGCCCCCTTTTCGATCCATGAGAGTGAGTTATTATCAGATTACTTATTTAAAAATTATTTTCTATAGTTTCTTAAAATAAAGCGTGACTCCAAATGCACCACCATGATCTGTAAAATCCAGAAAGCAATTCGACACGGCCTCTCTCTGAATAAAAGAAAGTAGTCGGTTTAAATTGTAGTCATTCATCTGCATTCTGGGGGCACTAAAATGCTTACCTTTTAAGAGGTTCAGGATGTTTCCTGCCAAAGGTACATGATTACTTAAAAATGACGTCAGCCTGTTTAACTTTGAAGCTTTACCGTATGTGAAATGGGCAACGCAAACACCCCCCGACTCCAGCTTATCGAGCAAGAGACTAAAAACCTTCTCCCCTCTTTGAACAGGAATATGCTGAAAGACAATAAAAGAATGAATGAAGTTATATTTTCCCTGAACGATGGATAGGGTTTCATCAGCTTTTATGAACTCTATATTCTCTAGGGCGCGAGTGTGGCTATTGCTTCTAGCCTCATCAAGCATCGAATCTGAAATATCAACCCCCGTAACCGATTCAGCGATACCCGCTAGGGGAATTGCTATCCTTCCGACTCCACAGCCAAAATCAAGTGCTCTTTTTACTATAAAATCTTCATCTACATGTTGTCTCACTTGCGCAAGAGTACTTTGAATATGGTTGCGCCCCGTTTCAAAAAAATATTCTTTTACATCATCTGTTATATTCGACTTCCTAAACTTTTCCTCTGTAAGAACGCCGTAGTATGCATCATTTTTACCAAATTTTTCCCACTCTCTGTCAGAGTTAGTTACGAACATCTTTCTCCCCCTGTCACCACCAAGTCCACTCCAAGCCTGTTATCTATTAGGAATGGACAATTCCATTTAACCTTGAATCCGATAAGATTGTAACAAGAAATCAGGTAATGAATTACCACATAAGAGATTATTTATTGGTACTAATGTTCAGCTTTAATCTAAGTAAAGCTTAAAATTTTATTTTTTCTTTACATCAACCACAGACAACAACAATTAAAAATATATTAACCTATCAAATATATAAGGTACTAAATATATAGCCCTTTAAAAGATAAGCTTTATATCAAGATAATTCACATTATGCTGTCGCTAGAAATTTATATCACTCTCTAAACTTACAACAAGTGCTAAGCTACCCCTTAAATATTTTTTATTTCCCTTGTCGGAGAGTTGACAGAAAATAGTTATAGATATACCTTTTACTAATCGCAAAGTAATCCTGTCATAGAGAAAATGTTTCTTGCACACACTTCCCACCCTTCGAAAAGTAGATGCGATCTTTACGAATTGGACCACATATAGCCTTAATCATTAGATGATCAGCTTAATTACCCTCTAATTATTAACATTAATTAATGTGTAAGAAAAAACCCTGTTTTCCCCAACATATAATACTGATATAAATTCGAATAATTATTAATCGTGTCAGATACTTGCATAAATCTATGTAATTACACTTTATATCCTGACCGCTTTTATCGCACTAATTTATACGCTGCAATTTAAAATTGCGAGACGCCAGTCTATTTTTAGAAATATAGCGATGCCCCCTAGCGTTGCTGATTTCCCAAAAAGCCAGGCCCATGTACTTGGGCCTGGCTTTAATTATTCTACTTGAGAGGATCAGTTAAAGAACTTCTACCGCCTCTCCGTGCTCGCCTTTAGTCGAAAATGCCCCCTCTTTAGCTAGCTCCGCTTCTCGCCTATGCGTCTTCTTACCAAACAACCGCTGCACCACCACAAAGAACAGTGGGATAAAGAAGATTCCCAGTAAAGTCCCAACTATCATCCCGCCGAATACGCCAGTACCGATAGCGCGCTGGGCTCCGGAGCCGGCGCCGGTTGCAATGGCCAAAGGCAACACCCCCAAGCCAAAGGCGAGAGATGTCATCAGAATAGGGCGCAGCCTATCTCGTACGGCCCGCATTGTAGATTCCACCAGCTCCATACCATCTTCGAGATTTTGCTTGGCAAACTCCACAATCAGAATGGCATTTTTACTGGTTAAGCCCACTGTTGTCAGCATCGCCACCTGAAAGTAAATATCGCGCTCCATACCCCGTAAACTATTCGCCAGTACAGCACCGAGAATACCCAACGGCGCCATCAGTAGAACCGCCGTAGGCACTGTCCAGCTTTCATAGAGCGCGGCCAAGCATAAGAAAACGATTAGAAGAGACAGTGTATACAGCAAGGGGGTTTGAGCCCCTGCTGAGCGCTCTTGATATGAGAGACCACTCCACTCCATACCAATGCCGGCGGGTAGCTGAGCTACTATGCGCTCGACCTCTTCCATAGCCTCACCAGAGCTGACCCCAGGTGCGGCCTGCCCATTGACCTGCATGGAGGGAACGCCGTTATAGCGTTCCAAGCGGGGGGAACCGTACTCCCAGCCAAAACTGGCAAAGGAAGATAACGGCACCATATCACCCTTATCGTTGCGTACCGACCACAACTGGAAGTCCTCTGGGACCATCCTGTAGGGGGCATCAGCCTGCATATACACGCGCTTTACCCGGCCACGATCGATAAAATCATCGATATAGGAGCCTCCCCAGGCCGTACTTAACGCACTGTTGATATCATCGATAGACAGGCCAAGCGCAGCTGCTTTCGCATTATCAATTTTTACACGAAATTGCGGGGTGTCTTCCTGACCATTTGGACGGACGTTCACCAAAAGCTTGCTCTGCCCCGCCATTCCCAGAAACTGATTCCTGGCTCCGGTTAAAGCTTCGTGCCCCAAACTGCCGTTATCCTGGAGATAGAAGTTAAAGCCATCTGAGGAGCCCAGCTCCGGCAGCGGTGGCGGCGCAAAAGCGAAAGCCATTGCATCTTTAATTTGCATCAAGGCACCCATCGCACGCATGGCGACCGAACCCGCACTATGCGACTCTTCTTCTCTCTGGGACCAGTCTTCCAGATTCACAAAAGCAATACCGGTATTCTGTCCACTACCAGCAAAGCTGAACCCCTGTACAGCAAATACTGATTTTACGATGCCCTGCTCATTGTTCAGGAACTGGTCTTCTACTTTTCGGATAGATTCCATAGTGCGCTCCTGGGTTGCACCCACTGGCGCCTGTACCATAGAGAACAGAACACCCTGGTCCTCATCCGGCAGGAAAGAACTGGGTAAGCGAAGGAACAGGAAGGCCATTAATGCAGAGAGTGCGATAAATAACAGCATAAAGCGGCCGCTACGCTTCAGGATGCCCTGCACTCCGACCTGGTAGCGCTGGCTGCCCCGCTCAAAGTTGCGGTTGAACCAACCAAAAAAGCCCCTCTCCTCGTGGCTCTCCCCTTTAGAAACGGGCTTGAGCAAGGTCGCACAAAGTGCCGGTGTCAGGATAATCGCCACCAACACAGACAACGCCATTGCTGCGACAATTGTGGCGGAGAACTGACGGTAGATCACACCGGTGGCACCATCCATAAATGCCATAGGCACAAACACCGCCGACAACACCACGCCAATACCGATCAGTGCGGCAGTAATCTGATGCATTGACTTCTTAGTGGCTTCTTTCGGTGACAGCCCCTCATCCCGCATAACGCGTTCGACATTTTCCACCACCACAATAGCGTCATCCACGAGCAGACCGATAGCAAGCACCATGGCAAACATCGTAAGCATATTGACCGAGAAACCCAGTGTGGCGAGCACGGCAAATGTGCCCATCAGAACCACAGGTACGGCAATCGTAGGAATTAAAGTAGCGCGGAAGTTTTGAAGGAACAGGTACATCACCAGGAACACAAGGACAATCGCCTCGATCAATGTGGTGATAACCCCCTTTATCGAAACCTCGACAAACGGAGTCGTATCAAATGGCACTACCGATGTAAGGCCTCGGGGGAAGTACGCTTCCAACTCCTTCAGCTTGGCCTTCACCCCCTCTGCGGTTTCCAAAGCATTGGCTCCAGTCGCCAGGTTAATAGCGATGCCGGTTGCAGGTTGACGGTTATATCGGGAAATAAACTCGTAGTTCTCTGCACCCAGCTCAACGCGGGCAATGTCTCCAAGACGCAGGAGAGAGCCGTCATCATTAGCGCGGACGATAATATCCCTGAACTGCTCCGGAGTTTGCAGGCGCCCCTGGGAGGTAATCGACGCATTCAACTGCTGCCCCGGAATCGCCGGCGCAGCTCCCAGGCTACCCACCGTCACCTGGGCATTTTGAGCCCGTACTGTGTCAGCTACATCACCCGGTGTCAGACCGTAAGTGGTGAGCTTATTGGGATCGAGCCAAATCCGCATTGCGTACTTGGAACCAAACACCTGCACATTGCCAACGCCCGGTACCCTGCTGACAGGGTCAACAATGGCCGAGTTGATATAGTCGGCGATATCATTGCGGCTCATGCTGCCATCTTGAGAAACAAAGCCGGCAACCATCAGAAAGCCCCCCCGGGACTTACTGACATTTAGCCCCTGTACCTGGACCTCCTGGGGCAGCAGTGGCATCGCTAGCTGGACTTTATTCTGTACCTGAACCTGAGCAGTATCCGGATCAGTTCCATTCTCAAAAGTCAGAGAAATGGAAACACCACCGTTGGACTGGCTGGTGGCGGACATATAAAGGAGGCCATCGAGGCCCTTCATATTACGCTCAAGGATTTGGGTAACTGAATCCTCAACCACCTTGGCGGAAGCGCCCGGATAATTTGCCTCAACATTTACAGAAGGTGGCGCAATATTCGGGTAGCGCTCCACCGCCAGCTTACTGATAGACAGCACACCTGCCAGCATCGTGATAATTGCCAGCACCCATGCAAAGATGGGCCGATTGATAAAAAAGCTCGCCATAACTCCTACCCTCAGGAACCCTGCTCTGCAGGCGCTGCGCCAGCTTGTTGATCGCCTTCAGCCGCCGGTGGCTGTTCATCTTCGCGCTCACTGGCCTGTACCGGAGCCCCTGGGCGAATTTTTTGCAATCCGGCAACTACAACCCGATCGCCTGCCTCCAGTCCATCCTCAACCAACCAGCGGTTACCCACAGTGCGACTGACTCGCACAGAGCGCTGGGCGACCACATTCTCTTCATTAACTACCATGGCTGAAGTGTTACCTTTGGGGTCCCGTGCGATTCCTTGCTGGGGTACTAAAATGGCATCTTCGCGCACACCACTGCCAACAATCGCTCGCACATACATACCTGGTAAAAGCATGGTGTCCGGGTTGGGGACGACGACCCGCAACAGCACACTGCCAGTTGAAGGATCCACGCTGGCTTCGGCAAACTCCAACTTGCCCAGATGCTCAAATTCACTGCCATCTTCCAAAAGAATCGTCACCGGTAAGTGGGTGGCATCAGCCAAAGTACCTGCCTGAAGGGCTCGGCGAAGGCTTACGAGCTCCGCTGCCGACTGGGTAACCTCAACATAGATCGGATCGAGCTGCTGCACAGTAGCCAAAGTTCCGGCCTGATTGGCCGTCACTAAAGCACCTTGAGTAACTGCTGATTTGCCAATTCGGCCGGTAATTGGAGAGGTTACCTGGGCGTAGTCCAATTGGATGTCCGCCCGATTAAGTTCTGCTTGGGCTGCTGCTACGTCAGCTTGGGCCTCCTGCAGATCCGCTTCCGCTGCATCATTTTCCTGCTTGCTGACCGCGCCGTTCTCCACCAGGTTTGCAGTGCGCTCTGCTTTGAGGCGAGCGATGTTCATAGCCGCTTGGGCACCTTGAAGACTGGCTTTAGCACTATCAACGTCAGCACGGTAAAGAGCGTCATCTAGCTGGTAAAGTGGTTGATTTGCGCCAACCTGACCTCCCTCGCGGAACAATTGGCGCTTTATGATGCCATTTACTTGTGGGCGAACCTCGGCCACTTTAAACGGCTGAGTGCGTCCGGGCAGTTCCCGAGTCAGGGTGACAGATTCAGGATGCAACGTAACAACCGTCACCTGAGGTGCCATTCCTGGCGGAGCCAAGGCCTCATCGTTACACCCTGCCAGCAATACGGAAGCGACCAAAAGACTGGTGAGGGCTCGGGCTTTTAACATGATTACCTCTAAAAATGACTGCTCAGACAAATTGTTGGCAGTTATCGGAATTTTTAAGTGACAGGGAAATCTGATTACAGTAGCGTGGCATTTTATGGGTGCGCACGAAACGGGATCAACTGTTCATAATCGTGCAATTTTCAACTAACATGCACTTTCACCCAGTATATTCAAGGATTTGCACATAAACTCCCTTTGCCCGCTTGCGGTTAAACGCTGCAAAAATGAGTCAGAGTGAAACTAATAATTGATAGAAGAAGCTGCAGTTCCCATGACCAAACGCAGAAATGAGCAAATTTTAACCACTCGTGAGCGTATCTTAAACGCCGCGCTCAATGTGTTTCATGAATATGGAGTGTGTCGCCCTTCCCTTTCTGAAGTCGCAAAGCTGGCTGGCGTCAGTTACGGTGCTGTTACCGATCATTTCCACAGTAAAACCGGTTTGCTCAACGCGCTGACAGAGCGCATGGTGCTTCCTGGTGAACAACTCTGCAATAACGCCGGGGATCAGCTCAAAGCCAACCCTCTCGGCACACTACGGACACGCTGGGTGTGGCTATTCCAGGAAATTGCCTCTAACCCCGAATGGCAGCAGGTACTTGAGATTATCTTCCATCCCTGTGAAGAAAAGATTACCGAGAGCAATGAAACTCACCTGCGCATGAAACAGGGGCGCACTCGCGGGCTTGAGCGTATGAGCGGGCTGCTTATCCTGGCAGTAGCCGAACGCCAATTGCCCGCAGACCTGGACGTAGATCTGGCAAAGCAGATGCTACACGGAGGGCTCTTTGGCGTTATTGAGACCTGGCTTCTGTCTTCGAGAATCGAAGATATCGGTGAGCTAGGCGAGCGTTATATCGACTCCCTGATTGATATGATCCGCTTCTCCCCCACCATGCGCTTAAGCTCAAAGCTGGTCCACACACTGCACTAACGGACCTTATCCTTATCTATGTACGTGGGGCATACTGCTTTGTGGTGTTCGCCCCAAGATAAATGTCTTTTCTCCATCAGCGCTTTTTTCACGTTCATTGAAAAGACTGACACTCGTTTTCTTAGCCCTGAAATCGTTGACTAACGCGAAGTCAGAGCTCTCTTATCTGGCAACAACATTTGTCAATAGTTAATTAAGCCAGTTATGTTGGATCAGAAGGCAGGTACTTAACAGGGAAACAAGCATGCTCCCCTTCCCCAATAGCCATAAAGAAGACCATGGCACTGTCTTTATCCAACTTCAACAAGCTCTCAAACTCTTCATCATAAAAAGCGCCCGCTATAAATACGTCTTGTTGAAGAGAGTGTGCATAGAGAAATATATTCTCAGATAGATGGCCGGCTTCAAGGTATGCCATCCGATAGATACGGGAATGACGATACTTGGACCAGAACCGATTAAATTTGCAGACAAAGCAAATATTAACTGCGGCACCCTCGGCATAGGGCTGACCGACAAGCAAGCGGCGGATCTTATCATGGCTAACAGCATCGCCGACTTTGGTTAATCCATGATCAATTGGATTATAGAGGTAAATACCGGGATCAATCCCCTGTACCGAGTGCACTATCAGGTATATATCTGTAGCTTGTAAGGCGCCGCCAGCAGGGCTGCTGCGAAAATATCCAAAATAATTTATTTTGTCTGAGTGGGCCTTATAAAACTTTTCAACAAACGGAGAAGTACGAAATTTTACACAATGAAAGAGTATTTTTTCCAAAAGCTCACGTTTTAAAGTAGTTCCCGGTACAAATTTTCGTGAAGAAAACCGGGTCCCAAACACAGACTCCAACTGATTGGTGGTAGGAAAGCTATTTAGTGGGATATCCACTTCTGGATAATTGTACTTGCCTTTAGCCTTTTCCGGCACCTGTTTACAATAGTCAACATACTGTCCTACCCAAGATACCCTGGGATCTTCACTAGCCCCTTCTTTGCCCTCAGTTGAGGGCGGTAACGAAAGCTTGGTGCCATAATGGTAAAACCAGGATAGTACATCCCAACCCCATTGTTTCCGAGCTAAATCACCACTGATGAAGGCTCCATTACTTTGAAGGAAATCTGCTGCCTTAGTTTCTCCTGTCTGCACATCGGAATAAAATTTATCCAGAATATTTATGAGAGTTTCTTTATCCAAAGCCCACTGATCGTGATGAACAACATCCCACAAGATGACTTCATTTTCACTGAAATAGAGAAAGAAATTATCCAATAAATCAGAGCCTTTCATCATCACTTAACCGTCATATTAGTAGTGGTGGTAAGGAAACTAGAAAGGCAGAATCGCTAAATTCTTGATTTATCTGTATTAGCATTGAGTGAGACGTCCCTCATGTTCAAGGGCCATCTCACTTTTCGTAAAAACTACCTTCTGTTAACAGGTAGTGTAGACTGCGACAGCAACTCCCAGAGCATAGGGTGCTGTGTCTTCTATATATACCCTTTTCATGATATTTCCCTCCATTCAAAGTATTTTAAATTGCTCCCTCATTGGAGCTGCTTGCTATGCTCCCTCAACTGAGTACTAGTATAAAATACCCACAATTCCTAGAACGAATAGATATATTTGCATTAATGTAATGCTCAATACTGTCTAAACTGGGCACGCAAACCAGGTATAAAAAATTTGCAGAAAGGTGCGGACACGTCCCTGTGTCCGCGTGACTGGGCGGCAATGAGGTTAGAAGCTATAAGTCAGCCCCATATAAGCTCGTCGGCCTGAATATGAGGAGCCCCAAACCCTGTTTTCCTCACCCCAATATCTATCCACCTTCTCTTCGGTAAGGTTGATTATTGAGGCGGTCAACGTCAGGTTATCCATCAAACGATAAGATGCATTAACATCCAACTGATCGTATTCATCAGTGAAAGTGTTCATGCCATTGTGGAAACCGTCTGCATAGTCACTGCGATAATTGTAAGAAGCGCGAATGCTAAAGTCGGTATTTTCATAGTAGAGGGACAGGTTGTACTGGTCCTTCGAAGTGCCGGCAATCTCTGTTTTGATTTTGATACCTTCGGAGTCGATCTCCGCCAGCTCTGTGTCTGTGAAGGTATAGTTTGCATAGACTCCAAAGCCATTATCAAAGGCATACTGAACAAACAGCTCTATACCTTGCGCAGTAGCATCAGTGCCATTTACCGGCATAGACATAGACACGGTCCGGGTAATACCATCGATATCCCTTGTCACCATGGAACTGCCGTTGATTACAAACGAAGCAATATCCTTTCTGAACAAGGTCAGTCCTGCCGCAGAGGCATCATCGAAGTACCACTCCAGACCCAAATCAAACTGATCAGCTTTATAAGGCTCCAACTCAGAGTTGCCCGCATACCCTTGACTGACTGTTGAGCCAGGCAAAGGGGCGTGGATCACTTCAGAACCACCTAGGTTATCGTACTCTACTCTCGCCACGACTCTAGCCAGGGCTGCGCGCATAACCAGTTCATCGGAGATATCCCAAGCGATATTAGCACTAGGTAAAATATCAGTATTGCTGCTGTCACGAATATTGGGTTCGTCCTGCAAGACCCCATCAATATTGTCGTAGGTGCTCGCATACTGCTTGGTCTGGACTGCTCGAATGCCAAAGTTTCCGCGCAGAACTGCCGAAGCAAAATTCTGCTGTACATAAGCAGCCGTAATTTCCTCACCAACCCGGTAAACCTGATTTTTCTCGACGATTACCGTAGGGTCACCATAGGTTGCGTATAGAAACTCTTTTAACTTATCAAACTCCAGATAAGCGAAATTTGGCACATTCACACCGCCGATAATATTATCGAGAGGGCCGTTTGAAAGGATATCGATTGTGTCGGGCACACCATCGGGGTCAGTGTGGAATGAATCACTTGGCCACCAGGGGTAACAAGCTCCATCAACATCACCCCAGTTAATCGTTGGACAGGGAGGATTATCATCATCCCAGGATTGTTTGGTGATGCGGCGGTTTATCTCATGGTCCCGGTACTTAACCCCAACATCCAGGGAGGTAAGCCAGGCATAATCCATATCGATGGAAACGTCCAGCTGGTAGTAACTCTCCTCGTCCTCGCTGCTGGTCCAAAGGGATGAGAACCAGTCATATAAAGGATAAGTGTTGGGATCTCCCAGATCTGCACTGGTATCAATTTCAGCAGTACCACTGCTGAGATCCCAGCTCCAATCGGTTGCAGTGCCATAACGGGAATTGACTGATGCAAACAATTTCTCAGAGGGGCCGCCCTCTGCACTGGTATTACCGACTACCAACCGAGCACTATATCCATCTCCCTCGTAACTGATATTGAAATCCAGCGTATCCGAAACATATTCCGCTCGAGTGTAGTCACCAGCTACCTGTGGAGACTGTAACTCTGCCTGGCCCCGATCGAGCATACCAATGCCGAGAAGAGTATCACCATCTTCATCAAACTTGAGACTGCCCGGCGCTATTGCATCCCCGTAGTTCCACTCAGGAAATACGATACGATAATTCTCTGAGTTGCCGCCTAGCTCAAAGCGGAAATAATTGACACCAAATTCCAGCTGTTCTACCGGACGCCATTGGGCACTTAGCTGCATGCCATCCCGGGTCCGCTCCTCTTCCAAGACACTACCGACAACGGCTCGCGGCGCATAGAAATCCCGGTATTCATTACCGTCGATATCCACCATCGGCCCCCTGGCCTCTACGCCAGTCTGGGGGGACTCATCTCCCTGCCAACCCCAGTTTTCTACCGAGGTGCTAATTACCCGGTTCTGACGATCCTGCTTTGAGTATCCAAACAATACGCCAAAGGTTTCCTGATCATTTTTCCATGAGTAAAAACCGGTGTACTGAGGTTCGTACTCCCCAGTAACATCAGCATAAGTACTCTCAATGGATAACATGCCCTCCCCGGAATCCAGGTCCAGTGGCTTGCGGGTGTGTAAAATTACAGTACCACCTATCCCGCCTTCATCCAGTTTTGCTTCTGGACTTTTATACACATCCGCTCGGGAGATCATCGCTGAAGGTAGCAATGCGTAGGAAAATGATCGGGATGGATCATCGCCGGGAGTGGCTATATAGTTTCCATTTAGCTGGGTAAAAGTGAGCTCAGGCGCAGTTCCTCGGATACTTACTTCGGCTCCCTCGCCGCCGCTTCGAACGATGGATACTCCCGGAACCCTCTGCAAAGAGTCTGCAACATTCTTATCGGGGAATTTACCCATATCTTCAGCGGTGATTGAGTCTACTACCGCATTGGAAAAACGCTTTACATCGAGATTTTTCTCCATGCTCCGGCGAATACCCAATACCTCTACTTCCTCCAGCACCAGACTCTCTGTATCAGATTCACTGGTGCTCTGTGCATTTGCCATACCGACAACACTGTACAACACTAGAACACTAACAGACGTCCTCAATAGGTCTAGCTGGCGATTTGTATTTAAGGGTATCTCTCTCATTGCTCAAATTTCTCTTTTATTATTTTTTTCTAGCCTTCCGTTCACCCTAAAAGCCCGGCATATCATTCGCCGGGCCACCGGAATATGCCCTACTCTTATCGATCCAGTTCTGTCTCGATATTTTTATATGTGCGTATAGCGCTATAGCAAAAAGCGTCTTTAGCTATCCAATCCAAGTCGCTTGAGGACTTCAGGGGGTGCTCCAGGGAAACTCGCCATTGGTCGGTTACCCACATAACCGATATCCGCCATACCTTCCTCGGTGGTATAGAAAGCGGTGGACACGAGAACTCGAACTTTGGCAAAGAAACGAGCACCAGCTTGGAACTCTGGCTTCGCCGTGCGAGTCCACTTGATATCCTCACAGATGGCTACTTTTTGAGGTTCATTCAGATCGACAAAGGAACCTCCAAATCTGCGCTTGGACTCACCCTCCAGCCAAACAACCCCTCCCCGAATCGTGACAAGATCTGCTTTATTATTGGAATATGGGGCGCTGACATATTCGTTGATGTAGTGATGGGCCCCTACTGAAGAGGCACTCGGAGAAGTTTCATCCGCGGGAATAATGACGTCGCAAAGTGCTGCCAATACCGCTAACTCACCCTTTTCAAGCTGCATCTCCCAAGGCACAACGGGATTAAGGAGATCCGGATCTGTCGGCGTGCCCCTGGCCAGAGTCTGCTTCGGGGCATCCAGGTTCTTTACTACCGGTTCAGCCCCGGGCACCTCCTCTTTCACTACAACTTTTTGCGCTACTTTCTCAGAACAGCCAATGACTGGAACTGCAGCAGCGGTGGTAGCAATCAAACGCAGGGCGTTGCGCCGACCCAGATTGGTTTTTTCCTCGCTCATATCAGATATTCCTCTTCTTGAACTGGTCCACGATGTAGTCGCAGGTGCGCCAGGCCAGCGCCATAATGGTCAGGGTTGGATTCTTATCAGCATTGGAGACAAAGGGTGCGCCGTCAGTAAGGAAGAGATTCGGTACTTCCCAGGACTGGCAGTAAGGATTGAGCACGGAATCATTCGGATTTGAGCCCATGCGCGCGGTGCCGACTTCGTGAATAATCGCACCGCCGTTGATAATTGCCTTGGCACCGTCGGTTTGCACGGTAGAGGTGACCTTACCACCCATACCCTCAATGATTTCAGCAAAGGTTTTGTGCATGTGAGCGGCCTGGTTCAATTCCTGGTCACTCCATTTCCAATGGAACTTCAACACCGGGATGCCCCACTGATCTACCTGGTCCTTATCAATTTCACAGTAGCTGTCCTCGTTGGGAATCATTTCCCCGCGACCGTCAAACCACACAAAGGAGCCGTAGTAACGCCGGCAGGCTTCCTTCAAGTCTTTACCATAAGCACCATTGGTAAAATCACCCATACCGCCGAAGGCACCTGCGCCCGGCATACTGCGACCACCGCCGAATTCAATGTGGTAGCCACGGGCGAAATCCAGGTCACCACGCAATTGTTCCTTGTACAACCACCAGGGCATATACATGTGCATCGCCGATGCGCCGTCCTCATTGTGGGCAGGCATACTTTCCAAAGCGGGAATCTGCCCGCCGATACCAGCTCCCACTGTATCCATCAGGTATTTCCCTACGGCACCGCTGCCATTGGCGATACCATCAGGGAATAAAGTGCTTTTGGAATTAAGGAGAATGCGCGAAGTTTCAGCCGCACTGGCTGCAACAATCACAGCGCGGGCACTGGCAAATCTTTCCTGACGGGTATCTTTATCAATATAAATAACCCCGTTTGCCTTACCTTTTTTATCAACGGTAACTTCACGCACCATGGCATCAGTAATGATATCCAGATTGCCCGTCGCTAATGCCGGTGGCAGTAGTACAGTCGTGGACTGGAAATTCGCCTTAATTGAGCAACCGCGCCCACAGGGCGTGGCCCAAAAACAGGCTGCGCGAGATTTCATTGATTCCCGGGTGACGTCCTGGGCCAATTTATTGTCCGGGAATAATTTCTGCGGAATATTTTCGTGATCTAGACGCTCACTGAGAATAGCCAAGTGAGAGGGAATTACAGGGATCCCCAGCCTATCGCACGCTTTTTTGGCCAGAAGTTCATAGGCACGGGGCTTCGGGGGTGGCAGCAGCACTCCTTCGGAGGAGTCAGGAGTGTTTTCTAACCCCTCGTTAGTGCCATAGACACCAATGAGCATCTCGGTTTTATCGTAGTAGGGAGCGAGATCGTTGTAACTGATCGGCCAATCAAAACCGAGTCCGTCCCTTGAATAGGGTTTAAAATCATACTCACCCATTCGCAGGGAAATACGTCCCCAGTGGTTCGTGCGGCCACCCAGCATACGGGCACGCCACCAGTCAAAACGGCGGCCTCTTTCTCTGGACCCCTGAGTGTAGGGTTCGCCGGGTACCTGCCAACCTCCGTCAACCGTTGCATCATAGAAACCGAACGGCTTTTCCGGTGTGCTCCCCCCACGCAAAGGCGCATCTTTTGGGAGGTTAAACATTGGGGTTTCCTTAACCGGGTCATAGGATCTCCCCGCCTCCAGCAGTAGAACCTTTAGCCCTGCAGTGGCTAGTACATAGGCAGCCATACCGCCGCCAGCACCAGACCCAACAATCAGTGCGTCATACTCTTTCTTCTCGAAGTCATCATTCGGCATCGCCTCTCTCCTACTTCATCAATTATTTTTGTTTTACTCGTTTAATTTTAATTAACTTACAAGATAAATCTGTAACCGGTTACATTTTTTGTCAAAATTTTTTATTTATCCGTTACATCTAATCTCTAACTTATATTTTTTTAACCAAAGAGATTAATTTTTATAAACATTTTTAACGAACCCAGAAATCCCTAAATATTCTGATCAAAAAATGAGAGTAACCGGTTACATTTTTAACCAAATAATTATTGCTTACTCACTATATAGATCACCCTGTCGCGCCAAGCGCAGCAAAAGCTCTTTCGTTGCTTTGATCCCCCAGTCTTCATCGCCGGCGCCTTCATACTCAATCCCGATATACCCCTTGTAACCCGCCTTTTGAATTATCCGCAGCATCCGGGCAAAATCCGTATTGGTCTCATTTCCCCGCTTATCAAATGAAAAACTCTTTGCGCTGATTCCGCGGGCAAAGGGCATCAACTGCTCTACTCCCAAGTAGCGGTCGTAGTCACCAAAGTTTCCAAAGTCTGGCAAACTTCCACAGTTCGGCATATCCACTGACTGTAATAACTGGGATAACCAAAGTCCGTTTGAGGAATAGCCACCGTGGTTCTCCACCACAATATTGATGTCGAAATCCAAGGCAAACTCTGAGAGAGCCCGCAGCCCATCTCTACAAGCAGAACTAACCTCCCTGCTACTACCCTGTCCGCCAGCATTCACCCTGATAGAGTGGCAACCCAAATATTTGGCCGCTTCAACCCACTGGAAATGATTTTCTACCGCTAGTTGTCTTTCGCTAGCATTTGGGTTGCCAAGATCACCTTCTGCATCAACCATAATCAAAAGGCTTTTAACCCCGTGATCTATTGCACGCGCTTTCAACGCTGAAAGAAAATTCTGATCCCTGGCTTTATCGGCAAAAAACTGATTGACATACTCTACCGCGTCAATTGCAAATGCCTTTCTTGCCTTAATAGGGAAATCCAATACCTTGAGAGCGCCACTTCGCAATTGCCGATGCAGGGACCATTGGGCCAGGGAAATTTTCACAGGGCCACCCGGGGTATTGGTAATGATTCGCCCACTATTACCAAACAAGGGGGCGGTAAAAGCAGCTGCAGCCAAGCCGGCACCAACCTGTAGCAAAGTTCTACGCTTCATTCCCGCTCCCCAGCTTGGAGTAGATTGCCAGACAAGTTACCTGGGGAATCTTCTCTAGTGCCATCCTTATCGCTTTGATGCAATGAGCGGCGGAAACCACTAATCGCTCCTCCAAGGTCTTCTCCCAGACGGCGGATCTTGCCACTACCAAATAGTAGAACCGCTAACACAAGAACAATAAGTACCTGCCAAATACCCACGCCTGAAATACCCATGATTTACAGCTCCCGAATTCTGATATTGCGGTACCACACTTTGTCGCCGTGGTCTTGTAAAGCAATAAAGCCGCTCTCACTACGGGCAAAATCGGGGTAAGAGGAAAACTTACTGTTGGCAAGACGTGTATCCCAATCTTCAGACCAGAGTTCATAGCTGACAATCATGCTTCCATTCAGCCAATGTTCAACCCGACCATTCTCCACTCGAATACGCGTTTTATTGAATTCTCCTGCCGGCTTTACCTCATCTTCGCTGGGTGCATACAAGTCGAAGACTGATCCTGCGCTGTGGCTCAGTTTTTCCAGTTCGGGAAAAGCATTGTTATCCAGTACCTGGTATTCCATACCTGACATCCAGACTGGTGCATTGCCACCAGCTACCCGATAAATAATGCCGCTGTTGCCGCCTTCAGATATCTTCCATTCCAGTTCCAGCTCAAAATCAGAAAACTTCTCTGCAGTGACGATATCCCCCGCTCCACCAGCAGTGAGCACCAGGTTGCCATCAACGACCTGCCAGGCCTCTCCTACATGGGAGCCATTGGCACCGGTCCAACCCTGCAACGTTTTACCGTCGAATAAATGCCTCCAGTCCTTATCCGCTTGTATACCGGACTTTTCCGGCATCCGTTCACAACCCCCTAGTGTGACTAGTAGTGCTGCAGAGGCCAGTAAAGACGTGCAAAATTTTGTCCTAGTGAATTTTTTCATCGTTGTTATCTCCACATGAATTGGTGTTTATCTAATCAGTTTGCCGCGATGGTTTTACATCCACACTTTATTAATCCTGATAGCGGGCCGTACTTCCCCTTGCCACTAAATCAAAGGGCAAAATAGTTCGGCTCGCTTTTAACTGTTTTCCATCAATAATGCGGCGCAAGGTTTCCATCGCATATCTGCCCAGCTTCTCTGCGGGCTGGTCAATTGTTGTCAGGGGCGGGTCCGTAAATTGCGAAAACTCAATATTATCGAAGCCCGCCACCGACACATCCGCAGGCACCTGCAAACCCATTTCCTTCGCTTGATGAACAGCACCAATAGCCATTTCATCATTCATACAAAAAATGGCGGTAGGCGCACTGGCTAAAGAAAGCAGTTTTTTTGCACCCTCCGCACCAGACGGCATAGTGAATTCTCCATTTACAACCAGGTCAGAATTCAACTCGAGACCGTGCCGTTGCATCTCCTCCTCAAAACCGGCCAGGCGATCACGTACAATCGGACTGTTAAGCGGGCCGGTCACTATGCCGATCTGGCGGTGACCTAGCTCGATCAAATGGCGAGCCATGGCTTGCGCCGCGCCGGAATTATCCAGTTCAACAACCGGATAGCGGTCGTCTTCAGCAATGCGCTCACACGCATTTACCATTGGAATCGACGCTGCTAAAGCTGCATCTTTCTCTGCAAATGGATAGCGGCTATCCAGTTGAATAAGCCCATCTGCCTGATTCGTCAGCGCCATTCCCGCATAGAACTGCTCATGAGCTGGTTCGCCCTTGGTATCTCCCAGCAATACGGAGTAACCCTGGTCTTGAGCTGCCTTTTCTATCCCTCGGATAACTTTGGAAAAAAAAGGATTGGCAATATTTGGGACCAGAACCATCACCGCAAATGACTTACCGGAACTAAAGTTTCTCGCCAACATATTGGGCCGATAGCCGGCCTCTTCCACCGCCTTCAGCACCCGCTCCCTGGTCCGCGGAGAAACCATTTGCGGGTCTTTCAGGGCTCTGGACACGGTCGCGACGGAAACACCGGAGCGACGTGCAACTTCGCGAATGTTTGACATACTTTTCCGTTACTTTGTTGTTAGTAGTCGACTATTTTCGCACAAATGGAAAACGCCTACTGGTTGCTTACTGCAGTGACACCTTGCACTTTGCTCGCTGCCTGCCTGCGATCCCAAAACCAGATAAACGCAAAAATCGGCAGCAAGATAAGGGGAACCACGGCCAGTGACTGGAATGATTCGATAGAGGCAGTTGCCAACACAGCATCCAGTTCATCGCCCGTTAACTTTTCAAAGGCTTCCAAACCACCGGCAGCCTCAATCTTGGCGCTGTCGAAAATTTCTCCAAGCTTCGGCAGAACAAACTGAATAGACATTCCCCCAGCAAACCCCAGCAGCCCCAAAAACAGTGCGCCACCGCGTACAAAACGCTCGGATACCGTAGCGAGCATGGTGGGCCACATATAGCAAACACCGATGCCCCAAACTGTTGCCGCCAGGAATGCAGTTACCGGGGTTCTTGCCATTCCTAAGCAATAAAGGCCTACAGCTGCAAGTAAACTGCTAAGCCACAAGAGTCCAACGGAAGAGAGTTTTTTGGCAAGCCGTCCGGCAAAGTGGCGCATTACAAACATCAACATGCTGACATAAACCAGAATAAGAATGCCCTTCATACCGACTACTCGAGAGAGCGTCAGATCAACCCACTGCCCTGGAGCCAGCTCTGTTGCAGCTGTTAGCCACATACAGATCCATAGCACGATAAACATCGGCTGCCTGAAGACTTCATTAAACATCTCACCATAACTGATGCCAGAGGAAACCCGTTCAGTTACCGGGAATTCCGTTCTGGACACAAGCCACGCCATGACCACAGCCGGTAGGGCCAAAACAATCAGGTTCAACTGCCAGGGAAGTTCAAGCGCAGAAATGGCTAACCCAAGTAATCCCCCCACCACAATCCCGGCAGGCCACCAAGCATGTAGTACATTTAGGCGCTGAGTTTTATTTTCAGGATCAACCGCTGCAACCATTGGGTTGCTGGCAGCCTCCACGGCCCCCCAGCCCAAACCGGTAAGTAACAATCCCGCAAGAACCAGATTCTCAACGCCCTCCCCCGGGGTTACCAAGGATGCTGCAATAATAAGCAGGCTGCCCAATACATAGCCTATCGATGAGAGCATTAGCATCCGCTTGATACCGACCAAATCTACCAATGCACTGCCAAATAGCAGGGTTAGCGCAAACCCTGTAAAGGTAAATCCAAGCGCTTCTCCAAGCATTGCGGTGGAGTTGGCAAGATCAATATGATCATAAATATCCGACTGTAAGTTGCCGGCGATCGAAGCCCTCACAGCAAACCCAAGGCCAATCATAAAGATTGACAGATTTCCTACCAGGAAGACGTTCCTGTGCAAAGCCTTTGTCTGTGTACTCATCTATCCAGTCTCCGCATGATTTATTGTTATTCGTTGTTCACTGGGATTGGCAAAAACTAGTCCAGCCCTAAAATCCTACGATTTCGAGCGCGATCTGTTTCAGCACCGGCAAAATCATCAAAAGCTTTGTCAGCCACGGTTATCAGGTGCTCTCGAATAAATGGTGCACCCTCACTGGCCCCCTGCTGTTGATCCTTAATGCAACACTCCCACTCCAGTACCGCCCAGCGATCGTAACCGTACTGGGTCAGTCGGCTAAAAATCCCACGAAAATCTACCTGACCATCCCCCAGGGAGCGAAAGCGACCGGGCCGGTCAATCCAGGGGGCGTAACCGCCGTATACTCCAGCCCTTCCGCTCGGATGAAACTCCGCATCTTTCACATGGAAAGCCTTGATTCGCTCGTGATAGATATCGATAAAGGCCAGGTAATCCATTTGCTGTAAAAGCAAATGGCTCGGGTCATACAAGATATTGGCTCTAGGGTGATCTTCCACCTCGTAAAGAAACCGCTCGAAGGTCAAGCCATCATGCAGGTCTTCACCGGGGTGCAGCTCATAGCAGACATCGACCCCCGCGCTGTCAAACGCATCCAATATCGGGCGCCACAAAAGGGCCAGCTCGCGAAAACCTTCTTCAACCAACATCGCCGGGCGCTGGGGCCATGGATAAAAAGTGTGCCAGAGTAAAGCGCCGGAGAAAGTTGCATGGGATTTGAGCTTCAGGTTGGCACTAGCCCGAGCTGCAAGAACTAACTGATTGCTCGCCCACTCTGCACGGGCTTGCAAGTTTCCGCGTACTGCCTCTGGAGAAAAAATATCCAGCATTTCCTTATAGGCTGGGTGAGCTGCGACCAACTGCCCCTGCAAATGCGTAGACAATTCAGAAATCTGTACCCCAGCCTCCTCACAGATTCCCAGTACATCGTCACAGTAAGCTTGGCTTTTACTGGCCAGCTCAAGATCGAAAATCCGCTTGTCCCAAGTGGGAACCTGGATGCCTTTGTACCCCAGGTCTGATGCCCAACGAGCCATAGCTTCAAGCGAAGCTGGCTGTTCGCTCGATGGGAGAAACTGGGCGAGAAAAATTCCGGGCCCCTGAATTCTGGGTGCCTTCATTTATTGTTATCCTTTTTACTGCTGTACTGATTAATTCTGCAACCAACCCTTTCCAAGCGATTGGTTTGCACCTTTTGAGAAAACTCTTCAAAAGGTAACTCGCCGCAGGCCGACACCGACACCTCCCTGTGCCGTACTAGCTACCGGACGCCCACCCTGCCAGAGATACCTAAATTCTGTGAGGTTGGACCTGGCCGCTCACCTCCAATAAGGCGCCAGGGAAACCCATGAGGATTTTGCGCGACTGCTCTCCAGTGCACCGCGTACAAATGCCATTGCGCGAACACCTGCATCAATGTTCCCAACCGCAGGACTTTTCTTTGAAACTAACCCCTCCCGGCGGCCTCGGACTTGACCAGCAAAATCACGATAGATATTGGCGAAGGCCTCTATATAGCCCTCCGGATGTCCTTGAGGTGTCCGACAGAAAGACCTGACGTCTCCATCCAGATACTCACAATCCGCACCGGCTTTCCAAATCGCCACAGGCTGCCCCCTGCGCTTTACTTGCAATTGGTTTGGGGCTTCCTGCTCCCAAAACAGCGAACCGTCTTCACAGTAAACGCTGATATTCAGGTTGTTCCCCTCTCCTCCACAGACTTGACTGGCTGTGAGTGTTCCTCGGGCGCCCTGATCTAATTTGAATAGCGCTGCACCGTCATCATCCAGCGCTCTTTCATCAACTACCGCTTGCACGTCTGCGCAGACTTCAGAAATATGCTGGCCAGTAAAAAACTCCACTAGATGATGAGCATGGGTGCCTATATCCGCAAAGCAGCCACTTTCCCCCGAACGTGCAGGATCTGTTCGCCAACTCGCCTGCTTACTTCCCGTGGAATCACCGGCTAGTGCCAGCCACCCCTGTGGATAAGCAACGGTAACTCGTCGAATAGACCCCAACTCTCTCCTGCCCAGGATTGCTCTCGCCTGCATAACCAGAGGGTAAGCAGCATAGGTGTGGGTCAAACCATAAAGATGCCCGCTTTGCTCCACTTCCTTTTTAAGCTCAAGTGTTTCTTCCAAAGTGGAAGCGGCTGGCTTGTCAGAGAGGACATGGAATCCCGCCCGCAACGCAGCAATAGAAACTGGTAAATGGAGGTGGTTGGGAGTTACTACAGATACAAATTCAACTCGATCATCGGCACTGCGACGGGATTCCTCTTGGAACATCTGTTGATAGCTTTGGTAAATCCGGTCCGGATGAAGCCCCAGCTTTTCACCGGTATTACGACTGCGCTCGGAATCGCTACTAAAGCAGCCGGCGACTAGCTCTATCTCACCGTCGAGAGCTGCCGCCATCCGATGAATTGCACCAATAAAAGCACCCTCTCCACCGCCAACCATGCCCATTCTTATTTTCTTAACCAAACCCCATCCCCTCGGGCCACTCAAAGAACCAGCTGAATAAACAGCCTATTTATTTTTATTTCCGTGTTTTGTAAGCGGACGCGCTATTTCCAGATCACGGTTTTCGTAGCACTCTACCGTCTGAAACAGAATGTAACCGGTTACATTTCAATTTAAGATACAGAAAAAAAATGTCTTTGCAAGAGAAAAGCGTTGCTAATGGCGCCTTAGTGATCTCGTAGACGGATGGCTCGGCACAAAAATACTTAGCAAATCACCTGATTGGCAGACCCATTTTCTGGGCAAACTCAGCCCAAGAGTGCCACTCCAGCTCGTCACTTTGCCATTTATTACGAATAGTTTGATGATCAACTGACTGCGACAGCAAACTACCTATCGCTTCAGGTTGGGGATGCCGAGGCTTAGCTTTTGAGCGAACCCATTTCCCGGCCTCCTTTGCAGCCTCCACGGCGAGACCCCAGTGATTCGGCCAAACCGCCAAGAAATTGGCTATATCAAAGCTGTGGATGTGGTATGGGCGCGGGTAATTTAACTGCACAAGAGCATCCCCATCCGGCCCTGGAGCGTCAGTTTTCCAACCTGCGTAAACACCCCAATGGCAGCTGGCTGCCCACTCCTCAAACCCGGTCATACAATTTGCCAGTCTATCCAGGGTATCCCGGATTAACGCCCTCTCTATAGGCGGGGCCACCCTCATATCAACCACACCAGAGCGAAATCTGGGGTGCTCCGGGTTAAGGGTTAGGATCCAGAGACCCTCCCCCCCTTCCAGCTTGTGGTATGCCACAACAAGGTCCTTCAGAAATGCAGAAACCGGGGGGACATTGCCCCCCTTTGCCAGCAGCATATGCAGAGGTCGAACAACCTGGACATCTCGAACTATTTGAACGGGCACTCCAAGATTTTCGAGTATTGCCGCATTACCCGCACCACAGGCTGAAAGTACCAGCTGAGGTTTTACTCGGTGTGAACTACCACCGATTTCGGCGGTGACTTCTACAACCCGATCATCTTCTCTGACAATTCCCCGAATGGCGCCATTTACAACCCGCTCGCTGACAGGGGCACTAAAGCATCGATAGGCCGCTGCACCATCAAACATCAGATCGTCGGCAAACCGAAAGCACCGATGGGATGGCAAACTGGTTGTCATCAGTGGAGCTGGTACCGGTACTTCCTCCACAGAAATACCCGCTGCAACCCAGTTGGGCTCAACTGTATCCAGGAAGTCCTGGGGAAGTGCGGCATAGAAGTCTGTTATACGACTATTGACAGCATCGCTCTCCAACTGTGTGCGCCAAAACTGCGCGGCCTGCAGATAAGCTTTTGCCGCACTTGGGTGTGCTGCATTCCAACCAGAGGAGAAGTAACCGTGAAAATGTAACGACTCAGCGTCTTTCAATCCCTGATCTATTGCGAGTACTGAAAAATCTGTTGATAGCTCGCGCATTAGTGAAACCGCCTGAATTCCACCCCCCAGCACAAGAACGTCCACATCCACTGCTTTAGCCATAGCCTACCCCGGAATAAACCCTTAACTATCAACACTGAAGGAACCCCTGAATAATTCAGAGATTCCTTAAGCAAAGGCTAGCACCCTGACAAGTCATAAGATCCCAATCCATTTACGCATATGACACTTCATTGAAATTCACTTTAAACATCGAATTTGGTTAATCCGTTCCAGTTGGACACCCGTACAGAGATTGTCGCGTAGCTATTGAGCTATCGACTGACAAAACTGCGAACACAAGGAGCATGGAAATGAAAAGCTTGTTTAGAGGATTAGGATTTGTACTGTTTGCAATAAGCGCCCAGTACGTTATGGCAGATGATGAACTGGAGACAGTTCCCTATGTAGATGTCAATCAATACCTCGGCAAATGGTACGAGATTGCCCGACTACCGCAAATTTTCCAGCCGGCCTGTACCGCTGTAACAGCCGACTACGGCTTAAATGATGATGGATCTATCAGCGTTTTCAATTTTTGCCGAATCTTACATCCAAAGTATGGATTCCCCATTAGCATTCAGGGCACTGGAGTGCCGATTGATGAAACCAATAGCAAGCTCGCCATTACATTCTTTGAAGGGAAAGCTGCCGGTGACTATTGGATATTAGAGCTGGACTCCGCCTATCAATGGTCTCTGGTCGGCGATCCTGGCCACACCAGCCTCTACCTGCTGAGCCGCACTCCGCAGCTGGATGAAGCCACCGTGGATGCTCTTTTGGATCTGGCTGTGACAAAGCACGGTTACAACATTGACCACATCATCATGACACGCCAGCCGACTAACTAAAGAAGGCAGGCGGATGTCTCAACACAGACATCCGCCGCTTCACAAATTACTTTAACTTTAAATAAATTCTTAAATATCAGTTAGTTAATTGAATTAGTTAATGTATTTTATAGAGTTTGGATTTGAGGCCCATCCAGATTTTATGAGACCACCAGCTACCTGACGCCAACCCTAGAGCCGGCACTTAATCCGCTTGTATACTTCCAGAGGAGGTACCTGGGTAATTGAAAGTCGATACACCCCAGCCTTGGCAAGCAAGCCCTCTTTCTACCCTCTTGAGAATGACAAGTGACCACCCCCATTCAACCGAAGCGAGTTTAGGGAAAGGCCAATCAATCACAGGCTGAGAAGCCGGTTACGCTACAGCCTCTTCTTCAAAAACCCTTCTGTTGACTGCAAAGGCCCAATCCAAGTGGGCTCGACAATGTGGTATGTCTAGCTCGGCATAACCTTCAAGGTGTAGCCTAATACCACTTCCAGTACGGTCTGCTGTGTGTAACTGGCGGCCAGGAATCTGCTGGCCTGATCTTCAGATGGCTAACCTCGGCTTTCGTTGACAACAGCAGTAAAAATACGCAGAGCTTCGATGGCCCCGGCTTTAATAGCGGCAACCATTCAAGCAATGGTTTGCCATTGAAGTGATTTGGCGCTCTGTAGCGGAGAAATTGGCCTTATCGAAGATTCCGCCAGGCTTATCCAGCCTTCAAGGAACGCGGGAGCTTCAGCCATGATTGCAAGCAAGTTGGCTGCAAAGCCCATCTTGAGCAAATGCTTAGCGCCCGCAAAGGAGAGCTGAGCAACAGAAGGGGGATAATGCCATCAGATGAATCTTAAAAAGCGAATAACTTTCCCTTATATCTCCTCCAACTTTGAGTCAAAACCACATTTCTGCGGTCCCAAAAAATGTACACATGTCCATTTCTAAACACAGAGAAACCAGTCAATTAAGAGGACTGCATACAACACCATTTTTTGACCTTAACGCTCATTTAAGTCATCAAAGTGGTTCTGACCTTTAAGTCATCAAAGTTGTTTTTAACGCTTTTTAACAGTCAAAGTTACATAATTGCGATGATGACCATACATACTCATGCCTTCAAAACGAGAAAATATGCCTCAAAATCACACCTTTTAAGAAAGCTATTTTGCTAAATCCCAGGCTGGGGAAAAAGATCCATCTCTGATTAGAGGTATTTCATGCCCTTTGGAGCTTTCAGCCTTTATACTTGTCCTAAGCTATAGGTCGCCGAGCCATAAGGGCCGGACGCCTATGAAGTAGGACGTATAAAGAGACTCCCTATGCTTACCAATCGGATCGCCGCTTACTTTTCCGGCTTCTTGGTCATTGGCCTTCTTTCCACAAGCGTTCTGGCAGAGCCAGAGCGATTGGCCCCCGAAGAGGGTCAAGGTGGTACCGCACAAGAGATAGTCAGCAAACTTGAAATGCTGCACTACAACAAAATCAAAATCGGCGACGAAATGTCCGAGAATTTGTGGAACGAGTACATAGATGCACTCGACCCCACCAAGAGTTACTTCCTCGCCTCAGATATTGATGAATTCCGAGAGTGGCAAGCAAAGATGGATGACCAGCTTCGCGCCGGTGATGTCACTGCTGGGTTCAGCATCTACAACCGCTTCCGCCTGCGCATGGGGGATCGCTTGGACAACATTCTGTCCGAATTGGAAAAAGGCCTGCCCGCCTATGATTTTTCCCGGGAAGAAACCCTGGAGCTGGATCGAGAGGAAAGCCAGTGGCCCAACTCGATCAGCGCTGCCGATGAGCTTTGGCGCAAACGCTTAAAAAGCAGCATCCTGAATCTTCGACTAACCGGAAAATCCGATGAGGATATTCAGGATCTTCTGGTACGCCGTTACAAAGGCCAGAAGAAACGCCTTGAGCAGCAGAAGAGTGACGACGTATTTGAACTCTATATGAACTCGCTGACTCGTCTCTACGACCCGCACAGTAACTACCTGTCACCACGCTCATTGGAGAACTTTAATATGAGCATGTCCCTCTCCCTGGAGGGGATCGGTGCAGTGCTGCAAGCAGACGAGGAATACACCAAAGTTGCACGCCTGGTCCACGGAGGGCCTGCCGATCGCACTGGCAAGATTAAACCCAACGACAAAATCGTGGGTGTTGGCCAGGATAAAGAAGGTGAAATGGTCGATGTCGTAGGCTGGCGCCTGGACGATGTCGTGGACCTGATTCGCGGCAAGGCTGGCACTTACGTACGCCTGGAGACTATCCCCACCGGTGGTGACGGTACTCACAAGACTATCCTGATCAAGCGCAGCAAAGTGAAGCTGGAAGATCAGGCAGCCAAGAAGGCGGTGTTTGAATTCTCTGACGGCAGTAAGAATTACAAGATCGGTGTGATTAACCTGCCGACCTTCTATATTGACTTTGACGCCTATCGTCGCCGCGACCCCAACTATAAGAGCACCACGCGAGACGTTGCCCGTCTGCTGAGTGAGCTCAAAGAGGAGAAGGTTGACGGTATTATCCTGGATCTTCGCAACAATGGCGGTGGTTCACTGCAAGAAGCCACCATGCTCACAGACCTGTTTATTGATCAGGGCCCTGTTGTGCAGATCCGCCATGCCAATGAGCAGATTTCCCGCCACAACCGCTCGCGCTCCCGCGCCATGTATCGCGGGCCGCTGATGGTATTGATTAATCGCTTGTCGGCCTCTGCATCCGAGATCTTTGCCGGTGCAATTCAGGATTACAACCGAGGCTTGGTGGTAGGCAACCAATCGTTTGGTAAGGGCACTGTGCAAACTATGGCTCCCCTGAAGGAAGGCCAATTAAAAATTACCCAGTCCAAGTTCTACCGGGTTTCCGGAGACAGCACACAGCACGCGGGAGTAAAGCCGGACATCGATATGCCACAGCTGATTGATGCCGAAAATGTAGGTGAAAGTGCTTACGATACTGCCCTGCCCTGGGATCGTATCCACGCTGTGCCTCATGCAAAGTATTTCAACTTGAAGATGCTGATCCCGAACTTGATTACCAAGCACAACAAGCGCACGGAAACAGATCCAGATTTTGTTTTCCTGCGCGATCAGTTCAAATTCGACGCCGAGCGGGCTGACAAGAAGTATGTCTCTCTCAACGAATCAACTAGAGAGAATGAGCGCAAGTCCGTCAATCAGCGATTGCTGGATATGGAAAACCGCCGCCGCAAAGCTAAAGGCCTTGAGCCCTACGAGAACTTTGAGGCTTACGAAGAAAGCGAATCTGAAGAAGTGGCCAACATCGGTGGCCCTGTAGAGATCAAGTTGGAAAAAGATCCAATTTTGAATGAAGCGGGCTATATAATGGCGGACTTTATCGGCCTGGCCGATAAGGCCAGCAAGGCCCCGCCCCAGGTTGCCAACTTCTAAATACCGATAGGCACTGGGCGCGGCGTGCGCCCGGTCCGCGAACTAACTCTTAGGTCGGGCTAGCCCGACCTTTTTTATTTTGGGGGAAGAGATGAAGGTTGTTTCCTTTAACGTCAATAGTATTCGCACTCGCCTGCACCAGATGCAGGCCCTGGTAGACAACCATCAGCCCGATATCATCGGCCTACAGGAAACTAAAGTCACCGACGAAGATTTTCCAGTAGATGCGATAAAAGACCTGGGCTATGAGCTAATTTATTTTGGCCAAAAAACACACTACGGCGTCGCCCTGCTCTCACGCCTGCCTTTTATTGATCGCGAATACGGCTTCCCAACCGATGCCAGCGACGCCCAGCGCCGCATGGTTGCCGGAAAGTTTGATATCGGTGGTCCTGAGCCCCTCACGGTTATCAATGGCTATTTCCCGCAAGGTGAAAATCGCGAGCACCCGGTTAAATTCCCGGCAAAGCAAAAGTACTACGCCGACCTGGACACCTACCTGCAAACCACTTGTAAGCCGGAAGCACCTGTATTGGTGATCGGCGATATGAATATTTCACCCAGCGACCAGGATATCGGTATTGGTGAACCCAATCGCAAGCGCTGGCTGCGCGATGGTAAATGCAGCTTCCTTCCAGAAGAGCGCGAGTGGCTTCAAAAAATTGAAGGCTGGGGGCTCACCGACACCTTCCGCGCACAAAATCCAGAAACAGATGATGTATTCAGCTGGTTCGACTACCGCAGCCGTGGGTTCGACCGCGACCCCAGACGCGGCCTGCGTATCGACTTGATTCTCGCCACCAACCCTCTTCTAGAAAAATGTGTCGGGACCGGCGTGGATTACGATATTCGGGCCATGGAGCGCCCATCAGATCACGCCCCCGTATGGGCCGAGTTTAAACTTTAAGCACTCGCTATAGCCCACTGGTTCAGTGGGCTATTTTTAAGACTATGAATATATGGTTTTCCATATATAATTGTTAAAAAGCCAAATGGAGCCCTCCAATGAAAAGGCGTGTTCTGTTTGTATGTGCAGGAGATTCTGCCCGCTCACTGATGGCTGAAGCGCTATTGCGTCATTACGGGGGCAGCTCTTACGAAGCCTGTGGTGCTGGGACCAATGCTCAGGCACCAGATCCACGAGCCCTGCAAGCACTGGAGCACCTGGGAATTTCTACGGAGGGTCTCACTCCCAAAGTGATAGAAGATATGGCCGACCAATCTTTTGATTTGGTCATCACACTTTGCGACAAAAGCCGGCATGAGTATGTGCCCTCCCCAAAAGTCGACAAGGTAATTGCCTGGAACTTTAAGGAGCCGACAAAGCGACACTGCTTCTGCCCTTTTTACACCACGGCACGTGAGCTGAGCACTCGTATCAAATTACTGGTCTTGGCCCAGGCCGAGGCGGATTTACGAAAAAGAGCAGCATGAACCCAGTACAGTTTTACAAATGCCTGGCCGATGATACACGGCTACGCACACTACTCCTTATCGCACACGAGGAAGAGCTTTGCGTGTGCGAGTTAACGTCAGCACTTGGGTTGAGCCAGCCTAAAATTTCAAGGCATCTTGCCTTATTAAGAAGCTCCGACCTCCTCATGGATCGCCGCCAGGGGCAGTGGGTGTTTTATCGGATCAACCCGGACCTGAACGCATGGGCAAAATCTGTACTGTTCGACACCTTGCAGGCGAACCAGCACTTTATTACCGAAGACCTCAATAACCTGATTCAAATGGGAGACCGGCCTGAGCGCACAAGTCTGTGCTGCTGATACTGCTTGCCGATCAAAGATTCAAATTATCCAGATATATATGGTTTCTCATATATGCCTGACAGAAAACGGAGCAAAATTAACAATGACCATCAAAATTGGGATCAATGGATTTGGCCGTATTGGACGGCTGGTACTGCGCGCTGCCTGGGATTGGCCTGAAGTAGAATTTGTCCAGATTAATGACCCTGCCGGCGATGCCACCACACTTGCCCACCTGCTCAACTTTGACTCTGTACACGGGCGATGGCACAAGGAAGCGAAAGCCGCTGGCAACACGATTCAGGTTGATGGGAAAACGATAGTCTGCAGCCGCAACACCACCATCGCAGATACAGATTGGCGCAACTGTGACCTGGTTGTAGAAGCTTCCGGGAAAATGAAAACCACCGAGCTACTCCAGCCGTACCTGGATCAAGGGGTAAAGAAGGTGCTGGTCTCTGCACCAGTTAAAGAGGCTGGAGTACCGAACATTGTCCTTGGAGTGAATCAACATATTTACCAGCCGGACAAACACCAGATTATTACCGCCGCTTCCTGTACGACTAACTGCCTTGCTCCAGTAGTGAAAGTAATCCACGAAAATCTGGGGATCCGCCATGGTTCAATCACCACAATTCACGATATCACCAATACCCAGACCATCCTCGATGCACCCCATGCAGACTTGCGTAGAGCCCGCGCTTGTGGAGCCAGCCTGATTCCTACAACAACGGGTTCAGCTACAGCCATCGCCACCATTTTCCCAGAGCTGTCTGGTCGCCTGAACGGCCACGCCGTTCGTGTTCCCCTCGCAAACGCATCCATTACTGATTGCGTTTTCGAAGTGGAAACCGCCACTACCCCGGAAGCAGTAAACCAACTCTTTAAAGAAGCAGCAGAGGGTGAGCTGAAAGATATTCTCGGCTACGAGGAAAGGCCTCTCGTTTCTGTGGATTACAAAACCGACCCCAGATCGAGCATTATTGATGCCCTCTCCACCATGGTCGTTAACGGCACCCAGGTAAAAGTTTACGCCTGGTATGACAATGAATGGGGTTACGCCAACCGCACGGCGGAATTGGCTCGAATGATTGGCACCATGGGCTAAGCAGCTAAAGTACAACGGGGCCGGAAGGAAAGAACACGCTGCACCTAAGGGGTACTGTAAATACCTTCCCATGAGTTCGTATTTTTTCTTCCCGCTTTTAGTAAGTAGCAGTACACAGAACGAGATCATGCAGTTTCTTCACAACTTATCGTCGCCAATGCGCCAATACCTGCTGGTAACGGGCAATTACTGGGCATTTACTCTGACTGACGGCGCTCTGCGCATGCTGGTGCTGCTGCATTTTCACCAGCTAGGCTACAACCCTTTACAGATTGCCCTGCTTTTCCTTTTCTACGAATTCTTTGGCGTAGTCACTAATCTTGTCGGCGGCTGGCTCGGCGCCCGGATTGGACTCAACCGGACCATGAATTTGGGGCTAGCCTTACAGGTTGTTGCTCTTTCTATGCTGCTGGTACCTAGTCAGTATCTCTCGGTCCCCTTGGTAATGGCCGCCCAAGCCCTTTCCGGTATTGCCAAAGACCTGAATAAAATGAGCGCGAAGAGTTCAATTAAATTGCTGGTTCCCGATCAGGCCAGTGGCGCTTTGTATCGATGGATCGCCCTGCTTACGGGCTCGAAAAATGCTTTAAAGGGCTTGGGCTTTTTTCTTGGTGGTGCCCTACTCGCCGCACTTGGCTTTCAAGGCGCGATTGCCTCGATGGCCATCGCTCTTGGAATAGTTTGGTTAATAAGCCTGAAATATCTTAAGCAGGATTTAGGGAAAGCCAAGGCAAAGAGTCCTTTTAAGGATGTCTTTTCCAAGAGCCCCGCAGTCAACATATTGTCAGCCGCGCGCCTTCTTTTGTTTGCTTCCCGGGATGTCTGGTTTGTTATTGCCCTGCCCGTTTTCCTGGCCAGCCAATTTAATTGGGATCACTGGCAAGTAGGTGCCTTCCTGGCATCCTGGGTGATTGGTTACGGTATTGTGCAAACCCAGGCCCCGATGTTCACAACAACACGCTCTTCTCTACCGCCGGATGGCCGAGCCGCACTTTTCTGGGCAATTGCACTTGCTACCGTGCCAGTATTGATCGCGATCGCGCTATTTAAGGGGGTTGCCCCACAGATTGCAGTCCTGGGTGGACTGTTGATCTTTGCCGTAATTTTCGCCGTAAATTCGTCCCTGCACAGCTATTTGATTGTTGCATATGCGCGGGAAGATGGCGTCTCTATGGATGTCGGCTTCTACTATATGGCAAATGCTACCGGGCGCTTGCTGGGAACATTACTTTCAGGGTGGGTATTTCAAACCAAGGGTTTAGAGGCCTGTCTACTTATTTCCAGCGCCTTCATATTGTTGGCTGCACTGGTATCACTGGGCTTACCTAAACATAAATCCAGTAGTCAGGAAGTTGGCAGTCTAAGTCGAAGCTGATTCACTTGAAGCTAGCTTATCGCCTGCCAGTGACTGCTGGCAGATAAGTTGTGATGCCATTTCAGCTTGAGCGATTCGATAAAACTTGGACTCAGGCATACACCCCATTATCAATAGCACCAACGCAAAGACCAAATACCTCATATAACACCCACCTCAAGTCCAAGTGCACAGCTCCATAGGAACTGCAAAAACTCGAGGTTAAAATGTCTGGATTTGGCGCTCAATGCCTATTTGCCACCACTTTCTGCCAAAACCAGTGTAAGAGTTATAACTATCTAGTCACGGTCATCCTTAGCAAAGTCCGATCCTTTTTGATGTAGTGATGATAGAGGGCGGCCAGAGCGTGCCCCAGGATTAAGATCCACACCACCCACTCTCCCAGGACTTCCTTATGGATAAAATCGACCGGTTTCTCAAACTGTTCAAAAGTCATACCCATTCGATCCTGAACTATCGCAACAAAAGCTTGGGTACTTTCAAATTTAGGAATCTCGAAAAGAAAAAAATAGTCCGTATCCACACCTGTCCCGATGTATCCGGTCAGTGGGGCAATGATCATAACTAAATAGAGGAGAAGATGGCCGGTATGGGCTGCAAAGTGTTCAAAAGGAGTGGCTGGTTCAAGTGGTGGCGGCGGATTAGTCAGACGCCATATAATCCTAAGTATAACTAGCAGTCCAATAGTAATACCTATAGAAAGATGTAACTGCAAGGCAATCCAGTTCGCGGGGGTTTCCTCCTCAGTAAGCCACTGACGGTAGTAGACCGAAATATAAGAACCCAAAAACAATAAGGCCGTTAACCAATGTAGCCACTTGGCCACTGAACCGTAACTATCTGGACGATTTCGGAGAGTCATCCCGGTCACTTCCCCATAACGTAGCTTACCGATTATTGATACTACCCTAGATCCCTGTTTAAAAAATATCTGTGCAAGCCAAAAATGAAGCTGACAATACCAACCATCTGGACAATATGGTAAATACCGTTGTAATTAAACCTCCAAATAAAATCTAATGACAATGTACCCCCTACCTGAATAGCCATTGCGATAATACTGATCAATGCGCCAAATGCCATAAACCAACCACCCTGGAGTGGTCGTCCCCTTGCCACTGTAACCACAATATACCCAACAAAAGCCACGGCAGAGATTGAGAGCTGATAGATCGCAAAACCAAGAAATTTATTTTCCAAAAATAAAGAAACCACAAACACAGCAAAATAAAGTACTGATACCCATGGAATAATACGCTTAGAAAACTTCTCACTGCTCAAGTCGACGGCGACCGCAAGGACAAACGAAGAAATAAGCAATCCAAATAAGACAAGCACACCATGCCACAAATAATCAAGCATATATTCTGGTAATGAAATCCCGTGGTATATGGCTGCCAATAGTGAAACAACAAACATCAAGCAAAAAAAACAAATCCAGATATTTCTTTTCCAGGACGTGTTGTTGACTCGTATCAGCAGGTACATAACACCACATAAAGCTATCAAGGCTAACCCAAGATCAGTTGCCGCAGTTGTGAGCTCTATTTCGTCGTGTACAAATTTCATTCTTCCTGGGAGATTTCCTATCGCTAGTTACTGACCTAATCGCAAACAAATAAACTTCCACCCATATGGTTCAATAAATCAACTATAAAAAGATTTGTCCAGATAGCTGTTAAGTGGCAAATAAGTTAAGAAACTTAATATTTCAGCGATAGTGAGTGTTTTTTAGGAGGGGCTGATGAATCCTCTAAAGCTATTCAGAAGTAACTAATCATCTTAGATTATAATAATCCCATTAAGTGAATTCTTATGCCAATTTCTCACCATTAAACTTAACTATAAAATGGGCAGGTAATTACCTCGAACCACAGCTTAATATCGTTCAAGATACCATAGATCAGTGCCCCTCTAGTTTCCAAGGTAGCACTGATATCCAGATGATCGATTTAACTTACCTGCTATTGCTCTTCAGTCATTCCATCCATTGTAATAATCACTTTACCTTTTGCACGACCTGAAGCTAGATATGAAAATGCCTCTTTGCTCTGATCAAAAGAATAGGTCTTATCTATCACCGGAGATAGGATCCTTCTCTGGTAAAGCTCTCCAAGCTCTCTCAACTGCTCTCCATTGGCTTCCATAATAACCATTCTATAAAGGCCGGATTTTGCCTTGGCCGCTTTTATCAGCTTGCGAGACTTAAGCGCAAGTATCTTGCGGAGCAACCAGCCCAGCCCAAGTTCTTCAGCGGTTTGTGGGTCAAGAGCACCCTTGACAGAAACTACCCGTCCTCCGGTTTTCAGAACCTTAAACGCGTCCAAAGCATACTGCCCCCCCAGAGTATCGAACACTACATCCATATCAGATAGTAATTGCAGGTAGTCTTCCTTCTTATAATCAATAACAAGATCCGCACCGAGTGCTTTTACCCAGTCTACATTCGCACTGCTGGTCGTCGTCACCACATAAGCACCAATTGACTTTGCCAGCTGAATAGCCATAGAGCCAACACCACCTGAACCGGCGTGTATCAGTACTTTTTCACCGGGTTTCAAGTCTGCAATTTTGATCAGAGATTGAAAGGAAGTCAGTCCTACAAGCGGAATACCTGCAGATTCACTGTGCGAAAGATTTTCAGGCTTGGGGGCCAAGTGCGCAACATCAACAGTAAGATATTCCGCGATAGTGCCCACATGTTCCTCCCCTACCCGGGCAAAGACCATGTCCCCTGGACTGTATCCTTTAACATTTTTCCCCACAGCTACAATTTCACCGCTGACATCCCTACCGACGCCAACCGGAAATACTTCCCTTCGTACTGATTTGAGCTCTCCCCGCAACATCATGTTATCAACCGGATTCACACTTGCCGCATGCATACGAACCAATACCTCACTGGCCTTGGCGATGGGAATCTCGGCTGATTGGAACTCCAGGCTACTGTTAATATCCCCATAACGAGTCATTTTTAACGCTTTCATAAGGCATCCTTTTGATCGGCTCAATACAATATAAAAGCGATAATGCCCATACCGCGAACCCGAAAACAGACACCAAACGGTAGAATTCTTTTGTCTTTATGACAATAATCAGCTAATTTCTTTGAGATTTTGATATATTATCAAGGCGATTATGGACAAAATAAGAGCGTTACGTTATTTCAAGCGAGTGGTAGAACTGAGTAGTTTTACAGCGGTTGCCGAGGAGCTTCATGTTCCCGCCTCCTCAATATCCCGACGAGTGAAAGACCTGGAACACTCTTTAGGGGTCGAGCTTTTGCAGCGCAGTACTCGGCAGGTAAAGGTTACTGAACTCGGCAAGCTCTACTACTCCATGGTAAGCAAGGCTATTCGCCAACTCGAACAAGCCGATGAATTGGTCAGTCAGACATTTGAAGCGCCCAGCGGACTAATACGCATCAGCTGCCTCCCTACTTACGGAGAACAGCACCTAACCCCCTTACTGGAGCAATTTGCAGAGCAATACCCTAACATCGTATTCGACTTAAGTTATAACGATGACTTGTCGCAGCTGGGCAAAGACCCCATTGATATCGCGATTCGCGGAGGGATTGTGCCTGACGAGCATGTCATTGCCAAACGCCTATCGGATAATGAGTTCACCCTCGTGGCTACACCGCAGTTTATCGATAAGTTGGATTATGGCCTCCCCTTAAACAAGTCGGCGATCGAGTCAATTGCTACCTTGCAATACCGGGGGCCGCGTGGCGTTATTGAGTGGTACATACTCAACGACGAGCACTGGGAGCCCCTGAAGTTGACCCCAAAAGTTATCAGCAATAACGGCAAAGCATTAACAGCAGCCGCACTCAATCACCGCGGTATGTTCTGCGTACCTTCCTGGAGTATTTGTAACTATCTAGATACAGGGGAGCTTGTACAGGTACCTTGCGAGGGTAAAGTCTCAGTCAGCCCCGGTGGCGATCTGGGAGTATTTCTTCTTTATGAGCGCACTAAATACCAAATTCCCAAAATAAAGCTCTGCGTGGATTTCATCTACGAAAACTTGAATGGACGATAGAAGAAAACTAAAACCCCTCGCTTTACTATTTAAATCATATCGATCACTGATACTGGTTTGATCAAGATCGCCATTAGAGAATCACTTTTCTCTCGTTACTATTCGAAAAAATTTATATTCGATTGCAAACTTATATCCCGAGTCACCAACACACTGGACATATAACAACCTCACAGGAAAAATAAAAATTGATCTACTTCAAGCTACCCGTAGATTTTCTTGGAGACATAATGAGGGGTATGCTAAGTTGAAAGATAGAAATTATGCCAAAAGTATATTTATCTATGAATAACTAAAAGGGAGGGCTAGTACTAATAAGCCAAGCCAAACCACTTATATCAAAACAGCCGGCGACATAAGGATTGAGCCATGCCAAGTTATGATAACTTTATCAGCTTATTAGAAAAAGATTTTGAATTAGCCTTCAAAACCTATGAACTCGACTTTAATACAGAGGCCTTCGACAGCAAACCAGATGCCTACGAAATTGAGTTTGATTTTGAATTTGTAAAACCCAACAAAATCATGATGGTAAAAAGCGGAAATTCTGGCAAGAAAGCAACATATCTCACCTGGGCTCGACAAAAAGCTGTGCCTGTAACTCTAAATAGTAAAAGTCCCCCTTACTTCTTTACCTCCCACCTCAGCAATTGTCGAATGACCTTCAAGTTCCATGACGACCAGAGTAAAAGTGTAACGGTTATCCATGTTGCAGGTGATGTTTCCCAAGGCGGGACTATCAAGGGGAGCAAGCAAAGAGATGAGCTGGAGAAGATGGTAAAAACTCCCGATGTAACCGGAGAGAGGCGACTTTCAATAGGTGGCCCCAAAGGAGGTAGAAAAGGAGCAAACTTCAAGAAAAAGCAAGCAAAACTTGGTACCGCATACTACGATACCTGTGCACGGGTATTCGGGGTTCGAGATGATAGTGGTCAGTGGACCTTTTACACGCAAAATATTGGTCGAAAGGACGAGCTTTTAGGCTTTTTTGAAGTTCAGCAATTTAATTAATAATTTCGCCTACCCGAAAAAATACTACTGAAAGGTAGGCGCCCTCCAATCTCTAGCCTTCAATATCTTCACTAACATTTATAAAGCCGAAGACCAACCGAGCACAAAGTACCCATACAAAAATTATGATCCTAGTACAGCGCAATTTACGTTATTTTCTAGCCCTTTAAACAATCAAATATCAAGCTTCATGAGATTAGCCTTTCGAACTCAGATCGCACTCGACAGCACAACTTACTGCTGACCAGGATCGACCACAACAGGCTTTATAGTGGTCGATCGTCACTGAATATCTACAGTTATTGGAAGAGGAACCAAAGTGCAGCCACTAGATTCAGGGACATCATTATAAAGTCAGTGACAAAGATAAAGCGCATCACACCTTTAACCTGCCAGGGCCCTTCACCTTTACGGTTTCGTAGGGCTACAGGGAGATTGTAAATAAACTGTGTTCCGTGAGTGACGGCAAAGGCCAACAGCAGCGTGGCACGCTGCAAGTCCGTTGCAAATACAGAGGGACTAATCAGTAATAAAATATTAAGGAAGGCCAATGAGAAATTAAAACCGCCAAGAAACTTTCCCGACTCTGCCAGAATGTCAAATACAGGCGTATCTCTTTGTTCTCTAGGCACCAGCAATTTGGCAAATATATGGTTTCGTAAAGAGAAGACATTAAATCCCATCAAAAACCAAATTGTGTTTAACACCAAAACAACTTCATAGATCATCGATATCTCCAATACTAGTTATTTTGCCCACCACACCAGGTCGGAAAACTATCAGGTATTTCCCAATACCGGCCATAGATCCACAATCTCGCCTTTACTGTAAACCGCGATATCACCAAATTGCAGGAACACCGACTCACTCTGCGTGGGTCTTAGGAAGATCCAGTCATCTTCATTCAATAGCACCCTCTTGGAGCCATTCAGCATTTCCTGGTTGCTGGAGCGGCCATAGATGGGATTGATCGATAAACCTTTCGGTGATTCAGGCTCTGCTTTCCAGTAGCCGCCGGAGATAAAGAAGCTTTGTTCACGGTTTGGGTTTAACCAATTAAAGGGGCCGGTGAGCCCTTCAATACCGGGTATCTGTGTCTGCGACAACTTCTTCAGTACTGGACTCGCGATATAAGCGGCCGGTAAATGATCGGATAAGGTGGGAATATCAAAGCCCGCCGGCTTAACCAGACAGGAGCCTGCTGCAATCTCATTACAGGGCGCCCTGCCTGCACGAGATTTGTACAGTTGGTAGGTGGGGCTTCCGGCCGCATTCATTGTCGCCGCCTTAGGGAATGCCTCACCCAATTGAGCTTTAGCCTGCTCTACCCTGCTCTGGTAAATATCCAATCCCCGAGAGATTGCCTTTTCAGGCCCACCGAGAATGCCCGGCATTTTTGCGGCGTGGGCGTCGTACCCCATAAAGCCGGCAAACTCCAATTGGGGTTCCCGCTGGATAATACTAAGCATTGCGGAGAGCTCTTCCCCATTGGCAACCCCTCCTCGGTGTAGACCCACATCTATCTCAATATTGATACGCAGAGTGTGCCCGACGGAACGCGCCAGGCTGGCGTACTGATCGAGGCGGCGGGGACTGTCCACCAACCACTGTAATTGCTGCGTGGAGTCAAAATACTCCGCCCTTCTGCCGGAATAGAAGGCTTTAGCTGCAGCAATGGGGAGAGGCTTACCTAGCAAAATATCGCTGTCAGGATAAGATTTAACCAGTTGCTGCAGAAATGGCAACTGGAACACCATGATGCGATTGGTATTTGTCCGCTTAGTTATAACATCCAATAAGTTGAGCGAGGGTAAAGACTTGGCCACTATGCGGTAATCGTATTGACCATTGAGATGGCTGGTTAATATATCGGTATTTTTTCTAAGGTTTTCCAGGTCTATCACTAATGTGGGGCCGGAAAAACCAGCGTTATCCAGGGCCTTCGAAACACTGGAAAAGTAATCGCTGTGCCCGCCCTGCCCCTGTACTTTAGGGCGCAGTGCGGCGACACCGGCTACAGCTCCCAGCGCTACCCCACCCAGTATTAGTTTGCGGCGCTTGATATCCATTGTGCTTTCCTCCTAGAGGGTTCACTGTTGAGTGATTTTGGCCTACTCAGGTAAAAAGCATTTTCAGGTAGGGATTTAAGAATTTTCCATTGGGGTCCAGTTCGCGGCGAACTTCCAGGAAGTCCCGCCAATGAGAATAAAGATTTGCAAAGTCCTGGGCTTGCAGCTTGTTTAACTTGCCCCAGTGTGGACGGCCACCATATTTCCGCATAATCGGTTCAATAGCCTGAAACAGCGGCTGGTGATCCTCTTCAAAGTAGCGGTGTATTGCGATGGATACCGAATCTTGCTTGTAAAAAGGACTCAGCCAGATATTGTCACCTTTAACGAAACGCACTTCGATGGGGAAGAAGACATCCAGATTGTTGTCCTCAATCGTACGACGTATTTCCACAAAGGCCTTTAGGCCCTCCTCACGGGGCAAGTGGTATTCCATTTCATTGAAGCGCACGTTTCTCTCACTGGCATAATTCCGCCAGGAGGATTCAACCACCACTTCCCTTTCAATATCTTCCATCGCAGTTTGCAGTGCAAACTGGCGGAGCTTCGGCGACCAGCCCAGCCAATCACGCACGGATTTCAGCGTCATCACGGCTTCATTGGTATCTTCCCGCTCTGTAGAGAAGATTTCTTCAGTAGTTGGCTGGTGGGAATCCGCCATACACATCCCTGAGAACGGGATATAGTAAAACTCAAAATTGCGATTGGCTTCGGCCAGTGCCGGTGCCTGATCAAGAACCTCTTCAAGGGGCGCCACCCAGGACTCACGGCGCAGGCGATAGCTGGGCTGGTTCTGCATACGCACTTTGGTTACAATGCCCAGGCTACCGAGGGATACTTGCGCTGCCGCGAATACCTCCGGGTTTTGCTCATTATCGCACCAGAGCGTATCGCCACTTGCGGTCACTAGCTCCATACCCGTTGCATAGCTGGACATACACCCCAAGCCAGCACCAGTGCCATGAGTCGCGGTTGCCAGGCAGCCACCTAAAGTCTGCTCATCAATATCCGGTTGGTTAATCAACGCCTGACCGATCTGCTCAAGAGGCTGCCCGATATCTGCCACCCGGGTGCCTGCGTAGATCGTTGCCTGTATCTTGTCGGAATCGTGATCGGCGACACCGGCGATACGACCCAATGAGATAATCGTATCGTCTGTGGGTACCAGTGCGGTAAAGGAATGACCTGCGCCTACCGCCCTCACGGTACCTTGCGCTTCTGCAATCACCGTCTGTAATGCTGGAATGTCTTTGGGGGCCAGTCGATTGATAGGCATGCACTCTTGTGAGCCGGACCAATTCCGCCAGCGCACCCCAGTCCTTTTTGTCGAAGGGGCTGCAGTTTGCAATAAGGTGCGAGCAACCGACGAAATTGGCGCGGCGGCCAGTGATGCGGAGCCAATAGCGATGGAATTAATAAACTGACGACGACTAAATCCCATATCCCTACTCCGCTGTAGCCATAAAGACGATCAATTGTTCGAACTGCTCGGGAGAGCACTCAAAACAAAGACCCAGTGGCGGCATGCCCTGGAAGCCATTGATCGCATTTTCCACCAACACATCCATTCCCTTTTCCAGTCGGGGCTTCCAGTTGGCCAAATCCCCGGTAAGGGGCGCCGCGCTGGCGCCAGTGCTGTGGCAGCTGCGGCAAGTACGGGTATATATTTCAGCGATTTCCGGATCAGTGGGCGCTAGGGAGAGCGCTCTTTGAGTTAAAAATGCCCGACTTTTTTCAGTATCCTGCGGAGGTTCAGAGCATCCTTGAATGACATTTAGTACCAAAAGCAGAGACAAGAGTTTAAAGCTCCGGCGCATGGCTACCAATTCCATATGCGTACACCCACTACATTATTTTTGTTTATTTTCTTTGGCTTTTGCCAAAGTTCGGCTTGTGTACATATCGCTGATGCTATTGTTAATCATGCAGACCGCTAAAACAACTACCGAAACTGTTCGGTCTCAATAATTTTTATCGCAACTTATTTGCGTACCACTTATTGGCCCGGAGGTCTCAAACAGAGAATAGCTAGTAGCTCCCCCTATTTCATTAGCAAGTCCTGGAAATATTTTTTAACTTCATTGCTATAGAGAAGCCCAGATTTAAGGTACCCCGATATAAAAACACCTATATCTGCCAAAAATCTATATATAACTCTATATTGGGTATAGCCATGAGTACATCACAGCCCTTTACTACATTATTAAAATTAAGGTCATCCCTCTAAGTCAGTCAGCAACTGTTAAGTCCCGTTACCGCCTGAATCTTTACATATACGCAAGCAACCTTCTTAATGACGAAAATTGAATAGTGGCATCCAGGAAGGAGTGATTTAAATAAATGGTGTTGTATAAGAACTGACAAGCGAAGATATGTATGCCTAACGACGCATCAGTGGTGCAGATTTCAGACTAAACGGTGGTTTAGCGAACTATAAATTAGCCGAGGCGCTCGATATAATTCATTACTTACATTTCCAACAGGCTTAGCTGACATTTCAAATGACAAAGATTAAAAGGAAACCACCTTGGTCTGGAAACAGGAGGCTGATCCAGGTATGGATATTCTTAGTGGTTTGGCCATTACTAAACATTCTTATCATTTCCACTGTACTGTATTCTCTTAAACTTCTTACTACCTACACATTATTACTGGCCATAATAAAAATATGGGGTACATTTCTAACTGGCTACCTATTATTCAGTCTCATTGAAAAAATACTCAAGCTAAAACTAAAAATAACAATAGGACAGCATTATTGGTGGCTATTCAGGCTTACTGTAATTATCTTTATATTTATTGGAACTGCACCAATCGTAGAGATCACCCCTCAACCAAATGCACCGAAAATTAAATTTTTACCGATAATAATTATACTACTTGAGTCTTTTGTCTATTTGTCTGTGATGTATATCTTCAAACAACAGGAAGACTACTACCAGTCATACTTACATACACAAAAATCAGAATTACAAGTCCTAAAAATGCAATCTAACCCTCACTTTTTGTTTAACACGCTAAACCTAATAGCAACGGAGACATCCCGAAACCCACTGAAAGCAACAGAGCTTATTTACAATCTCTCCGATTTATTGCGGGAAACTGTAAGGCTAACCAAAAGACAATGGGTAACGATCGAAGAAGAATTACAACTAGTGGAGTTATACCTGATATTACAGCAGAAACGATTTGAGGATCGCTTTACATTTGACATAGACTGTTCACCCAGCTTGAACAAAAAACTGATCCCCTCTTTACTACTGCTTCCTGTAACAGAAAACGCCATCAAACACGGTCTAGCACCACAAGCTCAAAAAGGCCATGTAAGTATCAATGTAGAACTAAATAATGGCAATATGGAGATAGCAGTCCATGATACCGGAGCACCATTTGATGATAGCAATATTAAATTTGGCGAAGGGTTGCGCATCTTAGCCGAAACCCTACGGTTACTTTTTAACAGTGGCCATTCAATGAAACTGAGTTCAACCAGCGAGGGCGCAAGCTTAGAGATTTGCTTCCCAGAACACAACTCGTGTGTAGACATGGCAATAACAGAAGATAGAAATGAAACCAAAAACTGTCGTTATCATTGATGATGAAGCTGCCGCAAGACACAACTTAAAAGAAGTAATTAAAAATTTTGATGAGCTGAAAATCGTGGGAGAAGCAACAGATGGCAAGTCTGCAATAGAAACAATAATAGTGAAATGCCCCGATATTGTCTTCCTTGATATTGAAATGCCAGAAGTTACTGGTTTTGATGTTGCTATGAAAACCCAACATGTTAATTATCAGCTGGTTTTTTTGACCGCTTATGAACACTATGCATTACGCGCATTTAATACCAATGCTATTGACTACCTGGTGAAACCTGCCCGACCAGAAATAATTACTAAAAGCATTCACAAAATATTATGGCAGGAATTATACGCTATAGAAAAGAAAGTAAAATCAACCTGCAAGAATTGTTTAGTATTGAGCGATCACAAACAACAGAGAGTGATTGAGTATACACACATTAACTATATTGAGAGTATCGGACGCTATCGCCGTATACACCTAACTGAGACAGGCACTGAACTACACAAAACAGCTACTATTATTTCCGAAATAACACTGGACACATTATGCGAACAGCTACCAGGTGAAGTATTTTACCGATTGCATCGAAGTTATATCATCAATAGCAGCCGGATACTTGAACTAAAAATACAATCACGACGTCATTTTATTCGATTATCTAGCTCAGATACACTTATTCCTGTATCGCGAAGCTTTCTTAATACGCTAAAGAAACGTATTAAAGATAGAAGTTAATAATTTGTTCTGTATTTTAGTCCACCTACTGCAAAGACCTAGAGAGCCTCTGAATAATTCCGTAATATCTATGCGGGTCTTGAAAGCTTCAGATGTTAGGTGCAGCTCGCCACGAATATCCCTAATCCTTTGCAAGAGCTGCAACACAGCAGCTGTGTCCTTCAAGGTCCGCCCTGTGATTACGTATTTTAAGGCACCCCAAGAGTCGCGACGCCAACTTTATCGCTAACTGTAGCTGTATACGTAGTGATCAATGCGCTAATTACAGCATAATCAAAAGCTGAAAGTAAGCTATCCCGTACTCTACTTAAACCATTGAGAATCGATACGAACAAGAATACTCTAAGGCTTTTAAATATAGTGGGTATCTTGTGGTGGAGAGAGTGTTAGTGTCCCCCAATGGGCCGGTGTTATCACAGTTAATTCAAGGCTATTGGCGTATAGACAATTGGAATTTAACCCCGCAGGAGCGCTTAACGTTCCTAAAACAGCATCTAGACAAGGGAATTACCACTGTCGATCATGCGGATATTTATGGGGACTATTCCTGCGAACAACTGTTCGGAGAAGCACTGAAGCTGGATAAGTCAGTTCGCAACCAAATTGAGATTGTCACCAAATGCAACATCAAATTGCTCTCTGAAAAATATCCGGGGAGAACAGTTAAGCACTATGATTCCAGTGCAAAGCATATTCAGTTCTCAGTGGATAACTCTCTGTCCCGTCTCGGAGTAGAACATATTGATATCCTGCTTCTCCACCGGCCTGATGCTTTAATGGATGCAGATGAGGTTGCCAGTGTATTTACTGAACTTCAAAAAGCCGGCAAAGTAAAACACTTCGGTGTCTCCAATTTCACTCCCCAGCAATTTGATCTGCTGCAGTCCAGGCTAAATTCTCCATTGGTGACCAATCAGGTAGAGATTAATCCCTTGAATTTCAATGTGTCTGAAGATGGAACCCTGGATCAGTTACAGCAATATAGAGTTCGCCCTATGGCCTGGTCTTGCTTAGCAGGAGGGAGAATATTTAATGGATCAGATAGCCAGGCACAACGCTTACGTGTCACCTTGAAGGAAATCAAGGACGAAATCGGTGCAAACAATATTGACCAGGTTATCTATGCGTGGGTGCGCCGCTTTCCTTCCAAGCCTTTAGCGATCATGGGATCGGGTAAAATTGAGCGTATTGAATCTGCAATTGAAAGCCTGAATTTTAACCTGAATAGAGAGCAATGGTATAAAATTTGGACTGCTTCCAGGGGGCGTGAAGTTCCATAACGCCGATTTGCAGACTGAAGAAATTAGCAATTTTCCTGCTTTAGCAGTGGATTCTTTTATTACTCAATAACCAAGCGGTACGAACTTTGATCCAGTTGCACCGCCTGGTTATCTGACAGGGTTACTAACTCTGCTGCCCCATCTGGCTTGACCATTGCATCAAGCGACCTTGCGACATATTTTTATTTTTTTCATCCCCATTATTCATAAAGGATGCCAGTTCAGTTACCAAATTCCCTTTGCGCCACTCATAAAGGAAGCTTGCAAGCACATGGAAGGCAGCATCTGAACAGTTAGAGATAACTTGTAACTGACCATTATTATTACCCTCCAGGGAACTCAGTCTCTCCATCCACTTACCTGGGGCAAATGCGTAGTGGAATGTGATTCCGATATTGTCGAGATGACTTCCGTAACCCTGGGTACCCAGAAGCTCTTGTCGCAAGAAGTTCCTGAAACTTGTGTACTCTTGTTGAGAAACTTGCATCCCATAATATTGAGCTGTTGGATCAGCATTCATTCCTGTGTCATCGCGCCAGCGGCCATCTATTGGTCGCATATTATTGTGTCGTCCACCAACAGATCCTTTGAATGCATCCCAGGAGCTGTTAGGGTCCCAACCAACAATGGTATCAATAACACCATTGTTACCCGTTATTAGAGCAGTATGCCCATTCCATGTTCTGCCCAGGGAGCTTTCGACTCCACCATTACCCTGCCACTGCGCATAAAATCTTGAAAAGAAAGAGCTGTATGACCGCAAACTGGACACGAAACAAATGCCCGCAAAGTGTCCCTGACACGCCCTAGGATTAAAACCTCTTCCGCTCATGCCTACATCCTCCATAACGTCTGTGAATAAACTACGCCAGTATTAGTGTCTTGTTTTTAATAGCTTAAGAGCTCACACAATTTGCCTTGTAAACCGCTGAACCATGATTCTTATTTATCAGGGCTAAATGCAAAATGATTGATTCGCTACGCTACTCGGAATAATTTGATATCAAACTGGTACCATCGTGTCAATACAAGAGGTTTTCGATTCAAAGAGAGGAAAAGGTTTGGGGACTAAGGTGAATCGCGAAGCTTGATGAACTTAAAATCTGCTTGATAATAACAATAAAACCATTGCCTCAGTCAAAGTAACATTAAGATTGTGTATTACAGGCTCATAATGAAAATTATTAACCTATCTTGCGCCATGGATAAAAGCTGAAAACTTATTAAGAATTTTCACAGTAACGAGTATACGAACATGAATATACTCAAAAAAATTGGCATCCAAGGCCAACTCTTTCTGGATCAGACGCATTGGATATTCCATGGATTCTAAATCCAGCTATCGTGAGAAGCTTACTTGACGGCCCCACGACTGCTTTGAGATCCGTAATCCACCCTGGAAATTTCGGGGATCATAACTGGCTATTGTCCCAGACTCTTCATACCTGATGATATTGCTAAAGCGAAATAATGATTGCAAATTTCACAAGGATTTCAAAATAATCAACTTGAAAAGTATATTATTCAGGGCAATGAGCAGCTTTTAATAGAGCAATTGATGATACTGCAATCGATCTATCAATAAGCATAAAAAAAGCCAAGAAAATACTGGCTAATTTTGAAAGTACACTGCGGCCGGTTAGCCACAACCAGAAAATAGATTATGGCAAACCGTTAAAAGACTAATTGTTGGCGACATCGATTGCCGGGGTACCCAGAGCTGTATTTAATACAGCTGCTAAACGGACCCCACCCTGCTGCAAGCGTATTTCAACAGACTCTTGGCAACGCAAGAAGTACTTTTCCCCTAACTGTGTTTCGGTTGTATAAGCTAGGCTATGGGCCAGCTTATGCGATTCCTGCGCCCAAACCGCAACCGAAGTGGACTGCCAGAGCTGCCTTTCAGCCCCGCTGATCTTTTCTGTTTGTTCCTGGGCATAGTCCTGCCAGTCCGAAACAAGGCGGGAAACCAAATGAATATCCCAAAGTGCATGCAAATTTGTCTCAACTCCATAGAACTGGACTTGAACATCGTTCCCGCCTTTATCAGAAAACAAACCGGTATGTAGTGGTTGATGAAGATCGCCAACAAAGTGTGCGATAAACATAAGCGCTTCTGCACGCTCTATTTTTGTGCGAGACCGGTCTGCCAATACCTCCTGATAATTTTGAATTGCCTGCAAAATACAGCCGGCAGGTGGGCAATCACGCGCTTCTACATAAGTGTTCCAATTACGAGACAAATTTATATAGTGCAGCGGTGCAGCCCAATTGTAACTTTCATCAGCTCTAATTCGATCTGCCCAAGTTGTAGACTCAGCCAGATGTGGCTCTCCCGCCTCTTCCAGTAATAGCTCAATTTCATCAGCTACTTCGGGGTCGAGGTAATGCCATGCAATCTCCCCTACTACCCGGTGGCCATCATCCCCCCAGGCGTGTGCTTGCGTCATAGCTGTCAGTCCGAACAGTGCAACGAAGATACTCGTTACTATTATTCGTATGCTCATCAGGTAAGTCCGTCCGGGTAAATTTGCTGCCTACTTTAACGCCCATTTGTGACAAGTTCACGGCTGTAATAATTTATTTACATGCGCGCTACATAATCGCTTCAGCTCTTATCCAGTACTCAAAAAAATTACATAACCACCTTAACTGAAACTTGGAACCTAAGTTGCAAGAGCAAAACTCGACAATTACTTGGGCCACTTGAGTTGGCAATTCTTTAGACCAGGAAAAAGCTATGAAACCTTCTCTGTTCCCGCGCGTATTGTTATCCGCGGCGATTATCTCCGTAGCCAGTTTGGCGCAGGTATCCCATGCACAAGAAACCGCAGCAGGTATCCGCGGTTCTATTACAGGTAGCAATGGCCAAGCAGTTAGCGATGCCAAAGTAACAGTAATTCATACCCCATCCAATAGTCGCCGTGTAGTCGAAGTCAGCGATTCAGGTCAATTCAACCTTAGCGGCCTTCGTGTGGGTGGCCCCTACACGGTCACCATTGAATCTGACGAAGGCGAGCGTGTAATCGAGGATATCTATCTTTCCGTAGGTGATACCCTTCCCCTGAGCTTGACCCTCAGCTCCTCCAGCTTGGAGGAAGTAAGCGTTTTGGGTCAGGCTCTCAGCACATCCCGCCTGGCAGTAGGCCCTTCCTCTCACTTCAACAGCGATGACCTGGCAAGTGCCCCATCCGTAAACCGGGATATCAAAGACGTCCTGCGCCTAGACCCACGTGTATATGTTGACGAAGCCAACGTAGATGCCATCCAATGTGCCGGCGCTAACCCTCGCTTCAACAGCCTTACCGTTGACGGCGTTCGTATGAACGATAACTTCGGCCTGAATAGTAATGGCTACCCTACCGAACGCATGCCATTCTCCTATGATGCCATTGATCATGTAGCCGTAGAGCTGGCCCCTTTTGATGTCCAGTATGGCGGTTTCAGCGCTTGTAACATCAACGCAGTTACCAAATCCGGCACCAATGAGTGGCATGGTTCGTTTTTCTATGATTACACCGACGATGGATTCCGCGGCGATTCCCTCGAGGGTGACGATATCGATGTGGCTAGCTTTGAAGAAAAGCGTTACAACGCCACTTTGGGCGGGGCCATTATTGAAGACAAACTGTTCTTCTTTGCTGCCTATGAAAAACTAGAGGGCGTTGCCACTTTTGATCGCGGCCCAGCCGGTAGCAGCTCCGCAACTGAAGTCCAGGGTGTTTCTCAGGAACAACTTGATGAAATTATCCGTATCTCTAATGAAGTATATGGTTACAACCCAGGAGGACTGCCTACCAGCCTGCCGGAGGAAGACGAAAAACTTCTGGTTAAACTGGATTGGAACATCTCCGACGACCATCGCGCGGCATTTACCTACAACTATAACGATGGTTTCTCTATCGCTGAAGCCGATGGCGATGCCGATGAGCTCGAATTATCTAACCACTACTATGAACGCGGTGCAGAACTCAACTCTTACGTGGCTCAGTTGTTCTCAGACTGGAGCGACATCTTCTCCACTGAGATGAAAATTGGCTACTCGGAGTTGGACAATCGCCAAAACTCCCTGGGTGGAACTGATTTCGGTGAAGTACAAATCACCACTTATAATGACCACGATAACGATGGCAGTGATTCCCGTGCAACGGTTTACTTGGGAGCAGATGACTCACGTCATGCGAACAAGTTGAGCTATGAAAACCTTACTTTTAAGCTCGCAGGTAAACTGCTATTTGGTGAACACAATTTAACTGCAGGCTATGAGCACGAAAACTTCGATGTTTACAACCTGTTTATCCAGGAAGCTGCCGGCGAATACCGCTTTGATAGCATTGAAGATTTTGAAGCTGGCATCACCAACCGAGTCACTTATGAAAATGCGGCCGGCACCAACAATATCCTGGATGCCGCCGCTGAATTTAGTTACAGCATCGACACCCTATACGCTCAGGACGAATACACCTTTGCAAATCTCGACCTGACCGTTGTCGCCGGCCTGCGCTACGATCGCTATAGCAGCGATGATAAGCCAGTGGCAAATGCTGATATCTTTTCCACATATGGTTTCTCCAACCAGCACAACATGGATGGCCTGGATCTATTGCAGCCACGCCTCGGGCTCAGCTGGAATGTTGATGACAACCTAGAACTACACGGTGGTATCGGCCTCTATTCCGGTGGTAACCCCAATGTGTGGATCTCCAATAATTACTCCAACAATGGCGTACTTCAAATTGAAGCGCAGGATAGAAGCGGTACCTCACTATTCGATATGGATTGGACCAACAATGGCGATCCAATCTATGAAGTTCCTCAAGAACTCTACGACATGGTCGCCAATGGCGATGGCTCCGTAGGCGGGGTTAACTTGATGGACCCGGATTTTGAACTGCCATCCATTTGGAAATACGCAATTGGTGGTAGCTACGAGTTTGATTCAGGATACTTGGTTTCCGCAGACTATTTGTACAGCGATTATCAGGATGCCGCTATTATTCAAGACATTTCGCTTGAACAGGTTGGTACTACTGCCGACGGACGCCCAATTTATGACAGCACCAATGGTCGTAGCCAAGACTTTATGCTGACCAATGTGGATGGCGACTCAGGCTATTCCAGCGTTTTCTCTCTTGGTTTGAGCAAATCTTTCGACTTCGGACTGAGTGTTGCAGTTGGTTACGCCTTTACTGAAGCTGAAGATGTTAACCCAATGACGAGCTCAGTGGCCTACTCCAATTACACGACTATCGCTACTGCGGATGCACAGGACCCAGGTACTGCAACTTCCAACTATGTAGTTCCACATCGCTTCACCTTGAAGCTGGACTACACTCAGGAGTTCTTCGCGGGATACGAAACACGCTTCACCTTATTCGGCTCTGCCAACGAAGGTGTTCCCTATAGCTACACATTTGGCGACCAGATCTTTGGTGATGCCGGTTGGGGGCGTGGCTTGCTCTACGTGCCCACGGGTGCCGATGATGTCAATGTTGTATTTGCAGATGACTTCGATACTGATGCCTTCTTTGCCTGGGTCGACTCTGAAGACCTGGATAGCGGGACTATGGAACGCAATTCACTTAACAGTAATTGGTGGACAAAGTTCGATCTACGTATAGACCAACAACTACCAGGATGGCGTGCGGAAGACCGGGTAAACGCGTATTTTGTAATTGAAAACCTGGGCAATCTGCTAAATGACGAATGGGGTGTCATGTATGAAGGTGGATTCCCTCGCTACCAGTCTGCAGTAACTGCAACCATTGATGATCAGGGGCGCTATGTGTTCGAGGAGTTCCTAGACCCAGCAGGGCAAACCCGAGTGACCGATGCCTCCCTGTGGAGCGCACGAATGGGAATACGCTACGAATTCTGATCTTACCTTTCACAGCAAGGCCATAGTTTTACTGTGGCCTTTTTTGTTTCACTACTCCAAAAATCAGCTATTTCTACCAATTATTTCAGTAGTTACTGAGTGAATCAGTTTTCAAAGCTGGGACTCTGCTTACCATCAAAAGCCGCAAGGCGAAAAATATAAGCAATTGGAAATAAAAAAGCCGCATTTACTTGCGGCTTTTATACTGAATATCAAAGCAAGACAAATAAGCTAGGCACTACCCAACCAGCGAGCCAGGGTTTCCCGAAGGAGATCTTTACTGAGAGGCTTTGTCAGATAATCATCCATACCGGCAGCCAGGCATCGGCCTTCAAACTGCTCTTCAGTGGTACTGGTTACTGCAACAATTGGCAGACGGTCATCCGGACGATGCTCAGATTCCCAGCGACGCAGAATTTCGATAATCTGGGCGCTGTGGTCCGTATTTTGTTGGCAGTCCACCAACACAAGGTCGTAATGACCCTCCGACAGGCGAACCAGTGCATCATCCGCGTCTACAGCTATATCTACCTGATAACCTAAAGCCTGAAGCATTTCTTCGGTCACCCATTGGTGGGGACGAGACTCTTCGACCAATAGCAAAGAGTAATGGCGTGGCTGGTCGGCGCCTCCCGTAACTACCCTGCGACAACTTCTTTTTACCCCACCAAACAATAAAGCGACCAGGGCATCGTGCAGCTCTTTACGGGTTACAGGACGCCCCAAATACTGGGCTGATGGCAATAACTGCTGGAGGTGAGCGAACTCACTTTTCTGCCCAAAGCCACCGAGGCATACCAGGCGGCTTTCTTTGTCCCCCTCCCCTTGGGATTTTTCAAAGAAGGGGGTGATGCAATTAAAGAGAGTTGAGTCCCCCATTGCCGGCGCCATCATTACCAGCTGATCACGTTCAACCGCTTGGCGAAGTAGCTGTTGAACCTCACACTCACAACCTTCGCACCAGCGAATAGATTTTACATCCATCCCAAAAGAGCGCAGCACCTGCACAAGCCCGGAGATAAACAGTCCTTTTTGGTGGATCAATAGAACTTCAGTATCCTGTAACTTGCGGTCGGGGGTGAGATAAGTCCTCTGGTTTTGTTCGGTGGAATACTTGATTACGACCTGATACCGGTTGCCATCCGGTGTTGAATGCAACTGTAGATAGCCCCCCATGGCCTCTGCCAGGCCCTTGGCAATCGACAGGCCAAGGCCCGTAGTTACCTGGGTGGTATCCATACGGGAGAAGGCACCGAACAGTTCGCTCTCATCCGGCAATATCTCACCGCGTCCGTCATCCATCAGGGTGATCGAGAGTTGGCCTTCAACCGTGGTGATCGGGTTGTAAGATACCTCCCCCCACAATTCTCCTCTCTGGGCAATGCCTGTAGCAGAATCCACCAGGTTGCGTATCAGTTGGGCTGTCTTGCGGTTATCGCCTATCACCATCACCGGGAGATTGTCATCAATCTGGAAGTTGAACTCCAACTCCTGGCTATGGGCTGCTCTCGCTGCAAATTTGAACGATTTCTCGACTGTCTTGACCAGGTTAAAAGGTCCCTGGCGCAACCGGATATCTTTGCGTGCCACACGGGTGAACAGGCCTACATTATCAACCAGCTTAAGCTGCTGACTGCTGGCTGTCTTGGCCAGCTCCACCCACTCCCGCTGTCTGTCGCTTAATGGCTCTGCTTCCAGCAGTGCCAGGGCACCAAGGGAGTCAGACAACTGACTGCGAAATTCCTGACCGATATTGGCAATAAACTCATTGGTCAATTCAACTGCCGCTTCAGAGTGTTTGCGCGCAGCAGCCAAACTGCTGGCCCGCTGTTGCAACTCTTGCATCGCTGACAGGCGCTCCCAATAGTTCTCGGACTCACGCCGTCCCTGATGAGCTGTCAACCAGATAAAGGCGAGCGTAAGGGTCCCGTAGATAGTCCCTAGAATCATGCCTGAGAACAGGGCCATTAGCGCTGCGGGTAATAGAGAGGTTGCGGTGAACCAGGACAGGAATCGGTGATAGGGAGAGAATACGGTTGTAACGCTGGAGCAAAAGATTACGGAGTAGATCCACAGAAAGTGGGTCTCGGGAGCGAACCCCATCAAGTAGACAAAATAAAATAGGGTAATGCCCCACCAGGCTGAACCGATAATCGAGAACAAAAAGTAGCGATTGCGCCAGCGATTGGGTCCGGAACTATAGAGATGGTCAAAGCGAAAAACGTAGTAGCCCCTAATCAGGGTCAGCACTACCAGGCCGACGCCCATAGTCAACAACAGGCGTGGAGCCTCAAGACGCATATCACCGATAGAGGCGGCAATCAGAAACGCAAAAAGGGAGAGCACCATGCCTCGCCGGGTATACTTGGCGATACGCATATCCGTTGCTCGGCAAATACGTCTGTCTTTTTGAACCTTGAGTTCAGGGCGATCAAATATGGACATTGTGACCTTCCCTGGGAGACTGGGTATCCGATGCCATTGAAGCCCCCTAGCCTATTCCGAGTACTTCAACCATAACGGTTTTTATAAGAAATCCGAGCAACCCGAGGCCCAAGGCGAGGAACAAAATAAAGGTTCCAAATCTCCCGGCCTTGGAATCTTTTGCCAGATTCCAAACGATAAACACCATGAATAGAATGAGTGCACCGATTCCCAACCACAGGGAGTATTCTTCAAACTGCTCAAATGTCATGCGTACATTCGCTTAAAAAATTGGCGCGCATTGTACAGTGCTTAAAGGCAACTGGTAAGTCATTGGTAAAATCTAGTCGATCACCGCTTCATTTGGCGTAACTATAGATTCAAGCCCCTTGATAGTAATCCCCATCTTCTGAAGCGTGAGTGCCACAACGAAGCCTGCGGACTTCTTTATCCCGGTAGCGGCTATCATGCCAGCACCTCGGGAGCGGTTCACCAGACAGGAAGCATAAGTCAGTTTTATCGAAAACTTCGGGATCTTGAATTTCCTCTCCCCAAAGGTAGCGACCGACTACAGTCAGCTCGTAAGGATTGGAAAGTGTGACGATATCAGCCACTTCTACCAAATGCTTGGAGGATATGTCTTTAAAAAGCATAGTGGCACCTTTTTCCTCGTTACTAAACTAGTATAGGGCTAAAGATGACAATTCCGCCTAAAACCTCCTGGCCAAGGAATTTACGTAAGCGGTAGCTGGGGGAACTGGCCTGAATTCTATACTCAGGCCGTTCAGTGATGGGTGACTATTAGCCTTCAATCGTCAATCGGGCAGATACCATACCCTCGTCGGCAAGAGCATCGAGGTTGATTGTCCGAACCGCCATTTTTTCCTGCATCAAACGATTGAGCCAGGGTTGCAGATCTTGATAGCGGACTTCCTCTATCCACAGGCGAATACGATTATCACCCTCTGGTTCAAAGCGCTTGATTACAATCTGGTTTTGTTTGGCAGCACCAGTGACCCGCTGCAGCAGAGTTCCTGAAGCGCCGCTTGAACCGCCGCCAGCTGGCTTAATTCGCTCCAGTGTTGGGCGCTGGCTTTGCATCCAGTTTACCAGTTCTCGGGTTTCCTCAGCTCGCAAGCGGGACTCATCAAAAAAGCCTTTTGCTGGGGAGTACAAACCATAGACAATAAAAATAATCGCCCCGAATATACTCAACAGACCCAGAGCTCTCTGGTCATTGGGCGGAAGTGCCTGCCATTTCTGGCGCCACTGTTCGATCTGTTCTTTCATTATGTTGCTACCACCAATCTCTTCTTACGTTTGGCTGCTCAATTACACCGCTGGCTTTAACGTAAGCGGATACGACCTGAAACGCCCTTCTTCAATTCATTCGCACCTAACAGGTCCGCTTTAATACCGCCGCCAGATAGCTTGCTGACAAATGCATCCAGATCCGACAGGTTTTCTGCCTGAAGCTGCAATACCATTTCCCCACGCTGACCATCAAAACGCAGTGACTGCAATTTCAGTGCGCCGCCTTTGTGAGCGATCCAAATCTTGCTTAATTGCTGCATCTGGTTAGAAAAAGCACCGCCCTGATTTCCCGCACCCTTCAGGAAGCCCTCAAGCTGCCGGCGCATCTGTGCGGACGGCCGTGTATTGGGAAACAACTCGGTAAACATCGCCCGGGCTTCGTTTTCAGCTTGGTTACCTTGCCACTGATAAAAAGCTCCGGCCCCTACGAAGAACAACAACTGGACAACAAAGCAGGCTGCGGCAACCTTTGCCGGACGCATCCACCAAACCGCAGCACTCTTACTACTGGATAACTGATAATCCCCGGTTAACAGGTTTGTCAGGGATCCCGGCTTAAATCGTTCAATCAAAACTTCTTCCGCTGGGCGCTGGTTCAGCTGCAAGCCGTCACCAAACTGGGATTCCAGCTCCGCAACAACCAGCCCATCAGATTCGCCAGCACCTAGCAACACCACCTTCGTGCTATCGATCGGCTCGCCACTTTCGGCATCTCCGTCGGTTTCAGTATCGCCGCCATCATCCAGCAGTGAGCCCAGTAACGGCTGCAGGAAGTCGCGATTCACCGTCAGGCCCTGCCCGGCACCTTTCCAGATATGCGCCTGCCCGCCATCCAGCCACAGGCGAATATCACCGTCGATCAAACTCAGTAATTCATATTCGGGCACTACGGCAGCTAACGGCCATTGGAGGCGCTCCATCTGGGAGTGAAGCGCTTCTATTTTTTCTATATCAATAGCGTAAACACTGCAGAGGTCACCGGACCGGGGCCTGCAAGCAAAATGCAAATCCTCCACATCCTGGGCCAAGTGCTCTTCAACCATATAGCCAATGGCACTGGCCTGGCGGCGAGCGGCCTTGGGTATGGTTTCGAGGCCGCTCCATACCCAGTTACCTGGCACCATTAGCAGCGCCTTAGCTCCCTGGGGCAGATTGAGCTGAGGAACTTCGGGCTCCTCCTCTGGAACTACAAAATCCGGATTAAATGCCTGGGCAAATTCCTCATCCAGGGCAACCTGTTGCCAGATACCCTCTTGCCACTGATGCAAGCGCAGAGTCAGGTCAGCTGTTTCACTCAGCCGCAACAGAACCAAAGACGATTGTGGGGGCGCTGCAGGGGCTTCAATCTCGTTAATGCTTTTCTTTTTAAACATACAATTTCTAACTATTCGCTCTCTTCAGTGCTTTCGTAGTCGAGTAGCTCCTGCATCATTTGACCAGAAAAGGCCCGGCGCTGGCGCTGGCGTACCCGAACCGAGCCATCTGTGCTATCCCGAACAAGGGCGGATTCCCAATACTGCCGGTATTCGCCATCTTCCCCGAGTTGGACAGCAATACGCGCCAGAAAGTGCTGGCTTTGATAGGTAAAAGGTCCCGAGTTGGCGATTTCGTAGTCCGCATATTCACTCGAATCACTGATATAGCCACCAGACTCGCGGAGCTGTACCAGTTTGGAAACACTCGCAGAAGGTTCAACCGCCTCAATCAGCTCCTCGGAAGCCGTGTTGATATTTACCAGGGTTCCTGTTTCCGGGAGGGCGCAGAGAAAAGGCACTAGCTTCTGCCAATCCTCCATCTCCATATCCACTACCGATGACAACTCAGAGATATCACTAATCATTATGTCCGGAGTTCTATGGGCAAGTTCCCTACCGAGATAGCCGTCGTCCTCTGTCCCAGAGGTTCGCGGGGTATCGCCGTCGTCCACCCAGTCTGCAATTGACTTGGCCAACTCAGACTTGCCAGTGACGTTATTCACCAAACGCTGGAAGATCTCGAATTGATCACTATCGCTGCTATCAGACAAATTATTCACGTTAAAACATGAATGTAAGTCCTTGATATTCATGCGAATCTTACCGTTATCCGGATTAAACTGCAGAACTGGGAATGCCCAGGCCTCAAGGGCGTGATCCGCAGTTTCCTCCTCTTCCTGGTCTTCCTCGAAATCCTCCAACAGTGCTACCCGAGTCCAGGCTTCAGCAGCTTCAACAAATTCTGCAAGCTGCGTATTAGCAAGCAGTGCACCGCTACGAGAAATCGCGATTTGATCCCGCAAGATGGCGTGGGACACTGCCGCGATGGCTATCACCATCACCAGTAATACAACAATCAGAGCTACCCCTCTTTGACCACCCAGCAGCGTCGGCATGTTTCTACTCTTCATTGCCTAAGTACCGTCGCCATCATCACCGTCGTCATCAGAAGAGCTGTCTTCCTCTGATAGTATCTGGAAAACACGACGAATCTCCCCGTACTGCCGAGTGACAATGACGAACTCTATAGCCTGGGGAAGGCGCGTATCCGCTTCGGTTGTGGAAGTAGTTGTGCTGAGGGGCGGCCACTGAGCAACCCAGGCATTGCTGTCCGGGTCCAGATATTGAAGACTCAAGCTTTCAACCCCCATTAGAAGGGGCTCAGCGATGGGCTCAGAATCGGGAGATCGATCCAAGACCTGCCAGCGACCGCGCAACAGCAGCCCACCGATATCCTCGCCCTCCTCTCCAGTACCGATAGTCAGAGAGTCAGATTCAAGATCCTCGGCGTAACCGATGCTATAGCTCAAGCGCAACAACTCTCCCCGAGGTTCACCAGTGAGGTTTGCCGCACCAAGACGAGTAAACTCCAGCTCGTCTTCATCACCGCGCAACGCGGGCTCGTAGCCGCTATAGGCATTTTTAACTGCACGAGCAGTAACCTGGCGGAAATCATTATCTATGCGGTACATCGCCATGGAAAAGCGGCGCAGCTGCTCCGCTCTCTGGTCCACCATCTCTTCGGTATCAAAAAAGAGCCCCAACAGAGAAAAAGAGCCAACACTGATAATCGCGACCAGGATTAAAACAACGAGAACTTCAACGAGGGTAAAGCCCGATTGGCTGGGAAGGCGCATAGACATTTCAGTTACTCCTCCGCAGCCCAGGCATCCAGGGTCAAGGTTGGGTATTCTGCATCCAGGTGGCCTACCTCAATAATGATATGGCGCAAGCGCTCATTGCTGGTGGCTTCCACACGAGCAGTCACTTCCCACTCCTGCTGTCCGAGTACCACCTGATCTGTTTGTTCACCCAATGGGGGCCAGGGAGTCTGCACGCGAACCTGGGAGAGTACCTGTTGGGCAACCCAGTTTGCAGAGAGGCGATCTTCCATCACCCGCTGTTGGCGAACACTGCGCTGCATAGCCTGCAAAACACTCGCAGCAATAACCCCAAAAATCACCAGGGCTATCAGAACTTCAACCAGAGTAAAGCCGCGCTGGGTACCCTTAAAATTCATCGGCCTGCCACTCTAGCTGCAATCCATTCAGACTGGTGTAAGAAATGGTTGCACCACGAACATCGTCACCATTCTCGACAAGGTACATGGCAACTTCCACTGGAAGTACCTCTCCACTGGAGAGGGCGACAAACTGCGGGATCACACGATCTTCATCGGTCTCTTCCGCAAACTCCGTTGATTCTACCGAGGGCAGTTCAGCCTCGGTAATTACCTCAAGTCGGATAATTTCCGGCAGTTCATGGGTGGCAAAACGCGCAGCGCGCCTGCCAGTCACCACCGTATCCAACGGCAGCCAAGTCATGGTTTCCTGCTCAAAATGCACCACACTGTAGGTGCCCTGCTCAAAAACAACGCCATAGTGCATTTTGTCAATAAGGGCCCGGTCTGCCACCAACTGCAACAGGGCTGACAGGCGCTGGGCTTCTTTTTGCCAGACACGCCCAGCCGAGTTCCCCATCGACAGAGTCGCCATCCCCGCCAAAGAAGCGATGATGACGATCACTACCAACAGCTCAATCAGCGTAAAGCCACGGCTTCGACCGATTCTGTACATTGAATACAAATTTCAGGTGTTACAGGTCAGTAACGTAGATATCAGCAGCTTCACCCTCGCCACCTGCTTTGCCATCAGCACCGAGGGTGAACAGGTCGTAGGCACCGGCACTGCCCGGGCTGATGTATTGATACTCGTAGCCCCAAGGATCTTTTGGCGCTTTCTTAAGGTAAGGCTCAGTCCAGTTTTTTGCCTCGGGGAAACCGGAGGGACGGGATACCAGTGCCTGCAAGCCCTGATCAGAGCTGGGATAAACAAAGTTATCCATGCGGTAAAGATCCAGTGCAGTCTCAATTGCTTTCAGGTCAACCCTGGCCGCTTTCATACGAGCTTCCCCGGTCTTACCAAGAACGTTAGGTACAACCAGTGCACCAAGGACCCCGAGAATTACGATAACCACCATAATTTCAATCAGGGTAAAGCCACCACTTTTACGTAGGGTTTTCATTTTTCTCTCCTAGTTCACTCAAACTCTGGGAACCCCAAGGGTCACGATACCCTTCGTGACCCCAATTATTTAAAAGTCACCAAATTACTAAATTACACGATTCCCCAACCTAAAGCAGCAACATGCCCAGCAAAACTGCTGCTCCCAGCCCAACGAGAATCTTCGACGCCTCTAGCAGTGTAAAGCCGGCGTTGTTGCGCAAGGATTTCATATCGACCTCCCAAGGCACCTACACACTCACTCTTTGACCTACACCTCATTTGAGCATTAAACGACCAATTCGTTCATGCTCAGGATTGGCATCATAATGGCCATGACGATAAACAGTACGATAGCCGCCATAATCAGTAGCATCAGGGGCTCAAAGATACTGACAAAGGCAGTAACCGCACCCTGCAAATCCTGCTCTTGTGAATCCGCCGCCCGCTGTAGCATTTCATCGAGAGTACCCGAGGACTCACCACTGGCGATCATATAGATCATCATTGGTGGAAAGTAGCCCACATCTTCTAGTGCCTTTCGCAGGCTCCCCCCCTCACGCACACTTTTTTGAGCGGCGTCGAGGCGATCTTTGAGGAAGGTATTAGTCATCACCCCACTGGCGATACCCATGGCCTGAACCAGCGGCACACTGCTGCCCGTGAGAATCGCGAGGGTACCCACATAGCGGGCACTCTGGGTACCGCGCATCATCCAGCCAATAATTGGCAGCTCCAGCAAGCGGTGGTGGAAACGATATCGGATCGCCGGGCGCCGCAGCATCATTACAGCGCCAAATATCAACGCTCCGATTGCTGGTGGCACCAGCCACCCCCAGGCAGAAATGAAATCACTCATGGAGACCAGGATGCGGGTAGCAAGCGGCAAAACTTGCCCGGTTCCAGTAAATACCTCAATAACATCGGGCACCACGTAAACCATCAACCCGGTAACTACCAGCACACAGATAAACACCAAAACGACCGGGTAGATCAGCGCAAGCTGCACCTTCTGCCTAAACTGCTGCTGCCCTTCCGTGTAGTCACCGAGACGATCCAGGACCGCGTCCAAGTGACCCGAATGCTCCCCCGCTTCAACCGTAGCGCGATAGAGTTTGGGGAACGCCCGAGGAAAGCTGCTCAAAGCCAGTGCAAAGCTGTGCCCTTCCAGGATCTTACCCCGCACAGCCAATACCACGCGTTTGATTTTTTGGTTGCGAGTCTGGTTCGCAATGGCTCCAAGAGTTTCTTCCAGAGGAATACCCGCTCGAAGCAAGGTAGACATCTGACGAGTCAACAGAGCCAGGTTTTTTACACTCAGCCCAGGACTGCCAGACAGGAAACTGGCTCCGCCGCCCTTCTCTTCCTTCTCCGTAGCAGCACTGACTTCCAGGGGCACCATGCCCTTGGCGCGCAATTGCTGACGTGCAGCGCGCGCGCTATCCGCCTCAAGCGTACCGCGGCTCTTGCGGCCGGATGCTGCCAGCGCTGTATACTCAAAAGCTGCCACAATCAGGACTCCTGCGTAACTCGTAGCACTTCCTCAAGGGAGGTCCTACCCGCCAGTACTTTTTCTATACCATCATCGCGGATGCTGGGGCCGAGTTTTCGGGCTTCGGCAACCAACTTACTCTCTGAAGCGCGATCGTGGATTAGTTGACGCATCACCTCGTTGAGCGGTACCAACTCATAAATACCAATACGACCGACATAACCGCTATGGTTACACTCTTCACAGCCATTGGGTCGATAGATAATCGCTTCATCCTCAGGACCAACGCCGAGAACTTCACGCTCGCTGCTATCAGCCACATGGGGCTGCTTACATTCGGGACACAGGACCCGCACCAGGCGCTGGGCCAAGACACCAATCAGGCTGGACGACAGCAGGAAAGGCTCAATTCCCATATCCACCAAACGGGTTACCGAGCCCAGCGCGGTGTTGGTGTGCAGGGTTGAAAGCACCAAGTGCCCGGTCAAACTCGCCTGGATCGCAATCTGCATGGTCTCCAGGTCGCGAATCTCACCAACCATCACCACATCGGGGTCCTGACGCAAAATCGCGCGAAGCCCTCGGGCGAAAGTCATATCGGCCTTGGTATTTACCTGGGTCTGCCCCACACCTTCCAGGTTGTATTCCACCGGGTCCTCTACCGTGAGAATATTTTTCTCTCGGTTATTGATACTACCGAGGCCGGCATACAAGGTGGTGGTTTTACCGGAGCCTGTTGGTCCGGTCACTAGAATAATGCCATGGGGATGCGCCAACAGGTCTGTCATCACGCTCAAGTCGCGGTCTGCCATACCCAGTTTGCTCAGGTCCATTTTACCCGCCTGCTTATCCAGCAGACGCATTACAACCCGCTCACCGGCCGATGAGGGCATGGTGGAAACACGCACATCCACTTCACGGCCGGCCATCAATAAGGAGATACGACCATCCTGGGGCACGCGTTTCTCGGCGATATCCAGCTTTGCCATTACCTTGATACGGGATACCAGTAATGGAGCCAGTGCCCGCCGGGGCTGTAGTACCTCGCGAAGCACACCATCCACCCGGAAGCGCACTACAAGGCGCTTCTCAAAGGTTTCAATATGAATATCCGAAGCGCCCTGTTTGAGCGACTCGGCAAAAATTGCATTGATCAATTTGACGATGGGTGCATCGTCTTCCTGCTCCAACAAGTCTTCTGTCTCTGGCAGCGAGTCGGCGACTGCTGCAAGATCCAAGTCTTCACCCAGGCCCTCGACTTCAGAGAGGTTGCCCCCCTCCCTGTTTTCGTACAGGCGCTGTAAAGCCCCCTGGAAAACGTCTTCTTCTACGGCCTCCAAAGATACAGCCGCACCGCTGATGCGCTGTACTTCGGCAACCGCCGATGGACTCAGCGGCGCCACATATTGGCAGAGGGGTTTGCCTTCCTGCTCTGTTAACAGAACCCTATGACGCTTTGCAAAAGCGTATGGAAGGCGGCGGATTGTTGGAGTCCCTGTTCCTGTTTCAGCCGTCATTTAGCTTCTTCTACCTCCAACACCTCAACATCCACTTCCTCTTCCAGTGATTCAATGGCGGCACCATCTATAGAACCATCTACCGGCGCAGGGCTCTCGTTATAGGTGCCTGTTGGCGGCATCATGTCAGGCAGTACATCACCGCGGTGCCAATCCCAGATCAGGCTGGTGCGGTCTTTCAGGAATATTTGCTTCTGCTGCATATCCATGTAGCGCTTGCGAGTCTCTTCATAGCCAGCAACCTGACTGCTGAGGATTCTTGGGCGCAGGAACACCATCAGGTTAGTTTTGCTAACGCTCTTTTCAGTATTTCTGAATAGACGACCAATACCTGGGATATCGCCTAGAAGGGGCACTTTGGACACAGTTTCACTAACCTGATCCTCCATCAAACCACCCAGCACCAGAATAGCGCCGTCATCGATCAATACTTTGGTGCGGATCTCGCGCTTACTGGTAACAATGTCAGAAGCACCTTCCGCCGCTGCCGTCGCAGACGAGAGGACATTTTCAACCTTCTGCTCAATCTCCAAAGTCACTGAGTTATTGTTGTTTACACGAGGAATAACTTTGAGAGTGGTACCCACATCCTCACGCTGAATGGTGGTAAAGGGGTCATCATTGCTACCGGACAACAACTGCTCACCAGTAATAAAGGGTACGTTCTGGCCGACTAGAATCTCAGCTTCTTCATTATCCAAAGCCATAATGGTCGGTGTAGACAGGATATTGGTATTACTCTCTGACGCGACTGCATTAATAGCAGCACGAATATCACCACCACTGAGGTAGCCCAGGTGTAATGCACCAGCTCCCACCAAATCAGTCACCGGAAGTGAAAATGGATTGGGATCACCATTCTCGTCCTCACCTAACTGATTATTCCAGCCCGCAACAGCATTGTTGCCGGAACCAGCAATCCAACTAATACCCAGTTCGTTACCAGTGCCCTCTACGACCTCTACGATAATTGCCTCGATAAGAACCTGGGCTCGGCGTACATCCAACCTGGCAATAACACCCTTCATAGTTTCAAGGAGAGCGGGTGGAGCAGTTAATACCAGCGCGTTGAGCGACTCGTTAACCTGAATACTGACTTCAATATTTGCCGCTTGCTGGTCTTTCTCTGTGTTCTGGATACTACCGCTCATGCCTTCGAGGATAGGTTTCAGGTCTGCCGCATTGGCATACTGGATATAGACAACAGCGGTGTTACCCTCGCCATCCAGCGGTGCATCAAGGCGGCCTATTACCGTCTTAATCTGTTGGCGGGTAACCGGGTCTCCGGTCAGGAGAATACTGTTGGAGCGTTCATCAACAGAAATACGCAGCGGCTGCACTTCCTTACCCGCTTTGCCCCCACTCGATTGAAGCAGGTCGGTTAGAACTTGCTTTACTTCCTTAGCGGAGGCAAACATCAGCGGCACCACTTCAATATCGATAGCGCCAGCGCGGTCAAGCTGCTTTACCAGGCGGATAATCTGATCAATATTGGCAGCGCGATCAGCAATAATCAGGGTGTTGGTATCTGCATAGGCAGCCAAGTGCCCAGTTTGCGGGATCAGTGGGCGCAACATGGCGATCAGCTGTGAAGCGGAAATATTCTCAACCCTTACAGTGCGAACAACCAGGGATTCCGCCGGAGCTCGCGTGGTCTCATCGGCGACGGGTATCGCTTGTTGCTTGGCAAGTGCATCAGGAACCACTTTCCAGGTTCCGCCCTGCTCCACCAAACTAAAACCATTGACCTGAAGCACCGACATAAATACATCAAAGGCTTCATTGTGAGTCATTGGGTCGCCCGCAACTACGGTGACCTTACCTTTAACATTAGGGTGGACAATTATATTTTTGCCAGTGAAGTCGGCGGCCCAATTAATTAGATCGCGAATATCTGCATTGTCGAGAGAAAGGGTAACCCGCTCCGGGCCCTGAGCCAGCGTTGCAGTACAAACAAAAAAACTCAATCCGACCGCAATCAGCCGCCGATAAAACATCTTCATCATTATTTATCTGGCTCTAGTAAATGTTCAAAAAATCAAAACAATCTAGGTTGATAGTTTTTATTTGGGCTCACGCTGAGCACGGCGCTCGCGAGCCAATTCACGCAGTTGCTCCATTCTCTCCCGAATATTCTGCTGGTTCTCACCCCGTTGAGCAGTTGTCCTGGAACTGGAGCTTGACGTTCTCCGTCTGGAACTACTGACGCCTTTTAGTGGCACGTTTGGTCTACCGTCTACTTCTGGGTATGTCAGTTTTTCCATCCTGCCATTACGACGAAGAACCACATGGTCAACCTCAACAGAATAAAGTTCGGCTCCACCTGGCAACCGGTCACCGACATACAAACGCTTAGAGGGTTTACCTTTCTCCGACACCAAAGCACTGGCTTTGGTTTTATTGGAACTATCAAAAACACCGGATAAAACAATATTCAGCTGGGTCAGAGGAATATTTTCGAGGTCGACTTCAGGGACTTCCGTAGCCTTTTTGGGTTCAGCACGACCAAAGAACGGCGTACTGGGGAGACTGGCAGCACTGGGAGGAGGGGCACCTCTCGGACTTTTGCGCTCCACGAGCAGGGACTCCTGTGGATCGCTTGGGGCCAGTAAGGAGCCATAGGCAAACAAATTGCCGGACAACCACAACAGGCCAACAGCTGATGCCGCCATGGTGCCACGGGAAAGTCCTTTACTCGACTCACCCTGGGCAAACTTACTGCCAAATGAGCTTACGGCTCGCGCTAGAGGGGACATGAACATACCCACATATAAGTTCAACTTTCTGAGGTTATTGGTTTTTGACGCCTATTTTCTTGCCTCAGCCCGGGAAAGGCAACGCTCCTGCCAACTTAAACGCTGCAAACCCTCATTTCGTCCCTTAAATTGCACACTAGTTCCGCAGGTTGTCACCAAAAAACGAAAAAAGGCGGCATGACGCCGCCTTTATTAATGCCGACTAGTATAGCAATCGGGCATTACAGCTTGGTTTCAAGCTCAGGTACCGCTTCAAACAGGTCTGCTACCAGGCCGTAGTCAGCAACAGAGAAGATCGGCGCCTCTTCGTCTTTATTGATAGCCACGATTACCTTGGAGTCTTTCATACCTGCCAAATGCTGGATTGCACCGGAAATACCAACGGCAATGTACAGATCAGGAGCAACGATTTTACCGGTTTGACCAACCTGCATATCGTTAGGCACGAAGCCTGCATCCACAGCGGCACGGGAGGCACCAACAGCAGCACCCAGCTTGTCGGCCAGCTTATACAGCATTTCGAAGTTTTCACCGTTCTGCATGCCACGGCCGCCAGAGATTACTACGCTTGCTGCAGTCAACTCAGGACGGTCGGATACAGCCAGCTCCTCGCCGACAAAAGAGGACACGCCAGCGTCATCTGCAATATCTACAGACTCAACCGCAGCACTTCCACCTTCAGCCGCCACAGCGTCAAAGGCAGTGGTACGTACAGAGATTACCTTGATGGCATCGGAACTCTGTACAGTGGCAATAACGTTACCGGCATAAATCGGGCGCTTGAAAGTGTCTGCACTTTCAACAGCGACGATGTCGGAAATCGGCTGAACATCCAATAGCGCAGCAGCGCGTGGCAGCATGTTCTTACCAGTAGTAGTGGCTGGAGCCAGGATGTGACCGTAGTCTTTACCCAAGTCCGCTACCAGCTTGGCAACATTTTCAGCCAGCTGGTGCTCGTAAGCGGCGTTATCTGCCAGCAGTACCTTGGAAACACCTTCCACTTTAGAGGCAGTTTCCGCTACAGTGGCACAGCCAGATCCAGCTACCAATACTGCAATATCACCGCCAATAGCTTTAGCAGCAGCGATGGTGTTGAGCGTAGCGCCCTTCAGCTCGGCGTTGTCGTGTTCAGCAATAACCAGAATGCTCATCAGATTACCTTCGCCTCGTTTTTCAGTTTCTCTACCAGTTCAGCAACGTCAGCAACTTTAATACCTGCTTGACGCTCAGCCGGCGGCTCAACCTTCAGGGTTTTGGTGCGGGGAGTGATATCCACACCCAGCTCATCCGGGGTGGTGGTATCCAGGGGCTTGCGCTTTGCCTTCATGATGTTAGGCAGGGAAGCGTAACGCGGTTCATTCAGGCGCAGATCGGTGGTGACGATAGCCGGCAGTTTCAGCTCAACAGTCTGCAGGCCGCCGTCGATCTCTCGGGTCACCTTAACAGTATCACCTTCTACAGCAACTTCAGATGCGAAGGTACCTTGCCCCATACCGGTCAGCGCACCCAGCATCTGGCCAGTCTGGTTGTTATCGCCATCGATGGACTGCTTGCCCAGAATAACCATTTGAGGCTCTTCTTTTTCAACAATCGCCTTCAGGCACTTGGCTACCGCCAGGGGCTGCAGCTCGGCATCGGTCTCAACCAGGATACCGCGATCGGCACCCAGAGCCAGTGCAGTGCGGATTTGCTCTTGGCATTGCTTGGAGCCCATGGAAACGGCGACTATCTCGCTGACAACGCCTTTTTCCTTCAAGCGCACCGCCTCTTCTACTGCGATTTCGCAGAAGGGGTTGATAGACATTTTGACGTTGGCTGTATCAACGTCAGAGCCGTCCGCCTTCGGGCGAACCTTGACGTTGTAGTCAACAACGCGTTTCACAGCTACAAGAACTTTCATGGAAATCCCGTCTCAAATATGCTTTTTAACAGCCGCGACTGACAATTCACGTCGCGAACGGATACGGTGTTCTGGTCAAACAAGTGTTTGAACGGCGTGTATGGTGGCGGTTCTATAGCGCAAAATCAATAGTCAAATGGAAGTCCCTCCTGCCATTCACAAAATCTATTTCCGGGAATAGGAACCACCTATCCACTCCCAGTAAGCCGTTGAAATACAGCGCATTTGCCATAGCAAATGAATAGTCATGCAATTGGTAGGGTTGATTAAACGCCTATATAATCCGCCAGCAATATAAATGATAAGGCCGGATTGGCCGCAAAAAAGTTGAATACAACTGCTGAGGAGAGTGCCGTGGAACGCGAATCAATGGAATACGATGTAGTGATCGTGGGTGCCGGCCCCGCTGGATTGGCCGCGGCCTGTCGTATTCGTCAGCTCAATGAAGACGTCTCTGTGTGTGTCGTGGAGAAAGGCTCTGAGGTAGGAGCTCATATCCTGTCCGGTGCTGTATTTGAGCCCACCGCCCTGAATGAACTCTTCCCCGACTGGAAAGAACGTGGAGCCCCCCTCAATACTGAGGTAAAAGGTGATGATATCTACGTCCTGCGCAGCGAAGAGAACTCTATCAAAGTCCCCAACATGTTCGTGCCCAGTACCATGCACAATGAGGGCAATTACATTATCAGTCTCGGCAATCTATGCCGCTGGCTGGGAGAGCAGGCAGAAAACCTGGGGGTGGAAATCTTCCCCGGCTTCGCCGCTGCTGAAGTTCTATACAACGAAGATGGCTCCGTAAAAGGTATCGCCACTGGCGATATGGGCATCGGTATGAATGGCGAGCAGAAGGACTCCTATATGCCCGGCATGGAGCTGCACGCCAAGTACACCCTTTTCGCTGAGGGCTGTCGCGGCCACCTGGGCAAACAGCTGATAGAACGCTTCAAGCTGGATGAGGATACCGATCCACAGCATTACGGCATCGGCATTAAAGAAATTTGGAAAGTCCCCGCAGACAAACACCAGCAGGGCCTGGTTGTTCATACTGCCGGCTGGCCGCTGGATCAAAGCTCCACCCACGGTGGCGGCTTCCTTTATCACCTGGAAGATAACCAGGTTGTCGTTGGCTTAATTACTGACCTCGCCTACAGCAACCCTCATGTGAGCCCATTTGACGAGTTTCAGCGCTATAAGCACCATCCGGTAATCAAGCAGTACCTGGAAGGTGGCGAGCGCGTCGCCTATGGTGCCCGCGCGATTGTTAAAGGCGGCCTGCAATCCCAGCCGAAGATGACCTTCCCCGGTGGGCTACTGATCGGTGACAACGCCGGCACCCTTAACTTTGCCAAGATCAAGGGCAATCACACTGCGATGAAGTCCGGCATGATCGCCGCTGAGTCGGTAGTTGAAGCCCTCGCCGCTGAGCGCAATAGCGAAGAGTTAACTGATTACACCACCAAGTATCGCGACAGCTGGGCTTGGAAAGAGCTGCACATGCAGCGCAACTTCGGCCCAGCCCAACACAAATGGGGTAATATCCTTGGCTCCGCCTACGCCTTTGTGGATATCAATATCTTTAAAGGCAAGCTTCCCTGGACCCTGCGCGACACCAAAGCAGACCACGCACAGCTTAAGCCCGCTGCGGACTGCGCAAAAATTGACTACCCGAAGCCCGACGGCGTCCTCAGCTTTGACAAGCTGTCTTCTGTGTTTATTTCAAACACTAACCACGAAGAAGACCAGCCTTGCCACCTGACCCTGAAAGACCCAGAGGTTCCATTGAACCACAACCTGCCGATTTACGATGAGCCCGCTCAGCGCTACTGCCCTGCCGGGGTCTACGAGGTAGTTGAAGACACCAACGGCAAGCGCTTCCAGATAAACGCTCAAAACTGCGTGCACTGTAAGACTTGTGACATCAAGGACCCTACCCAAAATATTGTTTGGGTAACCCCAGAAGGTGCAGGCGGCCCCAACTACCCAAATATGTAATCTGGTTGATATTCAAAATGGCGCCTTGGGCGCCATTTTTTTGCGCGCGGATTTTCAAATTTTCTTAAGCCTGCCCAAACAAAAAACCAGGAGACATCAAGTGCTCCTGGCTTTCGGTAAGTCCAACAAAAAAATTAAAATTTATACTGAGCACTCAGAGCAAAAGTCTGTCCGATTTGCTCCTCAAAAACGATCACACCTTCGCGCTCGATTTCAATAGACTCATCAAGCAGGTTTTGCATTTTTGCTTTAAGTGTTATCTCCTCAGTTGGATACCAGGAATAAGTCAGATCCAAAGAGTGGAACGGTTGCTCAAAAGAGTCAGGCGCAGAATTACGCCCAGCTAAATACAGGCGCTCGCCGAAGACATTGTAACCCAGGGTGGCAGAATGATTGCCGTCAGGGCTGTCAAATCCAACCAGCATATTAACCACATACTCTGAGGCCCCAGTCATCTCACGCTCAGGATTCGTTGGCGCATCAGCTTCGTCACCCGCAACGATCTCAGAATCCTGGAAAGTAACATTTCCCTGGATAAAAAAACTATCCATTGGGTCAGCGATAAATCCAAGGCTCTTCATACCCTCAATCTCAATACCAGTGATCTCACCGGACTCCGCATTGATAATTTCGCGGGCAACATTGGTGTCACTGGAGGCAGCTTCAAAGAATTCAATGGGATCAATAATATCTTTGTAGAAGGCAGATACTGTCAAGCTATCACCACTGTCAAAGAACCACTCTGCACGAATATCGAAATTAGTGATTTCTGATGGGCGCACATTAGGGTTACCCTTAATTTGCTCATCAGTAATTGGATCGATATAAAATGCATCAGTAATTTCGCGCAAATCAGGGCGAACTGCCGTCTTTGAGGCTCCAAAACGCAATTGGAAAGTCTCGGCCCAAAGGGCTCCCATGTATGTCAAAGATAAAGATGGGTAAATATCGTCTTCTGCATATACCGCCTCAGCCAGCTCATCGGGGTCTGTAGTTACCTGAGGATCACTAATCGAATAACCGTAAGGATTCCATTCCAGCGCGGCCTGGCTATAGTCCTCCCAACGAGCACCGGCAGATACACGCCAAGTTTCGCTAAAAGTCCAGTCAAACTTACCAAATATTGCGTCAGTGGCAACCGCAGCCAAGTAGCTCTGCTTATTGCTGCCTGAGCGGGTGAAAACAAAGTCATTGTCATCGTTAGTAATGTTGTCATCACTGAATACATCACCCAACTCATCATCTAAAATGGAATCATCCGCAACACTGAAAATATCCAGGCTTAATTCAGTTTGCTTATAGCTCCGCGCCTTCTCTGTGCGAGCGAAACCACCACTAAGTTCCAGGCTCGACGAAGAGAATTCCAGCGGTAAAGAAATCGACCAGCCATAGTTTTGAACTTCATCTTCAAGCTCAGTGAAACGAAAGCCAGCGCTGCTCGCAGCCACATCAACAGTAGAGCTTATAACCGCACCTGTCTCTGGGTCGGTAACAGTATCAGCCGAAACATTGACCTGATTGGGAATGTCGGTAGTTGCTGTTGCATCGGAGAAGAACCAATCAAAAGTTAATTCTTCAGGCGCCCGATCAAGCAAAGCAATCGACAGAATTCCTTTGGTTTCAGGACCTAATGCATGAGAGCCTTTGATTTGGTTTAACTCTAATTCTCGCTCCTCATACTTGAATTCATACTCTCTAAAACCAGCACCATCTGAAAGCAAACGGTTTTCATTAAAGTAATCTCGAATCGAGGTTTCATCGTCTGTATTCCGCAAGAACAAGCTTGTAGTCTCGATGGAATGCTCATCCGCAAAGTGCACCCCCAAATTTAGGTTACCGCTGATATCCACGGAATATGTGGACTTTGTTCGATAGTCAACCTGCTCTTCAGGGGCACCAAAATCGCGTACGATCCGGTCACTTTCTCGCCACTTATTTTTATATGAACCTCCTGCGAGAAACCCAAACTCCCAATTATCACCAATGTAGAAACGGTTACCAACACTGGCTTTTATGTCTGCATCAGGATCGCTGGACTCTTCCTTAATAGAAATATCGCGATTCAGGCTAAGGGCCAGATCACGATTAAGGGCCTGCGCAGCATCGTAGGCCTCTTGGTCGGTCGCATATTCATTGCCCTCTGCTATAAGAGTATCCCTTATACCAGCAACACTTAAGTCACCCTTAAAACGTCGTAATGCCGTTTCGATATCACTCGATAGGGCACGAGTACCATCATCAGTACCATAGATATCGTCATCCCCACCCTTGTAGCTAAGGACATCGCCACTGACCTCGCTATTTGTGCCTGTGCCAATTTCAATTGAGTAAGTAAGGTCATCAGGAATGCCTTTGGTGCGAATATCAACATTACCGCCACCAAAGCTAGCGGCCTGGTTGGCAGAGTAACTCTTCTGGACTGCAAGAGAATCCACTACTGAGGTAGGGAAAAGGTCTAAGGGAATAACATTACGAGTAAGGTCTGGCGAAGGTACCGTTGCACCATTCAAGGTTGTACTAGAGTAACGCTCGCCTAGCCCTCGAACATAAACAAACTTTTCATTTATCAAAGATAAGCCTGAAACACGTCGCAATGCCGCTGCTACCGTTGAATCTCCTACCCTGCTAATCATTTCGGAGCCCAGTATATCCGTAACAACCTCCTCCTCCAGACGCTCACTTACTAACGCCTCTGCCGAATCACGCAAACGCCCCTGAACCATAACCTCTTCAATTTCTGGTGCTGCAACCGGCGATTCTTCAACCAGATCTGCATCCTGTCCAAATACTCCAGGAGCAAAAGTAGAGGCCGCAGTTATAGCTAAAACCAGCGGCGCCCTTTGAAATTTTTCATATTTAGCCATCACTCAGGCCTCTTCTCATTCCCATTGAATACGGTCTCAAAATCAAATAGGGCGCCGACTCCATCAGCGAAGGCGGCGCCCTACAAGATCAGGAGATAAACTCCCAACCGCTACCTAGACTGTTACTCGAACCAGAGAGGTTGAGCACGGCTACCCTCGTGCAGACCGTAAGTCCAACCTTTGGTCCAGTCAGAGCCATCCTGCTCAAGAGCGCCTAAATACGCTCGGTCCAGAACCGTAGATACCGTAGGATCGTCGTCGTTAATTACCTGGGCATCAGAGTCAACCGTGTACATAGCCGGGGTTCCCCCCAACAATACAAAGTTTGTGGCTGAGTCGAGGGTCGGATCCACTGCGCCAGAAATATCCTGGAACTGATTTCCAGAATCTACAGCCCAAGTCTCCAGATCGAAGGAATCTTCATCAGTTTTAGTACGGTCTTCGCAAGCAAAAATGTTAGAAGTCAGGGCGACTTCGGTACCAGAAGAAGCTTCGTCGCGGGTCTGCTCACTCTCAACGCGCAAGCAGTAATTGTCCCCCTCAAGACCAGTTTCATCAGCCATGAAAGACGCAACGATCATAGAATTGGTGATCATCGGATAAATACCCTCGCGCAAGCGCCAGCCCGCGCCCGGATCATGAGTACCCTCCTCCTGGGGAGAAATAATGCAAGTCAGGCCATCAATAACTGGACGACTGTTCAAACCTCGAGCAATCAAGGAGGAGTAATCAGTAGCATCACTGTATGACCCGATACCATCAGCCTCTATACAGTGATTGCCATCGGTCTCACTCTGGATAACCAGCGCATTGGTAATGGAGCCACGGTAACCTTCGTCAATGTCGATAGAGTCATCACGCACGTAAAGAGCCACATAATTCTCTACATCTACAGCGCCACCAAAAAACTCAATACCGTCATCGTAAGTTGAGTAGGTTTGAAGGTTGCTAATAACAGTACCGTTACCTACAGCATCAAACGCAATACCGTTCAGTTCATCACCACTCGCCACCTCAGCACCGGTGTGCTTTACAACAACGTAAGAAAGCTCACCGGAGTTGTCAGCGTTATTATCACCACCGTAGTAAGAAGTGTTATCGTCGGTAGAGCCTTCAGCTGCAACATGGCACTCGCCAGATAAGGTGAAATCATCTGCACCAACGGTGCCCGTATATTCACATTTATTAGTTACACCAAAGCCATTAATGACCATGCCTCCCCACTGGGAAACATCTTCGGCACCTGCAGTTCCAAGAACATCCGTTTCTGAGGTAAAGGTAATAGGCGCCGATTCAGTACCACGAGCGAAAACCTGTGAACCACGGTTAACAACCATAAATGCAGAATTATCTTTAAAAGCAATAGTGGCTCCAGCTTGGATCTCAAGCTTTACGCCATCCCCACCTTCAGTGATACCAGCGGCCTCCATGTCGGTATCACTGGCATAACTCTCACCAACGAATAGACTTCCAGTGAATATATGGGCACCATCATCGTCGAGGGCGGAGAGATACAAATCTTCATTCAGAGGATTAGATGCTGAAACAAACTCGGTGTCGTAGTAACAGTTGCCACTAGAGTACTCACCCTGAACCCCTGTACTTTCAATAGTCGCACAAGGATTTTCAGTACTACCGCTTCCAGAATTATCTACGGAATTATTGACAGAGTTATCGACAGTTTTTGGTTCAACGCTTACGCCGCCACCATCACAACCAGCTAATAACGCTGCAATAGCAGCAGCCAGCAACAGCTTCTTCTGTGCTCGTTTCATATTTCCCCCCTTCAGGAAGTTCAACCCAAAACTTTAACTGCCTTGCCCCACCAGTTTTATTTTTCAAAAACTAAAACTGGAATGGTCAAGTAATTTAAAAACCATATTTGTTTTATTCGCCGTAGCGATTTGGACGGAGGGAAGTTTAGAAATGCAGTGTTGCGGATTTGTTACTTATTGAGATATTTCCGTTAATTATCGAATTAATATTTTATTTCTTTCAAGTAAAATACATTTATATTGCGGTACAATTTCAAACACTATTTTTTTAATAAAAATGAAACACAAAAAAACTCAAAAAATAGTACAAACATACATATTTCCTGACAAACTCTTCTCCCCTCCCAATATACGCCAACCAAAGCATTTGATTCTGAAAAATTGAAGGGCGAAAGTTCGGCACGAGAGTAAAGTTAGAGGCAATAGAATCAGGAAAATGTACCACTATATTTGAAGAGCCCAGCAAGGAGAGATCGAATTTCCTGATTGCGACCTCAACCCATGAAGAGGAACTGAGCTCCTTAACATATAGCGGCAGGAGTTTGAGGTTATTTAATTACATGAGCCAAGCAAGAACTCTTTGCCATCACTATGAACAAAAAGCTTTTCTTTATGACCATTCTCTTCCAGAGCCCACTCTACTAATTGGTAAAAGACATCCCTGGAGATACGAGCCTGCAAACCACCACGAACCTCAAGATAGGGAACCGGTTGGGGAGGAGCACCAAAATCTCTTAACCGCCATTGGCTACTATCCTTCAGCTCGACGACATCACCAACGTTAGTCGTAAATAGCAATTGCTGAAGGGCATCTCCAGAATTCCGCGCCACTTGGGTAACCACAAATGGAGCATCCTCCACCGTGATTCGCAGCTTTTCAGCCGGGGTGACAAGGAAGTACTCATCCCCCTCCCTCTTGAGAATACTGGCAAATAGCTTTACGAGAGGCTGACGACGGATTTCTGTACCTTCGTGGATCCAACGGCCATCAGACTTGATGACCATATCCATATCCCCACAAAGATCAGGATTCCACCTGTCGACAGGGGGATGCCCATGAAATTCAGCCTGTAATTTTTGCAGCTGCTGGAATAGGGGCTCAGCCAAGGGCAGACCCCGCAGAATCACTGTGATGGCTGGTCTGGCTTCCCTCTGGCGCTTTGCGAGAGGACATATCGCCGATATGTACACCCACATCCATAATAAACTCCATCAACCCTTCCCTGTCCTCTATCACATTGGCAAAAGACTTGGAATGGTAAAGTTCTACCGCCCCCTGCACCAGCGCCCAATAAGTAGAGTAATAGAAGTAAGCGGGAACATTCTTCAACATGCCCTGCTCCATACGGCGCTCAAACACCCGATTTAGGGAGCTGGCATTGGAGTTGCGGATATTATGTAACTCCGCAATCATTTCAGGAGCCAGGTTTAACGCGATAATTTTCTCTTCCAGACGCTGGAAGAGCCTATCTTTGCCTGGGTCGGCCATGCGGGATTCAAAATAGGCCCGGGCCGGTGCAGTAATGTCACCTTGCTCAGCCAGAGCCACGGCAGTCTTGAGGCGTTCGGCGAGGGACTTCTCGTAGTCCATCAGCAAGCGCATGTAGATTTCTGTCTTGGAAATGAAGTGCTTGTAAATCGTTCCCTTCCCAATATCCACACGCTCGGCAATCTGTTCGACCGTGACCTTCTCTTCACCGTGCTCCAACAGAAGCTCCAGAGCCGCATCCAGGATACGCTGCTCCCGCGCGCGGAACCTCTGAACCTTCTCTTTTGCCTTATCCATACTTCCGACCTTCTTTGCCCTTAAAAATGGGGACTGAAATTGACTATTCATTCATGAATGATAGGCAATTCAAGTCGGTTGGAAAAGTGAATCGGGGAATTAGACTGCCTAATATTGAAAATATTAGTCTATTTTGCTCGATTTTTATTCAAAACGAGCCTAATTTAGACGAAAGGGTAACCTTTAAGTTTAGCATGTGGTGACATTTGGCAATCTAAAGTGGAGGAAAAAGCCAGGAAGTTTAACGATTAAGGGACGCCGGGGTATTCCATCACCCCTGGTACTTTAGAACTACATCTGGAATAGCAGAAGGAACGAGCGGACTGCAGTTACACAGATTTGAATTTCAGTTCTAACAAAGGTGCCACTACATCACTATCCTGCGTGCGAATCCAAAGCATTTCCTCCTCAGAATAGAGTTCAGCAACAATCGCGTTTGCCAACTCACAATCATGGGAGATCAAGTGCTGCGCCAACCACTCTGCAGCAAAACTACGCTCCTTGCCGAGAGTACCCTGTGAGCGCTTGTACAAATTTTTAACAGCCTTCCGCGTATATTCAATCGTGGCTACACCTGGCGTAGCCTCAACCATCTTGCGGTGCAGCTTCTTGCTTTTTTGATTAATAATATAAGGAAGCACCTGCCCTGAAACATAGTCGTGGGTGACAGCACCTTTACAGGGGCAGTTGTAGGACTTTCTGTTCGCAAATATTTTCTTCAGCGCATTCAGGTGGTTATTGGTTTTGTAAGCAGATCGAGCTGCCAATCCAGCATAACCAATAGACAGTGCCGTCCCAGCGACAACCAAGCCAATTCCTGTTGCCGAAGTTGCTGCCGCTGCACCGGTAGCCAATCCTGTCAAAGTGGCTCCTGTAGCCGTCTGCGCCCCCCATACCCCGTAGTATGCAGCGGAGCCAACGCCCCCAGCCACAGCCTTCGCAGTACGGTGCCTGCTGACAACTTTGCCAAAGTTGAGTGGTGGACGGATATCAATATTACTTTGTGGCACCTGTGTTATCTCCTACTACTCTTATTCAATTTTTGTGAGATAGCTGAAAACCAATTAGTCCAACTGTCCCAGCAACTATTGGCGCTTTATAACACAAAAATAAGTAAGAATTCGACAAGTCGCATTAGTCAATAGCACAGGGTTTCAAATTGACAGAACAAACCGGCAACTCTCATAGGTTGAAGCACTGCCGACCAAAGGACAGTGGCATCTGTGACCAAAATATACCTACCGTTCAAAATATGAATGGGGTTAGAGAGTTTTGCTGTTATTATCCTTTTGATTAAGAGCATATGCTCCCGTCTGGAAATTGTATTCAGTGGAATAGGTAACGAGCAAAACCCCTTATGTTGGAAAAATTAGGTAAATTACTGGATGTCGAAGAGCTGGATCGAAATCTCTTCCGCAGTCGTCATCACGTTGAAAACTATCGAAAAGTGCTTTTTGGTGGGCAAGTCTTAGGCCAGGCACTGATGGCAGCAACTCGCACTGTTGAGCATCGTCTACCCCACTCCTTACACGCCTACTTCCTCCGCCCAGGTTCAAGTGAACTCCCGGTGATCTATGAAGTAGACCCCATTCGCGATGGCGGCAGCTTTACTACTCGCCGCGTTGTCGCCAAACAGCGAGGGCGCGCTATTTTTAATATGTCCGCCTCTTTCCAGATAAGGGAGCCCGGATTTGACCACCAGGCCGACATGCCCTGTGTTGAGATCCCCGCCCCTGAGAGCCTAAAAAACACTCAGGAATTAGCCCTGGAAGCTGGACTGGTTAGCCCACAGTACGACCAGCGACGCTATATGATCGATTTTCGCCCAGTAGATCCCCAAAGCTATTTTGGCGCAGAGACTCGTGAAGCCAAGTGCATGTTCTGGTTGCGGGCAGAGGGCGAGATGTCTGACGATCCGATGGAACACCGCGCAGCACTATGTTATGCATCAGATATGGGACTGCTCGGAACTTCCCTTCAGCCTCACGACATATCCCTGTTCGATCCCCAGTTGATGCCGGCGAGTGTTGATCACGCCATGTGGTTCCATCGCGATTTCCGCTTGGACCAGTGGCTACTCTATGTAACCGATAGCCCATCAGCAACGGGCGCCAGAGGCTTTACTCGCGGCCAGATTTTCACTCGCGATGGAACACTGGTGGCCTCCACTTGCCAAGAAGGATTGATCAGGCAAGTTAAAAATTAATTCAACACCTATATAAACCCCTTTAGTGAGCACCCTCGAGCCAAGCGTGCTCACTATTTCAACGCTCTGTACAATAATAATTGTGCCAACAAAATCTAGAAGCAATGTCCGGTTGATTATGAGGGGGAGAGCACAAAGTACAATCGAATGCAGAGCATACTATTTGGCCGCTCTAACATTCACCACCCAGTCTTTAATTTTTAAATACATCTCCCACTAAAACATTAAAAATTATTAGAAATAAATCTATTTTTGCAATATAGAGGCTTTCGATTCCCAGCCCCAAAGTGACCAGAAGTTACGTATACTCGCCTTGTAAAAAACGCCCATTAGCGTGAACAGATCCAATTTATTTTTGTAAAGTCACCACTTCAGAATTAAGTGGAAGCCAATACATAGGGCTTCCGTGATATGGTACGAGCATATAATTCTTAAGATTGATTTCAAAAATGGATTTTAAACAAGTTAGATATTTCCTTGCACTGGCAGACACCAGAAATTTTACTCGCGCAGCTGAAAAGTGCCATGTGTCGCAACCTGCATTAACACAAGGCATCAAAAAACTGGAAGCAGAACTTGGCGGGATCCTGGTACATCGTGAAGGTCGCCACGTAGAAATGACAGAGCTGGGGCGTAGTTTGCGCAGTAGCTTCGAACAAATTGACCGTACACGCCAGCTGGTGAACATGACAGCACGCGCTATCACCTCTGGAGAAGCTAGCGAGCTAAATATTGGCGCCATGTGTACTATAGGCCCGAAAGCACTATCCGGGATGCTGAATCAGTTTCACAGGAGCAATCCCGGAATATCTATTGTAATTCACGATGTAACACCACCTGCCGCCGAAGAACTCTTATTAACAGGGAACCTTGATGCCATTTTTTGTTTTCCTCAGACTGTAATGCATCCGAGGATTCAGTACTTGCAATTGTTTGAGGAGCCGATGGTTGTAGCTTGCCCGTCCAACCATGAACTACTAAAGAATGACTCTATCTCTATTTCTGATCTCACAAATCAGCAATATATTGAGCGCTTACACTGTGAGCTAAGACAGAGAGGGCAAATATTCAATAAAGAACAGGAGCTAGCTCTCGATATCATATTTCGTAGCGAGCGTGAAGATTGGATTCAGTGCTTAATTAGGGAAGGTGTGGGAGTTAGTGTGATCCCCCTACACTCCCTAATAAAGCCAGACCTTGATTATCGCCCCTTAGCAGACCCACCCTTGTCACGCAAAGTAGGACTAGCCACAATCAATAATGTTATCGCACCGCCGGCATTGAACAAATTTGTAGGTGCCGCGGCCAGCTTTGACTGGAACTCTTTAGAACAAAAGAAACCCAGTATAATAGCTGATGAAATAATTTGATTACCTTATTTCCGGCAACTCTAGTGGAGTAACCAAAGGTCTATAAAGATCCATAAACACCATATCTTCTGACGCATTAGCCATATGGCAGCCTGCACAGCTAGCGATATCCATTACTTTTGTACTAGCGGCATATGGAGGTGCATGATGACCAAAATTAAAATACCCCCAACCATTCGACTCTTGGAATCGCGTAGAATCTTTAACCGAAACATCCATTCCATTAACCGGCCCGGGGAAATACCCTCGCCCCGAAGATTCATAGCGTGAACCATCCGGTTCGGTTACCTTACCCCCGGTAAGCTGCAATTCCTTCAACATAATGGTTCCTTCCGGCCATTTACTATGCTTCCGGTAATACTCAAAAGCCTTAGGTTGAACATAAACATTGTGATACTCAGGAAAACTGGCACCCCCTCCATTAAGCCCGTTTGGAGTTATTGGAGAACCAATAAATACCCAACGCCGAAAGCTCTTTGGCTGCACTAACTCCAGTTTATTATCACCGATCCACTTAGGCTCAATGTCAATATGTTCATAGCTGGCTGCAAATTTCGACGGGGCACTTTTATAGTTTTCACTCGCAAGGGTTGCTGCAGTATAATGAAATACTATCGCAGACAGAGTACCTATAATAATTTTCCCAGAATTTCTCATAATATTCTCCCACAGTGCAATTTGGACTGCCGTCTGTGCGTTTAAGCAAAATGACTTGCAATGAATATATGAAACCACCTCTGAAATGCCCAATAGGTATGCATAATAGAACTATAAGTGAGGCTTATAGCTGCTGACTTTAATCAATCATTTGAGGGGGCTTTTTCTAAGCTTATAAAATATACAAGGCATATAAACTACTTCCAGAGCATGTCGAGAGTGTCTGTAGATCCTTTAGGTTTCTCTGGAAAGCTAAAACTGAATTCATCAATCATGATGAGACTGCTGGCTGATTGACCAGACTAAGGAATAAAGCGCAATAACCGTCTTCCGTAGAGAGACTATTTTGAGCTAACCAGCCATTTAGAATAGGGGCTCGCCTTTTGGGCCTCGCGATTCTGCTCACTTTGAATCAGAACTGGACATCCCTGCCAAAAATTAATTGACACGGAACTATGTGGTCAGACACGAAAAAGCCCGCATTAGCGGGCTTTTTCATCAATATGGTCGGTGAGAGAGGATTCGAACCTCCGACCCCTTCGTCCCGAACGAAGTGCGCTACCAGGCTGCGCTACTCACCGAGGACGCGAATACTACCCATCCGGTTTTGAAAGATCAAGCACTTTTTGGCGCGAATATCAGGGTGCCAAAAGGAAGCGTTTTTACATGTACTCCCACACACCCCACCCTCAACTTACAGTTTACGCGCTTAAATCTAACATGATTAATGATGGTACATCGGGAGGCAGGAAGTGATTTTGAATATCGATTTATTCAGGTTTTTCACATTTCGAAGGTTGCCCACAATTATAAACTGTTCCACTGCAATAGATATAAACTCCCAGCCTAAGCCCAGAGGGCTCCAGGGGTAAAGTACGCGCGTTGGAAACTTACATTTAAATGGAGTCAGTGGTAGAGAATTCCCATTGGTCGAACATCAATCCTAGTGATGGCTCAACAATAAAGTTGAAAAGTAGATACATAGTCTCCCGCGTGACACTTCAGATATAACTCTAATAGTCATCAATAAAAATTTGAGCGCCCTAAGACCAGAAAATACAATGATTTTAGTAAATTAAATAGCGCCATTTAGCCCTTCCCCATAAATGAGGGATAAAAAAAGCCAACTTCATAGCAATTTGCTATTAGAGCCGTAAACAACTATCAGCGCCGATCACCAATGTGCACTTAGCGAACCAAAAACACTCTTTTAATTTCAATACTCCTAGTTATTTATCGAAACCGAAAAACCTCAACGCTTAATGATCAACAACCTAGACAAGGATTTACCACCTTCTTTTCATTAAAATTAGCAAGATATACCCATAAAATTTGAACAGATTTCTTGACCATCTTTACGTCTCTATTACCTTTTTATTTCCCTCAATAAAAACTTCCAAACTTTCCCTGCACTTCTGAAATGCTTCTCTATACTCAGATCAGCCAGCTGGATGTCCGTCGCGAGATACATCAAGTTCAAAGTTAGAAACCGATTCATTATCAGCAGGCTGACCCTAAAAACGGAGCTCTATCGGGCTCCAAAATTCTCACCCGGAAACCATGAAATAACCTAGGCGATAGCTGCCCCTATCGTTAAAGGTCTACTCGAGGAGTACGTTCATGTACCAACCATACGCATATGCTCAAGGGATCCCTGGACAACCACAAAACTATACGGTACCTCCGATCAATCCTGTTATCGGTCTCACCCCGCATCAACCATATCTTCCCCTGCAACAATTGGCACCACAAGGACTGTTAGGGGAGTTTGTGAGCCGAGCAGCACCGGTTATTGGCGGAATTGTGGGCGGCCCACAGGGTCAACTGATCAATGCACTCGGTGGGCTGGGACAGTTACTACCCTTCCAGGCAGTACCGCAGGTCCCGCAACAATTTGCTCCCCATGTTCCCCAGCAGTTTGTACCGCAAATTCCCCCGCAATACGCTCATCAATTTGCCCCCCAAGGCTACCTCAGTGAACTGATAAACCGCGCAGCCCCCGTGCTGGCTAACTACATCAATAACCCGCAAGCACAGCTGATCAATGCAGCCACCCAGCTAGGGCAATATTTGCCCTACCAGGCGGCTCCTCAACTGGCACCTCAAGGCCTTCTGGGTGAATTCGTAAGCCGTGCTGCCCCTGTTATTGGTAACTACATTGGTGGACCCCAGGGGCAATTTCTGAACAATGTGGCGCGCTTAGGCCATTTACTGCCCTTCCAAGCCGCTCCACACCTCGTCCCTCAAGGGTACATCGGTCAGCCGGTCAATCAGTTGGCCCCATTTATCCCCGAGCAGTACGGAACTGTACCTCCACAGGCTTTCACTCCACTGAACCAACCTGTGCCATTCCAGGCTGTACCACAACCACCCCAGCAACCCTTCCAAAGTTTGGCAGGGATTGGTCAGCCTTTGGCCTACCAGGCGATGCCACAACCAAACTCAGCTTTGCAACAGCAGGCCTACCTGCACTAGAGACGCATACGGGACGGGGCCTTGCGCCCTTTCCCATCAGGCGAGCTCGCCTCAGGACAACTTCAAATAGCGCAGTAATAGTGAGAGAAAAATGAAGAAGTTTGAGCAATATGTAGCTGTGCCCAATCGGAAAGTATCAGCGAGTACTCTGGAGCTAGAGGAATTAGTGAAGGAAGCTTCGAATTGCCCCGATGTGAAAGACGTTACTTTACGAAAAAGTAACGTCACGCTCGTGGCCACACCTGATGCCGTCAATGATTTAAGAAAGAAACTTGGGGGCAAGGTAATTATTGACCCGGATCAACCGATTCATCCTCTCAATTAGGACTGAAACCCACTCGATTCACAACTTTCAGATGTTTTGCACGCGTGCTAAGTCAGTACCGCACTGAAAGCGAAGGAACATGAACATGACTGAATCCCGACAAGAAAAGGCCGCAGGAGAACCTTCGGTCGAGGTTGCAGAAAAAGTCGAGTTGCTTATTTCGCCTCGCCGTAGCCTTATGGCCAAGTCCATAGGCGTGCAGCCATTGAGCGCGGGCTCAATGCACAACGTGATCACCACCATTGCAAGACAAGCCGGCTGTGAAGTGCTTCGCGAAATACGCCCAGGTAGAAAGCTGAAAACACTCTCATCAGCAGATGAGGCGACCAGTATTTATAAAGTTCGTATGGATGTGGATGCTGCCGCAGCTCTCTACCAAACGACACCTCCAAATGTGGCTGTCGAACTTGACTCCCTACTCTCCTACGGGCAGGCAAGTTACTCCCCGACCTTTTCCGCCGTTTTTGCACAACAGCCAGGTCTACTGCGTGAGTACCATGTCCAAGCTCAGCAGGTACACTTCCGCGTTATCGGTGCAAAAGGCGAACCGATACGCGACGCACAAATAATTATTGAAAGCGCTGGATTTCCTCAAGAAGGCGTTACCAATAATAAAGGGGAAGTAGCCCTCAATATTTTTGCGCAAAGTGGCGGCGCTCAGGTGAAATCACTTCTGATCCGCCCAGCCAAAGATTTCTGGAACAAATATATTCGCTGCCCATCTCTATCCCTTTCGGGTGTTAACCTGGTGAAGCTCCAGCCCCTAAGTGAGGCAATACCCAACTTCCCCAATGATGCATCATATGGCTGGGGACAAAAGTACATGGGCCTGGACCAGCTGCCCGATGAATATACCGGCAAAGGCATCAAGATCGCGATCATTGACTCCGGCGCGGACAACAAGCACCCGATATTGGGCCACTTAAAAAATGGTATCGATGTAACCAACAACTACGATACCGAGAGCTGGGCTCAAGATATCGTCGGCCACGGCACCCACTGCGCAGGAATCATTACCGGGCAACCCCCAGGATCCGAAGCCATCCGAGGTTTCGCCCCGGAAGCTGAAATTTACATTTTTAAAGTTTTCCCTGGAGGGCAATTTAGCAGCCTGATCGATGCTCTCTCGCACTGCATTGAAATCGGCGTCGATGTGGTGAACATGAGCCTCGGCAGCTCTGAATCATCAGAAGCAGTTGAGCAGCAAATCGAGGAAGCTGTACAACATGGCATAGCTTGTATAGTCGCTGCAGGTAATAATGGCGGCGCAGTTCAATACCCCGCCAGATCACCCAATACCATGGCCGTGAGTGCCTTCGGAATGCTGAATGAATTCCCCAAGGACTCCTGGGAAGCGCAAACAGTCATCCCCTCAACAGCCACAGCAGACGGTCTGTTTATTCCGACATTCAGCGCTTTTGGACAGGAAATATCCGTCGCCGCACCCGGGGTAGGCATAGTCTCATCTGTCCCAGACAAAGGATTTGATGTGCAATCGGGCACATCAATGGCTGCGCCACACATTACCGGTATGGCTGCTCTTTTACTCGCTCATCATCCTTTATTTAAAGGTGTATTTAGACAAAAGGATGTATCTCGGGTGACCGGCCTATTCCAGCTTATCCGCTCCCTGGCCGCGCCAATGCCGCTAGGCGCAGAGAGAGTGGGTGCCGGTGTTCCCAAGCTGTTCGGGGTCGGGTCAGCTTTTGAGTCCGCGAAAGAACATGCCCGGGCCGGTGGTGTCCACGCCACTACGACACAGGGACCACCCCCTGCAACCCCCTACTCTGGCTTTACCATGAGTCCCCTACATGGCTTCCCGCCTCAGACATCGCCCAATTGGCAGGGGCAATTTGTGCAGGGGGGTTACTACCCATCGGACCTGGCTGCAGTTAGCCCGCAGCAATCGGTAATGGGCAGTTTTCCAGACGGATTCGCACTGAGCGCCTATGGCATGCAGTTCGTTGATCCCCGTGCGATCCGATATTGGTAACTAAAGTCCATCATCTTTTAGACTACGAAAGCCTAGGCAAGACCGTAGTAATTCTACGGCCTTGCCTTTTTTTGGACTCTATTAACCCTTACCACAGACGCAACCCAATCAACACTTAAAAGCTCCCGCCTAGTTACTTGACTCCCCTTGGTTACATTTATGGGAGGTCTCATACTTTATAAAATAAATTTGATAACGACTTAATAAGTGTATTCTTTAAAATATATGCTATCTCTATTGTGGCACCAAGAAACCCCATAACTCTGGACTGCCTCGTCACTCGCTGGCAGCTTGTGACCAGTTTGCTTGAAGGTGACACAAGGGCACCTGTAGGCTTAGATACTGTCGAAACGACTAATTGTTAGATTTCCTGCCGAAGAAATGATGCTCAAACAACTACTAACACTACCGCTACTACTCGCCACTCTATCCCCTGCTGTTCGGGCTTATGAGATCCTTTATAGTGCAGAAATCTCACCCGATTCAAAGCTGGCTGAGGTAGAAATGGCGCTCAGCGGTGAAGATATGCCAAGCAAACTCGTTCTAAACTTGAGTTCTGGGCGCTACCAGGACCTGGAAAGTGACGAGCCCCTGGAAATAAAGGGTGACAAAGCAACCTGGCGACCTGAGGGAAAGAAGCCTGTCCTCAAGTACAGCTTTGTAATCGACAACCAGCGCAGTAACGGGGGTTATGATTCCCGAATCACCAAAGATTGGGCAATTCTTCGCAGTGACAAATTGATTGCACCAGTATCGGCAACCAGCCGTGGCCGCTCTACCGCCCGACTTAAGCTGGAACTTCCAGACCAATGGTATGCGGCTCTACCCTACCCTGAGATTAAAGAAAATCTATATCAGCTATCAGACCCGAAGCGTAAGTTTGTAAGACCCAAGGGTTGGATGATTGTAGGGAAAATTGGCAGTCGGCAGGATGTGATAGCCGGTACGGAAACTCGTGTCGCAGGCCCAAAAAATGAAAACATACGGCGGCAGGACATCCTGGCCTTCCTCAACTGGAACCTGCCAGAATTGAAGAAAATCTTCCCCCTCTTCCCTGATCATCTATTGATCGTAACCGCTGACGATCCCATGTGGCGCGGCGGACTGTCGGGGACACGCTCACTATATATGCATGCTGACCGGCCTCTGATCAGCGGCAACCGCACCAGTAGCATGATCCACGAGTTAGTTCATGTGGGCACGGGGATTCACGGTGACGATGAGAGCGATTGGATTGTAGAGGGATTAGCTGAATTTTACTCTCTGGAGATTTTAAGGCGAACTGGTGGCATCAGTGAAACCCGCTACCAGGAAGCAATGGATAAACTGATTAAGTGGGGTAAGAAGGCCCCTTCATTACTGGTTGAGCGCTCGTCCGGCCCTATTACCGCCCGTGCGGCTGGCGTAATGCAGCAACTGGATCGCGAGATTCGCGAAGCCAGTAACGGCAAAGCAAGTATTGATGACGTCGCGCAAGAACTGGCTCGCACACGCGGGGAAGTAACGCTGAAAAGATTTAGAGCATTGTCTGAGAAAGCGGCCGGTAAGCCCGTAAAGGCATTAGTCACAGAAAACCTTACAGACCAGGTGAAAGACTCCAGCAACCAGTAGACAAAAAAAAGCCCTGACGACGGGGGGGAGAGCGTCAGGGCCAAGACCATTAGGAGTGAAACTTGGAGGATTTCATCCTTGCTTCCAGGTGACAGCCATGTGAGCCACCCTACCAGCATTACTAAACACGTTGGGGGAGATGTGTTAGCCAGTTAAAGACAGTATCGAACACCGATCAGAGATTGCCAGCACACCCTAAAATTAATTTAGAACAAATAGAAATAGTTTTCTGAGCACCAGCGCTAAAAGTTATTACGACCCCCCACCACCATCAGAAGGTAACTTTTCCTACTTTTTTTCACTTGTTTGCAACATTGACGAAAACAATGCTTGACTAATCCTCTAGAGTCCCTAAAATGGCGCCCACTTACACAGTGAAACGCACGTAAGTATAAGAAAACGCTAGGATTTTTCAGATTTATCAGATAGAATTCGCAGCGTTCTTTTCCGCCAAAGGCGGATGAAAAAGGCTAGGTGGCAGAGTGGTCATGCAGCGGACTGCAACTCCGTGTACGCCGGTTCGATTCCGACCCTAGCCTCCATTTTTCTCTTCATTGCAGTATCCTGTTGAATGCAATGAAAGTGAGAATGAAGGGCAACTTTTAAACATCGCCCTCTCTCGCAAAGGATCTGCCCGGGTGGTGGAATTGGTAGACACAGGAGACTTAAAATCTCCCGGCTTCACGGCCGTGCCGGTTCAAGTCCGGCCCCGGGCACCACTAGATCCTTAAAAATCAAGAAGTTACAGACCTTTTGGTGCAAATTTGGTGCACTAACTTCCCCTTCCCTCATGCGACACAAACCCCAGTGGTAAATATTTTTTCTTAAGCGAAAAAGATAGAGCTCCCACTTTCAACACTTATAGTATCCACTTCATGCGATGATATCACCCCGTACTACGCAAGGGGCAGCTCTGCTCTTAAGTGAACACTGTATTTTCATACAGTACATGCAAGTAGGTAATGATTAGGCGGGGAGCAACATGAGCCCCTACACCTTTACCCTAACAACGCTCGAAGCTGCTCCTGCTTCTCTGTAAGAGTATTTAGCTCATCCACTAAACAGTTAACAGCCCCACCCAGATGGTTGGCTTGCGCTATAAGGATATCCTTGATTTTTGGATCAGCGGTATCAGCAGTCATATGTATTGTGTCCAGGTAAGCTTGTATCTCAGCTTGAAGCTCTATAAATGCCATTACTATCAACTCCTTCTTTCTGTTGGGTGCAGGTCGTCATACTGCCAGTCCCAATAATGCATGTGCGCCCTGAGCACCCTGGTTAGAAGGGGTGCTCATGTACTTCAGCCTCCTTTTTGGCTGGGCACTTAACGGCACGAGAGTAACTTATCAGAATACTGTATGTTCATACAGCACCATCTATATTGGCCGCTCTCATGTAGCCGCCCTTTCGACCATTAAATTGTGTCCCAAGCGGGCCTGCTTGTTCAAGTTTGCAAGACAGATAATAACTCTAAGAAAGCGAGTGGCAACCATGTTCATACGCGCTACAACGTGGCGTATTGGAGAATTTTTCCCTTCAAATCAATTAAATAGTGAATTTTTATAAAACGGCGAAATTGAAGTAATACACTAGGGATTGAACAGACTTGCGGCACCTTCAACCAAATTTACAGCCAGAAAGTGCTGCTACTATCGCATGTGTATGTTTTTTAATAACAGGAGAATGTGAGACCGAATAGAGAGGTCTAGCAGCTAATACGCCATGGCCTTAGTTGGTGGCGAGGACCCCCTGATTACGGAGTTCGTCGTCCTCGCTCAACAGTAAAGCCGGCGCTGCCCCGGAGGGTGCCGGTGCACCACCCAGTAAAGCACCAAGCAAGGTGGCGGTATCATTGGACACAGTGAAATCACCCTCAGCCAGGCCGTTCTTTTTCAGTTCTCGCCAACGGCGGCTCTTGCTTACGCTCTCTGCTCCCTCACGCATAAAGGGTAACCATTGAGCAATAATGTCGACCTTATCTACCAGCGCGCTCATCGGCCCGGCTAAGTGGTATTCAGAGCCTGAGAAGTTTTTCTTGCGCACATCCTCCTGAAGCTTTCGAAGCTCGCCGGCAAATTTATTCCAACGGCCCACCTCAGACTTATCGAACAATACCCGCAGATTACTCTCATTATTCTTTAACTGGTCGGACAGCCGGTTAATATAATTACCCTTGGATAGCTGCAGACTTCCATCTTCTGCCACCTTAAAAGCTGGGCCGAAAATATTCATAAAGGCAGACTGCCGCAGGGCTCCAAATTCAGGGGAGTCTTCACCGAATAACCGTTTGAAGTCCTCAACAATAGCTGCGCCCTGCTTCTTTCCGGTACCGCCGATAATTTTGTTTACCACCTCCTCAGGTGTGCTACGGCCGTTCACAACATCATTAATGATGCGGGTGCGGACTGTTGGCTTGCCGTCCTTGTGGGTGTCTTTAACTATCTGCATGTAATCGCGATTCAGGCGGCGAGCTTCTTTTAAGGCGTCCAGCTGCTCGGGTGAGCCAAAGAACTTTCCACTCCCCACAGCCTCATCAAGCCAGCTATCATATTGACGGCGCACTTGCCCCAGCAGCGCCTGGTCAGCAGAACCTGGAGCGGCAGCCCGCTCAGCCGCAGAAATTCGACGGCGCAGGCTCTCAAAGTTATCCAGGATTTCCATCTTGTTCGTAGCAACTGTTAGCGCGCCGGGCAGGTCTGAGGATTTTTCGCCGCGCAGAGCTGCTTGCAGCTCCTCATACAACCCATAGGCGTTGGGCGTTTCAGTCTTGCTCGCCAGCTTAATGTCACCATTGAAACCCTGATAAGCCGCACCCAGCCCCTCTTGCATTACCGAGCCCTCAGCCATCATCGGGCCATTCTCTTTGGCAATATCATCCACTCTGGTGTAAGCGTCGGACTTAGCCTGCTTGGCATTCTCTACTTTTGAAAGAATGCCGTCATAGAGCAGCTCCGAGCTACTTGCGAGTGAACTGGCTCCCTCAGTTGGCCCCAGGCTATCCAACTGGCTCTGCGCTACCCTGCCAAGCTGACGCTCGCGGAAATCAGTAAATCGATTAACTGCCTGTTCAGCGTTACTGCCATAGACGCCAGCAGCGGCTTCATTCTGTTTGCGCCATAGGTCAAAGTTGCCAGTCTCAATGCCTTGCTGTTCAGCCCGGGTTTTCGGCACCCAGTCCTCAGGCATATCGACATTTTCAAGAACACCCACCAGTCTATCCCCAGAGAAGTCAGCGCCCTCGTTCAGCTCATTCACCGCCTTTAGAACAGCTTCATCCGACAGTTGGGCCGGGTCTACTCCGAGCCTAGATAGTTCTGCTTTTACATTCTCCGGAGTAGCCTTTTTGACTCGAGCTGCACCTTTTGCAAGGCCAACACTGAGCGCTTCCAATATTGCCATTGGTATAGTGGTGGCGCCAGCGGACAATACCGGGCTCTCAGTGGTGTTATAGGTCACGTCGCCCAGGCCTGTTTCGACATACTCCAATGCCTCGCCGACAGGCTCGATATAACCGGCTATAGTATTTAGCTTATCCTTGCCTATATCTGTGCGCGGCTCATAAGTAAGAAAATCGCGAGTTGCCTCTACAGCGCGAGAGCCTGCCCCCTGTGTAGCCCAAGGGTTTAATGATTGGGCAATACCTGCGAGGCCGGAAATTGGCTCAGCCATAATCGACGAACCTACCGCACCCAATACTTCAAACTCACCAATTGAATTGTCCACGAGCTGCTCAACAGCGCCTGGCTGATTAAGACCCGCAGGGTCCGGCAGCGTGTAGTCAATCTTATTGGCGAACTCACCAAACTCCATGTCACTGTAATACGACTGATGCAGGCTGCGTGCCAAAGCCTCGTCACTCATATCCGAATATTCGGGGTATTGCTTACGGATTTCTGCGATAGTTAAAGCCATTTATCGAATCCCCAGCGGGTCTTTATCTGTATTAGCGGCATCAGCTGCTGCCTCGGGACCATCACGTTCAATATCTTCGAAATCGATACCAAGTTTCGCCCGAACAATTCGATCGACCATTTCAAGCTTGGCCTTACGGGCTTCTGGGTGGTCCTTCCGTGTTGGAATCATGTTTAGCAGCAGCTCTTGGTCTTTATCGGTGAAAACGCCTTCACCAGCCTCACGGAATAGAGATTTGAGAATTGGAGCCATTGCAGAAACAGCACCATCAGCCGTTTGGGCCTCTGAGGTCAACGCCGGGAGTGAACCTGTAAACGGATTGGTTGTAGTTCCCTCCATCCCTTTAGATAAGCCTTCCATTCCAGCCTGATACGCCTTGTAAGTTTTGGCGTTAAGCGCTGCAGTTTTTTTAGCCTCAGAATTATTCTTTAAATCAATCTCGCCTTTTTTGTTCTTTATACGCTGGTCATAAATCTTCTGAAGCTGCTCATCCGATAAGAGCTCTACTGGAGTGTTGCCGCCAGTGGTTGTCAAAAGCTGGTCATCTACCTTATGTACTTTGGGATCAAATCAAACACCTAAGTCACGCACCTCAGTCGAGCCATCAAGGTTTTTAACTGCAATTCCATAGTTGCCATTAGCAAGCGCCAAAGGAGAGCCAACGGTTTCAGGAACGCCCATCCCTTGCTGCTCCATCATTGCCCGCTTTGGATTAATATCACTTACCTCAGAATTAAGCCGGGTATTCTGCTCCTGGAGGGCGGCAACCCTGCTGTTGAAACTACTAAATGCTGCGCTTGGGTCTTGGCCGTGATAGCCCATATTCATAACGGCCAACATCCGACCAATCCCGCCAAGCTTGTCTTTTTTCATAGCCTCTACTTGGCTATCGTTCTCGATAATCTGCTGCTGGTGGCGGTCTACTTCTGGCGAGAATGGGTTACCTTCATCGATTAAGGGGGACTGTTTTAGCCCGACAAAAACTGAATCCAGGACGCCTTGCGGCTCCCCCATTATTAATACTGGTCGCATAATTCAACCTATTTATTGACTGAATGAAATTGGATTATTTGAATCACCTGTTGCAAAAAAGGTGAAAAGCATGGGTAAAACATGGACTGTTGTTTTGGCACTATTAACGGGGTGTGCGACCCAAGCAGATATAGACACTTGGAGAGGAGCTTCACTAACTGACCTGGTTCTCACATACGGAGCGCCAAGCTCTAGGACGGAACTGGATAGTGGCGAGTATGTTGTCGAGTTCTCACACTCGCAGACCGTCCCCGTGAATTCTTATACTGACGCAACAGGAACCCACCTCACCGGAGGGGGCACATACCATTGCAGGCTGTGGTTTGTTCTAGACGAAACAAACCGAGTAAAAAGTGGAAGCTCCAGAGGTAATATTGGAGGATGCAATAAACTCATCAAGGCCCGCGAATAGCTAGCCCATGATTGATCCAATCCCCTGCATAAACCCACCCATAGCCCCAAGAGGAGAGCCGCTCTGGGCCTGGGTGGACTGATTAAGCACAATCGGGGAACCGATAGAGCCCTGGTACAACTGCAAGTTCTGCCAGGGTGCCATTGCCACCTGCTGCATGTAGTTCTGCATGGCGTTACCACCCTGCCCCATCATGCTTACGCCGCCCGCGTCCATGTTGTAGGCGTTACCGAATCCAGTATTTAAGACTGTCTAAAAATCCCATATTTCACCTATTAGAAGAGGCTGAGAATGCCTTTGATTAGTGGGTCTTCCTTCAATCCATCTTCAAACGCTTTGCCAGCGTTGGAGAAATCCAGAGAGCCAAGATTTGCCATTGATTCAACCATACTCCCAGAGCCTGGAACTGCATCGTTGAGGTCATCTTTCCAGCGGTAGGTGGCGTCCTGCTCGAACACCTTTCCGCCGAGCAGGTCCAGGGCGTAGCCCTTATCATCCTCATCGCGATAACCGCCATCCCTGGCTTCATGCTCGTTAATGGCAATGATTGCGGCCATGGCTGCCATTGAGCCCGCTGATGCAATCCAGCTAGAACCACCTGCTGCACCACTGCCGGCGCCAGTACTTGCGGTGCTGCTTGCTGTACTGCCTGCCCCAGATGCGCCACCACCTGCAAATTTGTTGTACAAGCTCATGGCCTGCATTGGGTTAATGCTGGATTGTTGTTGGGTTTGGGGTTGTTGAATTAGAGATGGTGCCGGGTTGTACTGGGTTTCCCAGTCGGGCATGTAGGGGTTATAGCCGTAATTGGTCATTTTGGGTCACGTAATATTGCGTAAACTTTAGGCCTAAATATTTGGTAATTCCTTCTCATGGATAGAGATAAGAGTCGGGGCTAGGCTGGTTTCAGTCACCTTGTTTTTACCTAGACTCCATTTGAGCAGTAAGGAACTCCCAAAGATAAAATGCTGTCAAGGTGACCTTAATCAACCACTAGGAATCGCCATTGCTGCAATAGAGCTATGCACCGCTAGGCGATTCGCCACTTCAACAATGCAGTCAGATACAAGACCAGCAGCTTCATCAACAACATTCACAGTCTGGCCCGCATCGGTGGTTAATGTCTTAGTTGTCACGTACACCGTATCCATAGAATCGCCCGCCGCATCGGTCTGCACATTGTTCTGACTGTCGATTACGGCAATAACACACTTGAGCACTGCAACTGCCTGGGCTTCGGCGTTCGCAGATTCTGTTTTTTGAGTGATCGTTGCTCGCACAATGGTGCCGGCGCTACGGCCATCGTCGATGGTGTAGGCAAATTGCCAAGAATCTAAATCTGGCACACCATCTAAAGCGGAAAAACTAGGCACATTAGCCTCCTAAGGTTTGTAATCAATATTGTGGGTGATTACCCGGTGCTCGGGGTCTACGCCGGCAGCAAATGAGATTCCGCCCACGGAGATTTTGTAGACGGTGCGCAGGCCTACACATTCGACGCTAACGACTTTTTCCCAGGTTAGCGGGTCGCTGCAATGCATTGCTCCCAACTCAACGCCAGCGCAATCCTGGGCCAAGTAGACGCGCCCCCGCTGGTCCGTAACTGGGGTTTCTCTACTACATACAACCCGAGCCCCACTCTCCATCGTCAGGCGTACGCAGGGCACACTGTCCTGGGGTTTAACGGCTTGGATCGGTGCAAGGTGGGTATTGGAGTCACCCACATCCCAGCACTCAATCAGGTCGCCGGGCTGGCAGTTATCTGCCAATAGGCCTTCGCGCAGCCAGGTTCCAGCGGCAACACACCAGGGGTTTGTTGGCGTGGTGGTGTCGCCGCCATCTGCTGGCGTGGTGATTGTTCCTACCGGTCGGCGCGCTCTTTCTGCTGCAAGCTTTGAGATATCGGTGACCGCGTAATAGGTTGAGCTACCGCCTGAGTAACCCTCATCATCAGCGTAGATGTAATAAGTGGTTGAAAAGTTGAGCCCGGTGATTGACCCACTGTTATAGCTAACGGTAAAACCAGCGTACTGAACCGTGTGCGAGGCGGTTGAGATTTTCGCAGACGATCCGTTATCTAAAGCGGATAGCACATTGCTACTGGTTGGCAGACTGGCAATGCTGCTCATGTTTTGCGGCAAGCCGCGCTGGTCAAACACCATACCGGTTTCTGGGTCGGTATAATTTCCGCTTGGTCTAGAGAAAGCGCTGGGCTCTGTTTGATTCCCTATCGCCTCCTCTATCATCAGGCAGTCGAAACGCAGATATTCCCCAGCATTTAAATTAATGGCAGCCACACGCAAATAAGCGTAACCGGTGCCGGTTGCCGTTACAGTCCAGGCTTTTCGAGTTTCAAAAGAATTGCCGTAAGCTTGATAGGCGGAGTAGCCGAAATCAACAGAGCCGTCATCTGCGTCCCGCAACCCAAAGCGAACATCAATTGTTTGAGACAATGTGCGAGACCAGGCGGAAATAATATAGGTTTTACCCTCTTCCACCTTAAAGACTCGCTGGCCATCGTAGTGGCGAAAGTTGAACCACATTCCCTCACCGGTTGAGCCGGTAAAATCGGCGTGCAAGCAGCGTGGACTTGGTGGGCTGGTGACGGTAGCAATTGACAAGCTATAGCGCGTACCGCCGTGGAATGGCGGCAGCGCATAACCCGAAAATACCGACAGGCTTGCCGGGAGCAAGTTGGTGCCCTTCCGCTGCTCGTTCCGCAATTTTGTTCAACAGCGTTTGGCGCTGCTCGTGAACGTCTGTCCAGGCTGTATCCCAGCCATCTCGGTTAATCGGAGTGTTTTGAGTCGCATCACTCCAAACCGGGTCAAACCCATCTAAATAGTTTCTATCCCGCCCTGCTCGGCAATAATTTGGCTATACTCGCGAATTACCTGCAGCTTTTCGGTCGGGTGTAGTATGTCGTCTGCCGCAATATCACTGAGATCTGCCGTCGCTCCATCTGCGGTAGATTATGCTGCATTTGCTAGTTGCTGCAGTACGGAGGCTATTTTGTTTAACAGCCCCTGCCTACTGACGTAGACTGTTTGCCACCAGCTATTCCATGTGCTCCGGGTGATAGGTGTTGTGCTATGGGTGGCGTTCCATGTGGGCGTAAGCCCCAACAAATAATTAGTTAATGCCGTGACAGCATCTGTATAGCTATTCTTTTCTGTAGAAATTCCGAGGGCTGAAGCCTGATTTTCTATTCCCGTCTGCTCGTTAATTAATTCGTTATACTCGCGGTTCGCTCCAATTTTTTCTGAAGGATGCAACTGGCTATCAGCAGAAATATTCTCCAAATCCTGAATTGCATCATCAGCCTCAGCTTGAGCATCATCTGCAGCTAGCTGGGCATTATCTGCCGTCGCTTGAGCGGTGACTGCAGCAAGACTAGCGCCATTGGCCGTACTCTGTGAACTATCTGCTAACTGTTTAAGAATTGCGGAGATTGTATTTAATAGTATCTGCCTCTGTTCGTAAACATACTCCCAATTACTATTCCAAATACTCCGACTGACAGTTGTGGTTAAGGTGGTGTCATTCCAGTTGGGGCTCAACCCTCCCAGATAATTAGTCAGTGCGGTGACGGCATTCGCGTAGTTATCTTTTTCTGTCGTGACCCCAAGAGCGACCGCCTGGTTAACAATTCCAGCCTGCTCACTGGTCAGCTCATTATATTCACGGATAACAGTGAGCTTTTCGTTTGGGTGTAACTGACCATCCGCAGAAATGTTATCGAGGTCCGCGAGCGCCACATCAGCGTCCGACTGTGCATCAGCTGCGGCCTGCGCTGCGCTGTTGGCTTGATCTTTGGCATCATTGGCTACGCCCCCAGCTTGGTCGGCAGTGCTTTGGGCGGTTGCCGCATCTGTCTCGACGCGAGTGTATAGCTGCTCGATGGACATAAATTCGCGGCGGACAAACTGCCATAATTCAGGAAGTGTGCGCGGCAGTCCTGGCCCCGTTCTATAGCTCATCGTCCATCCACCTGTAGTAAATCCAGGTCCCACCGGGTTAATCGCCAAAAACCATCATCAATTGATTCAATACGAATAGCGAGATAGCGGGCTTTTACCCGGCAATCCACTTTTAGCCCCGTTGCAATATCAAAGGTTCGCGGCTGCCTCCAGCGTACTGCACCCATCGGAGTATCAGAGCCGCCGATAGTTATTCGCACCTGGCCAGAGCCTTCTATTTGCGGGACTATTTGCCGAATCAGTTTCCAGCGCTTGGAGGGGGCTTTAATAAATTGGTCGAGGTCAATTCCAGTTCGTTCAAGATAAACCGCTTCAGTTCCGTTGGTGGTGGCGAGATAGTCGGCCTCCATTAGTTGGCCGTCAGTGAAGTAGTACATAACCGGGTATTATGTCGTCTCTGACATATCGCCCCAGCTCTGGACTAATTCTTTCCAGCTCAGCCCCGCCAGCTCATCCCAGGTAATTATCTTCCCTTGCTTTGGTGCGAATACAGCGCAAGCAACATTTGGCAAGTCGACAAAAGTGAAGGTGTTATCAAGCCAGTTATAAACCAAAGCACGATTTGCTGGGCCGGTCGTGTTAGTTGAGTAATAAACCCACACCTCTTTGGTTTTATGGTTGGCAATGCAGCGCACCTTATCCCGCTGCGTCAGCTCGCCGTAAAACATTTTATTTACACGACGGTGAGCTATTGGCCGAGGCGTTAGCATAATTAAATGTGATTCCCGGCCACCAATCTGGGTACTCACCAATTAGGTGACTTGCAACTTGGTAGGCTTCAGACGCAGTCTTCCCTACCCTATTTGCGGCCATTAGCAGACATTGCTTGTGAGTTTGAAAGGCGCTATACCACCGCAGCTGCCAGTCATACGGCCTGAAGTAATGCCGCTTGTTGTACTTCTTATGTTCCTTGACCGTCTGCAGGGCTTGAGCCAGTCGTATCTTCTCCGCTGGGGTCAATTCCATGCTCCTGCAAAATTGCGTTGGCTTGGTCGATGGTCATGCTGATACCACCGCTATGCTCAGTCTTCTGGTCAATGTCGAGCTTCTGCCCGCACTTCTTGGGCTTGAGCTTTTCCATTAGCCACTTGCGTGTATCAACTCGAAGTCGAGAACGCTGGATGTTCTCGGGGTTAAGCACCTCCTCTACTGAACAGTCTCTTGCCTGTCGATCCATGTAGTCATTGGAGCTATCGTCGGCTATCTCCAGTAGCTCTTCAGCCATGACAAAAGTTGAGACCTCTTTCGCCTGTGCGTACTGGTCGCAAAACTCTGAGTTAGTGGCCAGCCAGCGTATAACTGTGGACTTATCAGGCATACCTTCATACGTGCGCACTTCACGTAAACTCAGCCCTTCAGCGAGCAAAGTGCAGATAGATACTGCAATCTCTTTGGAATACAGAGTTGGCCTTGCCATTAATCCGCTCTCTCAATCAACTGCTCTAGCTTGCTATCAATACGCTGGAGCCGTGTTCTGATTTCGTCTTTGAATTCAGCTATGTGTTTTTGCTCCAGGGCACGCATAGCTGATTCGTGCTTGATTGCTTGTGCGTTCTCCCCTACCCGCTTCTCTACATCTGAGCCCCAAGTAAACAAACCAGCTGCCAAAAGTATGATGCTGGCTATCTGAGTGATAGAGATGCTTTTGCTAAGGTGCCAGTGCTCTGCTTGTTGAGTCATGATTGCTTCCAAGACTTAGCTGCTTTCTCAGCGCTGCGCCCCACGACATAACCACCGAGGCCGATTTTTACTATCTCCAGCAGGGCCAGGGTTTGGTCCTCGCTTAGGTTTTCGGCTGTCCACCCTACCCAATGGGCAACAATCAGCCCGACGAACGTAAGCATTGTTACTGGCCGCCAATTTCTCTGTAGCCATGACTCCCCTGATGCCTCTGCTGTGATTACTTGGGTGGCCGATTGCAGTTCTGCCATATCCATCGCAATCAGCTGCGAATCAACCTGAGCTTTTAAGCGGTTGGCTTCTGTCTTATCCGGGAAAGCCTTATCAATGACCTTGCCGAATAGATTTGATATGGCTGTAATCATGGGTATTCCGGTATGTAGTGGGTGACACTTAATTCGAACTCTGGCGGCAGCATGTCCCTTAACTCCTGCATGGCCTTACGTGATTGAACTACCCACCAACCGCCAGGGGCTTGAGCTGAGCCAATACCAATACAGCCTTGAACATCAGAGGCATAGTTAGCTGTATGAATAATGATTTTTGAGCGGCCCGGAACTTCCTGCAGCTCCCATACGTTGGGGTATTTGGCAGAACTGTACGAATCACACCGATAAACCCCCTCCGGTATACAGCTCTCGAATGGCTTATTACCCAGCCATGGGCGTTCTACGGTATAGAAAGTACGATCACCGACACGCAGCCGGCCCAGAGTTGCTTCTGAGCCATAAGCAAATCGCGTTAATGTGAGCATGATTGTCTCGGGTGAGTCTCAAATTTCAGGCATAAAAAAACCGGCTGGGGGGCCGGTTTAAGAAAGGATGATCGGTCGCTGCGCATACAACTCGACAGCTTGCCTAATATTACCCTTTTGACGGCTATCTGTCAATAAATACAGGCTGTATATATATACAAATTAGAAATTGGCGCGCCAGAAAATCCTGAAAGCCCCTAATACTATCTAGGTTCCCAGCTCATTTGCAGATATTCGCCTTTTCCGGAATGCCATACTTCCTAAGAAGTCTTGCATATTCACCTGTAGAACAAAGACGAGTCAGCCCTTTATTGAACTCATCCCTGGTCTTTTCATCTTTAAATGCCATTTTAAATTTAGAAACTGGCAAAAAGACCTTGTGAGTATCCACCTCATCCATAGAGTGTCCCTGGTTCATGGAGAAGTGAGCAAAAATATTCTTATCGATAATGGCTATCGAATCTTTGTTCTTCCAGAAATCCCGAACCTGATCTCGTGAATCTTGTATCTCGACATAATTCTTGCTACCCGCTCCTCCAGGGGAGAAGAGGCGCTCAAACTCTGGCCCTAGGTCCAGGTGAGCTCCTTTCCAGGCAATGACATGGTGCCCTACAAGATCGTTCACATTATCTATTTTAATATCTTCACTCTTTCGACTAATTGCGTAATTGACAAATCCAACATAGTTATTTGAGAAATAATGGCCACCCGTCTCGCCATGGTCATACACATTTGTCTCCGCATCTGCCATGCCATTTTTAATAGCATCTTGAATCTCCCCCCAACCCATTTGTAAGAATTTTATTGAATATCCAGGCAATGCCAGCTGGATTATTTCGACCTCGAGCCCGCTCTTTGCGTTATCAGCAACATAAGGAGGCGCATCATTAGCTATAGCAACTTTTAATTCCGACGCATTAGCGAATAAAGGTAACCCAAGCAGTAATGGGAATAAGACTAGCAGCTTTAAGGTCTTGTTTCGCATAGTAAAACTCCTTAACAGCAGGAAATTCTTAACGCTTAAATAGCAGGTTAGGACAAAACTTAGATTCTATGTAAAACTATGATGTCGAATATAGTCAACTTTAACTGTAAATAATGCTTAATAATTAAGGCGCCAACAACCAGAGCTAATTGATATAATAAAAAATTGTACCTAATCAACTAAAAGGAAAAGGGCCTCTCCACATTTCTGCTAAAGCCCATCTCGTATCTTGTTGCCCACTTCTATACTGAATTCAATGATTTGGCATAGTGTCTTAACACTAGCTACCGATTTTTTGCCACTTTTGCCACCTCCTGAAATTCCCATCTTCGGAAGTAGCGGAGCCAAAATTAAGCGGTTAGCCCAAGGGGGATTCTCTGCGGAGACCAAACAGACTCTAGACAATATAAAGCAAACTCTGGAGCGCTACGACTACGAAATGAAAGATGTTGTTAAATGCACGGTCATTTTAACAGATATCAAGAGTTCCCCTGAATTCAACAACATCTACCGGAAGGCTTTTGCCTCCCCCTACCCTGCAAGGACTACTTTTGCAGTGGAGTCCCTAGCGCTGGACGCCCAAGTTGAAATTGAGTGCATCGCTGCAAAGTAGCTATTAGTTGAGATCTGAGGTGGTAAAATCATCCACCTCGAATAGTTCGCGTTTAATTCCGAAGGTGTTTGAGGCAAGCCATATAGCGCCTTCATCAAGGCTGATTAGCCACGCGTAAGCTCAATTGTTTCCAAAATTCTTTTAAAACTCTCTGTTATCCTGGCCATATCTTCATTCGTGGAATTAACAATAAGCCAATAAGCATCTTTCCTTCCAACAACAAGGCTCAACATTTGAACGGATTTATCGCCTTCACTAAACCATTCTACAGTCTTGTAGCTCACCTTTAATCCTGACTTTGTTGTCAGCTCCCCTTCATTTGAAATTTTTACCTTTTTTCGGCCCGAAGACTTCTGAAATTCCTTTAATATCATTCGCCAATATAGTTCATGCTTCTGCCCTCCTCGCTCACGATCAGTAACAACCAGGTAGTCCAGCTCATCGCCATTCCAGATCAGAAGAATTTCTTCATCAGGGCTATAATCAGGCACAACCTGAAAAGTTAGATCCATCTCTGAAGGTGGGTTAACTTTAATATACTCTGCAATTTTCAGCTCTTCCGCTTGAGACGTGTAGGAAGTAATACAAAACAATACAGTAATGAATATCCGCTTCACCAAATTTACCCTAAACAAATGTAAAACCACACCGTATATCTATGACAATACAGTTACCTACTATGAGCTTAATTATTATAAATAAAGGAATCAACTTCTTTGCGCACGGAGCCACTCATTTGTGATTACATAATACATCCGTAACTCTGACACTCCCTCGCAAATGGTACGATATAAATAACACAGGGTCGCCTAAGCGACCCTGTGATATCTCGACAATAAAACAACCCTATTTACTTATCTAAAAGTTGAAATCATCCAGCTTCCACCAGCAGTGCCCATCGCCACGTATATCAAAGCCAGCTGATGTAATTCGGCCTTAAAGCGGTTGTATCCGTTAAATACAAAGGAACCAAAATTGGGGTCAAAAAGTCTCCAGGTATTACCATTCTGTACTTGAATTGCAATTGCATGACCACTGTTGGGGCCCAGGAATCCTATCAATGCAAAGCCTTGATTAAGGCGCGCCATCCCCTGCCGTATCCATCGTAAAAATGTGGAGAAAGGCTCAAATGGATTCAACTGATGCCCACGGGCGATACAGTGCTCGATATACCCATCTGCCCGACAAACCGTCCTTAACCCTGACGATATACCCATCACATTTCCCTGGATCTGCTGCTGCGCGGAAATCGCCCTTTGCATAGTATAGATTGGCTGACCAAAGGTGGTGGTCGACCCGCCAACAGCCCTTAAAAACATACCTGGAGTTGCTCTGTTAAGGGCGTTTCCAATTCCTGTTTTGTGGTAACGCTGTTGCAGTCCTGCCTGGAGGTGCATATTTATATGGCCGCCGGGTTGCAAGCCGAGTCTCACCCACATGTAGGATAATGCGTAACAAACTCCGCGCCTTACATCATTGTGGACACCGGGTTGGATGTAATTTGCTTGATCCAATAGAAATTCTGTTTCTGTTAGTTTCGGATTGAACATGGAGGTCTCCCTATTCTTTAGAGATAGTGGACTTTTGCCTATCCGCGGTATCGCGGCCCATGTTCTATTTTTCTCACCTACAACTTTATCTCTATCAATTTTCTTACTGCTTTTTTAGCTTTAAGTCATTTTCAAAAGTAAACCGGAATTTGATTACAGGAAATTTCAACTAGATTTACGAAATTTCAGATCAAAATATGACGCAAATTTATAGCTTAAATTATGTTTGGATTAGTGCAGAATATATATTTCCTATTAACTATATAGGAATATCGCGCTTACAATGAACAAACTCACCAGAACAGTGATTTATCAAATACCAGCGCTACTCCATCAGCTGGGAAGATTGTGGAACCTGTATTTAATCTTCATATGTAAAATCAACTGGGAAGTTGAGTAAGAAAGAAATCTCTCAGGTTCTCCCCCATCACTTTGCGGATCTCTTCTTCAGTAAATCCCTGGCGAAGCATTTCATCGGTAAGCACCCCCAGCTCACTCACGTCAAATGCCACTGTCACACTGCCATCATAGTCCGAACCCAGTGCGACATGATCCACGCCCAGTATATCAATGGCATAACGAATGGATTTAACAATACTCTCAGGGCTTGTATCGCAGACAGCACCGGGCCAGAAACCAATCCCGATTAAACCTCCCTTATTAGCTATCTCCTTCATTACCTCGTCACTGATATTCCGAGGCGATTTGCATGCCCCCTGAAGTCCTGTGTGAGAAACAATTACTGGACGCTCGACAATATCCAATACTTCACGTACTACCTGTTCGGAGGAGTGAGCGACATCAATTATAATGGAGCGCCTTTCCATTTCTTGCACTGCCTCTCGGCCAAATGCACTCAAGCCTCGCCCGCTTTCTCCATGCAGAGAGCCCCCCAGCTCATTGTCGAAAAAATGTTGTAACCCCATCACCCGGAAACCGGCATCATAAAGATGGCCTATATTTTCAATATTCCCTTCCAGGGGGTGAGCGCCTTCAGTACCCAGCAATGCGGCCAAAACCTCTCCGCCCCGCTCCCTTTCCACAAGCACCTCTCGCAAATCTGCTGCACTTTTGACGATACGGACTTCATCTGGCGCGGAGGCCTGCAGGGCTTTAACACGCTCGGCGTGATAAAGCGCCCGCTCATACAGACTGCGCCAAGTTCTTACTGGCCATGCTTGTGCGATTGCTAGCAAAGTTATGTTGTCACCCGCTTTACTAGAGTTTTTTTTGTAATTTAAACCCCGCGGAGACTTGGTAACTGATGTGAAAACCTGAATGCCCAGATTGCCTTCTCGAGCTCGAGGAAGGTCCAAATGGCCATAGTCGGCTCGTTTTCGCAGATCTCTAGCCCATAGGAAACTATCTGCGTGTAAGTCACCTACCAATAAGGTTTGGTGCAATGCTTTACCTTCAGGTGACAGCGCTGTAATTTTACCCGGCTCAACTTTGTTCATCGATTTTTCAATAGCCGGGAGTAAAAGCCATCTCCAGCTGGCGAACAATATCACTACTACTGTTGTCAGAAGAATCAGCCATTTACTCATTAATTGTCTCCAATAGTGTGAGGCCACTTGGATGTCTGAACAAAGACAAGAGTTCTCTTCAGCCCATCTGGATAAGAGAATGAAGCAAATGGAAAGGTTGCTCAACAACCAAGTAGAAGAAATGGAGCTGCGAAGGTGATGCAACAACAATATGCTGCCTACCCCGCGCCCACTAAAATAGAAAAAAACCAAGGACAAGCAGTGATCAAGCTTTTGCGACTGAACTTATTAGTATTGTTAGCTCTATTTATAGGCGGTTGTGCCGTTCTATCTCCCAACTTTCAAAAGCCTGAGGTTGAGATTGTCGGGCTGGAGCCGCTTCCTCCTGCAGCCGGCAGCGACCTCCGCTTTAGAATCCACTTGCGTATCTTTAACCCAAACAACCAGGAGCTTCCTCTAACCGGGCTCTACTACAAGCTCAGTCTTGCCGGCCATAAAGTGATGACGGGAACCTCAAATAACCTGTTGCCGATTGCCCCTTATGGCCAGGATGACATCTCCGTAGATGCTACTGCCAGTTGGATGGGCTCTCTGTTCGCTGTAGCAGAGTTAGCTCATAGAGGACAGCGATCGGTACCCTATGAACTTCAAGCAAAGATTGGCTTGAGTACATCTATAGTACCCTCTATTACAGTGCAACGCAGTGGTGAAGTCCGGCTGGATCAGGACCTGAACCTCTACCACTAGTTAAAGCTTCCCGCTTTTATTTTCGCAGTTCAATGTCCCCAGTCGCCGACCTTGTCGGCACCGGGGATCTGATACTCAAGATAGTCTTCAACGGTGAATGGCATCTCACTGATGACGGCGCGCACGCGTTCACCAATAGCCTGTGTCTCAGGGCGCGCATTGGCCAATCCTGTATAGGGTATGCCTTTGCCGCTTGCTACGTCCGGGTATTTACGTTTGAACAAACGATGGCGGGCCACCATATGATTGAACTGGCCCTGGGTATGAATTAACGGCACCAACTGCGGGGACTCCTCCCTGGGGTCCATATACAGATCGTAATAGGCCTCCGGCATTCCTGACGCTGCCACCTCCCCCGCTCCCAACCAATGCCTCTTGTACCGCCCCTTTACTGTTGCACCCAATTCCTTGCCGGTATAAATAAATACATAATCCCGACGGCCATGGGTATCGCCGTTTAAAAAAAGAGCGGCCTGATCGAGGCCGTCAACGACGCGATCCGTGGGAATAGCATCAGTTGCTCTACCGAGGCGAGCAAAAGTCGTATACAGATCAGTGACATGGATAATATCCCCTACCGTTTGTCCCCCTTCAATAGTTCCTGGCCACCAGGCAAAAGCAGGTACTCGAACGCCGCCCTCGGTGAAATCCCCCTTGCCACCCCGATACAACATGGGCAGCATACCCCACCCCGCCGGCGGACTGTGAACCATAGGACCGTTATCCGCCATTGCAACGAACAAGGTATTTTCAGCAAGCCCTAAGCTTTTCAGCTCTTGCATCAGTGCCCCAACAAAGTCGTCCATTGCCGGGAAAGCATCGGCAACCATCAGCCCGGCCACCGACCGCTTGGGGTTATACATCGCCATGAAATTAAGGAGGTTGGGCCAGTAGGCAACGAAAAACGGTTTCTTCTGCTCCGCACTGCGGCGAATAAACGCCAGCGTTCTCTTTTCTGCTTCTGGATCAAACTTAGCGAAGCACTCATTGGATGTTCCGCACCATTCCCGCCCAGGTTGTCCCTTTTTCCCTTCAATATTCATTACCCAGCCAGCGGGAATCAGACCAGGGCTGTCCAACTGGTAGGGATCAGGTGGATAGATTTCTGGAAACATACCCAGCACCCCATTGGCCACATTTGCCTGAGGGTTATACAGGGACGTGATCTGGTTCATCGGGGTGAACAGCGCCTCATCAAAACCCTGATTATGCAAATAGCTCTCTTCGATATCTCCAAGGTGTCCCTTGCCGAAAAAGCCCGTCGCATAACCTGCTTGCGAAAGCACCTCAGCAATGGTGACCTCTTCCGCACGCAAGCCGGAAAACTCATGGGGCATACCTACTTCACCCATGCCATAGCGCACCGGTAGCCGTCCGGTGAGTACAGCTGCACGTGTTGGTGTACAGGAGGGCTCAGTGTACATACGGGTAAAATTGATACCTTCCGCCGCCATCTGGTTTAAGTTTGGCGTTGAGTAGCCAAAGTTCTTTTGCAATGCAGGAAAGCCGACAGCTCCAAATGCAGTGTCATCCCAAAGCAGGAATACAATATTCGGAGGCTGTCCATATTTCTGCCGCAACTGCTGTAAGCGTTGCTCAACTTCCGCATCCTCTTGATCCCAACGATCGCCGTTTTGCATCTTGAGAATATAAAACTCGGCATCGTGTACAACTTGCCCCTCGACATTGAGAGTGATGCAAAGCAGCCAGATCATAATCAGGTGGCTTTTGACGGGCATGAGATTCCTATAGATCGCAGAAAAGTATCTAACAATTTAGAGGAGCGCAGAGATCTGGAAAAGGAAGAGCGAGTTGAAGCGGGGTAAAGAGCGCCTCGTTTTCCAGCAAATGCCAGAGTCGAGGCGCCAATTTTAAGAGAGGAGCTGGCTCCTTCTATCTACTTATCCTGGCTGTCAGCCATAAGGGCCGGCCATGCGGCACGTATATACATCACCATGGTCCACAAGGTGAGGCCGGCAGCAATATAGAGAAGCAGGTATCCGATAGTTTCCATCACCGGAAACTCTCTAACATCGAAGGCGAGCAAAACAAGAATTGCTGCCATCTGTGCAGTAGTTTTGACTTTGCCTACGTAGGAAACGGCAACACTGCTGCGCTGCCCCAACTCAGCCATCCACTCCCGCAGTCCTGAGACCGCAATCTCTCGACAGATGATCACCGCGGCTGCAATCGCAAATAGCGGGTTGTCATGCAGCCCCACCAGCAAGACCAATGCAGTAGCCACCATTAGCTTATCGGCAACCGGGTCTAGAAAGGCCCCTAGTGCGGTACTCTGATTCAATTTTCTGGCGAGATAGCCATCAAGCCAATCGGTAATTGCGGCAACTGCAAAAATTGCAGCAGAAGCAATGTAACTCCACTTGTACGGCAAATAGAAAACCAAAACAAAAAATGGGATCAAGGCAACACGTAACAGTGTCAGTTGATTGGCGATTGTCATACTTTTCTCTATTCTTGCGGAGGGCGTACGTTATCAAGCCATCGCGCAAAATGAAACGCTTTGAAAAAAACTGGCCATTTAATCGCCAGCTCATTCCTGTTCTACTCGTGGTGTAGTGCCGAGTATATATCCTGAGCCAATTTACGGCTGATACCATCCACGCTGGCAATCTCTATTACTGTTGCGCGCTTTAGCTCCTGCAAACCTCCGAAATGTCGCAGCAGCGCCCTGCGGCGGGTGGGCCCTACTCCAGCAATACCTTCCAGTGGGGACTCCCTGCGTTTTTTATCCCGTTTTGCCCTGTGGCCAGCGATAGCAAAGCGGTGCGCTTCGTCTCGCACCTGTTGAATTAAGTGCAGCGCTGATGAATCGGCGGAGAGTACAAGCTCTTTGTTACTGGAAACCACATGTAATGTTTCAAAGCCTGCTTTTCGTGTAGTTCCTTTGGCAACACCAATAATTTGCACTCCAACGATGCCCAGCTCATTCAGAGCTTCTACCGCTTGTGTAACCTGGCCCTTCCCGCCGTCGATCAACAGGATATTGGGGAACTTGCCCTCGCCACCGGAAAGGCGGGTATAGCGCCGCTTTAGCGCCTGCCCCATTGCCGCATAATCATCGCCCGCCTGGATACCCTCAATATTGAATCGGCGATAATCCGACTTCACCGGGCCGCCGGTATCAAATACAACACAGGACGCAACCGTGGCCTCACCGGAAGAGTGGCTGATATCAAAGCACTCGAGCCTCTCTGGGAGCTGCTCCAGTTCAAGTACTTCCTGGAGCTTCTCGAAACGGCTGTAGAGTTTTTGCTGGGCTGCAGTTCGACTGCTCAAATTCTGTTGCGCTGCTTGTTGCGCCATCTCAATCCAGGTGGCCCGCTTGCCACGCAACTTATGGGTGATACAGACATCGCGACCACACTGCTCGCTAAGAGCCTGTTGAAGTGGCTCGAGATCCTGTAAGGCCTCTGAAACCAGAATCTCACGGGGGATTTCACGGGGACTGCCCAGGTAAAACTGCGGGACAAATGCGGAAAGTAACTCCGGTGCTGTCAGCCCCAAGCGTTCACTGGGAAAGTAACTGCGACTACCCAGGATTCGTCCCTGCCTGACGAACAGAACGTGTACACAACTGCTGCCGCCCTCACAGGCAATTCCCAGTACATCCACATCTCCACTCGCGCCTTCTGCAACCTGGTCCGCCTGTAAGCGTCTCAGTGCAGAAATCTGGTCCCGCAGTCTCGCGGCTTTTTCAAATTCCAGCGCCCGGGATGCCTCGTCCATTTGATCCGCCAACTCTCGAATAATGCTGTCACTTTTACCAGTGAGAAACATTTCCGCATGGCGGACATCCTGGCGGTAGTCTTCTGGGGAAATAAAATCGACACAGGGGGCAGTGCAACGCTCTATCTGGTATTGAAGACAAGGCCTTGAGCGGTTGCGAAAAACACTATCTTCACAAGAACGGATTCGAAAAGTTTTCTGTAAAAAATTCAGACTATCGCGAACTGATGATGCATTTGGAAAGGGCCCGAAGTATCTACCCTTCTTGCGCTTGGCGCCGCGATGAAAAGCGATGCGGGGAGAAGTATCATTACTTGAAAGAAAGATATAAGGATACCCCTTATCATCCTTCAGCATCACATTGTATGGAGGCCGCTGGGACTTGATCAGGCTTTGCTCAAGAACCAGCGCTTCGGTTTCACTGCGCGTCACAGTGACTTCGATATGTCTAATGCGCTGCACCAGCGCCATTGTTTTTGTCGTAAGCCCTGAGCTGCGAAAATAACTCGATAGACGATTGCGGAGGTTCTTCGCCTTTCCCACGTAGAGAATTTTATTTTCGGCGTCGAACATCTGATAGACGCCGGGCTTACGAGTTACCGTCGCGAGGAAACGCTTGCTGTCGAACATCTGGCAACCGGCCTCAATATATTGGAAAGATCAGCCACTTTTCAATTAAAGTGCAGCTTCTGGATCGAGAATCTGATGTTTAACCGCGAGAATTGTCAACTCCACATCACTATTAATATCCAATTTCTCAAAAATCCTATAGCGATAACTATTCACTGTTTTAGGGCTGACCGAAAGAGACTTTGCAATCTCAGCAACCTTGGCGCCATTGACAATCATATCTGCTGTCTGCAACTCCCTTTTGGATAGTTTCTCAAATGGAGATTGCTGCTCATCCTGGCCACTGACACTGCGCATTGCCATTTTGGTTGCCATGGAATTACTGATAAACACACCACCTGAAACAACAGTGCGTATCGCGCGGACCATTTCTTCAAGGTCCGCTCCCTTGGTGACATATCCCATAGCCCCAGCCTGCATCAAACGGCCAGGGAACAAATCATCATCGAGTGCACTTACCGCTATAACCTTCACCCCAGGGCACCGCTGAAGTAGTTTTCTTGTCGCTTCCAGGCCACCCATACCCGGCATTTTCACATCCATCAGAATGACATCAACTTCGCACCGGCGAACAAACTCCAGAGCTTCCTCGCCACAATTTGCCTCTCCGGCGACTTCTATATCCTCAACATCACCCAGCATGCGCGAAATGCCCATTCGCACAAGATCGTGATCATCCACCACTAAGACTTTGATCAAGTTATCCCCAACTACGGATAAGTGCAGTGGCTACGCCGCGTGTACATCCCCTACGCACGAGCTCTGTGAACTGCGTTCTTCTTTTTTGCTCACGGTGAAACTACCCCGTGTAGGTCCCCCCCGGAACCCAATCGCAACATACCAGACAAAAACCCTACTGCAAAGCAGAAGCACCGTTTCAAATTCTGCCGATCAGACATTTGGCCACAGGATACTGCGGCCTTTATAACATTTAATTATAGCGTAAAAACGTACCAATTAATTTTTCTGCGATCAAGATAGGCTGTTCCGCAAAATTTGCGATTGCAGATTCACTTTATCGCAGAAAATATTTATGAAAGAAATCGAAATAAGAAAAAATAAAAGAAGTTGATTTTGTTATAACAAGATAATCGTCAACAATTAGAATAATCCCCTATTCAAGCTCGCCCCAAACGCCCTGCCGCAAGTCAGCAAATCATATATTTCTATTGGGTACTTATGCTTGAGGGTCAGCTAAGGAAACGGAAGGGAGAGGATGGGCTCAGAATAGCTCACGGGTAATAGCGCGGTTCGGGCTCCAAAGTAACCCCAAATTTATCTTGCACGTCAGAGGCTATGGCACGAGCAAGTCTTGTTACTTCATCACCACGACCGCGACCTGGATTGACTAACACTAACGCCTGTTGGTGGTGAACACCTACCGCCTCGTGCCGCCTGCCCCGCCAGCCAGCGCGATCAATCAACCAGCCCGCTGCCAGCTTCCAACCTTCACCGCTGGCATATGCCACCAAGTCCGGGTGTTCCGACTTAAGACTGTGATAAATATCTGCATCCACCACAGGGTTTTTAAAAAAGCTACCCGCATTGGGAATTAAATCAGGCAACGGCAATTTACTATTTCGGATGTCGATAACGGCAGTAGCAATCTGCGCCGGTGTCAAGGAATCACAATCCCATCCTTGCTCAGTGATAAATTGTTGCAGTGCTGGATAGGAAACCTTCGGCTGCCAATCTTGTGCGAGGCGAAGTTTGACCTGAGTAATAATATACTGATCGCGCAGCTGTCCTTTAAAGACGCTGTCCCGGTAATCAAACTCACAATCCGATGCAGAAAAGTTATGCAACGTACCTGTAGAAATTTCCATGGCCTGTAAACTGCAAAAGCAATCACACAACTCTACACCGTAAGCACCAATATTTTGAATGGGGGCCGCCCCCACTTTACCTGGAATTAGCGCAAGGTTTTCCAAGCCTCCCATACCCTGTTCAACTGAGGACATTACCAACTGGTGCCAACCCTCCCCAGCCGCCGCCTCAATGATACCGCCGCGGCCACTGGGAGTAACAGTCAACCCAAGCAGCGCGACCTGAATGGCGAGCCCAGGAAAATCTCCCGTCAATACGATATTACTGCCTCCACCTAACGGCAAGATAGGCAAGCGTTTCTGCTGTGCAAAGCTCAATGCCTCGCGCAACTCATCCAGCGTTTCCACACGTGCAAAGAACGCGGTGTTCGCTGAAATCGCCAGAGTGTTGTGGGGCTGTAAATCGATATTGGCTTCAATCATTAGTTTCTACATCAAGCCAGGGTTTCGCGCATACGCTGAAGATCCTGCTCAGTATCTACGCCTCCCGGTACCTCTGCACAAGCATCAGCCACGTGAATTTCCTGGTCGTGATACAGGAAGCGCAGCTGCTCCAAAGCCTCGAACTGCTCCAGCGGGGCTATAGGCCAGGAGACAAACTGGCGCAGTAGTGCAACACGGTAAGCATAGATACCGATATGACGGCGAGGTTCCAACCCCTTAGGTAATTCACTGCTATCCATGGCAAATGCATCCCGTGGCCAGGGGATTGGTGCCCGGGAAAAGTACCTGGCCAGGCCGCTCTCAGTTGTCACTACTTTAACGATATTCGGGTTGCGGAAATCTTCCACTGAGTGTATTGGCTCTGCCAGCGTCGCCACTCCGGCTCTCTCGCTCGCCGCCAGATTTTCAGCGACTTGATTTATCACCTGCGCCGGTATCAGGGGCTCATCGCCCTGCACATTGACCAGGATGCGATCCTCCGCCAGGCCGAGGTTTAGGGCCACCTCCTGTAACCGATCAGTCCCCGACGCATGCTCCGCCGATGTCATACAGACTTCAGCACCAAAACCGTGAGCCACCTCCGCTACACGCATATCATCGGTAGCGATAACTACCCTGTGTGCAGCACTTTCACGAGCGCGCAAGTAAACGTGCTCCACCATCGGCTTACCGCCGATATCCGCCAGAGGCTTACCTGGCAGGCGGCTGGAACCAAAGCGTGCGGGAATAATTACATCGAAAGAAGAGTTACTTTTCATTTTCAGAAAACTGTTGCAAGTGCTTGTGCACTTTTTGGTAAAAAAGGTCCGGCAGCTTTGCCCGGACTTCGAGTGCCCACCAGTGACTTTCCCAAAAGTCGCGGCACTTCACCGCATCTTTCATAGTCATGATCACAGGGGTTTGCCCATCGAAATGCAGTTCCTGGGGACTGAACTGGTGGTGGTCATCAAAAGGTTGCTCTGTCACATCGAAACCCAAAGTTTCCAACGAGTGGAAAAATCGCTTGGGATTGCCGATCGCTGCAACACCGTGACAAGGTCCCACCTCAGGCCCTGAAGGCAGGCGCAATGTGGAAGTTTGGTCGAGGTTAAACTGGTGCCAGCAGGAGGGCTCCAGTGTCATTTCAAACTCCAAAAGCCCATCGCACTGATCCCTGACCCCCGCTTCGGGTTCTCCGTTACTCACCAGCATATCGACACTGTGCAATCGAGTTGCCGGTTCCCTCAGGGGCCCTCTGGGCAGCATATGGCCATTGCCCAAACCGCGATGGCCGTCGACCACACAAATTTCATAGCTGCGCCAGAGACTATAGTGCTGTAGCCCATCGTCAGACAAAATAACATCGCACTGGTGGTAGTCGATCAGGGCTTGTGCCGCCTCGGTGCGCTTGGGAGAAACCATCACCGGCACACCGGTAATAAGGTGCAGCATAAGCGGCTCGTCGCCGGACTCCAACGGATGGGACTGAGCAGTCACCTGATAGGGGTATTTTTCAGCCCGACCTCCATAGCCGCGACTGATAATCCCCGGGTTGCGACCCCGCTCTTTCAGCCAGCGAGCCAGCTCCGCCACCAGTGGCGTCTTGCCCGCACCGCCAACGGTAATATTACCTACCACAATGACAGGAACAGACAAGGGTTCCGGCGGAGTACGGGAACTCATCACCCGGCGCCGCTTGCTAACCCCCCCATAGAGCAGTTCCAACGGAGTGAGCAAGGAGAGCGAGCGACCTTTACCGGCTTCCGGGTACCAGCGCTTGTTAAACCAGTCTTCCAGTGACATCCAGGTGCCCTACCCCATTGTTTGCTGCTGTAGCAGAGACGCGTATCGCCCACCTTGGGCGAGGAGCTCTGCATGATTTCCACTCTCAACAATACGCCCCTTCTCCATCACCAAAATACGATCAGCACTTTCAATCGTACTCAGGCGATGGGCGATAACAAACGTAGTGCGGTTTTTCATGACTTCGGCCAGAGCAGCCTGAATATGGCGCTCCGACTCATTATCCAGTGCGGAAGTAGCCTCATCCAGGATCAATATGGGGGCATCTTTAAGCAGGGCGCGAGCGATAGACAAACGCTGCCTCTGACCACCGGAAAGCATCTGTGCATTATCTCCCAATACCGTATCCTGCCCCTGGGGCAGCTCTTCGATAAACTGGGCAGCATGGGCCTGCTCTATAGCGCGCAGTACGTTTTCCTTGGGCGCATATTCAAGCTCACCATAGGCAATATTGCGGTAGACAGTGTCATTAAACAGAACGATATTTTGCGAGACCATACTGATATGGCGGCGTAAATCTTTAAGCTGCACTTTCGATATATCAGCGCCGTCAACCAGGATACGCCCCCCTGTCAGCTCATAAAATCGAGCGAGCAGGCTTACCAGGGTACTCTTTCCGGAGCCAGATGCCCCCACCAGGGCCACCGTTTCCCCCGGGTTAACCGAGAAACTGATATCCGAAAGCACTCTCGGCGCAGCCGGGTCGTAGCTAAACTCAAGCCCTTCGAAAGACACATTACCCCTCACTGGCTTAGGTAACTCAGCATCACCGCCCTGGGGCTCCTTCGGAGCATCCATGACTTCGAAGATACTCTCCGCTGCAGCTATACCTTTCTGAATATCGGCAAATATCTCGGAGAGGCTGCGCACCGGCTTGGCCAGGGATGCCGCTGCACCAATATAAGCGGCAAAAACACCAGCTGTCATGGACTCAACCATGCCGGGAGCTAGCGCCAGCCAAACGATGGTTGCGGTAGACAGGCCCACCAGGATTTGAATCACTGAAACACTGGCATTATTTGCCACTACCAGCTTCATAAACTGCCGGCGGTTATTATCACTGGCAGAGAGAAAGCGGGATTTCTCATAGTCCTGCCCTCCGTACATACGCACCACTTGGTAGCCATTGATCGCTTCCTGGGTCACATGGGTAACGTCGCCCATGGAGTTCTGGATGCGATGACTCAATTTGCGGAAGCGCTTGCCCACGATACGAACAATAAACGCTATCAATGGAGCGAAAAGGAAGAAGGTTAAAGTCAACTTCCAGTTCACCAGTAGCAGGTAAGTCAAGAGACCAATAACGGTAAAGGACTCTCGGAAGAGCACCTTCACCGCCTTGGTAATAGAGTTGGTTACCTGCTCAACATTGTACGAAACCTTGGAGATCAGGTAGGCGCCGGTATAGCGGTCGAAATAGGCACTGGGGAGCTGGCCAATTCTCTCAAATAGCTGTGTACGCAACTCATGGATTATTGCGCGCCCCACATAAGCCAGACCATAGCTACCGACAAAGTTACCAATAGCCCTGAGGACAATAATCAGCAACATCGCCAGCGGCACAAGCCAGCGGGCGGTATCCTGGGGCATTACCCCGCCTGGGTAGTGGGATGCCACAAATCTTGAGAGAAATCCACGACTCTCCTGGATACCCGCTCCCACAGCATCGAGGAGCAGCTCTGTGACAGCGATCAGGCTGACACCCATAATCGAGAACAGGAAGAAGCCCAGTACCGCAATCCCGAAAATAGCCAGGTGCGGGCGGGCATAAGTGAGCAAACGACGGTAAGTTTCCGCCCCATTTTGCGGTTTGCGGGGGGGCGCTTTTACTTTCTTCATACAGACCAATGAATCGACTCGCCCCAACCGGGGCGAGTGGGCACAGAAACCGAAGGCAAGTCAGCTCCCTGTAAGAGTTCCGCGCTAGTTTTCTTCCGGCTGCCGTGTAGTAATGCTTAGGTTGACAAAGCCCAGCTGTCCAGCGGCATCCATTGCCCGAACCACGGCCTGGTGATGAGCGGTGGCGTCGGCGGTTATCACAAGCGGGCGATTGTACTCGCCTGCGGTAACTTCCGACAGCGCAGATTTGAGGGTACTGATCTTCTTATTGATCAAAGCCTGTCCATCTACTGAATAAGAACCGTCGGCACTGATCAAAATCTCTACAGATTTTGGTTGGGAGACAGACTCGGGGCCTGCTGCTTCAGGCAAATTCAGCTTCAGGTGGCTTTCTTTGGTGAAAGTTGTAGACACCATAAAGAAAATCAACAGCAGGAATACCACATCAATAAGTGGTGTCAGGTTAACCCCTTCCTGCTCTTTGGATTGGCGGCGGAATTGCATCGCTTGCTACCCCGCTCAGGCTGCATCTTCAATTTTGCGATCGCTGTGCAGAGCATCTACAAGCTTGACGGCTTCCTGCTCCATTGCCACAACAATCGTGTCAACGCGACGCTGGAAATATCTGTGCGCCATCAATGCCGGAATCGCAACTGTCAGGCCAGCAGCAGTAGTGATCAAAGCCTTACTGATTCCACCAGCCAACGCAGCTGGGTTACCAGTTCCCTGAATCACAATTTGTGAAAACACATCGATCATACCAATTACCGTTCCAAGCAGGCCAATCAGCGGAGCAACTGCAGCAATGGTGGCGAGAACCCCCAGGAATCGCTCGAGTTCATGAACTACCTGGCCGGCAGTCTCCTCAATACTATCCTTCATTACTTCGCGGCCATGGCGAGAATTGGACAGGCCCGCTGCAAAAATTTTCCCCAGCAGACTGGAGTCTCGTAGCTCTTTTAACTTTTCCGCATTGATCTGGTTATTTTTGAGCCAACCCCATACCTCACTTAACAATGCGCTCGGTGCAATATGCTGCGAGTGCAAAGTCCACAAGCGCTCGACACAAATAGCAATAACCGCTAATGAGCAAATCACGATTGGTAACATCAACCAGCCGCCGAGCATTAATAAATCGTACAGTTTTGTTTCTTCTACCACTTTTTTCGTCCCAAACAGCGAAAGGCTTTATCGGAAAAATTTTAAGTGCATCTGAAAATGCATGGAACAGCACTTTATCACAGCTAATCCCGGCGGCTAAGTCCTCCCACACTTCCTTACTCCCTGTTGTGACTCGCATACCAAAATCGTGGCGCCAAACGAGCTTGTTGAATTTGTGGCTCCGATTCTCCTTGCCGCCAGGAAAACTCAATCGCCCCGCTCTCCGCGGTATTAAAAATACTGACGCCCAAATTCTGATATCGCTTGACCACATCCCGGTGGGGATGACCAAAGTGATGGAGAAAACCAGCGCTGAAAACAACCCTTTTGGGTCGCGCCCATTCGAGTAAAGCGGGGGATGAAGAGGAGCGAGAACCGTGATGGGGAGCAACCAAAATATCAACATGAGGGAACTGTGGATACAATTTAGCCAGCTGAAGCTCAACTGCCCTGCTGATGTCTCCAGTCAACAATAAACGAACTCCTTGCCACTCGGCCAAAATTACACAGCTGTGCTCATTTTCTTCCCCATCAAGCACCTCTTCAGGTTTCATCGGCGCAAGGGGCCACAACCATCGAAGCGATATATCACCTATATAGTCAACCTTGCCAGCTGTACACTGATCAGTGAAAGTGCCTGGTGATAACGGTAAGTTGTCGGCTAAAGCCCCCGGCGCATAAACTCTTTCTACTTCGATCCTCCTGAGTAAACCCTCCACACCACCGGCATGATCCCTGTCTCCATGGCTGACAACCAACGCTTCGAGCTCAGTTCCTCCAGCCCCCATTAGATAAGGAGCGACGATTGAGCCTCCCGCACTCCAGCCGGAGGGAATTGATGGCCCGGTATCGTAAACAATACGACTTTTTCCTGAACTGATAACCACTGACAGTCCCTGACCAACATCCAAAACAGAAAATTTCAGATGATTTTCTGCCGGTGCTAATTCAACAAGCCATGGCTCGGCAACAGGAAGAAAAAATAACCAACCCAAATGGCGACCAGGAACCCCCCTGGGAAGCAGAATAAGTACCGCCCCAAGCCCAGCAATCAAAATTACCGGTGCACTGCTGGGGATAGCAAAGCCATAAAATCCTGGTACCGAGTGATCGACACAATTAAGCACTGTCATCAGCAAATTCAGTTGCCAGCCAGCAAACTGCAACAGCCAGACACCGAGCTGGGTATCAATTAAAACAGTACCCAACATAAGTGGCGGCAAAATAGATGACCCAACCCAGGGAATCGCAACCAGGTTGACCAATACACCAGAAAAGCTGAAACCAGAAAAGTACAAAATCGACGGGATAAACAACCCGACTGCAACCAGCCACTGGCTGCGCAATAACTGCCAGAACCACTGCAGAGAAAAACGGTTCGAGCCTGGAGGCACCTTATCGGCAGCACCTGCCTTATGCATCTGTGGAGCTCCTCTGCCCAGAGGAATTCTCCCCGCAAAGCCTAACAGCAGGCTGCCGACAGCAACGAAAGACAACCAGAAGCCGGCACTGTAAAAAGCCAATGGCTGCAAGGTGAGCACTAGTGACAGTGCCAGCGAGTAGGCAAAACCCGCTCCCAGCCTCCGCCGCCAGTGCCATGCCAGCAGTAAAACCCAGGCCATTACGATCGCACGCTGCGCAGATAAAGGCGCGCCGGCTACCAGGGTATACCCCAAACTACCTATCAGGGCGAGGCCTACAGCAATACCAAAGCGGCTAGTACCTGAGAAGAGCCCCACCCCCTTAGCTAACAGGGTGCCAAGCAGCATAAAGCAGCCGGCTACCATACCCACATGAAGACCGGATATAGCTATTAAATGGCCAGTACCAGTCCTTCTCAGAAGATCTGTATCGTTTTCGCTCAACTGACTGCGATCCCCCAGAAGCAGCGCCACTATCAGGTCCGACCGCTGTATCGGCAACTGAGTGATGCGGGAGCGCAATTTATCGCGCAACTCAATAATGCCACTCCCCTGCCCCAACCACTGAGGGGAGTAATCACGGGGGCGAACATAACCAGTAGCTGTAACCCCCTCTCGCAAGAGCCAGCCTTCATAATCGAACGTATTTGGATTAACACTCCCCCTGGGGCTTCTCAATCGCACTGGCAATATCCATTGGGAACCACCTCGCAGGCGCGTCAACGTTTTATCATCAACACGATACCAGGTTAGATTGAGAAGACTGCCTGGGGCTATCCCGCCCGTAGCTAACCCCTCTGGAAAAGGGCTGGAAACAAAATCTACAATTCGAGCCCGAAAACGCACAGTTCGAGAATGTTGATCCCTGCCAAATCCACTGCTCTCCTTTACTGCAGGTAGGGAAGCCACGTCCAACTGAAGTACAAAATCTGCCCCATGGGCACCTTGAGGTAGCCGCCGATCCAGGGCTGCTTGATTGGACCAAAGCGCCCATTCCGCACCAATCAAGGAGATAAAAATCAGTGCCAAAACACCCCAACAACGCGTTATCCACCAAGCAAGTAACATCAGGGAGAGATACAGCAGCCCCAGTGTGCTTATTGCAGGCAGTTGAGCCAGGCAGCCCACTGCGATAATAGATAGCGAATAGCTCCAAAGATATGCACTGGGCCCAAGGTAGCTAATAGCATCACTCACTCGAGCCAACCGCCGAAAAGACGAATGAGCCGAGCCCCCCAAATTCCGTAATTCCATTCGCAGTGCCACTCCCTGCACCACCTTGTTGATCAATTTATAATCGATACTACTAAGAGCTGGCTATGATGAGAAACCATCCCCTCAGGCGCTTAAAACCGCGCTTAAACTAGCTAAGCTGCCATTCATAGCACTGGCTAGTCACATATTTTTAAGAAAAATGCCATTTTTAACATGTTTGTAATATTCAAAACGCAAAATCCGCACCAAATCGAAAGGCAGCCAACTAGGACGACACGGAAGGCACCTTTCAACCCAAAACCATAAACTGTGCGAGACGATTATGAATAAGACCGCTCTCTCTCTGGCCATCGTTGCCATGGTACCTGCTCTGGCCAACGCCCAAGATGAAGGCGATGTACTCGACTTTTACGGCAAAGCCAATGTCACTTTCCAGGCTGCTGACGAAGGTGACGATTCCGTTACTGACGTTCAGAGCAACGCTTCCCGCCTGGGCGTGAAGGGCGAAATCGCCCTGGCTGACGGCATCAAAGGTATCTACCGTATGGAGTACGAAGTAGATATGGATGGCGACGCTGACGACACTTTCTCACAGCGCAACATCTACGCTGGTCTGGAAGGCGGCTTCGGTCAGGTAATCGCAGGTAAATTTGACACCCCCCTGAAAGTTGCCCAGAAGAAAGTTGACCTGTTCAACGACCTGGAAGGTGACATCAAGAGCCTGATCACTAACAGCGACAATCGCGAAGAAGACGCTCTTCAGTACACTACCCCTTCTTTCGGTGGCTTCAAAGCCTCCGCTGCTTTCATCAGCAACAAAGAAGAAGTTATTGACGACGTAACTGGTGAAGAGCGCAACAACGGCGTATCCGTGTCTGTCGCCTATGACAACAATGGCGTTTACATGGCCTACGCTATGGACCAGGACGTTGAAGGCCAGGACGTTGACGTCCACCGTTTCGTAGCCCAGTACAACATCGGTCCTGTACAAGTAGGCGCCCTGTTCGAAGAGCAAGACAATGATGGTGAAACTGTTGATGGCTGGATGAGCTCTGTTGCTTACAAACTGGACCAGTGGACTCTGAAAGCCCAATATGGCCAATCTGACATCAAGGAAGACGGTGGCGAGACTTATAGCCTTGGCGTTGACTACAAGTTCAACAGCGCAGCCAAAGTTTTCGGCTTCTACACCGACGAAACTGCTGACGAAGACTACGATCGTAGCTACGCCGGAATCGGTGTTGAATACAAGTTCTAATTACTCCTGAAATGCAGCGATCCAAATTGGGAATTACGATGCGTTCGCATAGGGAAGGTTAAGCTTGGAAAAAGGCGGCCAAAGGCCGCCTTTTTTAGTTTAGGTATTTTTATATAACTAATAAATCCATAAAGCGATTAACTGGCAACTGCTTTAACTCTTGAAGATCATTAATAACTGCAAAAAGCTTATTAGCCCGCATTTGTGGGAATCGCGTGGCCAGGTTCTTGCGGAACTTTTCCTTTAGCAAAGGAATTCCTTCCCGTCGACGACGGCGGTGCCCTATCGGATATTCAACCTCAACTTTTTCTGATGTATCTCCACTTTTAAAAAATATTTGTACCGCACTGGCAATAGAGCGCTTATCCGGATCCAAATAATCTTTCGAATAACCCTGATCCTCCAGTACTTCTATCTTATCTCGCAGCTTATCGATCTCTTTGTGCCTATGATGAAAATCATCTTCGTAATAACCGGGCAGCAAGTCACCAAAAATCAGCGCCACTGCCACTACATATTGCAAGCAGTGGTCCCGGTCTGCCGGATTGTTTAATGGGCCCGATTTAGTGATGATGCGAAGGGCTGATTCATGAGTGGTCACTACCACTTTAGCTATATCATCTATACGACCTGCAACTTGCGAATGTAAAATGATTGCAGCCTCACAGGCTGTCTGGCTGTGAAACTCTGCGGGATAGGAAATTTTGAATAGGATATTCTCCATAACATAGCAGCCAAAACTCCTGGGAAACTGAAAGTGGCACTTTGATGGTGGTTTTAGCTGCTGCTCAGCATTCGTCTTGCTAAATAAGACATCATAAAAACCCCATTGCTTTGCCGTGAGCACTCCGGGCACCCCCATTTCACCACTCATCGCCAAATCTGCCAAACGAACCCCGCGGGAACTGGCATCACCTGCAGCCCAGGACTTACGTGATCCAGTATTCGGTGAATGCCTATAGGTCCGCAGCGTCCCTCCATCCACCCACGCCTGGGATACCGCCGCCATTACCCCCTCTCTTCCAGCACCTTTCAACCAGGCAGCCACAGCGGCTGAAGCAACTCGTACCAGCAATACATGATCGAGCCCAACCCGGTTAAAACTATTAGCCAGCGCCAAAACGCCTTGGATTTCGTAGGCTTTGACCATCGCTTCCAGAACGGTCCCCATTTTTATCGGGCTTTCACCCCGAGTTAATTGCTCTTGCGACAGGTAATCAGAAACCGCCAATATTGCACCAAGATTGTCAGAGGGGTGCCCCCACTCGGCCGCCAACCAAGTATCGTTGTAATCGAGCCAGCGAATAATACAGCCGATATCCCATGCGGCTTTTATAGGGTCCAAGCGGAACCGGGTGCCTGGGACTCGAGCCCCGTTCGGAACCCATGTCCCCTCCACCCAGGGGCCTAACAACTTTGTGCATTCGGGGAAACTCAACGCCAGAAAGGCACACCCCAAGGAATCCATCAAGCTTAAACGAGCTGTTTCCCAGGCGTCACTGGAGCCCACTTTAAAATGAAGCACATAATCCGCGATATCCTGTATCACCTGGTCGTAATCGGGGCGGATATTCTGGGCGGGGTCAGGGAGCATGATTGAATAGCCTGTAAAATTGCCGGAAGACATAACAGATGAAATAAGGTTAGCTGCTTCGTAATGTACAGATAGCCAAACAAACGACCGAAAAATTCTATATTGTTAGAAATCTTTAAAAACAGGAGCCGACACACTTGGAAAAAACAGGCGAACTAATAAAGAAACTTCGATTCCTCAAAGAAACGGTATTACTCCGACAAGGGGATTCTGGTTCCCAGGTTTATTTTATTCATGCCGGCTACGTCCTTATCCAAAAAGTGGACTACTGCGGCAACCTAGCCATTATCGATCTCTATGGCCCCGGATCATGGTTTGGGCCTGGTCTAACTGGGCAAGATGTAGATATCCAGGCAACCGCCAAATCCGGCAGTGAACTGGAAGTTACATCCATTCAACATCTAAACGCCATGATGGAGCGCCAATCACAGACCCACGATGGGCTATTGCAACAACTAGCCACAAGGGAGTCTCAGCTTCAGCAACGTCTTTTCCTCCACATCACCGCCCCCTTACCGGTTCGGCTGGCCAACTTGTTAGCACAACTATTTAATTACCGGGGACAGCCCTGTGGTCATGGACATCAACTCGACATCAAATTAACCCAGTCCGAATTGGCCGCCATGGCCGGTGGCAGCAGGCAAACAGTCAGCCAAAAGCTTAAACAGTGGAAGTCTGATGGAGTTATCGACTATACGCGCCAATATATCTGCCTTCTCGATCAAACCGCGTTAAACAGCCTGGCAGAAAACCAAATATATGCGCCAGTGTCAGCCAGCTGACAGTTTTACCCTTCCCGCCTTCATATACTTTCCAGCAGCTGAAACCCGGGTATAGCTCTCCCACATCAACAGCAATGGAAAAGGATTATGCGCAGCGCCTACTTATTTACCTCTTTAGTTCTGACACTCGTATTGGGTATTTCTGCAAAGGCCGATGAAAACCTCAATTCAACCTATAAAAGCATGGTTGATAGCCAGGGAAATATTACTTTGCCAGATAATTACCGCCGAGAATGGGTCTTCCTGGGCTCCTATCAGGTAAAGTCCTCGAGTGGCGATGGATGGGATACTCATAATGTTTATACCCAACCCCAGGCAGTCGAAGGGTATCGCAAAAAGGGGAAGTTTCCAGACGGGACAGTTTTGGTAAAGGATGTTAATAGCACCCAATCGGAGCCCTTAACCACAGGATTAGCTTATTACTCCTCAGACCTTCAATTCACTTTTATGATGGTAAAAGACGATAACAACCGCTTCCCAGAAAACCCGGCTTGGGCCGAAGGCTGGGGATGGGCTTTATTTAAGCCAGGAATAGCCAAAAGTGAAACTGAAACCTGGAAAGGCACCGGGCTTAACAACTGCTTTGGATGTCATTTGCCTGCCAAGAATAATGACTGGGTATACACACAGGGTTATCAGCAGGTCCTGCAGAAATAATAAGAGATAAGTAATGCCGCTTTTCGGGGACTCTCACAATTATCAGTGGAACGAGGGTCCCTCCTCAAAATAGTTTACCACCTTAACCTCAACATCAATTGATTTGTATCAATAACCCCGCCTTTAAAGTGCAGTAGTTGCACTAAACAGCAGAAATAATAAAACCCCCCTTAAACAGCTGCTTCGGACCATTGGCAGGCCATTTTTATACCGTTAACATGCGGCCGCGTCCGACTATTCCACTATGAGTTTTTCCGTGTTTAAACCTGAGTTACTGTCCCCCGCAGGGACTTTAAACAATATGCGATATGCGTTTGCCTATGGTGCCGATGCCGTTTATGCCGGCCAGCCCCGCTACAGCTTGCGTGTGCGCAATAATGAATTTAAAAATATTGAAACCCTGCGCCTAGGCATAGAAGAAGCACACCAGCAAGGAAAACAGTTCTATATCGCCTCTAATATCGCCGCTCACAACGACAAAGTTCGCAGTTACCTGCGGGACCTGGAAGAAATTGTCGAAATGGGGCCTGACGCCCTGATTATGTCCGACCCAGGCCTGATAATGATGGTAAGGGAGCGTTGGCCTGATTTGCCAGTCCACCTATCCGTACAGGCCAATGCGGTAAACTACGCAACCGTAAAGTTCTGGCATCGCCAGGGGTTATCTCGGGTGATACTTTCCCGGGAACTGTCCCTGGATGAGATTGAAGAAATTCGCCAGAGAGTGCCTGAAATGGAGTTGGAAGTCTTTGTCCACGGTGCACTCTGTATCGCCTATTCCGGGCGCTGCTTGCTATCCGGCTATATGACACATAGAGATGCCAACCAGGGCGCCTGCACCAACTCCTGCCGCTGGCAATACCAAGCTCATGAAGCCAAAGAAAATGAAGTTGGCGAATTGATTCATGTGCAAACCCAGGAACCTATCCAGCAACCCACCTCCGCCAGTGACAATACTTCCCAGGCCTTTTTACTACAGGAAGAAGGTCGCCCTGGAGAATATATGCCGGCCTACGAAGATGAGCACGGTACCTACATTATGAACTCCAAGGATTTGCGGGCCGTACAGCATGTCAAGCGCCTCACGGAAATGGGGGTTCACTCTTTAAAAATCGAAGGTCGCACCAAATCCCACTACTATGTGGCTCGTACTGCTCAGATCTATCGTCGCGCGATAGACGATGCTGCAGCAGGAAAAGACTTTGACATGAAAATGATGGACGAATTGGAAACCCTCTCGAATAGGGGCTACACGGAAGGCTTCTACCGCCGCCATCCACCAGCGGAATACCAGCAATATGAAAAGGGATTGATATCAACTCCGGGCCAACAGTTCGTAGGCGAGCTTATTGACGGAAGTCCTGAGTATTTGACGATTGATGTTAAAAATCGCTTTGAACGCGGTGATAAATTGGAGTTAATGACTCCCAGCGGTAGCTTGTTCTTCCCCTTGGAGCAAATGGAGAATACGAAAGGCAAAGCGATCGATATAGCTCCGGGATCCGGGCATATCGTCCAAATACCCCGACCAGAGGGCGTTGATGACGATCAACTTCAACAGGCGCTATTAGTCAAAGCTCTGGGATAACCCTCGGTCTGTAATTTGCACTAAGGCTTATCAAGCCCTTCGTTTTACAAATATATTTTGTTAAAGGTGTAGTGGTTTAGATAATCTACCGGATTCACTAAGCCACGACTCCTTTATCTCTACAATTTTACTTGTGAACCTACCCTCAAAATTCATTGGGTCATCGTTAAACTTCTCAAGTGACTGCCCACTTCATAATATTCAAACCGTCCTGTATTTCCCCACCATTCACCGCAAGCAACTGGTTCTTGTACCAATTTTCCTGCATTTTCAGCCTCACCTAAAGCCCTTTTAAAGCCCTGAGTTTTGATCACAAAAATATGCTCGACAGTACTAATTACAAGATAAAAACCCGCCCTCCCTTGGAGTTCCAACAGGAATACACCCTTTTTAAATAGTTATGATTTTCCACCTTTAACTCGCCCCCTCATCAAGGTTTCACAGTAGAGAAGCGTGCAACGATTGCTTAACCAAGGAAATGCCGCAATATGGATATTATTAAACCTAAGAAACGCCCCCTGATTAAGCACCCTTTAATGCTGGGTGGTGCTGCTCTTGCTTTTGTGGCATTTACCAGCCCCCTCCTGTTACTTCCTGACAGCGCCTACAAGGTTGAGCGGGAACAGCTGATGTTGGGTACCGTCCAACGGGGAGACCTGCAGGTTGTGGTAGATGGCTATGGTAGGCTGCGTTCAGACAAGCAGACGTTAATTACCGCTCTAACCGCAGCGAGCGTTGAAAAAATTATGTTGCGTCCCGGTGCAGAAGTACAAAGTGATAGCGTCATTATGCAGCTGAGTAATCCAGAGTTAATGCGCGATCTGGATGCAGCCGAAACCTCCCTGGAACAAGAGGAAGCTAATCTGCGTCGGCTTGTTCTGAACAACCAGCGCGATGTGCTCGCGGAGGAAGCCATACTCGCGGAACTGAACTCCAATTACCAAGTGATCAAGTTGCGTCGCGAAGCTGAGGACGAGCTGGTAAAAAGTGGAGTGGTTTCCCAGCTCACCTACCAAACCACCGTCTTACGCCAAGAGCAGATGAAAAAACGTGTGGACCTGCAAAAACAGCGTATCAATCACTTGCGCAAAGTCGCCGTCGAATCAGAGTTAATCCAGCGCGAGCAAATCAACCAAGCCCAGACCCAATTGCAAAGTATCCAGCAACGTACAGACCGACTGACAGTACGCGCCGGCCTGGACGGCATACTACAACGACTACCGGTAGAGCTGGGGCAAGGTGTTGATCCCGGGCAGGAGCTGGCACTGATTGGCAGCGAGACTGATCTTCTCGCTTTGGTTCAAGTACCACAATCCAAAGCAGAGCAACTGGAGGTTGGCCAGCCCGCTGAAATTGATACCCGCAGAGAAAAAGTCGAAGGTATGGTAACCCGTATTACTCCTGAGGTTCGGGACGGCAATATTGAAGTGGAAATTGCTTTTAGCGCGGGCGCCCCAGAATCTGCCAGGCCACAACTCAACGTCGATGCTCGGATCTTCACTGCCACTATGGAAGATACGCTGTTCGTCGAGAGACCTATCAATGTGCAGAGGCACAGTGAGGCCAATCTCTTCCTGATTAACGAAAACGGGGAGGAAGCGGCACTCCAGCCCATCAGCTTCGGCGAGGAGTCAGGTCGATATATCCAGATCACCCAAGGTCTCAATGAAGCGGACCGCATCATCCTCTCAGATATGGCCAATTTTAATGAAGCTGAGCATATCCAGATTGTTGACTAAAGCCTGAAACTAGGGAGCCTCTGAATAACTCCGTAATACCTCTGCGGGTCTTGAAGGCTGTAGATGTTAGGCGCAGCTCGCCGCGAATGGCCGTAGCCCTTTGCAAGAGCTGCAACGCAGCAGATGCGGCCTTCAAGACCCGCCCTTCGGGGCTTGCAGAGCGATTCACACTCCGCGTTGCGACTTCTTGAAAGGTCTAGACATTCCTGCGAAGCCGCGCCTTGATTGTGAACCGCTCTGCAAGCCAGAGGCATCACGGAGTTATTCAGAGGCTCCCCAAAGCGAGAACAGGGAGTTCGCTATGTCCAAGCCAATCCTTCATATGGCCGGGATCACCAAGGTGTTCAGCACCGAAGAAATGGAAACTCACGCCCTGCGGGGCGTTGACCTGAGTATTTACTCGGGGGAATTTGTTTCTATCTGCGGCCCCTCGGGTTGCGGTAAATCCACACTTCTCTCGATTCTCGGCCTGCTGGACCTCCCCACCAGTGGCAGCTATCAGATTGAAGGCATTGAAGTCGCTCAATTATCGCTGAGTGAGGCAGCGACTATTCGCAACGAGAAAATAGGCTTTATCTTTCAGTCCTTTAACCTGATTGACGAACTCTCTGTCTACGACAATATCGCCCTGCCCCTGCGATACCGCCGCAATCCCATTCCCAAGTCTGAAGCCGACAAAAAAGTGAAACACTGCCTGGAGAAGGTGGGAATGAGTCACCGGACCTCTCACAAACCTAACCAGTTATCCGGTGGCCAACAGCAGCGAATCGCCATAGCCCGGGCGCTAGTTGGCAATCCATCCCTGCTGCTGGTGGACGAGCCCACCGGCAACCTGGATTCCCACAATGGCGATGCAGTAATGGAAATGCTGCAGCAGCTCAACAATGAAGGGACCACCCTGTGCATGGTGACCCATGACCCTCGGTATGCAGACATGGCCAGCCGCCAATTGCATCTGCTGGATGGAAAAATCTCAACGCCGCAGCCCATAAAAGAGCCACACGAGATGGCCCTATGATCACCACAAAGGACCTATCCATTGCCCTCCAGTCCCTCAATCGGGCGCGGAGCTACGCCACCACTATTATTCTGACCCTGGGTATCACCCTCGGCGCCCTGGTAACACTATTTAATCTCAACTACCAACTGTTAGCCGCACCCCTACCCTACCCGGACGAAGATCGGCTGTATGTCGTGAATGGTAATCTCTACCAGAACAAGCAGCTGCGGCTGGAAAACAACAGCCAATACCCCGCCCTGGTTGAAATCTATAAGAACGATAGTTTCTTCGAATCCAGCGCCCTGGTGTACTTCTGGGAAGATGTGGTTCGCAACTTATCCGGATCACCACGGGTTAATGTTTCCTATGTCTCTCCGGAATATCTCCAGCTGGCTGGAGCACCCCTGGCCTTGGGCAGACAATTCAATACCGATGAAGGGCTCGACAGCCGGGTTCCCGTGGCGGTTATCAGCTATCAAACCTGGGAGCAGATGTTCCGGCGCAGCCCAAATGTCTTGGAGCAAAGCCTGCAATTTGGGGAGGTGGACTTTCGTATTGTCGGCGTCACCGCCAAAGACTTCATTGAACCCCAGATCTATAAGCAGGGCCGACAAACGGCGGTCTGGCTGCCCTGGGACTTTAACGATACACAAGTAGAGCGCAGAAATAATTGGAGAGGCTTCCTGCCTTTTCGCATGCTCACAGGAAAGCTGAAGCCGGGCATTGACCCCGCCAGTGCGGGGCATGAATTGAGCACATTAATGGATGCCCAGTATCAAGCGGCCCTAGCGGGAAGATCCTCTTCGGTAGAAAGGTCCGTTGAATACCGACTCACCCCCTTCGCCAATAAAATACTTGGCGACAGTGCCACGCGAACTCTAATGGTAATGGGCGGTACACTGGTGCTTCTGTTAATTGCCTGCGCCAATGTTACCAACCTGATTCTTTCTCGCGCAGCCAAACAACAACGCAATATGGCGATACAGGTCGCGTTGGGCGCACACAAAAAACATATCTTTTTGGCCCTGCTGTGTGAAATCGGCCTACTTATGTTAGGGGCTGCATTACTTTCTCTACTTTTAGCCCTGGGGTCGACGGAAGTATTAAAGGTGATGGCTACGGAACAAATTCCTCGCATTCAAGAGCTCACCTTAAACTGGCAGACACTGGTTTTTGCACTGTTGTGTGCCTTACTGCTCGCTCTGCTCTTCTCAGCCATAGTCAGTCGCCAGGTTAATTACCGCGCACTGAATCAAATGCTGCAGAGCAGCGGCAAAGGTTCTGGCGTACAGATCTCGCCTCTAATCCGCAAGGTACTCATCAGTAGCCAAGTGGCAATGACCAGCTTACTCATAGTCGCTAGTTTACAGATATTCCTGCAAGCCAATCGCCTGATTAACCAACCATTTGGTTTCCCTTTGGACAACGTTCAGGTAATGACTCTGAATATCGGCAATCTTAGGAGCGCCCCCACTACCGAGCGAGAGAGTTATCTGAAGGCCATCAGGCAAAGATTGCTGGAGCACCCTAAAGTACAAAATGCCAGCCTGAGCTTAAACACTCCTATCTCTATCAACCGGCCACTCTGGACCACATCCCTGAGTCATGATGCCAGCCGACAAAACCCGGTGATGGCCAAGACCACAGTAGTCGACGAAAACTACCTTTCCATTTTGCGTATGCCACTGGTAGCTGGCCGCCATATCAGTGCGGCTGAGTTTTCCGATAACAATCGCATGATGCTCGTCAACGAAACCCTGGCCCGGCAACTGGAACCGGATGGAGAAGTGTTAGGCAATCGCTACTACTGGCGAGGTGATTTGCCCTACCAAGTGGTCGGTGTAGTGCGTAACGCAAGTCTGCCCGGCAAAAAGGAACCCGCCCGCTTATTTGTGCGCGGTATCAACGTGAGCTATCCCCTACTGGTACTCAGACATAAGCCTCACCAACCACTCAGCACCACAGAGATAAATCGGGAATTTACCCAAGTAAACAGGCAGTACAAGGTTTCCGAGCTATTCTCCCTGGAGCAGGCGCGAGACCTACTCCTAAGCAATGATCGGGTCTCAGTTTGGGTAACCACCGCCCTAACATTACTGGCACTCAGCCTCGCAGCCATCGGTATCTTTGGAGTGCTCAGTTACAGTGTACAACTGCGGCGTACCGAGCTTGGCGTGCGCATGGCAATCGGCGCCCGCCCAGCGACGATTTTCTATCACACCCTGATCGATAGCCTGATTCCCATAGTTATCGGTATCGCTGTAGCGACTTTGGTAGTAGTCCCACTGGCACTTTGGCTTGAGCAAAGCGAGTTCAGTATTGAAACCAGCTTCTGGGGCTGGCTGCTACCACCACTACTTATTATCGGCCTAACCGCCTCGGTTACCCTGCTTTCTGTATGGAAGATAATCAACAAGCCCGCGATTTACGCATTGCAAGGAACAGGATAATTACTTTCCACCTGATAGCCGCTGCTTGAGGTTGCGCGCTCATCGTGCAATCTTTACAGCAAATACAACAATAAGAAATGGAACAGCCAATGCAGCCTCAGCAGTGGTTATCAAACGGAAAGATTTTTGATTATCAAAACCACCAACTCTTCTATGTCGATAGCAACCCAAGCTGCCGACATAAACCAGTACTGCTTTTGATTCACGGTTTTCCAACCAGTAGTTATGACTGGCAAAAGGTATGGGCCCAACTGACAGAGCACTATCGCTGTATTGCTATGGATATGCTGGGCTTTGGCTATTCAGACAAACCCAAACAGCATAACTACAGTATCCACGAGCAAGCTGATTTACATGAAGCTCTTCTACAATATTTAAACATCAATAAGGTCCACCTGTTAGCCCATGACTATGGGGATTCCGTTGCCCAAGAGTTACTCGCCAGAGCTAATAGCGGTGGTACCACGGGATATACCTCAGCATGCCTGCTGAATGGCGGTCTATTTCCAGAAACTCATCAAGCGCGTTTCGTACAAAAACTGCTGCTCTCTCCCGCAGGCTTCCTGGTCAACAAACTGATGAGTTACCGGCAGTTTTGCCGCAGCTTCAGTGCCATTTTCGGACCAGACACACAACCCTCTGACAGAGAATTGCGAGACTTGTGGCAAATTCTCCAATATAAGAATGGCAACCAGCTCCTCTATAAACTAATCAGCTATATGCGCGACAGGCGCCAACATCGTCAACGCTGGGTTGACGCCCTAAAGCAATACCCCGGCCCCCTATTACTAATCAATGGCTCATTGGACCCAGTTTCAGGGAAGCATATGGTGGATCGATTTCGTCAATTGATTGATCGTCCAGCAGATATTGTTAAGCTGGGAACGATTGGGCATTATCCCCAGTGGGAAGCACCTGATAGTGTGGTAAGTGCGTACCTGAGGTTTGTTAATGTGCGTCGAGCGAATGCCTCATTGCATATTTGAACTCCAAAGTAAAATCTTTGTGAGCAGGGCCATCGCTAAGGCTGCCACCTCTTGTTGAATTCACTTTTAGATTAAATCGGCACCAAACTATTTTAAAGCCAGGAAAATAGCGTTTGAGTTAATTTTTTAAAAGTGGAAATTTATCAGTTTGAATTAAAATTTGGCATATTCTATAATTTCCCGCTGCACGTTCAGAAAAAAACATCTTGCGATGAATGTGAACATTCTGAAAGTTAGAAATTTTAAACTAAATGCAGGCTACTCCTTCACGGTAGGAATTGGTAAGACTGAAGATATAGTACTCCCGAAGGGTATATCGCTTCTAATTCTAGGGAGCTTATCTTGAATTTGGCCAGATAGGGCTTCATACACCTAGATACCCATCGAATTAAAGAGTAAATCTGCGACTACATTTTTTTGAAGCACTGAAGGTGAACCTAGCTTTGTCAAAATCGAAGATCTTGGCAGACCTAGGCCTCCAAAAAATCAATTAGCTACACCTAAAAAACATAGAGACAGGCCGTAGCACTCCGAAATTTGAGGTAGAGAAGGTATTGCAATGCAAAATGTATGGTTTAGACCTATAGTCGGGTTGTTGGCGGGACTGGCATTCACATATCTTCTTGGGATAGATACTATATTTGCATTTATTATCATACTACTCTCAGGGGTCATTGAAGCCGAATACAATCTATCATTAATTCTTTTAATAGATACAGTATCAACATTTATCATCTTACTGTTTGGGGTATTTTTATCATTTTATATCTGTCGCACCTGGTATTTGACTACAAGTATATTATTTTCCACCCTATTCACTTTATGGGCACTGCTTAACCTCTCAACCTCAGAAACGACCCCACTGTGGTATGTAGCAGCTCTGTATACAATATATATTGTAACACCGGCACTTGCCTATAAGATGAGAAAATACATATTCGAGCTGCTGCCAAATTTAAGTGATGAGCAAGTAATTCGCTTCTTTCTAGCCACTATCATTTCTATGTGTATCTGGCCCATTTTTACGGTAAACATATCTGACAGCTCCTGGTTAATACCATTAAAAATGACACTACTTCTTGGCTTTACATCTGGATTTTTTGTTATAACTTCCAGGCAAATGCAGAGATGGTATGGAATAATATCTTCCGTAGCTTGTGGTTCAACTATTATGTTTGTATTCTTTGCCTTCATAATAGTACCTTTAGACAAAATTGGGTTTTTCAAAATGATGTGACTAGCCTAACAAAGCTTTCATTACTAACTTTACCTTTGCTGCTTTTATTCTGTACTCGGACAGTAGAAGCAAAAACTAAGGGGAATTACCGATTATTGCGACATTAAGACTAAGGTTTACCCATGGTGAACAAGAGGTTCCAAATGCCTAAAAGAAGGAACGCCATCAAAATCCCTCACCTTACAAGGGGGCATGAAAAATCTGTGTTATATCCAACCTCCAAGCTTCTTATTTTTTTCATCTGTTTTACCATCTGTAACTCCCTTGCTGAAGAGAAAATTAATACACATCTACCGCAACTAGATCACCCCTCAAAAGAAAATAGAAGACTAGCTGAGCTATTTAACGCAGATCAAAGTGCACGCAATATACCTCACAGTGAAATTGACTGGAGTTTACTTGACCGAGAAGACAAGAATCGACGAGAAAAAGTCTTAAAAATTCTAGCGGAAGGCCGAATCAGGACCTCAAAGGATTATCATCATGCGGCACTTATCTTCCAACATGGTAATAAGTCAGAAGATATAAGACTAGCTCATGCTCTTGCCACTATTGCAGCAACCCTGGCAGAGGATAAGAATGAAGCTAATTGGCTAAAAGCGGCCACTTGGGATCGCTTAATGATGAATCTTGGCCGGCCACAGTGGTACGGCACTCAGTTTGTTAAAGATGACTCTGGGAACTGGAGCCTGTATAACATTGATTCTGATATAGTCTCTGATCAGCAGCGAATAGATTGGTCCGTTCGTACACTAGAAGAATCAAAGGCCATGGAAAAGTCGCTAAATAGCAAAAAGAAAAGTGAGTATTAATGAAGCTCTTCAGAGCCAGCCAGTAGATACCAGGTTAGTCAGTTAACCACCAATCTCTGGCCACTGTTATCAAACATAGGGAGAGACAATAGTATGATACGAGCAGTTAAAGCTTCTGATTCTGCAGGGATTGCTAAAATCTACAATTACTATGTAGAGAATACTTGTATCACTTTTGAGGTAGAGCCAGTTTCTGCGGAAATTATCGCCGACCGAGTCGAAGAATGCTCAAAAAACAATCTTCCCTGGTTAGTTGCTGAGAATGAGGGCCGTTTAATTGGCTATTGTTATGCCAGCAAATGGAAAGGACGCTGTGCTTACCAATATTCGGTGGAGGCTACCGTGTACTTGGACACGAACTATTCTTCAAAAGGCTGGGGCTCGAAGCTCTATAATGAACTGTTTAAACAGTTAAGTGAACTCAATGTCCACGCGATAATCTGCGGCATAGCTCTACCAAATGCAGGCAGCGTAGCACTTCATGAGAAGTTTGGAATGGAAAAAGTTGCTCATTTCAAAGAGGTCGGCCGAAAATTTAACCAGTGGATAGATGTTGGTTATTGGCAGTGCTTACTCCCCTTAAGAAAGGAGAAAGCATGAAATAAGCACTTCATGAAGGGGTACATCTTAAGCAACTTCTGTGTACCCACATTTACCCTATTAGGGATTTTTAACCTAAATACTACCAAACCCTCTCTAAGGTCATAACTGCGAGCTTTTACGCAGCAAGAGCTATTACATAGAGTTATCGAGGCATTATTTAGGGCAGTGATTTCCCCCTCACATTTATACTCAAAATAAAAGTGGATGACTTGCTATCGAGAAAGCTGCAGCAATTACTGGATTACATTTAATTTAGCTCATATTCCATCAAAAGTTACTGGCTTATATGATCATTACACTTTTCACCCCGGAACCCTACCCCATTTAATGTAAGATAAAAGCTAAAAGCCAGAAAAGACACAGTAGCTGAAAACAAACATTCGACTACCACCAAACAATTAAATATATTCGCATAACAGATCCAGGTTAGAGTAAGATTACCAATAGAGCCGAAAATATAAGTATTTATAATTAAGGGAAATGATATGATTTTTTCAACTACAGAAACAATACCAGGAAGAGAAATATCGGAAGTACTGGATATCGTTACGGGAAACGTTGTTCAATCAAAACATATCGGCCGTGACTTAATGGCAGGTATAAAGAGTATTGTCGGTGGAGAGATACGAGGCTATACGGAGATGCTGACCGAAGCGAGAAACAAAGCTTTTCAAAGATTGAGTGAAAGTGCCCAGCAAAAAGGCGCTGATGCCGTGGTAGGCATTCGTTTTACTACAAGCGCAATTATGGATGGCTCCTCGGAAATTCTTGTTTTTGGTACAGCTGTAAAACTAAAGAGATAGGTTGGAATATCCCTAAGATTTGACTCACATACTCGCAGATAACTTGCTCAACCTACAAATGAATACAAATTTATTAGACCCTAAAGTTCTACCGCAAACTGCCCCAGTTTTCTCCGCACCGCAGGAATAGAACTGGCGGCAGCGATTAACGCTCGAAATTCAAATCTTGCTTTCAGGGATTGTCCAGTGATCATTTTCCGGCCACGCTCAGTAACCTCAATAACCTTTTTATCTTCTTGATGGCGCAATTCAGAGTAGCCTAAGAGCTGCCCCTCAGTGATTCGTTTTGCCAATTCGGCTGCATCAGCTATCCCAAGGTTCATACCTCGACCTCCAACCGGAGAGTGACAATGGGCAGCATCCCCAGCTAGATGTATCCTGCCCTTTGAGTAAGTTTCCGCTTGCCGAATTGAAATTTTAAAGGTTCCCTCCCGCCTAACCCTCTTAACATCCACCGCCATCGGAAATGCTTTAATTGCATTATCACAGCTAGCTACCAGACGGTGTCGGCCTTCTCCCAATGGCACTGCAACAGCGACCACGCCAGATTCCATTTTGACCAAGGTGAACTTTCTTCTAGGGGGCCAATCCCCAGTATCAACATCCGCGATTGACCACACTTCTTCCAAATCAAATCCAGGATAACTGATACCTGCAGCTTCACGAACAGTACTGCGAATACCATCCGCTCCTACAACCAGGTCAAATCGCTCCTCTTCACCATTATCAAAAAAAGCCACTACCCCACTCTTTTCCTCGGTAAGGGTTTTGAGTTCTTTCCTGTATTCAACTTCGACTCCCATACCAGATAAAACCTGAGCCATGAGAGCTTCAGTTCTGTCTTGAGGAAGTCCAAGAATGGCTGGAAAATAGGTCCGGTCGGAATGAAGGGGGAACTCTAGCGCTAAATGCGTATTTAGGTAAATGCATGCGCTCTGAACCGCGATCCCCTCAGCAATCAACTTTTCAGAAACGCCAGAGTACGAAAGTAACTCAAGACTGCGAGAAGTAACTCCCACCGCTCGACTAAGAGTTGAAGCGCTATCCCGGCGGTCCACAATTCTTGGCAATAGCCCTCGCCGAGCAAGCTCGACTGCCGTTGTAAGGCCCGTGGGCCCAGCCCCAACAATCAGTACTTTCACAGGCTACCTCATATAACCCCATATAACAGTAAGATAGTACATATGAAAGAGTATGAGTGACTACAGGGTCTAAGACTCTTAATGAAAAAACCAGGCCGCAACCTATAACTTCTTTAGAGCAATACTGGTCTCGCTTTGTGAGAACATAATTAAAAAGGCATGGCCGCCACAAACTCTATCTGCCTTTAGCGTTCTGTTCCATGGTTCTATGCGTGGGAATTATTTATGTTGGGTTTAAGTCTGGTATTCAGTATCGTCTTTGAAGTAGGACAAGCTTTGACTAGCACTGAGACGCCACAAAGGGGTATCAAATTGAAAAGAATTGCCACCGCACTGCTATTTTTATTAGCGGCGATTGCCTGCTACGCTTTCGGAGTCCCTGCGGGAGGAGTAATCTTCCTTGCTCTTGGCATTATCTTTGAAGGAATCTTCTGGATTAAGCTATTTAAACGTAAAAAGAAGCCAACATAGGTGTAGTGATATAACGTTATTTCGGCTAGATTCAAACGAGCTAGTGATTGTCGAATAAACTGCACGCCTCAACCTGGCACCATAGAACAGGAAGATCGCTTACTCCCTAAGCCACCTAATTGCCATCCCATCATTCTATAAATTTATTTTCCAGCCATCAGTAATCCCCACCTCACTATTGGTACACACTTGCATCAGAAATAGATACCGAGCACGGAAACCATGTAGGAAACTTGAGACATATTTAAAGACGGACTAAATTGTGCGCCGTTAAATGGATTCTATAAGGAAATACCCATGTCTCTTCACCGCTCACCACGCTGGATTGCGGTCATTCTTCTTTGTCTTATTGCTATGGCTTGCTCACAAGAAAAGTCAGAGAAGAAACTCGCTGAAACCCCCAAGTTCGCGGAAGGCGGGAGCGTTGAAGAGGGTAACAACCAGGCACAAGCTCTCAGCGCCACTGAGAAAGTGCATAAAAAAGAAGCGGCCTCTGCTAGTGAAGTAAGCTCGAAAGCTGATGAAGCCCAGCGCACTTCTGAAAGAAATTCTACTGAGCTGACAGAGAATGATGCTACCCCTTCACAAGTCACAGCCAGTGCCAGCACTCAAATCTCCGGGGATCACTTCCTAAAGGTCCTCCATGTTGGGGAGCGGACGTTTAAAGATGCACGGGCCATCGCTGTTATCTTTTCTGAACCTTTACTGGGCAATGCCCATTTTGCCTCCTACTTGAATCTATCCCGCGACGATGGCGAGCGTGTAGATGGCGGTTGGGTCCTCTCCGATAACCAAAAAATTCTCTATTTTCCTCATGTTGAACCTGATACTCGCTATAGACTCACCGTACTCCCAGGTCTGCCCGGCGAAAACGGCTTGGAGTTACAGGAAGAGAAGCAGGAGAGGATCCGTACCCGACGGATTGAGCCCAGTATCAGCTTTGCCAGCAATGGAAGTATTTTTCCCGCGACGGTAACTCCCGGCCTACCTGTTACTGCAGTCAGTGTTGAGGCTGCACAGATTCACTTCCATAGAGTGAAACCTGAGCATTATTCCGAGTTCTTCAGGCTGATCAAAAGCCAGTCACTAAAATACTACTATCGCTTAAAGTCCCTCAATCAAGTTGCCGATTTTGTCTATAGTGCCCAGTTCGATCTCACCAAGGAGAAATACGTCCAGCGAGATTTCGACCTCTCTATCGGGCATATAAAGCCCCTGCAACAACCAGGTATCTATGTCGCGGTTATGCAGCCGGCAGGCATGTATGACACCAATCTCTATGATGTCACCCACTTCTCTATCTCCAACTTAGGCCTTCATGCGCGGTACTACCCAAACAGTGTGGACCTCTATGTTTCATCTCTAGATGAAGGGCAGGCTCTTAAGGGCATTGAAGTTGAGCTGCTCAACAACAAAGGGGAGCTAATCCAGCAATACACAACCGGCCAAGACGGCCAGGTGCGCTTTGCTCTGACGCAGGAACAGGAAGACTCACAGCGCTTCTTCATCGCAAGAGATCCTGATACCGGTCACTTCTCCATACTCGACCTGCGTGAACCTGCATTGGACCTTTCGGATTTTCAGTTGGGCCAGCGCCCTTCGAGACCGCTGGAGTTTTTCATGTATGGCCCGCGAGATCTGTATCGCCCCAATGAATCGATCCAGGTGAGCGGACTGCTGCGCAACTATGATGGTCGCTATATCAAAGACCTACCGATCAAGGCAGAACTCATAAAACCGGACAATACCAGCGCGCGCGCATTCACATGGCACGCCAGCGCGCCCGGATACTACGAAAAGCTTATCCCACTTCCACAAAATGCACCTACCGGTGACTGGCGCCTGGATGTTGAGCTAGCCGATGGGCGCAAAGTGAAATATCCATTTAAGGTAGAAGAATTCTTGCCAGAGCGAATGAAGCTGGTTTTGCAAGACGGTGAAGAGCGCAGTCTGGTAGAGGGCCATAAAGAATCTTTCGAACTTCAAGTAGAAGGTAGTTATCTCTATGGTGCGCCAGCGGCAAAGAACCGCCTGGAAACTCTGGTGCAAATTAGCCACTATCGCGAGCCCTTCCCCCAGTGGAAAGGGTTCTTATTTGGGAACACTAATGAATCTTTGCCCACGCGACAGTTTCATGCCCCAACGATTGAGCTCAATGAGGAAGGGTTGAGCAATCTGAGCTTGCGCTCTCGTTGGAAACGAGCAAAGAGCCCGCTGAAAATCAACTTGGTTTCCAGCCTGTTCGAATCCGGCGGCCGCCCGGTAACTCGCCAACATCCAGTCCTGGTATGGCCCACACACCCGGTGGTAGGTATTCGCCCAAATTTTGGAGAGGAAAACCCATCGGCCAACAGCAGGCCTGAATTTGAAATAGTGGTTGCCGACGCACAGGGCGAGCCTGTTATCGGGCGGGATCTCAAAGCGGTGTTAATTTCCGAAGACCGCCAGTACTTTTGGGAGTACTCTGCAAATCGGGGCTGGCACTATGAATACTCAAGTGCTGAATTTGAAACTTTCAGTCGCCAACTCCAATTCACCGAAGAGCAGCCCCTGAAGCTCACAGTCCCAGTAGAACATGGCCACTACCGCTTAGAAGTCACTGATACCAATACGGGGGCAACCAGCAGCTTACGCTTCCACGCCGGCCGGGACTGGTATTACTGGTGGCGTAAGGATCAAGTAGCCAAAGGCCAGGCTGCGCGCCCGAATACCGTGGCCCTGTCACTGGACAAACCAAGGTACTCTTCTGGAGATCTGGCGCAACTCACCATAGTACCGCCCGCTGACGGAGAGGCGTTGGTGTTGGTGGAGAGCGACCAACTATTGTGGTCCAAACGACTACCTGTAGAAAAGTCGGGCACCAATATCGAAATCCCAATCTCTCCTGAGTGGGATCGCCACGACACCTATATTTCTGTTACTGCTCTGCGCCCTGCGGACAAGAATGAGCGTATCGCCCCCAATCGCGCTTTTGGTCTCGCCCACCTGCCCCTGGATCGTGATCCTCGGCGTCTGCCCATTTCACTAGAAGCGCCCACGAATGCCCTGCCCGGCTCGGAAATTGAAGTTACCATTTCTGCCGACGAAAATTCTATCGAACAAAACGGAGGCAAAGCCTGGGCCACCCTGGCCGCCGTCGATGTCGGTGTACTCAATATCACCCGCTTCAAAACCCCGGATCCCTTCGAGGCCTTTTTTGGCCAGCGCCGTTACGGTGTGGATGTAAGGGATATCTATCATCGCATTATTGAATCCAACAGTGGCAAACTGGTGGAGCAACGTTTTGGCGGCGATGCGGAACTGGCCCGAGGCGGCGACGAGCCCAACTCCGACGTACAAATAGTATCTTTATTCTCAGGACCCGTTGAATTTGATACTCAGGGCCAAGCAAAGGTCGCGCTACAACTACCGGAGTTTAACGGACAGCTGCGCCTGATGGCGGTTTCTTTCAGCAAAGACCGATTCGGTAGCACCGACGGAGAAGTAACAGTCGCCTCACCGGTTGCCACCCAAGCCGCCTTGCCTCGCTTTATGGCCCCTGGTGATAACAGCACACTGGCCCTTGACCTCAATAACTTAAGTGGCCGCTCCCAAAAACTCACTGTAAATATGCAATCAGTGGGCGCGGTAGATTTGGAAATGGGTGAGCGGATGCTGGAACTGGCGGATGGTGAACGCAAAACTTTGCGCTTCCCAATCACCGCCAAAGATGCCACCGGAGATGCAGAGTTCAAACTGGTCGTGCAGGGTACCGTCGATAAAGATGGAAATGATATCGATATCGAACAGCAGTGGCGCCTGGGCGTGCGCCCCGCTTGGCCGGCAACCACACGCAACCAGCGCAGACTCCTGTCCCAGGGCGAGAGCTTCAGTGCCGATAGCAGCTTCCTGGATTCCCTAATGCCTGGAACTGTTCAAACCCTGGTATCCCTGGACAGCCGACCGCAACTGCAGTTACAGGATCACCTATCCAACCTCCTGCAATACCCTTACGGCTGCCTGGAACAAACCTCCAGCCGGACCTTCCCGCTAGTCATGGCAACGCCGCAGCGACAGCAAAAACTGGGCCTTGAACCTCTGGATGAGAATGAGCGGGCCGAACGTATCGACGCAGGTATTGAGCGCATTTTCAGTATGCAAAAAGGGAACGGCAGCTTTGGCCTATGGAGTTCCGAGTCTTCCGAAAGCCAGTGGCTAACCGCCTATGTAGTCGATCTTCTATTGCGGGCCCGGGACCAGGGAATCGTATTTGACGATAACCGCCTGGAATCCGCACTCAAGCGCCTGCAGGACTACGCCCGTGAGCGCGGTGCTTTCTATCAGCAACGCTATAGCTATAGTCCCGATTTCTATGCTTATGCCTCAAGAGCTTACGCAGCTTATGTGCTCTCACGAGTACAAAAAGTGTCTCTCGGGCAACTGCGTACCCTTTATGAAAGCGGCTCAAGCCTGACCCAATCTCCCTTACCAAATCTGCATATGGCAATCGCTTTGCACACCACGGGCGATGCTACCCTGGCCCAGGAGGCCCTGCAAAAAGCGCTTAAAATCGAGCGCAAACGCCGCAGCTACTATGGCGATTATGGGTCAGACCTACGGGATACGGCCCAAATGATCTCCCTGCTCCTAGAGCACAATTTCGCTGGTGATAAAACGGAATCCCTGGTGTTCGAACTGGCAGATCTTCTCCACAGTCGCCAATATCTCAGCACCCAGGAGCGCAATAGTGTGTTTATGGCTGGAGCACAGTTGCAACTTAATAGCAGTGCAAACTGGTCTGCGACTTTGGCCAGTATTGATGGCTTGCGCGAGCTCAATAGCGATAACCCGCACAGCGCATTATTCCGCGGGCGCGAAGCCGCCAGCGCACTTGAGGTAACCGCACAGATAGAAAAACTCTATGCAGCAATTACCATCAATGGTTACAGCAAGAAGTCACCTGAGGCGGCGATGGATAAAGGTGTCAGAATCAAACGCAGCTACCACAATTTGGATGGCACGGAAGTCATTCCCAACCAGGTTCGTGAGGGCGAGCTTTACCTGGTGCGCTTGCAAATTGATGCGGACCAGCGCCTGCCCGACCTACTTGCAGTGGACCTATTGCCCGCAGGTTTTGAGCTGGAAAATCAAAACCTGGCCGACAGTGTCAAAGTGGATGAACTCGAGTTCGATGGCAAAAGTATCGCCCAGTGGCAGGACACCCAGGACAATATCCAACACACTGAATATCGCGATGACCGCTTTGTGGCGGCACTGGATCAGCTGAGATACAAAACCACCAATCTCTTTTATATCGCCCGCGCAGTAACCCCCGGCAACTATCAGGTGCCCCCACCCTACTTAGAGGATATGTACAAACCGGAACGCTTCGCTATCGGTGAAAATCCCCTAACGCAAATGCGGGTAATCGGTAAACAGTGAAGCTGTTGGCCACTATCCGGAAAGCCTGGCAAAGCAGCAGTCGCAGAGTTCGCGCACTGCTGCTTGCGCCCGCCGCCCTCACCGCGGTACTGCTACTGCTCGACTTTGCTTTCCCTCCACCTCTTCCCGAAACTCAAGATTTTGCACGGGTCGTTGCAGATCGTTACGGCAAACCACTACGTTTCTTTGCCGACAGTCGCGGAGTTTGGAGATACCCAATATCTCGGGAAAATGTATCGCCGCGCTTTATCGAAGCTCTTCTCACCTACGAAGACCGACACTTCTATCGGCACCCCGGAGTAAATCCGCTAGCCCTATTGCGAGCTTCAGTCCAATACCTTCGCAATGGACGAGTCGTTTCCGGGGGTTCCACTCTCACTATGCAGGTAGCGCGACTACTGGACCCCCACCGCAAAACTCTCCCGGGCAAAACCAAGCAGATATTGCGTGCATTGCAATTGGAGTGGCACTTCAGCAAGGATGAAATTCTCGATCTTTACCTGAACCTGGCACCTTACGGTGGCAATATTGAAGGCGTGGAAGCAGCCAGCCGCCTATACCTGCGTAAATCGGCCTCCGACCTTACCCATGCGGAGGCTGCACTGCTAGCTGTACTCCCTCAGGCGCCGAGCCGCCTGCGGCCAGATCGGCATCCTCTAAAGGCACAAAAAGCCCGGGACAAAGTTCTGGATAGACTGCAATCATTTACCGTCTGGAGCGCAGAGGATGTTGAGCGCGCTCAACTTGAGCAGGTCTATGCGGAACGCTTGGAATTCCCGCAAAACGCCCCGCACCTAGCCCGCAGGCTGGTGAATACCATCAGCGATCAAGAAGTTATTCGCACCACAATCGACGGCAACATCCAGCGCGGATTGGAAGATTTTCTGCGCGATCATATGGATAGCTATCCAGCCAAAACATCTGCAGCTGTTGTAGTTTTGGAGAATTCCGATTTATCCGTGCGCGCCTACGTGGGAGCTTCTCATTTTGGTAACGGGCGCCGCTATGGCTATGTGGATATGGCCAGGGCTGTACGCTCACCGGGCTCTACGCTCAAGCCCTTTTTGTACGGACTTGCCATTGATGAGGACCTGATCCACAGCGCCTCCCTACTCAGCGATGCGCCCCGCATCTACGGCGATTACCGCCCTGAGAATTTCCATCGAGGCTTCGCCGGCCCTGTCACCGCTACCGCCGCCCTTCAGAAATCTCTCAATGTCCCTGCAGTACAGCTACTGGAACATTACGGCCCCGGTCGATTGGCTGCAGCCCTGGAAAATGCCGGACTAGCACTGGAGTTTCCCAGTAACGGTAGACCCAACTTGTCCATGATTTTGGGGGGCGTAGGTGCTCGTCTTGACCAACTGACAGGTATTTATGCCGCACTGGCACGGGGAGGCCAGACTGCAGCTCCCCGCTATTTACCCGAGGAGCCCGTACGTGAAAGGCATCTAATGTCTCCTGAGGCGACTTGGATTACATTTGAAATGCTCGCTTCCAATCGCGGAGGTTCCCGCCGTTGGCGCAATCTGGTGCGACAAAACAAGGCAGATATCGCCTGGAAGACAGGCACCAGCTACGGCTATCGGGATGCCTGGGCGATTGGCGTAACTCCCGGCTACACCGTCGGCATTTGGGTAGGCCGACCGGATGGCACTCCCCTACCCGGTTACTATGGCTCCATTAGTGCCACACCTCTGTTGAACGCAGTTATCGCCGCATTACCAGACAACAAACAACAACACCTGAAAAAGCCAGACTCAGTAACTCAAGAGACTATTTGTTGGCCGCTTGGAGGCCAGAAGACGCTCACACAAACCAGCCACTGCCATCTGCAACACAACGCCTGGTTAATCCAAGGGCGCACACCCAGAACACTATCGCCGCAAGGTGAACCTCTGCGGGCAGCACAAACCTTTAGTTTCTTTACAAATCGGCAAGGTATGCGAGTAAAGCCCAGTTGTATGGATTCTTCTACTCAAAGGCATAGCCTAGCCCTTTGGCCAAAAGAACTGGAATCCTGGCTACCCGCAAACCAAACCCGTGCCCAGCAAATTCCTCCGACGGCTCCCGAGTGTTACACCCCGACTGCAACAACAGGGACTCCACTAAAAATTATCGGAGCTGGAGATGGTAACCAGTATCGACCTAACGGCAAAAATGCCCCTCTGCCGCGTTTAACCCTGAGTGCGATTGGCGGGCAGGGAAAGCGCTATTGGTTCCTAAATGGAGAGCCCAAGGGCGAAACCCTCGGTAACGAAAACCAGGCACTACTTCCGGGAAGTGGTAAGCACCAAATTGCTGTACTGGATGCTAGCGGGAATGTCGATCGGATTGAGATTTTTGTGGGAATTGGCGATTGATAGCGACTAACCACCTCCCCAAAATATGAATTCTTAATGTTGGTTACCCAACTCGAATCATCAAGGATCTACACAAACCCCATCTGAAGTATCAAACACATTGCCTATCCAAGTGTTCAGGCAAGGTGCAGAGTTCAGATCTTGCAAATCAAAAGCAAGGTTATTCTCTGCTTGATTTCCTAAAATCCTGTTACCTGATTGCCCCAAAGCAGGCATATAAATACCTGCGTCCCCTGGACCATTATCCTCTACAAAATTTTGTGCAATTAAATTATTGGAAGATTCGATTACGATACCTGAATTTAGGCTTGAATAGACGTGGTTATTTACAACTACAGAGCCACTGGCTATATCCTCCAATCGAATGCCTTCAAATTCATTTTGTCCCACTTCATTATAAGAGACATTATTGTTAATGCCTGTGACAACAACACCCACACCTGCATTATTTATGATAACTGACTGAATCAAGTTGCTGTTATTTGCAGGGAATAAGATGCCCAGACTCTGGTTATCCATGACATTCACGCCAACAATATTATGGAAGTCCCCAAGCACAACCATACCTGCACCACAGTTAGTGATCACACCATCCTGTAAGGCCCCACCTGTCAGGTTTGCAGCCGTTCCCTCTAGCCGGATACCTACACCAGATCCGTTACAACTTACTGTAAAGCCGTTTAAGTCCAGGCTTCCCGGCCCTACTACTGTGACAGCGGGATTTGTTGTACAGCTGAGGCTCTGGTCCAACACCTCAGCCAAAGTAACTATGTCACCGCAATCCACAGCTTTAGCGCTGATGGGCAAAAATGCGCTAAAAACAAATACAAAAATAGCTATTCGCTCAATAAACCAATTGCCTGATACCTTCATATCCAATACTTCCTACCCTGCTACTTGCCAAAGCCCAGACCTGCCTAAGCTTGGTCCAGGCTTCAAAAAGAACCATAAGAAATTTTTCTTATTTCGCAAAGTAGGAATATTAAATAAAGCACAGGGAAATTATTGCCAGTTATTAATTCCCAACTGAATATGGCCAAACTTACCCCGCCGCCAAGCCTTTTATAAAAAGCAAAAAATTCTGAACTGAACGAATAAATAGCTAGGTAAGAAGCTCTCTATAATTTAACAGTAAAAAATTGTCCCGCGTATGTGAACGTTAAAAATCAAACAAGATATATCTTAAAACACCATGACCTCAAGCTAAATTTATTTAATACTTATAAAAACAGCTAATATTCCGATTTAGTTAGATACTGATTCTAACGCGGCAAATGACCTGGGAAGATTTACCGCAACAAAAACTCAAAACGTGTTTTCAAACAAGACCTCATCTATCGGCAGCTGCCCACCACGCCCATTCGCAACTTTTGCCGCTTTTCCAATCACAATCATCATCCCGATCAAATAACCTTCGGGCAAATTAATCAGCTCAGCAACCCTCTCAGGATCAAACCCAACCAATGCACCTGTGTCATATCCCATAGATTTTGCAGCGAGCATCATAGTTTGTGCCGCCAATCCACAGCTTCGAATGGCCTCGTCCCGCTGCAACTGCTCCTTACCCTTATAAAACTCAGTTAGCATTGGTACGAGCACATCCCGGGCCTCTTTCGGCGCATCGGCCCAGTACCGCTCCGGCCGGTCGCTCCAGGCATTAATATCTGCACAAAGTATGATCAACTCAGAAGCACCTTCTACTTGCTGCTGCCCCCAGGCTGCATCTTTAAGCTGGCTGCGGAGGGAAATATCGGTGATGCGCAGGAAGCGCCAGTGCTGAATATTGTATGAAGTCGGCGACAACATGGTCGCCTGGACCAGGCGGGTAAAGTCCTCGGCGGGCATCTCTGCGGTGACATCGAAATGCTTTACCGAGCGGCGGGATTCAACTGCTTTAAACAATTCCATAAGTTTCTCTCTGACTATTGTTCGTTGATTGAATGTCGATGAGAAGAAGCTTATTAGGTTTCCTTATAGTTGATAATGGGTTGTCCTAGAGAATTATTGTTGACAAAAAGTTAACAGTTTACCGATCCCAATAAGGTGTATCACCACCAAAGTACTCTATTGCAAAGTCTATAAAGGCGCGGACTTTGGCTGGCATAAACTGTCGCTCAGGGAAAACCGCATAGATAGACTTGGCAGGCATCTGGTACTCCTCGAATAGAGGAATTAGCTTTCCAGCCTCAATATCTGGTCCAGCTACGAAGGTAGGTAAGCGGCCAATTCCTACCCCTCGAAGAAGAGCTTCCCGCAGTGCCTCGCTATTATTTACCTGGTAGTTACCCTTCACCTCGATGGTATGTAAGTGATTATCTTTGATAAAACCCCACTCTTTCACATCCCTGGAATAAGTAAAAATCAGGCAATTATGGGCACTCAACTGCTCCAGTTCTGTGGGCTCTCCGAATTCCTTCAAGTAGTCAGGTGACGCACAGAGTATACTTTTCAGAGGTGCAAGTTTGCGGGCAATCAGGCTAGTATCGGGAAGGTCACCACCGCGAATGGCGATATCAAAGCCTTCCCCCACCAAATCTACAACTTTATCGTCCAGTACCATATCAATACTGATTTCGGGGTAACGCTTCAGAAATACAGGAATTAACGGAGCCAAATGCAGTCTGCCAAAAGACATAGGAGCATTTATCCGCAAGCGACCCCGGGGCTCACCCTGTAACTGCATAACCGCGTCTTGAGCATCTCTGGCCGCTTTATAAGAAATACGCGCGTGCTCATAAAAATGCTCCCCGACCTCCGTCAGGCTCAACTTTCGCGTAGTTCTGTGCAAAAGCTTCACCCCAAGCTGCAATTCCAGCTGGGTAACCCGCTTGCTTACCGCTGACTTTGAGATACCAAGTAACTTTGCCGCCGGGGAGAAGCCACCGGTTTCTGCCACAGTCACAAATATTGGAATCGCTGAAATTGTCTCCATAAGTGACTGTTTCCTTCTCCTCAACAGTAAGTGTCTAAAATGCTGGATTATCAGTTTACCAGAAACGACATACACTTATCTCTCGCAGATAGAGGGGAGAAGCATGAGTGAACTTACCAGGGGATTAAACCCATCAACCGCAAGCGCTAACACATCACTATGGTGGGTTCACTGCCTGATGATACTTAGCACACTACTGGTCGCCGGCTCATTTCCCGTAGGTGAGTTAATCGCCGATTCACTCCCGGCGGATTCCATGATGATGGTTCGGTTCTTAATTGCGACAGGGTTATTTGCACCATTTATATTCTTAAAGCACGGGCTCCATCTGCCTCAACCCAAAAAACTACTCGGCTATGCACTACTCAGCATCCCATTAGTTATCTTTTTCTGGTGCATGTTTGAAGCACTGAAATACACGACCGCAGTGAATACCGGCGCCCTTTTTACAACCGTTCCGGCAATGACTGCCATCTTTGCCTTGATCATCAATGGTGAGCGAAGCAACACCCGAAAAATCATCGGCCTAGTCCTTGGAACACTGGGTGCGGCTTGGATAGTGTTTAAGGGGAGTATTACTACAGCAATAACACTGGACCTAAACAAAGGAGACTGGATATTCACCTTAGGTGCTATATCGCTCAGCTTATATAACCCACTTATCAAGAGAGTTTACTCAGGGGAGCCTGCAGAGGTCATGACATTCTGGGTTATTCTATTTAGCGCCCTCTGGCTACTATTGCTCTCTTTTCCAAATTTGAACCATATAGAATGGCGAAATATACCCACCGAGACTTACGGCGGGCTGTTCTATTTAGCCTTATTCTCAACTTTAATCAGTTTTTTCCTTCTGCAATTCAGCACATTAAGGATCGGGGCAACCAAAGTTGCGGCATATAGTTTTTTGAATCCGATATTTGTACTAATAGTGGCCATAGTAATGGAAATGGCAAACTTTAATATCAAGTTTATACCAGGAATAGTTTTGGTTTTTACAGCCATGCTATTTATCCAGGCAGAAAAACCTAAGAACTAATATCGCTGAAAAACTCTCAAGAGATAGAATCGTACTGCCATCAATAAGGACTGTATTTCTAATCGACAGACTTTTCTATCTCATAAATTGCATCAGAAATATCTTCCAACTTAGAGGACACTATTACCTGAGCATCGTGCAAACCTTGATTATAAAACCCAGCCCCCATCTCCTTTGCAAGGAAATCAATAAAGAACTCCGCTTCAAAACCGCCAATTTCCAGCTCAAATTCTTTAGACAGATAACCCCTAACCTTTTCGATTAGCTCTAATTTACGTCTTTCTTCCAGCTCTATTGTAGACATTACTTATTTTCCACCAACACACAGATTTAGAACAAACACCCAAACTCGCAGGAGAATAACACAAATATTCAGCCCGTTAATGAAACCCAGATACACAACTCCAAATAACAACATGCACACCGATGCTAATCTTTATTAGCAAAACGAAGGGTGTTAGATTCAAATATATTCGGATTAACTAAAATAAAATAGGATCTAAATGAGACTCTTTAACTACTTACTTGCCTTATTCATATTGTGTAGTAACTACGGCTGCTCCGAATCAGGCAGCGAAAGCTCAGTAACCTCATACAACCACAATGCTCGCGCTTCCAGTAAGGTAGTTGCAGATATCCGGTTCCCGGAACCTATCACAGGGGTCAATCAAGGAGAGCGAGGTGAATATATTGCTTACGAACACTTCCTGACAACTGAACTACCTGCTGAAGAGGTTGAACCTGTATTCCACAAACTCCAATTACTCTGCCAACAAGAGATGGAGAAAAAATGCACTATATTGCATTCTAGTCTCAGTAATGATGAAAAGCCCTACGGAAGGATTCACCTTAGAATCCACCCCACCGGGGTCGATAAAATCATTGATCTGGCATCAGAGCAAGGAGGAGTGATACAACGAGAAACCAAAGCAGAAGATTTACAAGATGTCATTATCGACAACCAAAAGCGCCTTGAAATGTTACTCCAGTATCAATCGAGACTTATAGAACTGGAACAAAAATCTGCCAGTGATATCGACACACTAATCAAGGTTGCTGAAAAGTTAGCATCGGTACAATCTGATATTGAGTATTCACAGGGGAAAAAAGCTAAACTGCTCAAGCGAACTCAGATGGATGTAGTTCAAGTTGAGTTACACTCAAAATCTTACACTTCTTTCTGGAACCCCATATCAGACTCCCTATCTCACTTTGGTGAAAACTTGTCTGACGGGCTATCTGAGGCAATCACTGCAATCGCATACCTTTTTCCCTGGACACTTATCGTCCTGTTTTTATTTTATCTGATTCGCATAATCTGGCGTAAAACCAGAAGTTAGCAGCTTATATAATCCAACTTAGTAAGAGCTTTTTAACAGAATTAAACCACTTTCTAGAGGTACCAACACCACACGCCAGATATAAAAAAGCCGAGCCACCCAAAATGGCTCGGCTTTTTACTAGGAAGTACTGTAACTACTTAGAAGTTGTAGTTAAAGCGTACACCGTAGCTCATTGGAGTAGAGAATGGTCCAGATACGAGACCATCACTTCCATCTGCATAATACGGAACAACCTCATCAGTTATATTGTTGCCGTAGGCTTCAATATTCCATTGATCATCCGGGCTCACATATTTGATAGATGCATTAATCATCCAGAAGGAATCACGGCTATCATCATAAGCAGAAGTATCACCAACTGGGAAGTCATGCTTATCAACATTCCAGTAGGTCAGGTAAGACTCATCTTCCCAGTGAATTCCGATAAACGGAATAATTGCTCCACCATGAGCCAGCTCAAAGGTGTGATCGTAATTGATGGTGAAGCTGAACTCCGGTGATACCGGCAGCTCATTGCCCTTCAGGTTGCGGTACAACTCTTCATTACTATTGTCGTGAGCTGCACCCCAATCATCAATCTCAAACAGAGACTGGTTATTGAAGTTCCAGCGGTTCCAGAAATCAGAGGTAATCTCTGTTTGCATCCAGGTAGCAAAACCACTGATTCGGCCATTCGGGTATGGGGCCCAGTCAAACTCAAGCTCCAACCCCATGATGTCTGCTCTGGCAGCATTTTTGGTGAGATAAATTACATAAGGCTCAGTGGTAACTTCGCCTGTTAAATTACCCTCTTCATCTCGCTCCTCAACATAATAGGTATATGCCGTATCCGGTGCAGCCAGCTGCATATCCTTATATTTTGAAAGAAAAAATGTGCTAGCAAGATTCAATCGACCATCAAGGAATGTACCTTTTGCACCCAGCTCCCAGGTTATAACCGTTTCTTCATCGTAGTTGGTACTGATTTCTCGTTGAATGATACGGTTGCCATCGCTATCCAAGATATATTCAGCAGTATCGGCATCTTGCTCGTACTGAATTATCGTGTCTCCAAGGCCACCTGACTTAAATCCTGATGCAATATACGAATAGAGCATTACCTCATCAGTTAAATCGTAATCTATACCGATACGGAAGTCTGTATTTTCCCAGTCATCACTAGCATCATTAGGCGCAATGGCAGTGTAAATTGAACTATCGACAAAGTAATCTGTAGACAACTCATTAAAGAGGGCTTGGTCATATGCAGGGAAGCAACCATATTCCCCAGTTGTTTCAGTATCAGCGGACCAATCTCGGACACAGCTTAAATTGTAGCCGCCCTCGTCACTCTTCTTATCTTTGGTATAACGTGCGCCAACTGTTAAATGTAAAACATCGGTAAGATCATAAGTAGCCTGTGCAAATGCAGCACTGGCTTCGATTGTCCTATCCGGTTGATCCCAAAATGTCGCATTATCAAGTGATGCAAGGAAGTAGCCATTCAGATCTGTAGTCTCATGGAAGTAGAATAAACCTGTAATCCACTGAAGGGGGCCATCTCCAGTTGATTGCAGCTGTAATTCATGAGAATAAGAGACATTTTCTGAGTCAGTAATACTCATACTCATATCCCAGGTATTGCGACCTGCATCTACATCAATCAGGTTACTACGCTCTTGAACTGCGTAACCCGTGTTATAAACAAAAGCCATGGTATCACTGAAATCCCAACGGAAATTAGACCGAAGCGAAGTCATGGTGAGATCAAGTTCACCGGGAACGTTTACAGCTACCGTATACTCATCGGCTCCAGAACCGTAATAGGTTTCGCAGTTTACGCCATCTTCACGTTCATCAGCCTTATCGCAGTCAATAGTGTTAATACCACCCGCACTACTGTCCTGATAATGCTCCGCAACAGCATACCAAGAGATATCTTCTGTTGGCTCCCACAAGGCACCAAGACGCACTGCCTGTTGGTCAACATTGCCATAAAAATCTTCAGGATCGGCTTTTACCAGGGAGACATCCTCAGATGCCCACCAATTACCATTCTGGGTAAAGGTGCGCTCAGCATCATCTGAAAGCGCGGTCGCTCCAATACTATCCGCATTAATATAGCGGTTGTCATACTGATTAGCATCGTAGTAACCAGTCAGGTAGGAATCCCGCGTTTCATCCATAAAGGATGCACGAAGAGCAAAGGTGTCTGAAACCGGGATATTAATAACACCCTTAACCAGCTCTTGGTTCCAACGGCCAAGCTCAACGCCTACGGAACCTTCAAACTCATCGATTACCGGTCTTTTTGAAATAACATTGATCGCGCCTACTGTGGAGTTACGTCCGTAAAGGGTACCCTGGGGCCCACGCATGGCCTCTACCCTTTCAGAGTCAAACATCATTGCCATAGCAGACTGCGGACGGGACGAGTAAATACCGTCAAAGTGCAAGCCAACGGCTGGATCACCAAATTCCGTAGTATTAGTAGAACGCACGCCGCGCATAGAAATCACGGGGGAAGACTGGGAAGCGTCGTAGCCGATATCAACATTAGGGATTGTATTCCCCAAGTCTTTTACGTTTTTTACCCCTTGTCGATCCAGCTCTTCTTGAGTAAATGCACTGATCGCTACGGGGGTTTCCATCAGGTTAGTTTCACGCTTGGTTGCGGTAACCGTCACCTCTTCCAACGCCCAATCATCATCCTGTTGGCTTTCTTCCTGAGCCCAAGCCGACACTACCGCGACATTTGCCATTGCAATTGCAAAGGTAAGTGGTTTTTTAATTCTCATTGATGTCTCTCCAATCTGCTGCAAAAGGAAAGCCACATTTATTTTTTAATGCATGGCCATCCCAGAGGGCCGTCGGCAGTACGGCGGCTAGGCTAAAATCTCAAAAAGAAGGGACGTAAGAAACTCAGATACGATAGAGCGGGTCGCGACTAGGACAAATAGGACTAGCTCACAATTTGTTGTCACCCGGTGCCGACCAACAAGTCAATCAAGCGCCGGTACCATAGGACATATACACCAGCTCTCTACGAATATTGGGAGTTTATTTTAAAATATACCCGCTTGTTTTCCCAACGCCTCGCATCCCAACAGCAGACCTTAAATATACGTTCCCCGGGCTATAAAGGCCACATTTGGGGGGGACTAGATGTGACTCTTAAGCCAAGAGCTGTCCTGCAAGGATAAAAAGACACTATTAATTCTTAGTTTTACAGCCCTATTTAAAATATGAATAAACCTCAGGAAACGTATTTACTAAAATGCCTGAAAAAAATAAATCTTAGATATAAAACCCAAATAAAAAATAAAATTAGAAACAAAATTCCCAATTATATTTATGCTTTTGATATGCGGTTTATGTAAGAACATAAAGAGACGGGAAAAGAAAAGGGGCCGGAAGGCCCCTCTATGCAGAAGCTCCGCAGAGCCTAAAAGCTATCGCCCGGTACTCGCACCCACCCTTCCATCAGGATTCGGGCGCTACGACTCATGATTGCCTTGGTTGCTGTCCACTGCCCATCGACCTCATTGGCTTCAGCACCCACACGCAAGGTACCCGATGGGTGGCCGAAGCAAACAGAATTCCGCTCCCCCCCGCCAGCTGCAAGGTTGACCAATGTGCCCGGAATCGCCGCGGCGGTACCAATGGCTACTGCTGCCGTGCCCATCATGGCATGGTGCAACTTGCCCATAGATAAAGCGCGCACGAGGAGGTCGACCTCGGAAGATGCCACTGCCTTACCACTGGATGCAGCGTAATCCTGCGGTTTAGCGACAAAAGCAATCTTAGGGGTGTGATGGCGATTGGCAGCTTCTTCAATGGTAGAAACCAATCCCATCTTTACCGCACCGTGAACGCGAATACTCTCAAACATCGCCAGTGCTTTGCTGTCACCATTAATGGCATCCTGCAATTCAGTGCCGTTATAGCCAATATCTTCTGCATTGACAAAAATCGTGGGAATGCCGGCATTGATCATAGTGGCCTTGAGCACACCTACATCGGGCACTTCAAGATCATCGACCAGGTTACCGGTAGGAAACATGGCACCCTCACCGTCGGCGGGGTCCATAAATTCCACTTCCACTTCAGCCGCAGGAAAAGTCACACCGTCCAGCTCAAAGTCTCCGGTTTCCTGCACCTCACCATTGGTCATAGGTACATGAACAACAATGGTCTTGCCAATATTGGCCTGCCAGATGCGCACGGTGCAGATGCCATTTTCTGGCACTCTGGCGGGCTCTACAAAACCGCTATTGATCGCAAAGGCACCCACGGCGGCGGTGAGATTGCCGCAGTTACCACTCCAATCAACAAACGGCTTATCGATGGAAACCTGACCAAAAAGGTAGTTCACATCGTGATCGGCTTTATCGCTGGGCGATAAAATTACCGTTTTGCTAGTGCTTGAAGTAGCGCCACCCATACCGTCGGTTTGCTTACCGTAGGGATCCGGGCTGCCAATCACGCGCAGCAGCAGGTTGTCACGGGCCTGCCCGGGTACCTGGGCAACTTCGGGCAGGTCTTGCAAGCGGAAGAAAACACCCTTGCTGGTTCCCCCGCGCATGTAAGTCGCGGGGATTTTTACTTGAGGAGCAAACTTCATAACTCAGGCCGTCGCTTCTGCTTCGAGGAAGTCTTTGGCAAAGCGCTGCAAAACACCCCCAGCCTCATAAATGGAAACTTCTTCTGCGGTATCCAGGCGACATGTAACAGGAGCCTCAATCGTCTCACCATTAGCGCGGTGGATAAGCAAGGTCAGCGTGGCATGAGGAGTGCGCTCACCGATTACATCGAAATTCTCGGTACCGTCGATACCCAGGGTTTCACGGGTAGTGCCCGGCTTAAACTCCAACGGCAATACACCCATGCCAATCAGGTTGGTGCGATGAATTCGCTCGAAGCCTTCGGCCACAATCGCCTCCACACCGGCAAGGCGCACACCTTTCGCAGCCCAGTCACGAGAAGAGCCCTGCCCATAATCAGCGCCTGCAATGATAATCAGTGGCTGCTTGCGATCCATATAAGTCTCGATGGCTTCCCACATACGGGTAACCTGCCCATCCGGTTCGACACGAGCCAGGGAGCCCTGACGGATCTCGCCGTTATCATCGCGCACCATTTCGTTGAGTAACTTCGGGTTAGCGAAAGTTGCACGCTGGGCAGTGAGGTGGTCGCCTCGGTGGGTCGCGTAGGAGTTAAAGTCCTCCTCCGGCAATCCCATCTTAGCCAGGTATTCACCAGCAGCACTGCTGGCCAGAATGGCATTGGACGGAGACAAGTGGTCGGTAGTGATATTGTCACCCAGCACCGCCAGCGGGCGCATGCCCTTCAAACTGCGCTCGCCTGCCAGGGCACCTTCCCAATAAGGTGGACGGCGGATATAGGTGCTCATCGGGCGCCAGTCGTAGAGTGCGTGGCCCTGCTCTTCTGCGGCATCCCGCTCTTCGAACATGGGAATATACACATCGCGGAACTGCTGTGGCTTCACGCTCTGACGTACGATCGCATCGATCTCTTCATCGCTGGGCCAGATATCTTTCAAGGTAATCGGGTTGCCATCGGCATCGTATCCCAGCGCATCTTTTTCAATATCGAACCGGATGGTGCCGGCAATAGCGTAGGCAACGACCAGTGGCGGTGAAGCCAGGAAAGCCTGCTTGGCATAGGGGTGGATACGACCGTCGAAGTTGCGGTTTCCGGACAGGACAGCGGTTGCATACAGGTCGCGGTCGATCACTTCCTGCTGGATTTTCGGGTCCAGGGCACCGCTCATGCCGTTACAGGTAGTGCAAGCGAAAGCCACTACGCCAAAGCCCATCTGCTCCAGATCCGGTAGCAGGTCAGCCTCTTCCAGATACATTTTTACCGTTTTGGAGCCCGGTGCCAGGGAGGACTTGACCCAGGGCTTGCGGGTCAGGCCGAGCTTGTTCGCATTGCGGGCAATCAGGCCTGCGGCAATCATATTGCGCGGGTTACTGGTATTGGTGCAGCTGGTAATCGCGGCAATAATCACAGCACCATCGGGCATCTCACCGGCTTTCTCTTCCCAGGCTTTAGCGATACCGCGATTAGCCAGTTCCGAAGCCGGCAGAAGCGCATGGGGGTTGGAGGGGCCAGCAAGGTTGCGACCCACTGTGTCCAGGTCAAACTTCAGTACACGCTCGTATTCGGCATCCTTCAAGGTGTCGGACCAGAGGCCCGTTTCCTTGGCAAACTTCTCTACCAAAGCTACCTGCTCATCATCGCGGCCGGTGAGTTTGAGGTAGTCGATGGTTTGCTCATCGATAGAGAACATGGCCGCAGTAGCGCCATACTCCGGAGTCATATTGGAAATAGTGGCGCGATCGCCCAGGGTCAGGTTGGAAGCCCCCTCACCGTAAAACTCCAGGTAGGCTCCGACCACGCGCTCGCGGCGCAGGAATTCAGTGAGAGCCAATACCAAGTCGGTACCAGTAATACCCGGCTGCAACTTTCCGGTGAGCTCCACTCCAACAATATGCGGCAGACGCATATAAGAGGCGCGGCCGAGCATCACGCTCTCAGCTTCCAGGCCGCCAACACCCACAGAAATCACACCCAAAGCATCTACCATCGGCGTGTGGCTGTCGGTACCGACACAGGTATCCGGGAAGGCCACGCCCTCGCGCACCTGCACCACCGGAGACATTTTCTCCAGATTGATCTGGTGCATGATGCCGTTACCGGGGGGAATCACATCGACGTTTCCAAATGCGGTTTTGGTCCAGTTGATAAAGTGGAAGCGATCTTCGTTACGACGCTCCTCTACCGCACGATTTTTTTCAAAAGCATCCTTCTCAAAGCCGGGGTGCTCTACCGCGAGGGAGTGATCCACAATCAACTGGGTGGGAACCACTGGATTTACCTTGGCGGGATCACCGCCTTTATCGGCAATGGCATCGCGCAGACCGGCTAGGTCTACCAGCGCAGTTTGGCCGAGGATGTCGTGGCACACAACCCGGGCTGGAAACCAAGGGAAGTCCAACTCGCGCTTGCGCTCAATAATCTGTTTCAGGGAGTCGGTCAGTTTTGCCGGCTCGCAGCGACGCACCAGGTTTTCCGCCAGAATACGTGAGGTATACGGCAGTTTGGCATAGGCTCCGGTCTGGATCGCGTCAACAGCGGCTCGGGTATCGAAATAATCGAGGTCTGTACCGGGCAGTGATTTGCGGTAATCAGTATTCATAGCAGGTAAATCAGTCGAATCTTTTTTTAAAATCGTGTCTCTTCTGAGGGTGGCTCCAGGCCACTCACCAAAGGCAACCTGGAGCCGGCACACCGGGTGTGCCTCATTTCAAAAGTGAAATGAAAATTAACCGCGCTCAGCGATTGGAGTTACTGTACGGGGCTCAACACCTACGTACTCCGCACTCGGGCGAATAATGCGGTTATCAGCGCGCTGCTCGAATACATGTGCAGCCCAGCCGGTAACGCGGGACATTACAAAAATCGGGGTAAACAACTTTGTGGGAATACCCATAAAGTGATAAGCGGAAGCGTGGAAGAAGTCTGCATTACAGAACAATTTTTTCTCACGCCACATTACTTCTTCACAACGAACAGATACCGGGTACAGCACAGTATCACCGACATCCTCAGCCAGTTTTTCAGACCAGGCTTTAATGATCACATTACGTGGATCGGACTCGCGGTAAATCGCATGTCCAAAACCCATAATCTTTTCCTTGCGCTCCAGCATACCCAGCAGTTCTTTTTCTGCTTCATCCGGGCTGGAGAAACGCTCGATCATTTCCATCGCCGCTTCGTTAGCACCACCGTGTAGTGGACCACGCAGGGTGCCGATGGCTCCAGTGATACAGCTAAACAGGTCGGACAGAGTGGATGCACACACTCGCGCAGTGAAAGTCGACGCGTTGAACTCGTGCTCTGCATACAGGATCAGGGAAACATTCATGACCTGCTCATGCAGTGCATTGGGTTTTTCATCGCGCAGCATATGCAGGAAGTGCCCGCCGATGCTGTCATCATTGGTTTCAGTTTCAATACGCACATTGTCGTGGGTGAAACGGTACCAGTAGCAGATTATGGATGGGAAAGCAGCCAACAGACGGTTGGCTTTTTCCAATTGCTGGGCGAAAGACTCTTCACCTTCCAGGTTACCCAGCATGGAGCAACCGGTACGCATTACATCCATCGGGTGGGCATCAGCGGGGATGCGCTCAAGAACTTCTTTCAGCGCTTGCGGCAGGCCGCGCATGCTTTTTAACACCGCCTTGTACTCAGCAAGCTGACCGCTAGTAGGTAACTCTCCGTAGAAAATCAGGTAAGCCACTTCTTCAAACTGACAGTGCTCAGCCAGATCTTTGATATCGTAACCACGGTAAGTCAGGCCGGAACCGGATTTGCCCACCGTAGACAGTGCAGTTTTACCCGCAACCTGACCACGTAGACCGGCACCACCCAATGCTTTATCTACCATCTTCTTTATCTCCCCTGTTTTGCACACACTTGATGTGTTCATCCAATTGAATGCGAATCCCCGGACACAAGGCCCGGGAAACCCATCCTTACTTGTTGAAAAGCTCGTCCAGCTTTTGCTCAAACTCGTGATAATTCAGATAATCGTACAGCTCCTCACGGGTCTGCATGGTATCGACAACAGCTTGTTGATCACCATTTTGCAGAATGCTGGTGTATACGTTTTCCGCCGCGCGGTTCATCGCACGGAATGCCGACAGTGGATACAGTACGATATCTGCGCCCGCTTCGCCCAACTCTTTGGCGTTATACAACTTGGTTTTACCAAATTCGGTAATATTGGCCAAAATCGGCACATTTAACGCATCTTTAAAGGCACGATAGTGCTCCAATTCAGTTACGGCTTCCGCAAAGATGCCGTCTGCTCCAGCCTCGATACAGGCCTGGGCACGCTCAATGGCTGCGTCGAGCCCTTCCTGCGCAAAGGCATCGGTGCGGGCCATCACAAAGAAGTCATCATCGGTGCGTGCGTCCACTGCCGCCTTAATGCGATCGACCATTTCCTGCTTGGAGACAATCTCTTTGTTGGGGCGGTGGCCACAGCGCTTTTGCGCTACCTGATCTTCGATGTGTACCGCAGCGGCACCAGCACGGATCATTTCTTTAATGGTGCGAGCAATATTGAAAGCGCCACCCCAGCCAGTATCAATATCCACCAGCAGCGGCAATTCACTGGCGCCAGTAATTCGACGAACATCTTCCAGCACATTGTCGAGGCTGGTCATACCCAAATCTGGCAGGCCATAGGAGGCGTTAGCGACACCAGCTCCAGATAAGTAAATCGCCTTGTGACCAATACGTTCAGCCATAATGGCGAAATAGGCGTTAATGGTTCCAACCACTTGTAACGGTTGGTTCTCGGCGAGTGCAGCACGGAAACGTGCGCCAGCAGAAGGCTTTTGACTCATGCTCTACCTCAGTTTCTTTTCAATGTTTATTCTTGAGGCGCGGATATGCCGGCGCATCAACAGCTCTGCCAGCTCTCCATCCCCTGCCTCAATGGCTTCAATAATATGGTTGTGCTCGCGAAATGCCCGCTGAGCCCTGGGACTGGCCATTCCCAACTGGTAGCGATACATACGAACACGGTAATAAAGTCGATTGCATAGGGTGTCGATCAGGAGATCATTTTTTGATGCCTGCACTATGCGGAAATGAAAGTCGAAATCCCCTTCCGGCTGGAAATACGCCTTACCGGCCTGCAACTCTTCCTGCTGTTCATGGTGATAGAGCATTTGGCGCAACTCAATCAGGTCTTCCTCGGTGCGCTGCTCTGCCGCTAAACGGCAAGCCATACCCTCCAGAGCTTCACGAACTTCATAGAGCTCCAGCAAACCGCGCTCACTTAACTCTACAACCCGGGCCCCTACATTGACCTTGCGTTCCAGCAGCCCCAGAGACTCCAGGCGCATCACAGCTTCGCGCAAACTCCCGCGACTGGCATTAAAGCGGCGCGCCAGTTCCGGCTCGCTAATTTTACTGCCAGAGGCAATTTGCCCCTCCACAATTTCAGCGCGCAAAGTCAGAAATAAACGCTCAGCCAGGCTTTGGCGTTCCTCCGAAGCTGAACCGGTAGTACCAACTACAGTCATGTAAAACCTGGATTGTCGACAATCTTTAAGGGGGCAGACATTAAATCACCAGCATTGTCCCGTCAACCGCCGAAAAATCGGTGTAAACATTAAGGATTGTTGACAGTAGGGCAAAATGGGTGACTTTCAACAGAGCAGTAGTCTTGCCATGCTTAAGTGGGCATAATAGCGCCCGCGCCAGATGAGCCTGTTCGACTAAAGCGAGCGCTCTATGCTTTATTTGGGGCTTAGGGAAAAACCCACAGAAAGAATATCCAGGCCTCGGAACAGCGCTTGTTTTAGGCTGCCACCACCCAGGTTACAGACAGAGTTATGCCGAAGAGTATTATCAGGCGATGGCTGCCAAGCCCCGAAGAAGTTAGAGCCAACAACGGCCTCAAATTTCTGGGGACTCTTCTCCACGACCCCAACCTTTTCCACCTGAACCGACACTCAGTATCGGTCGCATTTGCAGTTGGCGTATTTACCAGTTTCCTCCCACTGCCGGGGCAAATGGTCATTGCCGCCCTGCTCGCACTCTGGCTGCGCTGCAACCTGCCTCTGTCGATGATTCTTGTTTGGATCAGTAACCCGATTACCATGCCGGCCATTTTCTTTAGCACTTACAAGCTCGGTGCATGGGTTCTGGGAACACCACCAGTGGATTTCAGCATAGAACTATCTTGGGAATGGCTGACCAGTGAAGTCGGGAAAATCTGGCTGCCATTATTTACCGGCTCACTGATTGCCGGGGCATTCTTTGCAACGCTTGCCTATTTTGCAATGCGCGCCCTATGGCGCTGGCATGTTGTGAAGAGATGGAAACTCCGAATCCAAAGGCGGTCAGCCGTCAGTTAATGCTTCCCGCTGAAAATTCGATGTACGACCCAGCAGGCAAATGCCCCTGAGGCGATTGCCAGCAGTGCCTGCAGGTAATATTCAGTAAAAAACCCCAGCACTGAGGCTGCGACAGTACCGACAAGAAAAGCTCGATGAGCCACTTTGATTTTGGCGGTTGCCGCAGCCAGGACTGCCACGCATACCACCATAAACGCTGAAACTATTGCCCCAAGAGCAACAATCCAGGCGGACCAGATCTCCCAACCCTCTTCATAACAAACCGAGCCATCACGCATATCTGACGGACAAAAGGTCAGCAAATGCCACTCATCCAGCAGCAAAGTAAAGCAAGCGGCCAAAACCCAAGCCAAAACCGCAGCGGGCACTGGCAGGTATCTGCGAAAAGCAGCGCCCTTTTTCAAACCCCTACCCTAATTACTCATTGCGCAAAGCCGCTGCCGGCTGCACCTGGCTGGCCTTAAGGGCCGGATATAACGTTGCCAACAGGCTGAGCACAAAGCCCGCAGCCACTACCAGGGCCACATCTCCCCACACCAACTGGGACGGCAGATAATCCACGGGATACACATCGGACTTTAAAAATTGAATGCCCAGCATTGACTCAAGCCCCGCCACCAAATTGGTGACCGTCAGAGAGCCCAGCACCCCCAATGCACCACCGACCACAGCACCCACAAGCCCAACCAAGGCTCCCTGACTCACAAACGTCAGCAGGATTTGTCGGGTACTGGCCCCCATAGTGCGAAGGATGGCGATATCGCTGTGCTTATCGATAACCACCATCACCAGAGTAGAAACCACATTGAAAGCGGCAATAGCAATAATCAGAAACACCAGCAGCCCCACCAGATTACGGGACATCTGGATAGCCTGATAGAGATTACCGTGGGTTCGGCTCCAGTCAGTACCGTAGAAATTTCCACGGGGCAGTTCCTGCAAAAGGCGCCGCATAATCCAGTTGGCCTCAAGCATTTCATCGACCCGTAACTGGACCCCTGCCCCACCACTGCCTCCAGCAAGGGCCTTGGCCTGCTGCCACGAAACCAGAGCAAGGGACTGATCCAAAACCGTGCCGGAGTGAAAAACCTCAGCCACCTTAAACCCGGCAACCCGGGCAGCCCTGCGCGCGCCGGTGGCGCTATCGTTGTTCGGTACTATCAGGGAGAGGTAGTCACCGGCCTCAACACCCAATTTTTCCGCAATACCTTTACCCAGGACCACACCTGGCTCTGACGGATTAACCAGAGCATCGAAGGATGTGGATTTAAGGAAGTCTCCGATATTGGAGACTTCGGTAATCGTCTCCGGATTAACTCCCTGCACCAACAGCGGCGTCACCTCGGCACCACGCCTGGCCAGTGCATTGACTTGCCACACTTCAGCCGCAGAGAGAACGGCCGGATCGGAAACCACCTGTTGGCGCACCTGACTCCAATCCACATCGGGGCTGGCGTTATAAATAGTGACATGGGGCATAATCCCCAGAATCCGCTCGCGCAACTCCCGATCAAAACCATTCATTACCGACATCACCACAATCATCAGGGCAACACCGAGGATCAGGCCGATCATCGATAATCCGGAAATAAATGACACCAAACCGGCCGAATCATCGTTTCGGCGCTGGGCTCCGGCGTAACGCAATCCAATAAAGGCGGGAAGTGGCTTAAACATGGTCACCCTGGTGCCAGTCAGCGGTTAACTGCCCATCAATCAAATGGAGACAGCGATCCAAGGCCGCCGCAAGATCAGGATCATGGGTAACGATCACAAAACTGATGCCCATTTCCTGATTCAAGCGGTCCATCAGCTTGTGAATTTCTGCCGCCGTCGCCCTATCCAGGTTACCGGTAGGCTCATCCATTAATACACAGGCGGGCCTTGTCACCAATGCCCGGGCAATAGCTACTCGCTGTCTTTCGCCACCGGAAAGCTGGGATGGTTTGTGACCCATTCGCTCGCCAAGCCCAACCGCCGTGAGCATCGCCTGGGCCTCTTTGCGGGCGTCAGCGACAGAGCGCTTGCCGATCAACAGCGGCATAGCGACATTTTCCAAAGCGGAAAACTCGTTCAGCAGATGGTGAAACTGATATACGAAACCGAGACTGCTGTTGCGCAACCACCCGCGCTCATTGGCATTGAGATCGGCAAGATTCTTCCCCGATACCCAAACCTCACCGGAGCTGGGGGTATCGAGGCCGCCGAGCAAGTTGAGGAGAGTCGACTTGCCGGAGCCGGAAGCACCGACGATAGCCAATTTTTCTCCCCGCTTAACCTCCAGTTCGACGCCACTCAGGACCTCCAGGTCCCTGCCTCCCTGGCGATAGTGCTTGCGCAATTGCCGGCAAGCCAAAACAGCATCACCCGGGGCCGGTGCTGGCCGCGCTTTTTCCGTATCTATTTCCACTCGACTGTTCATCAATCTATTCGCTGTCTCTCAACATCTATAAATCGCGCCGATCAAACAGATCGACCATGGATTTATACAAATTTATTCATAACGGAGAGCTTCCGCCGGCTCAATCTGTGCCGCCCGCCAAGCGGGAAATATGGTTGCCAGCAAGCTCATACAAATTGCCGCCGTCAGCACCACTACCGCATCGCCAACACGAAATTCAGATGGCAGGTAACTGACAAAGAAAACTCGGGGGTCAAAGATCTTTGCGCCTACCACTGACTCAATCCAGGTCACCATCTCGGTCAGATTCATCGCTATGAGGATGCCCAGTAGAGCGCCGGAGAAGGCGCCGATAATTCCTATAGCACTCCCCTGGATCACAAACACCGCCATAATCTGGCGCGAAGTCAGCCCCAACGTTCTCAATACGGCGATATCGGAGCGTTTATCCGCAACCATCAGCACCAGCGCCGAGACAATATTAAATGCGGCTACCGCGACAATAATCATCAGCATCAGTGTGACAACTGTCTTCTCCATCTTCACCGCCTGAAAAAGACTTCCCTGGGAATCCCCCCAGTCTTCACCCTGAAACCCTTCGCCAAGCTCATTTGCATAAACGGCAACTCGACCCAGCGCATTATCCATATCGTCAAAACGCAGCTGTAACCCCTGGACTTTGCCGCTCATACGGGTCAAGCGAGCAGCATCTTCAATATTGATCAGTGCAACATTCTGATCCACCTGCGCACCCACAGAGAAAACGCCAGCAACGGTAAAACGTTTGGTGCGAGGAAATATACCCGCCGGCGTGACAGCCACTTCCGGCAGCGTCAGGATTACCGAGTCTCCGGGAATTACATTGAGCTGGTGAGCGAGGATTCTCCCCAAAACCACCCGGTAGCTGCGGGGCTCCAGCAGATCCAGGTTGCCCATCACCATATGTTCGCCAACTGTCGACACTTTGCGCAACGCCCGGGGCTCCACACCCTGGAATTGAGCGCCGTGACTGCTCCCATGGGCACTCAAAAGGGCATAGCCATTCACAAAAGGACTCGTTGCCTCGACATGGGGCTGTGCTTCCAGCTGCCGCGCGGGCTCCTGCCAGTCCACAAGGCCGCCTTCCCTCTCAACAAAGCCGTGAGGTACAACACTCAAGATTCGGGTTTTAAGCTCACGATCGAAGCCGTTCATAACAGAAGCTACAACGATCAAAGCAAGAACACCAAGAGCCATCCCCAGCAGGGAGAAGCCGTTGATGAAAGATATAAACTGCTGTCTGCGGCGGGCAGCCACGTATCGCAAGCCAATAAAAAGGGGAACAGGTTTTAGCATAGGGCCGATTTAAACGGAAAAACGTCAGGAAATCCAAAGATTTAGGCAAGTTTACCGCACGTTGTAGGTCTTGAGCTTCTTATTCAGCCGCTCCAGGGTCTCTTCATCCCAGCCATCAGGCTCCGTCATGGCGACCCAAGCCATAGTGTAACCCTTTGGAGTATATCGATGGCCAAAAGACAGAGGAGCTAAACCTACATTCAAATCTGCCAATAGCTGCAGACCTGTGACCAATGGGTACCATTCAAGATCAGGCGACACATCCGGCCCCCGGGGGTGATTCAGCCAGTCCGGCCTCTCAATCGCCCAGCGCACACGAAAAAACACGATGGGATCACTGGCGTGCTGGAGAAATACAATCCTGAATTCCCCCCAGGGCTCACTGCCAATATATCCGCCGTACTGGTTACCAAAACGAACAACTTCTCCCCCCTTGTAGATAGGCAGCCAGGCAGGTGTGCCAGGATCACGATTATTGACTATCCGACTCCAAATACCATCTCCCAATGGAGGGCCCGCCCACAGTGCGCCATCGATTGGGTCATCAACAATATCGTAGAAGTCGAAAGAATCCTCGGATAACTGAGCCCCAAGGCTAAGACCGAACAAATAAACTCTCGGGCGATCTTCAGCCGGCAACTCCGTCCAATAATCATAAATTACTTTAAACAGTGTTCTCGCCGATTCGAGCCCCTCTGAGTCATCCGCCATCAGTGCGATAGGGCTGGGCAAATACGAGTATTGAGTAGCAACAATCGCCGTGTTTCCCCGGTATAGAAACTCAAGGGAATTGACAGCACCCGGGTCTACCCAACCAGCACCGGTTGGTGTTGCCACCAATAGGATCTCACGCTTGAATGCGTCCACCCGCTTCAATTCCTCAAGAGCTAGTTGTGCGCGCTTTAACGGTGTCTCAGCACTTTCAAGCCCAACAAAAACTCTTATAGGCTGGACTGCAGAACCTGCCACTTCCTGTATGTCCTCAACTGCTGGTCCAAGTGTCAAAAAACGGCGTCCCTGGTGCCCGATACCTTTCCAGTTAACTAACGAATTTGCCCCTCCCGGACTATCCGGGTTTTTTGGCTGCACAATATTCGCTGCGACAGCGTCATCGAAGCGCTGATAGATAGACGAAATAACATCCAGGCCCGCATTCAGCAGCACCCCGGTAAACAAGCCCCAGTAAAGCAGAACAGCAGCAACCACCCCTACCAGCAGCGCCACACGTTCCGGCACATGCTGCTCAACATAACCCGCTACAAGGCGCATAACACGCTGGAACCCTTTGCCCAGCAACCAGAAAACAAAAAAAGTAAACAGTGCGACTGCAGCGACAGTTATTGGTCCTATAGTCGTCACAGGCTCCATTCCCATCAATGCGCGAATAGAGTTTTGCCAATAAACACCCTGCCAAAGAAACGCGAATATCAGGAGAGCACAGAAAATCAACACGGAACGATCAAACGTACGTCGCTGCCAGGGCGTTACGGGTAAATTAGGAATTTTCAGGAACTTCCAGAACCAACAAATGAAAACACCCAATGCATAGCCAAAAGTAAATGCCACACCGGCCAAGAGCCCCTGCATAGGGCTACTGCGAGGAATAAGAGATGGAGTCAAAGAAAGGGCAAAACAGATGGAGCCGATAAGCAGACCGAGGATTGAAAAAGTTTTTACCAGCCTCATTCTTATCCGCTCGACAAACCAAGCCCAACTATCAGCCTAGCCCTAACCCCATTTCTGTGTTTGATCGACACAAAACTCAGCGCCATAACCTTACCAGTATTTAAACTTAACCAATTGGCACCTAATCACTTGGATAGGCGTATTTTTCTCCGGTTATGGCGTTAAAACGTGAAGAAAAACAGGAGCTTTGGCGGAAATTCTGTTCTAATGGGACGGCTAATGGAACATCTAAATCGGAGAACAAAAAATGTTCAGCAGACTCCGCAGCGGATTGAATTGTCTCGCTGGCTCAATGGCCCTACTCCTTTCTTTTGGCGTCCAGGCGACAACAATAGAGGTACCCGTAGGCACCCAGGGTGGGGAACTCACCATTGAAGAAGTCCGTGGGTTAAAAAAAGATGATGTCACCTCGCGCCTGGGAGAGCCTCTCGGTATCCAGGGGCCAATTGGCGAGCCAGCCATCACTCGCTGGGAATACAATGATTTCTACGTCTTCTTTGAGCAGGACACTGTTTTGCATACCGTCAAAAAACCCAGCGGCTGATCATGAAAATTTCCCGGCAGGCACTCAACTTGAGCTGCCTGCCCTCTAGCTGTTCCCCTCCGTACAAAAAAGATCATTCAAAATTTTCTCCGCAAAAGTGGGTTCAGCAACCCCTGGGTAGCAGGTAAGAGCCCAGTCCACCTAAAAACTAACCGTCAGCGGTTTATAGTGCCACCAAGACAAGCCACGCGAACCCCCCTCTTTTCCAGAATAGGTAAAGCAAGTTCACGATAACCGGGCTCGACCACTTTCAAATGGAGTAGAAAGTTGTGCGTTATATCGTCATCCTTTTTTTAGCATTAGCCAGTTTTGCCCAGGCAGAAGTCACTCTGGTGCAAGTTATTAAATCGCAAAACAGGATGCACTTGCTCAACGGAGATAAAATTATCAAGAGCTACCACGTAGCCTTTGGCGGACAACCCCAGGGACACAAACGGCAAGAGGGCGATGAAAAAACACCCGAGGGGCGCTACACCCTGGACTACAAAAAAGAAGACTCATCCTATTATCGGGCAATGCATATCTCCTACCCCAATGCCGAAGACCGCGCCCAGGCTGAAGCCCGAGGAGTCTCCCCAGGTGGATTCATAATGGTACACGGCCAGCGCAACCGACTCGGCTGGCTCGCCCCGCTCACCCAGCGCTTTAACTGGACCGATGGCTGTATTGCCCTTGCCAACGACGAGATGGATGAATTTATGCTACTCGTGCAAACCGGTACTCCCATTGAAATCCACTGGTGACATATCTGTACCAGACAGACCCTAAAGGGTCCAAGAGAACATTGCAGGGATATTCAGCCCCCCAATTACCAAGGGACTGGATTTCCCCTCTACAACCAGTCAATATGCCCGCCGTAACTTCACCTTGGTGGTTGGTCAACTTTTAGGCAAGCTGGCAGAACACCACCTTCCGGACTAACGAGAAACCGATAGAAAATGACAGTAAAAGTCGAATCCGTAGATAGCCTATTGAAATCCAGTGGTCGCGAGGGCGAAGAAGTCCGCGTTCAGGGCTGGATCAGGACACGCCGCGACTCTAAAGCCGGCCTCTCTTTCCTGGCCGTACACGACGGCAGCTGCTTCGATCCAATTCAAGTAGTAGCAGAGAATCATCTGCACAATTACCAATCAGAAGTGCAACGTCTGACTACCGGCTGCGCGGTAGATATCCTCGGCACTATCAAGCCATCCGAGGGCAAGGGACAGTCTATCGAGCTGCTTGCCACTGAAGTCCAGGTTGTAGGTTGGGTGGAAGATCCGGACACCTATCCCATGTCCCCCAAGCGCCACACCATGGAGCACCTGCGCGAGCACGCACACCTGCGCCCGCGTACCAATGTCAGTGGTGCCGTCGCCCGCGTGCGCAACTGTATCGCCCAGGCTATCCACCGTTTCTATCACGAGAACGGCTTCCTCTACGTGCACACCCCAATTCTCACCGCTTCTGATTGTGAAGGTGCCGGTGAGATGTTCCGGATCAGCACTCTGGATATGGAAAACCTGCCACGCACTGATAAGGGTGCTGTGGATTACAGCAAGGATTTCTTCGGCGAGGAGAGCTTTCTCACCGTATCTGGCCAGTTAAACGTAGAAAGCTACTGCCTGGCTATGTCCAAGGTTTACACCTTCGGTCCAACCTTCCGTGCAGAAAACTCCAACACCACTCGCCACCTGGCAGAATTCTGGATGGTTGAGCCTGAAGTCGCCTTTGCGGACCTGGCAGATGTGGCCGACCTCTCCGAGCAAATGCTGAAGTACGTTTCCAAGGCGGTACTGGAAGAGCGCGCCGACGATATGGCCTTTTTCGCCCAGCGCATCGACAAAGAGGCTATCAGTCGCTTGGAAAACATCGTCGATAACGATTTCGCCCGCATCAACTACTCCGAAGCGATTGAGATCCTGGAAAACTGCAAAGAGAAGTTCGAATTCCCCGTATCCTGGGGTATCGACCTGGCCTCTGAGCACGAGCGCTACCTGGCTGAGAAGCACTTTAAGAAGCCGGTTATCGTGATGAACTATCCCAAGGACATCAAGGCCTTCTACATGCGCATGAACGACGACGGCAAGACTGTTGCCGCTATGGACGTTTTGGCACCGGGCATTGGTGAAATTATCGGTGGCGCCCAGCGTGAAGAGCGCCTGGAAAAGCTCGATGAGCGTATGGACGAGATGAATGTACCCAAGGAGCATTTGGACTGGTACCGCGACCTGCGCCGCTACGGCACAGTGCCCCACGCAGGCTTCGGTCTCGGCTTTGATCGCATCGTGTCCTACGTGACTGGAATGGGCAACATCCGCGATGTTATCCCCTTCCCGCGCACCCCCAAGAATATTTCGTTCTAATCAAATAGCCCCGCTACGCGGGGCTTTTTTTTATCCCCACAGCAAGACCTGTCAGGCACTCAGCCCAGACGCTGCGGCAATAATGTCATCGCTCGCCTTTTCACTGATCATGTAAACCGGCACCACAATAAAGAAGCCGGGAATTCGAGGAAATACCGAAGCATCAACGACTCGTAAATTATTGGTGCCATGCACTCGGAATTTACTGTCAACCACCGCCATAGGGTCACTGGCCGGCCCCATTTTATTGGAGCAGGAGGCATGGTGCCCCCATGCTTGGTTTTTCACAAAATCACCGATTTGCTGATCTGATTGCACATCATTACCAGGTAGTAACTCCCTGGAAACACGCTTACTCACAATGGGACCCGACATAATATCTCTGGAGATTTTTACCCCCTCAATAACCGCCTGAAGATCCTCCCCCAAGGCATCATTACCTTCACCAAAGTAATGGAAATTAATCTCCGGTGTATCTCTTGGGTCTGCAGATCGCAGGGTCACACGCCCAGCAGTATTATTGGTATGCCCTTTAAGCACGACCCAGGAAAAGCGATCCTTGTAGTCTCTCAACGCCTGGGAGTAGCCGGGAAAGTAGCCATGGAAGTCTGTCGGTACCCCAAAAATAAACAGGTCCGGATCTTCCAGCTCCGGTCTTGAGCGCTTCACCAGTGATAATACCGGGCCATTCCCACTGTAAGGGCCCTGGTTAAACCAGCCATATCGATAGCGATTCAAACAGGGATCATTCCCCTCCCCCCAGGTGCAATCTTTCAGCAGGGAAAGATCTTCACTCATCTCACTGACAATACCGACTTCATAGCGGTCCTGAAGGTTCTCTCCGACTCCGGGCAGATCTACCAAAGGTTCTATACCGTGATCTCGAAGCTCATGTGCGGGACCTATCCCCGACAGCTTCAAAAGCTGCGGACTATTAAAGGCCCCGCCCGATAAAATGACCTCCCGATTTGCACGCACTTGCCTCAGGACTCCGGCAGTGCCACCTTCGTCGTGGTGTGGGTCCGCTTTATACAGGCTCGCCCCCTCTAGAAACTCCACTCCAACAGCAGTATTTCCTTCAAACAACACTCGGGTGGCCAATGAATTTGTGCGGATATGGAGCAGGTTTGGGTAAATGGCCTGAGTCTCCAAAAGGTGTTCTCGCACACTGGTACGCCGGTTTCGGCTATCCGCTGCCATAGGGGCAATAAAAGGTCCCTCCTGCCCACTGGCAACATCCCAGTGATTAATATCCAAACGGAGATTGCCACTGACAATCTGCTCCAAAGCCCCCTCAAGCCCATACTTGGCCAGGGCTGCCTGCACGACTTTCAGGATGGTAGGGTCTTCAAACAGTAAAGCGGGGTTGCCACGATTGGTTGGCAGCCAACCATCAAAACCATGGCGGGAGGGGTTAGAGAAGATTGGGCGAGGCACATATTCACAGCGCTCCAAGCGCTCAAAATATCGTCGCATGTTTGCGCTGTCCCAGGAAATATCCCCTGTATCCTTCGCTATGCGATCAAAGTCATTATTATGCGGATAAACAGTAATTAATGCGTGGTGTGTGGTACAGCCGCCGATAGTACTAGCGCGAGGGTAGAGAATCCCCTTCCCTGAAACATATTTATCGTCTAGTTGCTGCTGGTTGATATCCGCATAGTGCTTAACAAAAAAGTCCCAGCTCAATTTGGGGTCTTCAGAAGCAAAGGGGTGCCACGCTGGGATATTATGAGTGTCATCGCTGGGGTCATCTGCACCAGCTTCCAGCACCAAAACAGAAAATCCCGCTTTCGCCAAATTTACCGCTAAGGGCCCCCCTCCCGCTCCCGAACCAACAACCACATAGTCATATTGATCATAAAAGTCGCGATCTAACATTGAGAGAGCGGAAACCAATCCCGTTGAAGCGGCACTGGCAGCGATACCTAATTGAATCGCTCCCTTAGTAAAATTTCTACGACTAATTTTTTGAGCCGATACTTTCTTTTTAATCGCATCCTTCTCTTCCATATTGCTTGATCCATTTTTTATAAGCTTTATTCCGGTCAAGCATTATGCGCACGAGATTATTATGTTTCGCGTACCTGAATAACGTTTATTCTTAAAACCCGACTTACTTATCAGAGTAAAGATGCAATAGGTGCCTGCCCTTATGGATCGTAGAGGGAAAGATAATCACACAATCAATAGTAAAATTTTCTGTAATTTAATATGCCCCAACCAGATTTGTAGAGGACGGATATTGAGCCTCAATAAACGAACCAATCCAGGGTACACCTCCCCGTGAGCTCAAGCCATTAAAATAAAATTGAATAAAAAGGGGACTAACTACCAAATAATAAAGCGAAAAACAGTGACACCCTACTTAAATTGAGTGGGTAACAAAACCAAGGTTAAACTAATTTTTTCGTGAATTTTCTACACACCAAGTCGCCTCAATTCACTTTTACTACCTGATTAGCACTTAAAATATTGCCCATAGTAGCAATCCATCGCTATGATTAATCTCATTGAAATTTCTTGTAATACAACTACCAACAACTAAACCTATACATAACAAAAAATACAACTATCAAAACCCAATAGAAGCACTCAGAAAAATCGCATTTCTGTTTTAGACGATGAACGTGAGAAGGAGATCAGTATGTCCGGGAAAGAGCTCTATATCACCTACGAAGAACTTTTGAAACTTGAAAGTTTTAGAACCCCCGATTCAAGCATCAGAAAGCCACAAAACATAGACACCACATACCTTGACACCATGCAGGTAGTTATCGCTAATGGAAAAGGGGTACTAGCTCTTGATCGAGAAGCTATTAACCAACTCCCTCTAACGGGGTGGGTGTGCAGGTTTCCAGCTCATGTTCACCCTCCCAAAGGGTTGAAGCTGGTTCGGGTAAATGAAAATCAGTTCAATATTGCCCCTGCTCGAAACATGCCACTGCAAAAATTTGAAGCTCTTGTGAAAGAGCTTACCGTAAGTGCTATTACCATATTCAAAAAACAGGGGCGCGCCGTCTAAAACTGGAGATACCTCACAGACACCAAGGGAACAACAAGCTGTGCGGGCTTGTTGTTTCCTATTGGAAATCATCCCAAACAGCTTTTCATTTTAGCAATTCTTGGAAGTCTATTAGACTCCTAAGATACGCTCGCATCTCAGGCGTATCAAACTGCCCCTTATAGCGATCAGGTGCATCAAGTGACCGCCCTTTAATGCCGGGACAGCCTCCGAAACGAATTAGCGTTGAAAATGCCGGCATTGACTGCATTTCTTCAATTGCAGCCTTAATCTTCAGATCCAAATGATCAGAGTACTCATCAACATATCGAGAAATCATTCCCATCCCGGTCAAAGTTTGCGAGCAAACCATGTTCCCTACCGTTCCAAATTTGGGAAAACGGTGGACTGCCTTGAAATCCAATTTATCAAAAGCAGACAATAAATTGTCTCCCAATACCAGCTCAGCAAACTCTACATGATCCCCTTTTTTCGGTTTGTTGCCTGTCACTTGATAGTGAAGTGCCTCAAAGGGAACAAACAGATTGCTCCAACCCTTTTCAATCTTTGAGATTGCATATTCCTTATAAGCTGCCTTTTCCTGATATTTATCGACAGTCTGAAAGATAGAAAGCGCCAGACCAACAACCGCCACTCCAGCTGCAATACCACCTGTTCTGGTCACCCTCCTCAGGCCAACTTGAGCTTCATCCCATGTCTTTCCATGAATCGCTAAAAGAGCTGCAATAGCGGTTAGTGCATGCCCTAAAATAGAAATAGTCAGATCCATACAACCCTCCTTGCATTACCCAGGTTTCAACGTGAACTAAAAATCAAGGATTATTTTCACACCCTATCAATATCACGTAATTTCAAAACGGTAGACACACGCCACACTACTGTTAAAAAACGCCAGTCAGCGCTTTTACAGTTAACAGGAGCAGATAGAAGGATGCCCCTGCTCGCAAAAAATTAACGTACCTGTTTCTTTTCATATCAACCCATAGGGTCAAACATTGATATCCAGAGCGAATACTTTTCAAGTAACTTTCTTCAGTAAGCAGATAAAGGGATAAGGGATATAAACGTCGAGTTATGAGGTAGCGCTCTGAAACACCTCGCCGGACAATAAAGTTACCCCCTCACCAGCTTCATTGCTGACAGCCTTGAATTAAAAGTCAAACTATCCATTTACAGTCGAGAGACTATCACTTGGAACCCTCTTTAGAACTTGACCCTTGATGGCTAACTACTATAACTATTCACAGGGTTTTATAACACTCAGTATCTACTGACCGGCTGGTATCCATATGATACATCTATTTATGCACGCGAATGTTAAGGACTTCAACGAATGGCACAGAGTGCTTAAGGATTTTATGCCTACCGTGGAGAAAATGGGAGCTACTTCTACATCCGTATACCGCGAAATTGACAACCATCACAATGTAACCGTAATTCACGAATTCCCTTCAAAGGAGCATGCAATAAAGTTTGTCAATAGCAGTGAGCTTGAAGAAGCCAGGAAAAAGGCTGGCGTGCTTGTAACTCCGAAAATCTGGTATACAGAAAAATTATAGTTATACCCCACTCTTGGTATAAAAATTCTCAAAGCTATATCTGTTCCACATTAGAGCATTCACTCAAGGTGTAAATCTTTAAAGAAAGCATTCCCTTTATGAGCGAAGCAGCTTGAGTGTGCTGCTACCATTGCAGCATCCATTAAACGACACTCATAAACCCTACTCTCAAAGTAACCTCAAATACTTAATTGAAACACTACCAACCATCCACACATTATTAGCAGAATTATAAAATGCAAAGCCATCGCGAAATATAGACCTTGTCCCGAAATTCTATCGCAACCTAATATCTAACATCCCCTGAGTTAAAATACTAAGCAGCTGCTCGCGCATACTTATAACCCCACAAAAAATCCGCTGCACGCAATTCCCTCCTCTTTACTACCCACATCAACCCACCAAAAGGCATCTTTACTATAAAAGTGGGGAATTCTCGATGACAGGTACTTAAGCACAGCATCATCAATTAGACATCGGACCAGTAATGTTTGATCATTCTTTTCAATAACCCTAAGCTCAACCATTTGCAAACCGTCACCCCTTTTGTATTCAATCTATATGCCCTAATAAAGAAGCAGGGCTCTAAAAGTCCTATCCCATAAACACGTTATGTTCCCACTGCTACTGCTGCAAACGCTCACAGTATTTAGCTTTACATGACTACTTAGTACCAACCACTTCACCCAGTTAATGATAACCATTATCATTTGAGAATCATTCTAACTGTACGGACTCCACAAATATGCACCCGCACCCACTCAGCCTAGCGGTCCTGGTCTCACTGGCCCCAGCAACTTTTGTATCTGCCCAGGAAGCAGGTCAAAAGATAGAGGAGGTTGAGGTTATTGGCAGAGCCCAACAGTTTTACCTCGACTCAAATACTCAAGTTGGAACCAAAACAGACGCAGACCTTCTGAATATTCCTATGTCTGCGCAGGTGCTGAGCGAGCAACTAATTGAAGATCAGGCCGCCCGCGATATCACCGACCTGTATCGCTCTATCGCTGGAGTTAGCGAATTCAGCTACTCCGGGGTCACCTTCCGGGGTTTCCGGGACGATGAAAGTGTATTTTACGATGGTGTCCGTGGTGACCCATTCTCCGGCTTTAGCGTACCTCAAGTATTTAATGTAGAGCGCATTGAAGTGTTGAAGGGGCCCTCCGCTGCTCTCTACGGCGGCGGTGAGCCCGGTGGGATGATTAACTACGTCTCCAAAAAACCAACCTTCTTTGAGAACCGTGAGTTAAAAGTCACCACTGGCAGTGAATCACTATACGGGGCATCTATGGAACTCACAGGCGGCTTGAACGAAAGTGTCGCCTACCGTTTAGGAGGTTTTTATGAGTCTCAAGATAGCTTCCGCAATAATGCGGATAGCGAGAATACCGAACTTGCCGGTGGGCTATTGTTTGACCTCAGCACAGATACTCAACTGACAACGACTTTTGATTACATTGAACAAAACCTAGGTGGCAATCGCTTGCGTGGTGTGCCCGTTGATGATGATGGCAACTTCCTGGTAGACCCGTCATACAACGCCAACGAAGAGTTTGATTATCAAAACCTGGAAGCTTTGGTTTTACAGACCAATGTGAAGCATAACTTCACTGAAAAACTGAATCTTAATGCAACTGTTCGTTATATGGATAACGAAAGAGAGCAAGCTTACCACGAGTCACGCGGTTGGGTAGATGTTAATGGTGATGGCGAGGCAGATGCAGAAGATGAAACTATTCAGCGTGAATACCGCGACCAGTACCGTGCAAATGAAGAACTGAGTCTTACTCTGGATTTTGTGTATGACGCTCATATAGCGGGAATGAATCATCAGGTTTTGTTTGGTGGTGATTACCACGATGTTGATACCGAATACGATTACTTACGTGCCCGCTATGAAACTGACGGTGTTACCAACCTCAATATCTACGAACTGAATTACGGAATAACCGATCCATCAACTTACGATCTTACCGATATGGAAAGAGATGGCATTACCAGCACCCGAGCCAGCTTCTACATTCAGGATACTATAGCACTGACTCATCAATGGTTTTGGATGCTGGGCGCACGATTTGATCAATTTGAAGAAACGGAAAAAGAAAGTGGTAATAGCTATAAGGATGATGACATAACCTACCGCACAGGCATCACATACAAGCCCTCAGAGTCGCTGTCTCTCTATGCCAACTACTCCCAAAGCTTTAACCCAGTGAGTGCAGACGACTTTGAGGATGGCGCACAGGAACTTGAACCCAGCACTGGTGATCAAGTGGAGATCGGCCTGAAGAAAGAGTGGCTAGATGGACGTATTCTTACCACCCTGGCCTTCTATCAGATCGATAAGGAAAATATGGCATTGAGCAATCCCGATTACATCAGTGCCGACGAAACACCGAATGAAGTGGAAATTATCAATCTGGGCTTGGTTGAAAGCGATGGAGCTGAATTTACTTTGGTGGGTGATATCACTGAAAAGCTCAGTTTAACGGCTAACTATGCCTATAACGATACTTATATTTCTGAAGGTGATTCAAGTAACGTATCTGAATCAGGTCGGTTCGTAAATGCCCCGAAACACCAAGCTGGCTTATGGGCCCGTTATGACATTGGAATCTGGGACTCAGCATTTGCTTTTGGCGCCGACTATGTCAGTGAGCAAATCAGTTTTGACGACCAAAAAGTAAAACCCTATACAGTGTTCGATGCCAGCTGGACAACTCACTGGGATGATATTCTCCTGAGTATCAATGTAAACAATATTTTCAATAAGGAGTATGCGGTGAGTGGCTTTAGTGAGAGAAATGGCCATTTTCCGGGCCAACCAAGAGAAGTCATTGCCCAGCTAACCTACAGCTTCTAACTTCCTACCTGTTATATCGCCAGTGGATTTCTGCTGGCGATATCCCATACAGCATGAAAAAAGCAACTTGGTATCAATGGCATCATTGGCTTGGTGTAAAACTCTCGATATTGCTATGTTTTATTTTAGCAAGCGGCACCCTAGCTGTTATATCCCACGAACTTGACTGGCTAACCCAGCCAAACCTCCGCGCAAAGCCAACACCCTACTATCACCCTATCCCATGGGGACAAGTGTACTCCAGTATCAAGCTAGAGAGCCCAACTGACCGACTCCTTTCGCTCTCTGCTCCAATCCATCAGGGGTTTGCCATTGAGGGAATCGCTAAAAGACAAAGCGGTGATCGATATCGAATATATCTCGACCCCACAGATGGTAAGTTTCAGGGAATCGGCCCCTGGTACAATTGGCAAACCGTTTTACGCAGACTGCACCGGCACCTAATGCTGCCAGCAACTCTGGGCATCACGATAGTGAGTTTTTGTGCGTTTATTTTCCTTGGCCTTCTCTTTTCTGGACTAATCCTTCATCCCAAATGGGCCTCCGGCTTAATTCAATGGCCCCGCCGGAAAAACCCACGAATTTTTTGGGGGGATCTACATCGATTGGCCGGTCTCTGGAGCAGCTGGTTAGTCTTAATAGTATCAATCACTGGTGTATGGTACTTGGCCGAACGGTGGGGGCTGGATGCAGCTTACCCAGAAGATGCCAAGCCAATTTCAGACTATCACAACCAATCAAGCCCACTGCCATCTCAGGAAAATTTTGATCGGATAGTAAAACAGGCCAGAGCTTTGCGCCCAGAACTAAAGATCAAGTTTATTCGCTTCCCTCAGAATGCAAGGCAGTCTCTCGTAGTTGAGGGACAAGCCAACAACTTATTAGTGAGGAATCGAGCTAACAATATGACGTTTGACCCAAATAACGGAACATGGCTATCATCTCGCCACGCTGAAAATTTGTCGCTCCATGTACGCATTTCAGAAGCTGCAGACCCATTGCACTTCGGAATATGGGGTGGTTACCCTACAAAAATCATCTATTTTATCTTTGGATTGATACTTACCAGCGTTGCTATATCTGGAACCTATATCTTTGCCTTACGACAGGCCAAAATGGCTAAGAATGAACCTCTAATAAGCTTAAATCGTTGGGGCCTTGCCTGGCAGAATATGGGAAAACTACGCTGGATAGCTCTAGGGGGAGTTTTACTGGCCTTGGGGTTTATACCCTTTTATATTCTTTAAGCAAATTTGGAGCCCAATATCTATTCCCCCTATAAGGAATACTGTGGGTAAGAACTAGTAAAAGCCTATTCACCTCAGTCACCAAAAAACAAAAAATTACCAGTTGGATAGTTACAACCTTTTGTTCCGGAACCCAACAGCATCACACTTGTCCCAATTTACGTATAATTTGAGTTATTAGCTGATTAGGGGCAATAGTTACATGTTAAAAATGAAAAATGGGAATTTAACCGCTCTTATAACGCTAGCAATTAGTTTCTGCATAAGCGCAGGAAACACAAAAATTGCACTTGCAGCAGAAAATACAAATCCGGTTGATTACTTTGGAGAAATGCAAGTAAGTGGGAATAAAATAAATGGCTCCAACACCGGGGAGTCAATGCAAGTAAAAGGCATGAGCTTTTTCTGGAGTAATTGGACTACATATTACAACACTGAAACAGTCGACAGAATGGTTGATGAATTTCAAGTAGAAATTCTAAGGGCTTCATATGGCGTCGATGACAATGGAACCCCCTACGACAATGACGAAGATAAAATACGAACGGTTGTTGAAGCAGCTATAGACAGGGGCGTTTACATAATTATTGATTGGCATTCACATGGAGCACACAACAATGTTGATGCGGCAAAAGATTTTTTCTCCAGAATGGCACAGGACTATGGCAGCTTTGATAATGTGATATTTGAAGTCTATAACGAGCCAACCTATGTTACATGGAGCACCGTGAAAGAGTATGCAGAGGAAATAATCTCAGAAATAAGAAAATACTCTAACAATTTAGTAGTTGTTGGATCACCTACATGGTCCCAGGATGTTGGCTCTGCTGCGGATGACAGAATAAATGATGATAACGTTGCTTATTCATTACACTTCTATGCCGGAACCCATTTTTCATCATTAAGAGACAAGGCCGATTATGCCTTGAGCCAGGGAGTACCACTTTTTGTTACAGAGTGGGGCTCAGTAAATGCAGACGGTAACGGTTCGATTAACTACGATTCGACCAATGAATGGTTGGAGTGGATGGATGAAAACCAGATATCATGGGCCAATTGGACAATTAATGATAAAGCAGAATCATCCAGTATCTTTTACTCGGATGGAAGCCTTACGGAGGCTGGAAACCTCCTAAAAGGTATATTTGAAGATTCGGTTCCAGGTCGGGCATGGATTAACATCAACAATGATACTGTCAATACTGATGAAGGCAGCGATGACAGTAACAGTAGCGACAATAGTAATACCGATGATGGCGAGACTGGCAGTGAAAATGATGATACCGGAAATACAGATAGTGGCAACTCTGATAATGATAACTCCAGTGCAGATTCAACATCAGCAGTAGTATTTAGTAAGACATCCGACTGGGGTAATGGATTTAATGGTAAATTGACCATTAATAATAGTGTATCAAGCGATATAGAAGACTGGGTTTTAGAGTTTGATTTTGATGGACAAATAAATTCATTCTGGACTGCAGAGATTATATCTCATTCAGGAAATCATTATATTGTTAAGCCTTTAAGCTGGAATTCAACGATAGCCCCAGGGGAATCGATAGAACTGGGCTTTACTGCAAAGGGCGGCCAGGAAGTTACCAATATCATTCTCAACGACAATAGTACCAGTGTCGACGAGCCAGATGAAACTGACAACAACAATAGCGATTCCAAAAATGAAGATGCCGACTATAAGGTAGAGATAAGCACTATCAAAGATTGGGGTACCGGCTTTAACGGCCAGTTTCAAATTAATAATACTGGCTCAGATAATATACAAGATTGGGTGTTAGAATTTGACTTTGAAGGACAAATAAATTCATTCTGGACTGCTCAGATAATCTCCCACTCAGGAAACCACTATATTATTAAGCCGCTAAGCTGGAATTCAACAATACAATCAGGACAATCACTAGAATTAGGTTTTACCGCGATAGGCAACCAGAGCATTACCAATATAACCCTTAAGTAAAATTACACTCTCGTTATTAGAGAGAGGACATCAGGCAGGTTAATTCAGACCGCCAAACTACATACATCTGCAGTAGATATTCTCTAACGCTTCAGTGCGACTGCATACACGATAAAAAAATCTACAGATGTACGCAGTTTGGCGGTTTTTCATCAACTTTTGAATAACAATCTATTAATCAGCTAGCTCTAAACTGATACCTGATATCTTGGTTCCTGGTGGTACATCTTTAAGCTTATAATAAAGCTGTCCCATTAGAGAAATATGGACTGTTACATCGCAGGTACTTATATTACCAATAACCATATTTCCACCAAAACAAGGGGGCTTTTTGAAGCTATAACACTGTCCAGAGTTCAGGATAATGCCGGACTCCCTCAGTTTCGCAACGAAATCCGGTGCATATCTTGTACCAAACTCTTCGTCATTTCCCCAGGGGTCTTCCCTGAATTCCTGATATCCCTTTTCGAGTGCATCAGATTGCCCCCAGTTAACATCAAGAAAGAATATACCATTTCCTGATCTGTAGAAGACATCACCAAGTGCAGTTATCAATAGTGGTTCAGCAGACTCGCCTACCAACCAGTGCCAATCCAATAAGAGCTCATTTTTATTTATGCCAGATACTGGTGCAAATAAATCATCGTAGGTTGTTTCGATCTTAATCGCTTTTTTCAGATTCAAGATTTTCTTTAGAAACTTCACTAATAACCTCCTTGTACTTATGTATATCACAATACCGCAGGAAGGAGCTTAACAGAAGCTCACTATAATTGAAGCAACAACATCCAGCCGACTGATTGGCTATTAAAACCACTCACTGCAAAAAATAAGCGTACATAACCTCAGATTGAAGCTCTATACGCAGGGGGTTCAACCTGAGATGACTATATCAACCAAGTTTACAGCACTTCTCGTTAATTTTGCCTTGGCAGCTCTAAAGACACACTAAGTACAATAAGTCTACAAGTTGTTATCAACTATGAGAGTAATCAAACTCATAGAAGTGCTGTCCATCGTCCATACGGATAGACATTTTCCCAGACAAACCGACAAGTTCTCCAGTGGCTGAGTCAGGCACAACTTCTAGAGTAAGACGATCCTTACCTTTACTCATGGTGCCAAAGTGCTGTAAAACGAATGTGCCTCGTTTGCCATCCAATGTTCCGATGACTTGCTCTATAGCTACATATCCAGCCGACCCTTTTACAGGAGTCATTACACTTAACATTTCACCTCTACTTTCCGCTGAGAGTTCACCATAAAAAATTTTATTGATGGACATACGTCCCAAACTAGCCCCATCTACCCCTCTTGAGTATGGGTCCATAGGCTTAACAGTAACTTCGAACATTCCTGAGATCTTCATACTGGTTCCATTAAAAGTAAAGATATTTTCAATACCGCCACTTCACACCGAACTTGAATTGGCCTTTTTGGCCACCACGTGAGCACGACGGTATGTAGAAGGTCAATGATACTGTATATATGAACAGATAAAAAGAAGGGATTTATCAATTAGATATGATGATTGGATACAATCAAGGCTCAAATAGAAAGTATGTGTTTATAACGACCTCAAATGTCTTTATTAAAATACCCAAAATTGTAGGCGCAACCTTTTTAGGCTCAAAGGAATCAAACCAGGAATAGAAGTCGAAAGGTCAAACCAACGCCTAATACAGTATAAGCCAACCGTCAAAAAACCGGGCGAATAATGTGTTCCTCACTCGAACTCCAGAATACCTGGAGTAATCACAAAAGAGCACTTCTATTTGAATAAAAAATTTTTTGGCAGTCACAAGCGTTATTAAAGCTAAAACTTCACTTGTGACATGCCACACCAATACTAAAAACAATTATCAGCTACGTAAGTCCTCAATCACCACACCCATATTTCGAACTTCATCTTCATGCAGTGTTTCTCTCCAGGGCTCTTGTAATGCATCAGAAATCCACTTTTTCATAGAGGGCAAGCTTAGTAAGTGATCAATATACTGTTTAGCTACACCACTAAATTTCAACCCATAGTTTTGTGCACGGATAGCAACTGGCGCAAAGAAAGCATCCACCGCTGTAAACTCCTCTCCGGTAAGAAAAGGCCCTTCAAACCGCTTTAAGCCCTCCTGCCAAAGCTCATCAATTCGATTAATATCTTTCTGTAACAGTGGTGGAATCTCAACCAAATCCACAATCAAGCCACAGTTCATGGCACAGATATTCCTCAAGGCCGAAAAACCAGAGTGCATTTCTGCGCAAGCACTCCGGGCCCAGCTTCTTGCCAACCTATTGATAGGCCAAACCTGAGGAAAATCTTCTGCAACGTACTCCACTATGGCAAGGGAATCCCAAACAGTAATATCTCCATCAATCAAACATGGCACCAATCCAGTAGGAGAAAAGCTATGAAATTTCTTCCAGCTTCCACCCTCTTCAAATGTAACCAACTGCTCATTAAAGGGGATTTCCAAGTGGTGCATTAACAACCAAGGCCGCAGTGACCAAGATGAATAATTTTTATTTGCTATAAACAACTGATACATTCACTTTCCTTAGTAATTAATAATAAGACTCCAATAGCCACGGCTTTGTAATTTAGATTTACTTCTGCCAGTTAGCTATTATTGACATAGACGCAAAAACTCAAATTTCTCTTAATCTCCACACCAACTTCCAACATTCTTACCCAGCTCCATCAAGTTTTTCAATGATAAATTGCAAGCATTCTCTGTCAGCAGTAGTATTAGCCAATGTATAACGCAAATTATAATTTTTTGACTGATACTTATTTCCACAAGAACAATTCAATCACTGTCCATCCCACTGTGGATCTGAATTAAAGTATGATATTGCAGGTGTAATAGCCAGCTTCTTTCTTTTTTAGTGGGAGTCTGATCCCTCGTATTATGCAGCAAACTTGTACCGCTGGCTTTCTGCAAAGGTCATAGCCACTTACTAATTTATCGGAACCCTTCTCCAAAGCATTAAACTTGGAACCTGAGATCTGCTCAAATAAACTGCTTATTGACCTCCTATGAATTGAGCCAGATTCATTCCTGGCTGCCAGTGATTTGCTTACGAAAAATCTATTATGTTCCTTCATTTTAACTAGTGAAAACCAGCTTTTGATGAATAAAAAGTATACAGAATTAATAAGCTGCTAATACTCTATGCCCTACTCGCCCCCGATCTGAAAATTAACTATATACCAAGTGCCTAATACATATTTCTTTACTTGCTTACAAGCCAAACTATTCTACTAGCCGCCTGGGGGAAAATTGGGAAACGTCACACTAAAATTGGCAATTATCTCATTAAGTAACTAGCTTTTAACAAACTCATCATCGCAATAGCATTCTGCTACCTCAAACATCAATCTGTATAGTACTATTGAGGAGGAAATAATCTAGACAACATTCTTGCCCCCAGAACCATCCTAATCTCTACTTTTTAAGGAATATTGCTCTCCTGTAAGGACTGGCATATTCAGCTCAAACCTGCCTTTTGACCCGTAGTATCACCCGCCAAAGCGGTCTGTAGTAGAGGAAGGGATGCTCATGAAAGTTACATCTTGTTTTGCACTCTCAATCTTTTTGGCGACACTGGTTGCACCCAGTGCGAACGCACAGTGGAGCGGAAACGATGAAGAATCCTCGGGGTACCCTGGCAAGCACTGTAAAAGAGTTAAGCCCCGGTTCGATAAGCTGTTTAAAGCTCCAGTAGATGAGTGCTTCAATGGTGTAGGTGAACCCTACCCAGAACTGATTGACGGCGTATGTTCCGCAGGTGAACCCAAACGAAACGGCGCCCAGATCTGGGGTATGGCTGAGTCACCCCGCTTTCTCTACTGGGGTACTGGGGCAAATGTCCCCTGTACCGCACAAGCCTCTCCAAATGCCATGTTGACGCCTATCTTTGCCCCCAACCAGGGCTGGGTATGTGAGTTTGCAGAAGGAATACTCGCTCAAGAGAACCCAAATCTTAAAAATCTTGGTGATTGGCGTGCTCCAATGGCCTATCGCATGGATACCTGCACGCTTGAGGTAACGGAAATAACCCCTACCTACGACCCCCTGTTACAAGACACGTTGGGCTTCCGCTCTGGCGGTTACGCGGATGATGTGGTATTTCTCGCCGGCCCCGGAGGTGTTCAGGAGGGAATCGCCGGTGAAGGTGGCGGTAACAGCATCATTATGATGGCCTGGCAGGCGAGTACAGGACTCTACCTCGGGTCAAAGAAGTTTCCCCAATACTCCAATATTCGCAAGTTCCTAACTCATGAGGGAGTTCTGTATACCGGCGTGGCTCTTCAAGAGTCCCTTGGTGGCACAGGAGAGGTTTTACGCTGGATGGGTAATATACATCACCCATTTAAGTTTGAAGTTGTCGGCACAATGCAGAGCACCCCAGCAAATTTCACCGTGCATGATGGCCGCTTGTTTTTCTCAACCTGGCCAACTGGAGATTCTCAGACCGGGCAGATCCGCGCCTATTCTGGCATCGTAATGAGCCCCAAAATTCCGGAAGGCGGATTCCTGCCTGAAGACGTAACAGAGTGGGAAGAGGTCTGGAACATTACAGAATATGAGCCAGACACTGTTTCATCTAGTGCCTATGCAGGTGGCGATATCACCTCATGGCGCGGCAAGCTCTACTGGGGCACGATTAACATCCCGCTGGGGGGTTTTAGGGCACATGTTCTCGCCTATGGAGAAACCTGGAATAACCCGATTGGTGAGCTAGAAACCATTATCGCCACCCACAGAGCAACAACAGTGTTCCGCGGTGATCGATTTGGCAAAAAGAAGAGAAAGCCCAAAGTGGAGGTTCTCTACGGATATAAGAGTGTTGAGGTATGGGACCCTGACAGCAATATGTTTGTAGAGAAGAGTACTTTGGCAGGCCCGCCCAAACTAGGTAGAGCCGGTTTAGGGTGGCCATTTAATGTCTATACTTGGCGCCTCGGCGTGACGGGTAGCGATATGTACTTGGGAACTCTGGATGTGAGTAGACAGTTTGCAGGCCTAATTGAAAGTGGAACTGATCCAGCCAACGAACTCCCCGCAGAGCTTCTAATGCTTTTGGAAGATGCACTTTCAAATCCCAAGACCTCAGGCGGGAAGCTCTATCGTTTCTTCTCACCAAATCGCAGGGCTATTCCAGCAACATTCAATGGCGTTGGCAATTCCGGGAACTTTGGTTTTCGCACAATGATCAACCATCCCAAGTTCATGTGGCTTGGCACTGCAAATCCTTTTAATTTAGACCCAAGGGGTGGGTGGGAGCTATATAGATTTGCTCCTATAGCCCCAGGAAAACCTAAGTGGGTTAATGACACCGAGTTGGATCAATAAGGAATTTCCCCTTTTTACTCCGATTCTCTAGAAGCTTCTCACCTGAAATAGGTGAGAAGCTTTTTTACTGCCTTAACACTGACGCCGAAAATTCATCAACTGGATTTAATCATTATTTTTATCGACCTGATTATTAGGCTCCTAGAATAAAATCTTCCCGAACTCCTTTTCACGAGCTTAATAACTGAGCACTTCAGGCAAGTTACTGCAAGGTAAAGAGAAGCGAAATCTGCAAAAAAAATAAAGGCGCAGACTCTAGTAAAAATAGAGTACTCATTCCGACATATGAAATATTTTTAATTTTATAAAAATGCACTAAAACACCTAACGCTTGTACCTGCTATCCGGTTTTACCAACCTGTTAATTGGGAGAAAAATTTTCTGAGCCGGGCCTATATGCCAGGGATTTTCAAAATCTGAAATTCAGGCGATGGAAATGGCGATAGATACGTCCAGAAAATTGAAATCCAATCAATAAATAGTCATTTTTAACTGCATGAAACGTAAAGTAGAAGCCCATTTTTCAGAGCTTCCTTATATCAGCACCCGTTATAGTTATTGCATAATTTCTTATACGGCAATTTTCATATATGGGCCGCCTTTGATTACTAGCAGTAGCGGTAAAAGAACTACGACTACAGAGTCTTTTTATCCCATTGTTACCACCCCACTCTGAAGTGGCTCTCCTCCGTCATTATCCTCTTGGGACTCGGCAAAACCAAAATCTTCCAATATCCCATAAAGCGCAGGCAGTACTAAGAGAATCAGAACCGTAGAACTACTAATACCAAACACAATACTTATTACTAGCGGTACTAATACCTGGGCCTGCAAGCTGGTTTCAAATAGCAGGGGCAACAGGCCTGCAACGGTAGTCAGTGAAGTGAGGAAGATTGCCCGGAAGCGGTCGCGACTGGCTTGACTTGCAGCACTGTGAACATCCATCCCTTCACGCACTCGCCGCTTCACAAACTCCACCAGCAAAATTGAGTCATTGACCACAATTCCTGTGAGAGAGACAAAACCCATCAAACTTGGCATGGACATATTGTGCCCCATGATCAGGTGCCCCCAAATTACACCGATCAGTGCCAAAGGAATAGCCATCAGAACAATCAGTGGCTCCACATAGCTTCGGAATTGCAATGATAGAAGTAGATAGATACCAATTGCCCCTATCAATAGTGCCCGGACAAGAGATGAAGCGGTAATTTTAATGTTCTTCATCTCCCCTTGCATGTCTACACGCAACCCTGGAAATTCACGGGTAAGTTCAGATAAAAACTTTTCCTGGGTGTCACCGAGTACCTGGACAGTATTTGCTTTCTCAGTGAAAACATCAGCATACACACTCACTACCCGCTCGCCATCAATACGCTGAATTCGGGCGTATTCCCGATTCATTTCTATATCTGCAATTGCAATCAGCGGAACACGTTGTTTAGTAGATGGGTGAATGATAACCAGTTCATCGAAACGGCTAAGCGCCCCTCGGGAATCTGCATCCATACGTACCTGGATCTCATAGGTTTCACCCCGATACTGGATCTCATCTATTTCCATGCCCTGGTAAGCAGCCCGCAGCTGATTGGCGACATTGCTGGCATCTATTCCAGAGGCATAGGCGCCCTCACGCATTTTTACTGTGAGCTGAGGTTTGCCGGGACGCAGGTCGTCCACCACATTCACAACGCCATCGTATCCGCGTAGCCAATTCTGCAAGCGGATGGACACCGCCTTTAACTGATCTAACTCCAAACCAGTAAGGCGTATGTGAATTGGGCGCCCGGCAGGGCCGAACGATGGCTCTTTATAAAGAATGGCGATTGCCCCAGTAGTATCACCAGCGGCCTCACGCCACGCATGGCGCAATTCATCAATGCTGGTATTACGCCCCTCAGCAGCAAGCAAGTCAACGTTAATGGTGGCTACATGGGGGCCTGTTTCAAAGGCATCTCCGTTGACACCAAAAGTTACACTTGTGTGATTCACCAGAGGTGCACTTTCATTTTCAGATAGCCCTGAGACAACTCGATCTAGTGCTGTCAGTTGCTTGTCGACCACTTTTTCCATATCGACAAGAGAGGTCCCCTGGGGCATCAAGATCCGAGCCTGTAATAAATCGCCCTCCAAGGTAGGGAAACCCTGGAACTTCACGATACCTGCCGTCATCAGACTTACAGTCACCAGAAATAGGCTAAACACTCCGCCGACAAAGGCGTAGCGATATTTCACAGCCCAGTCCGCAGCACGTCCCATATTTTCTCGCCAATCTTCAAAGCGCTTGGCAAACGCCTGCTTCCAGGCAGGTGTGCGACTTTTGTGCTCAAGGGCATGACGCAGATGCGCCGGCAGAATTAAAAAAGCCTCCACCAAGCTGATGAGCAATACAGAGATCAAAACAATTGGCAGCGCCTTAAGTACCTGCCCCATATCTCCGTTAATAAAAATCAGCCCTCCAAATACCATCACTGTAGTAGCGAAAGAGGACAAGACACCTCGGGCCACTCGCTTGGTGCCATTAATTACCGCGTCCAATGGAGGGCTTCCTTTGCGGTGCTCAGTCGCAATACTCTCCGACAGGACAATGGCATCATCCATCAATATACCAATAGCAATCAGCAGCCCCACCAGGCTGATCATGTTAATGGACACTCCCATAGCCGTGATCAATGCGAAAGAACCAAGAAATGAAACCGGTAAGCCCATCACCACCCAAAAGACATAGCGGCCACTAAAAAACAGATAGAGAGCCAGGGCTACCAGAATCAGGCCCTGCCAGGCATTAGCCATAATCATCTGCAAGCGATCGGCAACAATAGAGGCGCTGTCCTGGGTTAAGGTCAGTTTCATGCCTTCAGGCAAGTTTGCATTTTCACGATCTAAAAATGCGCGCACGGCTTCGAGCACATTCAAGCTATCATCCACACTATTCTTCTCGACACTGAGAAGCGCCGTGCGACGCCCATCAAAAATGATTTTATCTTCTGCCAACTCAAAGGCATCGTAAATTTTTGCAATATCGCCAAGTCGAACTTCCGCCCCATCAACACCTTTGAGCACGACGAGATTTTCCAACTCTGCCACCGTGCGACGCTCTTCTGTGAAGCGCAGCTGGTATTCTCGAGCAGGGGTGGAAACCTTACCGGCAGGCATGTCGATAGCTTGCTGGTCAATAATATTGGCCAGGTCCATCACACTGAGCCCGTACTGACGCAAATTGTAATCTGAAATTTCAATCTGGAGCTGGTGGTCAGAAAAGCCGGAAATGCGCACGATAGGGATCGCGGGATCGCGGAGTAATTCGCGGCGATAATGCTCTGCCAACTGGTTCAATTGAGGTAGAGGAAGGTTGGCACTGATGGCAATACTTACCACCCGCTGAGTGCGACCTAACTCTTCGATCACCGGACGCTCGCTCTGGGCTGGAAGCGAGTTGATACTGTCTACCGCAGACTCCACATCAGCAACAAACTGGTCCATATCACCTGCTTCTTGCATTTTTAAGGTCATCAGGCCCAGGTTATCTTTCGCCTCACACGATCGCTCATCAATAAAGCTGATTCCATCGGTGGCATCTTCCAATGGAAGGCAGATACTATCTTCTATCTCGGCTGCTGCAGCGCCGGCATAGGGGACCGAGACCTGAACCTCAAACTTTTGGATTTCCGGCATAGTTTCGCGTTTCATGCTAGGTAAAACAAAAAGTCCACTTAGCATTAGTGCAACCATCAATAAATTAGCTGCCGTAGGGTGACTGGCAAAATAACGAATCACTGCTGGGTACCTCTAGTACTCGCGGTCACAGGTTGCTCATCATCGACCACAGAAACTGCCATGCCGTTAATCGCAGGAATAACATCAGTCACAATAACCATCTCACCGGGATTCAACCCTTCGCGGATCACAGTAGTATCCCCTTGGTGGTAATCTATCTGTACAGGGCGTACTCGTAATTGCCCATTTTCTATCAGATAAACTTTGCCCTCGTGCAAAGCACTACGGGGTATTGCGAGCACCGGAGTCGCGGGAGCCAATAACTCTACGCGGGCATACATACCGCGAAACAACGGTGGTTTTTTACCGGTCAGCGCTTTGCCATAAGGATCGTCTACCGCAACGACAACGGAGAGCGTTCGACTGGTACTATCAAGAGTCCCGCCCAAGCGCACGACTCTTCCCTGCCATTCACTGTCCCCCGGGCCACCGACCAGAGAAATCCGCGCATCCAGACCCAGCAGCATTTTGGGCAAGTCATCTGGGGTTGGATTGGAATCAATGCCCGGTCTTAGGTTACGCAATAGTGGGGCTACATGAACCATGGGAAGCTCTGCTGCAATTTCTACTTGGGCAAGGCCGCTTGCATCAAATAGGCGAGCATTGCCGGCAACATATTGGTTTTCCTCTACATGAACTTCGCCAATACGAGCATTAAATGGCAGGATCACCTGGGTGCGCTCCAGGTTGTATTTACTGTCCCGTACCTGAGCTTCAGAACGAGCTATCTGGGCTTCAATCACTTTACGGCGAGTCGGGAAAAGGGAAAGCTGGCTGCTCTGGTTTTGCACTTCTTGGCGCAAGCGCAACATATTTTGCTCTTCAATATCTACAGTCGAGCGGGAGACGGTTCCCTTAGCAACCAACTTTTGCTTGCGAGCGAGTTCTTTCTCACCCAATTTGAGAGTACGCTCGGCTATTTCCAGAGAGCGTTTACTATTTGTCTCCTCCACATCCAACTCTTGCAAGTTAGCGCGGTTTGCAGCCAGGTCGCTTTCCGCCTGGGCCAGGGCAAGCTGATAGCTGGTGTCGTCAATCTTCAGCACCAATGTACCGGCGGAGATAATATTTCCCCGCTCCAATTCCGGAGCTGTATATACCACCCTGCCACTGACTTCTGCATTGGCTTCCAGGAAAGTACTGGGCTTCACCTCCCCATATGCAATGGCTTGAGCTCGTAACGGTAACTCCTGCACTTTTATTGCGTCTACCGTCGTTATAGGAGCCGTGATCGCATCGTGTTTAGGCTCACCTTTAGTGGCGACCAGGGCCATAGATACAACTACCCCCACCGCAATCAGTGCCGGTAATGCTAGCCGGCGATTCATCAGTGCTTTCATATGAGTCTTAATTTCCATTGCCGACTTCCTCGCCTTTGGTCATAGATTTATTGGAAACACCACGGAGTAACAGTTGAACGGTATGGTTAATCCATCTCTCCCCACTTTCCTCCCCCAGAGCAAAGCCAAATTCCTCCTTAAAACGGGCGCCAGCAATAAAGGGGAAGGCAATCAAACTGGAAAAAGAGATTGGCATCAGGTCAATATCCAGATCCTCTCGCAACTGGCCGCTGGACTGGAGGATTTCCAGTAGCCCGCGCAGCTTAGGCACCAGTTTTGAGGCCAACCTGTCGGCAAAGAGTTCACGCATTCGGCCAGATTTGGAAGCTGCTTCATCAACAATCAGGCGAGGAATCCATGGCTCCTTGATATATAGTCGTATCATTCTGCTCATTGCTTCTCTCAGTAATTCTAAAGTGGGCTCCCTCCCATCCAGCCCTGCACTGATGAAAGCGGGGCCGTACTGCATAATTTGGCTCTGAATTACCTCGATAATCAGCCCTTCCTTGCCGCCAAAGTGGTAACTGATCATCGCAGAATTCACCCCTGCCCCTTGGGCAATCTCCCTGATAGAAATATCACGAAAGGCCTTATCCCGAAGTAGTGTGTAGGCTGAATGCATAAGCGCTTCGCGCACCTGGGATTCACGCTCAGGATCTTTTGGGCGCCCGCGGCCACGGGTGGATGGCTTATCAGTCAAAGAAACATACCCTTAATTAATCAAGCGATTAATTAAATGCCAGAAGCCGCCCAGATACAAGCTCAGTTTATGACTAATCGGTCAGCAGTTAGAGTGATTACCGTTTGGTAGCGAGGAATTGTCGATTCAATCTGGCAAGCCGCCCCTCTAAGACAGGAATCGGGTTTTCTCTACTTTCCTAATGGAACTTGGTGACCCAATGATCTGCGACATATATCCGCAGCAAATAGGCAAATCCGCCTGTCGTTGCACGCAGCCCGGTAGACTGAAAGCATCAAAAAGTTGGCCCGTCATAATGTTACAACATTACCTGTGAGGACCTTTTAGGAGGCACGGTGTAAAATTTACGGTAAACACCGCCAGCGCTCTATATCTACCCAATCTACGAAAAGGCTCCACGACGGAAGTTGTATACAGCCACCTGAGAAAGAATAAATAGTGTAAATGTCACTATCAAGCCAGTCAGCATTACGGGTTCATAGCCCTCAACCAATACAGAAATTACTCGTGAAGAACCATTAAATAGGAAGTACACCGAGGCAGGAAGTATTAATAACCACTCTTTGCGAAACGCTCCTATTGCCGTAATGATAGCAAGGCTAAGTGTCGGAGCACCAAGGGTACGTAGATTGGTGAAACCATAATTAGTTGTGGCATCAAATCCAGCGAGGCCATTAATGATCTCAGGGAAAAGCATAGTCACTAAGCCTGCTAAACCCAATACAAGTACAAATATACCGGAAAGAAATTGTGAGAAACGAATCATATTAAATACTCCATTTGGTTGGTAAAGCGAAAAGATTGAGTATTTGAATACCTTCTGAAAATTTCCTTATTATCTCTACTAGGCTTTCAGGGGCTCCTTAACTTGGATAGCCGCCGGAAATAGGCCAAAGCGATGTTCCTAATCGACCGTATCAAGCTTCACTATTCATTGATTACATAGGGGCCAGAGTGATTTGCGTTAGAGCTTCCAGCAAAGAACCGTTGCCCTACTGCCCATTACTTAAATGATATAAGTAGTAACTTGCAGCCCAATTGGACTTTTGGCTCCACTTTCAGTGTTGCTATTCAGGATCATTAGAATCCACGAATAATCGCGTTTATTGTCCTTTTCAACAGGCATCAACAAGTAAAGAATAGTGAACGATTTATATGCAACGCAGGTATCAGTTGTAGCTCGCGCTAGGAAGGTACCAATCAGACCTCTAGGGTGATAACTAATGCGCTTCGGGCAAAAAATAGAACCAATATCACAATTTGCTTCAGCAGTGAGAATATATTCATTCTTTAGCCCCTCAGTAACAAGAGGGTTTAAATATAAGGACATATCGGTGAAGACGTACGCTGTTAAAACAAGGACTAGGTTAAGCGGTAAGTCAACAATTCACTTGAAACATCCAGTCAAGGATTTGTACAAATCCGTCAAATCGCCTTTTTACGCATTTGGGAAGGGGCTACTTGGTAGTGCTGTTTAAACACCCGGGAGAAGTAGCTAAGCTCGTCAAAACCGCACTCCAAAGCAATCTCTGTCAGGCTAAGATCGCTATTTAGAATCAACCTCTGTGCTTTCTCCATTCGTTTCGAAGCAATATATTTCGTGGCACTGCAGCCATAGACTTGCTTGAATTTACGAGTAAATGTTGACTCACTCATATGACAAAGAAAAGCTAGATCCGCCAGTTTCAGCGAAGTGTACAAGTGAGCTTGCACCACTTCCTGTAGCTTAGGTTGCTGCCTGATGAACAGCTGCCCCAACATCTTGGCAACTCTTCCACTACTATCAAGCCTGGGGATAAGCTCTACTAATTCTCGAATCTTTAATACCACCAGTGGCTCACTGAATACTTCTGACTTCTGGATATAGTCAATTATGCTACGCATATAATTGGAGAGCAGTACAGATTCCTGCAGGCACTCAGCCGACGGGTGCTGCTTGAGGGTCTTATTACTCTCTTTAACAACACTCCTACTTTCACCATTATTACCAAAGACATCAGGCATACCATTTGGGTAGAGTCGCTGTAATAGCTATGACGTTAGCCGAAAACCGATGAAATTAATTTCATTGTTTATTCCACCTTCACGCCACTGATTAATAAAATTATCTGTCTTCATTAGCACAGTAACACCTGGGCTCAAGGTGAGGGTTTCATCACCACAAACCAGGGTTGAACAGCCACTGATGACGTAAACAAGCCTTGCCTCATCAACCAAACGGCCTTGATAACTTAACGATGCCCTGAATTTACGCTGACCAAGTACCATTTTTCCTTGTATTTTAAATACAACTGATTCTTCACTATCTGGCATAAATTATTATCTTTATCAGGGACTTAGTCATTTGTAATAAAACATGAAGCACATCAGCTTTTCAATCAGAGAAAACGACCAATCGAAAGTGATAACCAAAGCTTCTCCGGCAGGGAATCAAGTTAAATCCAGGGGTGATAAAGAACATACACTACAAAGAATCTTCTAACCTAAGAGACTCAAAAGCCTCTGAAATGAATAAAACAACTTAATTTTTATCGGCACCATCTATTATCGCAATATATCTGGAATCGGGTTTTACATTACCGAACTAAAACGAGCACCTCCACAAAGTTATTTCTAGAAGTTGCTACACCACCGCGTTAACTTCCACCTTATTCCCTACCGGATCAAAAAATACTAATTGCCGTACATTGCGCCCGGGCACATCCATTAGGTGATTGGCGACTCCCAACGCATCCAGACGCTGCTTAACCGGCTCAAGTGCATCTGCACGAAAAGCAATATGGTCCAGGTAGGGCCTCTCAGGCTGCTCATCACTTACTTCATCATCAATCAGGTGCAAAATAGCCCTGCCATTGCCATAGAGCCAGAACCCATCATTCTTGAAGTTTGGCCTATCACCCTCAATGAGACCAAGCACCTGTATATAGAAGTCTCGCACCCGTTTAAGAGTTTTCATTGGGGCGGTAATATTGACGTGGTCGAGTTCCATCTCTTAGCCCTAGGTTACAAGGCACATCCTTGTGCCTGATTAGCAGTAAGTTATCTCTCTATAACTTACACAATATTCTTGTTTCGCAACTCTTCTACTTGCTCGTCACTTTTGCCAAGCAAATCTCGCAATACTTCCTCAGTGTGCTCACCCAATACTGGCGGCGCCTGGGTGTAGTCGAGTGCGGACTCGGAGAAGATTACAGGGTTACGCACGGTCTTCACCTTTCCAGCTTCCGGATGATCCTGCTCAACCACCATACCCCGGGCCTGTACTTGAGGATCAGCAAAAACCTCTTCCAATGTATTGATAGGCCCACAGGGAACATGAGCATCACTAAGATGCTGGAGCCACCAAGCGGAATCGTGCTTACGAGTCACAGCTTCGATCTGCGGCACCAATTCTTCACGGGCCATTACCCGCGCTGAGTTAGTTCCGTACGCAGGATTTTCTGCCAGTTCTTCTACACCCGCGATTCCGCAGAAGCGTTTAAACTGATCATCATTACCCACTGCCAACATAAAATAGCCATCTTTTGAAGGGACTGCCTGATAGGGGACTATATTGGGATGGCCGGTACCCTGTCGCTCAGGGCTTTTACCAGAAGTAAGGTAATTTTGGGCTTGGTTAGCCAACCATGAAACCTGGGTATCCAATAAGGCGAGATCGATATGCTGACCAACGCCCGTATGCTGCCGGTGAACAACAGCTGCCAATACAGAAGATACCGCGTACATCCCTGTCATCAGGTCGGCTACTGCCACCCCCACCTTTTGCGGGCCCGCGCCCGGTTGCCCTTCTGGCACACCGGTAATACTCATCAGACCACCCATCCCCTGGATCATCGCATCATAGCCTGCTCGATTTTTGTACGGGCCAGTTTGCCCAAAACCTGTAATCGAGCAGTAGATAACACCAGGATTGAACGCCTTAATGGATTCATAATCCAAGCCGTACTTTTTCAGCCCATCTACTTTGTAGTTTTCAAGAAGAATATCGCATCGGGCTGCCATCTCCTTGATCAGGGCCTGGCCATCTTCAGTAGTGATATCTACGGTAACTGATTTTTTTCCGCGATTGGCACTTAGGTAGTAAGCAGCATCGGCAGTGTCATTTCCCTTCTCATCCTTTAGGTAGGGAGGGCCCCAGTGGCGAGTGTCATCCCCTCGCTCCGGGCGCTCTACTTTAATAACCTCAGCCCCAAAATCAGCAAATACCTGCCCAGCCCAGGGTCCGGCGAGAATACGACTTAAATCGAGTACCTTTAAGTGTGCGAGTGGACCTGCCATAACTTCCTCATATCGCTTACTTGCGGGTTAACCGCATATTTTTGCGGCAGCCTAACAGATAATTTGTGCCCGCGCCCTGATTGGCGTCTGTAGATATTCGTCTTAAACTTAGGAGTCTCTGAACAAACCCGCGATACGGCTAGCTTACGGAGCGATTCATAGTTAAGGCGCGACCTCGCAGCAATGCCTGGACCTTGCAAGAATTCGCAACGCAGAGATATTACGGATTTGTTCAGCGGCTCCCCTGATTGTGCAATAAAAATAAGGAGGCACAGCATGGCCGCAATAGAAGCGCAAAAATTTGAATCTTTTCGCGAGTTTTATCCATTCTACTTACAGGAACACAGCAACCTCACCTGTCGTAGGCTGCACTTTTTTGGTACCAGTCTGGTGTTCGCGACAATAATTGCGGCTGTAGTAACTTCCAATTTGTTGTGGCTGGCAGTTACTCCTATCGCAGGCTACGGGTTTGCATGGATCGGGCACTTTTTCTTTGAAAACAACCGCCCGGCAACCTTTAAGTATCCGTTCTACAGTTTTATCGGAGACTTTGTTATGTTTAAAGATATGCTGATCGGGCGAATCGAACGCTAAACAAACTATTTTTTATTGGCCGACAAGCCGTATTTCCGCAATTTGTTGGCCACAGCGGTATGAGAAATACCCAGCTCCTTAGCCAGCTCCCTGGTTGAGGAGTGACCTTTGATAATATCCGCCAACAACGCCCTCTCCAGTTGCTCCATCATTTCCTTATAGGTAAGTCCACGGCCCCAGTCCCGCCAGGGAAGTTCCGCCTTAACCATTAAATCCGGCACATCTGCACAACTGATCGACGCCGCCCCTCTAATCAAGCATTGACTGGATGCGGCCATTAAATAGTCCTTGAGGCCGTTGAAGTTATCCGGCCAGTCGTGGAGTTTGATCAACTCCACCACCTCGCTATCAAAATTGAGCTCACTAGCCTCTGGAGACTCCTGGCGCATTAAAGTACTGGCATAGCGCGGCAGAGCCGGTCGCATATTTCGCAACGGGGGCAAGGACATCGCTAACGACGAAAAGAGCTGCGCAAGTGGCGGCGCAATAGATTCCCTATCAATAGCGGTGGCCACCAATCTCAGCGATGCCGGCAAATTGCGGAGTTTTCTCAATAAATCAACTTGAGCTTCTGTTTTGAGAGTATGTATATCCTCAAGAATCAAAGTACCCGTTCGACGAAGATGTGAAGGCAGCTGTATAGTCCCGTCACGGGGGATAATTCGATAGCAATCAGCCCTTGAGGCCGATGGGGAGAGGTAATGTACCGCACAGGCAAACGTTGTCTTTCCTGTGCCCCGCTCACCCAGTATCAATAGAGGTGCGCTGAGTTCAGATAAGTCCTGCAACTGGAGGCAACTCCTTCGACGCAAATCAAAATCCCACAACACCATTGGTCTTGGCAGCTCAGTGACAAACTCACTGCTATCCCAAGGCTGTAAACGCAGTACCGCCCCAGCCAGTGAGTCAACCGCTCCGGGATTTCCCTCCAGAGTGATTGGGGACCAGTCCACACGAAAACTCTGCCCCCTTACCACCAGAGGCAGTCCGTAGCGAGGCACTGCAAAATCCCGCAGCAATTCAGCGACCTGCATAAGCGGCAGGAATCTCTGCAGCTGTAGACCTGGCACCTTGTCCAAGCTCACACCGAAGGCCCTTGCCGCAGCCAGATTCGCAGCGACCACCCTGCCCTCGCGATCCACACTAAGAACCGGATCAGTCACATGACTCAGCAAAGTGTCCAACTCGAAATGACGTCGCTCCAGAGGCAATAGAGAGATCCTCCGCACCCGCTTAACTCCAGGAACCTGGTGCAGGGACTTCTCGATAGTCTGGTATTGAGTAGCAAGCATCCCGGGCGCTATCAGATAGACCTTATCTCCACTGTCACCCCCGAGCTCACCAGAGGTCACATTTATCCGATATTTACCGAAAATTTGCATTATTTCGTGCAAAATGCCGACACGATTTGCACAAGTTATCTCTACTCGCACAGCCCCACCTGTAAAGAAATGTTTACAGAAAGTGTAATTTGAACTCCCTGGAAGGCGCAATAGCTCGCCGCTACCTCTCCCCACTAAGGGCACGCCTGGCTAAAAATAGAGGTCGAAACATAACAACAACAGGTTCAGCGGCAGGTGCTGGGCACTGGGAATCAGCGAGAGCTACCGAGCCGCAGGAGAGACATTCATGAAGAAAGAAGCAAAGAAGGCAAGCAAGTACGTTGCCCGTGAGCCCAATGAAGACGGCTTTATCGAGTATACCGACCTTGAACACCAAACTTGGCAGCGTCTGATTGAACGCCAACTGGATGTCTTACCTGGCCGCGCCTGCGATGAATATATGCACGGCCTGGAGCTGTTGGACCTACCGAAAGACCGCATACCCCAACTCGAGGAAATCTCCAGCGTGCTGCGCAGAGAAACTGGCTGGGAAGTCGCCCGGGTTCCCGCCCTTATCGGCTTCGAAACCTTTTTCGGTCTTCTAGCGGATCGTAAGTTCCCAGTTGCTACCTTTATACGCACTCCCGAAGAGTTTGATTATCTGCAGGAACCGGACATCTTCCACGAGATTTTTGGCCACTGCGCCATGCTCACCAACCCAGCATTTGCAAACTTCACGCAAAAATACGGACAACTGGGCCTTAAAGCCTCGCCTAAAGAACGCGCCTATTTAGCCCGCCTCTATTGGTTTACAGTGGAGTTCGGCCTACTGAACACCGACGATGGTTTGCGCATTTACGGTGGCGGCATTCTGTCTTCCCCGAAAGAGACACTCTACGCACTGAGTCACCAACCAGAGCGCTACGATTTAGACGCGGTTACCGCACTGCGCACCCCATATCGCATCGATATTGTTCAACCCATTTACTATGTCCTCAACAGCTTGCAACAACTGCAGGAACTGACAGAAATTGACCTGATGGCCAAGGTCCGCGAGGCTATTGAGCTGGGACTATTCGAACCCCGCTTCCCGCCCAAAGACGCAGCCTGATCTGCATTCAAGATTGGGCGGCCAACTTCCGCCCAATCTCAACTCTGCTAAAAAGCTCCCCCAGAAGCGTTGCACATCTAGGGAAATTCCACTACCAGCACCCTCCCCCTGAGCCTATCGTATCTGCAGTAGGTGTGATGGTAGTTCGATGACTTTCATCCAATAGCCCCCACACCCACTCGCCCAAATACCGTTAGGGGTAGCCAGGGAGGCAATGCGATCAGCGCAAGGACACAAAACCCCTGCTTTATAGGGAGCGCATAGCACTATGTCCTCACTTGACGCGATTGATAGAAAACTTCTTGCGATTCTGCAATCTGACGTCAGCCTTTCGATCGAGGAGCTGGCGGAGCGTGTGGGCCTGACAAAAACCCCATGCTGGCGCAGGGTGCAGAAACTGGAAAAGAGCGGCATCATTCGACGCAAAGTCGCCTTGCTTAATGCCGAGATTTTAGGACTTCCGGTCTCGGTGTTTGCCCAGGTTAAAACCGACCAGCACACACCGGAGTGGGCCGACAACTTTGCCGAACACATGGCACAGTTGCCAGAGGTAGTGGCTTGCTACCGTATGGCGGGCGACTACGATTACCTGTTGCGAGTGGTAGTCAGCGATATCACAGCCTACGACCGCTTTTACAAAGAGTTAATCCGGCATGTTGGCATCAGCGATATTGTCTCCAACTTTGCCCTGGAACAGATCAAAAGCACTACCGAGTTACCGATTCCATCCGGTGAATAAGGTCTCAGCACAACCACTTGGTAGGCACATAGCTCTTTCAGCTGTTCGCACATCTATGGATAATGGTTAAATCTCGCTCACCAACAAGGATGGCCTGTGGCGGACAGCTCCCTTTTCCAATCATTTTTCCTGATTTTTAGTGGCGCAGCAGTTGTTGCCTCACTGGCTCTGTTTGGACGACAACCGCTCCTGGTCGCCTACATAGCTCTCGGTGTTTTACTCGGTCCATCCGGCTTTGCAGTAATCGATAACCTGCGACTTCTATCTGATATGTCCAGCGTTGGGATTATCTTCCTGCTCTTCCTGTTGGGGCTGGATATGCAACCTCAGGCGCTGGTAGCTGTATTGCGCAAAGCTACATTTGTGGGAGTCGTAAGCTGTGCGATCTTCCTCGGCCTTGGCTTTGGCATAGGTTTGCTGTTCGGATTTACTACCGTTGAATCCTGGGTAATCGGCATGGCGCTGATGTTCTCTAGCACCATTATCGGTATCAAACTGCTTCCCACGACCGTACTTCACCACAAGCACTTGGGTGAACTTATGGTGGGACTTCTTCTTTTTCAAGACTTTGTGGCAATAGTCTGCCTAATGGTACTGCTGAGTGATAACACCGGTGACGAACAGATCTGGCAATTGGCTCTCTCCTTTGGATCGCTGCCACTGCTGATCCTTTTTGCCTGGCTAATAGTAAAATATATTTTATTGCCACTTTTTACCCGCTTTGACCGCTTTCACGAATACGTATTTTTAATGGCACTTGGATGGTGCATGGGCATGGCAGAGCTGGCAGAAGTTGTTGGCCTTTCAAGAGAGATCGGCGCATTTATTGGCGGTATCACGCTGGCTGCCAGTCGGATTTCACAGTACATCGCCCTCAGTCTTAAACCTCTGCGAGACTTCTTCCTGATCCTGTTCTTTTTCAGCCTCGGAGCGCAATTCAAGCTGGCCATGCTGCCCGAAATTCTACTTCCTGCCCTGGTCACAGCTGCCGCAGTGCTGGTAATAAAACCCGTTGTATTTCACTTCCTGCTTGGAAATCGCAGTGAACACAAGGTGCTCTCGTGGGATATTGGATTTCGACTTGGGCAAATTAGTGAGTTTTCCCTGTTAATCGCCCTGCTCGCTTATACGCAAAACCTGATTGGCAGCGCAGCATCACATTTAATCCAGGCAACCGCGATTCTTACATTCCTGGTGTCGTCTTACATTGTGGTGATGAACTTTCCCAACCCCATTGCAATCAAGGATGAGCTGCGAAGAGACTAAACCTCTTAGCCTCTTCCTGTAGCTGGATTTAGCAGACCACTGCAATCGACTAACAATGGTGACAGCTTATTAAAGCTTAAACACCCTTTCAGCATTCTTATATAAGAAGAGCTCGGCAACCTCATCCCCCAACTCCAGAAGGTGCATTTCCTTTAAACACATCTCCGGTGTCAGCATGGGATAATTAGTCCCGAACATCACCTTATTCTTACCGTGCGACTTGATAAATGAAACCAGCTCGCGGGGGTATCTTTTTGGCTTATAAGCAGAAGTGTCTATGTAGACATTGGGAAACTTGGTCGCAAAAGCGATCATTTCATTGTGCCAAGGATACCCAATATGGCCACAAACAACCTTTAGATCAGGAAAATCGAGAGCAACCCGCTCAATATGAGCAGGACGGCCAGAATCAGAGCTGCGCAACGGCCCGGTAAGGCCCACTTGCAAACAAACTGGCACATCCAGCTCAACACAAGCCGCGTATAGCGGATAATACAAAGGGTGAGTACAAGGCAACTCCCAGAGCCACTGCACAATACGCAACCCTTTAAAGTCATGCTCCAAAACGTACTTGCGCAGGGTTTGTACAGCCTCTACTGGCTTTCGCAAGTCCACTGATGCCAGACCGCAAAACCTGTCAGGATGAGTTAAAGTAAGATCCAGTACTTCATCATTGCTAATCAAGGCTCCGCTCGGCCCATGCCAAGCAGAAATCAATGCCTTGGACACATCTGCCATATCCATAGCTGACAGGGTCCACTCAAGGGGCACTTCTTTAAAATCCTGCCCCATCCAACGCTTCAAAGTATCAAAGAAAGGTTCAGCAAGAAAACGCTCTGTAGGATGCTGGGCCCAAACATCAATCACTTTCATGTTAGCAACTCCCTGCTATTGCAAGCCTTCCCTCTATTCTCTGGTAGCACAAGTATTACCAGTGAATAGCTGCACCCTTTTAAAGAAATATTATTGACTACCTACTTGAGAGGCATCGCCACACTACTAAAGAAATCTCTCTCCTTAGAAAAGGAAAACGCTAAAGATGTAACTTTGCCCATAACCCTATCACGGTCAACCAAGCCCCAATATCTCGAATCCAAGCTATCGTTGCGATGATCTCCCATGACAAAGTACTTACCTTCAGGGATCTCAATAGTCTTCCCAATGTATGGCAATTTCTTATTACCACTAAGCTTGAACTGATGTTCCCTGCCACCAATGACTTCCCTACCCAGGATGTCCGAACCCACCCCACTTTCCAGGCGATACTCAAGCTGAGCCCCATTAACAAACACATTCACCCCTTCAATACGTAAGCTATCACCAGGGACGCCTATTACACGCTTCACATATAGTTGATCAGTTTGAGGTGGCAAAAAGGTAATAACATCTCCTCGGGAAGGGTTCCCCCATTGAGCAACCTGCTTATTGAAGAAAAATAAAGTTGGCCCATAACTCGTCTTATCTACCCACAAAAAGTCACCAGGGTGAATAGTAGGCTCCATAGACCCACTTGGTACTGGAGACCAATCAGCATACGCTGACTTGAAAAAGTACATAAGAAATAGAAACAATATTGCACCGCGGTTGTTTCTTACCGCACCCTTAAAGCTAAACCTGCTCATTCCCTAAACTCCTTTCCCAGGGCAACGCACCACTTAAAACTGATTACTCAGAAATAACAGAATCTCCGAAAACTAAAAAATCAGCCTCCAGCTTTCATTAGGTGGGACATTATCCTTATCAGAACGTTCGGAAAGGATTACCCTATTTACAGCACATCCGTACTAAACAAAAGGGAGCCATAAATATCAAAGGGCACTCGCATTACACATGCGTTGGCTTGACCGGCACTCTTATGCCAACCAAGAAATTCAACAATAAATCCAGAGTAACTAAGAGCCGTAATAATTAAGCATTGAGTTACTCCTACATTGAACAGAGCACCTTACCCAAAAGCATGAATAAAAAGTTCAGCATTAAACCTGACAAAATCGAAACTCCTACGAGGCCAGCATCGATATCGCTTCTCGCTTGCTCGACTATACCGCTCCAAATACAAGAAGGTCGCTTTGCCCTGGAAAACCATTAGTGCGGCAAATAGGATGAGCATGAACTTCCGTTGAGGCTTTTTAACATTGGACATTTGAGCGAAGACAGTTTTCACTACCTCTTCCATGGGCAGATACTGTGTTGATTGGATATGAGAACCTTAATTTCTCAGCACCTGCCTATGGATCCTACCAATTTCTTGCCCAAAACTGACCGAGGTGTTGATCCAAGCATCCTTCGTTTATAAACTCGGATAAAGCTCCAAAATTTTTTCCCTTAGCCATCGATGAGCTGGATTTGTTGTCTGCGACTTATGCCAGGTGAGCTGAAGTACTACCTTTGGAAATGCCATTGGCAGTTTGAGCATACGTATGGGAAGCCCTTTATAATAGCTTGAAATCATCATTCTTGCTGGTACAACGCCAATTAAATCGGTTGTGCAAACCACATAGGGGAAAGACGAAAGGTGTGGGACTCGTAAACAAATATTGCGCTGTAACTTTCTGGGCCTGGCTAGCCTTTCCATTGGAGAGCCCATAGGGTTTCCTCTTAATAGAGATACTTGTGGCAGCGATTGAAATTTTTTTTCACTGATTGTCTCACCCACATTTTTATTATGCTTGCTGACAATAATCACAAGCTCTTCTTCTGCAATAGGCTGGTTAACATGGCTGGGGGAATTGACAGGTAGGTAGTCAATGATTAGGTCTACTTCCCCATTACTCACCATTCTGGCTGTCATTTCTGACTCATCGGGGAGTACAGTAAGCCTGATGCCGGGTGCAAATTCTCGAAGCCATTTGCAGAAGCCGGGGATCATCAGAGTTTCCACCACATCGGGCATAACGATGGAGAATTCCTGCTCTGCTTTCCGGTAATCAAAAGACGTTTGCTGGAAGCCTGAACGGACGGTATTGAGCGCCTGGTGAATAGAGGGGTGCAGTACCAGTGCGCGTTCAGTAGGACGCAATCCCCTAGCGGTCCGTATAAAAAGCTCATCTTCATAAGTAGCTCTCAACCGCTTGAGGGCGGCACTGACGGCAGGTTGGCTCATATGCAGTTTTACTGCGGCTCTGGTCAGGTTTCGCTCAATCATAAGTGCCTCAAACACGGGGAGCAGATTTAAATCCAGTGATCTAAGATGCGTAGACATTATCAACCTGATGAATAATGTATTTAATAATTATTTATTAGACGATACATGATGTCCCTAATTATATTTATCGTCAATAGCATGAAAAACCGTAAATACTATAAAAAGTCAGGTGAAATATGTCGAACATGCATGATACGGCGGCTTTCAGAGAGCAATATAGAGCCTATACCCATAGCCGCTATAGCGGCTGGTTCCATTTAGGGAGCATTCTACTAATCAGCCTAATCGGTGCTATTTACTGTATTTTTCAGATAAGTGAGTTGAGGACGTATGAACTGCTGATAATTCCAATAGGAATTCTTGTTTACAACGCTGTAGAGTATGCCACCCATCGCTGGCCTGGGCATAATAAGTTGAGGTTTACCAAACTGTTTTACAAGCGGCATACTGGCGATCATCACAGTTTCTTTTCTGCGCCTTTGTTGTCTTTTGAGTCAACTCGTGATTGGCGTATAGTACTGTTTCCAATCTATTTAACAGCTGTTATCACTTTTTTTCTGGCACCACTTTGTGGTTTTTTTCTATCCTGGGTGGCTTCAGGCAATATGGGATATATCGCAGCGGCAACCATAATATTAAATCACCTGGCTTATGAGCTAATGCATATCGGTTATCACCAACCCAAGAGTCACTGGTTCCATAAAGTGCCAGTGTTTCGTGAGTTAGCCCACTTACACAGAATTCATCATCACCGTAAACTAATGAAAGTTTATAATTTCAATTTAACTTTTCCGCTATTCGACCTTTTATTAGGCACTTTCTATTGGGAACCGCAGGATTCCTTTGACGATTTTCGCGACTGATAGTTTGTAGATTACTTGTACCTTATTACGCACTCGGTTCTGCCTTTGACCTTGATCTTCTTCCTGCAATTTTGCCAGCATTAATTTTCGGATAATTGGCACTGGCGCATTACCAAAACTGAGGAACTCCTTATGGAAGGCCTTTAGATCAAACTTTTTCCCAGTTTTTTGTTTAATTTCCTCACGCAGAGAGAGGATATCTGAGTAACCGGCAAAATAGCTGGCTAGCTGTACCTGGTTCAAGGTGGCCCGCCGCAACTTGTCTTCAGCTCACTTAAAGTAGAAGCAATTCATGTTAACCGCTTTCCCACAAGGCGCCTCATGCGAGAAACCGTACTTGAGTATATAGAGATAGACTACAATCGAAATCGCCTGCACAGCGCCAATGGCTATCTCAGTCCTGAGGCGTTTGAGGAACAACCAGTCGCTTAGTAGTGTGTCCGTTGTTGATGGGTAGGATCACTATGTAATCGAGCGGTAAAACCCGTTCCCACATATCAATTCATTGGCCCATAGTATTGAGCCGTTCTTTCACCGCTGCAGAATCCACCGCTGTGTAATTCGAAATTAGCTTTATTCGCTCACAGTCTTTACCAAGCATAATTGCAATACCAATCATTATTCCAGCCGGAATTGTAAAAACCGCCACCCAAATCTCACCCAACTCCAAAAATCTAACAAAAACCATTGAGATTACACAAAGGAAAAGCGCCCCAACTTTAAGCAGAACCTCACCTGACTTATAGATTTTCAAAAGACCTTCAAGATCCTCTTCCCTTTTCAAAAGCTCTTGCAAGACCCCTATCTCGAGTTCTTTTTTCATCTTAGAATCCAATACTTGCCTTAAATGGTATACACCAATATCAAAAGGATAACGATATCCAGCCAAAAGTTAGTCAGTGCCCTTTCCTATAGCAATGAAGCGTCCCTCATTGACAAAATCAACAACCTCAAGTGAACTAAATTGGCTCGATAAGTTTTCACCTTCCAGGTTCCACTTCCAGCCTTCTTTCTGCCAATCATAAATATCCTCATCTTCGCAAGAAATCACTTGATCTTTGATCTGAAGCTTTTGGCAATAACCGGAAGCACTCCATAAGTGATGTTTTGACGGCATCAGATAACTATTTTCTCGTGTAAGCAAGAGAAACACTCTTACCTCGCCCCCATCTTTTAAAATCAAATACGAGTGCCCCCAATAGCCATCAAAGCCACTATCTATAATTACAAAGCGCTTTTCTTTCAGCTCGCCTATGTCGAACCTTATCAAATGCTCACCAGCATTGGCAGGCATACTCCACGATTCTATTAGTGGCTTAAAGCTGAAACCAATACCAACAAGAAGCAGAGATATCACTAAAGCAACTAAAACCCTCTTCCTACACATGGAGGCTCCCTCTCCCAAGAACCAACAACACTACTTACAAAAGGCACAGGGATCATTCGAAGCTTCCCGACCATCTAACCCAACCTTGTTAAACAAATAGCAGAACCTGTTCTAGACCTCCCTAGCACGGTCAACCCTATCGATTAAATCTACAACAACAGGGCTTTTAGAGAAAAAATTAAGCCTCATTGGGGGAATAAAAGCCAACTCCTTTCCAATATCCCCCTCCGTGCGCACTTGCAAAACAATTCTCTCGGGCGCATTCATTTGGGCATAGTTGATATTAACAACATCTTTAAGTTGAACTCTTTGCCGCTTACTCCCTTTTTGAAAGAGCAAGGATTCCCCCTCATCGTATACTTCATCAGCCAAACTCCACAACAGCTTTTTAAAAAAGACAAAGCCAAATACAGCCATAAAAATCGGCATGACTAAAAACATAAACGAATCTTTAACTGCACCTCCAGATATAGAGGCAGCCACAAAAAGCACCAAGAAACCAAACCATATACTTGGAAAAATCTTCTTAAAATAGAATGTAGACCCTGATATTTTCTTCATATTTTCCATACAACTCTACGCGCATTTAATTCTAAACATTACCTTTCGGTGCGGATTGCGCCACCGCTCAGCGAGCGGCGCCATTCCACTTAACCACAGAAAAATTCCCATTCAATATTACAGGAACTTATCGTGATAAACCCTAGAAACCAAACAACTACAAACTCCACAAGGAAGTTATGCATACCATATCGTTTTTATGCCTCAATCGATACAGTCCCAAGAGAAATGAAACAAATCATAAAAACTTCAAATATCCCCATATCACTCTATTTGAAAAATCACCCAACCTCGTGAAAGAACTGTAGTAAAAACACCACAACAATCTATTTTTAACCTAGGACAGAGCAACAATTATCGCATTTCATTTTCTTGCTCCCTCCCAGGCAAAACTTCGAGATGCAAATTAGATCATGAAAATAATACTTACAAGCCTCTTTTCAGGTCAAAATAACATCCACCGTAGCTAACCTTAAAATGATAAGTCTTGAATTTCTTACCACTTGGTTTTAACTCGATATGAGCTTCCAAAGGCACCTGAAAAATATTATCAACTCCCTCAGGACCTATCCATGCTGAGCCCCTGAAGCGAACAGCTCTCTTACCAGCAATATGTATATCTTCAAACTCAACCCCATCACACCACATGAAATCAGGGCAGCGTTCTGTTTTTAGCTTCCAGGAAAGTAGAAATTCAAGGCTGGTCGCAAAGCGACGATCACTAAGTGATCTTTTCTTAGCCAGCAGCAGACTAAGTCTTCTCGCTGTCAGCCGCTCCATTCGCAGCACTCGTCGCTTAATTCTCAGCTTGCTGGAATAAATATATTTCCAGTACCGATCCTCTCTCGATCCAACTTCTTCCGTCATAAGTCAGGCTTGTATTCGAAGCTAATTGAAGGGGTAATGGTTAGGCAGGTAGCTAACTCGATAAAAACAATACTATAAGTCGATATTTATAACATTCTAAAGGTGAGCAGGCGAGGGAGAAGTGATATGAAGGGCCAGGAGGAAGGCTGGCGATACGATACTCCTCAATCAGCAGGCAGCCCCCTGCCCGCTGATCCACAAAGCCACCCCCAAGCAGGAAATGATTCAGTACTAAAAAGAACGCCCCAAAATCCGCTTGGCGGCATCCATCGCAAAATCCTTATAGTCCGCCTCTACTTGCGCCATCTCCAACTCATACTTGAATTGTTCTTTACGCGGCAGTTCTTTCCAGTCTTTTAGAATTGGGATATGACCGGTTTTCTCTGCGATGGTATAGAAGGCTACAAACTCTTCACGCACTTTATCTTCCACCTGAAGCGCATCCAAAAGAACACGAATACGAATCGAAGCTTCGGTGAGCCCTACCCCATCATCCAGCAATGTGCGGGCAATAATCTGGATGCTGTCGTTTACTCTTTCGCGCTGATCTTCGGCAGCTTGCTCTAGCTCCGCCAGTTGTTCGGCCTGCTTCTTTTGCGCTACTGATAATTTGCGCAGATAGTAGCCAGCTACAACCGCCAGGGAGAAGATAATCAGAGCTGCAACAACCAGCAGCCAAGTGGGGAACACCGTCATCAAATATACACCTTAAGTAACGCCAGCCCGATGCTGGCCGAAATAACAGAAAGCACTGTACTGAGGCCAACAATATTGGCCGCCAGCTGGCTATTGCCACCCATGGTATGGGCCATCACAAAAGCTGATATCGCACAGGGCGAGCCTGTAATCAACATCAGATATCCCAAGTAGGTTGGGCTCATACCCAGAGCCCAACCTATCAGCACTGAGAGTATCGGCACCCCAAACAGCTTGAGCACTGAGGACGTCAGCGCTGTTGGCGAACTACGCAGTAGCTGGCCCAGCTTCATACTCGCACCGATACAGATCAACCCCATCGGCAAACTCGCTGAGCCCAGTATTTTAACGGTATCAAACACCATTTGTGGCACTTTGATATTCAGCACCCTGCACAAAATTGCCAGAAATACCCCGATGATTAATGGGTTCTTTGCCAGCTCCCTCAGTAGCAAGCCAAAGCTGAACTTCTTTTCTTCGTTGTAAAAAACAAACAGTATTACCGCGAATATATTGAACTGGATTGTCAGCGCAGCAACCAGCACCGCAGAGTGCGAAACTCCCGATTCGCCGAAGGCCTTCTCCACCCAGGCGAGGCCCACAATGGCAACGTTTCCACGAAATGCCCCCTGGATAAACGCACTGCGATCCTTCACAGCGATAGGCCGAGCCATCAGCCAAGATATGGGGACTATCGCACAGGTACCCAAAATACCCGCTGTTAAAAGAGGAATCTCATCTGCGGGCTTTGCGTCCGAAGAATAAATACTATCGAACAGCAGCGCGGGCAGCATCACGTTGAAAACCAGCACCGTTGCATCATCGATAAACGATTTGTGCAGCATGCCCTGCCTGGTTAGCAGATAACCACCAATAATCATCAAAAAGATCGGGCCAGTAACCAGCAGGGCAAAGGCAATATTTTCCATAGGGGATTAATCTTCCGCAGCGACTCCCTCTTCCTGAGGAAGCGCTAATTGTCCAGAGTCATCAGCTCGCTCGCGTACCTGGGCAGAAATCTGCTTTCGGGTTTTAGCACCCAGCTTACGCAGGCTATCAATCCGCTTCACCGCGTTACCACGCCCTGTCACCAGTCGTTTGTAGGTCTGCTGGTAAGCGTCATCCGCTTGGCGCAGGCGGTCACCAAGAACATCCAGTGACTCCAGCACCATAGCAAACTGATCGTGCAGCTTGCCGGCTTCGTCGGCGATTTTTTCCGCGTTCTTGTTTTGTTTCTCATAGCGCCAAATATTCTCGACGGTGCGCAGGGTCGCCATCAGGCTGGTGGGGCTCACCAGGACAATTTGCTTCTCATAAGCGAAACGGAACAGGTCCGGGTCCGCTTGCATAGCCAACATATACGCAGCCTCAATGGGCACGAAAATAAAAACGAAATCCAGGGTGCGAACACCCTCCAACTGCTCGTAGGCCTTCTTGTTAAGGCCGGTGATATGGGCGCGCAGGGAATTCACATGCTGTTTCAGGGCTTGGGTGCGCCCCTCATCGGTTTCCGCCGAGCTGTAGCGCTCGTAGTCCACCAGGGAGACCTTGGAATCGATAATCAGGTCTTTGTTTTCCGGCAGGCGCACAATCACATCCGGCTGGCGCCTGCGGCCATCGCTCGTCAGGGTTACCTGGGTTTCGTACTCGCGCCCTTTCTGCAAGCCGGATTCCTCCAGCAAGCGTTCCAGCACCACTTCACCCCAGTTACCCTGAATCTTGCGGTCCCCTTTCAGGGCCGAAGTCAGGTTCAGGGCCTCATCGCTGATACGCTGGGTTTGCTCGCGCAACGCTTTGATCTGCCCAAGCAGGCTGTTGCGCTCGGCATTTTCGCGATCGTAGACATGCTCCACCCGCTTACGGAAATCCCCCAGCTGGCGCTCCAGCGGATCGAGACTTTTGCGCAGGCTGTCTTCACTGCGGCGCACGAAGCTCTGCTGCTTCTCTTCAAAAATCCGGTTAGCCAGATTCTCGAACTGCTCACCCATGGCAATACGCATTTGCTCCATCAGCTTGCGCTGCTCCGCCAGGGCCGCCTCCCCTTTTTCTACCAGCACTTGGCTTCTCGTGAGCTGCTGGAGCTTGTCCGCCAGCTCGGTACGCAGGGATTCCACCTCAACCCCAAGTTGGGATTCCCGCTCGCGGCTGCTTTCGATACGCGCCTGAGCCACCTGCAAAGCAGCTTGGCTCTGCAGTAAAGCGCGGCGGCTACTGGCTCGCGCCAACCAAAACACCAAGCCCAACAGAAACAAGATGGCAACAGCCGCCATCACCGCATGATCGGCATTCAATTGCAGCGGGAACGCTGGCATAGAGTGGTACTCCCAGACCTGGAAAGAGATAGATAAATCAGGAATTTGCCAGGAGCCTCGCCCACTGGCCTGCCCGGGAAACCGCCCAGGCGAAGGCGCCATTCTACCAGCTTGCCCCTGGAAAGTACCCCACGCCAGCCCGGTCGATAACCTCAGTATCAAGGGATAGGTTTGCGCCCGAGAAGACCCAGCGGGAATTTTTACGGGGTTTTAGGTATTCTTGGAGGATTGGTTTCGATGTTGGTACTCCAGAACGCATGCACAAACACAGCGCCCACCCAGATAGCCCAGCCCCCAGCGCCCTGATCTTTGATTCCGGCGTGGGCGCCATCAGCATTGCGCGGGAGATCCGCCGCCTGATGCCGGGCTTGACCTTGCACCTGGGTGTGGACAACGGCTTTTACCCCTACGGCAACAAAAGCGAAGAGGAACTACGCCCCCGCATCGTCCAGCAGGCCCAAGCCATGATGGAGCACTGCGAGGCTGATATTTTAGTGGTGGGCTGCAATACCGCCAGCACCCTGGCCCTACCCCAGCTGCGCGAATCCCTACAGAAACCCGTAGTGGGCGTAGTGCCCGCGGTGAAACCCGCCGCTGCCGCCAGCCGTTCCCGCACTATTGCCCTGATTGCCACCGAAGGTACTGTCAATCGCCGCTACACCCGCGAGCTGATCGAGCAATTTGCCAACGGCAACCGGGTAATTAATGTGCCCGCACCGGAGTTGGTGCATCTGGCGGAAAGCAAACTGCGCGGCGAAGCCATCACCGCAGAGGATTTGGAGCCGGTCTTGCACCGCGTATTCCACACCGCCGGTGGCGATCAGGTAGATATTGCCGTATTGGCCTGCACCCACTTTCCCCTGCTGCGTGAAGAACTGGACCAGTTCGCCCCCCGCTCAATCCAATGGCTGGATTCCGGTGAAGCCATCGCCCGGCGCGTGCGCTGGTGGCTGGAAGAACTTGAGCTGATGCTGCCGAATGCCCCAAATACTGGCCGCCTGATCACCAGCACGGTGGACCTAACCGGCAATATAGAACGGGCCTTCAGCGAGTTCGCCCCAGTTGCCGAACCCCTCGAATCCAACCCTTAGGATCATCAAAATAGTGACAACTGCTCGTCAAGGTTGACAGCTCCGCCACAAACCGCGACCGTTCCCCGAATAACAAGCCCTAACCGGTACCCGAATTCATGCTGAAGCCGGCATTTCCCGCTCTCGAAATATTTGCACAGCTGCCCCCCGGCGGACTGCTGCTCACCCCCAACAGCCGTCTGCGCAACCGCTGCCAACAGGTGTTTGCCGCGCAGCAGTCGCCCGGTGCCTGCTGGATGCCGCCGCCGGTGGAATCCCTGCGCAGCTGGCTGGACAAGCTCTGGTTCCAACTGCAACAGCGCAACTGGCAGCCCGCCTTGCAGCAGGTATTGAATCGCGAGCAACGGCAATTGCTCTGGCAGCGCGCCCTGGATGAATCCCTGGACCGGCAACTGCTCAACAGCCAGCAACTGTGCCGGGATGCCGATAGCGCCCTGGCGCAGCTGCTCCAATGGCAGCTGATCTCCGATCTCTCGCAAATAGATGAAGCGCTAACTCCCCTACTGGAACAGTTCGCACTCTCTATGCGCAGCGATGAACTGCCGCTGTGCGCCATGATCAAGGCCTTTGCCACTGAACTTCAGGCCAACAGCGCCATCACACCAGACCAGCGCGATCAATTGATCCTGCGCGCATTCCAGGAAGGCATTCTGGAACCCGTCGCACAAATTGATACCGCCGGCTTTGCCCAGATTTCGCCCCTCGCCAATGCCCTGATTCACGCAGGTGCAACAGCCGTTAATGAAAGGCCGGGACTTACCCAGCAAAGTGAATTATCCGTAGCCGCCTGCGCCGATTTGGATGAAGAGCTCTACCAAGCAGCTCTTTGGGCCGGACAAAAGCTCGCCGAAAACCCCGGCCACAGCGTCGGTATAGTGGTGAACAATCTGGGCCAGTGCCGCGCTCAGGTGGAAGCGGTATTTTCCCGCGTGCTCGAGCCCCAATGCCTGGACCCGCAGCAACCGCGCTACACACTGCCGTTTAACTTCTCCGCCGGTACACCCCTGGCGCAAACACCGATCGGCAGCGCCGCCCTGCAATTGCTATCGCTACTGCAAGACGAATGGGATTACCCCCAATTGCAAAATATCCTGTTCAGCCCCTTCTGGGGTGACAACAGTGAAACCTGGCTGCGCAGCGCCCTATTCCGCCGTTTACAAAAACTGGAACTTCGCCGCATCGACGGCGCAACCCTGCGCTACTGGGCCGAGCGCAGCGCAGAAGTCCTCCACTTGGAATCGCCGCAACTGCCCCGCCAGCTGGAACAAATGGCCGAACGCGCCCGGCGCTGGCAGCGAGCCCCCGCAGAAATTTGGGCCGCGCGTTTTTCCGAAACACTTACCGCTTTAAATTGGCCCGGCAACCGCAACCCGGACAGCCAGGAATACCAGCAGCTGATGCAGTGGGAATCCATCCTGGAAGAGTTCGCCGCACTCAGCGCCTGTGGTGGCAACCTTACTCTCACCCAGGCCCTGCAATTGCTGCGTCAGATTGCCAGCCGCACCCCCTTCCAAGCGGAAACCCGCGATGGCCCCCTGCAAATTCTCGGAGTACTGGAAGCCGGCGGCCTCGCCTTCGATCACCTGCGCCTGGTCGGCTTCGGCCAACAGCAATGGCCGCCGGCACCGGCGCCCAATCCGCTGCTGCCGATTCAATGGCAAAAACACTGGAAGATGCCCCGCGCCAGCGCCGAGCGGGAATTGGAACTGGCCCGCGAACTCACCGCCGACCTGCTCAATGCCAGTGGCGATATCATCGTGAGTTTCACCTGCGAAGAAGACGGTGTGCAGCAAGGCCTGAGCAGCTTGTTTGAAAGCCCGCAACAAGCCCAGCACTTTGCCAAAGGCGCCCTGCACCATCACTACAGCCAACTGGCGCAAGCCTGTCAGCTGGAAAAAGTCGAAGACAAAAAGCTACCGCCACTCACCCCCGCCGAATGCGAACGGGTGCGCGGCGGTGCCTCGGTGCTCAAGGCCCAGGCCCTGTCCCCGTTAAATGCCCAATTGCGCTTCCGCCTCGGCGCCAGCAGTTTTACCCAACCGGATATCGGCCTTGGCCCCGCCGAGCGCGGCAATGTGGTGCACCAGGTGTTGGCGGAATTCTGGCAACAGTGCGGCACCCTCACACAACTGCAAGCCATGGACGATGAGCAACGCCAAGCGCAAATCGAGCGCGCGGTAGAACGCTCTCTCGGCAGTGTGCGCAAAAAATACAATCACCTGCCGATCGGATTTTGGGCCATGGAAAAGCAGCGCCTGGAGCGCCTGCTGCAACAATGGTTGTCCGTGGAACTGGACAGGCCCAACTTCTCCGTAGAGAAAGTCGAATGGGAACAAGCCGTGGAAATCGGCGGGCTGCACTTTAACCTGCGCCTAGACCGATTGGATCAACTCGCCAGCGGCGAACAACTGGTAATCGATTACAAAACTGGCGTCCCCAGTATTCGCGACTGGCTTACCCAGCGCATCCGCGAACCCCAGCTGCCGCTCTACGCCCTATTCCAACCGGACGCCCACGCCATCGCCTTCGGCCAGGTGCGCAACGGCGACTGCAAATGGAATGGCTGCGGAGACCTGGAGCACCCCATTACCGGCATTAAAGCCGTGGGCGATACCGAAAAGGAATCCCCCTACGGCACCTGGAGCAATCTGGTGGAGCACTGGCGCTACAGCCTGGAATCCCTCGCCACCGAATATCGCAGTGGTGTAGCCACCCTCGCCTTTGATCGCCCCACCGATAACAATAGTGAACTCTGGCCCCTAAACCGCTGGCCGGAAAGGGAGCAAATAACCGAATGAACGAAGTCGTGACCACTCCCGCCCTACGCCGCCCCATTGATGCTGACGCCCGCAGCCAAGCCCTGGATATCAGCCGCAGCTTTGCCGTGTCTGCCCCGGCGGGCTCCGGTAAAACCGGCCTGCTCACCCAGCGCGTATTAAAGTTGCTCGCCGCCTGCCAGCAACCGGAAGAAGTGCTGGCCATTACCTTCACCCGCAAAGCCGCCGGTGAAATGCGCGAGCGCCTGATCGACGCCCTGCACAGCGCCCGCGACCAAGCCCGGCCAGACAACCCCCACGATGCCATCACCTGGGATTTAGCCCGCGCCCTGCTGGAGCGGGATCGCGAACTGGAATGGGAACTGCTGCAAACACCCCAGCGCCTGCGTATTCAAACCATCGACGGCCTCTGCCGCAGCCTCGCCAGCCAACTGCCGATCGAAAGCGGCCTTGGCGCACCGGGTGAACCCCTGGAGCGCACCCAAATCGCCTTCGAGCTAGCGGTGGTGAACCTGCTCAAACACCTCGATGGCGAAACCCCAGACGCAGACCTACAGCAACTACTGCTCCACCTGGACAACGACCTGGGTCAGCTCAATAAGCTACTGCGTATTTTGTTGGACAAGCGCGAGCAATGGCTCGGCCCACTTTTAAGCGTTAACTTCGATGGCGCCCAGGACTATTTCCATTTTGTTATCGACGAACTGGTGACAGAAAAACTGCAAGATCTCACCACAGCCCTCGGCAGTTACGCCGGGGAACTGCTGGAGCTGGCCAGTTATGCCGGCGGCAATTTACAAAAGGAAAACCCCAGCCACGGCCTGTGCCTCTTCGCCGAACTGGACGATTTCCCCAGCACAGATAGCAGCGGTCTGCCCGCCTGGCTCGCCCTCGGCAGCCTGCTCCTCACCACCACCGGTGATCTGCGCAAAGGCGGCGGCATCAATAAAAAACTCGGTTTTGGCCTGCCGGATAAAAAAGATCCCGAGCGCCCCATCGCCGAAGAATACAAACAGCGCATGAAAGACCTGCTGGCAGAACTGGCCGGCAACGAACCGCTGCTCTCCGCCCTGCGGGAAGTGGGCAAGCTCCCCAGCGGACTGCAACAGAGCCAATGGCAACTGCTGCAAGGGCTCGCCCAGGTACTGCCCAAGTTGGTCGCAGAATTAAAACTGGTATTCCAGCAGCTGGGCGCCACCGACTATACCGAAGTGGCCCAAGCCGCACTGATCGCCCTGGGCGATAGCGATAACCCCACAGACCTGGCCCTAAAACTGGACCTGCAAACCCAGCATATTCTGGTGGACGAGTTCCAGGACACCTCCCACACCCAGCTACAACTGCTGGAAAAACTCACTGCCGGCTGGCAGCAGGGAGACGGCCGCACCTTATTTATTGTCGGCGACGGCATGCAGTCCTGTTACGGCTTCCGCAATGCCAACGTGGGTATTTTCCTGGATGCGCGCGAACGCGGTATCGGTGAAGTGCCCCTTGAAACCCTCGACCTCCAGGTAAATTTCCGCTCCGAAAGCGCAGTGGTGGACTGGGTCAACGAGACTTTCCAAAGGGCTTTTCCGCAAGCGGACAATATCGGTCGCGGCGCCGTGCGCTATCTGCAATCCGAAGCATTTAAAGGCAGAAAATGGGCCGAGCCCTCGGTGAATTTTTACGGCTGCATCGATGACGAAGACCGCAACCGCGAAGCCATCCAAGCGGTTGAACTGGTGCAGCAATTACAAGCGCAAGATCCGGAAAGCCGCATCGCCATTCTGGTGCGCAAGAAAAAACATCTGCAAAAAATTCTGCCAGCCCTAAGTACTGCCAATATCGCCTTCCAGGCCCCAGAGCTAGCACCGCTCGCCAGTAAAATGGTGGTGCTGGATTTACTCAGCCTCACCCGCGCCCTGCTCGACCCCAGCGACCGAATCAGCTGGCTGGCCGTACTCCGCGCCCCCTGGTGCGGACTGCAACTGCCAGACCTTTACACCCTGGCCAACTGGGGCAATGGGGATATCACTGTAACCGACACCAGCGCGCGCCCACTATTAATGGCCTTGCAGGAAGTGGACGATATCGCCCTACTCAGCGATGAAGGGCGCACGCGCCTGGCCCAAGTGGCCCCCAAACTGCTTCACGCCTGGCAACAACGCGGCCGCAAATCCTTGCGCACCTGGATTGAAGGCCTCTGGCTGGAACTGGGCGGCCCCGCCACGGTAGCGCAAAAATCCGACCTGAATAACGTGCAGGATTTTCTGCAATTGTTAGAAGCCTTCGATGCCGGCGGAGCCATTACCGACTGGCAACAGTTCACCCTGGCCCTGGAACAGCTCTACGCCCGCCCCGCCCAGGATGCCAAAGTGCAGGTGATGACCATTCACAAATCCAAAGGGCTGGAGTTCGAACACGTACTGATCCCAGGCCTGGACCAAGGCGGCAAACCCGGCAGCGACCAGCTGCTGCGCTGGAGCGAATGGCTCAGCCGCGAAGGCGAAAGCCGCTTTCTGCTCGCCCCCAAAAATGCACGCGGCGGCCGCGACCCGGTTTTTGAATACCTGAAGCACGACAACAGCGAGCGCGAACGTCTGGAAGGTACGCGCCTGTTGTATGTAGGCTGCACCCGCGCCATCCGCTCGCTGCATCTTTTGGCCTGCATCAACCGGGATGAAAAAAAGGGCCACCTAAAAGCCCCCGGCAGCGCCGCCCTACTCGCCGGCATCTGGCCCAGTGTTTTGCACCACCAGGAAAGCGATTGGTGCCACTGGCTGGAAGCGGAAGAATCCTTACACAACCAAAACGAAGCCAGCAGAGATCACGACTACCTGCTGCGCCTGCCCAACCAATGGCAACCCCAAGCTATGCCCCGGCAGGAATGGCTGGCCCAATACCGCATGCCAGACTACCAACCCAAAACAGAGGAAGAAGACAATATTCCCGAACTGGGCCAGGTAGCCCTGCGCTGGCTCAAACACGCCGGCACCGTAGCCCACGAAACCCTCGCCACCATTGCCGAGACCAATATCAACGACTGGCCACCCAGCAAACTGGAAGCCCAACGCCCCCTATGGCAACTGCGCCTGAAACAATTGGGCCTATCTGCCACCAGCCTGGAGCGCGCCGTCGAGAAAGTGGAAATCGCTGTACGCAACAGCCTTAACTGCCCCACCGGCCGCTGGCTATTGGATGGCTCACTAAGAGAATCTGCCTGCGAACTGGAACTCCACAGCGGTGGCCGACAGTTGCGGCGCTCCATTGTGGACCGCACCTTTATCGATAACGAAGGTACCCGCTGGATTGTGGATTACAAAACCGCAGAGCCCAGTGGTGAGGAAAGCCAGGAAGAGTTTATTGCGGCTCAATTGGAGCAGTATCGGAATCAGCTGGAGAATTACCGCAAGCTCTTTTATGCGCGGGGAGAGCGGAATATTCGGTGTGCTTTGTATTTTCCGTTGATGCAGAGGTTGGTGGAGTTGGATTAGGGGGATGTATAGATTATCGTGCGGCTTAAAGCCGCACTCAGTATCATAGATAGAACGCTCACATTTTTCTGATAAAAACGATTTATATAAGCATCACTCTACTTTCTGCTTCCTCCAGTTGTCTATGGCAGAGGCAAGCCGTGTTTGATCAACCTCGCCTTGCCATTCTCTCCAAAATTCTATAGTTCCACTATTCGGCTTTCTTACTGGCTCATCTATTCGTATTCTACTAGGCAATAGACTGGCATCACCCACTACCAAAGCTTCACCAGTATCGAGCGTAGGTAGTATGTCACTAAAGCTACCCAGGCTATCTGGAAGCAATTTTTTAATTACACCTTGGTCATCAGAATTAGTAAGCCTCATTGAAACAAAATTACTACATTGACTAAGAATTGTTTTATTAACCTCAGATGGCCTCTGGCTGATTACCACCAAACTAAGCCCATATTTCCTACCTTCTTTTGCAATCCTTTCAAAGATCTTTATTGATATATCATCTGCTGATCCGGTGAGATTTCTATTTGGTATATAAAGGTGAGCTTCATCACACATCAAGGCAATCGGGTGCCTTTTCTCTAGCGGAGTCCATTGCTGAATAGAGAATGATAATCGCGCTACCAATGAAACCATTAACGGCAATACATCAGACGGCACTTCTGAAAAATCTATAATCTTAACTCCACCAGTACCATTTTCATCAGCACAGCCTAACAGTAAATTAGCCAAGCGATTAAGGTAATCAAATTGCAGAACATCACTGCCTCCTTTAAAAAGAAAACCCAACCTCCGGTCTGATATTTTATTTTCGAGCCTGGAGATCAATCGACTTAGCTTCCCATTGAACTCTCCAGCTTTGGTACTCCCAGCCTTTGCACCAGCAACTCTCTCTTCATTAATTTTATTCAAACCTTCCATCACAGATGAAAGTCTAAAAGGAACAGGGCTATCTATAGTAAAGTTTTCTAAAATATCTTTATATTCATCGCCAGATAAATATCTAGTTTTTGCCGCATTAACCTCTCTAGAAATGATCATCGCCTGATTTGGTGCATTTTGATCACTTCTATCTACGAATAATGAAACCATTGCCTCATAAGAAAGAAGCCAATAAGGCAAAAATATAATGCCATCAGAAATGGTTCTCCCCGACTCCACATCTCCAGGCCCGGCGATCTTGAAATACTTCACCTCGTCACCAGCCAGTGGGGCATACTCGCCGTGAAGGTCAAAAATAATTGCATTCGAATTTTTTAAGTGTGCGACTTGCTCAATAATCTTTGCAGTCGCCCATGACTTCCCCGCCCCTGTACTTCCACCTATAAAAGCATGCCGTTGGAAAAACTTATTTCCATTAAGAAAAGCTTCGGCTTTATCATCTAAAGTATATCTACCTAGCACCAAGGAATTTCCATCATTCTCCGAATGAGAGATAACACGCATGAATTCTGTAAGGTCTTCTCCCTCTAGCGAAAAACAATTTGCTTCAATCTCAGGTACGCTCTCCAATGTTCTTCGGAAAACATTTCGGTTAAGGCCCTCCACATCGAGCAATGATCCTATCAATGAAACTTTGCAAAGATTCTGTTCATCAAACTCTTCGCCATGATTTTCATCCTGATCTAGAATCAACCGCTTTCGGGTAACTTGACTTATAAGACCGATCAAGTGCTGCCCTGGCTTGCTGCTTTGTAAAACAGCAAGTCTATTTACTTGCAATCTTTTTAGCTTTTCACTGTCTTCAACAGACACGATTACAGTTGCAGTATCAACTGAAGAAACGGTCCCAAGTGCATCATCATCTGAAAAGTTAAAAATTGCCATAGCTAAGCCCTACATTATTAAATTTAAAAATCCACCTAAAGACCAACAGTTGCGCTCAATCTTAATCGGCTCTACGCATTTAGAGCTATATACTAACGAACCGGGACCATCTTCACACATTTCAATTGCCAGATATCGCGACAATTGACTGCTAAATAAAAAATTCCTAGCTGATTCAGAAAGCTTTTGTGTAACAACAGTTATTGAGGCATCACCTTTTGCACAGCGATTCACCAGCTTCTCTTGAATATGATCATCATTAAACCCGAACCCGATACAAAGATATGAGGATGCAGCATCAATGACATCATCAGCCTCATGAATGATTGTTTTATATGGCTCTCTATGAGTACTTCGGTATTTTTCATTGCCTGGAGTAACTATGAGAGGGGTTAAACCTTCAGGTGTTCTACCAATATTACCAAGCGAACAGACAACCCCTTGATCATTAACAAACCACCCCAAAGAACCATGTACCTTCCAAATGTTAACCTGTCTCAAGGGTTTCAAATAATCTTTTTTTTCTGGAAAGCCCTTATACCCATGTGAAAATCCACAAAAATGATGAATACCCTCCTGTTCACAAGCATACTCTGCCAATCGATCATAGTTTGGGGTAATAATATTGACCTGCCTTACAGTACTCCTCAGCATATGTCTTAAAAGCTTGCCGAGCGGAAATAGTTCTTGATCAACTAGAGCCTTCTCAAACACTGCAATATCTTCAGGAGAAAGTAGATTCCATGTAGACAATACGACTTTACTTGTTAATGCTGGAGTTAAGTTAACCTTATGAAGAGCGGTCTCAAGATCAACCCCATTCTCAAGAAAGCCGCAGAATTCCCCCCATAATCCAACCTCTTGACAACTTAAACCCTCAACCTCAACTGATCTAATTAGATGTTGAGATAAAGCTCCCATACCTGACATACCATGAGCAGCGGATGCACCACTACCCAAAATAATAACTGGTGTACTTCCATAATAGTCTTGTGCTTGTTTAGATATTAAATCGATTTCCATACCAGCCATCAAAATTCCTTTTTACAACTTCACTATTAATAAATGGTGACCCCATACACCTTCTAAACAGAAGTATAAATCGCCAAGAGTTTCGACTGAAGAAGAACATTACACAAAACAATAGTTATTCAATGGCTTTTCTTACTAACGCATCAAAGAATATATAGGCGCCTAAATTATCTTATTGAAACTTATTTGGTTTTCCCTTTCGCCAAAGCCACGTAAAATCAAAAGATAACCGTCAAAGTTGTGGTCTATAGCTAGACAACCCCTCACAAGGCCAACACTCTGCAAGAGCCACAAAAATTTTCTAAAAGAACCTGCCCACAATAGGAGAAGGTAGCGTGAAGTAAAAATAGAGAAAAGGCGCTGACCCAAGGTGCTGCAACACCAGGGGCCAGCTAACCAAATTGATAGGATAATTATCAAGATGGCTGTATGCATACTACGCTAGAAACCCGCTCGTCTTCAATAAAGTGGAGCACAATCAGCAGCTTGGAGCAATTCCCCAAGCTCTGGGAGCCTAGCGCCCGCCTTTTCCTATTCTGCGCCCACCGTCCCCGCGCCCCACCCCACTCTTCCTCCAAGTATCACTTACCAAGCTTCCTCACCAAGGAGTGCCCACCCACAGTTTGATTATCGGTAGGAAATAAATATGTTGATCCTAAAGCGCCGAACAGGCGAGAACCTAAGAATTGGAACGAATGTCTCGATCACAGTGTTGGAAGTGAAGGGAAATCAAGTAAAGATAGGCATCCGCGCCCCCAATTCTCTTCCCGTCCACCGTGAAGAGATCTATGTGCGTATAGAGAGAGAACGAAAAATAAACAATGGAAAGCGTTGAGGAAAGGTTCTCCAAGGAAGGAGGCTCCACCTCAATAAAGGCGCTATTAATAGCTAGTTATCTTCGAGGTATAGGGCAGTGAACTTATACAGCCCTCTTCACAACTACAAAAAGTCACCTCTCCATAGAAAGGTAAAAGTCAACACAAATTGGATCGAACAAGCAGTATAACTAGTTCGCAGAAGACTGTGGTCATTTTTCAACCTATTCTTCTTCATCACTACGATCTATTAGGTTTTCCGGTGAGCCCAAAGTGCTATCTTTTTCAAGCTCTTCCTTAATATCTTCAGGAAGTGGCTTGAACAACTCTTTTGCCCTCTCTTCGGCTTTCTTTTTTGCCTGTTCGTATCTTTCTTTATCGTTCATAAGTCTCTTACCAGATAATGTGGATTGCCTTTCTTTGAACCAACCAATTTAAACCCACCATGAGACATATAGTACTTTATGAGCTTGTCATTCATAGGCTCCATGATGCGAATTTTCTTTGCACCAATTAGATCCCCATAAATTTCATACGCCAATAGAGAAATACTGAACATTTCACCGGCGTATGGACAATTCTTAGGGGCTCTCTCTATAAAATCTAAACGCATTTCGGTGCCCTTGAATGTAGGGCGACCAAGGGACATTGAACATAAAGTATTTCCTAACCAAACTGACATATCGAATGACTTCGGATAGAAAATCTTATAGCTCCGGGAAAATTCCCAATCCCATGAAACCTTTCGTTCAGCGGTATCCTTCCAAGCCTGGAAAGCATTTAAGGTTTTGTGATCTATACCTTCAACATTTAGAACGCCCTTCAGGTTTCCGGGCAGGCTTTCTTTTGCTATATCTCTTGCTTGCGCTCGAAATACATCATACCGTTCTAACGTTTCCTTATGTGACGGTTGCATTTCTTCTCCTTGAATCTGCCTGTTGAGATCCGCCTTTAGCCGTCACTGAAGGCAGTATTTTCCCGGTTCATTGCGGTCCGACCAATCATGGACATTAATAAGTGAAAGCCTGATATGGATGGGTAATGATAACGCGAATGACCATTTGAGCCTAGCGCCCGCCTTTTCCTATTCTGCACTCACCGCCCCCGCGCTCCACTCTACTCTACTCTTTCACCAAGCATCACTTACCAAGCTTCCCCACCAAAGAATACCCACCCACATCTTGAGTATCGGTAGGAAAAAACATGTTGACCCTAAAGCGCCGAACAAGCGAGAGCCTAAGAATTGGCACGAATGTCTCGATCATAGTGTTGGAAGTGAAGGGAAATCAAGTAACGATAGGCATCTGCGCCCCCAAATCCCTCCCCGTCCATCGGGAAGAGATCTATGTGCGCATCATAGGCAATGGGAGGCGTTGAGAGCAGGCTCTCCAAAGAAGGAAACCCCGGTAAATCCTCAATCTCTACAAAGTCAAATCAACCGGCCAAACAGCGATAACTTGCGCTTGCTATAGGTCACATACCTATTGTATCTCAAATGACATGTGAGTATCCGAAGGGGTACACGGGAGCCCCTCACTATACCTACTAATCATCAACTCAAGTTTTCGAGCCATTACGGTTGTTCTTTCAATGTAATCCGCAAGGTATATAGTTTTTCCATGTGCATCAAGACTAACTAAATTAACCCCAGTAGAAACTTCTTTTCCTAGTGGATTCTCTACATTAATTTTTCCTTCAATTACAGCGCCTGCTGATATTAGATGTGTTTTTATAGATCCATCTTCACTTAACATCACCCACCGAATCTCACCCCAAGTTGCCTGTTTTTTAGCTGCCAAACTCTCATAGCGCCCCCTTAAATGATTAATCATATTTCTTAAAAGAGACGCATCTTCTGTATCATTTAAAAATCCCTTTACTTCATCGCTATTTCTTTCCGAATCAAATTTTGGCACAAGCTCCCTAATACTGTGTATTGAATTAATGATACTCCATACATCTGAATAGGCGGCCGTAAAACAAAAATGCCTATAGTTTTTATCTCCTTTTTCATAGGAGATATCCGCTAGGGCAACATTCAATCTATTCATTGCCAAATCAATGATCCTAAACGCATATAACATCCCATCTAAAATAACTCTTTGCTTTGAATCAATATTGTCTGGAAGTGCTCCTAAGGAAGAATCATAATTTACAATCATTTTAATCTCTTTCGCATTTTTTTAGTAATCCCGGACACCCAGTATATAAAAGCATAAACTGCCACATAATCAGACTGGCCAAGGTGGGATTCAGGGCGGTTAAAATTTGATCAGCAATCTCCTATTCTGAAATCTCCAAAACCTTATATCGGGTGGTTGAACAACGCACTGTATTACCTAGCAACACACTCTCAGTTGTTCTATACCGATCAACTAACGATTATGCGAAAGAACTTTTTAGTAGTCATTGACAGAACAAATATACCTTGCATCATATGTTTAGCATGACTGTTACATAAAATATGCCATGTCGGTAGAGTATAAATCTAATATTCGGATTCCAATGAATTTCTCGAGTTCTTTAGCTTTAGAACCGATCGCTTTTTAGCATTTTCGGCGCGCACTTTAACTGGAACAAGAGTACTTGCCGTTGGATTGGCTCGCCAAAACTGCTGTATCTTTTTCCTATCGCGTCTAAGTTGGGAATTAAGCTGATTTACTTCTTCCGAGTCTCGCTCATTTCTTGCTGGATATCGGAAACTGAGAAGTTCGCCTATCTTAAGCACAGGAAGCTTAACCGATGAGTTGCCGGTGCTATTATAAACAGCTTCAATATTAGAAATATAAAAATTTCCTCTAGTAGCATCTAGCAGCAAAGTCAGTAAGTTAGCTAAATCAAGCTTCACATTAGATACTTCACCTTTTGTAGTGAATTCGACACTAGCGCTCTTTAAAAAAGAGGTTAATAGGGTGCGGTCTAAATCGTTTTCTACAGCAAAATCTCGTATGTTTCCTTTATGAATTTTACACTTACTTATTATTTTAAAAACCTGCCAATGGAATAGGTCAATCAAAAGAAAAGCTTGTTTGTCGACTCCAGAGTTCATTCCTAGAGCCTTGATCAACGTTCCTATGAATATAGCAAGCTTTATATTGCTATCGGTCGTAAATTCGTAAAAATTTACTAGAGTAGAATCAAATCCCCTTAAACCGATTGTAGTAGGACAAGAAAAGGCAAGAAGTGCGTGCCACGGGCTCTGGCAATCATCATAGCTAGATGGCTCTATCAAAGAAAAACCGATATCAAAATCTAGCTTAAACGTTTCTGTTCTAATAAACCTATAGAAAGAAGAGGTGATTTCGCCAGTGAAAGAGCACATTTGCTCCAAAAGGTGCCCTATGAACTGTCTTTTCTGACCACTTTCTTCAATAAAATCGATGACATTTTGCCCTAATGCTCTATCAACATCAGAAATTGAATTGGTTCCCCACTCAAGGCTTAATATATGTTGGGATACGAGAAATTCCTGAAAAGATCGGTGAGCAAAATAAAAGAAATTGTCGCCTTTAGACTCGATAACACTTCCAATTATTAAATCTCGAAGGATGTCTTTTCTAGGCGCTTCCGGAGCTTTTAGGTTAAAGTTTAATGTTTCAACATCCTCAAACGAAAACCCTCTGTCACCACCTTTAATCCAGCGTTCCCAAGAAAGCTTGGTTATAAATTCCTTTCTCTCATCTTTGCTTATTTTTTTTCTTGCTGGTCGGGAATCTTCTCGTTCTAATATTCGTTCGTAAAAGGTTTCATATAGGTGGTAAGTAGTAAAGCTCGATAGTGCTTCCGTTGTGGCAAGTGCTATAAGTGTTAACATTCTGGCATGCACTGGGCGTGATATAAGCTCACGGTGTTTTTCATCCAGTAGCTCGCTTATCCTTTGATCACAAAAATCTTTGTTTATAAAATCATAGGAATTTATAGGCGCCTGATCTGCTGAATAACTAATAAATTTTGGGATGAAATCATTTAACTGTTCGCCCGTGAAAAGACCTACTTCGATTTCACGATAGTCTCTCATCTCTGCATCTTTGACTTCCTGGTCCCCGATATACTTGATACCATGTAACACACTGGATTTTTCATTTTCAGATGTAAATGCATTCGGTCGCCCCAGGATAACAACCTTTGACTGGTTAACAACCAGTTTATTGAACTCCCTTATATTTGATCTAAATGCACTGAAAGACATCGCATGCTTCATTTCATCAAAACCATCAAGGATAATAAGAAATCGACCTAATCGATTAAACTCAAGGAATAAAGGGTAGGTAAATCCACTAACATTATATTGTGATGCAAAGTATTTGCAGACCAACCCTTCAATTCCCTGTTCATTAAAGATATCTCCTAGCTTCAGATAAATTGGTATTCGCGATGTTTCTCCGTTTAAGCACCGACGAGCAAATTTGGATGCAAGCATAGTTGCGAAACTGGTTTTTCCCATGCCATATCCCGCAAGTATGGCTATTGGAGAACAATCCTCAGTTAATACCCACTTATTTATTGTATTTTCGATATCGTTCCCCTCTATATCCTTAATGGGAACGTAATAATCACACAGCCCTTCATTTTTGTACATGCTCACAACTGACGTGAGGTACTGTGAAAAATCCATTATCAAAGAGCTAAATTCATCAAAGGTTTTGTGGACCACTTGGCGGTTATTCTCGACAGTATCAAGAACCCCAGGTGTAGGTGGCAGGTCCGTAATAATAATCAAGTAGTCTATTGCGTTAGAGCTAAGAAGAGAAATATAGGTTGCTATGATACTGTCATAATCAGTACGGCCCAGAGCTTTTCCATAGTGCTTACACTCGACACCATATTTGATCACACCTCGCTGTAATCGATCTGATTCTTCGTAGTAAACATCGACATTCTTACCTGCAACATTCTTTTCAACCGCATAGTTCAATTTTTGAGCAGTTTTTACGACACTAAAAACAGCGTCCCTTAGCTCATTACCTTTTTCCGTGGTATTAATAGTCTTATCCACTGACATAGCTCTTAACTGTTGAATTGATAACCTATTGTCCCATAATTCGGCTAGTGCCCAAAGGGCCAACAATTCTGGACTCCCACCAAATAGAATGGCAAGCAGAGCAGTAGAAGTCAGATTAGAAAATTGACATTAGTCCTACAAAAATGATTTAAATTCAACAGGTTGTAGTGAAATATCAACTCAGGAAGACTAGCCCCCAGTCTTCCCTATTCTGCACTACTGCAGCCATTCCCCACCCGAGAAGCATCACTTATCAAACTCCCCCAACAAGGGATACCCACCCACAGCTTGTATACCACTAAGAAGCAAATAGGTTGACCATAAAGCACCGAACCGGCAAAAGCCTTTAAGCTGGAACTAATCTCCTATTTACTGCACTGGAATTGAAAAGCAGTCAAGGAAAGATAGACATGCACGCGTCCAATTCCCTTCCTGTCGATTGCGAAGCGACCTATGCGCGCACAAAAAGTGGACAATGAAAAGAGCTGGGGGCAAATTCGCTAAGGAAGGAGGTCCGAACCCAAGCTTTCACTTCCATAAATCATGAATATGGAAGCTGGCGAGGTAAGCCATCTTCGAAGGCGTACTAACACGCCCCCCCGGAGCCGGCTTTCCATATATGAGGTGGACACCTATCAACCTCAGCATAGGTGTAATCCTGCTGGATAACAATCACGTAAGCTGGTAGTGAAAGGTTCTAGCCTCTTGCGACTTCAAAGTCAGAATGACCAGCGTATAACACGAATACTCCAACCCAAGCCACGTGACATCTACCTTTAGGTAGTGAATCACACAACGTAAGGTTACTAGCTAATAAATTAAGTTGGACAACACTTACTTGCTAAGTAATCTTACCCTCAAGCTTTTCACGTTTTTCATGTAACTTGGCTTTAGTGCTTTTCAGGTCATTACTCTGGATAATGGCTCTTGCAAAGTGAAAACATACACCTGCGCCAATACCAAGTCCACCAAGACAGAGACCGTAAATTATGCTTCGAAATAACTCAGGTGGATTGAGAAAGTGAACCATTAATAGAAGTATGATTACAATAAAAAGTAAAAAGAAACAAATAAAAATTAGCGTAAGTGAACTTCTCAGCAGTTTAGTATTCCCTCTGCTCAACTTCTCGATAAACTCTTGATGAGAGTCTATCTCTTCAATTTTCTTTCGAATCTGATTTTCCCTGAAACGAATATATTTAATACCCGCTATTCCAGCGAAAAACGAAACTATGAAAGATATGACAATTGCTTCCAAACTCACCAGGTTACCCTCTCATATCGCATTAACATAATGCTATACTCACGCACCTGTTACGTAAACTATTTTATTACCAACCAAAATCTAGGAAACTCGCCAGCCTCTGGAAGCCTCACCCTCCTATCTCCAGCTCTGCATCCACCGACGCGATACTCTCACTTTTCTCCCAAAGTCACTAGCCATACATCCCAATCAAATAATACCTACCCACAGCTTTAGTATCCGTAGGAAACAAACACGCTGATCCTAAAGTGCTGAACCGGGGAAAACCTAACATTTTGACTAAATATCTCGATCACAGTAATGGAAGTGACAGAAAATCAAGTAAAGATAGGGACCAAAATTCCAGAATTCATCCCATCCTTTTTGAAGAAAGCTATGCGCATCAGAAGTCTGCAAAAAGTAGGCCATGGGATACCCAAGGACAATAGCTCCTAGAGGGAATCTCACCTATGCTTCTGTATCAAACGCCATTTTAAAAACAATCTTGTGCATGTTTATATACTGCTTGGCGTTCAAATTCAGTTATTATTGTTTTGTCCGCTTCCGTAAGTTGGTGAAGCCATTTTCTACCAATTAATACATTCGCCTCATCTCCTTTGCTATTTAAAAAGGCATCAAAAAATCCACTCCCGGGCAAGCCGGTACTTTTCTTCGATAAGACCGCACTCTATATTGCAAAACGCGGATATGCTAAGGCTCGTGACGCAGACTCTAGTGTGTCATATTTATCATTTTCTAGAGTATTATCTTTGAATAGCTTATGGAATGCCGCCATGGATAAGACACTCTCTTCTTTCGCCGACTGCAATAAAGCTTCTGCCACTTCTGTTATTTTGTCTACAATAATCATTTACAAAAACCTATGACTTTGGCTCTATAAATTATAGCTATAGCCACGAATAATAATTTTGAATTTTTGCTTCAACATATCCATATTGGTTTATGAAGATCTCGCATGAAATAGGATACATAAAAATTGCCGCAGTGTTCATATTATCAACAAATTGACTTTGCTAATTTTTCTGCATGAGTTTTCCAATTTCTTCCTGCAGTGCATAAGTTAAAGGAGACAGGCCTTCATGAAATATAACTACGGCACTCTTCCAATTCTCAGATTCAGAATTATACTCATTTGAATGAACCATATTTTCAATGTAATTTACGCTACTAGTTAGTTTACTCATATACTTTTGTAAGTGCACAATTTCCTTAAAGGCAAAAAAATATTGCATTGTATAAAGGCTTAGATCTTCAAAAGCCTTTGACATATGACTTGCTGCTTCTATATCTGTACCGAATTCTGTTCTTGTCCTTCGGGAAATACTTTTCTCTGCCCAAAACTGAATTTCCCCAATAATTTTTCCTGCATTTTCTAAATGACATGCTTTCAGGGTATATAGGTGATTGGCTGCATGCTTTTCTTTTGAGTAAGAATGATTTATAGCCGCAATAGTTTCAGAGTGAAGTCGATTTAAAGTGTTTTCGGTTTCTTCATGCTGCCTATTAAGAATATTTTCCGCTTTACCATGATCTCTATTAAATTTACCCTCTAAAACACTATGTATTCTGTTTCCACGATGAACCGAAATCAGCGCCAATGCATTAATAAAAGTCGCAACAACTGCTAATAATGATAATACTTCTGTACTCAATTGAACCTCCTATAAAATCTAACATTTCATTTAGAGAGTAATATAAGCCACCTTATAATGAAACCCTATAATGTTATAAAATGAAAACGTATATCAGAAAGAAATGTAATTCTAGACACCCACAAAATAGAGTAGCGAACAGGGCAGCAGAAGCCAGATTAGAAAATTGGCATTGGTCCTACAAAAATAATTTAAATTCAACAGATTATAGTGAAATACCAAGCCAGGAAGACTCCCCCCACCCTTCCCTATCCTGTACCACTACAACCGTTCCACACCCGCAAAGCATCACTTGCCAAACTCCCCCAACATGGGATACCCAGCCATACCACTAGGAAGCAAATAGGTTGACCATAAAGCACCAAACCGGCGAAAGCCTTTAAAGTGGAACAAAAGTACTAGTTGCTGTGCTGGAAGTGAAAAGCAGGCATCCACGCCCCCAAATCCCTCCACACCTATCGTGAAGAGATCTATACGCGCATCAAAAGAGAACAAAAAGTAGGCACTGAAAGACGGATGAGCACGGTTTGTCTTTCTCATCAACGGTCAAACATACTGTCTCAACAATGGAATTTCTAGGCAGGTTTTAAGAAAAGAGAACTAAAGTTAACTATGCTTATTGGATTATAGAAGACAGTCAGCATATCCTTTCCGGGATGAAATTTGTATAAGCCCCTGATAACCCAGCTCATTATTTACGGGCAGTGACAGAACGCATGGAGTTGATGAACTCGTTTTCAAACTTTGATCTATATCCGATAGAATAGCCATCATGACAGAACTGCAACTGGAGGCTTATAAAAGTGCTTAAATTTAAAGAATCTGAGTCTGATGCTAAAAGCCTCGCTTTACATTACGCTAAAGAAATGAGTGATGAACTTCTTGAAGAGTTTATCAATTCAAAAGTAAAAATTAACTCGAACGAAATGGCAGCTTCATTAACAGAATCATTTTGGGAAATGACAGACTTAGCAATCAAAGATAATGAAGAGCAAAAAGTCATAGAGGGAATTACTGATATAGAGTTCTGGATGCATAAACTCTTTAACAAATTTTCTGGCTACATGCTTATTAATGGTTTTGAAGAAGTTTGGGAAAGTACATCAAGCAAGATACGTGCTAATTAAAACCTGGTATTGCCTTGCTCCAATTTAAGGGAGTATAGGCTTTCCCACACCCCCTTGGTCTGTCAGTATTTTGGAAATAACTACTCTTGTACTTGGCGACTCCCATGTACTATACTTTATTTAGAAGCTAGGGCTTCCTACAAATAGTATTTTTCTTAAAAAGGCCAGATACCACATTCTGGCCTAAGTGTATCTTGGATGTATTATGTATGCATTTTCAATGTATCTAAAAGATCATCTTTAAACTCAATTTGCTCTAATGATTCAGCTGTAAAAATCAAAGCTAGTGCTTGATCCACAAAAACATAAATTGCCCCATTAACTTCCTCCACCTGCTCAACCACTGCCCAACTATAGAAACTATGGCCATGTTGACAAGTTTCTTTAATACCCTCTGGAGTAATCTCATACTCTTTAGAGCCTAATATTATTCCATCTTTGTTTGGTGTAAAGCACTCGCCTATTTTTACAGCCAACAACCTACTAAGAGCAACATAAAAAAGAAACGCAAGTGATATTACTATAACTAATATGAACGGACTCAGCTCAATTTTCCCAGCCTTAAACTGAACACAAGACATAAAAATTAAACCGATAGCCAACCAAACAACTAAGATCTTAAGAATCGATATCCATGTATGAGATTTCAAACGACTACATACCACATAGTCACAAAAATTATTATGGTCAGCTTTAGAGGTTACTACTTTAAGTTTCAAACGAATCTCCACAATCTACATCATATATAAAGGTCAATCTACCTTAAGCCCAAGCGTAAATTCTTTGGACACACAGCGAAAGCTAATCACATCACTATACTTCTACTCCCTGAGGCGCTTCTCTGCCTTAATAAATCTTCTGAACGTATATACCATTACGGCAATATAAAGGGCAATTACTATCGCCATAGCAGAAATATCATAGACATTTATTACCCAGCTTTCTGGGTGTTGATCTCCTTGCACCAATAGCGTAGTAGTTAGAAATGACACTAACAGCAGCAGTATAAATACAGCAGTTATCAATAGAAGTTTGCATGCCAGGAGTATAAATCTCTTCATAAAAAACCAGGTTAGGCAGTTGAAGGTAGATGCAGCCTGTACCTATATTTGTCTAAATAATTAGCTCAATACGACCTCCCTACATAAGGGAGGCCTTGACTGCTTTAATCTTTTTACTTTGTGTCCCGACCTTCAGACTGAGGTTAAAGTGGGGCCCTTGTTTTCCCACTCGTCAATCATTCTATCGGTCAGCGCCCTCAAACGCCCCATGTATAGAATATCTTCTTGAAGCTCTTCAGCTTCTTCATCATCACATTCATTAATATCAACATCACATAATTTTTCTTCGTAGCAAGCAAGGGCTTCTCGTATATAGTTCAAATCTTTGTAGTTATAAGACATCACTTAACTCTCATATATTTTTTTAAGGCGGCAAGCTTTTCAAAATACTCGGAAACAGGCATGTCGATTTCCGCTTCAATCGAGTAGTGGGTATTGCCTTCTGCATCGGGAAACATATCCTTTGCAATAATCAACCCTGGTTCCAATCTCGCATCTTTGGTAATTATCCACCAAGCATCCTTTCCCTCTCTAAATGGAACTTTACTACTGATACCATCGAAAAGTGATACACCACCCGATTTAGCCAAAATATACGGCTCTGAAGAGCCTGGCATCCGATAGGTTACTATATCGTTTCGTTTGGGCCTTTCTTCACCTGCTCTGTTATTTTTCACCATCATTGGCCGATGGTCCTCACGATACCTAACCTTATCGATCTGCGGATTATCAAGCTTTCCTTTCCTAAGCACCACATCCACATCAAATCTCTTCATGTAGACTTGATTGGCACGCTTGTTTAGCTTTGCATGCCCTACTGCATCATCGCGTGTAAAGCTCAAAACATTTAGATTCATTGACTCACTCCATAAGTTTCAATCCCATGCTGGTAAGCGATATTACTTCAATGCTTAACGACGAGCCACAGCCACTTGTAAACCCACTCCTCTTTGCCATTGGAGTCTATAGCGTCCAATTAGGTAACTCAGTAGCTTGGAGCGAATCCCCAATTTCCGAGTGCCTAGCCCCCCGCCTTTTATGATCACGTCCACTACTCAGAACCGACGAAAACTAAAATTGGGACGTTCGTCTCCACGATAGTGCTGAAAGTGAAAGGAAATCAAGTAAAGATAGGCATCCACGCCCCCAGACCCCTCCTCGTCCACGGAAAAGAGATCTATGTGCCTATCGGAAAATAGGCAATGGAAGACGTTGAGAGTAGATTCTCCAATGACGAAAGCTCCACCTCAATAAAACTCCATGGAAGCGTTATTGATAGCCAGCTATCTTCGAGGTTGAGGTCTTCGAACTTATAAAACCCTCTCCTCAGCTATAAAAAATAACTTATCAAGAGAAAAGTAAAAACAACACAAATTAGGGTGAACAAGCAGCATAACTACTTAGCTAAAATCATTTTTGTTGCATCGCATGGTGATAAACCAAGCGCCTTATTCTTAAATCTACGTCACGCCACAAAGCAGCATCGACTAACCTTGCAGCTACATTCAAGGGAGTAGCAGGCCCTACTTTTGAAGTTTCGATATATACCCAACCATTGTTATCAGTAGTGACCTGTCGAGTAACGACCCCAGAAAGTACATGCCCCTCTAGCGCGACATTTTGATTGGTCAAAGTATCATCGTTAAAGAAATGCTGCGTTGGCCCAACAAACAATTCAGAAACTGCACCATTCTCAATAGGCGAACCATCACCTCCGGGACCAGGAAGAATTCTTAAACCATTACTGTAGACTGACTGAGGTGTACACTCTTCCATTGCTGTATTGCATATCGCTGTACATAAGGGACCATAGCTACCTAAGCTACTACCTTGCCCCTTTTGTGCAATTACTCCCTACACTCAATAAGAACTTCCGTATACCTTAATTTATCATTTACTTTTTCTTGATCTGCACCAACCGAGAGGGGAGCTAGTTTAAATTCCAAATAGTATCTATAGCCATAACCAACTTTTATGCTCTCAACCTGTGAGACTTCAAAATGACCATAATCGATATTTCTCCCATAAAATTCTAATGAAGCAACATTAACGGGAATATCAAATAATCCCCAATCAATATCAAAGTTATTGTACGCATCCTCAGCGTACATCAATCCAACTCTTGAGTGCTCTACTCGATAATTTGAGAAGTTACTAAGTACATTTTCCACACCACTCCACAACTGCTCCAATAACACTTCGTCTTTAGATAAAGACTGCAAATTAGAACAAGGGGCTCTAGTAGCCGAATTAAACTGAATCACAAAATATAATGCAATTAGGAATAGCCCGAGAAAAAAAATAACAGTAAATTTAATAAGCTTACTAATCATTTACATCATCGCTTAATATTGTAATAGTCTCGACCAAATCTTGACCAAAGCCCCCCAGTTTGTGCCTGATATAAATTGTAGCTTCCTTTACCAGCAAGAACATCATTTACATTCCAAGCGCCTACGAGTGTATTAAGAGTAGCTTCAGAAAATCCATAACGCCCAGCAAATACACCAACACCAATATAGTTTATTTCACCCCCTTTGAAGACCCCAATATTATCAACATAAAATTCTTGATTAGCATATCCATATAGAAATGTATCCGCCTTGCTAATGAAATTTTCTGAAAATTCAGAAATATTTAGAGGGTTAACTCCATCAGCCTCAATGCTCATATACTCTGCGATAGTAATTATATCTAGCTGACTTAACTGAATAGGCGTATCGGATCCTTCCTGGACACCTTTAAAAACTTTAAACCTAAGTAACTCGTAGCGCTGTTTCCACTTCTCTTGTGCACCTGTTTTTGGCGGATTGTGTAAAGCATCATTAAGTACATATCTAAATGCTCCCGTTACGGCACCATTAGCAAATTTCCCACCACTTAATACGGAAGCGGTTCCACCAACTACAGCAGAGACAATAACACCATCCACAGTCGGGCCCATTCCCTCCGGACCTGTCCACCCCTCATTGCTAGCCAGAGCGGAAAACCCGGCCGCAGCAAAGCCATGGCCAAATTTTCCTCCCTGTAAATGTGCCATAGTACCGCCTACTATACCGTGAGCAATAATCTTTGTTGCGCCTTCGAGGCGCAGACTTCCAACCCCATAGAAAGCGGCTGAGGTTGCTCCAGATATCGCCGCAGCCCGCATAGCTACTCCAAAATCATCGCTTTGAGCATAAGCCATGTTTTTGGAGAACTGAGCATTAAACCCAATGGAGCATGGGCCACAGTAAATTGCACTCACTACTGAGCCAATAATCTGTGCAGCCGTAGCTAGAGCGGGGTTGTCTGCTAGCACCTTAAATACTGGCTTACTTATTTGCGCATCGGCATAAGAAATGGCTACTGCAGTGACGGCTTTAGAAATAAAGCTCAAAAAATACCCGCTCGGATCAGTCGCGTTTAGAGGGTTATTCCGTACATAACTATAGCGGTTGTACATCTGTGTATCCGCAGCGGCCTGAATAAATGGATCTGCCTGGACAAACCGCCCTAGGCGCGCATCATAGATGCGGCCATTCATATGAATCAGCCCTACCTCATCCAGCATTTCATGCCCAGTATAACCGCGCGTGGTACGCCCATGATCAAAACTCGTTAAGGCGGTATTTGACAATGCATTCCAGTTTCCAGTATTCCTGCGCTGCCCCCAGGCGTCGAAGGCCATTTCCTGTTTCACTGTCCCCGACTCATCAGTAATCAGATCCATTGACCCCAGGTGGTCTTTGTACAGGAACATCTTTTCTGTGGATTGCACCACATAGTCTACGTCGGTTTTAACCGTGTATAGAGCACCACCACCCAGATAACGTTTCCACTGGATCTCATTGGGGGTACTCGACTTTTGGACGCGCTCGACACCACCGATGTACCAAGTCTCAGTTACCTCGCCATTACTGCTGTTAGTATCTTTACGGTAGTAACGGCCATGACTGGGTCCGTATAGGAACTCGGTAGTATGGTTACCTTTCTTGATCCAGGAGGCTTTGTCGAATGTGGTATAGCGGATGGTACGACCACCATCAAAACCATCAGATGTCATATTGCCATTGGCATCGTAGTTATAACGAATGCCTCCGGCTGTGGTTACCGCATGAGCACCTGCATCATTTTGACCATAGATATATGAACCGACTCCAGCCTTGTAAGTAATATTGCCAATGGCATTGTACTTAATATCCTGATTACCACTACTCAGAGTACTGCAGTTGTAGTTGCTACTACCAATATGATTTTTTATCAATCGATTTAGGTTGTCATAGCAGAAGCTCTCTCGTAGGTTCTTGCTACTACTTCGATTATGGCGGCTGACAAGATTACCAAGGGTATCCCACTGATAAGTGATATTCTGAACACCAAAAGTGCCTAGCACCGTAGAAGTCTGATTAAGCAACCGGCCTGTAGAGTCCTGATAGGTGTATACCGTAGTCGCACCATTGCCAAGAAGCTGCTCCTTCAGCTGCCCTCGGGCAGTATGTGCCTTGATCTCCTGAATCAAATTGCCAGTTGCCAAGTCAACAGTCTTGTATAGCAAACCATATTTATAGTAGTTGCGGATACCGGACTGCCCAGTATTCAAGAGGCTGTCCAGGGCATCGTAACTGCGCTCTACGCGCCCATAATCATCAAAGGTCTTCGTTGTGATATAGGTAGGCTGGGGACCACCACCATCGAAGTCTACTGCTTGAGTGTTATTTCTACCAAGATAATCATATTGATATACCGCCTGATAACCAGTGACGCTATCAATGATCATCTCTATCTGACCAACGCCATTATGAGCACTATCGTAGAACCAGCTCACATCGCTAGTGATGCTGGTACCGCCCTCTTTTTCAATCCGCGTGAGTTGGCGTCCCAACTTATCGTAAGTTAATGCTACTGTATGGCCATTGGCGTTAGTCTGCTTCTCCAGTTCACCATAGCCGGTATATTCGTATTCCCAGAAACCCTTGTCCGGATCATCCATATTCAATTTACGGCCCAAGTGATCGTGATTGATAGTGACGACAATCGGATAGCTGATTCCATCACCTTCATCTATATGGCTGCCGGAGGAGTTGGTTTTACCCCAGGATTTGGCCTTGTGTAAATTGCCCTGACTATCGTATTCATAGGTAAGGCGGCCATTATTAGCGTCTAGAACTTCAACCAGTTCACCAACAATGTTCTTGATTTCAGTCTTTTTCTGAACCTTATCATTGGTGGTAATGGTTTTCAGGCCCAAATACACAATAGTGGAATCCGAATCATCTGGCGCTATAACACGAGTTGGACGGCCGAGTAGGTCATACTCAGTCTCTGTCCACATAGGGGTGTCGCCGGAGAAATAAGGTTCACTGATAAATTTGGCTCGGCCTAAATTATCGTATTCCTTATCCATATAGATTTTATGATACAGGCCCTGTGTTTCCGTGCGAATCGACCGGCCTAATACATCAAAGTACTCCCTTCCCCATTTTCCAGAGCTACTACTGGTGGTAATCCTGTATTTTGCCCCGCTAGGACATCCACTCGTGCAACGCTCATACTTGGTTTCCTTATCCACTCCCGCATTGTTCCAGGAGTAACCTTCACGCCCCAAAGCATCATAGGCGAAGTAGCTCATCAGGCCATTTACACCCTCAACAATTAAAGGAGCTCCAAAATGGTTGCGGGACACCACTTTTTCAACCAAGTGATTTAATGCGTTATAAGTTTCTGTAACGTAGCGACCAGAGGGATCGTATACAGTTCTGGCAGATCGACTTGCCTCACCGGAAGCACTCAAAGTTTTTTTCGAAACATTGCCGAAACTGTCATAATCATAGGTGGTTGTCTGCTTGAATGCAGATTTGTTCGGTTCAACAACTTCTGTTCGCAAAAGCCCTTTATGTATTCCAGATGTGTAGTAGGTAAAAGATGACTCCTGTATATGGCTAGTCATTCCTGGACGAGTATTGGTAACCCTGGTATTGCTAAGGCGCCCCATCTCTTTTTCCCAGGTACTGTTACCATAAACATTTACTACCTTTTTAACAAACTGCTCATTAGTTGCTGCATCTGTCGTAGTTACATTAATTGTGAGGGCATTCCCGTAATTATCATAACTATTAGTTGTTGTTACTGTCTGTAGCAGATCTCCAACACTTTCCCCTCCGTCCTTTAGGTCATAAGTATTCTCAACTGCACTATAAATAAAAGGTTGATAAGGCGCCGATGGTGTGCCACTCCCGTTCCACCCTTGAAGTCGCCAATTATTGGTGGCCTGACTTAAAATTTTTCCCTGTGCAGTGCGAGTTACTGTATGCAGGGGCACACCGGTGAAGGGGAAGTCCTGTCGGTATGTAGTTTCAGTAATTACTCCAGTCTGGTTGTCTGTACTACTTACCTTCTGGAAGCCCAGCGCACCTCGGCCAGCAGCCTGTAATTTCATCTGGTGGTAGTGGTAAGAAATTGAGCTTTTAGCCAGCTGTGCTACTGATCCAGAGTTAATTCCGGCTGCAGGCGCAGAGCTTTCAACCTTGGACACAAGAAAGATCGGCGCCAGGATATCAAACACTGGCTTACTTTTGCCCAATGTATGACTACCTGAAGGAAGCTCCCAGTCACCATTTAATTCGGAGTAAAGAGAAGAAGGGTTTGGAGTAGAGACAGTGTAACAAATCACTTCCCCTCCGATACTTCCACCGCCGAACCCATCTTCCGAATTGAAAATCCTAACGCACCTTTCCTCGTGGGTGGAAGACATGGATAAACGGGTATATACATCACCATCTACCATATTTTCATAGGTAACTTCGGTCAAATTGCCAAGACCATTATCAATTACATTGATTACCTTACTTGGCTTATTTTTATGTTCAGCATACTTTTCATTGGCAATCTGGGTTCGAACTTTACCCGAAGACTGGTCATACCTATGATAATCAACTTGACCATCACCATTGGTATCGGCAAACCAGATAAAATCTCTCTTGTCGGTTCCGATATATTTCCAGCTTCTTTCAGTACTAACAAAATTACCGGTATTTTGGTCAAAATACCGGACTTTGGCATAGCCAGTATCGAAGTCCGCACGTACTAAATCCGGGAAACCATCATTATTGAGATCAGCAAAAGTTGCCTTTTCACCATCAGGGAATGAGCCTAGGCTAACAAAGCCTGATCCGGTGCTGAGCTTAATTGCAAGGTTGTTAGCACTACCAGTTATATAAGCAATATCTGTTAACCCATCACCATTGATATCTATGGCAATAGGGTCGCTTTCTGGCTCACTACTAGCAGAGAGAAGGTGTGATGAGTTGAACTCTTGTTCTTCCTGATCAAATACTGCCACACGGTAACCATCAAAGTAATTACCCAAGAACGTCCATTGCTGATTAGTTCCGCAACTGTCAGGCCCCCCAACCAATTGTCGTGGTAAAAATGGTTCATGAGTAGGTGGGCCACCGCCACCAGGGGGATTTACCGTTACGCAGCCGAATCTACTGGTATAGGTGGCCACCAGCAGATCTATAGAGCCATCACCGTTAAAATCACCCAGCGTATCTGGCACTCGTTTATCCGGTGTACCAACTGTGGCTCCAGTGACATTTAAATCGTAGGTTTTTACAGTACTGCTAAACTTATAGTAGCGGTCCGAAGATTCAGACAAACCCGCAGGTACCAGAAGACGTACTTTCACGCTACCTGCCGTTGCGGTAGAAATGTAATCTGCTAACCCATCACCATTAAAATCAGCAAATATTGCATCCTTATCATTAAGGCCGGTATAAATACCATCTGAATCCAGCCTCCAGGCGCCATTGCTATACCTGCTGAGGAATACATGCCAGTAACCACCAGAAAATTGATAAGCTTGCCTGGCATTGAAGATAGCCAAGTCCTGACGGCCGTCGCCATTATAGTCCAACACCCGGATGGCAAAGTCTTTATCAATATTAATGCCTGAGAAGTACGCCAAATCAAATGTTGAACCTGAGAAGTTTTGCTTGACGAACTTGGTACCATCTGAAATTGCGTATTTCACCCTGGTATCGGTATCATCACCATCAGCATCTCCTTCAATCCATACAAGGTCTTGCTTGCCATCGCCATTAATATCAGCATATTTATAATTTACAAGGAAACGGCTGCTGGCAGGAGAGAAATCGATAGCCTCGTGCGCTGTACCATCATGAAGTAAAGGGGACTGCAGCCACTCGAAACTCATAGCAGGTAAGCAGCTTGAGCCAACACACTCCTGAAAACTGGAAAGAAGAGAAGTTCTATCAGAATAATCTATCCCAGACCCAAAAGTTCCAACGGGCTTATACCCCAAGTTATATTCGCGAATAACACTACCATTCGACCTAGAAGTGATTTTTTCCAAGCGCTTTGTGGTAATAAATTCGTATCCAGAGGTATAACTTTGCAAGTAATCCGGGCGAGTAGTGTAACTAAACTCTACTTCTCCCCCATAGCTACCCGAGCCATACGCATAGCGAATTCTTTTGATACGTTGACCACTATCAGCATTACCCTCGTACTGGAAGTCAATATGATTTCCAACACTATCCTCAAATTGATTTTGCGCCCAAACCAACACATGACTTCCGGCCAACAACTTTGAAGTACTGCTGTTACCGTAATAGCTCAATGACCCATCTTTTCGCTCAACAGTAAAGTAAGCGGGCTTCCCCAGAGAACCACCAACAGATGTAACTTTTGCAAAGGAGTCCATCTCAGTTTTGTAAACGGCTCCAACTGCGCCATATGCTGAGCCGCTCACTTTAATTAGTCGCTGTCCATCAAGACAGAATCGATCAGAATCAGTCCAATTAATTGGAGCTACACGCCCATCAATTGCTAATGTTTGGCGACAGCGGGAAATGCCAGACAAACCACCGATCGTCCATCCCTTGCCCAGTAATCCATTACCTCCATTACTTGAGTAACTGAGAGATAATTGAGGAGTAACTCCACCGGTACCTGAGGCTGCCATAATGGGTATTGAGTAAGTTACAGCACCCATCTCATTTACCCGAAACTCTCCTCCAGAGGCTCCAGCCATATTAGTGCTGTTCGTGACCAAGGGCGTACCATGACTATCAAAGGTGCCTGATGTACTGGCAAGTAGAGTCGCATCGATAACACCTTGAACTAAAATATCATCTCGACCATCGCCATTGGCGTCTTCAATTCTTAAACTTTCAGGGTCTGCACCTGAAAGAATCAGAGCGATTTCCTCCGTGTTATCCCCAATTGGAAACACCTGAGACAAAGTAGGAAAACCATTACCATTAGCTTGCAGTACCAGGGGTGTGGCAGCTAACACTAATAAATCGAATTCGCCGTCTCCGTCAAAGTCCCCGGAAAAAGACAGGTTGCCATCTATTTTTTCTAGAGTCGCTAGGATTGTTTCTGTCAGAGTGCTGCTTTGCGGCGTTCCGTACCCAAGACCACCATTGTCTCTCGTGCCATACAATACAAAATTAGGTAACTCTGGCATTGCTACAGGAGTGGCTACTTTGCCATGCAAAATAATAAAGGGGCGATGGTACTCAAAATACAGATCATTAAGACCATCATTATTGATATCGCCACTATAAATTTCGTATCCATTTTCCCAAATGCCAGACGAAGCACTAGCAAATGAGGAGAATAGCCCAGCAACAACGAGACAGAGGTAGGCAAGAGTGACACGCATCCGAAGAGGCCTCAAGATGAAGGATGTAATTTTATTTTTGCTTCGCTCAATATTTAACTGAGAGAAGGGTGGCGGGAATTTACACAACTTTACAGATTGTTACAAGCCAACATGGCAACTGGTACCACCGTTTAACAACCAGCCAGTTGATCATTGCCTGAAACTCTCAACAAGAAGTTTTCCAAAAAAAAATAATTTACAATTTTATGCATTAGACTCCACCCTCTCCCCACGAAATCAAAAAACGCCAAACTCGGCATCCTCATTCGTTCGGCACGCATACCAAGTGCGTCCACACGCTATTTATTGGCTCCTAGATTCCCAAAACAACTGACGGACTTGGCAACAACAAAAGGAAGTAATTCGTTGAAGTCTTATCAGGCAGTATGTGAGATCATAATCTTCGACACTGGCGATAAACTCATGGGCCGTCAGTCAATCACGCAGAAAATAGACCGCAAGATTTTTTTTGCCAGGCAGTGTCACTCATCAGAGTAAGCATTAAACGAAAGTATCAATAGGCTAATAAGACACTTCTTCGATAAAGGGGTGGAAATTGGCAAATTACCGAAAGATCAGATTGATGATGCGGCATTTATTATTGATGACCAGCTACGCTGAATTCTTGGAGCACGCTGGTATTTCTGGTGTATACGCATGTGTCGCTTGTGCCCTCAACCTAGTGCATGGCTCCCAAGATCATATATTACTAAATGTCCATCTCAACCGGCGGTTCTGCTGACACAGGCCATACCAGTCCATTTCTTGTTACTAGGAGCAATAAAACAAAAGACATCTCCAGTGCGAGAAATATACCAATAGGGTGATTAGGAACCCCGCGTATCATTAGGTAGAACAAATAGCTAGTAGTAAGCAAATTACCCGCGAGAGTAACGTTGAGGGCATAGCGACGCTCTTGCCAAAGTGGTTTACAAAGCAGGAGGTTCAACACCGCCGTGCCGGCGAGCATTACACCGGGCAGTATCAACAACAAACGACGGGATAAACCAATACTATCGCTGGTTACCAAAGGCCAGATGGCGGCAAAGTGACCTTGGGCTCCAAGGAGGAGAAACAGCCCTAGAACCACAGCGCCACAGGCGGCAAGGCGATAAAGTGCATTGCGTTGCAAAGCGGGGTTTGATCTAGAAGCCGACATCGCGCTCCCCTACGGTGGCCAGGCCACATTCGTAAGCAAACACGACCGCCTGTGCACGATCGCGCAACCCCAATTTGGAGAGCAAGCTGGAAACGTGGGTTTTCACGGTGGCGGGGCCAATAAACAGGGCCTCGGCAATCTCGGCATTGCTCTTGCCGGCGGCGATGGCCTCCAGTACTTCGCGCTCCCGTGTAGTGAGGCGCTCCAGGCGTTCTGCCAGATTGTGCCCTGCCCCCAATTTCTGTGCGAACTGGCTGATCAGGCGTTGAGTGATGCCCGGTGCAAGCATGGCACCGCCCTCTGCTACTGTGCGTACTGCCTGCACCAGCGCCTCCGGGGGAATATCCTTGAGCACAAAACCACTAGCACCTGCCCGCAGCGCACGAAACACATATTCATCGGGATCGAACGTGGTCAAAATAATGACACGGCAAGCTGTATCACTAGCTTCCAGGATGCGTGCCGTGGCTTCCAGCCCGTCCATCTCCGGCATGCGGATATCCATCAGGATGATATCCGGCTGATGCGCTCGTGCGGCTTCAACTGCCTCAATGCCGGTACCGGCCTCGGCGACCACCTCAATGTCGGGCTCGTTGTTCAGGATCAGGGCAAAACCGCGCCGCACCAAAGCCTGGTCATCCACCACCATCACTCGCAACATTATGTTTTCACCATTCCTGTGGGTAGCTGTGCATATACCTCAAAACCACCACCATCGGCCGCGCCCGCATATAGATGGCCGCCGAGTAGTTCCGCGCGCTCGCGCATGCCCGCGATGCCGTGCCCACCGCCAGGCTGCCCGTCAGTAGTTGTTTCCACCATGGGCCGGTCGCCAGTGGTGTTGCCATCATCGCCTACACGAATCACTAGAGTGTCATGGTCTAAGCGCAGGCTCACTTGAACCCGCGCTGCGGCTCCAACGTGCTTAATGACATTAGTGAGGGATTCCTGAACGATACGATAAGCGGTGAGCGTGACGCTGGTCGGTACATTCTCCAGCGTGCCGTGGGTTTCGTAATCGACCTCAGTTAACACCTGCCGGACCTTTTCAATCAGAGCTGGTAAATCATTGAGACCCGGTTGCGGAGTGAGGGCAGTGTCGCTGCTGGTCGGGCGCAGTACGCCAAGTAAATGGCGCATTTCTGTCATGGCCTGACGGCCAGCAGCCTCCACAGAAGCCATGGCTTCACTGGCGGCTTGCGGGTTATTGCGGCTGATGGCCCTGGCAGCACCGGCCTGCACAGTCATAAGGCTCACCTGGTGCGCCACCACATCATGCATCTCGCGGGCGATTCGGGTGCGCTCGGCCGCTACCGCACGCTCGGATTCGGCATTGCGTTCGCGCTCCAAATACTTGGCTCTCTCTTCCAGCAAGCGAAGATATTCACCACGAAAGCGCAACCGGCGACCGATATACCACAGCGCCCATACCAGCATCACCGTTACTGTGCCTGCCGCGGTTGGTTGAGCCGGAATACCCTGATCAATCGCCACAAAAACCAGCGTTGCGATGACTCCGATAAAACTGGCCCGGGTGTTGGCCTCGTAGCGGCCAAGGCTATACAGCGAAACCGCCATGGCGACAATGCCATCCGCCGGTAAACCCAGTTCCAGCAATATTGTTGCGCCGAGAATAACGGCCTGTACCTGCCAGGGGTGTGTGCGACGCCACAACAGAGCGAAGGAGCCGACGAACACACACTGGAAAGCAATAACATCCCCCAGATTTTGCATGGCCAGCACTTCGCGCGCCTCTTCGCGCGACCACATCAGTAGCGTCAGCAAAAACATGAGCAGGGCGATGAGCAGATCAGTCAGGTGCGGCCAGCGTTCGAATGGCCCGCGGAAGGGCTGCCACACCGGAAGCTTGGGTAATTCCGAGCTGGTGTTGAGCGGATTCGACGCAGGCGTATTTAGGGACGACGATTTCATTTCCGCATGCTAAACCAGGCGCAACCAGCTGTCATGGGACTTTCGGAGGATGCGGGAGCAGGCGCATCTCCGTCTTTTGGGGGAGGTCCGATTCCTGCCTGTGGCCGATGTGCGTAAGCCCGAAAGAGCCGAACATGCTCGGCAAGCACATTCAGACCTTATACGGACCATAATCGCCTGGAGAACCCCATGAACGACGCTGTACTCAGCCAAACACTACCGCGACCATTCGATACTCGGCGAGCAGTTAACCTGTCGGTAAAAACCTGGTTCTGCATCGCGGCCATCGGCCATGCGATCTTCTTTGCCTATATCCTGGCCGTCTTCTACCCACCCATTGCCGAATCGGGAGTGCACGGCTTGAAAGGACTGCACCTACCGGCAGGCTTCCGCGAGGGAGATACATTGGGCAACCTGGCTTCGGTAAGCCACGTTCTATTTGCGGCAATTGTCATCGGCGGTGGGCCCCTGCAGCTAATCCCTTCAGTGCGACGGCATGCCCCCAACTTCCATCGCTGGCTGGGGCGCAGCTATCTGCTGACAGCCGTCATCGCCAGTATTGCGGGGCTCTACATGACCTGGACGCGGCACACCATTGGTAATTTAGTGTCGCAAATCAGCATCACCATGGACGGCATACTAATTTTGGCGTTTGCCTTTCTGGCGGTGCGTACTGCGATGGCCAGACGCATTGCTGAGCACCGCCGCTGGGCCTTGCGCCTATTTATGGCTGCCAGTGCAGTGTGGTTCTTCCGTGTGGCCTTGATGGGCTGGGCAATGCTCACCGGCGGCTGGGGGATCGACTGGAAATCCTTTACCGGGCCTTTCCTATATGCGCTGGGCTTCGGCCAATACCTGCTCCCTCTGGCCATGCTGGAATGGTACTTTCACTGTCAAAAGCGCGGAACCGCACAGGGAACCCAGATTGCTTTTGTCAGTACCCTGATACCTCTGACTGTGTTTATGGCCATTGGTATTTTTGCCGCTACGATGGGAATGTGGTTGCCACGGATCTGAGGTTACGCAGCCAGATTATCGTGAAGTTCTTCCGATAGCTTGGCTGTAGAGGTCCAGGTTTTGTAGATCCGAATATAGTAGTAATTGTAGACACCCTCCAAATTAAAATATAAACCTACAAGACTATTGACTCAGGAGGAGAGTCAAACAAAATACTAACGGCCGCGATACTTACCATAGAGTAATCTGTTTTCTCATTATCTTCTGTAATTTCAGAGTCTGCTTTAAAAGTACGCCTTTATTTATTGGAGAGACAATCTCCAAAATTAAAAGCTTATACAAAACGGAAAAGATCCCGCCATTCAAAAGCATGCGTACGGCTTAAACCGTTTATAGCTTCAACAAGCTGATTTCGCATCGGTTTTCACGTAGAATAAGTTGAACTACAGTACATGTAATTTTGGTACCTTGGTAGTTTTGTAAGGAATGTAAATGCTTAATATTTATTTTCAGTCCCTTATAGATAAAGTTCGCGAAATACAGCCAGAGATGCCTAGCATTCTGAATGAAAAAGCAGACTTTTCAGAGATTCAAAGGGCTGAGAAAGTCATTGGTATGACTCTACCAGATGAGTTGCAAAACCTTTATTTGACCCATAACGGACAGAGACATGGACCTGGATTCTTCTTTACATGTCCATTTTTATCTATTGACGAAATGCTGGATGAATGGAGCAAGTGGAGTCAGATTGAGGAAAAATTTATAGATAACTGGGATGTCAATTCAATATCTGTACCCCAGGGCTATATTAAAGAGGTAATTTTCAACAGAAAATGGATCCCCTTCTCCATGGATTATGGTGGAAATAATTTTGCATTAGATATGGATCCAGGCCCAAAAGGTAAACCGGGACAAGTAATAGTATTTGGTCGTGACTATGATACAAAATATGTTTTAGCTGATAGTCTGTCAGAGTTACTTAACTATTACATTGATTGCCTTAAATGCGGGAACTACACTGTAGAGGATGATGAATATATTGACATAGATATGCCGAAGCTTTCAGTTATGAAAATTGGCCAGAATGGTAAGAATCAGAAAATTTTTAAGAATTGGAAAAGTCAATTAAGTAGTGAATGGCTTTTAGCCTTACAAAAAAATATCTCGAAAGACTTTAGCCTTGATAGTTTAGAATCACTACACAGTCTGAACTTATTAAAAACAAATGTAACCGACTTAATCCCCATTGAGAAACTTACAGGGCTAAGAGAGCTGATTACTAGTGGAACGAAGATAAAGACATTAAGCGGAATGGAATTCTGCCCTAATCTAAAAAAAGCATATTTTGCAAAGTGCTCACTGAAAGATATCTCTGCTTTAAACGCATGTACAAAGTTACAAGTTCTAAACTTCTCAAACTCTCAAATCCCTTCTACCGAATCAATTACTAAATTAAAGAGCCTTAAAAATTTGTCACTAGAGGGGACTGGGCTGAATAAACTGGAAGGTATTGATAATTTAGCAAACTTAACCGAGCTAAACATAGCTCGAAATGAAATATATGACTTTTCACACCTAGGTGATTTGAAAAAACTGACCAGTTTGAGCATATCCTATAATAAAGTTGGTAACGCATCGGACCTTAACAAGCTGAAAAAATTGAAGTCATTGGATATTTCAAACACAACAATTTCGAACATTGAATTTCTTGGTGACATAAAGTCTCTGGAAACGATACGCATATACTCTATTAAGGTAGATGAGTATTCAACCTTAAACAATCTTTCAAATCTAAAAGAAATTTACTGTTCATTCGACCAATTTAGAGAAATCATTAAAACTCTGAAGTTCAAGGTCAGATTTGTCATGGTTGGCGGGTTGACTAAAGAACAGAGAAATTATTACTCAGAGTACATGCTTCAGTAAATAATCAAACAGTATATTTAATTGATTGCTACTAACAGGAGCTGCAGTAGTCAGGGGAGTAAACTACTATCGAAGCACTATAAAAATTAAGTGCTTTCAACTGGTTCTAGCGGTTCGAAAACTCTAAGAGGCTAGTACCCCCTAATATTTTAGCAGGCAACACTAACCTCACCACGGAATGCCCACTCACAGCTTGACTATCGCTAGAAAGCAAATAAATTAACCTAGTGCGCCTTACTAATGAAAACTTATTATTGGGGCTAATATCTCAGTCACAGCTCTAAAAGAGAAGGAAAATGCAGTAAAGGTAGGCAACCTCATCCCTAAATCCCTCGCCACCTATTGAAAGAGATCTATATACGTTTCAAGAAGGAATAAATAGTAGACTATAGCACGCTCTAAGGCCAATGCCTCCCTCCTTCTGCACCCCAGGATTTCTTATTGGTTAACGAACCTGGATCAGTTGTCTCAGCGTAGATTTCACTTATACGTTTCTCACCGTAGCAATCTCGTTCCTAGTTACTATCACTCCCTGATTAATCGTAAGTATTATCGTCATTTCTCCGGTGAAAATCTTTCTATGAAGTCTTCGCTTGAATCAAGGTACCATCGACGCTGCATATTATGTGTAAAGTATCCAAAGTTTAACTTTTTGAATACGACATAGTACCAATATCGTCATATGTACGAGTGCAATCCAACAGCCTAATAGTGCTCCCGACTCAAAGTCTCTAAATTTTCAGGTTAAACCTGAGAAAGCCCAAATTTTACTATATAAATCAATATATTAGGTCGCATAAACTAACTTTATCACTTTCCTCTGGGTCCCAAGCTTATATAAGGACTGAAGGGCATTGCATTTCACATTCACCATTCACTATGAGTTAGTACTAATGAGGGACGAGAAGTATCACTCAAGCTGGTCTCGGGCAAGGGTTTCGAATAGGCTATCGAAATATGGGTAGGCGCAACATTTAACAAACTTATAAAGGTAAATTGCCGATTCGACTTGCTGTGGCGCTTGAGTAGTCTAAGATGTTTCAGGTATCGTAAATCGCTTCTGCCGTACTCTTAGAAATTCCAATAGCTGTCGTACATGAATATGAGTACGACTCAGGACAATGTACTTAGGCTTGGTAATGTGCAAATCACATTCAAGCCTTATATCTCTAACAGCTTCATTTATGCCAGTGGAACAGGTATTAGCCACATTTGTTATTTCAAGGAAATTAAGATGCTCTCACAATCTTCTCCTTTAATTAAAAAACTACTTGTAGGTGATCGTAGATGGGAATGGATACCCATCTTAGTAGCACGCGTGTCACTAGGATTGTTTTTTTCAGTATCAGGGTATAATAAACTATTTGTTCCTGAGAGGCATGCAGACCTTGTAAATTTGATGAGTGAAATAGGAGTACCCTTTCATAAATTTACGGCGATATTTTTAGCGTCTGTAGAATTTTTTGGTGGACTACTCTTAATACTTGGTCTTTTATCAACAATTGTTGCAATTGTATTGACGATTGTAATGGTTGTCGCTATCGCCACCGTTGAAATTGAACATGCCATCCCTAAAGGCATTGGGCCACTGGACTGGATGAGCTGGTTTCTCTATTTGCCCCAAGTTTTATATATTATTTTATTTATATGGTTAATGGCTGCGGGCCCTGGTAGATTTAGTTTAGATTACCTACTCGCAAAAAAGTTAGGCATTAATAATAAAGATCAAATAAAATAAGATGTTGACCTTTACAAATACACAGTGAATTTCCATCACTATTAGTGTATTTATTACCTTTATCCACAAGAAGAATCTGCAATCCTGCAAAAAAATATATCCTTAAATACCTAAAAATATATCCTTAAATACCTAAAAATATAAAATGCCAAGGCTAATGATTGAAGAGAAGGGTTTAACAAACTGGGAACAAGATAATAAAATTTATATCATCAGTATGAACGTGAAGTACTCTTAATAAATTGAAGTGACTCCTCAAGCTTTCGCAGCCTAACTCTCTTCTTTTTCTACTCTACGCCCCACCCTACCTCTCCCACCAATAATCAACCACCAATCTTATCCACTGCAGAATACCGATAGTACTGGGCGTGAAGGGCAATCAAGTAAAAATAGGCAATGAAGGAGTTGAGACCAGATCCCCATGGAAGGAGGCCCACCAATGCTTTCACTATTATCAGACATATTCATATGGCTTGAATGGCGATCGATCAGATGTCCATTGCATATCAACACGTTTAGCCAGTATTGTATCATCTATCCTCGCTCGGTAAGGGAACGATTTTTGTGTATCATTGAGTTTGGTAATCCGCTGCATAAACTCTCCATCACTGGAATAGATAGCCCAACCGAAGATGTCCTTTCCTATCCCCCAGTGAGATTTAAATCCAGGCGGCTTAAAGTTTTCAATGCTATTTTTATTAGATAGTCTTTGTATCCGATCTTCCCTTTTTGCCCAAATGTAGTCTACACAAGCGTAAAAGCCTGGCAACTGATTAGCTGATTGAATCAATCTCGAATCTTCATCTAAGAGGGGTTTCTGATGAAACACGAACGATACTTGCCCACCGAATAACACGATTCTCGTCAGAACTAGAGCGTAATATTGTTTTTCGGCTGATTCTATACAAACAAGATCTCTTGGAGATACTCTAAGCATTACTCATAATACCGTGCTGAGAAATTTAGGAAGCGCCAGCGAATAAAATTTCTGCAATAACGCCTTGTTACGTGTTTTACCACCTGACTTCATGGAATTCCATTGTACCAAAAATGCTGCAGCCCATCGTATAGTTCCATAATGTGTATATTTTAATATTATCACTTCGATACGTTTTACCAAATCCGTTGTCAAACACTTAACTCCATCCGCCTTCACAGCAAACAACCACTGAACTAATATTTATTTATCTTCTTTTTTTACCATGGAAAAAGCTATGGCTCCTGACAAATAACTTCGTACGGCATAACTGCCATTACCGTTAGCAACACATCACATTCTGGAATGCTCAAACTTAAATCTTTGTGAGCCCGAAACTTTGTCATGAGGATTCTTTGATGTTAATTGGCCTGGCAGAACTTTCTCATCAAAGTCGCCCCCTATGTTGTATATAGGCAACATTAAGATCACGATTCCTTACTCTACCCCGACCCGCATCAGCGGCGCGGGCAAAGGCCACGCCATCTGTATGCGCTTACGATACGGCACGTGAATATTCTCCAATACAAATATAGATTCCTTTCTTATTGGATTAATCACCGATGTAGGCAACCGCATCAATTTCAACCAACATGGATTCCTCAGCCAATGGTGTCTGCACTGTTGTTCTGGCAGGTGGATTATCTGAAAATGTCTCACTGAAGATATTATTCATTTTCTGAAAATCCTTTATGTCTTTGAGATAGACGTTACATTTCAAGACATCACTCCAGTCCGCGCCACCTTCTTTGAGCACAGCTCTAACGTTATTTAAGGCTTGTCTTGTTTGCGCTTCAATATCACCAACGCCAACAATATTTCCGTCACTTCCCCAAGCAACTTGACCTGCGGTGTACACCATATCACCGCCTCTTGTGCCGGGGGAATAAGGGTATGTTGGACGCGGTTGAAACTTCAATTGTTCAGGTTTCAGGATTTTTCGGGGCATCGTGAAGTCTCCTTACGTTTGCAATAATGCTGATAAATATCAGTTGCAATTAGCACGCATCATGTAACAGTTAATTCAACATCAGCATCTATATATCACGCTTCCACATCATTCAAAAGCTCATCAGCCTGACTATTCAAAAAATGCTGAGGATCGATAAGGTATTGGCTCTTCCTAAAAGGATCATAATACAACCCTGGACACACACCAAATAGCCTGGGGATTAGGAGTTGCAGAAATCGGCTAGCCAAATAGATACTGGTATTATAGAATAGAAAAAATTCAACGACTTGTAGTAACTCCTCAAAGTAAGGGAGCATAACGTCCATCTTTTATTACTCTATGCCCACTGCCCCCCACGGCCAGCTTATATATCCAGACACCACTTCAAAGTTTACCAACCGAGGATGTCCACCCATGGCCTGAGTATCAGTGCCATAATTTCTTTATTGCCCTACTGTGTAGGTCTGCTTATCTGATCGCAGCTAAACGTGGAAGTGAACTCTATCATTTACATAACAGTTCGGCATCCATGCCTCAGTAGAAAACCCTGCTACTTAAAAGACTGTAGCGACAACATTTAGACTTCATGCCCTGGCGTTAGTATTGCCTGAAGATGGCGAGTAATAACAGTCAAGTCAATTTTTCCTAATTAGCCTGCCTGGATAACATATTCAGGGTAACATATCAGGCCCATCAAGCAGCAAGCTTGAATAGCACTTTATAACTATTTTTATATAATCAGATCAATTAAAAGCGGTTATTTGTTTTTCTCAACTTTCTGTTTGGTGTGTCAATGGTTACGGCTGGCGTTAATTGATGATCTCGAGTTTTTACCCGAATATATGTCTGTCTTGGGTTCGGAAAGGTAATCGCAGAGCCGTAAGTTCTGCTTATAAAATCCAGGTTCGGAAAGTACCAATCTTCTGTCCATCCATCAACAATCATTGCCAATCTACCCAGACTCCGTATCGACATATTTGGAGTTAAAGGGTTATCAGAGACTACACAATAGGCATGATCATAACCAACAGCCCCCACCATGGTTACATGATGGTTCCCATCAGTCAGATAAGGATCAGATTTCAGTGAACTGTAGCAGATCGCCGCCTTTTCATTACAATTACCAAAACCAGTTCTGGCTGAATCTTCTAAAGCCTGCGCAATGTCATTAGCATTATGGGGTTGGTGATTCGAGCGGCATAGCGCAATCACGTCAGATGCATGTTTCTTTCCAGTTGGATCAAACATAAACGCAAATGGGTTGTTGGCACTTTGCACTGCTTTGTACTTGAAAAAACTTAACGCTTTAACCGCCGCTTTACGTCGAGCTAAGATAATAGCTTGATCCGTCATCTTGTTATCCCTCTAATTTTAAACTAGTAACGTATATCAAATTTAATACTGGTTTCGTAAGATGTAGTAGCTCATATTCAATCTGACCGTTACCGGTATTCAAAACCATTTTGAATCTCCTACAGGCCTGTAGATTGTACGATACACTAAAGACTGATAGAAACTCCTGGGAAGCAGTTTTGTGGAAGCACTCACAGTCATCGTTCGTTTACAGGCATCTCTCTTTTACTTTGGCGTGCTCTATTTCCGCTCAATCATAGATAGAGTTCATAGTCATACTGCCCCAACCTGTCACAACATTCTGTACTGCAGCCAGACAAGATACGTAGAAGCTCTAGATCAGTTATCGCTTAAATAGATAATCCATGTTATTCAAAGCGTCTGCCGGAGCAACAAGTGCTTTGGGTGTATACAGTTTACGGTGCTGTACTTTTATATAGATGGGCACCCCGACCGCCGCTTAAAACGACCTTCTTATACCGACACAGAATCAAGTAAAGATGGACATCCACTACCAAGTTCCTTCCCATACACCGAGGAGAGTTCTATGCACGTATCGAAAAGGAACGAGGAGTAGGCAATAAAAATCGCTAGAAAGAGATCCCCAAAGGAGAGAGGCCCTGCAGAACCTCCTGCCCAATATAGGCCAACTCTTATCGAACAACGAAAGCGTATCAAGGCTTGATATTATACTAATGCCTTACGAAGCGACACAGTGATACTTACATCGGCCGAAGGCCCTTTTACCGCAGGAAGGATGTTTGAGAGACCTGTCAGGAGCATTGCTGCTCCATGTAATAAAATTTTTCATCCTCATTAGATATCTCAAACCCACTTCTTTTGTATAAATTGTATGCAGGGCTAATTTTCAATACTCGTAGGCGAAGATTATTTGCACCGAATTTAAGAGTTAACCGCTTGGATTCCTAAATGGCTTCAGTACCAATTCCTTTGCTTTGGAATTCTTCACTTACTTGGAGATCTCGTAAATAACATTCATGACCATCAAATGCCAAGCGAAGTGCGCCTATGACTTCACCTTCATATAAAATGTCCCAGTTATCTAAGTCAGCAATTTGCTCCAGAATTTTTGCCTGGTCCCAATCAACAGAGTGATACTCATAATATGGGCGCATATTTCGGTATGTCATTTCGGCTGATTTCGATAGATCGCTACATCTTTGATATGAAATCACTATTATCTCCTAAAACAATGTTCATCAGTCAATGAATTATGGATGATTTGGTAGCACGAAAATACGAACGCCAGGTTATACTGCAAACTGCTAAATCATGTAGCTGGTTTCATTCTTCGATGCCTCGTCCCCTAACTCAGAATTAACTGCACCAGAGGTTCTATCAAGTTTTTGAGCAATATATTTATGCTACCTATAGATTATGCCAAAATACTGAACATTGTACGAGTTACATTTGCAATTTTGTAAATTGAGCAACTGGGAAGAATTTCACCTGTAATGGAGTCAACTGCGTTATCTAACCTTGATGTTTTATCAGTATCCATTTCCTCTCCTTTAAATGTAATCTTGGACCTCCACCAAATGAGAGTGTAACCGCGAAGATTATTGGCTGAAGTAGAGATAGGCATCAATGCCCCCAAATCAATCCCCGTCCACCTAAAAGGTATTTACGCACGCATCTCGAAAAGAAAAGCAGGCAATATAGGGTATTGAAAACAGATTCTCCATGGGAAGGCTTGCATCTTTACATTTTCATGTGCCTCTTTCGACATCTGACCTGAGCGATTAAGAGGACCCGTAAAGAAGCAAATCAAGTCGCGAACAATCCATAGAGATAGACTTCACTATTACATTAAAACATGTCCCTACACATTCTAGCAGTTGGTGAAACACCACCAGTCAAAAATTAATAATGGGAGCATATATACATGACTACAAGCGTACTAGTATGGTTCTGTGGAACAGGAACACCAGCACAACACATGGTAACGAAAAAGTCTGAATACGAACACGATCAGGACGCCAGTAACAGACTTCTTCTAGACACAATTAAATTTGACAAAATATTTGTTTTGGATGGCGTAGGTACAATAGAGACTACAGGCAATGTTATTAACTATAATAAATATAATGCCAGTGAAAACCCTAATTCTAATATCATCTCTAAAGTTGGTAACTACGTATATAACACTGTGAAAGAGGCTATTCAAAAATATCCTAGCAAACAGATGGACACCTTATTTGGTTATAGCGAAGACCACCATGTTGTAAACCTTGACATTCTCTTTGATCTTGTAGAATACCTTTCTGACAATGACGAAATCAACCTCACTATTGGCGGACATAGCCGTGGCGCCGCATTAGGTATGGTGGTTTTTCTCGCCGCGCTCAATGATATATACGAAAGGCAAAAACAAAACGATAGTGAAAACGAAAACTACAGACAAGAGAAACCTGTCTGGGAGAAAGTAAAACACCTGCGACTTATACCCACAGACCCAGTTCAAGGCAATCAAAAAGGTAGAGAAAGCACTAGTGATGCGGGTGGCTTAGACCCCAATTACTCTGTAATTGATATAATTGAGAAAGCAAGAAAAAGTGTATTTATTTCAGCTGAAACATTCGAAGTAATTATTTTCTCAGCCAGGTTCGATTTCAGAAACCCATTCAAATTCGATGGGAAATGGAAGGAATTTATTGATTGCAGAACACTACCTTCAAATATCAGTAAAACTATTTTTGTTGCTGGATTCAGACACTCTGCAATGGTATACAGGGATGAAGGTGTAGACCTCAGATCTATTTATACAAATGACTTGACCCCCTTCAGCCTTCTAAAAGAGATCATTAATGATACTGAAGGAAAGGACCGGGAGCAGATCAATCGCCGATATAGTGATCTTCATAGTCACGAGCTGGATCTTGCGAAGAGGCTCAAAAATTTTGATACTGAAAAGAAGATAATGGAAATCCTGGACTATAACACCAAGAAGGATTCATATAGCGCCGGTTTTGTTTATTCAAGTAGCTATCCACTAAAAGATCAATTAGCTCACTCATCGGAAAGTTCTCTAAATGATAAGGATTTCCTCCTATTAGACAGGTACTTTTCAAGATAATCTGGGTTATCTCAAACTTGATCTTATAGATAGTTTCAGGCCATATTGAAATCTTTCATCTAAGCTATCTTTTGAATCAATGATCAACCAAGCTAAGCCACACTACGCTCAGTCAAGAGCGCATCATATATCCCAAAAGATTTACTCTTGACTGAGCGGAATATGCGTAAAATATACAGCAGTTAGATTAAGTAACGAATAACTGTAGCAATGCAATGGATACCATGCTCAAACCCGGTGGCCACTTATGCCGTATAGCCATTCCCTTCCCATGCTCGCCCACTCATAGAAGGATAATCCGCCAATGCTATTAAATAAAGAATAGGGTTAAAAAGAACGCAGGAGCCTGGCTGGTCCATTTTAAATCGACTTAAAAGAGTAAAGTGGACTCAAACACCCTGAAACCACTCTCCAGCCTTTGAAAGACTGGCACCCAACTCTTCCAGTAATAGATACTGACACTCTAGGCACGAGATATCAACAGAACTAAAGCTCTTGGTTTACATTCCTACGCAGTAAATACTTGGTCATCATTATTTAGCTAAACATATTACGTATCATCAAAGTGAGCTTTAATTTCACCAAAATAAGACACGAAGTTGCGCTCATATTTCCATTTACCCAGTGCAGGTTTCAGAATCACCCTTTTCGAACCACATTCGAACACTTCGCTAGGTACTGAAGGAGCCTAAGTAAAATTGCCTCTAAAATTCACAGAACCAGCTTCTCCAACGTCGTTAAATGAATTAACTTTCATACTCTAAGGCAGCCTACTATTGAAGTTAGTCTAAACTAACCCAAATCAAGTCACCCCACTAGACAGTCGAGACATACTTAGTACAGTACAAGCTGCACCCGACGGAACTTGCCGCGGCATTCAAGGGATAATAAATGGATAAGCAACCCTCCGTAAAAAGTACTCGATTTTGGTTATGGATTTCGATACTTATTTTTGCTGCCTCCAACGCAGTCGTTGCGAAAATTGGGGAGCTAGGTGCCAGTCACCCCATTAATGGAAACAACCCCATCTCTTTTTGCAACCTCTTGTTCGCTGGAAATCTCTTGGCGGGTATCACCCTTTTAATAATCTACAGGAAAGATTGGCGCCTCAACATCTTAAAGCAATATCCTTTTAAAGACTGGTTTTACATGTTCGTGCTTATTTTGATGTCTGGAGTTCTTGCCCCCGCTTTCTTCTTTATTGCTCTGATGCTCACAGAAGTGACCAATGTCGTTTTAATTGCAACTCTAGATGCTCCCTTGGGACTTTTGTTAGCTTATCTGATGTTCCGAGAGAGGCCTACCGGGTTCTCAATTGTGGGGGCCCTTGTGGTAACAATTGGTGTTATTGCAATTTTTGCCCTACACCAACCGCCGATGGAAGATCCAATGAGTATGAAAATGCTGAACCTTGGAAATCCAGCCATGGACCAATTTCTTCAAGACCTCCCCAAAGCTGGAGAAATTTTAACTGCTGTTGCAACACTCTTAGGAGTCATTGCCGTTCAGGCAAGCCGGAAGCTGCTTGATCGCGTCCCTATTGGCGTCTTTTCAGTTTTCCGAATGCTTGCAGGAGTGATACTCTTTTCGATCATTGTCCTCTCTGTATTTGGCCCCCACCACTTTGACGACCTATTCTCTCCTTTCCTCTGGGTGTGGATGCTTGTATACGGTGCAATCATTATTGTCTTTGGGCAGATCACCTGGTTTAAAGGACTCCAAGGAGGGGCGAGCTCTGCTGATATCTCTATCGCGACAGCCATTACGCCCGTAGCCGGTACCCTCTTCGCCTTTCTTATCCTGCAAGAGGTTCCCAACTTTGCTCAAATCGTTGGAGGAATCATCATCATGGCCGGAATAGGGATTTCATTACTGGGTCAATATCGCGAACAGAAAGCCGTCGACATGAAGTATGAAAAGCCGTGCTCATTTAAGGGGGTCTAGCACTTTCAATAGGCAGTGCCGTGTGAAAAGACTTAATGGAGTAGGAGATCTTGTTAAGCAAAAGAAGTAGCTCCCCCCCACTCCTCCACAAGAATCACTTAGCGAGGCTCCCCCCAATGGCATTCTCACTCACGGCTTGAGAATCAGTAGGCGGCCAACGTGCAGCCTCTAAAACGCCAAACTGGTAAAAACCAAAGACTTGAGACCTATGTATCAATTGAAGTGAGCCGGGAAAGTGGAGGATTATCAAGTAAAGATAGTCACTCACACTCCCAAACCCTTCCTCTACCATCGCTAACTGATCTATATATGCATTAAAAAGGAAGGCAGGCAATGAAAGGCTTTGAAAGGCTTTGAAAGGCTTTGAAAGGCTTTGAAAGGCTTTGAAAATGGGCCCTTCGGTGAAGTAGACCCGACCGAGCGGTTAAATCTTATTAGACAGCAAGATACATCAAGCTTCGATTATCACATTAATCGCCTTACCAAGCTGACCCACAAGGAGTCAGCTTGAATAAATTGTCATATATTTTTACGTTAGATATAAGAAGCTAACAACTGCTGATTAAGCTATTGTAACACGCTTTACAAACTATAATTTCTTTTTCAATTTCCCACCCTGATCCACCTGGATCATCACTTGTGTGAGATCTACCATCTTTAAAGAATTTATTTGCTGAAGGTCGTTTAGAGTACGTTATGGAACGTTTTTTAATTTGATACAGATGAGAGGGGGTATTTGATGAAACTTGGGTGTTACAGTTTTTACATACGTACATTAACTACGGTCTAAGTTTTTAATTCTCCTAGGGGACCGATGTCTAGGAGTGCTCATTGAAAGAAACGCAATACTATTTGGGATCTTCATACCTGTCAATACAAAATCGTCGAAACTGGAAACTGGAAACTGGAAACTGGAAACTGGAAACTGTTGAGAGTAGGCCTCCCAGAAAGTAAGCTCAAGTTCGAGCCTTTTACTCTATTAATCACGCAACGACTATCTTAAAGACAAATTATCCTGGAAGAAACTGTATCTTAGTTTCACAAACTATATGCCATGCAACAGAAACAACTCCCCCCCCTAAACTGGAGGGCATTAAAACACTATCTATTGGAACAAGAAAACTACAGGACCACTTAAGTAAAGGTCACAGCCACTTGTTAAGTATAATATTACAACGATAGATAATACTCCGCATAATAGCTTTGCAAGAAGCCTAATGCTTCCTCATTTGACCAATCATGTTCACCGGTTGTTAGATTCTCGTACTCCTTTTTAAATAGTTCGGTTTTTTGGAATTCTGAAAATTTTTCCTCTCGATAGGAAATAAACTCTGCATGGGAAAAATTTAGTGTCTTAGTGATATTTCCATTATTAACAGCTAAAACTTGATACCTTTCATAACTGGAGCCATACCCCACATGAACGTAATTAATGATTTTCCCGCTTGGGACAATTAATGTTCCGCTATACCATTGAGCAAAAACCTGTACTTCTCCTGGAAAAACAGTATTCAGGATACTCTTGCGCTCGTGCTTCTCTTTGGACGAATCCCTTTTTAGCGCAATGGTCATATCAACTAATACTAATTTTTGGTCTGCGACTTCCCATTCTGCCAGGTAGCCTCTCCAGTTAGAAGACCATATTGCAGCCTGCTCCGGAAGCTCCCAGTCAATACTATTTAAGTAGGATTCCAGTGGGTTAGTATTTAAAGAATATACTTCTCCCTTAATCACAATCTTGTCGGGGCGCTGAGCAGTGGCAAAAGCTCCACAAGAGAAGAGAATAATAGCAATCGTCAAAACCAAATGCCTAATCATTAAGCCTCCATGAGTGCTTAACACTTTAATAATCTCCAACCAAAACAGCCCATAGTCTGTCTGGTGTACGCACTTCAAGCGTGAAGTTAATTAGCTTGTTATGCGTATTGCTGTCCATAGATCACCAGAATGGCAGAAACAATAATGGAAACAAGTATCGAAAAGTTTATCTTCTTGAGCCAAGCCTCATTACTTTTGTTCTTAAAACGGACAAACGCTCCAATTAGAGGGAGGACTAAAAGAAGAATCATGACCGGTATGAAATCTGTGAAAATAGCACAAGCCGTCTTTGCAATGATGCTCAACGGGGCTAGAAAAGCCAAATTTTTCAATTCAATTTCTAATCTTGCATCTAATAGTTATTTCAAAATCAGTATCTATACCACGCTTCTCTATAATTACAAAACTTGTCTGCACGATCACCCAGATAGATACTGAAATTCAATGTTTTCTCCTAAACTGGTACATATTCTCGAAGAAAGAAGAATAGCTTATCTATAGTTTAACTCTTTCCCTTCTATATTTATTTCAAGAAATTTTCACAAGTCAATGAATTATTGATTTTTTAGAGAATAGCAGAAATTGTTCTTTAATTATTATATGCATAATAATGCTTAACTACCAAAACAACCACAACTTTCAACAAAAAGGAGGCCCACCCCGAACCTCCTTCTTTACAATTGACTATAAAATAGATAGCGCTACGGCCTTACAGGCTACAAGCAAGGAGACGAGAAGATGGAATATTTAGCTGTCAAAAGGCCATAATCATCTGTTATGCATGCTTTGGAAAACAACTTGACTTTGAGTCAGGGTCAGTTGGTAACCAAGTGATGATCTTCCAGCCATTATCAGTCTCGACCAAACTATAAGTACTGCACTTGTAATCCATGACTTCCATTCCAGTACGCAATCGCTTTAGATACACTGAGACAACTGCCATGTTGGGTCCAGTGAACTATGTCTCAAATCTCTCAATTGAAGACTTGATATAGTCCTTTTCCGACAAAGCTGTACGTATGTTTAGCAGAATCTCCTCTACCTCACTTTTGCTTGTCGGAGAAAATATATGAGAACCAAATATAAAATTAGGACTTTCAACAAAGTAGCTACCCACTACCCCTTCAATATTGCTCTCAGAAAAATCATCAAGAAAATTTGCTACATGGAGCTCCGGAGTAGAATTTTCCTGAGCAATCGAACTTGAGAACGCCACCATAAATATAAAAAAGGCGAAACTCTTCATCTTCCCCCCGTAAGCCCTAAAAATTAACTCAATAGCAAGGTATATATATCATTCTTTTCCATATATCGAAAGTTTTCTCAGCAACTCCTGCTCTGGAAAAAGGATTAAAGACCGATAGACGCCTTATAAATCGGTTAGTTATCAGCCTATAGCAGTCAGCTACTTCCTGAAAGTAGTTTCTAGAAACAATTCAGGTATTCAACGGATCAGATTTCTATCTCAATAGATGTACGTATTATTCGTGAAATCAGTCCAGTAGTTTATATGTATACTCATATAGAGGGTTCAGCAATACTAAAATAGTTCCTAAACACTGAGAGCGCAGTGGTCGCCACTTTCTATTCTGTGCCCCACTCTATTCTTCCAGTAGATATCACTTATTAAGCTTCCCCAATACGGAACATCTACATGCGGGCTATGCATCAATGGGAAGAAAAAAGGTTGATCCAAAATCACCTAACCTGCAAAACCAAATAACTAGCACAATCGTAACACTTGAGTGTGCGGGAAGTGGTTAAGATGAAGATCAATAATCTAAATTCCTGCCCGTCCACAATAAAGACTCTATCTGCGCATCACAACAAAAGTAAAAGTTGAAAGTCGTTGAAAAATAGACTCTTCAAGGATGTAGACCTCACTCAGGATTCCACTTCTATGAACGCGAACCGTTATCAGGGAACGATGCATCAAACCTTGATTATCATACTAGAGCCGTGGCATGTAGTAAGCGTAGCTACTCCAAACGAGAACTCTAGCTCGAAACTAACATCACTACCCAGGGCTGCCTTGCTAATTATTCTTGCGGGATTGGCAGGCCATGTTGTTTTAGAAAAGAGAGCTTATCCCAATAGCCTCTCTGAAATACAATCTTTCCCTTCTGGATATGAAAGAACCCACAGCCTCGCAAACCTAGTGGATCCTTCCACTCCAAAATTGCCCAATCTCCATCCTGGAAGAGATGCTCTACAATACATACCATCTCTGCAGCAGAAAACTCTTCTTCGAACCTGGCTCGAATTGCTTCTTTTCCAACAAGTTTATCGTTGGCCACCTGATGATTAATTGCATCATCGGAATAGAAGCTTACTACCTGATCTACATCAGCTTTATTAAAGGCGTCTACCCATCCTTGAACAACTTCTTTTGGTCCCATAATCCGAATCCTCTCAAGCTCTAACTGTTAATTCAAATAAGAGTCTATTTATCACCCTCCCCTGTAATTATAAAAATTATTTTCATTATTTATAATTACTCATAAAGCAACTTTACTCCATATAAAAAAATATTGTTACTATTGCCCTCAATAGAAGCACACTTCAAACCACCCATGGAGCTTGATATGCCTAGTGATTTTTTTTACGGGGCGTCGTCTTTTGATAATACACATCTATTTTCAGCAAACACTGGCAGTATACTCTTTGAGACTTCCGATATTTTCTCTTATTCTACCCAAAAGGCAGGTATCAACTCACTGTAGGAAAGATTTTAACGCTCAAAGCAGCGGTGCGGAACGCATTCGCTGCCTTTGTTTATTAGGAGCTGACATAGTGATTGCTACCCATGCCAGTCCCTTTATATATAAAACCATTAAAAACTGCTAATTCAAAGGCTGCTTTTATTTTTCCCTCTGAATTGAGAGGGGACTTTATGTTGTTTTGATTGACGAAATTATACAAGCGCCAAGCGTCAAATCCATTTATTTCACCATTATGCCCAAAGTCAAAATCGATCTTTATGCCATTAACATTAACTTCCATACCAATACCATGCGGTCTGATTTTGTATCCACCACATTGATAATTTTTATCCCGAAGTTCTTGCTTGCACCTTGTGGTGAAATCCATCGCAGATACTGGGCGGGGACATTCAAAAACGGACTCCAGAATGTTTACTGCTGTTTCCTGGGCCTCGTTAAATCTATCAATAATTTCCTTTAATTCTCTATTCATGATTTATCTCATAATGCCTCAATAACCCGTAACTGTAATGTAGCGAAGCAGCACAAAAGGTGACCATTGCCTGAGGTCCGTTGCAGGCCCTTGTTAAGTACAGGCCTATGAAGTGACATAAATCTGGCCCGAACTTTTATGATGATGATTTATTGATAATATTGAATCTTTCAATTCACTCTCATTAATGCTCTTATCGAAAAATAGAGCGTACCTCAATATTTCTGGATCATCTATTTTAAAGTCATACTCAATATCAAAGTGCTCGCATAAAACATCCTCGATATAGTCCATATGATCCCAGCTACAAAGCTCAATGCACAATCCAAATTCCGGGTCGCGCCTTATCTCAAGTTTCTTAAAGAGTGACATTCTATCTACCATGGGCACTTAACAGTTAATTAAAAAGCAGCATCTGTATATCATCCTTCTTTGTAATTCCAGTACCCAGAAAACCCAAATACTTAAAAAGACTCGAAAAATCAACAAACTACACCGAACCAGTACAATTGTACAAACAGAATTATAAGCAGCTCCCTTATATTTCTGTATTCTCCCCGCTATATACCTCTTTGAGAAACCCCAAATAATCAATAAGTTATCAACTTTCTACTGGAAACAGGAGGCGCAGTTCTTGAATTCAGGTATACGAATCAAGACTCCGTTGTCAGAACCGCCTTTACTCCCAGCCAGCGAGCGTTATAGCTATCAGGCGTCAAAACTATTCTGCAGCTGGTAATAACTAATCCGCTCTATCGCTATTACCCAACTTACATACAAGGCTTGTATCCTATTCACTTGCTGGCTCTATCACCTATTCATCACCTGCTATCTTGCTTTAAGTAGTAAATCTGAAGCTTGGGGAGGGGGTGGTTATGTCTACAATGTGTCGTTTAGCCCTTTTGGCAGTAGTTTTTGTAGATCTGATGGGCCAGGGATTGCTGTTTCCGATCATCAATGAACTGGTTATGTCAACAAAATTCCAATTCTTACCTGGTGGTACACCACAGGCAACTCGTCACTTGTACTATGGCCTGGTGATAGGTAGCTTCTTTCTGGCTTGGTTTGTTGGGTCCGTATATATCGCCAAGCTGTCTGACAGTATTGGACGCAAGACTGCCATGGTGCTGTGTTTGGTGGGGGCTATGGCTGGGTACGCGATCACCATTCTTTCTTTGGTAAGCAATAGTCTTTGGCTTCTCATTCTCGGGCGAGTGATCAGCGGCTTTACTGCGGGAAACCAGCCTATCGCCCAAGCGGCAATGATTGATGCCAGCCAAAGTGAGCTGGAAGCATCCAAGAACCTGGGGTTATTAGTAGCAGGAATGAGTGCTGGGGCTGTAGCTGGACCAATTATGGCAGGTGTATTGGCAGACAGGGAGCTATTGGGGAATTTAGCGAGTATCCAACTACCGTTCTACTTTGCACTCGTACTTGTCGCTATTACTTTGTGCTTGATTCTGGTCTTCTATCACGATACCCGCAAAGCCCCTATGCAACTCAGGCTCCGCTTCATGGATCTGTTTACCCAGTTTATACACCTGAAGGATCGCCCTCAGGTAGTTCGGCTTTGTCCTGCCTACCTCTGCTTTATGCTGGTACATCTCAGCTTTTATATATTTATCACAAACTATCTAAGCAGCAGATTCCAAGCGGGCCTGCTGGTAACCAGTATGGCCATGCTGACAATGGGGATTGCAGTGGCAATTTCCAGTCTGTTTATGGTCAAACCTGTTTTGTCCCGTTGGAGTAAACCCCTGGTAGTTAAGATCTCCGCCCTCGTGATGGGAGCAAGCGCGTTAGCCTTTGTGTTCAGCAACCATATTTGGCTATGTTACCTGAGTGTCTTCTCCGCGTACCTGTGCTTTGGGCTCGCTTACCCTGCTCTCTTGAATATATTTGCAAACAGTGTCGATGAGACGGAACAGGGGTGGGTGATGGGGATAGCCACTGCAGGCTTCACATTGGTAGCCAGTTTGATTTCACTCGTCGGCGGAGGAGCAATGGAAGTTAATATCCGCCTGCCATTCTATATCACTGCTTCTGCGGCGATATTGGTGCTTATCTTGATTCAGCTGGGCTGGCGCAACCTGGCGATGACAAATCAACAGTCCCGCTCTTCCCAGACATAACCACATATACTATGGGTCCAACAGAATCCACTGAGGGACCCATGGCTTTATTACCTTCTCAGATTAACTAGCAAGTGGCCAACTCTTCGCTAAACTCAAACTCGTTAAGCGTCCTGAAGCGCTGATTGAAGTCAATCATACGTGCAATACACCAAATAAATGGCTCCACCTGACCATTTAATACACAGGTGCCCGTGCAAATACTGTTGAGCAGTGTTTGCACGTCAAATAAACGCAGGGCGGAAACTGAGCGCTTGTTCCTAACAACCATCGCACAAGAGGGAACACCTGATAATGCGTGATCACTCAGTGTTACATTGCCGTCGTAGATTAATACCCTGACCGGCTCAAACTGTTTGGAGACACTGATAGACAATGACAAGTTAGGGGTAGGACCAGAAATACCGTCCAGGTACTCCTTAATGTAACCTGAAAAAGCAGTAGCCCACTCCCCGATTTCAGCAAGCGCCTGTCCCAAGTCCAGAGGTTCATCATTCTTAGCCGGTAAATGGGCATCCACCTCCTGCTCCGCCTCAATCAAAGCTTGCAGAGTTTTATCGACGTCTTCTTTTGTATGCGCTGCCGAGCAGATAAATCTTAAGCGCCCACGCCCACTCTCCACAATCGGATAGGTTACCGCTGAAGTTTGGATACCCCGTTGATATAAGGCCTGCACGATAGCAAACAGCTTATCTTTATCGCCAAAATGCGGAGTCACAATTGGGCCATCTCCAGTCCCCAAATCGTATCCCGCCTGTTCGAACTTCTGGCGCATATACCGAGTAGTGTCCCACAGCCGATCCCGGAGCCCATCGTCAGATTTAAGACGGCGTAAGGCTGCCAGTGCAGCAGCAATATCGGCAGGGCTCACTGAGGCTTGGAAAATGTAGGCTCGCGCTGAGGACCTCAGCAGGTCCACATACTCTCTCTTCGCGGCAACAACACCTCCCAAGCTACCGAGCGCCTTACTGAGGGTTGTCATAATAAAGTCGACCTGGTCGGTGACACCCTGAGCAGCACAGATTCCCGCACCACTTTCGCCATAAAAACCAAAAGAGTGGGCCTCATCAACCAGCACCAGTGCATTGTATTTTTTGGCTGTACGCACAATTTCCGCTACTGGAGCTGCACCCTCGCCCATACTGTAAACACCTTCAAGCACAACTAGGATGGTACGGTAAGGAGATGCTTCCGATTCCAATACGGCTTCCAGATCCGCGGCACTATTGTGTTGGAATGTCCTGACCTTTGCGCCACACAGGCGGGCACCGTCAACAATAGATGCGTGGCAGAGCTGATCTATAACCACTACATCGTCCTTACCAAGCAGTCCGGCAACCACACCAACATTGGCCGTGTACCCAGTCGGGAACAAGCAGGCCCCGGGCTTTCCTACCAAGTTTGCAAACTCTGTTTCAAATTGCAGATGTAAGTCTGTTAAACCGGAGGCTGCCGCAGAAGTGCCCATTCCTGTTCCGAAACGCTGAACAGCAGAGGATGCCTGATCTATCACCTCCTGGTCTCGATTCAGGCCCAGGTATAAGTTGGTTGTCCAAATAATCGCTTCTTGTGCATCATCGTTATATACGTCAGATACGGTGCCGCGAGTTCCACTACCCGTGCGCAAAACCTTACTGTAGGGATTCCTGCGTTGGTTATTAACCATGGATATCACGGCTTGTACCAACTTGCTTTTATCAGAAGCAGACCACGATGACGCTTTTGCAGCCTGGAAGGTTGGATGACTGGATTGTAACTGGGACTGGAGGTGGGCGAGAGAGTCGGTTTCTGAGCCAGCGAATTCCTGCGAGGAGTCACTATCAAAGTTATCACTCATCAAATCGAGAATATAGATAGCTAATAATTTTGGTGTTGGATAATCCAGGATCGCTTGCGCTGGCAGGGTTCGCCCAATGCAGTGGCTCAATCGGCTGATGAGCTCCAATGTTGTCAGTGAATCCAATCCCTGCCTTTCAAATGGCAGTTCAGGCAAAACAATTTCCGGATCAGGGTGATTAATAAGGGAGGCCACTTCACCCTGGATAATTGAAATGATTGTCGCCTCACTATTAGCTGCTGAACGAATTAATTTTTTTATTAAGTCACCATTTTGGCAGACGGTAGCATCATTCGCAGCAAAATGATCTTCCTGCAGAGTAAACTGCTCTTTTTCAAGGAGAGAAAGCTTTTTTCGATCAAGCTTGTCATTTGGCATAAGCGGTAAGGCTTCCAGGCGCCTCACAAACTGCGGAACCATATAAATTGGCAAGCGCTGATCAAGGAATCCCCTTACCTGCTCCTCAGTGATTGCTTGATCACTGCCAACTATATAAGCAACCAAAATCTTCTGCCCTGCCCCACCATCAATCACTGCAGTGGCAGCAGAGTCAACACCAGGCATTGATTCAAGTATCGATTCAATTTCTTCAAGCTCAATACGAAATCCCCTGATCTTTACCTGCTGGTCGATTCGCCCGAGGTATTCGATTTCCCCATTATCTGTCCACCGGCATAGGTCTCCTGTTTTGTACAAACGTTGATCCGGAATAGCGGAATTGGGCATAACCTGTATAAATCTTTCACGGGTCAAAAGCTCGTCATTTAAGTATCCTCGAGCCAGCTTACTACCCGCTAAGTACAACTCCCCTTCTTCACCAGTAGAAACCGGCTGTAGGGAATGATCTAAAATATACGCACGGGAATTAGTTACCGATCTGCCAATGGTGATTTTTTTCGTAGCAGGTGTGATCTCTGCATATGTGGAATAGACAGTATCCTCAGTGGGGCCATAAACATTGACTATTCGTGGCTTGACCACTCCAGTATAAATCTGGTCAACCAATGATTGTTTGAGTACTTCACCACCAAAAATCAGGCATCGGATCCCCTCTGGCAACTTTTCGACAGAGAGAAGAGCTTGAACTGCGGATGGGACAGTAAAGCAAGTGCGCACCTGATTTAAAGATGGGAGCCCAGGCAGTTCAAGAATATTTTCTGCCAATATTACAGTTCCCCCCAACGACAGGGTCCCCATAATTTCTATTACTGAGGGGTCAAAGCAAACCGAGGTTGAGGCCAGTACCCCCTCTAGTTCTTCATCACTCAATAGCTCGCTCATAGACTCGCTGAGTGCAATTAGACTACGATGTTCGACAGCGACACCTTTCGGCTTGCCGGTTGAGCCCGATGTATAAATAACATAAGCGAGGTCATTCGCATTTGGTCCAGGTACATTGAGCGATGCATCCATCGGCTGTTCCGTTAGCTCATCAAGCCAAACCAACTCTTCAACACCGAGACATAGGTCTGCAGAACTATCCCCATCCACTATTGCCGCAACGGCGCAGGAGTGCTCCAGCATATACCCCACCCTGTCTCGCGGGTAAGTCGGATCGAGTGGTACATACGCACAACCAGCGCGCATCACCCCCAGTAACGCTGCAATCAGCTCCCAGGATCGGTTCATGCAGACTCCAATCAGGGAGCCAGGCGCTACTCCACGATTCTCCAGTTCCCTGGCAATCCCATTGACCCGCCGCACCAGTCGAGTGAAATTTATTTCCATATTGCCATCAATAATGGCTACTCGATCGGGGTTGTTAAGTTCTTGCCTTTCGATCAAATCACAAACTGTACCTCCTGTTGATACAGCGCCCGATCCTACCGGCTCCACGTCTTGGGGCTGGGCATTACACTTGTTTATTGAGCTGCACACTGAACATTACCTTTTATACTTATTAAAAATGCGAAAAATACCTTTCAATTTATTTCGGCGTCTTTCAAATTTGGCCAAAATTTTCTACTTTTTGAAGGCGCGCAAAGTCAGTCGACTTATTCCGGAGTATGCCGTGAAATAATTTCACGACGTTGAACTGGCTCCGTATTTCCGCTATCGAAAACTCAAAGCTAAAAAGAAAACTAAATGGATGTGGTATTCAGGGGGGGCATTAGAAGGTAAGAATCTATAAATCGAAACCAATAAGTGCCTGCCGGTCACAAAAGGCGGGATTTGAGAAAAATTACAGCCGGCAAAAATACCGGCTGTAATTCAATTTACTTCTGGATGGCTACACCTCCGCCTACCAGGCGGACGATGCTGTTTTTTAACCTGTCAAACAGCTGCGGGATATCTCTGCCCAACATTAAATAAAGGCAAGGTACCAATAATAGAGAGATCGCCGTCGCTGCAAGTATTCCATAACCCAGGGAAATCGCCATTGGAATCATAAAGCGCGCTTGTACCGAGCTTTCAAAGATCATCGGCATTAAACCGCAGAAAGTTGTTATGGTGGTCAATACAATCGGACGGAAACGTCGCGCAGCGGCTCCCTTAATAGCGCCTTCCAAATCGGCGCCATCATTACGAAGACGATTACTGTACTCAATCATTACCAGGGTATCGTTGATCACAACTCCAGCCAGTGCCACCATCCCCAGCAGACTCACCATGCTGAGTCCATAGCCCATGCCCAAATGACCGAGCAAAGCCCCAATCACACCAAAGGGTATAGCCACCATCACAATCAACGGCTGCACATAACTCTTTAAGGGAATTGCCAGTAGCAAGTACAACACCGCCATGGCCAGGGCAAAGGTCATCCCGAGACTCGCCAACCCCTCGCGCTCCTCCGCTTGGCGCCCTTCATATGAAATGCTGAGCCCGGGGAACTCCGCTTTTAGCTGGGGTACCACACTTTCATTTAACTCATTAATCACCAGAGTCGCCTGATCACTGGGCTCCACGTTGGCGGTAACCGTTGTAACCCTCCGACCTGCTCGGCGATTGATCGTGGCATAGGCACGCCCTTTATCGATTTTTACCAGGTCTGGCAGAGGCATCCAGAGTCCATTGCTGGCCCGAATCATAATGCTTTGCACATCATTCATATTGGCCCGCTCATCCTCTGGCAAGCGCACCATTACCTTCACCTGATCGCGACCGCGCTGCTGACGCAGGGCTTCGGCGCCATATAGAGCCGCTCTCAACTGACGGCCAATATCCTCCGCAGACATACCTAGACTCTTGGCCGTTTCAGTTAGCGTTAGATCAAGCTGGGTTTTACCGAGGGAAATACCCGGATCGATATCGCTGACATTGGGGAATTTCTCCAGCTCATCCCCAAGTCGTATGGCGGCTTGCTCCAGGGTATCTGTATCGGTATGACGAAGCTCCACGGTTAACGAGGAACCGGCCCCGGGGCCTCCCCTGTCAGATGCGGTTGTCGCACTGAGGGCACCGGCGATGGGCCCCACCTCCTGGCGCCAGGCACGGATAAATTCACCGGTGGAGAAGGGTCGCTCGTCTGCGGGTACGAAGTAAGCATCTACCACAATCGCGTCATCCCCCATTAAGCCTCGAATACCCAGGAAGACCTTTTCTCGATCGTATTGCTCAAGCACCTTATCGGCAGCAGAAATTATTTGTGAGCGAGCTTTTTCAAGTTGGGATTGGGCTGTTCCGGTGGGAAAGGTTACGGAATAACGGCCGGAGTCCCGCTCTACTCTAGGCATCAGGGTAAAGCCCATACGGCCACTAGCCGCATAACCACCGACCACTAACAATGCAGCTACCGCTACCGCAATAGTGGTGTAGCGATGCTTGATACACAAATCCAGGAAGGGCCTGAAACGCTGCTGTACAAAGCGGTCTAAACCGCGCGCAAGCATTTTTTGCCGCGCGGCAAAGCGACGGGCCCGGCGACTTTTATAACCACGACGTGAATGCGCCAAGTGCCCGGGCAATATAAACAGGGCTTCCACCCAGGAAATAATAAATACCGAACCCACCACAAATGGAATCACACCGAATATCTTTCCCATAAACCCGGGTAAAGCCATCAATGGTAAGAAGGCGACAATATTGGTCAGGATCGCAAAAGTAAGCGGTACCGCAACCTGCCGGGCACCAGCAATGGCAGCCTCCAGATTGGTGTAGCCCTTCTGCCGCCATTCGTGGATATTTTCACCGGCAATAATTGCATCATCCACCACGATCCCCAGGGCGATGATAAAGGCGAACATACTCACCATACTGATGGAGATATCGAGTCCCGGCAGGAATAGTAAAGCCCCCAGGAAACTGGTGGGGATGCCCAGTGTTACCCAGAAGGCCAACCGTAATTCCAAGAAGGCTCCGAGCACAACAAACACCAGTAAGAGCCCGATAAATCCATTTTTTAGCAACAGATTGAGGCGCGCCTTGAAGATTTCCGAATCATCATCTCGCACCGTCAGGGTCACACCCGGAGGCAAACCCGCTCTCACCTCATCAACCACTTCATGGGCGGCTGAACTGACACTCATTGGTGTCTGGTCACCCACTCTGTAAATCTGGATGCTGATGGCCGGTTCGCCATTAAACACCATATTGCGCGCTTCTTCCTCGAGCGCGTCGCTGATGTTGGCAATGTCCTTCAAGTAAACCGCACCACCACCAGAGCCCTGGACAATAACAATATCGCCAAACTCACGGGCCCAGTCGCGGCGCTCAGTCACCCGAACCAGTATCTCCCCGGCATCGGACTTAACACTGCCGCTGGGAATATCTACCGCTGCATTTTCTACTACGCTTGCCACTTCCTGCAGGGTGAGCCCATAGCGACGCAGGTCATCGCGACGAATCTCGATTGCCACTTGCAAATCCCGCATACCGCGGGCTTCCAACTGGGTAATACCAGAGTGCGCTTCGAGCTTATCGTAAACCTGCATCGCCAGCGCACGCAGATTATGTTCCGTAAGGTCGCCGTGCAGTACCAGGTCCAGCACGTCTCGCTTGCGCTCAGCCAGACTTACCTGGGGCTGCTCAATATCCGTTGGGAAAGTCGTAACGGAGTCGATAGCCTGCTGAATATTCTGGTAAACCAAAGTGGCATCGGCATCACCTTCCAGCTCCAGGCTCAAAGTGGCACTGCCTTCATTGGCCCTCGCGGTCATCTCTTTGATACCCACTAGGCCCTGTACTGCCTGTTCAGCAGCCACCAGTACACCGCGCTCGACCTCCTCCGGGCTTGCACCGGGATAGGAGATAGACACGCTCACGGTATCCAGGCTGAACTCCGGGAAGACTTCCTTCTTAACAATTGTCGAAAAAATCAAACCACCAATCAGGAAGACCAGCATCAGTAAATTGGCGGTGACGTGGTTGCGCGCCATCCAGGCGATGGCGCCCGTTCGGGTATCGACCTTATCTTTAGATCTATTCTGTTCAGTCATCTGTGCCCCCAGTGTTGGGGCCACCGGGGCCACGTCTCGGCGGGCGCTCCGCAGAAGCAGCCGCATCTACCGGTGGGCGCTGCTGGCGATTACTGTCTCCGGCAATTCGCACTGGCATGCCTTCGGTAACGGTTACCAACCGGGTAGTCACTAAAGCTTCTCCACCGTTGAGTCCCTGCTCCAGGACTGCAAAGTCGCCGCTCATATAGGCCACTTCTACCGGCAGGACTATAGTTCGATTATCGCGAACCACCCATACGTTATTCCCATCCTGCAAGGCAGTGAGGGGGATACGCACACGCTCATCTTCACTGTGGGAAACGATTTCGACCTTAGCCAGATCGTTGAGGAGCAGCTGCGGCTGGGACGGGTCCTTTACAGAGAGTGGATCTTCAAGTTCCACCAGGACACTGGCGAGGCGACCCTGCTCTTCCAATACCGGGATTACCCGGACAAACTCACCACGGCGATAGACGCCCTGGGGCCACTGGCTGCCGTAAATTCGTACTTCAACACTGCTGCGACCAAGCCTGTGCAATTGTGATGCGGGGACCTCGACAGCAATCTGGAAGCGATCGGCACTGGCAAGGCTGTAGAGGGTGCTTCCAGGGGACACTCGATCACCGACATCAGCAACACGCGCCACTACCAGGGCATCAAACGGAGCGCGAATCTCGGTCAGGCGAAGATCCCGTTTAGCCAGGGCCACATTCGCCTCTGCGGATTTTACTGCCGCCTCTGCCGCTGCTTTCTGGGGCTCGCGCAACACCAGTGCCCTGTCAGCTTCAGACAGGGTCGTACCCAAAAGCTCATATTCCTCTTCAGCAACCTGTTGCTCTCCTCGCTCCTGCTGTAATTCAGCACGGCGTTGGGCGAGAGTGCTTTCGGCGGTCATCAGGGCCAGCTGGTAAGGTTCCTGCTCGATACGTAACAGTATCTGCCCTTTAGGCATAACCGCACCGGGGCCCAAATCGTAATCAAGCCATTGCACCTGCCCTTGCACCTGGGGCTCCAGCTCCGCCAGCTCCCGGGCACTCACTGTTCCCAGGGCGCTCAAGGTGACGGGAAAACGGCCCTGCTCGGCAACAGCGATATCTACTGTCGGCGGGGGTGCTTTGCGTTCACCGCGACTAACCGACGGTTTTTCCCGCATCATCCAGTTGAAGGCCAGGAATGCCAATACCAGCAACACTACAGGTATCAGCAAACGCCAATTGAGTTTCTGCAACATCAGTTATTACCCTCCAGGTACAACTCCAAATCCACTGGCTCGGGGGCTGGGAGGTCCGTCTGGGGAATCCCACCGGAAAGCGCGCGGTAAAGTACTACTCGGTTTTCAATCAGTTCGCGCTCGGCAGACAAAATCTGTCTCGCCAAACTCTGTTGTTCACTCGTCGCGGTCAACACATTGAGGAAGTCGATGGTCCCTCGCGCATAAGCCTGGCTTTGGCGCAGGACCAAAAGGTCTGCGAGGCGTTCACGCTCGCGCAAATGGTTGAGTCTCTGCTCGATCAGGCTCTCTCGAATTAAAGCCTGCTCTACTTCAGACAGCGCTTCATTGACCGTACTGCGGTAGAGCGCCCAACGCTCCTGTAGAACGGCGTCCTGCTGATCCCGCGCAGATGCCAGGGCGCCACCATCAAAGATCACACCCTCAATAGACGCGGCAATGGCCAGGAGCCAGTTCTCTGTGACATCACTAATCAAACTGGTGCCATTACTGGCCACTGCGGATAAACCGAATACCGGCAGTCGATCTGCCCAGGCCTCATCTGCCAGGTGATACCCCTGAAGAAGATCCCGCTGCGCCTCAACCACATCCGGACGGCGCAATAACAGCTGGGAGGGCACCCCTGTCTCAGGCAATGCGGGTAGTGCCGGCAGCCCGGCCTGCTTGTGAATAATGCTGTCAAGTTCCGCCACAGTGATGCCCAGCAGCACCGCCAACTGCACCTTCAGCGTCTCAACATCGGCTTCTGCCTCATCCAGCTCTTGCTGTGACTGCTGGGCCAGTTGCCGTTGCTGCAAAACATCGGCTGCACCTGTGACGCCGCGACCAAAGCGCAGTTCCAGAACCTTCAGACTTTTGCGGTTGACCTCCAGCTGCTGCTGCAGTAAATCCCGCTGGCCCCACTGCTCCCGTAATTCCAACCAGGTAGCTGCCACCTCACTCGCCAGAGTCAGTGCGGCCGTCTGTAAATTTTGCTCCTGGGCCAGATAAGCCGCCTCTGCTGCACTGGCACCGGCACGGACCCGCCCCCACAAATCCACTTCGTAACTAGCGGCAATACGGGTGCTCCAACTGTTGCCTTCCGCAGAGGGATCTGTGAATTCTCCCGATGAGTAGCGCTGCTCGGTATTTTCAACACTGGCGGTGAGACTCGGCCAGAGACCTGAACGCGCCCCACGTGCAGCCGCCGCCGCCTGCTCCAAACGCCAATACGTGGCCTGCAGGTCAGGGTTATCTTTCAGGGCCAGCTGCACCAAATTGTCCAGTTGCGGATCTTCCAGGTCGCGCCACCAGCGCAAACTCGGGGCGACGGTGCCCGATGCACGAAAAGATTCTGGTAAACCTAAATTTTCATCGGGTTGAATGGTCTTGCTTGGCTGCGAACTACAGCTGACAAGCAGCGGAACACAAATTGCCAAAATGCGGTAAAAGGACAATGAATATCACCGAAATTAAACGTTTAATCGTAAAAAATAGAGATTTATTGCGCGCATTATCCGCCCTCCAAAATCACTCGCAATACGTTTTACTCTTGTTTACAAAGAGTACGAAAGTTCAGGCAAAAAATTGCAGCCGCTAAGAGTGCCCAAGGCCGGCTACTTAGGTATGATGCGGCACACTAAACTGAATAGTCACTGGGGTTTGACGCGGAGCTTATCCAAAAAGTCTCCCCTCTGTACAAAGGTTTCCGGTCCTCTTTAACCGACTCCTTGGACACCCCTGTGGAATTAATAACGGAAGTAGAAGAGACAAACCATGAGTAAACATCAGCCACTCGCCCACTGGGACGATATTTTGCTGCTGGACCAACAGCTGACCGACGAAGAGCGCATGGTGCGCGACACGGCACGCGAGTATTGCCAAAGCAAACTGATGCCCAGAGTTCTGGAAGCCAACCGTCACGAAATTTTCGATCGTGAAATCATGAACGAAATGGGTGAACTGGGCCTTCTCGGTTCCACCATCGAAGGCTACGGCTGTGCCGGTCTCAACTACGTTTCCTACGGCCTGGTAGCCCGCGAAGTCGAGCGCGTTGACTCCGGCTACCGCTCAGCCATGAGCGTTCAATCCAGTCTGGTAATGCACCCGATTTACGCTTACGGCAGCGAAGAGCAGAAGGAGAAATACCTGCCCAAGCTGGCGACCGGCGAGTGGGTTGGTTGCTTCGGTCTGACCGAACCCGATGCAGGCTCCGATCCCAGCGGCATGAAAACCCGTGCCAAGAAAGTAGATGGCGGCTACCGCATCAGCGGCTCCAAGATGTGGATCACCAACAGCCCGATCGCTGACGTTTTCGTTGTCTGGGCTAAAGATGACGACGATATTATTCGCGGCTTCGTATTGGACAAAGGCATGGAAGGTCTTTCCGCTCCGAAGATCGAAGGCAAGTTCTCACTGCGCGCCTCCATTACCGGCGAGATCGTGATGGACAATGTATTCGTTCCCGAAGAAAACAAATTCCCCGAAATCGGCGGACTGCGCGGCCCCTTCGGCTGCCTGAACCGCGCTCGTTACGGTATTTCCTGGGGCGCCATGGGCGCCGGTGAATTCTGCTGGCACGCCGCACGCCAGTACGGTCTGGACCGCACCCAGTTCAACCGTCCCCTGGCCCAAACCCAGTTGTTCCAGAAGAAACTGGCCGATATGCAGACTGAAATCACCCTGGGGCTGCAAGCTTCCCTGCGCGTAGGCCGTATCATGGACGAGAACAAGCAGTTCGACCCCACCATGATTTCCCTGGTGAAGCGCAATAACTGTGGTAAAGCTCTGGATATCGCTCGTATCGCCCGCGATATGCACGGCGGCAACGGTATCTCTGACGAATTCCACGTAATTCGCCATGTGATGAACCTCGAAGCTGTGAATACTTACGAAGGCACTCACGACGTACACGCACTGATCCTCGGCCGCGCTCAAACCGGCCTGCAGGCGTTCGTGTAACGCTCCTTTAGGGCGTTGCTCCCGACACCAGTCGGTGGGCACGCCCCGCTTCCCTGATCAGTCCCTCCCGCTAATCTCTTGCCTCAATTTCGATTGCTCTTGTTCTGATTTCACAAAGTGTGAATCTCGCGATACCCCATACCTGGCACGCAGTAATTTCGCACCTAAAAAAGCACAAAGCTTTTTCTGTGATCCTCCAGCGTCGCCGAATTAATTAGCGAAAATATAAAAGATCAGCAGTTAGAAGGTGATAAAACCATTATCAGTAAAATTTTTAAGTAAGATTTTCGTAATTTTGAAAAAATACAGGCGAAACCCATGCCGTGAGAAATCAAACCGCTATTAACAGCAAGAGAATTTCCAGCCGAAAAATCAACAACCCGATAAGTCATATTGAATATCAACTTACAGGAAAACACATTAAAAGCTGGTGAGGAGGACTGTCTGAATTAGCAGACTGTTAACTTCCAACCATACCAGAGCACTTTTCTCTGGGATTCCGATCTCTGAATTTAATCACGCAGAGGGTAATTCCCGATAACACTAGAAATGACGCCCACCACTCAACACCAGAAAGGCTTTCGCTAAGGATTATCGACGAACCAATTATCCCAATAATGGGGACGAGCAAACCAAAAGGAGCTATTCGAACAGAAGAATAACGACGCATTAGATCACCCCACAAGATATAGCCAAGTAAGGTAACAATAAATGCCTGATAAATAATCGAAAGCCAGGTCTCAATATTTGTATGAGAGATGAGCACCCATGGGGTATGGCTCTCAAAAGCCAGTGACATAACCAATAACGGTATTGGCGGCACCAGTGAAGCCCAAACCATTAAGTGCAATAAATTCACACCTGACATTCGTCGAAATACAAGGTTCGCTATCGCCCACGAAAGTCCCGCACCCATCATCAGGAAGAAGCCTTTCGCTGTTGTCGATCCACCTTTATCTGCGGAATAGAAGAAAATTGAAAATCCGATTACTGCGATCAACAGGCCGAAGCATTGCCGCCTGTTTATCCGGTCTTCAAACAGCAATGCACATAGCAGCAAAGTAAACAGTACCTGGGATTGCATTAGCAGAGAAGCAACTCCCGCCTGAACATCAGATTTTAACGCATAGTACATTAATCCCAGAGATAGAAACTCCAGGAAGAAACCAATCGCCACTACATTGGCGATTGAGGTCTTCGGGAAGGGGCAGAAAAAGACCAGGGGAACAGAAATAAGGGTGAAACGAATAGCTGCCAACAACAATGGTGGAAGGTCGACCAGGGCGACTTTGATCACAGGATAGTTCAATCCAATAATACAGACTGCAAGCAAAGCCAAAAGAATGCTTTTGAAAGACATGCCTTGGAAGCCAATAAAACCGGGAGAATAAAAAGGGTAGCAGTAATTCCACTCCAATAACGGTGCTGGCAATGACCGCAGGGCAGCCCATCCTGTAACCTTTCTTGGCCCAGACAGAAAACCCAGCCAAAGTCCGTATCTATTGCGACACCTCACACTTCTTACCAGCGGGTCGCGCCTCAATTCCCTTTGCGTCGACAGAAGTGCTATTCTCCCCTGCCCGCCAATCTCTGGATGTAACGATGATATGGATGAGCTGCTGCACTGGTTTGAATTGATCGGTATCGCGGTCTTTGCCTTCAGCGGCGTACTCGCCGCAGGCCATAAACAGATGGATTTATTTGGTGCCGTGGTACTCGCCTGCGTCACCTCTATTGGCGGCGGCACCGCCCGGGACATTATTCTCAACGTCCCTGTATTCTGGCTTGAGCACACCTATTACCTGTGGATCGCCTCAATGACCGGTGTAGTGAGCTTTTACCTGATACGCTATTTAAAGGTCCCTATGCGCCTGCTGATGGTGGCAGACGCTATCGGGCTCGCCGTTTTTGTGGTGCTCGGAACCCAGAAAGTACTAGAAGTGGGCTATTCCGCGACTATCGCGATCGTACTCGGCGTAATGACCGGTACTTTTGGCGGGGTGATTCGAGATGTGCTGTCCGGTGACATTCCACTTTTACTCCGGCGAGAGATCTATGCCACCGCTGCCCTTACCGGTACGGCCATACTCGTTGCCTTGGACAATGTAGGGTGGCTACCCCATGAGCTGGTGGTGGCTATTGCTGTATTTGTGACCTTAGCGATTCGCCTCGCGGCATTGCGTTGGAATATCTCCGCGCCAGTGGCACGCTTCGGCAAGCACTGACCCGCTCAAAGGTCTGGAACCATAAACCACTATTTAGTAGCAGTCACAGGAATAATCTAAGTGCAAAAAGCCCGATTGCGCATACTCCTCATCATTCTCTTTTCCATGGTGATTGGAGCCTGTGAGCGCTCGACAAACTCCGCCCAAACCGGTCAACCCCAGCAAAAACAATACGCTCGCCTGGTAGCAAAGCCCTGCTGGTTCAAAACCGATGAAACCTGGCCTTTCACCCAGTGTTTCATGATGGAGGTGCCGGAAAATTATGCCCACCCGGAAAAGCGCAAAATCCGCTTCCCGGTAGTGCGCTTCCGCGCCACAAACCCCGATCCCAAGAAAATCCCCCTACTCCACCTAGGCGCCGGAGGCCCCGGAGCCAGCATGGGGTTAGAGCCCGAGAACGCTAGCGATTGGTTGTGGCTTAACTATGCCGCCATGACAGTAGAAGATGGTCGGGATCTGTTTGTTATAGATCCCAGGGGCACCGGTATGGCCCAGCCGCGCCTCACTTGCAGCGAGTTTATCGAAGATGCCGATACCGCCTTCCGGCGCAACCTGTCTCCGGAAGAAGAGGCCCGTGTCTTTTCTTTCAGCATGGAGCGCTGTTACAGCCGCCTGAGCAAAGGTGCCGACCTTGCCCAGTACAACAGTTCCGTGATCGCCAGAGATGTAGAAGAGCTGAGAAAAACCCTCAAGCTCGATAAATTCGACCTCTATGGGGTGTCCTACTCCTCCCGCTACGCCCTGACAGTGGCCCGCGACTTCCCGGAGTCAGTGCGCACCCTGGTGCTTAACAGCGCGGTCTTCCCCAATATTGTCTACACGCAGCAGCTCCCTCAGGACTCCTTGGCGGCCTACGAACGCGGCCTGAAGCATTGTATCGAAGACGAGAAATGTAACAGTCGCTACCCCAATTTGCGCCGCAGGCTGGAAAACCTGATCCAGACCTTAGACGAAGAGCCGCGCACCATTCCAGTCAAGCACCGTTACTCAAAACAAAGTTATCCCTTTGTGCTTACTGGACAGCGCTTGCTGAGAGTTCTGTTCCAGGCGCTGTATAACGAAAACTTTTACAGTGAACTGCCCAAGATGATCGAGGGGCTGGAAAATGAGGGCGATGAAGGATTACAGCCGGCCCAGAATGCCATCGCACACTTTATGGAGATCGTACTGGACCCCTACTTTGGGGATGCAGCCGGCGTTAGCCACTTCTGCTATGAAGAGGCTCCCTTTGTCGATTTTGATAAAGCTAGGGCCAACGCTGCTGACACCGGCATTCTCGGCGGGGCCGTGCGATCAGATTTAAATTTGTTGCAGCTACAGTGCCGTATCTGGGCAATCCCCTCTGCTCCACTCACTGAGTCAGAAGCCATCTCCACCCCAGCTCCAGTGATAGTGTTACACGGCGGACTGGATCCGGTGCTGGCTGCAGATGATGTCGATATCGCACGCAAAGAGCTACCGAATCACCAATGGCTGCTATTTCCCAACCTGGCTCACGATATTATTTCCGCAAGCAACTGCGCGGAGCGGGCTGTAGCGCGCTTTCTCGACAACCCTGCCGAAGATCAAACCGAAACCACCATGACTTGCCGCAAAGCGGAGCTGGCAGATCAGATTTCCACCGAAGAAGAGTCTGAGCCCAAGCAAGAAGCCGAACAACAGGCTGTCGAGCCCCAGGCAGCGGAAGTCCCTGCCCCGGAAAGCGGCCAATAACCAAAGACAACAGCCGAAGTTACAGCGCAAAAGCGGTATCAAGGATTGAGGAGAGGCCAATGGAGAGCAACAACAACCCTGCCCTGATTGAAGTTGCGGATTTGGTGGAGCTCAAAAAGACCGGCGAACCCGTAATATTGGACTGCCGCTACAGCCTGGCGGATCACGATAGTGGTGAGCGGGACTATCGAGCTGGCCATATTCCCGGAGCCCATTACGCCTGCCTGCACCGTGACCTCTCTGCCCCTATGCAACGCTACGGCGGCCGCCACCCAATGCCGAGTGCTGCACAGTTCCAGGACTACGCTCGCAATCTGGGAGTTGATAGTGACACACAGGTAATCGTCTACGACGACAACCGCCTGGGTTTCGCCGCCCGTGCCTGGTTCCTGTTTTTCTTCTTTGGCCACAAGAAAATCAGCATTCTGAATGGCGGCCTAAAAGCCTGGCTTGATGCAGGGGAGGCATTGGACACAAGTGATCCTATTCTATCCAGGCAAGGAAACTTCAGCGCACAACCAAAAGAAAATCTTCTAGTTCATTACGAGAGCATCAAGCAAAACCTGGATAAAGCACCTTGGCAGCTAGTAGACGCCCGGGACAGTCAGCGCTTTGAAGGAATTGAAGAACCTATCGATCCGATTGCCGGACATATACCCACCGCCATCAACCAGCCCTGGCAAAATATTACTAACAAAAACAATGGCAAAGTGAAATCCATTGCCGAACTTAAATCACAGTTTGGCAACTTAGCAGATGGTAAACCACTTCTAAATTACTGCGGCTCCGGAGTTACTGCCTGCGTTAATTTCTATGCTCAATATTTAGCTGGTCGCCACGACTCACTACTCTATCCCGGGAGCTGGAGTGACTGGTGCGCACATCAGTAACACTTAATCTTTACTATCGAGAGTCACTCTGCGAAATTGGAACACTTGACAAAGATATTGTATCAGACAAGTGCCCTTAGATTCATAGCGACATTTATATATAAAGAGCTATTAAAGCGGTCAAATAGGCATCGACCAATACCAACTTACTCCACACTATTTTTAACAGTGGCTGCTTCAAGAAAGTCTATCATTCTGTACTTTATCAATTATAAACATAAGTCCGCCATCCATTTGAAAGACCGAGGGAACCAAACCCACTCGACAAAATTTTCCGCCGGTAATACTCACGAAAGAAATTAAGAAAATCCTGTTTTGTATTAAAGCTGTACTCCCCATGATTAGGGTCAAAAAATATGCATCGCTGAGCCGTCCCGGCGGGCCCAATATAGAGAGAAATTGCATGGGCTGCGCGAAAGCAACCGAAGGTTGTACCTGACACAACAATTATTGCGTAATTATCATTTAATTGCTCTAATGATGCCACCAAGAAATCAGTCATTGACAAAAGCTGAACCCCAGGAGCAGCTATTTGCATGTTGGAATCCTCGCCAAGTCCAGGCACTGCATGCACCCCATGCCCCCTCAGCCACCCTTCCAGGTTGTTCATATATGAATTATTTTTATCGTGTGCCCAGCCCCACTGAGATTTGGCAACTTTTCTCAACTCACCAATATTTAAAGAGCGAAGCCGAGTAAATGTAAATGGACTTGTTCCAACCTTCCATCTTTCATACAAACCCAATTTACTTGATAGAGATGCCCCCTCAGAAGCCCTGCAATGTATCCAGTGCGCAGTCAAGGCCCCACAAATACCGAACTTACTGAATCCAGCGTAGTGCACCCAAACTCTTAGTGAGCCCTGGGAAAAGCCCCAAACTTTTTGCCCGCGATGACGTCCAGCAATTGTACTAACGCGCATTTTTACAACCCTCCTAACAGACAATTACAACCAAAAATATATTTCTTGAATTAAGCCAAACGAAAACCCACAATTAAAAAGTCAATCAACATTTAAGCCTTGGACTTTATATACAATAACTTTCTAACCTTTTTGAAAATCAAGTATCAAGAATGATATATGCACACCTACAGCCTCTCTCGAAACAACTAAAAAATGACTAGGGATTTCAGAAACCCCTCCTCACGTTTGGCGCCAAATTGATACTGACAGCCGGATTAGCCATATTTCGACTTAACCTAAACTAAAGTAAATCAGACCTTAGATCTTTAGGATTTGGTCATATAATTTTAGATTTCAGAGAATAAGACAACTTTTTTATTCTTAAGATAACCGTCTCCAACTCAAAGCTATATTTCAGCCAATTTAATGGTAACCCTGAGCGTAAATCACTCTCATCAAAGCAAGCCATCAAGGCGTTGCTGCACTTTTAGAAAGATAAAGAAATTGGGAACTCTAGCAACGCAGCTGATTGCAGCATTAGTGTACTTGAGCAACTACACTTTTAACCATCGCCGGGTCCAAAAGTACAACGCACATAAGCTGAAGATCATGATCGATTCGCCTGAGGAAATGATTGCCATCGACAAGAAGGGAGGGACAATTCACTTTGTCGATCCAGACACCTTTGTGATACGAAGTACTCTGAGCGACTTTCCACCTGTACCCCATGAATTAACAATCTCTCCAGACCGCAAAGAGGCATATGTTCCAATCTATGGCCCTGGGATCTATGGGAGTAATCCAAACCCTGGCCACTTGATCGCGGTCATCGACTTAGTGGCACGGCAACATCGCGGATACATCGACATCAATCCTTACCGAGGCCCCCATACAATGAAGTTTGGTCCAGATGGTCTGCTCTACTCGTGCGCGGAAGCGAGCGGCGTAGTCGTGATAATCGATATACGCTCCCGCGAAGTCATCGGCGCGATTGATGCCCGTAGCGTAGGCTGCCATCGACTCGTGATCACTCCAGACGGAACAAGGCTATTCACCGAAAACGAAGATGCTGACCCCTGGGCATCGGTCATCGACTTAAAGAAACGTGAGTTTTCACTCCGGCTACCAACACCCAATGGTGCAGCTGGAATTGACCTCTCCCCCGGTGGGGAGCTATTGGTCATCAGCGATGGCAAAGTACCTGATTTAGTAGTTTTTGATGCCATCGAATGCACTCAGATAACCCGTATTAGTTTGAGTGGCCATCAGTGCCCTGCGCAGATTGTGCGGTTTAGTCCCGACGGCAAGTGGCTGATTGTCACAAATATGGATGGAAATGTTGCGACGATCATCGAGAACCCTCCCTATGGGCGACAGCACCTAGTTCCAACAGGAAAGAGTCCGATGGACATGGCCTTCCACCCAAATGGCCAGACAGTTGTTATTGGAAATCAGGGGGACGGTACACTGTCCGTCATTGACTTACCATCAAAACAAGAGAGCGAGCGGCCGAAAGTGGGGGTAGGTGTGGAAGCTCTCGGTTTTTTCTAGCATGAAAAGTAGGCAATGAACGTTCTGCTATTTGAAATTAGGCTCCCTAGAGCACATTCATCAGTACACGGGGTCAACCTTTTAAGCTCTCGCTCCCGTCAATAAACGGGCACCACCGCGAAGCCAAGCGTTTTCAAATGGAAAATCACTCTTCGCGGCCTAGTGATTGCGGTCGATAAAGATTGCCCCTCAAAATTATTGTTTGTTTCTTGGTTTACCCTGCACCGCTTTAAAACGAGGGTTTGATTTACAAATGACATAAACACGCCCTCTGCGCTTAACCACCTGGCAATCCGGGTGCCGGGATTTAGCACTTTTTATAGAGCTGACCACTTGCATTCTTATTTACCCTTGCGATTGAAGCGCTTATTAAATTTGGCGATTCGACCATCGCTTTTTGAAACGTGCTGTTTCCCGGTGTAGAAAGGATGTGTAGCACTAGAAACATCTAAAGACATATAGGGGTATGTTTTACCCTCATATTCAGCAGTTTTCGTGGTCTTCGCAGTGGAACCAACGACAAAATAAGTATCTGCTGCTATATCGTGAAACAGTACATCGCGATATTCAGGGTGAATGCCCGGCTTCATATGATTCTCTCCAGTTAACACTAAAGTTATGATACATCACATCATTATATATGGCAATGATTATCATTAAGCTTGCGTTCAGATGAGGATTCAGTGCTTCTGCAAAACTCTTTTATTAAAATAATGTTCTAATAAATGATGCTTATTTACACATGGCTAGCGCCATTTACGGATTTGTAAGTCCGTTATTGTAAATGACTCAGTCATATCAGCTGAGATTGTTACCTGAAGTTTACCCCGGCTGCGATAGGTTCTAGTCTCCATCTCCAGTCACGGCAGTATGCCTATAAGGATGCAAGCAGTTACAGCCCCAGCCACCCCAGAGAAAGGGGGCACACCATGCCTTTATCGGCGACGCTATGTATTAACATGGATAGAGAAATGATTTCACATACTACATTGGGAACAAACGATTTAGGTAGGGCCGAGAAGTTCTTTGATGAATTGCTGCCTCTGCTAAATGGTAAGAAGTTGATGAACACCGATCGTGCTATTTTTTATTCTTTTGAAGGGAGCAGCTCAAAACTGGCAATATCAAAACCATTTGACCAGCAGCCTGCCTCACAAGGCAATGGCACCATGGTCGCCTTCTCAGCTTCAAGCATTAACAGAGTAAAAGAACTCCATACAAAAGCAATTTCACTAGGTGCCAAAAATGAAGGGGAGCCCGGTGAAAGATATGATGGTCTTTATTATGGTGCCTATTTTAGAGATCCGGATGGCAATAAATTTTCAATTTTTTGTTTGTTGCGTACCCCCAGTACATAGCAATTACTGTTGTTCAAGCTGCAAAGCTGAAGCGGTATATACTATTTTTTGGCCACACCTAAACAATGCATCATATAGTCTCACTTGATGCAGATTAAACTTACATCCCTGTCATATTCGCTTTCGCGATGCTCCTCATGAGGTAAAGAAATCACTTACACAGTGATCGCAAAGATAAGAATAATACCTTCACAGTTTGAGCAATGCGGCCTACCCTCTTAGGGCGCTTTATCGTCTTAATATTGACGCCATCGAAGACGAAAATATTCATGGCTATTACCAAACCTTACATGTGTACGCATCTACCGACCAATCTCTAGTGAATCGAATAAACCAACCAGACATATAGGCATGCCTGTAATATTCCTCAAAAAAGTCAAAAAAATCATTTCGACTCTGGAATCGATACTCACCATAATTTGGATCAAAAAATAGAGCACCAATATCAGAGTTCACCCGATCATCCGCAATCCAGGCGCTCACCGCGTGCCCTGCTCTACGCCCCGAGAAAGTGATATAGGCATACGCATCTTTGAGTTTTCGCAATGCATTGACCAACTTTATATTAATTGGTGGTGCTGGGGGCCTCGCGGGAGCTGCTTGTCCTGGTGGCAGCACTACAAAGTTATTCAGGGCCTCATCAATCTCGCTGGTACTCCAACGATACTCTTGGTGTAAACCTTGACCTATAAGCCAATTTTCAATATTGGGCCCCTGCCTACCTCCGCCGTAAGTCCAGGTATGGAAGTCCCGTCCAATCCTGATTAACTCACCAATATTCAGAGATCGATAGGTACGCAAGCTAAAAGGGCCAACATTCTGGGTAGTTGGTGTTAATCCGAGTCTGTCTGGCAACCCCATTTCATCGACAGCATTACTTTTAATCCAATGGGCTGCGAGGGCAGCACAAATACCAAATTTACTAAACCTGAAATAGTGAATATAGGTACGTGGAGAGGATTGCGAAAAGCCCCAAGTCTTCACGCCATTATTATTCCGCGCGATCCGATTAACCCCCATACCATCTCCCTCCTGAAAAAGGTAATTCACTTTAAAACAAAGGAAAGTGCTCACATTTTTGACTTCCCATAACTTAATATTAAGTCACCACCAGAGTGCTGACTTTAGATATTGGTCAAATATTTTTAGGCTTTAGACCTATTTAAAGTTCGGGTGAAATTAGGAGAAAACGGGGGCTAAATGCTATAGGTAAGATGGCCAAAGAGCTGACCATCTTAATAAGTGTCAAAAAATCATCACTTGAAATGATATACGCCATCTAAATTCATAAAAGATCAATATAAAAACTATATCGTTTCCAGATCCTATCAATTTTCCACGAATCAAATTTGTGCCGCGCCCGGTAGTGCATATTGCTCACCAGGTGAAAGAAGAAGTAAAAACCCTCCTTGTCCTCGAACCAAAACTCCCCAAAGTTTGGATCAAAGAAACAGGCACCCTGCTTTTGCCCGTCAAGTGACTGGACACCAACCCAAGCAGCTACCGCATGAGAGCCCTGACTCCGGTCTCGACTAGACCACATTTCAATCAACGCATAGGCACCATTAATCTGTTCAAGCCGCTGTCGCAAGGAATCCCTGTTTGATCTTCCGGTAGCTGAAGAAAGCACTCTCAACCGATTTAAAAGCAACCAGGCACTATGAGAACCTCGCCAGTTGGCACTTTGCTCCCAGGCTTGCTGTTGTGCCGCTATTCGTTGGCACTTCCCCATATTGAAAGGGATAAATCTTCGCTGATTCCAAACGCCACCTAGTTCATTGACCAGGGAATCATCATGAGCGTGTTATTTGATCCAGTGAGAAGCCAACGATAGACAAATACCGTTACCCATTACATTCCTGATATTGAAAATGGGAAATGATTAGGAAAAGTCCCAAGTACATACCCCATCCAACTGGCGCGCCATAGAGTAAACACTGTACATAAACGGTCCCATGAATAAATTATTGTGACTCTGTACTTAAGGAGCCTCTGGATAACTACGCGGATAGAGTGAAATCTGTAACGGGCAACCTTATTAACCGCAACCACTTCTGCTCCAGGCGGAAGTGAGGCGCAAGGGGTTCTTTTCTCCGACGCAGGAGTTGGAACTTTACGCGCCAGTTCCACAGTCGGCTTTATGGTTTGGACGCAAATTTTTAGATTTTGGTCATTATTTGAAAAGAACCAAAGACAGGGATGTAAACCCGGAGGAGAGAGGGCAAATAAAAGAGAAAAAAGTGACGGGGAAATAACCGTTTCAAGCATCACAAAAACAGGCGGCACTCACTGCGCCGCCTGCCTATGCCAGCTTACCAGCTTAGTCGTACATTGGGTTGCGAAGAATCGGGCAAACCACGTCTTCATTCTTAGCCATATACTGCTGGTGGTACTCCTCGGCGTAGTAGAACGGTTGGGCCATGCTGATTTCGGTAGTGATTGATCCACGATCTTTGGCATCCAGCGCTTCCTGCACAGCCGCCCTGCTCGCTTCCGCCTCCTGTTTCTGGCCTTCGTTCAGGCAGAAAACACAGGAACGGTACTGGGAGCCGATATCGTTACCCTGGCGCATACCCTGGGTTGGGTCATGGTGATCCCAAAAGATCCGCAGGAGTTCTGCGTAGCTCACCTTTTTGGGATCAAAGATTACTTTCACCACCTCCGCGTGCCCGGTACGGCCGGTGCAGACTTCATCGTAGTTCGGGTTTTCAGTGGCGCCATCGGTGTAGCCAACGGCAGTGGCAAACACACCATCAGTATCCCAGAACACATGCTCTGCGCCCCAGAAGCATCCCATACCAAAAATGGCGACTTCCAGGTGCTCAGGGAATGGCTCTTTAATGGTGTTGCCATTTACAAAGTGGGTGCCACTGATATCCATCGGCTGGGGCCGGCCGGGCAGCACCTGGTCCGCATCGGGTATCTGAAATTTGTCGTATTGCATACTGTTTTCTCAAGTGCAGGTATTTTCTTTTGTCAGGATAGCTCGAAGGCGCTTATCCTCCCAGATCTAGGGAGCCTCTGAATAATTCCGTGGTGCCTCTGGCTTTCAGAGCGGTTCACAATCAAGGCGCGGCTTTGTAGGAATGTCCAGACCTTTCAAAAAGTCGCAACGCAGAGTGTGAATCGCTCTGAAAGCCCCGCAGGGCGGGTCTTGAAGGCCACAGCTGCTACTTTGCAGCTCTTGGCCATTCGCTGGCGAGCTTGTGCATAAGCTCTGCAGCCTTCAAGACCCGCAGAGACCTTACGGAATTATTCAGAGGCTCCCTTACTATATTAATCCGCGAATCAAGTAGTTAAGAGGACTCTATGATACGCAGAACAAACATTGGCAGATCAACACTATAAGGAGTCGTCATTGGCGCGCTTAATCTTACTGATTTTAATCGCCATCGGTGCCTGGTATCTCTGGCAAAAAATCAAATCTAGCTCACCGCAGGAGCGGCGCAAGCAGATTTTTATGGCCTGTATCGCCGGCGTCGCCGCAATAGTGGTCGTGCTGGCTATCACCGGGCGCCTGCACTGGGTAGGAGCAGCGCTCGTGCTCATTCTTCCAGTGCTGGGGCGTTTGCTCAGTCAGCTCTCCCGTTATTTACCCTGGCTGATGCCATTGTTTGAAAAGTATTCAAACAGGCGCCCAAACCCAGGGGCCACTCAACATCCTCCGCCACACAACACCGAGGGCCCGCCACTCTCGGAACACGAAGCGCGCCGCATCCTTGGCGTTGATGCCGATGCTGGCAGAGATGAAATCATTAGTGCACACCGCAAATTAATCCAAAAACTCCACCCAGATCGCGGCGGCAACGATTACCTGGCATCGCGTATCAACGCCGCTAAGGAGTTACTGCTGAGCATTCTTGGTTAAACCTTATAAAGCAAGTGGATATACCTGGCCAATTGCCGATAGGGGTCCACCTGGGAGTATTCAAGCTCTTTTTCCACAATGGCCGACGCGGGCAACTTTTCCCGGATTGATGGCGTCATAAAGTCGTGGAAGCAACGGATGCCGCTGTGACAAACCACGGAAAAGTCCGCTTCGGTCAACCAGTCTTCCACCCATTCCGGCAGAAGTGGATTCTGTGGTGTGAGGCTGCCAGGGTGGCCACCCCAGTTATCCCCTTCAATATTACGGTCCAACTGGCGAAAGCTGCCCCGCTGTAATAGACGGAACTCAAGGGCACGCCGATTGTAGAAAGTGAGCGAAAGATGCCCACCAGGCTTTAACAGGCTGCGCAGCTGCTGCAACGCCTGTTGCGGCTGCTCCAACCATTCCAGCACAGCGTGGCAAATTACCAGGTCGGCGTCCTTTAACGCTTCTACTTGCGGCAGTTCTTGCAGGGGTTTATGCAGCAAGGTCATTTGCTTTTGCAAATGGCGCTGGCGAATTTCCGCATCCGCGAGTTCAAGCATCTGCGCAGAAATATCTGCGAGAAAAACCTCGTGCCCAGCCTCAGCCAGATCCATGGCAAAGTGGCCCTGGCCGCCCCCAGCGTCAACGATTTTTAGAATGCGCTGCTCGCTCCCCAACAGCGGCGCCAGATCCCGGTTGAGCACTGCCAAGCGGATATCCCCTTTAAGGCCGCCATAGATACGGTTGCGAAAACGGTGAGCGAGATCGTCAAAGTTTCGATCTTTACGCAGGCTGTCACCCATCGGAGCCCTCACCTTGCAAAGCCTCATTGCAACGGCGGCGGTTCTCGGCGAATTTGCGCTGTAGCGCCTCTTCCATATCAACCCCCAGTACAGCGGCCAGTTTGCTCAAGTACATCTGAATATCCGCCAGTTCAGCGGCAACTTGCTCGGCCTTGTCGCCTGCCATTAGATCCTGGATATCTTTATCACTGCACCATTGCAAGTGTCGCCCTAACTCTGCAACTTCCACAGATAGCGCCATGGCCAGGTTTTTTGGGGTATGCAGTGACTGCCAGCCGCGCATTTCAGCGACTTCATCAAAAGCCGCCAGGATTTCACGGTCTTTCATCGAATTTTTTCCTCTGCTGGCGCTCCAGCCCGCCCTCCCGGGCCGCCAAAATTGAATTCAGTGCGCGGGACAAAAACTCACGCCTGTATAAAACACAGACAACAAACAGATAGCCGGCAACAAACAGGATTGGGTGGATAAACCAGCCCAGCACTGACATTGAGAAATAATAAGAGCGCAGACCGTAGTTGTAACTGTGGCCCGCATGGTCAATCACCTTGGCTGTACTGATGGCAAACCGGCGTCGCTCTTCCTCAGATAGATCACCGGTTTCCGGCGGCGGTGCTGCACCAATGAGTACATTGGCGAAGGAGTACTGGCGCAGTGACCAGGTAAAATTGAAAAAGGCGAAGATAAAAATCAGGATCAACAACATCACCTTGAGCTCAAACTGCTCAACGGTGGTGGGCTCCGCAAAAGGCAAACTGGTGAGCACTTCGATGGCGGCCTTGTTCGCCGTCAATGCCGTGACTAAACCCGCCAGGATAAGAATACTGGTGGAGGCAAAAAAACCAATGACCCGCTCCAGGTTACTGAGAATAGCGGTATCCGCCATGCGCATATCCCTATCGAGCATACGCATCATCCATTCAACGCGGTACCACTGAAGCGATGAAGTAAGGCACCAGGTTTCTTTGGCTTTTTTTCGCGCAAAAACGGTGTAACCCACCCATGTGATAAAAAAGCCAATGACACTGGCAATATCCAACCAGGACAACCTCTAATATCTCCGTGTTCGTCTACATTTATGCCGTAGCTTCGGCAAGCGAAGTCTTCGCCCTACTGGCATCCTTGTCAACACTGTCTTTCCGATGTGTGCAAGCGGTAGAATAGCGCCCTTTCGCCGGCAGCAGTGGCCGGCCAGAAAATTCATATAACTCCAGGGAGCTGTCTTTTGAGCAACTCACATCCTGCATTTGAACTGGTTACCAGCGCAGATATTGATTCTCTCGGCGTGCGCGTCGAGGAATACCGACACATTACGACCGGTGCCCAGCACCTGCACATCGCCGCAGACAACTCGGAAAATGTTTTCCTTGTCGCCCTGCGCACCGTGCCCGAAGATTCCACCGGTGTCGCCCATATTCTTGAACACACCGCCCTGTGCGGCAGTGACAAGTACCCGGTGCGCGATCCCTTCTTTATGATGATCCGGCGCTCACTCAATACCTTTATGAACGCCTTCACCAGTTCAGATTGGACCGCCTACCCGTTTGCCAGCCAGAATCGAAAGGATTTTGACAACCTTCTCGACGTCTACCTGGATGCGGTATTTTTTGCGCGCCTGGACCCGCTGGACTTTGCCCAGGAAGGCCATCGCCTGGAATTTGCCGAGGCGGATAATGCGAGCAGCGAGCTCGTCTACAAAGGTGTCGTGTTCAATGAAATGAAAGGCGCCATGAGCTCCGTCACCTCGCAGCTGTGGCACACCCTGAGCAAATACCTGTTCCCCACCACCACCTATCACTACAACTCCGGTGGCGAACCTACTGATATTCCAAAGCTGAGTTACGAGCAGCTGGTTGCCTTCTACCGCAGCCACTACCATCCCAGCAACGCCACCTTTATGACCTTCGGTGATATTCCGGCGGCGGAACACCAGGCCGCGTTTGAAGAAAAAGCGCTGCACAAGTTCGAGAAACTCGACAAGACCATCTCGGTTGGGCGCGAAGACCGCTACCAGGCGCCGCTGAAAGTCGAAGAGCACTACCCGTTAAATGGCGAGCCCCTGAAGGCCAAGACCCATATCGTATTGAGCTGGCTGCTGGGTGATGTCACCGATCTTGAAGAGGCTCTGACCGCACACCTGCTCGCCGGTGTACTGCTGGATAACAGCGCCTCACCGCTGATGAAGCTGCTGGAAACCACCGACCTGGGCACTTCCCCTTCTCCGCTGGTTGGCCTGGACGATTCCCAACGCGAACTGGTGTTTGTCTGCGGTATTGAAGGCAGCGAACGCGAAAGTGCCGACGAGCTTGAGCAACAAGTTCTCGACGTGCTGAGGGACGTGGCGGAAAACGGCATCCCCTACGAACAGGTAGAAGCCAGCTTGCACCAGCTGGAATTACAACAGCGAGAAATTGGTGGCGACGGCTACCCCTTCGGCTTGCAATTGATTCTCACCGCATTGACCGGCGCCACTCACCGTGGCGATGCCATCGGCCTGCTGAATATCGATGCCACCCTGGAGCGACTGCGCGAGCAGATCAAAGATCCGAAGTTTATCGCCAATAAAGCCCGTGAACTTCTGCTGGAAAACCAGCACCGCGTACGTATGGTACTGAGCCCCGATGAGCAGCTGGCTGCGCGCCGCGAGCAGGCGGAGAAAGACCAGCTGGCGGAAATCAAAGCCGCTCTCAGCGACAAAGAAAAAGCACAGATTGTCGAAACCGCCAAAGCCCTGGCCGATCGACAAAACCGCGAGGACGACGCTTCTATCCTGCCCAAGGTCGGCGTGGAAGATATTCCCGCAGAGCTTCCAGATGTCGAAGGCGAAGCAATAGAGTTGGGCCCACAGAAGTTGACCCGCTATAGCGCGGGCACCAACGGCCTGGTTTACCAACAAATGGTCTGCGCGCTACCGGAATTCACCGAAACCGAAAAACAGCTGCTGCCCTACTACTGCCAGGTACTGAGTGAAGTCGGTCTGGGTGAAAAAGACTACCTGGAAGTCCAGCAGTGGCAGACCAGCGTGGTGGGCGCCCTGCACGGTTTCACCAGCAGCCGCACTGCCATCGACAACCTGGATCACCTGTCCGGCCACTTTATCCTGTCCGGTAAAGCGCTGGCACGCAATCAGGGCGGCCTGACCGAACTGATGCAAGCCACTATGGAGCAGGTGCGTTTTGACGAGCACGCCCGCATCAAGGAACTGCTACTGCAAACCCTCGCCCGCCGCGAACAGGGTGTTGTCGGCAATGGCCACGCCCTCGCCATGGCTGCCGCCAGTGCCGGTTACAACCGCGCCGCCTGGGAGAGCCATGCCAGCGGTGGTCTGCTGGGTTTGCGCAACCTGCGGGCCCTGGTTGCCAGGCTGGAAAAAGAGGAAGGCCTGCAAGACCTTTCCACCCACTTCCAGGCTATCCACCAGAAAATCCTCGCAGCACCGCGCCAGTTCCTGCTGGTGGGTGAAGAAGAGAAAATTGGCGATTTCAGCCAGACACTGATGCCACTGACCTCGACTTCCAGCATCGCCGCAGCCAACCCCGCTGCACCTTTCGAACGCAAACAAGTCGAGGAACTCTGGGTTGCCAACAGCCAGGTGAACTTCTGTGCCAAGGCCTACGCCACTGTGCCTATGTCCCACCCGGACGCGGCACCGCTGTCGGTTTTGAGCGGCTTCCTGCGCAACGGCTTCCTGCATCGCACTATCCGCGAACAGGGCGGCGCCTACGGCGGCGGTGCCGGCCACGACAGCAATATCGGCGTATTCCGCTTCTACTCCTACCGCGATCCGCGTATGGGTGAAACCCTGGAGGACTTCGACGCATCCCTGAAGTGGTTAGCCGAAGAGAAGCACAAGGAAGAACAGGTTGAGGAAGCGATTCTCGGTGTCGTCGGCGGTCTGGATAAACCCGGCTCCCCCGCAGGTGAAGCCAAGAAGAACTTCCACTCGGGCCTTTACGGCCGCACCCACGAGGCGCGCCAGCAATTCCGCAAACAGGTTACGGAAGTTACCCTGGAAGACCTGCAACGCGTCGGTGCCACCTATCTAGACCCGAGCAAGGCCAGTACCGCCATTGTTACCGGTCCCCAAGGTAGCGAAGCGGCAGCCAAACTCAACCTGAAGGAAGAGAAGCTCTAACTGGAGCTCGACGATTCCCCGGCAATTTTTCCGGGGAAGCTCTGCGGCGCCGGCCAAAAACCGGCGCCGATCTATCGCCGTTATCCTCTAGCGAAGTTCCGATGAGTAAACACGACAATATTTATGCAAACCCACTGGGCCAGGTAGCCGGCTTCGAGTTCGATCGCCAGGTGGTGCAGGTTTTTCCCGATATGATCAAGCGCTCCGTGCCCGGCTACACCACGATCGTAGCCATGATCGGCACCCTGGCAGAGCGCTACGCCCAAGCTGGAAGCCGCTGCTATGACCTGGGCAGCTCCCTGTGCGCGGCAACCCTGGCCATGCGCCATCGCATTCCCGCTGCCGACTGTGAAATCGTCGCCGTGGACAATTCGCAAGCCATGGTTGATCAGGCGCGCACAGTGCTCGAAGCCGATAGCGGTGAGGTTCCCGTTCAACTTATCTGCGACAACCTGCAAAACGTTGCTATCGAAAATGCCTCGGTCGTAGTGCTCAACTTCACCCTGCAATTTATTCCGGTGGAAGAGCGCGAGGAAATCCTGCAGAAAATCCACGATGGTTTGCGCCCCGGCGGCATTCTGATTATTTCCGAGAAAGTGGATTTCGCCGATAAAGCCCACAACGAGTTAATGATCGAACTGCATCACTCCTTTAAAGCCGCCAACGGTTACAGCGCGCTGGAAATCGCACAGAAGCGCTCTGCCCTGGAGAACGTATTAATTCCGGAAACCCTGGATACCCACCGCACACGACTGAAAAATGTCGGCTTTACCAGTGTCGATGTCTGGTTTCAGTGTTTTAATTTTGCCTCTTTAATCGCCATCAAAGGCGCGCCGGAAAAGTAAGTACCCCGTGATCGACTACACCCAACTCTATCAAGGCCTGCAACACGTTCCCGCCCTGCGCACCTGGCTGGCCCAGCTGCCAACACAGGTGGCTGAAAACCTGAGCCCTCATCGCTGGGGTGACCTGCCCGATTGGCGTGCAGCGGTGGAAGCCCTACCGGAAATCACGCCCTCCGCTATCGAACTCAACAGCAAGGTCAGCGCAGGCACTGCCGCCGATGCCAGCTCAGAACAACTCGAAGCCCTGGAGCGGGAGCTGCGCAAATTACACCCCTGGCGCAAAGGCCCCTGGGAGTTATTTGGACTAAATATTAATACTGAGTGGCGCTCCGATTGGAAATGGGATCGGGTACTTCCGCACCTGGCACCACTGAAAAATCGACTGGTGCTCGATGTGGGCTGTGGCAATGGGTACCACTGCTGGCGTTCCTACGGCGCCGGCGCGCGCCGCGTAATCGGTATTGATCCCTCGGCCAAATTTGTCGCGCAATTTTACGCGCTGAAAAAATACCTGGGCCAGGAAGCACCGGTGGATTTGTTGCCCCTGGGTATTGAAGCCCTCCCGACAAACTTGCGCGCTTTCGACACCACTTTTTCCATGGGGGTGCTCTATCACCGCCGTTCACCCATGGATCACCTGCGCGAATTGCGCGAGACCCTCCGCCCCGGCGGCCAGCTTGTACTGGAAACATTGGTTATCGACGGCAAACTGGGCGATTGCCTGGTACCCGAAGACCGCTATGCAAAGATGCGCAATGTGTGGTTTTTCCCCAGCTGTGCCACCCTGGAGAGCTGGTTGCGCAAGTGCGGTTTCCGCAATCCCAGGACCGTAGATTTGAACACCACCAGCCTGGAGGAACAGCGGCGTACCGACTGGATGCACTTCGAATCCCTTGCAGATTTTCTCGACCCGGAATCGCCAGACAAAACCACAGAAGGTCACCCCGCGCCCAAGAGAGCGGTTTTGGTCGCGGAAGCGCCGTAGCTTGTCTATACGCTTAAGGTCTGGGAACTCATAAATTCCGCAAAATTTGCTGCTAATAGAATTTTGTACGGAATGGAGAGCACCATCTTGATTGTTGCGACTCATAAGGCAAAGTGCGCCCCTAAATAGTGCAACTATATCCTTTAGGGAGGGCTGCCGCAGGATGCAGCCCGGCGCAGAGAATATTTATGAGTATTAGCGTTTTTGAGCTTTTCAAAATTGGGGTTGGCCCTTCCAGCTCCCACACGGTGGGCCCTATGGTTGCTGCCCGCCAATTCGTGCAGGATTTGCAAGACCGGGACCAACTACTCCGCACAGACCGCGTGCAAGTCCATTTATACGGCTCACTGGCCCTGACCGGGGTTGGTCACGGCACCGATATGGCGGTACTGATGGGGCTATTGGGTCAATCTCCAGACACCATTAATGTCGACTCTATCGACGAGAAAATGGCACAAATCCAGAGCGAACGCCGCCTGTCACTAAATGGTGACCAGGATATCGAGTTTATTCGCGAGCGCGACCTGGTTTTCCATATGGAGGAATTTCTTCCACAGCACTCCAACGGAATGACCTGCCAGGCATACTCTGGCGAAGAGCTGCTGTTCGAGCGCAGCTACTTCTCCATCGGCGGCGGCTTTGTGCTCTCCGAAGAGGATTTCGCTCACAAAGAGGAGATCGCTACCCTTCTGCCCTATGACTTCAGCAGTGCAGAACAGCTGATGAAGATCTGTGATCATCACGGTTGGACTATTGCCGAGCTGGCCATGGAAAACGAAAAAGCCTTCCGCAGCGAGCAGGAAGTCAAAGACCGTTTGTGGAATATCTGGAAAGTAATGGATGCCTCCATTGAGCGAGGCTGCCATCAGAATGGCATCTTGCCCGGCGGCCTCAATGTTCGCCGCCGCGCTGCTGAACTCTACCGGGAGTTGAGCAAACAGAGCCCGGAAGAGCGCAACCACGGCCTCGCCATTCTCGACTGGGTTAGCCTTTTTGCCCTCGCCGTCAATGAGGAAAATGCCGCGCGCGGGCGCATTGTCACCGCGCCCACCAACGGTGCCGCCGGTGTGATTCCCGCCGTTATCGCCTACTACGTGGAATTTGTCCACGACAGCAATATTCACGGTGAATTGAAAGACCAGGTAGTGAAATTCCTGCTCACCGCCGGTGCTATCGGCATGCTGTTTAAAAAGAATGCCTCTATTTCTGCCGCTGAAGTGGGCTGCCAGGGAGAAATTGGCGTCGCCTGCTCCATGGCTTCCGCCGGCTTGGCCGCCGTAGAGGGCGGCACCAACCAGCAGATTGAAAACGCTGCTGAAATTGGTATGGAGCACAACCTTGGCCTTACCTGTGACCCAATCGGTGGATTGGTGCAGGTTCCCTGTATCGAGCGCAACACCATGGGTGCGGTAAAAGCTATTAACGGCGCTCGCCTGGCCCTGCGCGGTGATGGCGCCCATATCGTACCGCTGGACAGCGTTATTGAGACGATGCGTCAAACCGGTATCGATATGCAGAGCAAATACAAAGAGACCTCTCTCGGCGGGCTCGCGGTAAATGCTGTGAACTGCTGATATTTTTCGGCAGGAGCACAAATCTGCTCCTGCCGCTTACCTAGCCCTGAAGATACCAGATTCTTTTTGTGGCATTTTTCCAACGAACCCTCACCGAACTTTAAACATCACTGGTTAAATATCAACGAGCGATGGGCTCCGACACCCGCCATGGTACCGGATGCTATCGCGAAGGTTCCGCTTTGCATCGGATTGGATAAATCCCCTGCAGCAAAGACCCCCCTTTCAGAAGTCTCCTTAAAGGGATCCACTTTTACAATCCATCCAGTAAACGACTCCTCCAATTCCAGCCCCAATTGGCTGATAAAAGGGGAAGACATCTCAGCTTTAGGACTCACATAGAGCCCCTCCAGTGGCACCCTGCGGCCATCCGCTAAAACAACTTCACTTAAGCTATCCCCCTCTCCTTCCAGCTGGGTAATTGGAGCTTTCTCCAGCATCACTCCTCGAGCCAACAAGTGATCTAGCACCTCACCCTCAGGATTAAACTGCCCCTGGGTAAACAAGGTGGTAGCGCCCCAATCGGGAATCATCGCCGCCTGATGGAAAGACAGCTCACTGGTAGCCAGCACACCTAAAGGGCGATCACTCAGCTCATAACCGTGGCAATAGGGACAGTGAATCACACTCCTACCCCAGCGCTTCTTTACCCCTGGAATATCGGGCAGTTGATCCGAAATACCAGTTGCCAGAATCAGCCTCTTCGCCTTAAAAGTGCTATCACCCTGTCCAGTAACAGCAAAACCCTCTTCCTGAATCTCCACACTGTCCGCGGCACCTTCAACCAATTGAAAGCTCGAATATGCCTTCAGCTGGGTTAAGGCCGTGGCGCGGATCTCCCCTGGAGTCTTACCATCCAGGCAAAATACACCATGAGAGGCCTTCGCAAAGCGATTTCGGGGTTTATTGGCATCCAACACGACGACCTTTCGCCGCCCACGAACAAGCTGCATAGCCGCAGATAAACCGGCAAAACTACCACCGATGATCAATACATCCGTATCCACAGTCACTCCTCCGATATCATGTAACTTTTATTGTTACACAAAAAACAAACCTGTACAACACACGTAACAGAAAAAGTTTCGTGATAAACTAAAAGATTAGAAATCTAGGTGAACTATGCGTAAAGACAGCCGACTATCCCGGGCACTTCATGTCCTTATCCATTTGAACATGACCGACAAGCCGGTTACCTCAGACAAGATGGCAACTATGCTACTCACTAATCCAGTGGTAGCACGCAGAACCATGGCGCTATTGCGGGATCAGGGGTACGTGCACTCCAGTAAAGGGCACAATGGGGGCTGGTCTCTCGCGACAACTCTGGATCAAATTACGCTCCTGGATATCCATAAAGCCTTGGGAGACAGTTCAGTATTTACCATTGGCCTCACAGACGAACACAGTAACTGCATCATTGAACGGGCAGTAAATGCCGCCCTAAAAGATGCAATGGACGAGGCAGAAAGTATTTTGCTCGCTCGATTTGGTGAGATCACCCTGGATCAACTGGGGAGAGATTTCGAACCTCCAGAAACCTCGGACTAGTTCCCGAGGCCCTGAGCTGTCAGGGAAACTCAACCTTCTATTTTAAGTTTCCCAATTACCCAGCTCTATCATGGAACAGCCAAGCATGCACTAAGCCTTGGATAGGTACTCAGGGTGTATCCGGGACATCAGCAACATATCCATATAGCGGCCTGCTTTAAATGTACTGAGCCGCTTGGTGCCCTCCACTTGAAAACCTGATGCCTTATAAAGAGCTATCGCAGAGTCATTATCAACATGGACTTCCAGCTCCAACCGGATCAGGTTTAGCCAATTATCAGCTTGATTCAGCACTTCCCCCATCAACATCCGGCCTAATCCCCGACCGTGATACTCGGGATGAATCGCAATCGCCAACAAAGCGCTATGCCTATCCCTGACTTTGTTTGTTAAGAACAGAATGACATACCCGACGACTTTAGTATCTAACTCTGCAATTAGGGTATAGTTATTCGGATCGGAAAAAATTGGCTACTGTATCAGAACTTAAGAAAGGTAATTGCGAAGTGTTTTCGTTCACTGATGTAAAACTGTGAATCTCGAATAGACTCCTGTTATTGGATTCTTCCAGATGTCTTATTGTTATGTTCAATGTACTTCCTTAAAGTCAATCCAGGTAAAAAAATTTCCAGTCTATCTATTTCTACAATGATCTGGCAACTCTCTTGCATACCAGCAATAATTACTATTCTCACATATCTACTCGATTTCTCGGTCAAATCTCCATATTAATCCTGCACACTCTTCCTTTGGAGGAATTTCCAGGGAAACTCAGCGTAAAGAGCAGGAAGCCTGCCAGCCCCCTAAATATTAAGTTTTACGATATATAACTCTTAGGATATCCATACTCAAAAGAAAACTATATTTTAAAGATCGTCAAAAAAATCAACTGAACTATCTTGGAGTGACGACCCAATCCTCTTTTCTTTCATTTTAGCCTTATGACTTGCTTGATACTCTTTATGCAGCTTTGTCTTTACGTCTTCTTATCGCCTCTTTCTCATCGGTAGATAGCCTTTGCTCCTCGGGGATTGGATGTCCACAATACATACATTTATCAAAAAAACGATTATTTATTTTTTGACTACATGAATGGCAATTAAACATAATTAAACTCATCTTAAATTCCAAAAGGGCTAATAGAAAATTGGAGGCTCACCCCATCGTGAGAGACATCACAAGCCCTCAACATCCACAAAGCGTCAAATCATTAAGCAAAAAATCACATAAAAAGATAGAGTGAAACCCGAAAAAAAACCTTCTTCCAGCTTTCACGATCAAGACAACTCAAATAGATTCACGGACTAGCAGAAAGTTCGCACTTAATTGTCTCCATATAGGTACCTCCAGGTACTCAAGCGCCAGAAGCCCTCTTAACAACCTTAACTCTACCCCGAAGAGGCACTCACCAACCAGATAGACTAACCTAGGAACTAGTACAACCTGGGAGAGCCCACTTGTGACCGAGTACAACAATCTATTTAACCGTCACTTCGCAAGTTCCGAAAGACTAAGAAAGAGGGCAAAGCAGAAAATCCCCAAGTTCTCCTATGAATACCTAATAGAAGGTTGCATGGACGATATTGGATTGCACCGCAATCGTCTAGCCTTCAATTCTATAAAGTTTACTCCCGAGTACATCCGCCCAAACTTAACGCCGGATTTAAGTTGTAGCCTGTTCGGAAGCCCGTACAGCGCGCCATTCGGTATGGCACCCATAGGCCTTCAAGGGCTGATGTGGCCGAATGCTCCGGTGATTCTTGCCAAGGCGGCCTATAAACACAATATTCCCTTCATTCTCAGTACAGTATCCTCAGAATCACTAGAACGAATTTCCGAAGTCTCAAATGGAACAGCCTGGTACCAGCTATATAATCCAACAGAGTCTGCAATTCTATCTGATTTACTATCCCGGCTTAATTCGGCTCAGTACAAGCACCTTGTTATAACAATTGATGTACCTACCTTTGGATTGCGCCCCAGAGATTTCCACAATGGGTTGGCAATGCCACCAAAGCTGACCGTCAAAAATATCTGGCAGGCGATACTAAGACCACACTGGAGCCTGTCCACAATAAAATACGGCTTACCTCGGTTTAAAAACCTTGAATCATACACTGGCACCAAAAATAAAAAGCTCGAATTAACCGAATTTATGAATACCACAACTATGGGCCCATTAGATTTTGATAGTTTAATGAGCATACGAAACAAATGGCCCCACAAGCTTATCATTAAAGGAATAACAAATGAGTTAGACCTACAAAAAGCCATCAAACTGGGCGCAGATGGAGTAATCCTATCCAACCATGGTGCACGGCAACTCGATTTGGGAGAAGCTACCCTGCCCTTATTAACGAGATTCTCCAGCTACCAGGAAAAGATCCCTATAACTATCGATAGCGGAATAAGGTCCGGGGCAGATATTGCTGGCGCTTACGGATTAGGGGCAAAATTCAGCTTTCTTGGGCGATTTTTTATGTTTAGTGTTTGCGCGCTAGGCGAAGAAGGGGCTGATCACGCTATCTATCTGCTTAAAGCTCAATTAACACAAGTGATGCAACAGATCGGGGCAAAAACTATAAAGGATCTACATGGGAAAGTGACTTTGTCCAATTAGTTTTTTATTGGTGAAAGAGAGCAAGCCTCAATATTTTCTCATTCCACCTTGTTCCAATAGGGGGTTCTTTGACGCATTTCCTCCTGAATTTCCTGTGGGAGCAGCTGAAATGGCGGTACTCCATCTTGGATCTGCCAACCTCCCCCCAAAGATAAATATACCTGTACGAGATTAGTAGCTACGGCACCTAGTGCTACCGCTAAAATGTCTTGTTGCTGCACATCAGAAATCAAGGTGGTTATCACTGTATCGTATTCAACTTGTCCATTGGTGTACTGGGATAGTGAAATATCGACAGATTTTCTAGAAGCTTCTGCAGCTACTTGATAATGAGACAATTGCTGCTGTGATTTTATATAGGCAACTATGGCATTCTCCACGTCAGCTTGGGCCTGAAGAACGATCTGTTGGTAGTCGGAAACAAGTTGTTGAAAGATAGCATCTTGCAGCCGAACATTACTGCGAAGCCTTCCATAATTAAAAAGGTTCCATTCAAATTCAACAAATATATCCCAAGCGGCACTGCTGCCATTAAGTTGCCCTCCCCTGATATCAATAGATCCTATTTCTCCTCCAATAATAAAATTCGGATAAAGCTCTGCCCGGGCCACACCAATTTGTTCTCCTTGAGCAGCCAGCCTACGCTCCGCAGCCCGAATATCAGGGCGCTGACGTAATAGATCCTGCGGCATACCAACTGTGACCACACTTGGAACATGCGGTATTGTTGCTGGGAAAGATATAATATGCCTCAAGGTGTATGGGGTTACTCCTAAGAGAATTGCTAGTGCGTTTTCCAGTTGCTGTAATGTAATTTCCAAGCCTGGGACACTTGCCTCAGTATTACTTAACAACGCCTGGGCCTGCTCAGCATCTAAAGCACTGACCTCCCCAGCGCGAAACTTTACTTCCGCAATTCGTAAACCCTCTCTTTGCACACGTATATTTTCCCGAGCCACCTCCAATCGGCGCTTCGTCGTGCGAATATTGATATAAGTCTGCGCAACTTGAGCGATGATAGATACCAGAGCACCATCATAGTCCGCGATACTTGCTTCGAAATCCGCAGCGGCTGAATAGACCAGGCGTCTAAGCTGCCCCCAGGTGTCCAGCTCCCAGGTTAGATTAAAATTCGGGTAAAACTCGCTCTGTACATTCCCTGTGATACCCGACCGAACATACTTTGATCGATCAATAAGTATATCAAGTTGTTGTGTTTGCGGAAATTGATTGCCAATAGCAATCGCAAGCACCTGCTGAGCCTGAAGCGCCCTAAGTGCAGCAGATCTTAGTTCAAGGTTATTTTCTATTGCCAGGGAAACTAACTCATCCAGTGTCACATCTGAAAATGCCCACTGCCACCATAACGGATTAACAGCTTCGAGCGTATCTAAATTACTACTGTGTTGGTCAATCCACTGGTTTTCAATCTCAACTGGAGGTGGCTGATAATCTGGCCCAAGCATGCACCCACTACTAAAATATAGAAATATTGCCACCAAATAGCTTAGCAGCCGCAATAAATTAGAATTTCCTAGCTTACTGGGATTGCACCGGTTCATCTTGCTCGGTGCCCGCAGAATTGCTCATTACTAGCACTGAGCTGGTAAATCCAACACGAAGCTTTACGGCCTCAGGAACTTCTGTCAGATGAATCCTAACGGGAATTCGCTGTGCGAGGCGAATCCAGTCAAATGTGGGATTTACCATTGGTAATAAGTCATTACCTGCAGTTCCATCCTTGCGGGCAATACCCCAGCCAATACTCTCAACATACCCTTCCAACTCAAGATGAGGGTAAGCCATTAACTTCATAAAGGCTTTATCTCCCGGAGCAATTCGACGAACGAAAGTCTCGCGGAAAAAGCCATCAATGCGAAAGGTACTTATATCAACTACAGAAAGTGCAGGCTGATTGGCAACCGCCTGATCACCGTAACGAAAATCTATATTGGTCACATAACCAGAAACCGGAGCAACGACCGTTGTGTACTCCAGATTTAGCCGTGCCTGCTCCACGAGAGCATAAGCTGCACGAACGCCCGGATTGTCTGCTCCGAGTGCGCCCAATTGAGCTCTAACCTGCTCCAGCTCCGCTTGCGACTGCTCCAAAGCAGCCATAGATTCCACCAAACTGGCTTCTGCACCCGCTCGATACTCAATTGTGGATTCATATTCAGCCTGAGCAGCTTGTAATGCCCTTACTGATGTCGCCCTCTGCGGTAATAGTTCTCTCTGCCGATCGTACTCGGCCTTGGTTCTTGCGACTTCCGCATCAAGAGCGCCGATATTGCTTTTAGCGAGATCAATATTTGCTATGGACTCCCTAATTCTAGCTTCATAAGCGAGAACATTCTTGTTTTGAGCCCGGTAAGTATCGAGAGCTTCCTCGTACTCTGCCTTGGCCTCTTCTAAGGCTGCCTCATATATTCGAGGATCAATCTGAAACAAAAGCTCTCCAGCCTTAATAAACTGATTATTCTTAATCGGCAATTCAACTACCTGACCAGTTACCCTGGGAGTAACCTGTATAATATCCGCCTGCACCTTACCATCTCTGGTCCAAGGGTTATTTAGATACCTCCAGAACTGAAGGATGAGTAGCAGTAAAGCTAAAAACACTATCACTCCAGTCAAAATATATTTTCTATATTTAGCCACTACTATATTCCTAAAAACACCCTTCCTATAATAATTGCATAAATCATACTGAGAGAAATAATGACAACCGGCGGGTTTGCAAAGTATCGAGACAAGCGATATCGATCCAACAACCTGGCCGTGAGTAATGCCGCAATAACACCAAACAGAGCTATCACCAATATTGGAGACAGGTAGAAACTGCCTATTGATATATCATGCGGTACCCTTTGCATTTAAAATCCTAAAAACATTAAAGACACCTTTCCTCACAGAAGGCCTTCCAATCCACAGACTCTGAAAGACGACGAAACTCTGTCAGATAATTATTAATACAGTGCGTAACACCCAAGAAATACAGGAAATTTGTTACACCCTCCTTAGATTTTTCACTACACTCCCTCAACTCCATTAACTCACCAACATCGATGTTCGCTCTTTCAAAAATCCTCCTATAACCTCTCCGCAGAGATTCAATATCAACCGCTTGATTACTACCAGATAAATAAATAAGTATTTTGCTGGCAAGCCTCCTCCATATAAACGCTTCTCGGAGCAATTTTTTAGGCGCCACAAAATTCATTTTTTTCTTATCTATCCTGTATAAAATTTTAACCTGATTAGATATCAACATAACCAAACCAATAATGCTTTGCATCTGGTTTCTAGTCATTCCTCGCATATTTTTATCAGAAATACCTTCCACCCAATAAAAAACATTCTTTCTAGCGATCATAATGATATTTAGGTGGTACAATATGTATAATCTAAAAAATATTGACTTTCTCTTTTTCTCCGGGATATCACCCTCCACTACCAGCCACGCTGCACTATTGAGAATTCTATCAATATTCCTCTTTAAATTTATTTCCGGGTGGGAAGTAAAAGGAATATTCCTGGAAACCGCCAAGATACAGAAAATAATTGCCAACACAAATAGATAGTTTGTATAAACTACAAAACTATACTCTTGGATATTGTTAAAATTGAAAATAATCTGCGGAAAAATCAGAACTAACGTTCGGATCATTGATTGGGGTCCAAAGACTCTGTTCGAAGAAAAGCTTACTACAAAAGTCCATAAAAATATCACAACTGCCAGAGAATAAAAGCCATGCAACTTTGGCATAAGAAAGAAATATATAGGTGCCGACAAGATGCAAACTAGAATTGTGAAAGTACAGGTTTCAAACAATTGAATCTTTGGGGTCATTGCTGCAAGAATACCTATTACTGTTATCAGCAACATAACCAGCAACCCACCAATCATATCAGGAATAAACAGATAAGCCAGGTAAGCAATCCACATTCCCATCAGCACACGGACAATATTAATCAGCCTGTCCGGGTCGGGAATTAACGCACCAAGCCATCCTATACCATCACTATTTACACGTTTAGAATAGGAATCACCCAGGATTTGTATATCATTTACCGAATCAATTAAAGATCGAGTTTCTACCTCCAAATCATTTAAGGATTTTCTAGTAACCGATAAAGCAGCGGTTTCAAAGGTTGACAATCTCTTTACCTCTTCAATATTTCCTCGAACCACTCGCTCATTGGCGCTATCCGCCGACCTATCACCTGAGAGTGCAATCTCCACTTGCGCGAGACGCCCCTCTATATCTGACATATATTCATCCACACCAATAAGGAATTTCGATATACCCAGGTCACCTGAGAGCGCCAGGCTTTCTTCTAACTTTAGGAGGGATTGCGTGACGGCTGTCGCACAGTGACCAAAGTGATTCCACTGCTTTCGACACTCCCACACCTCGTAACTATCAGAGCTCGCATCACTAATAGCTGTCTGTAAGCGCGTATCCAGATCTAAAAGAGCGACACGATTTTTACGCCTGATCTTTACTTTCTCGCCGCTTTTAACTCGAGTAAAACAACCATCCACAAATCGTCGATGTTCTCTCAATAATTCCAAGGATGCTCGCTTTAATTCACCTCGACTACAATTAGGCCAGATTAAAACAGCTATCAGCCCATAGACGATTATTCCGAGCAAGGACTCCTGAATCCTTAAGACACCTGCCTTATAGGAGATAGAAAAATCACCGCCAGTCACATCCCACAACAATAAGATGACATAACCACTTGTCACCCAAAAATATTGGTAGTTAGATCGCTGTAAAAAATAAACACAGATAGATACCCAAATAGATAGCGCTATCATAAACAACCAGCGATCCTGGGGAAATAATGCGACGATTATCCAACCGGCCAGCAAAGCAAATAGTGTCCCTAAAATCCACAAAATAGCACGATTTAACGACTGCCCAAGATTTGCCTGGCTGCAAACAATAACAGCAAATCCCCCCCAAAAAGGTTTTTCCCAATTTAGACCCAAGGCGATGGCATAAACGATTACTAAAGCTGTTGCTAGCTTAAACGACTCTTTAGCATTACGAGATAACTGCAAAGCCTTCTCCGACCATTCCTACTCACTGTTGCATCGCCTATTTGATCTATGACGCAGCAATATAGTTATTCCTAAAGCTATAATGGATAGCCAAAAGGGAGTATGGCATATAAAAGAGTTGAGAAATCAGCGATTAAATTGCAGGTGGTGTGAGAGCTACTGTCTTATAAACCAACAATAACTATAAAAGCTCAATCTTACGACTAGAGGTTATTTATTGGCAGTCAGAACTGCTTTTCTAGAAAAGCTCCATAAGCAACCAAGAGAGACTTTGGTGCACTTTTCTATTAAAAGAGCTTCAGAAAAAACCTCTTATGGAATTTACCATCCTCAAAGCACCTATTACTCATAGATCTTTAAAACAATATAGAAGTTATGTGCCAACCGTCTTTGCAGACCAGACATTAACATCGGCACTCCATTCTGAAGCTTCATTATCATCTAAAAGATCATCAAGACCGCTCCCTGAAACTGAATTTCCAGTTATGATATTAATCTGGTTTGGCAAATCATAAGGGCCGCCAATAGAAATGCCTGTTTCACTACTGTTAGATTCGGTATTACTGGCGACAACACAATATGACGTACCAACAGACATTCCATCAATTACTACCGCCCCAATCTTTGTACCAAGAACATTGTCTTCCAGATAATTGCTTCCGATATAAGAGAAAAAACCAACGCCAGTGATCCCGTAAATATCAATGCCCGAAACACTTCAAGCTAAAGCCAAATTACTCTCTCCCGAGTACGATACCCTAAGCATTCATGTTAGAGGTATTGGAACGATGTTCTGGTGTATAACCTTGCCATCACGAACGGCATAAATACCGTTTTCGCTGAATTCCTCTATCATTACACCAATCACCGTATGAAAGCCACTCTCTACAAGTGACAATCCACTCTGGCAGTTTCTGATAACGCCATTATTAAGACGGGCATAGTCCCCTGCCGCAAGGATTCCGACACCGTCAGTGCTACGCTCAATCGAACCATCTCCTCCCATGGTAAGTTCTCCGCCAGGACCCTCAATAATTAAGACAGGGTCTTCACTACAAGAAAGCCCTTCACTAAGCAACTCCGAATCTATAATAGTATCGCCACCATGCACCTGTGCTGAACAAATCGAGGAAAACCCAGATAGCGATATTACCAGTCCAGATATAAGGAAATTTTCTGAGAATTAACTACGGGATGAGCATCAGTAGAAAAATGGAATCTCATCACTGTTTTGCTCTGCTAAAACTGAAACGCTATGGGAATATTTTCTCAACCTAAATAATTAGCCAGATGTTATATCTATATATCAGCAATAGAAAAAATATTGAAGCTCATTTATTTTGTATAAGTAATTTTCGGAAACTGAACAATTCCTTCGCCCTTCGACTGATAACTACCGACTACTTCGAGATTTTTAAGTACAACCCCTTTCGGCATATTAACGCCATTGATAAACCTACCCGAATAATCCCAAAATCCCATATGACAAGGATCAAATAGACCTTGCAGTGGCACTTCATTTTTGAACGGACTATATTCTTTTGACTCGTAAAGAAAACACCCTTTATATGTACTTTGCCGATAATAAGCAAAAAATTCAGGTACAGCTCCTTCTTTATAGTAAGGGCCATTTGTCAACTTATTGTTAGCAATAAGATCTTTGGCATATTCCTCAGTAGGTCGATAAACTGCTAAGGGTCTACCCTCATGTTCAAAGACACGTACTTTACCTTTTGGAATCGAGAGAATATTAACTTTTAGGGGCTTTTCAATAGCTGAAGATGGCTTTAAGCTTTCTAAAAACGGATACAAAGAGAATAGTAAACCCGCACAAACCAAACCCGAAACACACCGCGCAAGAATTTTCCTTTTGCTCATTACAACCCTTTAGAATGTACCATTTAATAGTTACCGAGCCTTAACCACCCGGCCTCTTAAGAAGCATTGAATGCGTCCAACCTTACCAACCAGGAATTCATGATAATAGTTAAAAGCAGAGACGAAGCAACAAGTTTACCGAAAATAAAGTGGATTAGACTGAAACAATTGAGTTCAAACCTGATAATAAATGGTTCAGATAATCCAAAAAATAAAAAAGGCCCCTAATGGGGCCTTTTTTCTGAAGTACAACCAAGTCAACAATTAAACTTTTAGAGCCTTAAATTCACGTCTGCGGCGATGTAAAACCGGTTCGGTATAACCATTCGGCTGGGCACAACCTTCAAATACCAGCTCACAAGCAGCCTGGAAGGCAACGCTCTTATCAAAGTTCGGTGCCATATCGTTATAGTTGGAGTCGCCGGCATTCTGGCGGTCTACCACAGCAGCCATACGCTCCATGGTTTCACGCACTTGCTTTTCGCTAACGATACCGTGCTTGAGCCAGTTGGCGATATGCTGGGAGGAAATTCTCAGGGTTGCACGGTCTTCCATCAGGCCGACATCATTGATATCCGGCACCTTGGAGCAACCCACGCCCTGCTCTACCCAGCGTACTACATAGCCGAGAATACCTTGAGCATTGTTGTCCAACTCGAGCTGGATATCTTTTGCACTCCAGTTGGTTTCAGTCGCTACCGGAACCGTTAAAATATCTTCCAGCTTAGCGTGATGGCGATGTTGAATCTCTTCCTGGCGGCGATTCACATCCACTTTGTGGTAGTGCAAGGCATGCAAGGTAGCAGCCGTAGGCGACGGTACCCACGCCGTGTTGGCACCAGCCATTGGGTGGGCCAACTTAGCGTGCATCATGGCTGACATCTGGTCTGGAATTGGCCACATGCCTTTACCAATTTGTGCTCTGCCCTTCAAACCACTGTTCAGACCAACATCCACATTCCACTCTTCGTAGGCGCTAATCCAAGTGGATTGCTTCATATCACCCTTGCGAATCATGGGGCCTGCAAGCATGGAAGTATGGATCTCGTCACCGGTGCGATCCAGGAAGCCAGTATTAATAAAGACAACACGCTCTTTCGCTTCGGCAATACAGGCTTTGAGGTTCACAGTGGTGCGACGCTCTTCATCCATAATGCCCATTTTTACCGTGTAACGGGGCAGGTCGAGTGCATCTTCGATTCGGTTAAACAGAGTATTGGCGAAAGCCACTTCCTCCGGGCCGTGCATCTTAGGTTTTACGATATAGATACTGCCTTCACGGGAATTCTTGATCGGGCTCTCACCACGGAGATCGTGCAAAGCGATCAGGCTGGTGATCATACCATCGAGAATTCCTTCGGGGATTTCCTGGCCATCGCCAAACAGCACTGCATCATTGGTCATCAGGTGGCCAACATTGCGCACGAACATCAGGCTGCGCCCCGGCAGGGTCAGCTGATTGCCATTTGGGGTAGTGTATTCACGATCCGCATTGAGCTTGCGCTCAAAGGTCTTACCGCCTTTATTGATAGTCTCTTTCAGATCTCCCTTCATCAAGCCGAGCCAGTTGCGATAAACCACCACTTTATCTTCAGCGTCAACAGCCGCTACCGAATCCTCGCAATCCATAATGGTGGTCAGTGCGGACTCCACAAGCACATCTTTAATACCTGCATCATCGGTTTTACCGATGGGGCTCTCGCGATCGACCTGGATCTCAAAATGCAGACCATGCTGTTTCAACAGGATACTGGAGGGCTCTTCGCTGTCACCGAGGTAGCCAGCGAACTGCTTGGCATCTTTTAAGGTAGCGATGTCGCCGTTGGCCTGAACCACTTCCAGCAGTGAGCCATTGATGCGGTACTGCACCGCCTCCGCGTGACTGCCGCAGGTGAGCGGGGCCGACTGATCGAGGAAGTTGCGCGCATATTCAATCACTTTAGCGCCACGAACCGGGTTGTACTCGGTTCCTTTTTCGGCCCCACCCTCTTCACTGATAACATCGGTACCGTAGAGGGCATCGTACAGGCTGCCCCAGCGCGCGTTAGCTGCATTGAGTGCATAGCGGGCATTCATCACCGGTACTACTAACTGGGGGCCGGCAAGGACTGCAATCTCTTCGTCGACATTTTCAGTGGATGCACTGAACTCTGCCGGCTCTTCAGCGAGGTAGCCGATATCCTGCAGGAAGGTCTTGTAACCTTCCAGATTACGGAACCCTTCGGGATTATCGGTATGCCAGCGGTCAATTGTTTCCTGTAATTCATCACGCTTTTCCAGCAGGGCGCGATTTACTGGCACCAGATCGTGGATTATTGATTCCAACTTGGCCCAGAAAGCTTCGGCATTAACTCCAGTTCCTGGAAGCACCTCCTCGCAAACCAGGTTGTAAAGTTCTGGTGCGATTTGCAGATCGCCGATTTGGACTCGTTCCGTCATACCCAGGGCCTCTCATCTGATTGTTGGTATAGCGGCATTCTAAACAGCCAATTCCACATACCGCTAATTTATAGACACAATTCCCACTATTCATAGATCGAATTTTTATGACAAAGCGGTAGATGTGCGATTGCCCGGATAGAACCGCGCAGACACACCGCCCTGCTGCAACACTGTTACAAAGCGCGGCCAATATCGAGAATTAAACGGCGCAGCCAGCGATGTGGGGCACTCTGTTGCAACAGTGGGCTCCAAGCCATTTTTAACTCCAGATTGGGAATGTCCAGGGGTGGATCACGCCTGACCACACGGGGATTATCACTGGCCAGCTGAGCCAGGCGAGTGGGTACCGTTACAATAAGATCGCTCTGTTCAGCCAGCAGCATAGCTACCTGATAGTGACGGGTGAAAACGGAGATATCCCGCTTCTCGCCCAAGCGACCTATGGCCTCATCCACCCAACCCAAACGCTGTACATCTTCCGGGTTAACCCCGACACCCACCCCCATACCGGTCTTGCTCACCCAGATATGCTGGGCCTCCAGGTAGCTCTGCAGGTTGTAGTCCCGGAGTATCGGGTTATCGGCGCGCATCACACAGGAGAAGCTATCGCGCCACACGGTGGCCTGGTGGAAGCTCTGCGGCATACTGTCAAAGCGATTGATTACCATGTCCACTTTGCCCTGCTCCACATCCACAAAGCTCACATCACTGGGTGTCATGATGTCCAGGCTGATACCCGGAGCGTCGTCCCTCAGCTGCTTGAGCAGCGGCGGTATCAGGGTGGACTCGGCGTAGTCACTGGCCATGATGCGGAAGGTGCGGCGGGTATTGGCAGGGTCAAAATCCCGATTCGGCTGGATGACACGATCGATAGAAGAAAGTGCCTCACGCACCATAGGCTGCAACTCCAGTGCCCGTTCCGTGGGCATCATGCCCTCGCGGGTGCGCACCAGCAGCGGATCGTCAAACAGCTCCCGCAGGCGCTTCAGACCATTGCTCATTGCCGGCTGGGACAGCCCCAGGTAATTCGCCGCACGGGTCACATTGCGTTCGCGCAGCAGCACATCGAGGTAAACCAGCAGGTTCAGGTCAGCTCTTTCCAGTTGCATACATCATTCGCCAAATCGATAGTGAAAATAAAATCAATAAATTAGGCAAATTATGCCACTACTCCTAAGATACTCAACACCTAATCGCAGTCACCGTTTAAGGATTTACAGTCATGTCCACTTACACCCAAGACATCGACGCGGTAGCAAAGCTCCGTGAAAGCCATGGCAGCTCCTGGGACGCCATCGATCCCGAATCCGTTGCCCGTATGCGTGCCCAGAATAAATTCAAGCACGGCCTGGATATTGCCAGGTACACCGCCAATATCATGCGCGCCGACATGGAGAATTACGACAAGGACTCGTCCAAGTACACCCAATCCCTGGGTTGCTGGCACGGTTTCATCGGTCAGCAGAAGATGATTTCTATTAAGAAGCACTTCGAAGGCAACACCGACCGTCGCTACCTGTACCTGTCCGGCTGGATGGTCGCCGCTCTGCGCAGCGAATTCGGTCCCCTTCCCGACCAGTCCATGCACGAAAAAACTTCTGTAGCCGCCCTGATCGAAGAGCTCTACACCTTCCTGCGCCAGGCTGACGCCCGCGAACTGAACGACCTGTTCCGTGAAGTCGACGCCGCTCGCGAAGCTGGCGACAAAGCCGCCGAAAAAGCCGCCCAGGACAAGATCGACAACCACAAGACCCATATTGTACCGATCATCGCCGATATCGACGCAGGTTTCGGTAACGCCGAAGCAACTTACCTGCTGGCCAAGAAAATGATTGAAGCGGGTGCTTGCTGCATCCAGATCGAGAACCAGGTTTCCGACGAGAAACAGTGTGGCCACCAGGACGGTAAAGTGACCGTTCCCCACGAAGACTTCCTCGCCAAAATCCGCGCAGTTCGCTACGCGTTCCTGGAACTGGGTGTAGACAACGGCGTTATCGTTGCCCGCACCGACTCCCTGGGCGCCGGCCTGACCAAGCAGATCGCTGTAACCAATGAGCCGGGTGACCTGGGTGACCAGTACAACTCGTTCCTGGATTGCGAAGAAATCGACGCATCCGAGCTGGCCAACGGCGACGTTATCATCAACCGCGAAGGCAAGCTGCTGCGCCCCAAGCGCCTGGCTTCCAACCTGTTCCAGTTCCGCAAGGGCACTGGTGAAGCGCGCTGCATCCTGGACAGCATCACTTCTTTGCAGAACGGTGCCGACCTGATCTGGATCGAGACCGAGAAGCCCCACGTTCGCCAGATTGGCGGCATGATGGACGAAATCCGCAAAGTGGTTCCCAATGCGAAGCTGGTTTACAACAACAGCCCATCTTTCAACTGGACCCTGAACTTCCGCCAGCAGGTGTTCGATGCATGGTCTGAAGAAGGCAAAGATGTATCCGCTTACAACCGCGACAACCTGATGAGCGCTGAGTACGACAACACTGAACTGTCTGCAGCAGCTGACGAGAAGATCCGCACCTTCCAGGCCGACGCGGCTCGCGAAGCTGGTATCTTCCACCACCTGATCACCCTGCCGACCTACCACACTGCGGCCCTGTCTACCGACAACCTGGCCAAAGAGTACTTCGGTGAGCAAGGCATGCTGGGCTACGTGAAAGGTGTACAGCGCAAAGAGATCCGTCAAGGTATCGCCTGCGTTAAGCACCAGAACATGGCTGGCTCCGACATCGGCGACGACCACAAAGAGTACTTCGCTGGCGACGCAGCCCTGAAGGCTGGCGGTAAAGACAACACCATGAACCAGTTCGGTTAAGCAACCGATAGGGTTCCAGTAAATTTGAGGCGGCGCTTGCCGCCTCTTTTTTTTTGAATCCGATGGGTTCTACTCAAAGCACAGCAATTTTGCCTGCGATACAGCTATTTTGCCTGCGTTTTGGTCTCTGCAATTTTTATTACTTGGGCCGCTACTGCGGCCCTTTTTTATTCAAAAAACGCCCTACCTCAGCTTCTCCCCCTCGCTAACCCAGCTCCTCAGCTAGCCTTAAAGCACCTTCGGTTGAAATACGCGCGCTATGAGCGATGAAGCCTTGGTTTTGATAATCAATTGCGGCAGCTCCTCGGTTAAGTTTTCCGTACTGGCCCCGAATTCGGGCGCTGAGTATCTCGCGGGTATCGCTGAGGCACTGGGCACCCCCAAGGCCAAACTGAAGTGGCACTACCAGGGAGTGGAAGATTCACACCGGCTTGCGCTGGATACTGACCACGCAGCCGTAATTAACGAGCTGGTGACACAGTTTGACAGTGCGTGGTCCGATTTACAGGATCGACTGACAGCTATCGGCCACCGGGTCGTCCATGGCGGCGAGCACTTCTCAAGCTCTGTGTTGATCAACCAGAAAGTGATTGCCTGCATCGAGGAGTGCAATAGCCTGGCCCCCCTCCATAATCCCGCAGCTCTCAAAGGGATCTACGCATCGCTAGACGCCTTCCCCCAACTACCCCAGGTCGCCGTCTTTGATACTGCCTTTCACCAGCAAATGCCTATTTATGCCTACCTCTATGGACTCCCTTATTCGCTGTACGAAGAGCAAAAGATCCGTCGCTACGGTATGCACGGCAGCAGCTATCAGTACGTCAGCGAACGCTGTGCTGAGCTATTGGGAAAGCAAACTACGGAGCTGAATATAATTGCCGCTCACCTCGGTGGCGGCTCCTCAATCTGCGCCATCAATTGCGGGCGCAGCGTGGATACCAGTATGGGGCTTACGCCCCTGGAAGGGCTCGTTATGGGAAGCCGCAGTGGCGACCTGGACCCGGGAATACTTCTCCACTTGCAACAGGCACTGGGATATACCCAGGCCTCTCTTGAGCAACTACTCAACAGAGAGAGCGGAATGCTGGGCATATCCTCCCTGAGCAGCGATTGCCGCACACTTGAGCAAGCTGCGAAGAAGGATCATAAAGGCGCCAAACTCGCACTGGAAATATTCTGCTACCGCCTGGCGAAATATATCGCCTCTTACACCATTCCCCTCACTAGCGTTGATGCATTGGTATTCACCGGCGGCATCGGAGAAAACTCCAGCTGGGTGCGAAACCGCACCACCGAATGGCTCAAACCCCTCGGCTACCAGATGGACCCGGAGCGCAATCAAAAAACCAGGTCTCAGGCTGAGGGACTTATCTCCGCGCAGGGGTCTCCCAAAATCCTGGTAATACCCACCAAGGAAGAGTGGGTGATCGCCCGGGACACATCGCGCTTGGTACAGTCGTAAATATGCTGCATCACAGCAACGCGAGAACCCTTATGCTGGTCCCCCTTGAAGCTGGAGCAGGCATCACCTCTGTCAGCCTGGGCCTGATAAGGGCCCTGGATCGAAAAAGTATCGAGTTACAATTTTTCAAACCTGTCGCTGAGCCCCCACCACCGGACGGCACCATCGAGCGCACCACTGAAATTTTACGACGTACATCCAACCTGACCATACCCAGCTCACTGAGCGCCGAACATGCAGACTCCATGGTGTCTACTGGAAAAATGGCGGATCTCCTGGAGGAAATCCTTGCACGTTTCAGGCGTATCTCAACGAAGGCTGAGGTCATTGTTATCGAGGGTGTGCTTCCCAGCAGTGACAACCCAGTGTCCAACCAGCTGAATTATCAAATTGCCAAAACCCTGGATGCGGAAGTTGTACTCGTCGCTTGCCCATCTACCGGTGCCAGTGATTGTGTTCGACAACTCCGGGAGAGGTTGGAATTTGCTGTGCGTATTTATGGCGGCCAGGATGCAAAGCGCGTAGTGGGGTGTATCATCAACAAAGTGGGTATGCCGGCGGAAATTATGGACACGCCCGGAGCCCATTTAATTGGATTGCGCTCCCAGCTGGAGCCTCGAAAAGAAAACCCTCCCAGCCTCACTCCCGAAATTCTCTCAAAACAGATTCCATTGCGTATCGTCGGTTTTATCCCATGGAATGCAGAGCTACTCTCACCTCGGGCTCTCGACCTGGCGAGGCATTTTAATGCGAAGATACTCAATAAGGGCGAGCTGGAATCCCGCAGACTGCACACAGTAACTTTCTGCTCCCGGTCTCTCCCCAATATGTTGCGGAGTTTTAAGCCCGGAGCCATGCTGGTGACCTCTGCCGATAGACCTGATGTTGTAGTGGGAGCCTGCCTGGCAGTTATGAACGGGGTAAAAATTGGATGTTTGCTGTTGACCGGTGGCTATCACCTGGACAAAGCCATTCTGAAACTGTGCACCCCGGCAATGGAAAAAGGCCTGCCCATTTTACTGGTGGCTTCCAACACTTGGCACACGGTGATGTCATTACAGACTTTCAATTTGCGTACCCCGTCAGATGATAGGAACCGGGTGGATCGGGTGCAGGAATTTTTTGCCAGCCGGCTGGATGAAGAGTGGGTGGCGTCACTGAGTCAGCAAAGCGATATCCCCAAGCGCCTCTCCCCTCCGGCATTTCGCTATCACCTGACCGAATTGGCCCGTCGCCGCACCATGCGAATTGTATTGCCAGAGGGGACGGAACCCCGCACCATCCGCGCCGCACAATCCTGCCTGGAAAGAGAGATTGCACACCCGGTATTGCTGGGTGAAAAAAAAGATATCCTCAGAGCTGCGGAGCAGCAGGGACTGAAACTCAGCAAGCAATTGGAAATTGTCGACCCCAAGACAGTGAGAGAACACTATATTGAGCCCATGGTTGCGCTGCGTAAAAAAAAGGGACTGACACAGGTGGTGGCACTGGAACAGCTACAGGATAACGTTGTCCTCGGCACCATGATGCTGGCATTGGGGGAAGTGGACGGGTTAGTCTCCGGTGCCACCCATACAACTGCCAATACAATTCGCCCTGCCCTGCAATTGATCAAAGCCGCCCCCGGAGAGGAGCTGGTATCCTCTATATTTTTTATGCTGCTCCCCGAGCAGGTATTGGTCTATGGGGATTGCGCAATCAACCCCGACCCCAATGCAGAGCAACTCGCCGCCATAGCCATTCAGTCTGCGGATTCCGCAGCGGCATTTGGTATAGAGCCCAGGGTTGCAATGATCAGTTATTCCACTGGCACATCCGGCAGCGGCAGTGATGTCGATAAAGTTCGCGAGGCCACCGAGCTGGCAAAACAAAAAAGGCCGCAGCTGATTATTGATGGCCCCTTGCAATATGACGCCGCCCTGATCCGCAATGTCGCCGCACAAAAGGCCCCAAACAGTCCGGTCGCCGGCAGGGCAACGGTTTTTATTTTTCCCGACCTGAATACGGGCAACACTACCTATAAGGCCGTCCAACGCAGCGCAGATCTGGTCAGTATCGGACCAATGCTACAGGGGTTGCGCAAGCCTGTGAACGATTTATCCCGAGGCGCATTGGTGGATGATATTGTGTATACCATCGCCCTCACCGCTATCCAGGCTCAGGACAAACTTCACTAGTTTTATTTACTCCCGGCGCAGGGGCCTGCGCAGATCGATATATTTCTGTATTGCTGCCGCAACGATATAGGCTTCAAGCCTGTGCTCATAAGTCTCTGTATGATCGTACCCCATTCGCTGTAAGCAGCGCTGGATATATTCGGCTCCTGAGGACCTATCATGCCAGGCCCGGCGGCCCTTAAAGATAGTGGCGAGCATTCTCCACCAACTTTTATCTGCGGCACGCAAATACTGCAGGGCCACTGCCAGCAGGGCTTCCTCATCGGTAAAATCAGTGCCCAAAGGATAGTGCGGTAACTCCGCCAGGCATTTTTCATCATTGAACACGCTGGCAAGGTATTCCGGTGTATTTTTATTAAAGCTCTCGGGAATCGAAAAACTTTTTTCTATTTTTCCAGCATGCTTGGCCTGCTCCAGTAATACGGCCTGAAAACGGTTATCACAGATACTGAGCATTGCCACCATCACATCCCGATCTGTTTTACCGCGCAGATCGACTGCGCCGTATTCTGTCACTACAACATCGCGCAAATGTCGGGGAATCGTCGTGTGAGGATATTCCCACACAATATTACTCTCACAGATTCCATCTCGTATTCTCACACTGGGCAACGCGATAATTGATCGGGCCCCAGGTAGATCCCAAGCCTGGGCAACAAAGTTGTATTGCCCACCCACTCCGCTGACCACGTGATTATCAGCCAACGCATCGGAAACAACAGCACCTCCCAATGTCACCATCATGGCTGAATTGACAAAGCGTGCGTGCTGCCGCTGTGCCAGCTTGAGCTCTCTCTGGGACTGAAGATCGTTGGTAAAACTAATATCAAGCATATCCAGCCCGGCTTGCTCCTCGGGGCCAAGCTCGCGCAGTTCCCGGTACATTAACTCAGGACCCAAATAGAAACCGCCATGTAACCAAATACCGCCGGCGATTTTTTTATTCAGGCAGTTGCCAATTAGACGGCGGCGCCCATGTTCACTGTGAAGATCACACTCCTCCTCTTCACCATCCGGCGTCAACAACTTATGGCCCCGCCAACTATAACTGGGGTCCACAATGCCAAACTGCTGTAAAAAGTCTGTATCGGCCACGGTTAAGGGGCAACTGATACGACCTGCATTCTTCAACGCCAGCAGGGTTTCCTCCTGGACGGTTTCAGTGATCTTATCACTGTCCAGCAAGCGTTGAATTGTCGCATCACCGTAAGCTTTACGAGTCAGAACACCTGCCCGGCGCAGATGCAGGAATCCGTGTGGCACCATCTCACTGGCACCATACAAACCCCGTTTAAATATATCGGTACAAAGTGGCAATTCTGCACGGTAAGCGAGAGAACTTTCGTCAACCAGGTCTTCTACAAGCCTCTTAAATAATTCGTTCTCCTTATGTCGCAGACGCAAAATATGACAAACCGCATCTCCCAAAGCACCGATGCCTACCTGTAAGGTCCCTCCATCCTCCACCAGGCTGGCAATATGAAACGCAATACTGTATTCGGTAAAAGTTACCGGCATGGCTGGAGCTGCAAACAGCGGTGATTCAAAAGCCTCGCCAGTCAGGAGAAAGTCAAAAGTATTAGCCGGCAGCTCGCTACTGCCATTGATATAGGGAAGCTGGCTATTCACTTCTCCCAATAAATACAGCGGGTAGTCCTTGCGCTCAGCAGCCAGTTTAAGAACAGGAAGGGTCAAGTCAGGATTGCAGCTTAAACTGTATTTATCTCCCCGCTCCGAAGGTGCCACCATTTGCGCAATTACATTCACCCCACGGTTGATTAACTCACCGGGCACCTGGGTATAATTTGCACTCACATAATGTTGCTGCGCATAATTGTTCCCGAGCAGCGAGCCGGGCTCCATAAAGAATTCAATAACCTGTATGTTATCTGGCAGGAGCCCCTTTCGCCTTGCGGATACATAGGCGAGGTCCTGGTACTGGCTGTAAAGGGAATCCAGTAACGGCTGAATAAAGCGCCGGGAAATATCACTGTCTCCACGGGGGCGCTCCAACGTCAAAGCTGTGAATATCGTCAGTGAAATTGAATGGTCTTCCACTGCACGGGCATATAGCGTATTGGCGAAATGATTGGCCTTCCCAAGCCCCAGCGGCAATCCCAGCACAACTTTCTTGTCAACAACCTGCAATAGCCTGTCGATGCAATCCTCGACACTGGTAAAGCATTCGGGAGGGGCTTTGTGCGCTGATTCCATTGAAGGTTAATTCCCTCAAATCCTAGTGGGCCGTATTCTTTTTTCCGCCCAGATTATCGAAGTGATCTACCTGAATTGCTTTCTCCACTGCATCCGCTGCATCGTAGAGAATCTCGGCCTCCTCATCGCTGATCAGGTTTCTCTTCAAGCCCTCTTCCACGTTATCCCTGCTGAGAGCGCGAATGCCCCCTTTCTTTAGTTTTTCACGGGCGCGCTCAGAGGCACACACCCGGTCAAACGCCTGCTCAACAATATCAACACCGTCTCCAGAAGTTCCAAGAAAAACACCGGCAGTCAATCGATCCCGGGTTGCCGATGGTGTTAATAGCAACTCGGCACACGCTTTTGCCTGTCGGTCGGATGCTGTATGGACACTATGCCCCCAAGGCATAGTCAGGAAGTGCATCAGCTGGCCAATAAATGGACGGGGGAAGTTTTGAAATACCTCCAGCAGACTGACTTCAATTTTGTGCAACCCATCGCGCATGGCAAATTCCAACAGTGGGAGGTCATCCTTGGGATTGCCATCATCGTAGAAACGTTTGAGAGTACAGCTGAGTAGATACAATTGGCTTAATACATCGCCCAGGCGGGAAGAAATTAACTCTTTGCGCTTAAGCTCCCCACCCAAAGTCATCAGGGAAAACTCGGTAACTAATGACAGCACCGCCGAGTATCGATTCAATTGCCGATAGTACTTGGCTGCATGTCCAACGTTGCGCGGGCTACTGGCAAATAAGCCTACCGTCCAGCCATGGAAAATACCTCGGCAGAGCGCTTTGAACTGGAACCACATATGCTTGGGAAGTAATTTATCCAGTTGATCCAGTCCCTCTTCATGATCCGGATTTTCCGCTGCCAACATCTCCTGCAGAATATAGGGATGACAGCGAATTGCGCCCTGGCCGAAAATCATCAGGCTGCGGGTGAGAAGGTTAGCCCCCTCTACAGTAATTGCCACCGGTACTGCCCGGTAGACATTACCAAGGTAATTTAATGGGCCATCCATAATGGCTTTACCCGCATGGATATCCATCGCATCAATAATTGCCTGTCGTAGTCCGCATGTCGCATTGGCCTTCATAATCGCGGTAATAACTGCTGGCTTTCGCCCCTCATCCAGTGCACGGGTGGTAGTTTTGTGAGCACTGTCCAGCACAAATGCGATAGCCGCAATTTCTGCCAGGCGGCGCTGTACTCCCTCGAAACGACCGACAGGTACGTTAAATTGTTCACGGATGCGGGCGTAAGCTCCGGTCATCCGGGCCGCCATTTTTGCTCCGCCGGTAGATAGTGAGGGCAGTGAAATACCTCTGCCTGCCGCAAGGGCGCTCATCAGCATCTCCCAGCCCTTACCTACATTCTCCTCGCCGCCAATAATCCAGTCGATAGGAATAAAAACATCCTTTCCCCAGTTGGGCCCATTCTGGAAAGCCTGCATGGCCGGAAGATGTCTCTGACCAATGGAAACTCCCGGTGTATCTGTAGGCACCAGAGCGACAGTGATGCCCAGTTCTTCTACATCGCCGAGAATATGATCCGGATCATAGAGCTTAAATGCCAGACCGAGCACCGTGGCAATCGGCCCCAGGGTGATATAGCGTTTGTGCCAGTTCACGCGCATACCGAGAACTTTTTCTCCCCGGTACTCGCCGTAACAAACTACCCCGCGATCTATCATTGAAGCTGCGTCAGAGCCAGCCTCCGGGCTGGTCAGTGCAAAACAGGGAATATCACTGCCATCCGCCAAGCGCGGCAAATAGTAGTCCTTCTGCTCCTGAGTGCCGTGGGCCAGCAAAAGCTCTCCCGGGCCCAGTGAATTAGGCACCATCACAGTCACACCAACACAAGTACTGCGGGTGGTAATTTTGGTCACAATCTCCGCATGTGCTGTGGGAGAGAAGCCAAGGCCGCCATATTTTTTGGGAATAATGATTCCAAAGAAGCGTTTTTTTCTGAGAAAGTCCCAAACATGCTCAGGTATATCGTGATCTACATAACTGATTTGCCAATCGTTGATCATCCGGCACAATTCTTCGACCGGTCCCTCCAAAAAAGCCTGCTCTTCTTCATTTAGTGCAGGCGGCCCCATACCTAATAAATTGTCCCAGTCTGGTTTGCCGGAAAGCAATTCGGCATCCCACCAAACCTCTCCAGCCTCCATTGCCTCCCTTTCTGTTTCAGAAATTGGCGGAAGTACCCGCTTAATAATTTTTAACAGAGGCGCGGTAAAGAATTTTTTGCGCAGTTCGCTCATTTTCACCTTCCATAGCGGCAGCCACTACCACAAATACTGCCAATTCCCGCAGGATCGATAGAGTTATCAATGCACAATAATAGGAGACGTTTGCTAGCGGGAAGGTATTCACTGAGGAAATCCATGCCCCTACCCTGATAGACATTTTATTTTTCGACAAAAACGGCGTTGATTTATTCAGCCACCATTGAAAATAAATTGAGATTGGCTTTTTCTCATCTCGTCTACACAGACCTGTCACGTGAGACCTCAACCTTCCTTTCAAATAAACATCCATCATTTACCGGGACTTAGCTTTATAACTTTTTGAAAGGAGAATAAAAATAAACAAGGACTTTGTTATGAAAAAACTAACAGCAATATCCATCACCAGTATCGGCTTGTTGATTCCCAATTTAATTTATGCTGACCTCATTGGCGAGGGGCCTCGTTTAGACCCTGCTGATAGGGTCAGCCAGAATGAAATAACCCAGGGCCAACTAGATCTCAATGAAATACGCGAAGCGGGCCTCATTATATTCAGCACACCATTCAATCGATACGATGGCTACGGGGACGGTCCACACGACTTCACTGAGCCAGACAATAATTCACCCACCGGAGGAAACAGACCAACACTTCAGGGCAACGGTACCTTTTTACGAGTCAATGGGCTTGATGCACAGAACTGCCTTGAGTGCCACACCATTGTCAGCAATAGAACCGTTCCCGCCACACTGGGTATTGGTGGGGGAGGCGGATTCGGTACCAGCGTGTTATTCCGCCCTACCAATATTGATGTTATCGATCAAAATTTTGATGGCGTCGCTGAGTTTGATGGGCGCCTGATAAATCCTGTATTTCTGTTTGGCGCAGGGGGAATTGAACTGGTCGGCCGGGAAATGACTCATGAATTACAAACGCTCAAACAATACGCTCTCGACAACCCCGGCACAATCGTCGACCTGGAAACAAAATCAGTCAATTTTGGCAGTATTATTGCGGACAATAATGGCAACTTGGATACAACTAACGTCGAAGGTATAGAACACGATCTGGTTGTCAGGCCATTTGGCCGGAAGGGTGAAAACGCCTCGGTCAGGGAGTTTGATGTTTCCGCCCTGGCATTTCATATGGGAATGCAAGCTTCGGAGGAGTTTGGCGGGGAAACCGCGGATGCCGACAAGGATGGCGTTGTCAATGAGATTTCCGTTGGCGATTTATCCGCCCTCAGTATTTTTATTACAACCCTGGAGCGTCCATTCGACATTAATGATAAGGAACACCGCGATGGACGCCGGTTATTTTCAGATATTGGCTGCGCCGACTGTCACCGCCCTAGCATGGTCACAGAGCGGAAAACCTTACCTTATAAACTCACTGGCTCTCCAGAAACACCTTTTGAAGAAACCTTCTACGAAGTGGATCTCAGCAAACATCCCACCTATTTCCGCCTGACCCGTAGTGGCGGAATAGAGGTCGAAATGTTTTCGGATCTCAAACGCCACGATATGGGTGAAGGGCTGGCTGAAAGCGCTTTCTTTCAAACCGAGCAGCAAAACCGCGAGTTTATTACGGCACGGCTTTGGGGCGTTGCCGATACCGCACCCTATTTACACGATGGAAGAGCACACACCCTGGCAGAGGCTATATTTATGCACGATAGCCCGGGAAGTGAAGCGAGTAATGCTGCGCAGAACTTCAAGTACTTAAGTGAAGATCAGCAGAATAAAATCTTGGCATTCCTAATGTCATTAAGGATGCCGGAAAATCCAGTTGATGACCTGATTATTCCCAATTAAGCTCAAACCTGGTAACTGGCAGTACAAAAGCACTGCCAGTTACCAATATCGAATACGCAATGGATCAAAACCTAGGGAGCCTCTGAATAATTCCGTGATGTCTCTGGCTTGCAGAGCGGTTCACAATCAAGGCGCGACTTCGCAGGAATGTCTAGACCTTTCAAGAAGTTGCAACGCGGAGTGTGAATCGCTCTGAAAGCCCCGTAGGGCGGGCCTTGAAGGCCACAGCTGCTGCGTTGCAGCTCTTGCAAAGGGCTACGGCCATTCACGGCGAGCTGCGCCTAACATCTGCAGCCTTCAAGGCCCGCAGAGATATTACGGAATTATTCAGAGGCTCCCTAGTCCAGCTGCTTATCTGCAACGAGAATTCCATTATTATCTGCATAAAGATATTCACCCGGATGAAAATCCACCCCACCAAAACTCACAGCGAGGTCCCTTTCACCAATTCCTTTCTTTTCTGTTTTCATAGGATGACTACCCAGCGCCTGCACCCCCAGGTCCAACTGTGCAATTTCATCTACATCGCGAATACAACCGTACATCAGGATACCTTCCCAACCATTGGCCACCGCCTTTTCAGCCAGCATATCACCGAGACAGGCCCGTCGCATCGAACCGCCAGCATCCACCACAAGAACCTTACCCTGCCCCGGCTCAGCAACCAATTCTCGAACGAGGGAGTTATCTTCGAAGCACTTGATGGTGACAACCTGTCCCCCAAAGCGCTCGCGGCCACCATAATTGATAAACATCGGATCAACTACACGTACGTTATCGGGGTAAGCATCACATAAATCGGGAGTTGACTTAAGCATCAATTTTCTCGCAGAGACCAATGAAAGAGAATGATAATAGCGAGAAAAAAGCAAAAGGGGTAAGGGACAAATAAATACCGGGTATCACCGCTGTGGATAATACCCGGCCAAGCCTTCGCTGCCACGAATCCTGAACTAGTGTGTTACACGAACCGGAGTACCTATACGCACATGCTGATAAAACTTTCTTGCCATATGCGGGGGCATACGCACACAGCCGTGTGATGCAGGGTAGCCAGGTACATGGCCTGAGGCATGCAGACCGATGCCGCCATTAAAGCGAATGTAGTTATTCATTTTTGCGCCGCGATAAACAGTACCCGCTGGACGACGATGCTTACGAGTATTCACATTCGCTCTCACTACTCTGCCGGTGCGTCTGTCAACAAAGCTGCCGTAAATGGAGGAACGGTGATAAGGGTGCTTGGAAAGTACACGGAAATGTCCTGGACGTGTACCGTAACCTCTCTTACCAGAGGAGATACGTGAAACACCAACCAACTTCCCGCCTTTATACAAATAAGCACGCTGTTCACTTAAATCAATACGGATAGATGGGCTACCTCCCCTGGCTGCAGCGCGATCATCAAACCAATTGGAAGCCCGTGGCTTTGCTTCCGCGGGGGACGCTGCCATTAGAGCCAGAAGGCACATCATTAAAAAGATATGAAGTATCGGAATTTGTAACTGTCTACTCGTTTGCATAGCTCACCTCACCGAGTCTGGGTACCCCGCCCGAAAACTGACAGAAAAACAGCCCATCAATTACTTTCGGGTGCGCGCCACCAAAGCAAATAGCCACGGCGAACATCGTTACGGAGCACATTGCGCAATCTGTTTTTCGATTTACACGCAACCTTAAGACTCTTCCGATTCTATTGAGGTGAGGAGTAAGATTTAGAATGAATTCTTCTTTGTGCGCGGGCTGATAGAGGCTTGTATTTTTTGGTTAACGTCCTGACCAAAAATTTCAAACAAAATTAGCAGAACAAAATCAGAGGTTTCTACATTTTACGGCAACAGCAGACTCAATTTTTATTAAATAGGGCACGGCCTGAGTAGAAAAAAATAACGGGGCAACACAGGAGGTTGAATTGGGAAAGCGGCCCCTTAAGGGGCCACTTTAAAAGGAAAATTAACCTTCCTCGTTGGCCAGGAATAGCCAAGTATCCACTGCGGTGTCCGGGTTCAGGGAAACACTGTCAATCCCTTCATCCATCAGCCAGCGGGCGAAGTCTTTATGGTCAGATGGGCCCTGGCCACAAATACCCACATATTTACCCGCCTTCTTACAAGCCTGGATCGCCCTGGACAGCAGCGCCTTGACCGCCGGGTTACGTTCATCGAACAAGTCGGCAACCAGGCCGGAATCACGGTCCAGACCAAGTGTCAGCTGGGTCAGGTCATTGGAGCCGATGGAGAAGCCATCGAAGTGCTGCAGGAACTCTTCTGCCAGCAGAGCATTGGACGGCAGTTCGCACATCATAATGATCTTGAGGCCACCTTCACCGCGACGCAAACCATTTTCAGCCAGTAAGCCGACGACTTCCTCAGCTTCTTCCGGGGTACGTACGAAGGGCACCATGATTTCCACATTAGTCAGCCCCATCTCATCACGGACTTTCTTCAGTGCGCGACATTCCAGGGCGAAACACTGGCGGAAATCTTCAGAGCGGTAGCGAGCAGCGCCACGGAAGCCGAGCATCGGGTTTTCCTCGCTGGGCTCGTACAACTGCCCACCCACAAGGTGTGCGTACTCATTGGACTTAAAGTCAGACAGGCGCACGATAACGCGATTCGGTGCAAAAGCTGCAGCCAAGGTCGCAATACCTTCGACCAGTTTCTCGACAATAAAGTCTTCCGGGGAAGCGTAACCGCCGATGCGCTCGCGAATATTCTGCTGCAGATCTTCCGGCAGGCTATCCAGTTCGAGCAGCGCTTTCGGGTGAATACCGATCATGCGATTGAGAATAAACTCGAGACGCGCAAGGCCAACGCCCTGATTCGGCAGGTGGCTGAAAGCGAATGCCCGATCCGGGTTGCCCACGTTCAACATAATTTTGAAAGGCAGCTCCGGCATTTCCGCAACTTCAGTTTCCTCGCGCTGGAATTCCAGCTTACCGGCCATTACAAAACCAGTATCACCTTCTGCACAGGAAACAGTAACCGGAGTACCGGTTTGTAATAATTCGGTGGCGTTGCCACAACCCACCACTGCGGGAATACCCAGTTCACGGGCGATAATCGCCGCGTGGCAAGTACGGCCACCGCGATTGGTGACAATAGCGCTCGCTTTTTTCAGGACCGGCTCCCAATCAGGGTCGGTCATGTCGGTAACCAGGACTTCACCGTCCTGCATCAGCGCCATATCTTCTACGGATTCGAGCTTGCGCACAGGGCCTGCGCCAATGCGCTGGCCGATTGCACGGCCTTCACACAATACGTCACTGCGCTCCTGCAAGCTGTAGCGCTCGATGCTGGTTCCCTGATCGCGGGAGCGTACAGTTTCCGGGCGTGCCTGTACGATAAACAACTTACCGCTATCGCCGTCTTTGGCCCATTCGATATCCATCGGGCGACCGTAGTGCTCTTCAATCTTGCGGGCCTGGATTGCCAGGTCTGTCAGCTCTGCATCGTCGAGGGCAAAGCGCTGGCAGTCTTCATCTGCCACCGGAATAGTTTTTACGGAACGACCACATTCACCGCTCTCGTCGTAAACCATCTTGATCGCTTTACTGCCGCGATTGCGGCGCAGAATCGCCGGCCGGCCCGCATCCAGGGCTGGCTTGTAGAGGTAGAATTCGTCCGGGTTAACCGCACCTTGAACAACGGTTTCACCCAGACCAAAGGCGGCGGTGATAAAAATCACATCGCGGAAGCCGCTCTCGGTGTCCAGGGTAAACATCACACCCGCTGCACCAGTCTCACTGCGCACCATGTGCTGGATACCGGCAGACAGGGCAACGCCCACATCCGCATAACCGGTGTGCACGCGGTAGGCGATAGCACGGTCGTTGTAGAGGGAAGCAAAAACTTCTTTTACTGCCTTCAATACAGCGTCGATACCGCGGATATTCAGGAAGGTCTCCTGCTGACCGGCGAAGGACGCATCCGGCAAGTCTTCGGCGGTTGCAGAGGAGCGAACCGCAACAGCAGTTTCCGCACCACCCAGGGCCTCATAGCCCTCGCGAATCTCTTTTTCCAGCTGCTCGGGGAACGGAGTCTGTAAAATCCAGTTGCGGATTTCATCTCCCGCCTGGGCCAGCTCAGTGACATTACCAACATCCAATCCTTGCAAACGCTCGGCAATACGCTGCTCCAGCTGTTCGTGAGCCAGAAAAGCCCTAAAGGCTTCTGCGGTGGTAGCGAAGCCACCGGGTACGCTCACGCCGGCACCGGCGAGAGAGGAGATCATCTCGCCCAGCGATGCATTCTTGCCGCCGACTTTGTCGACATCGGCCATGCCCAGTTTTGCGAAGTCGATCGTGAAGTTCGTCAAGTGAAGGCCCTCTAAAATTCAGGTTGAGTGGCGGCAGATTATAAGGATGAGTTTTGTAAAAAATAGCCCGTAAAAACTGGCCAAAATGTTGTAAATTTTCTACAAAATTTGCAAAACGCCAGAATAAAAGACCTTTTACCCAATCCTCTCTTACAATAGGCCCCTCACGCCGACAAACTGAGAACAAACATGGCAAAAGACAAGCGCACGGCTTTTTTTATCTCCGACGGAACCGGTCTCACCGTCGAAGCGATTGGCCACAGCCTACTCGCACAGTTCCGCGATCAACAAGTTGAGCAGGTCACGCTTCCCTATATCGACTCCACCGAAAAAGTTAAACAGGCCCTGCAACGCATAGAAAAAGCAGCCGATGAGTCCGGTTTGCAGCCGATCATTATTACCAGCATTGTTTCTGACAAGATCCGGGAACAGCTGCACCAAAGCTCTGCGCTGATGCTCGATATCTTCGAGAACTACCTCACACCACTGGCCAATCTGTTTAACCGAGATCCAGCACAGATGGTCAACGTCTCTCACGGCATTGACGACAACCGCCGCTACACCGATCGTATAGATGCAGTGCACTTCGCCATGGACAATGACGATGGCCGCAGAGTCAGCGAATTCCAGCAAGCCGATGTGATCCTGTTGGGCGTTTCCCGCTCCGGCAAAACGCCTACCTGCTTGTACCTGGCACTCCAGTTTGGCCTGCGCGCAGCGAACTACCCGATTACTGAAGAAGACATGGACTCCACTACCCTGCCCAAGATTTTGCGGCCGTTTCGGCATAAGCTGTTTGGCCTTACGATTGAGCCGGAGCGTTTGATGCAGATTAGACAGGAAAGACGCGCCAACAGCCGCTACGCTTCTAAAGATCAGTGTGAATTCGAGGTGCGCCAAGTTGAGCAAATGTTGAGGCGAGCCCAAGTGCCTTTCCTCAACGCAACCCAGCTCTCGGTGGAGGAACTCGCCACCCGCCTGATGTCTCAGGCCGGTATTGAGCGCAGGATTGACTAAAGAGCCACACACTCTTTTATTGGCGTCGCAAAGTGTGTAGTGTGCGCCGTCTTCCGGACTGCTGTAGCTTGATATGCAAATTGTCTCCCTACCTTATTCGTTGAATACGCCCGCCGCTTTTGCGGCGATAGCGGATTTACCTACCCCCGTATGGCTCGACAGCGGTCGACCTCTTGCGGAGGGTGGACGCTATGACATCATCAGCGCCGACCCGATAAATACCCTTGAACTGAGTGCCGACATCCCCGAGCCATTTGCCCGACTGGATGATCTGCTGTGCGAACTCTGCCCCCAGGACAGGGATTCACAGCTGCCTTTTTGCGGTGGAGTTATTGGTTATGCTGGATATGAACTCGGTGTAGAGGGCAATCACCTACCTGCGGATATGCGACCCACGGACTTGCCCGCTGGATTTTTCGGACTTTATACCTGGGCTTTTATTGCCGACCACCAGCTGGGAAACAGCTACCTGGTTTTCCACCCGGCCTGCCCGCAGCAGCAAACGCGCGAGTTGGTAAGGCGGTTTGAGGCTATCGACTGGGAGACAACTCCTACCCCAGGTCATTTCCGCCTTCTCACCCCGTTTGAGCACGAGCTGAGTGCAGACGATTATCGGGCTCGGATTGAGCAGATACTGGAATATATCGCCGCCGGCGATATCTACCAGGCAAACTTTACCCAGCGTTTCAGAGCTCCCTACAATGGCGATCTGCTGGCAGCTTATCTGGCTTTGCGCACTCAGGTAGCAGGCCCCTTCTCCGCCTATATGGCACTGCCCCAGGGCGCCCTGCTGAGCATGTCACCAGAGCGTTTTATTCAAGCTGATGGCGCCAGTTTGCGCACAGAACCCATCAAAGGTACAGCGGCGAGGCAGGCTGACAAGATGGCGGACCAGCGCGCTGCCTTCTCTTTACAGAGAAGCCCTAAAGACCGCGCTGAAAACCTGATGATCGTAGATTTGCTGCGCAATGATTTCAGCAAGCTGTGTCGCAGCGGCACCGTGCGCGTTCCCAACCTGTTCCAACTGGCGAGCTTCGCCAATGTCCACCACTTGGTCAGTGTGGTAACGGGGGAGCTGTCCGAGGAGTCTGTCTACAGCGAATTGCTGGAGGCCTGTTTTCCCGGCGGATCTATCACAGGAGCCCCAAAACGGCGCTCGATGGAAGTGATTCGGGAGCTGGAGTCCAGCCCCCGGGGCATTTATTGTGGCAGCATTGGCTACATTAGCAGCTGTGGCCGCGCCGACACCAATATTGCCATCCGAACTTTCAGTGCAAACAATGGGCACCTGACCTGTGCCGCAGGCGGTGGGATCGTTGCGGACTCCGACCCCGCTTCGGAACACCAGGAATGCCTGGCCAAGGTGCGCCTGCTACTGGAAACCACAGAACAATTTCTGCAGTAAATAGCAATCCACCAATAACTGCTTAAAAATCAATCAACTTTGGCGTATTTTGTAGCATCACTACAAATTTAAGTTATAAAGGTATCGGCGATTGATATTTCAAAGTTATTAGGCGTTCTGATAAATTCAGTCCATCTTGCCTTTAATGGCATTGCACTGGATCAAGGAAATTATCGTGAAAATCACACTGGTCAAGAAAATTCTCGCCGACGGCTCGCCCTGTGCCAAGTGCCGTGACGTAGAAGAAAAGCTGGAAGAAAATGGCCAAATGCAATTTATCGACCAGACACTTGTCGCCGATGTGCGTGACCCGCAAAGCCCGGGATTACAACTGGCCCAACAGCACAAAGTAGAGCGAGCCCCATTCTTTGTTGTAGAACGCGAAAACGAGGAAGCGGAAATTTATACTGTCTACTTCAAGTTCGCCAAAGAAGTTCTGCGCCCCCTGACCGAGATGGAGGCTTCATAGCCTCCATTACCCGCTCACTTTCAACACTCCTTTAGTAAACCGGCAGCTCCATATCGGCGAACAGCGCATCCACCTCGGAACGGGATGTGGCTTGTGCCGCCTGGTCAATCAGCTCACGGCTGAGATGGGGAGCAAATTGCTGGATAAACTCATACATAAAGCCGCGCAGGAAAATACCTTTACGGAAGCCAATTTTAGTGACACTCGACTCAAACAGATCACTGGCATCGAGAGCCACCAGATCTTCATCTTCGCCATCAACCGCCATATCGGCCACAATGCCAATCCCAAGCCCTAGACGCACATAGGTTTTGATCACGTCGGCATCAGCAGCGGTAAAAACCACCTTGGGTGATAAACCCTTCTCCAGGAAAGCTTCATCCAACTTGGAACGGCCGGTAAAGCCGAATACATAAGTGACAATCGGATATTTCGCCACATCTTCAAGTGACAGCTTACTCACTTGGCATAGTGGATGATCTTTCGGCACCAGAATACAGCGGTTCCAGCGATACACCGGCATCATCACCAGGTCGCTGAAAAGCTCCAGAGCTTCGGTGGCGATAGCAAAATCTGCAGTGCCATCTGCGGCCATTTCAGATATTTGCATAGGAGTTCCCTGATGCATATGCAGGGAAACTTCCGGATATCGCCCAATAAACAGCTTGATTATTGGAGGCAAGGCATAACGCGCCTGAGTGTGGGTGGTAGCTACAGAGAGACTGCCTTTTTTATCATTGCTGAATTCTTGCGCAACTTGTTTGATATTCTCCACTTTGCGCATAATTTCGCCGGCAGTTTTTAGGATTGCCTCCCCCGCCGGTGTCACCCTGGTGAGATGCTTGCCACTGCGAGCAAAGATTTCTACGCCAAGCTCATCTTCCAAGAGTCGGATTTGCTTGCTGATTCCCGGTTGAGAGGTGTAGAGGCTCTGCGCTGTAGCAGAAACATTGAGGTCGTGATGTGCCACTTCCCAGATATATCGCAACTGCTGCAGCTTCATAGATCCTCCCTTTCTTTAAATGCGCTCCCGGCAAAGAGCGTGTCATAGCATTTTTTGATCGATAGTTATAAAAACCATCTTGAGTTATACGAGAAAAGAATAGCAGTGAATCAAAGCCAGGGCCAATGGACGGTTGAATATCCGTGGTAGAGACGAAAGTGTCAATCAACTTTGGGTGATCCCACTCTTTCTGACGGCTTTATTTTCTAGTGGGTAGCGACGGTGCACCAAAATAGGGCTATAAACTCACAAAAACATGAAACACCCCAAGCGGCAGATACGTAATATTCCCAATATTGAGAGGACTAGGCCTCGATATTGGCTATTCCATGAGGAACATGTCCCGTCGCTACATGTTCGGCGGCAGAGGCGCAGTGGCTGGGCTGATCATCGAAGAAAACATCAGCACCAAAGGCTCGCAAAAACTCGCCTTTTGGCAATCCCCCCAAAAAAACCGACTCATCCACCCGGATATCCCAGGCTCGCAAGGTTCTGATAACACGCTCGTGGGCCGGCGCGGAACGAGCGGTGACCAGAGCCGTTCGAATGGGGCAGGTATCCATTTCAAATTCTGCCTGCAATCGCTGCAGTGCTTCGAGAAACCCTTTGAAAGGCCCACCGCCCAGGGGTTTCTGTGCCGACATGCGTTCGGCTTCAGTAAAGGCCGCCAACCCCTCTCTTTTGTAGATTTGCTCAGCCTCATCTGAGAAGATCACGGCATCACCATCGAATGCAAACCGCAAAACATCATTCTGGTTCTCGCGACTCGCCCCCGCTACCAGGGTTGCGGCAGCGACCCCCTGCTCCAAAGCCAAACGAACATCGGCACCATCTGCGGAAAGAAACAGATTGCAACCAAAAGGGCCGATATAACGATACGGGCTTTCACCATTACAAAAAGCGGCTCTTGTTATATCCAGACCGTAATGCTCTATGGAGTTGAATACTCGCAACCCAGTATCTGCGCTATTTCTTGAAAGTAGAATCACCTCGACTCTAGGCTCTCCCTCAAGAAGCTCATTGATCTTCAGGAATTTTTCTACCAAGAGGAAAGCATCCCCCTTGTTCAGTATGTCATTTTCCCGCTCAACCTGATAATGAGAGAAGGCATGCAAGCCCTGCTCCTCAAAGACTCTATGGCTATCACTAAGATCAAATAGAGCCCGGGAGGAAATAGCGATTACTAACTTGTCGGGGCGTGTAGCCATTAAGTCACCTCCACATCATTGAATCTCTCGGAACCAATAACTCTCCACCTGTAAGTGACAGATGTAGATTGCTATAAAGAAAACCTCTGTCTACCGCACCCTTTGGCAGCAAGACCAGCGCTTAAGGTAAACCACAAGGCTAAAATCTACAAATGCGACGATATCGCTAAGCGGGAAACCACCAAGTCAATTTTATATCAATATTTTTCTCGGTAAACCCTACCATCCGGGTTGAGACAATTTAAACTTTGAGGTGAAAAAGTAAAAGAAACCCAAGACATCTTAGAAACTTAAACAAAAGCACCTCCGACTTATTTCCAAATTTTTTTGAATTTAGAAGTAAGCAAGCAAACCTACACCATGAAAACAAAAACCCACTAAGCAATAGGAATTAAAAATATTAATTAAATTTAATTCTTTAGTTTTACCTTTAAAAATAAAAACCTACCCCAAATAAAAATAAAGCACCCGTTATGTGCAATTTAAATCAAACCGGCGAATCTTGCACCAAGCCTAAGCATTCCATGCAAAATAAAAACCCAACCAAAAATTAAAAAAAATACCCACCCAAATTCAGCAATAAGTGACAAAACCACCCATCAGACCTCTCTTTATTAACCGAACATAAAAACAAAAAATTTGTGACACACACGTCAAAATAAAAACATAAATTTTTAAATGGCAAATTCCACGACAACTGCATATTGTCAGAAATAATAGTTACGGATATTGTTATTCCGCCTTGTAATGGCAACAAAACACCTCAGAAATTCCAGCAACACCGTATCCATACGGGTTCCAAAAGGTAGTGCAGGATAATTTCGACGGTGAAAACCAACAGGCCGATAAATCCAGTAACCGCCACAAATTGAGCTTCGCCAGAAGCTCCTGATTTACTTTGGCCAGATAAATAATAATCATAAAGAGAAACCTAAAATGAAATATTCATTAGGAGTAGCAAGCACGCTCGCATTGGCCATTAGCGCCCAGGCTGCGGAACGTATCCCCGTCACACCAGACCTGCTTTCCAATCAGTCACTGGCTTCAATTGCCGGCTCTGACATGAAGTTGAAAATGGTACGCGAACGCACACTTCCCAATGGAAGAACTGTTGCGAGATATCAGCAAACTCACAAAGGCATTCCTGTTTGGGGAAAAACAGTCACCAGTGCCAAACACGGTTTATCTCAAAAAATAAAAGGGCATGTGCTATCGGGGCTTGAACTTGAAGTCCCCACCGCGAGAGCCACTATTGATGCCGATAACGCAATAGAACGAGCCATGACTCATCAGTTGAATTTGCGTTCACAAAAAGGTTCTACCAATCGGGCACTGTCTATGCCCGCGTTAAAACTCAATGCGCAAAACAAAAATAAAGAACTTTATGTTTACGTTGACGAAAATGACCAGGCACGTTTGGCTTATCTGGTAAACTGGGTGGAATATGGAGAAGAGCCAACCAGGCCCTTCTATTTTATTGACGCGCTCACCGGAGAGGTAATTAAGCAATGGGACGGTTTGGCATTCCAGGATGCTACAGGTCCTGGCGGCAATGAAAAAACCGGACGCTATGAATACGGGACTGACTATCCTGCCTTGGAGGTGGATAACAGCTGTTCCATGAGCACCGATAATGTCGAAACTGTGGATTTGAACCACGGTACCAGTGGCGGTAGTATTTTCTCCTTCACCTGCCCCGAGAACGATTACAAAGAGATCAACGGTGCATACTCCCCCCTTAATGATGCCCACTTCTTTGGCAATGTAGTTTTCAATATGTACAGTGACTGGTATGGAACATCGCCACTCACACAGAAATTGAGAATGCGCGTTCACTATAGTAACAACTACGAGAATGCATTCTGGGATGGCAGCCAGATGACATTCGGTGATGGCTATACAACTTTCCACCCACTGGTCAGCCTGGATGTATCCTCCCATGAAGTAAGCCACGGCTTTACTGAGCAAAACTCAAACCTGACCTATGCCAATCAATCTGGCGGCATCAACGAGGCCTTTTCCGATATGGCCGGTGAAGCTGCCGAGTACTATATGAAAGGCACTAATGATTGGATGGTGGGAGCCGATATTTATAAGGCCAGTGGTGCGCTCCGCTATATGGACGACCCCACCCAGGACGGTCGATCTATTGGCCATGCAGATGACTACTACAATGGCATGGATGTGCACTACAGTTCAGGCGTATTTAACCGGGCCTTTTATCTGATCGCCACCTCAAGTGGCTGGAACACCCAGAGCGCCTTCGATATTTTTGTATTGGCCAACCAAACCTATTGGAATGCAAGTACAGACTTTGTTGAGGGTGCCTGTGGTGCCGTGTCTGCAGCTGAAGATCTCGGCTATGATACCGCAACAGTTATAGCCGCATTCGATACTGTGGGCGTAGCTACCAGCAGCTGTAGTGATGACGGGGGTTCAGAAACTGAAGGCTGGGAAGAGACCAATCTATCCGGACGCCGCAATAGCTGGCAACACTTCACCCTGGATGTACCTTCCGGTGCTTCGTCTTTGACCGTAGATATGTCTGGGGGTAATGGTGATGGCGACCTGTATGTCCGCTATGGCGCTACACCAACTACCAGTAACTGGGACTGCCGACCCTATGTAACAGGTAATGATGAAAGCTGCAGCTTCAGCAATCCAGCTGCTGGCACCTGGTATATCAGTATTCAAGGTTATACCTCGTACAGACAAGTAACACTCTCCGCCCAAAGCCAGTAACCTTTATGGCCAGTGCCGACACGCTTGCGTGTCGGCACCTTCTTTGAGTTCTTTCTCAATTAATATCCAATCCGGTCCAGCAAACTATGATAAAGCATCCCCAACACCAAACCCGGCCACCTCAGTAAAGTCCCGCCGGGAAAATCAATTTTGGGAAGCGCTGAAAACACTTTATAGCCTTCACTCTCACTATAAATTGCATCGGCCAGAAGCTTGCCGGCAAAAGTTGCAGTTGGCACTCCGTGCCCGGAATACCCCTGACTATAATACAAACCCGGGTTTAACTGCCCCATACAGGGCATTCGATTCATAGTTATGGCCAACGTTCCCCCCCAACCGAAGTCAATGCCAACATTTTTCAGCTGAGGGTAAACTTTCAACATATACCTACGCACGAAGTTACGAATATCTTTCGGAAAACGCTTGGTATAATTTTCTCCCCCGCCAAAAATTAACCGGTTGTCACCAGATAGTTTCCAATAATTGATAATAAATAAGGTATCTTGCACCGCAAAATCATTGGCGATAAGTTCGCTTGCAAGGTCTTCCGACAAGGGTTCTGTTGCCAATATAAAGTTATTAATAGGCATTATGCGCCCCGTCAAGCGAGGCTCCAGATTTTCTAAATAGCCGTTACAGGCTATAACCAGCTTTTCTGCTTTTACTTGCCCCCTCGCAGTTTTAACCCTGAAGGGAGGAACTCTCGAATAGCCCTGCACGCTACTACGCTCAAAAAACCTGACTCCAGCCGAGGCACCAGCTTGAGAAAGACCCAAAGCAAAATTGAGGGGGTGCAGATGCAATGAGCCCAAATCCATCTGCGCGCCAAGATATCGCTTGCTACCCACAAGCTTCTGAGCTTCCTCTTTATCTATATATTCTACTTGCCTGTATCCATATTTCTCTCTGAGTTTTTTTGCTTCATCTTTCAGGTATTTATCGTGACTGACCTTCGCCGCAAGGTGCATAATTCCGCGCTTTAAGTCACATTGAATCTGATGTCTGACAATAAGACTCTCCACCAACTGAACAGCCTCGATACTCAAATCCCAGAACTGCTTGGCGGTTTCGAATCCGAGCATAGCTTCCAGATCACCTTGACCTCTCCTTTGCCCAACACCGACATGCCCACCGTTCCGACCTGACGCTCCCCAACCAATCCGCTCAGCTTCCAGAAGTACGACACGATATCCACGTTCAGCCAAGTGCAACGCACTGGAGAGCCCGGTATAGCCACCACCCACGATACAGACATCCGCTTCTACCTCCCCCTCCAGATGTGGATATTCCTGGGGATCGTTAGCTGTCGCGGCATAATAGGAATCCGTGTGCCCATGCAACGCTTTCATAGCCACCCTATTGCAATTTTATTTACCCTCATTTTTTCCCGATATCACTCACCGCCACTTAAATACACAGCTCGGTTACAACCGGCAGTATATAGTTCCTTTAGCAAGGAGCAATCAGTTACAGCACACGATTTAGAGGCGCTGATCTCGACAGTGAACTCAGGAAGAAACAGCAACCAACGGCTAACCAATGGATAAAATTACGACCTGGCTGGCAAACCACAACATTGCAGAAGTCGAGTGCCTTGTTCCCGACATGTCAGGTAACGCCAGGGGAAAATTCACTCCTACCGACAAATTCTTAACTCAAGATAGTCGCCTGCCTGAAAGTATTCTGGTGCAAACCGTTACCGGAGACTATGTCGACGAACACAATGAGCTCGTTGATCCCGCAGACACCGATATGCTTCTAATACCAGATCCGAACTCGGTGCGTTTGAACCCTTGGGCCAACGATCCAACAGCACAAATCATCCATGACTGTCATTCTCGCGATGGATCTCCACACCCTATCAGCACCCGAAATATCTTAAAGTTTGTCCTCGAAAAATATGCGGACAGAGGATGGAAACCTACTGTCGCTCCGGAAGTTGAATTTTACCTTGTAAAAAGAAACCTGGACCCGGACGAAAAACTGTCGGCACCTGTAGGAAGGTCAGGACGCACAGAAAAAACCCGACAGTCCTACAGTATTGACGCAGCCAATGAATACGAACCCATTATTGAGGATATGTATGATTTCTGCGAAGCCCAAGGGCTTGATGTCGATACACTGATTCACGAATCAGGCACAGCGCAGATGGAAATTAACTTTCTGCACGGTGACCCTTTGCAGCTGGCGGACCAGGTTTTTACTTTTAAACGCACGGTGCGCGAAACAGCTTTGCGACACGGTATTTATGCAACGTTTATGGCAAAGCCCATGGAGGATGAGCCGGGAAGCGCCCTACATCTCCACCAGAGCGTAGAGGACAGAAAAACCGGAAAAAACATTTTTGTCGATAACAACGGAAAAGAGAGCAATAATTTCCTGTATTTTATTGGCGGCATGCAGAAATACACCCCAGGATTTATTAGTTTTTTTGCTCCAAACGTAAATTCTTATCGCCGTTTTACACCTGAAATGGCTGCACCCACCAGCCTCCATTGGGGTTACGACAACCGAACAACAGGCCTGCGAGTTCCCGATAGTTCAGCGCAAAGTAAACGCCTTGAAAATCGTTTTCCTGGCGCCGATTGCAATCCCTACCTTGCTATAGCTGCGTCCCTTGCCTGTGGATATTTGGGAATGACCAATAAAGTCGCACCGAGCGCACCTTACCAGGGCGACTGCTCCAAAGAGGCAATTACCCTTCCCCGAACTCAGGAACACGCTCTAACACTTTTATCAGATTGCGATGAAGCGACAGAAATGTTTGGCATAAAATTCATAAAAGCCTGGAGCGCAATCAAGCGAAATGAATACGAGGAATTCAACCGGGTAATCAGCTCATGGGAGAGGGAATTTCTATTATTAAATGTATAAATAACCGTTCCACTAAAAGCTAACAGAAATAATAAACTGTTACCGCCAAATTTATTTTTTCGGAAAAAACAACTCACTTTCCCTAACGAACCGGCAGGACATCACTTCCTAATTTGTGACAATACAAGCAAAAATATCGAAAATAATTAAAATATATTAGTTTGCTATCACCTTTTTGTTGCCTACATGCGTACGCAGGGTAATCTCAGGTTGCTCAATAAATTTGGGCAACCGGTTTGAGAAAGCGAACGCCACTGCCGCAACCGCGGTCCCTTCCCTGGCGACGGTTATCTTCTGCTGTCTTACCACACAAAAATCCGACCTGTACCAGCCAGCCAGATTTAATACGGTCCCCACAAGGGAAAACCCGGCTGTATTCAGGCGGATTCATATATAAAAAAGCTATAAAAGGGAAAGCTAGCAATGAAGCATTTTGTAGGATTAAGCTGCACTTTAGCCATGGCTATTAGTGCACATGCCGTTGAGCGTGTACCCGCAACAGCGGATATGCTCTCACCGCAAACTTTAGCTGCCAGCGGCGGGTCGGATATGGCGCTCGAGAAAGTTCGTGAGCGCACTCTCGTCAATGGCAAAACCGTAGCCCGCTATCAACAGACTCACAAAGGCATTCCTGTCTACGGCCAAACAGTAACCAGCTCCGGGCAGGGTCTGATTACTGAGGTTCGCGGCAATGTCATCACTGGGCTGGAACTGGAAGTACCCAATATCAAAGCATTTATCAATGAAGAAAATGCTATTGAGCGGGCAATGGATCACCAGATCAACTGGCGCGCGCAGCAGGGCGTTATCCAGGGAGCTTTGTCAGTTCAAGCTTTGAAGCTGGAAGCACATAACCCCAAAAAGAAACTCTACGTCTATATCGATGAGCAAGACAATGCTCGCTTGGCCTACCTGGTCAACTGGGTTGAGTACGGCGATGAACCCACACGCCCCTTCTACTTTATCGATGCGATGACCGGTGAAGTCCTCAAGCATTGGGACGGCTTGAACTTTGCACAAAATGCGACAGGCCCAGGGGGCAACGCAAAGACCGGGCGCTACGAGTATGGTACTGATTACCCCTACATGATTGTTGATGACAGCTGTGCCATGGATACGGACAATGTAGAAACCGTTGATATGAACCACAGCACGAGTGGCGGCAGCGTTCACTCGTTTACCTGCCCAGACAATGACTATAAGTCAATCAACGGCGCTTATTCACCACTCAATGATGCACACTTCTTTGGCGGTGTCGTCTTTGATCTCTATAGCGACTGGTATAACACATCCCCTCTCACACAAAAACTGAGAATGCGGGTGCACTACAGCAACAACTACGAGAATGCCTTCTGGGATGGCAGCCAGATGACATTTGGTGATGGCCAGAGCTACTTCTATCCACTGGTTAGCCTCGATGTTTCCGCTCACGAAGTCAGCCACGGCTTTACCGAGCAAAACTCTGACTTGAATTACTACAATCAATCCGGCGGTATCAATGAAGCCTTCTCTGATATTGCCGGTGAAGCTGCCGAGTACTATATGCGCGGCAGCAATGACTGGTTGGTAGGGGCCGAAATCTTTAAGTCCAGCGGAGCACTCCGCTACTTTGAAGATCCAACTGACGATGGCAGCTCCATCGGACATGCCGATGATTACTACAACGGCATGGACGTGCACTACAGCTCCGGCGTCTTCAATCGGGCTTTCTACCTACTGGCTAACACCAGTGGCTGGAATACCCGCACAGCATTCGACCCCTTTGTTCTTGCCAACCAGATGTATTGGAGTGCCAATACTGATTTTGAAGATGGTGCCTGTGGTGTTTTCTCTGCGGCATCAGATTTAGGTTACGACACTGATGACGTTGTTGCCGCATTCTCCACGGTAGGCGTTTCCACCAGCAGCTGTGGTGGTGGTGGCGGTGGTGGTGGTGGTAACGAAGGCGGAGAATTAGAAAACGGAGTCACCGAGACCGACATTGAAGGTAGCAGCGGTGATGAAGTTCACTTCACCCTGGATGTACCCGCAGATGCCACAGGCCTGTCTTTTGCAATGTCAGGCGGAAGCGGTGATGCCGACCTCTATGTTCGCTTTGGCAATGCTCCAACCACCAGTACATATGATTGCCGTCCGTACACTTCAGGCAACAATGAAACTTGTGATATCGCTGACGCTGATCTACAGGGCGGAACCTATTACGTCATGGTGCGCGGCTACTCCTCCTTCTCCGATGTCACCCTGGTAGGCAGTTACACCGGTGGTGGTGGTGGCGGTGGTGGTAGCGACAGCTGGGAAGAAACCAACCTTTCCGGTTCCCGCAACAGCTGGCTGCACTTCACCATTGAGGTTGCCAGTGGAGCCTCTACTCTTAGCGCCGTAATGGAAGGTGGCAGCGGGGATGCAGATCTCTACGTCCGCCACAGCCAAGAGCCTACCCGTACAGCGTACGACTGCCGTCCCTATCAGTGGGGCAATGACGAAAGCTGCACCATCAGTAATCCGGATGCTGGAACCTGGTATATCAGTATCCGCGCTTACTCTGCCTACTCTGGCGTTACCCTGAGTGCAAGCACTGAGTAATTGAGCTGATTTCCACCCAGCAGGTATCTGCTGGGTGGGCAAGCTCTAGACCGATCAAAGGATCGGCGGTGCACAAACAAAAAAGGCGGCCATATTGGCCGCCTTTTTTAATCAAACCCAGACAAATTATTTATGGCTTGGGTCTTTCCAGTAATCCTTCACGGTATCCTTCATCTCCTTGGCCAACACACTAATACCAAACAAGTTGGGCAAGGTCATAATCACAATGGCTACCGCAGAGAGGTTCCAAATAACAGTGGTGTCCTCAATAGCAGCCCAGAAGAAAGCAATTACGTATACGATTCGGTAAGGCATCACTGCCTTAGGTCCGAACAGATAGATCATTGAACGGTCGCCGTAGTAAGACCAGGCAATAGCTGTTGAGAAAGCAAACAACAGAATACCCAGAGTAACGATTAAACCACCGTATTCACCAAAGTAACCGCGCTGGAAAGCAAGATTGGTCAGGGCCACAGAGTGCACCAGGGATTTACCCCAGATATCCACATCCTCATTGGCAAACTTACCATTTTTCACATCCAGGACACCGCTGAAGCTGTCCTCACCTACCCGGAAATCCAGGTCTTCAGCAATAGAGCGCGCGTGGATCAGGGTAAAGTCCTGGCTGTTCAAGGGGTGACCATCGGTTACAACCACAGAACCGTTGTAGGCTTTAACATCGCTGGGCTGGTTACTCAAATACTTGAATAACTGCTCTACATCCTGGGTATTCTTCTCATCGTAGCTGCCAGCTACAACGTAAGTATCTGCACCTTCAAACAGGTTCTCATGTTTTTCGGTCCAAACACCGGAAGAAAGGATCACAAGTCCAGTCAAGGTACAAATAATGATGGTATCGATAAAGGGTTCCAACAGGGAAACCATGCCTTCAGAAACCGGCTCATCGGCACGGGCGGCGGCGTGAGCAATAGGTGCAGAACCCTGACCCGCTTCGTTTGAGAAGAGACCACGGTTCACACCTCGGTTAAAGGCATAGGCGAAGCTGGCACCCAGGAACCCACCTACAGCCGCACTACCGGTGAAGGCATCGCGGAAAACAGCACCAAAAGACGGCAGGATATTTTCGTAGTTGTAGATAATAACGGCCAGGGCACCAACCACGTAGATTACTGCCATAGTGGGAACGATGGTGGAGGTCACTTTGGCAATTCGGGTAATGCCGCCAATAATTACCATACCAAGCAGAATCGCCAGGATCCCGCCGGTCAACGCTTTCTCAACGCCAAAGGAATCGTGCATTGCCTGAGCAATATTGTTTACCTGAGGTAAGCTGCCGGTACCAAATGAACAGATAACGGTGGCAATAGCAAAGAGTACTGCAAGCCATTTCATATTCAGGCGGCGCTCCATGTAAAACATGGGGCCACCTGCGTAGTAACCATCCGCCGCTTTAATACGGTATTTATGGGACAGGGTTACTTCCACAAACTTTGTGGTCATACCCAGGAAAGCAGTCATCCACATCCAGAATAACGCAGCCGGACCACCGAGGAAGATGGCTAAACCAACGCCGCCGATATTACCGGTTCCGACGGTACCTGAAAGTGCTGTGGCCAGTGCCTGGAAGTGGGAGGTATCACCCGGGTCACCGGGCTTGTCGTACTTACCGCGTACAATCTTGATCGCATGTCCAAAATAGCGGAACTGCGGAAAACCAAGATAAATGGTGAAAAAGAAACCGACTCCAAGCAACACCCAAGGAAACCAAGGTGCTGAGCCGAGCATGCCGTCGATTAACAACAGCAGATTGTTAAAGGAATCCAAACTAACCCCCCACTACTCTGACTTAATTCTGTTTGTTTTATATACAGATATAACTGTAATTTGTTGCGCAGGTTAGCAGCTTACGCGGCACTAGAACAGCAATGTCGTATTATTCGGCCGCTAGAGGGAAGTGGTCCCGGTAGGGAAAGAGGCCAAACTGACCACCGGTATGGATAAAAATCAGGTTGTCTGATCCCCTGTATTTTCCTTTCTTTAACTCTTGTAACAGGCCATGAAAAGCTTTGCCGGTGTAGACTGGATCGAGAAGAACCCCCTCCATATGAGCCAGCTCTCTAATAGTTTGATAAACCCCCGGCTCCGCCACCCCATAGGCAGGCCCCCTGTAGTCGGCATTGACCAAAACTTCGAGGGACTTCAAATCGATAGGGATTCCCGACCTGGCCGCCCACTGTAAAATGTCTTCACGCACCTTTGCTTGAAAATAACTCGCGCTGTCGCAAACGGCGAAGCCCGTTACTTTAGCGTTTGCCTGCAGTAAGTGGCACCCCAAGGTCAAACCCGCTTGGGTTCCACCGCTGCCAGTTGCGCACAATATATGGTCGGGAACAAACCCCCTATCAGAGCAATCGGCTAATAATTCCTGGGAGGCGGCGATATAACCCCAGATCCCCAGACCGTCACTGGCCCCGGTAGGGATACAAAAAGACTTCTGTCCCCGAGACAGGTTCTCCGTTGCCCAGTTAGCAAACAGGGTCGGTAAATCTCGGGAATACTCTTTTGGAGAATAAAAAGCAGTCTCAGCGCCCGCAAGTTGACCCAGTAAAAGATTGCCATCCGGTATTGAGGGGCTTTCACCTCTCAGAATCAGCTGAACCCTGAATCCCAAACGGGCCCCTACCAATGCAGTGGTACGACAGTGGTTGGATTGTATTCCACCGCAGGTAATTAAAACCTGAGCACCTTTTGAACGGGCCTCAGCGGCAACAAACTCAAGCTTGCGCAGTTTGTTGCCAGACATACCAGACTCGGTAAGGTCGTCCCTCTTCATCCAAATTCTGGGCCCTCCATAAGGAAGGGAGTAGAGATCGCTGATACGATCCAGTGACTGCAGTGGTGTTGGCAGGTTTGCCAGACATAGCCTCTCAGGCAAATCTATTGGCAGGCTATTAAGCACAACGTGTAAGACCCGTATTGATTAATTGCTAATTCCATCAGACTACCCTGCAGAAGAACACTGATCACCCAAAACTTTTTATGACAATAGAATTCAGATTGCCAACCGCGATAGTAGAGGGTCAGTTTTTAATATTTAGCATACATGACTTGCCGGCCTAAATATCACTTTATGCCCAGCCTAATTTTTTGTAGGAAACTTTATTTTGAAAAACTTAAGGGGCCTTTCAATAATTCCGCAGTAATTATACGGTCTCTCAAAGCCATCCCGATGTACCTAATCAAGCTTCCCTTAACCAGCTGCAATAAAAAAGCCCGGCAATTGCCAGGCTTTTTTAGTGACGACATCCAAAGATAAATCCTGAATAAAATCAGATCTTTTTAATCGTACCCTTCGGTAATACTGCATGCACAGCGACTTTTTGGAACTTCAGAGACATGTTGTCTGCAACTTCCAGTACGATGTAATCCTCGTCGACCTTGTCAACGCGACCCAGCATACCGCTGCTCATCACGACTTCATCGCCCTTTTTCAGAGCGCCAACCAACTCCTGGTGCTCCTTCTGACGCTTACGCTGAGGGCGAATAATAAAAAACCACATGAATGCAAACAAACCCGCAAACATCAGCAGGGTTATCATTGGATTACCCTGTGGTGCCGGCGCCGCTTCCTGTGCCATAGCGGAGGGGATAAAAAAGCTCATGCAAAACCTCGGAGAGTCAGCCTATTAAATTGCCGCCAACTCTAACGGGTTTACCCCGCCGAGGCAACGGATTGGGCCGATCCCATAAAGACCGGCCAAACCAATCCACACTCAGAATCTCTGGCGGACCTGCCGGCGGTAGCCAGTGGGTGACATCCCGGTCCAGCGTTTAAAAGCGCTGGTAAAGCTGGTTCTATCAGAGAAATCGAGAATTCGAGAGATTCCATCGACACTCAGCGCAGTATCTTTGAGGAAGTGCACAGCGTGACGAAAACGAACATGGTCACGCAAAGATGCGAAGCTGAGGTTATGTTCCTGCAACCGGCGTTGCAGAGTCCGGGTGGACATACTTAGGTCGGACGCTACCGGGCGAATAGCGAGAGAGGCCTTACCGATACGCTGCTCCAGCACATCTATCACCCGTGCGGCAATGCCAAAACTGGTTGCTTCGGGGGGGGCCAGCAGTTGGTCGAGAATATTCGGATCTCCGGATATTCTGGCCTGCTGAAGTGATTTGTCTTCAGAGAGCGAAGTCTGGTCGGGCTGAGTATGGTTCATCGAGCTGCTCCTTTTGAGTTCCGTGAGCCGCAGTTATTTTTCTATGTCCGCATCCAGCGAATCCCGGTTGCCCCTGCCCACACCAACACAACATCAACTTCGGCGGACGACTACGTGATGCGGGATGCACCAAAAAACAGACATCGAATCCTTCACAGAGATGTACAATTTTTAAACTAACCGCTCCGGCAATTCCCGCAGAGAGACTCTCTCTAGCCGGCGCACCTTTCCTTTACAACTGCCAGTATAGACCAAGAATTAAGAAAGCAAGGGACGACAGTGCTTTTTTTCATCTTATTGTGTACCAAGGGCCAAAAATACTTGCTTTCGGTACTCACGTGTCGCCTCTGAGTCCGAATAATGGGGGCTACAGCGGACCAAGCACCTGTCCAGCCCCGCCCCACTGAGTCTGGCAATTAATCCAGGTTCTCGCCAATCCAATTCAATACATCAGTGTCATGAGTTTTGGTTTTTACCTTATCGATAATATGACGAAGACGCCCACTCTTATCGATGATAAAAGTCGTTCGCAAAAGCCCCATATACTCCTTGCCCATAAATTTTTTCAGGCCCCAGCAGCCATATTTATCGGCAATCTTGTGATCTTCATCGGACAGCAAATCAAAATTCAGTTCATGCTTATCGATAAAGCGCTGTAACTTGGCTTCCGGATCCGGGCTCACACCCAACACAACGGTATTGGCTTTTTTAAATTCAGCTGCACTATCGCGAATACCACATGCCTGAGTGGTACATCCGGGAGTCAGTGCCTTCGGGTAAAAGTAGAGGACCACATTACTTTTGTCTCGAAAATCCTTAAGTGACACCTTCTCGCCACTTTGATTGGTCAGCGTGAAAGCTGGAGCCAAATTACCGATCTTCGGAAAAGCCATCTGATATCCCCTATGGAATTAATAAAAGTTAAGCGGGGATTATAGCGAAAAGAAACAAACGAGACGCCAGTTCTATACAGAAATCAGAACTGCTGCAGGCGAAACTCCTTCTCTTTCCTGGCACAAATGCCAAAACGACCTAGTTTTTGTACCAGCTCGGCCTTCTCGGCCTCAGTGAGAAACTCCCCAACCTCAAGACAGCCTTCGGGTCCACTAAAATTAACGGAAGCCATTTCAGTAGCGCTGCTCCCCATTCGCACAAGCACTGCCAGCTTATCGCGGTCAAACTCGCGGTGGTAAACAGTTTCCTGCCTGAATCCTTTACAGCAATCCAGGATTACCATTTTTTCATTGATACGTATCACTTCCCGACGGGTCCCCTCCAAGTACACATAAGTAAACAGAATGCCCAGCAGGATCATCTCAAGCCCGGCAAAGGGCAGAATCATCCAGGCTCCGGCCAGTGCAAAAGCGAGACTGATCCCAAGAGACACTCCAACCAGCGAGAAGAACACCCACAGATTGCCGGAGAGAGAAAGGGATTGGTTGGGCTGCAGCAGGATACAGGCGCAACGGGCGGTGTTGCGGCCAACTTCAGTGACCATAACAGGGACATTCCGGCAGACATGTAAAATTAGTGTAGTGCCGATGGCGGCAGCTCACACAAAGATGCTGACCGGCAGGTTATTCGAAGCCGGGCTGGGAGTTACAAAATTGAGGCACAAAAAAGCCCACACCAAGATGTGGGCTTTTGGGAACAGCCCGGGGATAAAGCCCCGGACCTTTTATTCCCTATTACGGCAGCAGGTGTGCTACTGCATCACGCTCTTCCGCCAACTCCTGCTCGGTAGCAGTCATTTTCTCGCGAGAGAAGTCGTTGATGTCAACGCCTTGAACAATTTCCCAGTCGCCGTCTTTGCAAGTGCAAGGGAAAGAGTAAATCAGGCCTTCCTGAATACCGTAAGAACCATCGCTGAATACAGCCATGCTGGTCCAGTCACCTTCAGCGGTGCCCAGAGCCCAATCGCGCATATGGTCGATGGCAGCGTTGGCAGCGGAAGCCGCAGAGGAAGCACCGCGCGCCTTGATGATAGCTGCACCACGCTGTTGAACAGTCGGGATGAAGTCGTTTTCGTACCATTCCTGCTCCACTTTATCCATGGCTGCAGCACCGGAAACCTTCACTTGGTGCAGGTCTGGGTACTGAGTGGAAGAGTGGTTGCCCCAAATGGTCATATGGGTGATGTCGTTAACACTGGAATCAGTTTTGTTTGCCAACTGAGACAAAGCGCGGTTGTGATCCAGACGGGTCATCGCAGTGAAGTTACGCGGGTCCAGGTCTGGCGCATTGCGCTGAGCGATCAGGGCATTGGTGTTAGCCGGGTTGCCAACAACCAGTACTTTTACGTTACGAGAAGCAACGTCGTTCAGGGCTTTACCCTGTGCAGAGAAGATAGCAGCGTTAGCTTCCAGCAGGTCCTTACGCTCCATACCCGGTCCACGGGGACGCGCGCCTACCAGCAAAGCGTAATCTGCATCTTTGAACGCAACAGTAGCATCATCGGACTGAACGATACCCGCGAGCAGCGGGAAAGCGCAGTCTTCAAGCTCCATAGCAACGCCTTTCAGCGCTTCCAATGCCGGAGTGATTTCCAGCAATTGCAGAATAACCGGCTGATCTTTGCCCAGCATTTCGCCAGAGGCGATGCGGAACAGCAACGAATAGCTAATCTGACCGGCAGCGCCGGTAACAGCAACACGTACAGGTGCTTTCACGATAGTTCTCCCTCGTTTGTAAGCGGCCGCATTATAGGGCCTCGCGAGTAAATTTCATCTTACACAAGCGAAATAGCGGCTCAATTTGTATGACAAAACCCCCTCAGGCTGTAATGGACACTCTTTGCGAGTGGTTATGTCAATGCCATTTCCCGGTAACGCTCTTGCAAAGCCATATAAACCTGATCACTGTAATCAGCAGTAGACGAATCCAAAAGTCCTGCAATTTCCGCAAGATGTTCATTGTCTTCGCGGCCCGCCCAGGTTTTCACATAACTGCCATCTTTGTAGCCGTTATCCTGGCGGAATCGGTTAAGTACATTTTTACCGACGTATCGCTGGTACAACTCAGCAAAAGACATTCCTGCATCAGCCAATAGTTGAGCAAAACCAGCAACATCAAACTGTTTGGTGGCCAGGGTGCTCAAGGTGAAAGACTCGAGATTTTCACGGAAATCGCCTGCTGAACGCTCAGAACCATCAAATTCCTTCAGCATAATTTCAGCTACTTTCTGCGGGGAGCCTTTTTGCAATTCAAGACTCAATCCGAAATGCCAAATATCCACCAGCTCAAGTTTTACCTGGTCCATTTCCGGAAGCTGCTTTTTCCACCACTTCCAGCCGTAGTGATCTAACAGCTCTGCACTTTCCACCCAAATTGCGCGGTACCAGGCAAAATTTTGCTCACGCCAGTTCTCATTAACTACCGTATTAATCTCGTCTTGCAGAGTCAGCATGACTTGCAGCTGCTGCTTCATCATAGGGGAACATCCAATAGACCCGGATCAAACTGCCCGGGGGAATAATCTGAAAAAGTTTTCTGAGGTGATTTCGGCCAGCTCTTCGTAGGGAATACCGCGTAAATCAGCGATAAATTCCGCCACTTCACGCACATAGGCCGGAATATTGGGCTTACCCCGATAGGGCACTGGGGCCAAATAAGGGGAGTCGGTCTCAACGAGTAACCGATCCAAAGGCAGCCTGCGGGCGACATCCCGCAGCTCCTCGGCATTTTTAAAGGTCACGATACCGGACAAAGAAATATAATAATTGAGATCCAGGGCAGCCTTGGCCATATCCCAGCTCTCGGTAAAACAGTGCAGAACACCTGCGGTATTGGTATTACCGTGCTCTTTAATGAGAGCGATAGTATCTTCCCGCGCATCTCTCGTATGCACAATAACCGGAAGCTCTGCCTGCCCTGCCGCTTTCAGGTGTGCAATAAAGCTCTGCTGCTGGATTTCCTGAGTGTCAGTACTGTAATAGTAATCCAGGCCTGTCTCCCCCAATGCAACAACATTGGGCTGGTTAGCCATTCCTACCAGTCGCTCAACATCCGCCATGCCGGAGTCGACATCCAGCGGGTGCACACCAACGGAACAGACTACGTCCTCGTAGCGGGATGCGATTTCAACAACCGCATCGGCGTTTTCCAGACTGATACCGACACAGAGGAACCTGCCAACACCGCGACTGCGGGCCAGATCCAATACAGCATCCAGATCGCCATCAAATTTATCGAGCTTAAGTCTGTCCAGGTGACAGTGAGAATCAACAAGCATTAGAGGGTTACAACGTATGGGTTGGGCGGCTGGATTCTAAAGTTCCCGCCAAATGGGTTTCAATCTTGTTTTGGGCGATATTGTCCTTATCGCCAAATTGAACCCCGATACCGGGAGTGCGGTTGCCCTGGGCACCATTGGGGGTAATCCAGATCACTTTACCGGCAACTGGAATTTTTTCTGGCTCATCCATCAAGCTCAGAAGCAGAAACACCTCATCGCCAAGGCTGTACGACTTATCGGTACTGATAAACAGGCCACCATTCTTAACGAAGGGCATATAGGCCGCGTAGAGCACAGATTTATCCTGGATTTTCAGTGACAGGATGCCGTTGCGGGCACCGCCTCCCATGGCTTTCATGGACAACCTCAATGTTTATATTTCTAAATGATGCGCTAACTTATCTAAGCCCGCAGCCTGTGTCCAGGCAGCGCCAATGGCCCCACCCCATTTGTGCAGGACACCTAAGCAAAAAGCTTTGCCCAGCGGATGAATAATTCTTCAAGCAGCAAGCGACGGTTTGGGTTGGCTGTGCCCAGCAATCCCTTGCGTGCCTGGAGTAAATGATCGTAGAAGGCAAAAACCGGCTGCAGGCTTTGCTCTCCCAACCCCGGCAACCTCTGCAACAGACTCATTAACTGGGCATCTCCACTGAGATCGCAACTGCGTATCTGCACCATCTGGGTCAGCCAGTGCTGCCAGAAAAGCAGCAGTTGGACCAACTCAACCCCCTCGGCTGGTGCTTCCCAACGGCCCGCCGTAGAGACGGCGCTCGCCGTGCCCTGAGCTACAGCATCGAGATCTTTTAAAAACTGCTCGCGTACTTCCCTCGGCTTGGGCTCAGCCAGTTCAGCAGCCAATAATGGTGCCCCACCGGCCAGGGTTAAGACTCTCTGTGCCAGCGGCTCTTCCAGCCCATTGCTGTATAACCACTGTAGCGCGATCTCTTCAGTTGGAGGTGGAAAAGCAATGGATTGACAACGACTTCTAATCGTTGGCAGAAGACCCATGGGGGCATCGGTGATCAGCACAAAGATAACGGAAGCTGCAGGCTCTTCAAGGTTTTTCAACAAAGCATTGGCTGCATTGATATTCATCGCCTCCGCAGGCGACAAACAAACCAGGCGCGCCCCGCCCCGCCCACTGGTACGGGAAACGAAGTTGCCCAGTTGGCGGATTTGCTCCACTTTCAAAGGTCCACCGGGCTTTTCAGGTTCAACTTGTAGGAAATCAGGATGCGAGCCAGCCATCCACAACCGACAATCCTTACACTCTCCACAAGCCTGACCTGCCCTCGGTTGTTCACATAGGGCCAACGCAGTAAAAGCAGCCGCGAATTGTCGCTTCCCCAACCCCTCCGGGCCGGTCAGCAGTAAAGCGTGCGGGCAGCGGCCCGCCTGCAACTGCAAAACCAATCTCTGCCATTGCTCGAAGTGCCAGGGTAAAGGTACCGGTATCGATTTATACTCAAAAGTTTCAGGCACAGACATCAGCCACAAGTCTTATCATTTGAAAATAGATTCTGGGGGCAAGATAGCTTAAAGCAACAGCTCCAATTGCCTGGCTAGGTCCACCTGCACCTTCTCCAGAGATTGGCTGGCATCAACAATTGCATAACGGGCAGGTGCCGCTTCAGCTCGCTCGCGATATGCCGCGCGCACCCGCTGGAAGAACGCCAAATGCTCACTCTCAAAACGATCTGCTTCCCCGGTGCGTGCGGCTCGCTGCAGCCCCACTTCCGGGTCGAGATCCAAAAGGAGTACTTTATCTGGGCGCAAATCCCCTTGAACTGTCTGCTCCAACTGCTCGATTAACTGTCGATCCAGTTTGCGACCGCCACCTTGATAGGCATAGGTAGCATCGGTGAAGCGATCACAGATTACCCAATCCCCACGTTTTAACGCGGGTAGTATAACCTGAGACAGATGTTGTGCGCGGGCGGCAAACACCATCAATAATTCTGCCGTGGGGTCAACCGATTCATCCCGTTTTGCCAGTAACAGCTCGCGCAGCTGTTCAGCCAACGGGGTGCCACCCGGCTCCCGGGTTTGGATAAACTTTATATTGTGCTTTTTGAGCCACTCGGTAATGAAGAGTAAGTTGGTGGATTTCCCCACTCCCTCTACACCCTCGAGGGTAATGAACTTGCCGTGCGACACTAATCCTTTCCTTTTGCCGGACTCGAGCGGTAATCCGCTCGTCTTTTCAGCTGATACTCCCGCACCGCACGGTTGTGCTCTGTCAGAGTCGCTGAAAAATGATGGGACCCATCTCCTTTACCGACAAAATACAAACTTTTACCGGGCTTCGGATTTAAAGCGGCCCGAATTGCCGCTCGCCCAGGCAGGGCAATCGGCGTGGGAGGAAGGCCATTGATAACATAGGTGTTATAAGGTGTTGGCTGGCGCAGATGGGTTCGGGTCAAATTTCCATCAAATTCCTCACCCAGACCATAAATAACAGTGGGGTCTGTCTGCAAGCGCATGCCTTTGTTGAGCCTGCGCACAAAAACACCCGCTATTTCACTGCGCTCGGAAGGCTGCCCAGTCTCTTTTTCGATAATCGAAGCCATGATTAAAGCTTCATAGGGAGACTTATAGGGAAGATCATCCCCTTTTGACCGCCACTCCTCATCCAAAACTTTCTGCATCCGGTCATAGGCCTGGCGCAGCAACTCAATATCTGTGGTGCCGGAACGGTAAACGTAGGTGTCTGGGAAAATCCATCCCTCAGCCTCATCTTCCTTTAAGCCCAGGGCCCGGGCAGCGGCACTGACATCACTACCCGCCTCGGACTGAACAATACTTTCGCCGGAGCGGATTTGTTGCAGGGCCTGGCGGAAAGTCCAGCCTTCCAACAGGGTAACCCGGTAGCGAGTGACCTCGCCGCGATTCAGGCGCGCAATCAGATCCCGGGCATTACTGCCAAAGGGAACCAGGTACTCGCCGGAATGAATTTCTGTTGTGCCTTCCCAATAGGCGTAGGCGAGAAGTATCTGCGGCCACTGGATAACGCCCTCTCCCTGGAGGCTTCGCAGCGTCCGGGACAGGCTTCCGCCCTTCTCCACCTGAAGCTTAAGCCCCTCTTGAGCAATTGGCAGAGGAGATTCCAGGGCTTCCTTTGCCACGTACAGAGATGCAACTGCAACCAGGCTGGCCAATACCAGCCCGCTAAAAAACAGCTTCAATACCCTCCAAGCGAAACTCGCTTGCTTTTTCTTCACCACAATTTATCCAATATCAGCTTCTGCAGCCTGCGGGTCTCTGAGCCCACAGACCAATTCTTGTAACCGATTACCTCTACCACTGGTAATACACCCCGAACACTGTTGCAGAGGGCCAGTTCATCGGCCTCACAGAGTTCCGTAAGATCCATATCCCGCTCTTTCCAGTGGATTTGACCCAAAAGCCATTGCCGCATCACACCGTGGACACCGCAACGGTGGAGGGCTGGGGTCACCCACTCCCTACCGTATCTGGCCAGGATATTACAGCGCAGACTTTCGATTACCCTTCCCGCAGAGTCCAGCATCAATCCATCGAGAAATTGCCCCACTGGCAGCTCCGCTTTCGCCGTATTATATCGATTGCGGAGTAAAGTTTTGCTGCCCTGGTTCGAATTACCGCCTATGGGCAGGCTCGTAGAACAGGGAAACAGCCTGACTCCCAGCTGCCACTCAGAACCCATATCCAGTGGCCGAAGTGTCAGATCCCAGAATTTTCGCCCGCTCACAATACCCATGCGCAGGCGGGCAATCGCCTCAGGCCAGCGGCAACCAGCTGCCAATTTTAGTGTCGATTGCTCGATATCGCCCAGGCAAGCCTTATCCAGCATACCGGAACGCTCCAGGCGAGCTCGGTGTAAAGACCAAAGCGGCAGACTTTTGTTGTGACAGCGCATTGTTTCGAGGATTCCATCCGCGTAATCAGCGTCATCTGGCAACTGATCAACGGCCAGCCCCCGAGCGTACATTTGAGGCAACGGGCCCATGGAATCCTCGGCGTAGATACGCCCACCATAGGGTGGGCACAGGGGTCAGACCCGTTTGAAAATCAGCGATCCGTTGGTTCCACCGAATCCAAAGGAGTTGGAAAGGACTGCATTAATCGCCATTGGCTGGGCCTCTTGGGGCACCAGGTTGATACCGGCACAGGCCTCATCCGGGGAGAAGAGATTGATGGTGGGGGGCGCAACCTGGTCGCGCAGCGCCATTACCGAGAACACAGCCTCAATCGCTCCAGCAGCTCCCAGCAGGTGGCCAGTCATCGACTTGGTGGAGCTCACGGCAAGAGAGTCTGTCGTTCCCTCAAACACTTTTTTAACCGCCAGAATCTCAGCCTTATCCCCCAGTACCGTCGAGGTACCGTGAGCATTGATATATTGGATATCACTGGGGTTCATGCCGGAATCTTTCAGAGCATTCTCCATTGAGAGAGCAGCACCAGCACCATCTTCCGGCGGGGAAGTCATATGGTAAGCATCACCACTCATGCCAAAGCCGGCAACTTCTGCATAAATCTTGGCTCCGCGAGCTTTTGCACTTTCGTACTCTTCCAAAACGAGTACTGCAGAACCCTCGCCCAATACAAAGCCATCGCGGTCCTTATCCCAGGGACGACTGGCAGATTGCGGATCATCATTGCGGGTAGACAGTGCCCTGGCTGCACAGAAGCCACCAAGCCCTACCGGGGTGGTAACCATTTCCGCACCGCCACACACCATCACATCGGCATCACCATACTGAATTGCACGGACACCCAGGCCAATCGCGTGAGTTCCCGTGGTGCAGGCTGTTGTGACTGCAAGGTTGGGGCCCTTGAAGCCATATTTAATGGACAGGTTGCCCGCAACCATATTAATAATCGCTCCAGGCACAAAGAAAGGTGATACACGGCGAGGACCCTTCTCTGCGATCAACAGAGCATTATCTTCAATTGCCAGGATGCCACCCATACCGGAGCCGATACAAGTGCCCACACGGGGGCCCATTTCTTCAGTCACTTCCAGGCCGCTGTCTTGCATTGCCTGCATACCGGCAACCAGCCCGTACTGCAAAAAAGTGTCCATCTTGCGCGCTTCTTTTGCGGGCATATATGGTGTGGGATCAAAACCTTTTACAGTAGCGGCGAAGCGGGTTGAAAAAGCCGAGACATCAAATGTATCAATCGGAGCAGCGCCATTAGCTCCCTGTAGTACCCCAGACCAAGTATCCTCTAGGATGTTACCTAACGGGCTAACGGCTCCCATTCCGGTTACAACAACTCTTCTGTGCGACACTGCGCTCCCCCCCTGAAATTTTCTGCTACCGTCCATCACCAATGTAGTTAAAAGAACAACATCCGGTTAGCAGTCACAATTCCTTAGTACCAATAAAAAGAAAGCCGCGCTATGAAACATAGGACGGCTTTCAGAATCGCTCAGCTACGTACAGCATACGGGCTGTCCGTGCCTAAACTACCCAGCAGGAATTAACCAAGGTTGTCCTTGATGTAATCCATTGCCAGCTGAACAGTAGTGATTTTTTCAGCTTCTTCATCGGGAATTTCAGTCTCGAATTCCTCTTCCAAAGCCATTACCAGCTCAACTGTGTCGAGTGAGTCAGCGCCCAGATCTTCAACAAAAGAGGCTTCAGGTTTAACATCTTCTTCCTTAACGCCCAGTTGTTCAGCAACGATCTTTTTTACGCGCTCTTCAATGCTGCTCATGATTCAATTTAACTCCTAGTGGGTAAAAATCTGTTTTAGTCGCTATTGTTTTTTCACCGTATCCAATGTTGTTGGTGATAACGACCGGCTCACACAGCTTTTGGATAATTCAGAGGCCATTGTACCCCAAGTTTTTCGGGATGTAATGTGCGGCCCCTCAACACCATCAGCCAAAACATAAATATCTCTAAAATCAATAAGTTAAAGAGACATTTTGGAACACAAACTACGCCATGTACATACCGCCGTTGACATGAATCGTCTCACCGGTGACATAGCCTCCCGCATCGCTCGCCAGGAAGGAAACCACCGAAGCAATTTCCTCAGGCTTTCCGAGTCTAGCGAGAGGAATCTTACCCAGAAGCAACTCACGTTGCGCTTCAGGCAAGACTTTTGTCATATCAGTATCAATAAAGCCGGGAGCTACAGTATTTACTGTGATTCCACGGGAGCCGACCTCTGAAGCCAGGGAGCGGGCAAACCCTGCCACACCTGCTTTGGTCGCCGCATAGTTGCTCTGACCGGCATTACCCATACTGCCAACGACGGAGCTGATATTGATAATCCGCCCCCATCGCGCCTTGGTCATATCGCGCAGGCAAGCCTTACTCATGCGATAGACCGCTGTCAAATTCGTATTGACGACTGAATCCCACTCGTCGTCCTTCATGCGCATCAACAAGTTGTCCTTGGTGATGCCAGCATTATTAACCAAGATTGCAGGAGCACCAAACTCATTTTTCACCGCAGCATGAAGCTCGGAAATACTTTCAGCACTGGTTACATCCAAAACTTTGCCAGCGCCTGCAATGCCGGCCTCAGCGAAGCGGGCACTAATTTTTTCAGCGCCGGATTCACTGGTGGCAGTACCAACAACTGTGGCACCCATTCCACCGAGCATATCTGCAATTGCCGCACCAATACCGCGGCTTGCACCAGTCACCAAGGCAACTTTACCCTCAAGGGAAATGTGTAGGGTCATTCTCACTTATCCTTATTCAACTACTGGACTACTTTTTGAGCGGCTTATACCGCTGTAGCTCGCAGAGCTTCATTAAAGTTACTGGGACTATCGATTGCGTGACAGGAAACACTCCGATCAACACGCTTAATCAGGCCAGATAAAACTTTGCCCGGGCCACACTCAACCATTTGCTCAACACCAGTGCCAATGATTTTTTGCGCACAGGCAGTCCAGCGAACCGGGCGATATATCTGCTCGATCATCAGGGCCTTAATTTTTTCTGGTGCAGACTCAATCTCTGCGTGGACATTGTGCACTATAGGTATTTCTGGCGCGTTAAATTCTGTCGCCTCAATTTGGGGGGTCAATTTTTCCGCTGCCGGACGCATCAGCTCGGTGTGGAATGGCGCACTCACAGGAAGAGGCATAGCCTTCTTTGCGCCAGCTGCTTTACAGGCCTCAATAGCGCGCTGTACTGCCGCACTACTGCCGGCGATAACAATCTGGCCGGGAGAGTTGTAGTTAACTGCAGCAACTACTTCACCTTCAGCAGAAGCAGCACAAGCCTCTTCAACATCTTTATCATCGAGGCCGATAATCGCCGCCATAGCGCCCTCCCCTACGGGGACTGCCTCCTGCATCAAGCGGCCGCGCTCGCGAACCAGATGAACGGCATCTTTAAATGCCAGAACACCAGAACATACCAATGCAGACCACTCGCCCAGGCTGTGACCAGCCATAAATGCCGGCTGGGCACCACCACGGGAGCGCCATAGACGATAAAGGGCAACACTGGAGGTCAGTAAGAGAGGCTGGGTGCGCTGGGTGAGATTAATTGCTTCCTGCTCGCCATTTTGGCACAGGTCCCAGAGGTCGTAGCCGAGCACGTCAGAAGCTTCGGCAAAGGTCGCTTGAATCTCAGACGCCTCTTGGGCAATCTCAGAGAGCATACCTATTTTCTGGGAGCCCTGCCCCGGAAAGACAAATGCGAGTGCGGCATTGGTCATAAGATATCCTTAACCTAAATGTGGCTGATTTCAGTAAGGGAGAACGGCTTCTTAGCCTTCATCCATGGAGCGTCTCTCGCCGGATTGTGCCATAGCAGCATCGACCCTGGCGGCCAGGTCAGCATCGGCACACTCCTTCGCCGTAACCATCGCCCGATAAAAAGCTTCACTACTGGCACCGCCGTGACTCTTGATCACGTTGCCCTTCACCCCTACAAAGCTGGCGCCATTATAGCGGGCGGGCTCCACCTGTGTACGCCATTTTCGCAACAGCTTTATGGCCAATTGGCCAAAAAAACGCTTAAAACACCCTCTTTTCTCGATTGTGAACGCTTTTTGACCCATTAGTCGAATAACACCCTCGGCAGATTTCATCGCGACATTACCCATTAAGCCATCGCAAACAACCACATCTACCGAACCTGTAAAAATATCATGCCCCTCAACAAAGCCAACGTAATTTACTCCAGGGTCCGCTTCGAGCAGCTCTGCCGCTCGGCGTATTTCAGCACTACCTTTGTGCGCTTCCGCCCCAATGTTGAGCAGCGCTACCTTGATATCCTTCACCCCCTTTCGGGCAGTGTGGATGCGCTGGGCTTCAATTCCCATACGGGCAAATTGGAGCAAATCCTCAGCACTGCAGTCCACGTTGGCGCCGAGGTCCAAAAGATAGCAAGAACCCGTACCGGAGGGCACAGACTTACCCAGCGCCGGCTTTCTGACACCTTGGATATTGCCAAGAATACTGCGACTCAACGCCAGTAAGGCGCCGGTATTTCCGGAGGTCACTGCAGCCTGCACATTTCCCGCCGCAACACTCTTCAACGCCATTGCCATAGTTGAGTCTCGCTTGTGGCGAACAGCCTGCAGCGGATTACACTCTTGAGTGATGACTTGCTCGCAATGGACAATTTCGAGACGACGGGTAACGCGGCGGCGATGGCGCTGCAGCTCTTGATGAACCAGAGTTTGAAGCTCTGCGCGCGGGCCAAATAGCTTTAGCTGCGCTTCAGGGAAGTTTTGAAGAAATCTAATACAGGCCGGAACGACAGAGCGGGGACCTAAGTCCCCGCCCATTGCATCCACGGCCAATCGCAATTGGCTGGACAAAGCTTACTCTTCTTCAGAGCCGCCGCTAACTTCGATCACTTTGCGACCACGGTAGAAACCGTCTTTGGTCACATGGTGACGACGGTGCTTTTCACCGGTAGTCGGATCGACGGAAAGGGTAGCACCTGCGCCCAGCGCATCGTGGGAACGGCGCATACCGCGACGGGAACGAGTCTTCTTGTTTTGTTGAACAGCCATTGCTAGCTCCTAAAATAAACAAATTTCGCTGGAACCGGGGCGCCTACCGGCGAGCCCAAACTCATCGGAAAATCTAGGATTTACCCGACGAACCCTTCAACTGCTCCAGCACTTTAAAGGGGTTTGCCTGTTGCTCATCCGCTTCGGCGACCTCGCCACCAAAATGAAAGCTCTCCTTGGAGACACATTCTTCCTGGTGATAAGCCACCATTGGCAAATTGAGCAAAATTTCATCTTCAAGGATCTGGTGCAAGTCCAGCTCATCGCCGTCCTGGATCACCGGGTCCAGATCTTTGGGCAGGGCCTTACCCTGCTCCTCAGTCCACACGATACCCCAGCTAAACTGTGCCTCGATCTGCTCATGGACCGGTGACAAACAGCGCTGACACAAGAGGTCAACCGCAAGTTGAACCTTGCCGCTCACCGTTTGGTGGCCTTGCAAGTCTCGCTCAAACTGCAATTCAGCAGAAATCTCTCCGTGGACAGACTCAACTGCGCTACCAACCCGAGGCAAGGACTCCAACGGCAAAACACCATCGAGCAACTGCTCTCGCTGCACCAATTTCCGAGCATCAATGCTCTTTGGCAATACTGATTTAGAGGGGGCTATCGACATAAGCGCGCAATTCTATGGACTCACCTTAGCCTTGTCAAAACAAATCAGGCATTGCAGTATCGCCCGGTCACAAACCACTATTCGACCCAGCGGAAAATCCACCAGAATGCCCCACCCCCTGATACTAGCCTCCAGCTCTCCTTACCGCAGAGCCCTACTACAACAGCTTGGCATCCCCTTTCAGCAGGATTCGCCCCATATAGATGAAGCACCAGAGACAGGAGAAGCGCCAGCCGCACTCGCCCTGCGCCTCGCCGCAGAGAAAGCGCGCGCCCTGGCAGACCGCCACCCGAAATCACTGATTATCGGCTCAGATCAAGTCGCCTCTTGTGACGGTCAAATACTCGGCAAGCCAGGCAACAGGGAGCGCGCCATCGCCCAGCTGCAAGCCTGCAACGGCAAAAAAGTGATATTCCACACCGGCTTGAGCCTGCTGAATAGCGCAAATGGAGAGCAGCTGAGCGATACCGAAACCTTCACTGTCCACTTTCGCCACTTGAGCACAGCGCAAATTGAACGATATGTAGAGCTGGAACAACCCTACGATTGCGCCGGCTCTTTTAAGGTGGAAGGGCTCGGTATCGCCCTGTTTGAGAGGCTTGAAGGAGCAGATATTAACACCCTGGTTGGGCTGCCACTAATCCGCCTTACCGATATGCTGAATCAATTTGGCGTAGACCCACTGGGCCCGCACAAGCCACTTAAAGGAGTGGCGGCCAGCGGAGCAGCTCGGAGAAACGATCGATAACAACCTTGGGACCACAACCCTGCAACCGGGTTGAGCAATGAGCACCATAACTCACCCCGATAGAGGGCATACCGATCGCCGCCGCCATTTCCAAGTCGTATACGGTATCCCCTACCATTACCGCCTGCTCCGGATCGGTTCCAGTCTCATGCAGCAGCTCATTCAGCATCAGCGGGTCAGGCTTAGAAGCGGTCTCATCCGCACAACGACTTGCGACAAACAAGTGACCGAGGCCATGCTCCTCAAACTCCCGATTGAGCCCCTGCCGACTCTTCCCGGTCGCTACCGCCAACTGATGGCCACCGCACAGCAGCTGGTCCAGGGTATCCAGAACTCCCTCAAATAAAGGCAGGGGTTCAACTCGGGCTGCCATCCACTCATCAAAGTAAAGCTCGCGTAACGTGAGCCTTTCTTCACTGGCAGCCTCTGGAAACAGAGAGGATATCGCTTCCGGCAGACCAAGCCCGATGATGTTGCTAACCGCTTCCGGGGCAAGCACCGGCAAGCCGGCTCTACCTGCCGCCCGCAACATACAATCAACGATACGCGCCTCAGAATTACAAACCGTCCCATCCCAATCGAGGATTACCAACATAACAAACGAACGCCCTACTCTTCCCTTAATCTATTCAGCACTGCGCTCAGCTCCGCAGGAAGTGGAGCCTCCACCTCAACCTTGGAGCCATCTGGCAAAGAGCAGCGCACTGAAGCCGAGTGTAAAAAGAGACGCTTCAGGCCGCGATCACGAAATTCTCGATTGACTTCGTCCGAGGTGTACTTGCTGTCGCCCGCCAGAGGACAACCAACAAACTGTGCATGAACTCGAATTTGGTGTGTTCGCCCGGTAACTGGCTCTGCGGAAAGCAGAGTCGCCGCCTTAAATCTCTCAATCAACTTAAAGCGAGTCTCCGAAGGCTTACCCTCAGGGTGCACCGACACCATTCTCTCGCCGCTTTTCAAAGTGTTCTTGCGCAAAGGCGCCTCAACAGCGCGGCGGCCTCGGGGCCACTTGCCCACCACCAACGCCTGATACGACTTACCGATCTTTCCCGACCGCAACTCTGACTGAACATGCTGCAATACCGCGCGCTTGCGGGCCACCATGATGGCTCCACTAGTATCCCGGTCCAGGCGGTGCACCAACTCAATAAACGGGCTTTGCGGAAACATCTGGCGCAAAACTTCAATCAGACCCAATCTGACACCGCTGCCACCATGGACCGCAAGACCCGACGGTTTATTGATCACCATTAACCCATGCTTGTCGTAAAGTATGGACTCTTGGATCAATTGGCGCAGAGATTCACCAGCCAGAGGGGCCTCAGCCTGCTCGGCAACACGAATTGGCGGCACTCGCACCACATCGCCCGCCTTTAACTTGTATTCAGCCTTTATTCGTCCTTTATTTACTCTTACCTCACCCTTGCGCAGGATTCGGTATATACGTGAGCGCGGCACACCCTTGAGGCGCGCCTGGAGGAAATTGTCGATCCTCTGTCCCGCCAGCTCTTCAGGCACAGTCAAAAACTGTACGCCGCCAGATGGATTAGAGGTCTTTGATGGGGGCTCAGCCGGAGCCTTTTTAGGGGGGGGTATACTTCGCATGACGCGCATCATAGCGTTGCCAGGGATACAATTGAAGCACCTCCCTGCCCATGCTATATTCGGTCGGCCTGAATTCGGCATGTTTTCGGTCACTGGCGACTTCCCACATGAAGAGACAGCCGTGGCTTTGGAGAAAACATCCCCATTCAGCAGGTGCGCGGGGATGCCGCGTCATTGATAAAACTTAGCCCTTGAGATGTCCCCCAACTACTAGAACCTGAGGGGAGCTCACTGGCAACAACAGCCCGCGGTTACGCGGGTAATTATCGCGAAGGTAAGACGGGCCGTGACCCGCAGCGCTTGAAAGGACGACTCAAACTTGCGTCCGGTTTTGCAGAATACGACAAGCCAGCAACCGAACTGGTAACCAGGGCAGCACAGCTTCCGCAAGCCTGGTGAAAAATTAAGAAGAGTGGGTATCAGCCAAAAGCTGAACTGCAGAACAACTGACGCAAACCTTGCCGCCCAGTATGAAACAAACCAAGGGGCGGCGCCCAACCCTGCTGCAGAAGCCTGCAGCACAGGTACAGGGCAGTACTAACAAAAGGTATTAAAGGTACCAACGGATAGCACGATAGCAGCGCGTATCCGGAGTTTTTGCAGAGCGAACATCAGGTGGACATCAGTCTCGACAAGCCGCATAGATCCATGGCGCGGTAGAGCTGACGCACCTTATTTCCCTGCCCTGCCTGGTGGTCCTCTCCACCGGGCAGCCAACAAGCAAGCCTGTGAGTGGCGGTGTCACACCTTTGCGCAACGCAAGGAAAACGACACGCATGAAAAGAATGCTAATTAACGCAACCCAACCCGAAGAGTTGCGTGTTGCCCTGGTCGACGGCCAGTGGCTCTATGATTTGGATATTGAGAACAGGACCCGCCAACAGAAAAAAGCGAACATATACAAAGGTAAAATTACCCGAGTAGAGCCCTCCCTTGAGGCTGCATTCGTCGACTATGGCGAAGAACGCCACGGATTCCTCCCCCTGAAAGAGATCTCTCGCGAGTACTTCCTCAAGCAGCCCAAAGACATCGAAGGTCGCATCAAGATTAAAGATGTTGTCAAAGAGGGCATGGAAGTTATTGTCCAGGTGGACAAGGAAGAGCGCGGCAACAAAGGCGCCGCCCTGACTACTTTTGTCAGCCTCGCCGGCCGCTATCTGGTGCTGATGCCAAACAATCCCCGTGCAGGTGGCATCTCCCGCCGCATTGAAGGTGATGAGCGCTCAGAACTCCGCGACGCTCTCTCCAGCGTAGAAGTCCCCTCCGGCATGGGCATCATAGTGCGCACCGCCGGCGTTGGCCGCAGCGGTGACGAACTGCAGTGGGACCTGAACTACCTGTTACAGCTTTGGAATGCCATCAAAGAGGAAGCGGACACCTCCAAAGCACCACACTTCCTGTTCCAGGAAAGTAACGTCATTATTCGCGCTATTCGCGACTACATGCGCGACGATATTGGCGAAGTTATTGTCGATGACAAAGGCGCCTACGAACTGGCCGCAGAATTTGCCCGCCAGGTAATGCCCCACTACGCCAACAAGGTGAAGTACTACGAAGACGCCATCCCGCTATTCAATCGCTATCAGATCGAAAGCCAAATCGAGACAGCGTTTGAGCGCGAAGTAAAACTGCCTTCCGGCGGCTCCATCGTTATTGATGTGACCGAGGCCTTAGTATCTATTGATATCAACTCCTCCCGCGCAACCAAGGGCGGCGATATCGAGGAGACTGCGCGCAATATCAACCTGGAAGCGGCCGACGAGATCGCTCGCCAGCTGCGCCTGCGAGATATGGGCGGGCTGGTTGTTATCGACTTTATCGATATGCAGAACAAGTCCAACCAGCGCGAAGTCGAAAAGCGTATGGAGAAGGCTCTCAGCATGGACCGCGCCCGCGTTCAGGTTGGCCGCATCTCCCGCTTCGGCTTGCTGGAAATGTCCCGCCAGCGCCTGCGCCCATCCCTGGGTGAAACCACCTTCCGCGTCTGCCCCCGCTGTAGTGGCCAGGGCACTATTCGCGGCACCAAATCTCTCGCCCTCTCCATTCTTCGCCTGGTAGAAGAGGAGGCGAAAAAAGAACGCAGCGCCGAGATCCGCGCAATCACCCCTGTGAATGTCGCAACCTACCTGTTGAATGAGAAGCGCAAAACGATCTCCCAAATCGAATCCCGCAACTCCACTCGAGTGGTAGTTGTGCCCAGCGCCGAGATGGAAACTCCGCACTTCGAAGTTCAGCGACTGCGTGACGACGACACTGCCACCCTGGAAACCTCCTATAAGATTTCTGGCACTGCCGAAGAGACCCTAGCCAAGAAAGAGGAAAAGCCACAGCGTTCAGCACCAGCACAAGCGGCCGTCCAGCAGATCAGCCACACGGCTCCAGCGCCCACCCCGGAGAAAAAAGAAGAGCCTGGACTCTTCAGCCGACTGATCAGCGCTATTGCCTCTTTCTTCACCGCGGAAGAGGAAGAGCCGAAGAAGCATCAAAAGTCCAAGGGGCGTGGCAAGGATTACCAGCAGCGCAACCGCAATCGCAACCAGCGCGGAAACCGCAGCAACCGCAGCGGCCGCCAAACTCGCCGTAAGGATGATCGCCGCGAAGATAATAAGCGCGACGACCAGCGCGAAGATAAGCGCAGCGCCAAGCTGGATGAACACGACAGCGCCTCCGAGCGCCAGGGTGAAGGCCAGCGTCGCCGTCGCCGTCGCCGCAACGACAACCGCCGTAAGGACGACAATCGCACCCAAGCCGTTGAAACCGCCCCAGGTACCGCTGACACTGGCGAGCTGGCGAGCGATGCCTCCGAACAACAGCGCCCAGCCCGCCGCCCAAGCAACGTGCGCGGTCGCCCGCAAGCGCGTCGTCGCGGCGGCCGCCGCAGTGAAAATACCGCAGCAACTGCGGTGGCTCACAGCCAGGAAGAGCTGAACCGCGAAGTTCACGAAGCTATCGACGAAGCCGAAAGCGAAGCGCGCAAAACCAAGGAAGTCGCCAAGGAAACTCGTACAGAGACACCTAAATCCAAGGCGAAAGAATCTCAAAAAGCCCAGAGAACTCCCAAGCAGGCAGCTCAACCCGCCATTACCATGCCGGTTCGAACTGCCAGTGAAGGGAAACCTGAAGCACAAGAGACTGCCAAGGCTGCAGCACAGCCGCAAAGCGTTCAGCAGGAAACCAAGCCTGTCACTGCCAAGCAACCAGCGACTCAGCCCGCAGAGCCCAAAACAACCCAGGCAGAAGAAGCAGCCGCACCCGTCTCCGAGCCGGTCGAGGTTGTAAAGCAAGCGCCTGTACAGGAAGACACAGAAGCTGAAGAGGCGGCAACCTCAAAAGCTGAAATTACTCCTGCCGAGCCAGAAATAGAAGCCGCAGAGGAAATCGTTCTTGAGGAAGCCCAGGCTGCAGCAGAAGCTTTGCAAGAGCAGGCTGACACCAGCGAACCGGAGGTCCAGGAAGAAATTGTTGCCGCTGAGCTGGCAGCTTCCGAAAAGGAACCGACTGCGACCAACCAGGGGCGCGCAGGCAACGACCCGCGCATCAATCCCAAACCGCTGGGTGAGTTCTCAATTGTTACTGAGCGCCGTGAAGTAGGCCCCCAACAGCCTCTGGATACTGCACAACCGGCTGCAATTGAACATAACCCCCGCGCCCTGACCCGCCCGGCCAATGACCCGCGCATCAGTCGCAAGGCCGTTGGAATTGGCGCCGCTACAGATATTGATCGCAACTCCGCAGAAGCGAGCTAAGCGATTCCTGCCACGCCGCCCCGGCCAGCAACCGGGGCGGCGCAATCAACCTGACGTCAAGCCTGGCGCTGGTCAATAAATCACCTAACTTATTGAACTATATAAAAAAAATCAAAATGACGCTTGTACATCCTCAGAAGCTATGTATAATGCGCAGCACAATTTGGTGGGGTGGCTGAGTGGTCGAAAGCGGCGGTCTTGAAAACCGTTGACTGTAACAGGTCCCAGGGTTCGAATCCCTGCCCCACCGCCATATAAAAAAAGCCCGGTATTATGCCGGGCTTTTTTGTTTCTGGACTTTGCACTGCTCCACCTGCCCTTGGTGGCAACCCGCCGGAGGTGAAAAGCATGGACGATAGCGCATGCTTTAATCCATGTCGTTTTACCAATTCTGAAAAATGCTAACCTGAACAGGTCCCACAAATTTATAAGCTGAAGTCCGCTGGCTTGGATTTCGGCGGATACGTTAATTTTGATGAGATCGTGGCTCGACTCGAAGAAAGTGACCTGGACAAAGTGAAGAAAGCAAAAAAGATCACCGAATCCCAGCGAAACAATCTGCGTCAGACAAAAATGAGCCACTCCTTCGAGCCTGTAATGAGTCATCCAGGCAGGATCAAGTACATTGTCCAAGCCAAAGACGATGGCTTCGACGTAATACTTCTCTTCATCGACACCAATGATCCACAGAAGCACCTAGCGCGCGTGGCTGACCGCGTAGAGAAGGGTGGGCACGCTGTTACCCATCGAAAAGATCCTATCCCGCTACAAGCGAACTAGGGACATGCTGTTCGAGGCAGCGATGACTGCCGATCACGCTCTAATTTTCGGTAATACTTCTGAGTAAAACGGGATCAAGCCTGTTACTGAAGCAAAAATAGAGATTTCGCAAGCCAAAAAGGCGGCATACCCTGGATAACAAACTACTTCAAGCACAACTACTGCAACCAGGATAATAGCTCCTGGTAACCAGTCACGCACCAAAGTCGGAAGAGGCAGTAGCCCCCTTGATTCTGGCTACACACTTACGTGCTCAGTCCTAACTTAGCCCCCCACAACCCCTTACTTCCGCTCCGCACGACAACGCGGTGCGCAAAGCTTATCGGAAGATTACTAATATCCAGATAGCTTTCCTTTCGGCTTTCATCCAATGCAAGGGAGTTCAAACCCCGAATATAATTTTTCAGCGTTTCGCCGCGCCTTAAACTCCAAACCAGAAAGATATAGCCCCTAGAACTAATCTCAAGCGCTTCTCTCCAACCTTGAAGCATCCAGAGGTACAACTTTTACCCCTCAAAAAATCTGTGGCTGCTTAGGCTAAGGCGCTTAGACAGTCGAAAACTAAACACCCCATTTCTCGTCCGCATCGGAGTCTTCAGAGCTAGCTGCACCTGAATACCTATTTAAATGCCGCTCGGAATAATAAAACCCCATGAAACCACCAAACTTACAAAGAGAAAAGTCCCTCTCTTCACACACTTAGGACAATAATTGAACTCCTATTAGCCTAGATGTACTGAGACCAGTCCCACCCTGTTATCACCCCTCAAATAATAACCTCAGGCAACTCATCCCAGTGAGTCGTATAAGCTGGAGACTTATGCTCCTGCCGCACCTTCCATTTCTTCTGAATACCCTCAGCCCCCAGAAAAAGGGTTCCCCGGCCAAAGCGCTGGTTGATTTGATCAATGGCTTGCATTGTCTCGCCCGCTCGAAGCGGCTGCCCAGAGGAAAACATATCACCCTGTCCCAGCAAACGAGGAATCAACTCTACCAGCCCCACTCCAGCTTTTAAAAACCGGTGGCCCTGCCGATACAAGCCCGATACTGCTCGCTTGGCCAATTGCACTATCATCCTTGTATCATCAGTGGGGTACGGAGTTTGTATCACCAGGCTTCGACTGTAGTAATTGGGCTCGTGAGGTGATGTATGCAGAAAGACATGTATAGATTTCACCAATGACTCCTGCGCCCGCAGTTTTTCTGCCGCCCTACTCGCGTATAAAGTCACCGCCTGTAGAATTGGTTGGAGTTCGGTTAACTTTTCGCCAAATGAACGCGTGCAATAAATTTGCTTTTTCGCTTGGGGCTGCTCCTCGAAAGTTAAACAGCTGACCCCGTTCAGCTCCTCAATTGTCCGCTCAATATTTACATTGATATGGCGCCGCAGAATTTTAGGGTTGGCTTGGGCCAAGTCATAGGCAGTCTTAATATCCATAGAGCCCAATCGATTGGAGAAACGCCGACCAACACCCCATACATCACCTACCTGCGTACGCCTTTGTAGCCACTGCCATTTTTTAGGAGAGTCCAAAACACAGACTCCCCGGCAATTATGAATATTCTTAGCTGCCCGATTTGCCAACTTTGCTAACGTCTTGCTTGGCGCTATACCAACACCGACGGGCATGCGAATATCTCGCCACAGGATTTTACGAATTTCCTGCCCGTAATCCGACCAGTTAACCTGTAGGCCATTTAGGTCCAGGAACATTTCATCAATACTGTAAACTTCAACTTCGGGACTGAACTGCCTGAGTGTCATCATTACTCGGTGGGAGATATCGCCATATAGGGCATAGTTACTGGAGAAAATAGTAACGCCGTACCTTCTCAGTAAGTGCTCAATCTTGAAAAAGGGCTGCAAGTCGGGAATACCAAGGGACTTGGCTTCTTTAGAGCGGGCTACCACGCAACCATCGTTATTGGACAGAACTACTACCGGGCGCCCGCGCAGGTCGGGGCGGAATATCTGTTCACAGCTGGCATAGCAACTGTTGCAATCAACTAGAGCCAACATCAGCAGGGGCGGTGGTACCGAATAGAGGCCTTCACTACGCCCTCAACAATCAGTTCCTGCCTCTCACAAATAGGGATTGGCTTATATTTGTCATTCGCTGACAGCAATCTGCCTTGGTGGCGATCCAACACCTTACAGGTTAGCTGCCCATCCAGGGCAACCACCACCACATCACCATGAACAGGCGCAAGAGACCGGTCTACTACTAATAAGTCACGATCAAAAATCCCCAGATTCTGCATTGAATCGCCATTGGCCCTGGCCAGGAATGTAGCAGCCGGGCTGGTAATTAGATGCTGATCCAGACTTAATGAGGCTTCTTTATGATCATCTGCTGGAGACGGGAAGCCACAAGAGACGCCGTGACTAAACAAAGGGGGCAGTTTCATATCGGACATCAATATGCTGTATACAAATACAGTATATTATCTACCCCCCAATGTTAACAACTAGCATGTGTGACTTGAAAGGCACCCCCATTTCCAGACTTGTAGGCTACCGCAGCGGTCGAAAGCCGTCATAAACATCCCACCCAATCCAGTGGAATACCTGTATGATTCTATGCCCTGCTTTTTAGTTTTTCAGGCGCTAAATGACAATTGAAGCCCCCTATATTCAATACTCAAACCGCCTTCAATTACTGCATCTAAAAAAGATACACCCGTGCAAACTTTATATTACCCAGATGAAATATATTAGGTAATAAATTAAAAGGATTAATATTATTATGTCTTAACTTTAATAAAGATAAAAACTTAGTTTTTAGCAACAAATCTAAACTGAACAATGAAAAAGTGAGCATCAATGCAATATCAAGATTTATCGCAAACCAGCTCTCGTACCCTGAAGGGAAACCTGGTATCGATGTCGGTAATAAAATAAATATGCTCAACAAGATTATTACCAATCAAACCACTGAGAAATTATGCCCACAAAAAGATGAGTCAATCTTCGAAATCGGACCAGGGAATGGATCTCTGTCACTGCCGATATTAAATAGCCTAGGTGATGACAGGCATTATCTGGGCATAAAAATATCAGAAATTGTGGCAGATGAAATTTAAAAAATCTTGACAAATAAGCACTGTACTGAGGAAGTAATTTATGGTGATTGTGTAGAAGTTCAGATTAATAGTGGAAGTGTTGACAGTGTTATAACATCCTCTACTTTATTGAGAACTTATCAATTCCCTTCAATCATATTAGTAATTGGTTCAAACCTGGAGGCCAGATAGCAATCAGGGTTCATCCTGATAAGTCACTCAAAAAATATCCTTTACCCAACTTAAATTTCATATACGCACTGCAAACGAAATAAAATCACTCTTGAAAAGTGCAAGTTTTAATACTGTTGAGTCCTACTCTTTCGATAAAGAAATGGCCCCTTTGGAGATACCATCGTACCAGCTGATCCAGTGATCATCATGGGGAAAAACCCTGATTCAGGGTTAACAGGCATACGCGAATATAATGCCGAAACTTTTTAACTATAACTGAATAGACAATATACTTAAAAATTAGATCTGTTGATTATAAAATATTGGATAGCCCCCCCTCAATTAGCTCCGCTTTCTTCTTCAAAAAGGTCTGTAGAAGTTGTCTTTTGGCGTCACTAAGGCAATACAACCTTTCCAATATAAGAAGACTTACGCAGTAAGCATCAACCCCATGATTGCAACCTTGATCTTGTAGTTCCAGCCAGTGTGTTAATTGTGCGATACTCCCGCCCCAAAAGAAGTGTAAAGAAAACAGGGAAGGCCCATGACTAGATTCACAGTTATTCTGGCGGCAATTTTATTGGCTGGCTGTAGCTCAGTCACTCATCTATCAGAAAAGACACCAGGAGAAGTCAGACAGGCGGTATCTATCCAGGCTAGTGAGCAAAATTCTGGTACCCAGTTCTCAGGGCCAAAAATGCAAGCAACCACTGATGGCTCTGACTTAAACCTTTACTACTACAATCTCCGCGCCTTCGAACCAGTTGCCGATGCGCCCACCAGTTACCACCTGCAGGTCAACATCACCTACCGCAGGGCGTGGCGTCACTACGAGTCCGCCGAGTTAAGTGGTGGACAGCCTGTAGAAACTGCCCCTATTGATAAAAATGTCCTTCAGTGTGTGAGTGGCAATGAATGTATGCTTGAAGAGATTCTGGATATCTCTCTCACCGAGGAACAAATACTGGCCTCAGTACGCAATCGGGATAAACTCAAACTTAAACTGAGAGCAAGGTCTGGGCACAGCTCCACCATTGAGGTTCCAGCCACCTATCTACTGGGATTCTACGCCGCAGTTATTAACTACGAGGGGTAAAGCTCCCCTCTCTCGTTAATCAGTAGTCGCTAGATGATTCTGACTAAGCGCTCTTTTGCTGGGATTCCTGGGCTTCAGCCTGGCAATATGCCTGCGCCGTAATGGCCAGGCCTTCACCTAAGGCCACAGGGGGAGCCCAGTCGAGCAACTCTTTGGTTTTGGTGATATCCACCTGCAATGAGCCGCACAAACGCTCGGCAATTGCCCCCTTCCCTATCAACTTTAGTGCGGTGGTGAGTACGAATTGGGGAACAGGCAGTAGTCGAGTATCACATCCCAAGGCATGGGATAGGCCGCGCAACAGGTCTGTTACCGATACATCCATATCATCAGATACAAGAAACACCTGATTAGCCGCATCCGGATGAGAAATACATACACAAATCAAGTCAATCAGGTTGCCAACAGCCACCAGGCTTCGGCGATTATGAATTGCCCCAAGTGGCAGGGGAATTCCCTTTGTGAGCCAGCGTATCATCGATTGGAAGTTCGCTTTTACTCCCGGGCCATAGACCAAAGGTGGGCGGATAATAACCACTTCCATTCCGGTAAACTCAGCCAGTTCAAGCAGCGCGTCTTCAGCCTCCTTCTTTGAAAGCCCATAGGGATCGGTGGGGTCACACTGCTCATCCGCATTAAATGGAGCACGGTTACTGGTAGACTCACCATTAACTTTGATGGAACTGAGATAAATAAAGCGTCTGACACCGGCTGAAGCCGCCTGCTGCGCCAGCTTAATAGTGCCCTCAACATTTACCCGGCGAAATTCGGCTAGAGGATTAGCGGAGGCCTCCTCCATCACATGGACACGCGCAGCAGTGTGAATAACAGTATCTATATCTACTAATGCTCGGGCCCAATCGGTATTACTCGATAGATCAGCGATCTGAAAGCCACCTTCGATTTTGCGGCGATACACCGGCAGAACCTGATAACCTTCTTTACGAAGCTTAGGTAAGAGTGCCATTCCAACGAAACCACTGGCACCAGTTAGTAAAATACGTCCTTTCAAAAGAGGGCCTATTTCTAGCTGCAGGATTCACCCTAGTTTACACGGGGCATTGCTGCGACACACCTTTCTCCCTGTGAAAATCTCAACAATTACCAGACGGATATAACGAGTTATCGAATCGGTACTAATTGCTTTGCTCTCGCTCCGTATCGCAGTAGCGTTCTTTGTCAGCTCTGGCATTTTTAAGCCAGGCCCTGACATTTTCCAAAGCCCTCCCGTGGGGTGCCAGGGTCTCAGGTCTACCCCAACGAGCCTCCCAGGCTTCCCTGGCTTGCAAGCAAGCTATTGCTTGCCGATATTTCCAGCTAGCCTCCTCACAGGGGGGCAGTCCTTGAGGCGACTTCCTATCACAGACCTGATGGTACTTCTTGTGCTCAAGCTTTTCTTGAAAATTCTTAGAGGTAGCACCCTCAAAATGGCGAATTGGGGGAGCTTGGGATTTTCTATCCAAGTAGCTTTGCCTATCTACAGCGCTATCCAAATAGAAGACTTGAAAAGATACAACTCCTTGAAGCCTCCCATAACCATATTTATCGCCATCGACAAAGGTCGCATGTAAAGTGAGAGAATAGCTCGCAATAGACTGGGACGGCACAACCAATAAGGCCGTCATTAGAGTTAGTAATACCCAAATTAGCCACTCTACCGAGAATCGTTTAGGCATCGAAATATGGAGCCTCCGCAGAGTATCTGATTGGAACGACACAATAGAGCACTGCACAGTCAAATTAACAACACATAGAAGTTTAATAAAACACCTTGGGGCTCACAAATATACCTAAAGCCTTGACAATTCAGTACCGGATTACTGTATCCAGAAAGTTAACGCTAAAGGTAAAATAAAAATGCTCATAAATGTTGAGAGAAATATAATACCGGATACCCTGGCCGAGTCCTGAGGACGATAAATAGATATCCAGAGATAAGTGCTGACAGCGCAAGGCATTAAAGATTGTAAGATAAGTACGCCGCGCATTGAGCCTGAAAAATTAAAAAGGTTTGTCAAGATAAGTGCGACCCCCCCTCCAAGAATCACATGCCCAAAAGCAAATATTAAACCAATTCTTGTGTCACTCAGCTTAATCTGGGCCAGACTGTGCCCCAGTGTCGGTAATATTAGAGGAATTGCCATACCGCCCAATATATTAAGGGGAAACATGACAGGCTTTGGCAAACTTATATTGAAAATTAATGCGACTATAGAAAAAATAACACTGTAAATTGCCGGACTAAAAAGAATTTTCTCGGCTGACCAGCAGCCGGATGTTACCCCTGGGGCAACAACGAAGAAAAACACCATCCCCACCACAACAAATGCGACCCCGTATAAAACTCCGGCATGACCAAATGCCAATGCACATATAGCCAGACCAGTATTGCCGGTATTATTCATACTTAAACAGGAGAAGTAAGTGCGTATATTCAATCGAAAGAGCGATAAAAAAAGGAGAGCTAGCGCTGACATTAAAGAATACATTAGAAAGGCAGCCAGTAACACCCACAGGAATTTATCCAGTACTACCTTCTGACCCAGCATATAGTCCAAATTAAAGCTGGATAGCCAATATAGGCCATCAATTTGGATACCATTTTAGAATTCAACTCTTGCTTGCTCGCTGCGAACAGGTATTCAACAAGAACACAGATAAATACGGGACCAATAACTTCAAATACGTTCTCAAACAGGGTCTTCATCGAACGTTAAAATCCCATTCATAGCAGAACTAAATTTTTGTGATTCATCAGCTGCCATTAGTATTAAATAGCAGCCACATATGTAAAAAAGATTCCACAAGAGTAACTAGATCACACTGGCAAGTTACAACCTCGTTGAAGTAGCTGAGATCCTTCCTTGAGGTTAAATATGCACTTAAAGATTTAACTGCAGTTCTTTGAGATTGAGTGTCGGGGTTATCCAAATTTCAGCATCAAAGGCAGCAAAGAACTTTTCATTGTAGGTCATTAGTTGGTCTTGACAATTTTCCTCAAAAACAAAAAGTGCTGCACGCCTGCCCTGCTCCAGAAAAAAGTAAGATGCCTCCGGGTTTGCAGAAGCAATAAAGTCATTCATTGCAACGGACATACTGTCATCAGCGATGGACTTATTGCCGGCCTTTGCTGGTATCAAGACTTTCATTAGTAGACGCATTGGATCCTCTGGTGGTTTTCGGAGTTATAGGATCAAAACATAGACTTTTAGCCATCCTACTGCGCTGCATTGAATGACAATTCTGAAAGACCATCATGTTCAATTTATAACCTTAACTCAATGGAGAAAAGGTCTATGATCGCTTAATTAAACGACAACTAAATATCTTTAGGTCATCACAAAATCACTAGGATCATTATCATTCTTGGGTTTGCGCTCAACCCATTTGATCCATTTTAAATCCTCGACCATAGTCGTATAAATCACCGGCACTAAGAATAAGGTTCCAAAAGTAGCCATAATCAATCCACCAATCTGCGCAAAACACAGGGGCCGCCACAGAGGTCCTCCGTGAATTGCCAATGGGATCAAAGCAAAGGTTGTCGCAGCAATAGTGATCAGGATGGGGCGTAATCTCAGTATGCCTGCATCAAGCAATGCCAGGCGTAATGAGTCGCCGGCTTCATGGCGCACTTCTATAAAGTCAAATAGCACAATAATATGACTGACTATAACACCTATCAGGCTCACGATTCCCAAAAAGGCCATAAAACCAAATGGTTGACCAGTAATAAATAGTGCGACAAGCGCACCCACCATACCTAGAGGAACAGTTGCGAAAACAACCAATGGTTTTACCAGACTACTAAACTGAAACACCAGAGCGAGAAAAATCGCACCGGAAGATACAGCCATAATCATAATAAGCTGAGAAAATCCATGCTGAGTGCTTGCTGCATCACCTGATATTTGCAATTGATACCCAGAAGGAAGCGTATCGGAAAACTTTTTCAATTCATTTTTTACACCCGCCATTATGTCAGATGAAATAAATCCCGAGTAAGGAAATGCATACACTGTAACGGTACGGAATTTTTCCAACCGATAAATACGTTCGGTAGAGAAATCAATCGAGGTGTTCGCCACTTGCCTAAGCGGTATATGAATATCACTATCAGCTGCAAAAATATAGAGGTTATTAACATCCTGTAACTGTCCTCTCTCGGCCAAACGAAGCTGGGCAACAATAGGGATCTCTTTATCCCCCTGCCGCAGGGTATCTACCGTTGTGCCACTAAAGCCAGATGATGACGCAAGAGCAATATCAGAATTAGTCACACCCGACATACTGGCCCTGTCTTCTTGCACATTCATATTTAATACAAGACTTTTCTCTCCCCAGTCGCTACGAACTACTCGTGCATAAGGCGACCGTTCTACAATATCTCTAACTCTCTCAGTATACTCACGCAATTGAGCAATATCTTCCTCCTCTTTTTCAGAACCCACTGCTACGCGTCCAGAAATCCTAATGGCAAATGGGTATTCAACGGTACTTGTTTGAAGTTCTCGCACATCTATTCCTGCGCCTGGAATACGCTCAGAAAGTTCCCTCTGAATAATAGGAACAAGAATTGGGGTCAAATATTTATCACTAAGTCGAACTATAATTTGACCATAATTTGGCTGTTTTTGTTGCGGATTAGCTGTATACCAAAAGCGCGGTGCGCCTCCTCCCAAAGTACTACTAATAGCCTCCAGAATTGGCTTTTTACTATTTTTGTAATGTGTATTCTGATATTTCTCAATGGTCTCTATGATCACTTCTTCAGCAATTTTGGCAACATTATCCGTTGCATTGATACTGGCATCATTTTTCAACCAAACATCTGCATAAAACAGGTACTGTACATCCGCGGGGAAAAATGCATTTTTCAGCTGACTTTTTATCACAACTCCCAGTACAAGTAATCCTAAGGCAATTAACAGTACAACCTTTTTATTACTGATTGCCCAATCAGCAGCGCGATAATAGCGGCCAGTAAGTCCCTCTTTTCGCCTTACATCTAAACTTTTTTCCTCTCGCTCAGGAGGTCGCAACAGTGCATTTCCAAGAAACGGAATAAATGTCATTGAAACTATACGCGATGCCACTAGTGCACAAACCATGACGACAGGAAGGCTATGTAGAAAGTCGCCTTGATTGCCTGTCAACAATAAGAATGGTAGATACGCAACAATATTAGTTAGTGTTGCGAAAAAAATTGCCTTGGCCAGTAAAGTCGGCCCTAACCAGGCCGACACTATAGATGGCCTTCCCGAAGCCATTTGCCTCTTAATTGCATCACTGGCAACAACTGGGTCATCGACCAACAAGCCCAAAGCGATAATCAATGCAGCAATGGAAACCTGCTGAATCTCTATACCCATCAGCTGCATAAAGCCAAAAGTCATAGTTAAAGTAACAGGAATAGAAATCATTAAAAGTACTGCAGATCTCCAATCGGAGAAACCGATAAAAGCAATAATTACTACGAGAATAATTGCTTCTATCAATGCCTCTAAAAACAGGCTTACACTTTCTCGCACTTGACGAGGTTGATCCGATATCCGCTCTATTATTAAATCTTCTGGTAAATCAACTCTAACTTGATCAAGAACCTTACTCACATCCCGACCAAGCTTGCCAATTTGCTTACCATCCAGCATTTGTACAGATAGGTTGACACTGCGATTTCTCTGCCACCGCCCATATTCATCCTTACTTACATAATAATTCAACAAGGGGGGCGGCGTTTGATACCCCAAAATAACATCAACGATACCACGCAAATAGACCGGCGTGCCCTCTTTACTAAGCGCCACCGGCATCTCAGCAATTTCTTCATAATTCTCAAATTCGCCACTAGGCATAATTGCAACGCCCATATCATCAGCAATAATTGTACCTCCGGGGATCGTTGTATTTCGGGCATTTAAAATGGGGGCTATCATGTCCGGTCGCAATCCATAGGATGCCAATCTCTCTTGGGAATAGATCAGCTTTACTTCCTGGGTAAGTACGCCAGTCCGCAAAACCCGTTTTACTTCAGAAATAGCTCTGATGTTCGTAGCAATAAGGTCAGAGAAGTCATCTAATTGCCGGTAACTATATTTCGAGCCAGCGACCTTCATTAAATGGTCTCGAGTGTTGGCAAGATCACGAACGACAAAGGGCTTCCAGGCATCAGGAAAAAAGCGTTGTGCGCTCAATTTATCAGACAAATACCGGTTTGTTGCTTTGAGTATTTCACTGTTACTTCTCTCTGATGAAAAATCCAAGCCCAGATAGCCAGAACCATTTAACACTTCAAAATCAGTTCCATATCCCTCTGATTCCAACCAGTTTGCGAAAATCCACAGGCCTGTTGAGGAATAGGTGCTTACCAACGAAAGAGGTAAAGCTACAACAATACTAACTCGATCTTTACCATTGGCCATCTGCTCACGGATTTCAGAAATACCTCCCCGGATATCCTGGGCACGCAAAGTGATTTCAGTTGGGCCAGCGCGGGGGCTGGCAATAGCTAGTAATACAGCCGCCGTATCTCCAAACTCAGAGTTCAAGGATACTTTACTTGCCCCTGTAGGAAGCTGTTTTTGTACATCAATTAACTTGAGATTTATGTCATTGAATGCTTTGGTAACATCTGTTTTCGGCGCAAGTTGTGCTTGCACCAAAGATACACCGTTTAATGTCATAGATTTTATTGAAAAGGTTCTTGGGTCAGGCTCATGCAGATACTCACTCTGGGCAATAGCTTCCTCAACTTGACGCGTCACCAACTCTTCAACACTCATTGCATCCTGCCCCGGCCATTGAGTCGTGGCCACAGCTATACGAACAGGGATATTGGGATCTTTACTTTTGGGCATAAACAGGTAGGAAACTACCCCCCAGACTAAAATCGTCACGAGGAGTGCACTTGAAATACTTGGGTTATCTACAAAAAAACGGGCGGTATTGAACCGGTGGTGGCTTTCGGCCTCCGCGATTTCCGCACGTTTTTTTTCCTGTTGATCTGCCATTCCTTTGCCCTCATGGCACAACGATTACAGCTTCCCCATCCCTGAGAAGAGCGGCACCGGTAGTGACAACCTCTTCCCCTTTAGTTAGACCCTGAATAATTACAATGTTATTCCCCACTACTCGACCTGGTAAAACATTCCTTAATTTTGCCCTCAAGGTCTTTCCATCTCGCACCAGAACAAATACGGCGAATCCTTTTTTATTGTCCGGCTGGGCAACGAGGCACGAAAGGGGGATTACTACGCGGTTCGGCGGTATCTTTATTTTATCCACGGCCAGAGACATGATCATGCCTACCCGAAGCTGAGCTTTAGGATTATCAACAGTGACGCTAATTGCAAATACCCGGGTACGAGGGTCAGCCATGGGTGAAACTTCTGTAACCATTCCCTTGTAAATTATGTCAGGCAATGATTCCGTACGTAGCGATACCACGCTACCCAGGGGAACATAACTAAGCGCTAAGTCAGGTACAGAAAATACAACTTTTACTCGTGAAATATCCGCGACAACATAACCAACCGCTTGGGAATGAACCAATGTACCAATTTCTATCTTGCGCTGTAGAATGATTCCTGTAAGGGGTGAGTGAAGTACTGTATCCCTTAACTCCTCTTCTGCACGATCCAAGTGCGCTTTGGTTCCAACCACTGCGGCTTGGGCGATTTCATACTCTTCCCGAGCAGCGTCATAATCCGGCGCAGTAATACTGGCTGTAGCAAATAATGCAGTTGCCCGCTTATAATCGAGGTCTGCTTTTCGTCGTTCTGCCTCTGCCTTACTAACATTAGCCGCGGCCTCTACGACACGATCGCGGTATTGTTCATCATCAATTTTTGCTAGAACTTCACCCCTTTTGACATAGTCCCCTCCATGCAATAATCGTGTTCGCCCCAAAGCCTTGCGTTCAGGTATAAATCGAACATAGCCTTCCGTGCGAAATGCCACATCAACCTGGGTATAAGGATTTACTACGGCAGAATAAGGATATCCCACGGCTGCACTTTCAGTGTGTGCGACAAATACTTCTACAGGGGTGGGCTTTTTTTCAGGTGGCTTGCGGTGGCAACCTACTAGAATAATTATCAGAATGAGACAAAGGCTGATACAGCGCATCTATCACACCTCCCCCACTGACCTTTCGTACTCAGCCAGTGCTCCCCATACAGAAAGTACAGCGCGGTTGTAATCGCTATTTGCATGAAAAAGCTGTTTTTCTGCCTCCAATACATCTGTCAAAAGGGCAGATTGCTCTCGATAACGATTTGTCATTACACGCACTTTTTCCCGATAAGCTGTCTGTAGTTGCCTGGCAACACCCACAGACTCTTGGGTAGTACGCAAACGACGTAAGCTTTGGCGCACCTCTATTTCTATCCGGTTTCGGACCTCCTCTGATTTTTTCTCAGATTCGATAATTTTATTGGCGCGGCTGGATAGCTCATCTCGTTTCCGCCCCCAGTCAAAAAATTCCCAACGCATTTCAAGAGCAATAAAAGCTTCAGCATCAGGGATCAATCTAACGTCGTAGAGTTTTAGGTATTCAATACTCAAATCTACATCGGGAATATACTCAGATTTTTTGATATCGTAGCTGTATTCAGCCTTTTCGATCGATAACTCCGATTCAGCAAGATCCGGGCGCTGCTCAAAAGCAAGACCCAACGACGTTTCTACATCAAACGTTAAATGGTAGGGATTTGGAAGACTCTGAATATTAAATGGCGTTTCGACATCCCGATCCATCAAGGCATTAAGACGCTCCTTCGCCGTAGCCATCTCATCGGTAAGTCGCTGACGTTCCAGCTTGCGCTGAGCCAGGCGAGCGCGTACATCCAGGAGTTCATATTCAAGGGCAACTTGCTGGGCTACATAGTTTCCCACAAGCTCACTGAGAGAAGTGAGAAAAATAATGGCCTCATCCACGGCCTGTAAGTCTCCGAGGATTCTACCTATTTCAAAATACTGGACTTTGGTGAGATAGCCTACATCCTGCTGCACCAGGCGAACTTTTTCTTCCGCCATTTCGGTGACAACATAGCCCTCACAAATCTCAAGCTCTATGGTGTATAGCTGTGTGATGGGTTGGGTCGCACTGACCAAAAAGGACTTGGTTACGCCACTCTCAGAGGTTATCTCTATCTCCTCTGGCGGTATGGGCCCTATAGGAGAATTCTGCACCCACACGCCACGATCAAAGGTATACCTCTGTCGAGTCAGGTTGTCGATAATGCCCGCTCTCATTTCCAGCCGGGGATAGCGCTTTGTTTTTAATGCCTCTACATCATCCCAAACCTCGTTGACCTCAAGTGCAGCCGCCTGAACACGCAAATTGGCCGTCACCGCTAAGTCGACAGCGTCTTCCAGGGTCAAAACAGGCTCGCTGGCATAGCTCCAAGCTCCGCCGCCAGCCAACAATATTGCGAGCGCGCACTCGAACAACGGTCACCTCTATTTCCAGCAACAATTTAAATCTGCTCACTGCGCAAATAAATTTAGGATCGAGTAAGTATATCTGTTGACAGACTATGGCTGAGCTACTGAGCCCAGTCTGGCGGTTTCCTTCTTATCCCCTTCATCGATATTTGATTTTTAAATAACTTCGCTCGCTTTTATTCCATCTACACGCGACTGAAAATTCATTTCTCAAAAGACCGGCCCTCTTGGCGCACTTCACCTATGCCATGAAGTCTCGGCAAGAAAACTGTCGAGACGCCATAAAGAAGCAACACCTGTCGCTTCCTTTAGCTAGGCTAATAAATGGCGGCAATCAAAACCGTGTTTCTTTGGTTCCGTGGATAACCCTATGGCGGTGAAGTTTCTTCCTCTACTGATTCTTGCGGTATGCGCCATCGCCGTAGCCGGGGTTTTGAGTTTACTGGTCTATTTCGATCTGGATGACCAGATAATTGGATTGATGCAGTGGCTAAATGAGCGAGGCTGGCAAACAAGCTTGCTATTTATCTTAATCGTGGCCGCGGCAATCGTCTTTTTGCTCCCTGGCGTCATTTTTACTATGGGGGCAGGATTTGTATTTGGTGTAATAAAAGGAACCCTTCTGGTTATTGCAGGCACTGTACTCGGAGCAACTCTGGCATTTCTTATCGCACGATACCTTCTCGGCGAAAGGGCCTCCCGATGGGTTATGTCGCATATCAAACCCGCGACTGTCGGCGAGGTGATTCGTCGCGAAGGTTGGCAAATGATTATGCTGACCCGCCTGGTCCCTCTATTCCCCTTTAAGTTATCGAATTACTTCTTTGGACTGACCCCAGTGCGGCTGCGGGACTTTGTGATCGGCAATGCCCTGGGGATTATTCCTCTCACTTTACACAATGTTTACATCGGCTCTATCGCCGCAGACCTGACCTCGCTGGGTAAGGTTGAAGAACGCACCCCCATGCAATGGGGGTTTTACATCGCCGGTTTCGCCCTGGCCGTTATCGCACTGATCGGGCTTACACGCATGGCTCGCCGTGCACTGAAAAGAATTATTAAGGAAGAGGATCTCTGATGCCTTGGATGAAATGGCTGCCTTGGCGCTTCTTCGTACGCCGCTTTGCCACTGCTCACGGTTTCCTTGATCCACTCACATTGATGGCGCACCTACAGCGCTTTGCCGAGCCATCAGAAGTGAGTGAACCCATCGAACTGCTTCGAGCAGGTGCGGTATTTCACGCTCGAGCGCTGATCAACAGCAAGGTGATCCAGCACAACCTGGACTGGGTGTGGCCCTACTGGATTCAACGCCAGTTTGATCCACATGACAAGTCGTTTATCCCCCGAGCCTTTTCGATTAGCCACTGCAATCTGAGCCACCGCAATTGGACCGCTGTGGGTATACCGGACTGTGAGGAATTGCCGATAGTAGACCCGCGAGGACTGCTTACACCCCACTACGATGGCTGGTCTATCGATGCCTGGGTAATCAGTGATAGCGGTGAAGAGCTGATGCCCTCCACCATTGGCTTCTGCACCCAGCACCAGGAACTGGGGAATGATATTGCCATAGTTACCGAATCTCACCGCAGGGGGCTCAAGTTGCGCAACAGGGCGTCGGCCAGCCTGCTCCAGGGCCACCCCCGCTGTGTTCTCGAGCTCAACGCCCATTGTACCGGCGGCGGTTGGTTGATGGTGGTATTGCGCCCCTGCAATCCCGAAGGTGTCAGCTTCGTGCACAAGGTTCGCCTGAGCGATAGTGGGCGCAGCTGGCTAATTGAAGACAGGGCTGCAGTGGAGTTTAGCCAGCCTGTAGACAAGCACTTGGCATCCAATTACAAGCGCGGCGATATCTACCTGCACCGATGGGACAAAGAGAGTAGCCGCGAAGGGCTGTGCGAAATTGGTATGGCCTCTGCAGCCGCCATGTTTCGCATTGAGGACCGCAAACCCCGCAAGGTGGAAGTAGCTATTCCACTGGTCACCGAAGAGAGCAGGCAGCGATCCCCCCTGTGCTGGGAACATGTACTGGAAGGTCACTGCGCCCTGACTGTCCCCGACGAAAAGTTTCAGTTTCTGTACGACTCGGCAATACGCACCCTTATCCTCCACTCCCCCAAAGATGTCTACCCGGGGCCCTACACCTACAAGCGGTTTTGGTTTAGGGATGCGGCGTTTATGATTCAGTCGTTATTGTTTGCCGGACTGATCAACCGTGCTGAGAGAGCGCTGGAGCAATTTCCCCACCGCCAAAAAAGGGATGGTTTTTTCCACTCTCAGGACGGTGAGTGGGATTCCAATGGTGAAGCCCTATGGATTTTTAATCTCTATTGTGAATTGACCGGCAGACCACTAAAGCAGTCCTGGTGTGAACCGATCGTAAAGGGCGCCAAGTGGATAATTGGCAAGCGCCTGCCGAAAGATGGCAGCCCCTGCGGGGGACTCCTGCCCGCAGGATTCAGTGCAGAACACCTGGGACCCAATGACTGCTATTACTGGGATGACTTCTGGGGCGTCGCCGGGCTACAGTGTGCCGCCAGTATTTGTACACGAGAGGGGATGGACGACAATGCCCACCGCTTCAATACCGCTGCAAGCGACTTCCAGCGCACCATTGACCAAAGCCTGCTGGGCGCTCAAGAACGTCTTGGCCGCCCCGCTATGCCCGCCTCGCCAAACCGGCGCCTGGATGCCGGTGCCATAGGATCAATCGCCGCAGGTTATCCCCTACAGCTTTATTCGCCCGAAGACCCCAGATTAGTAGATCTGGCGGAATACCTGATGGAAAAGTGCTTTGTCAGTGGCGGCTTTTTCCAGGACATGATCCACTCAGGCATTAACGCCTACCTCACCCTGCACATTGCCCAGGTACTGCTTCGCGCTGGAGACCCTCGCTGCATTGACCTTATGCGCAGTGTGGCAGAACTTGCCTCGCCAACGGGGCAGTGGCCCGAGGCCATCCACCCCCATTCCCTCGGCGGGTGCATGGGAGACGGTCAACACGCCTGGGCGGCGGCCGAATGGGTGGCGATGCAGCGCAATTGCTTCCTTAGGGAGGAACAGGACGCCCTGGTACTGATCTCGGGGCTACCTCCGGAGTGGCTCAAAAGTACAGACTCCAAGCAACTCATCCGCTTCGGGCCCGCACCAACGCGGTTCGGATTAGTCACTCTGGAGATTCAACCGGGGCCAACGCCCAAAATATCCTGGGCTGCCGATTGGCATGGAAAACCCCCTCCAATCGCCATACAGGCCATCGGCTTCCGGTCTGTGCTGGTCACAGACGACGCTCAGAGCGTGGAGCTGAGCCCTCAGTGAATATTGTCATGCTCACCAATACCTACCTGCCCCATGTGGGCGGCGTTGCGCACTCTGTCGCGGCCTTTAGTGAGGAGTACCGAAAGCGCGGACATAAAGTCTTGGTAGTGGCACCGGAATTCCCTCAAAAATCTGATGATGAAGAGCATATTCTGCGAATTCACTCGATCCAGAATTTTAACGGCACCGACTTCTCCATGGCTTTGCCGTTTTCAGGCGTTTTAAATGACGCATTGGATAAATTTCGCCCGGATATCATCCATGCTCATCACCCTTTTCTGTTGGGACTAAGTGCTTTGCGAATTTCACGGGAGCGTGAACTGCCCCTGGTTTTTACCCATCACACACTGTACGAGCACTATACCCACAATCTGATGGGCGACTCACCAGTCCTTAAACGCTTCGTAATGGAGGTCGCCACCCGCTACGCCAACAAAGCAAATCTGGTCCTTGCCCCAAGCATGAGCATTGTGAGATTACTTCGGGAACGAGGAGTACAAACTCCAATCGCAGAGGTGCCTACCGGAGTAGATCCGGAACAATACGCCCATGGCAACGGAGCTAAACTCAGAAAACAATTAAAAATACCTGCATCGGCATTTCTGCTGGGCCATTTAGGGCGCTTTGGAAAGGAAAAAAACCTGATTTTCCTGTGCCAGGCCGTCGCCACATTTTTACAGGAATATCCATCTGCACATTTTCTTCTCGCTGGCAGCGGGCCGCTGGAAGATCAGCTTCGACAGTTCTTTATCGACAAAAAATTAAGCCAGCGGGTACATATGCCAGGGAAAGTAATCGGAGACGCGCGCCGGGACGTTTACAGCGCCATGGATGTCTTCCTGTTTAGCTCCACGACAGAAACCCAGGGACTAGTGTTGTCTGAAGCAATGGCCTCCGGAGTGCCAGTGGTCGCCCTGGAAGCCAATGGAACAAGAGATATGTTGAGGCAGGGCATCAATGGCTGTCTTGTTACAAGAGAAACACTCAATGACTTTGTTGCTGCCATACGCTGGTTCCACAACCTTCCCAGCGATCGCCGCCAGCAACTGATCAAGGAAGCCAGATCAACAGCCCAGGATTTTTCCATGCAAAGTTGCGCCCAGCGTGCGCTGGATCTCTATCAACCGCTCGTGCATTACAACTGGCCGCTTGATAATTCCATTTATGCGAGATGTGTACGCACGGGAAAACTAATCACTATCCAGTGGGAGATTTTTGAAGGCTTCACCGAGGCTGCCGGCGCAGCTCTAAATCAACCACCAAAGCGTTAGTCCAGAAACCATGTTAAGCCGTATCGGGCTATCAATCAGACGCTGGCGCCGCCGCCTTAGCCGCAGCGAGTGGATCACCCGCCTGCTCGGTCTATCCACCAGTCCCCACAGCCCCCATGCTCCCGGGCTGGTTTTAATTCAAATAGATGGTCTCGCTCACCCGGAACTTTTAAAAGCGCTCGCCCGGGGACGTATGCCATTCCTTAAACGATTAATAAGAAAGGAGCACTATCGCCTGGAACATATGTATCCGGGAGTACCCTCGACAACCCCAGCCGTGCAGGCGGAGCTTTTTTACGGGGTTCGCCAGGCCGTACCCGCCTTTGGCTTCCTGGTCCATGAAACACAAAAGCTGGGACGAATGTATGACCCGGAAGTAGCTGCCCTGGTAGAAAAAAGAATTAAGTCACAACACCGCGACCCTCTCTTACGAGGAGGCAGCTGTTATCTCAGTTTATTTAAGGCCGGTACAAAGACCGGCGAAGCGCATTTCTGTCCCGCAGATCAGGGATGGGGTCCCGCCCTACGCGAAGCCAGCCCCATGGCAATCGCCATTCTGATTGTTACCAATATCTGGAGCCTTGTTCGCACCACAGCATTAATTTTGATTGAACTGGTTCTATCCCTGGTTGATTGTGTACGCGGGATTATCGCAGGACAAAACCTACTTAAGGAGCTGATGTTTATCCCCACACGGGTCGCCATCACCATTCTCACTAGAGAGCTATGCACCATGGGGGTGAAAGTTGATATCACCCGCGGCCTGCCGATTATTTATATCAACCTGCTCGGTTACGATGAACAATCTCACCGACGCGGGCCAAAATCAGCATTCGCCCACTGGGTATTGAAAGGTATAGATAGTGCGATAGCCAAAATCTGGAAGGCTGCACACAGCTCCGAACGGAGACACTACGATGTGTGGATTTTTTCAGACCACGGCCAGGAACAAACCGTGGCCTATGAGGAAGTGAATGGGCGCAACCTTGGCGACGCCCTTTCGGAAGCCCTATCCAGCTTGCCTTCAGCACCGCAAATCAAGTCCACCAGCATCCCCAAAAAAGTGCGCTTCGAAAGGGCGCGCCTGTTCGGCAGTGAGTGGATGGATAAGCGCAGTATCGAGCAGGAATCCGAAAAAGAGGGCGATAAGGCTCCAACTGCCATAGCTGCACTGGGGCCCATCGCCATGCTGTACAACATCGACCTGAATGGCTCCAGTCGCGCCGATGCCGCAAAAAAGATGGTGGAGCAGGCCAAGGTACCGCTGGTGCTCTATCTGGAAGACCCAGGCTCCCCAGCATCTTCCCCAGTACACGGCTGGTGGAAAGATGGACCGATCAAACTTCCTGAGGACGGCCGGATGTTAATGGGGGATGAGCACCCCTACCCAATTGAGGCCGCCGAAGATATGGCCAACCTTTGCCGGCATCCAGATTCCGGCGACTTTATGATTTACGGCTGGTGTGCCGGTATGCGGCAACCCATGACTTTCGCCATGGAGAACGGCAGCCATGGAGGCTCTGGTCCCAATGAGACCCATGCCTTTGCCCTGATGCCAGAGGATATCCAACCCCCAGATCCCAGCCGGGGATACTGGCGCCCGCAAGATCTACGCTCCACAGCCAGGGCCTACCTCCGTGGCGCCCGCCCCATGAGGGTGGATGCCCACAGAATGCCGAAAACCGTTCTGCGCATCATGACCTACAACGTGCACAGCTGCCGAGGTCTCGATGGCAAGCTGTCGCCACAGCGGATTGCTCGGGTCATCGCTCGCTATCGTCCAGATGTAGTGGCTTTGCAAGAACTGGATGTGATGCGCAAACGCACTGGCGGCCTCGACCAGGCAGAAAGGCTTGCCCGCCTGCTGGCAATGGACCTCCACTTCCAACCCACAATAAACATGAAAGAAGAGCGCTACGGTGACGCCATACTCACCCACCTTCCTGCCCGCCTTATCAAGAAGGGGATTTTACCTGGCCCGCCGGGTGGCAAGGGAGGGCTTTTCAACCCAGCTGCCGACGAACCGCGCGGCGCGATTTGGGTCGAAATCGAAACCAATGGCGAGCCCATCCAGATCATTAACACCCATCTGGGGCTCTCCCGTGCAGAGCGGCTGCGTCAGGTGGATGCCCTGCTCGGGCCCGAGTGGCTCAGCAACCCCCGCTGCACAGGGGAAAGAGTGCTGTTGGGGGACTTTAACGCATTGCCCAATTCTGCTGAGTGTAAGCGCATGGGGGGCTATTTGCGCGATGCCCAGGAACAGGCGCCCCGCCACACACCCAAAGGTACCTTTCTCAAGGTGCGGATTGATCATATATTCCTGAGTGCAGGACTCAATGTTAAAAAGGTACGGGTACCCAGGACATCATTGACCCGTCAAGCCTCAGACCACCTGCCATTGATCGTGGATATCGACCTGACCACTAAGGGTGGCAAATAATCGATCACGCCCCATCGAGTCTCCCATACATCACAGCTGAGAAGCTGCCAATAGCACTTGAAAAATGCCCTACAACCCCCACAATAATCGGAGAATATTTGATTAAATCCTTTAAAAATATAGGGTTTTTATGAATTCATACAGACTGGCAGACGGACACTAAAAGGGTTTTCCCGACTTGAAGGTCCCCACTGCGAGCTATATGATTCTTCTATCACTTAATAGCAGGAGTCGCTAAATGCAACCGCAAGCTTATACTCAAACCCGCGCACTGGATCGCTCGGAATCGGCGAAGGTGTTGCGCAATACCTATGCCTTACTGGCAATGACTGTTCTCTTCAGTGCCGTTACCGCCGGCATTTCCATGGCTGTTGGCATGGGTCGCGGCATGAGCCTGGTCTGTTCCCTCGGAGCCCTGGCCCTGATCTGGTTCGTATTGCCACGCACCGCAAACTCCGGCGCAGGTGTTGGCGTAGTCTTCGCATTCACCGGACTACTGGGCGCCTCCATTGGCCCGTTGCTTAACCACTATCTGGGCTTGGCTGGTGGCGGCCAAATTGTAATGCAGGCCTTGGGTACTACCGCCCTGATTTTCTTCGCGCTGTCTGCCTACGTGCTGACTACCCGCAAGGACTTCAGCTTTATGGGCGGCTTTTTGTTTGTTGGTCTGATAGCTGTACTGGTATGTTTCCTCGGCGTGATCGTCGCTGGCTTCTTCGGCATCCACATGCCGCTGTTTAGCGTTGCCCTGAGCGGCGTTGTTGCCCTGCTGATGTCTGGCTTCATCCTCTACGATACCAGCCGTATCATCAACGGTGGCGAGACCAACTACCTGATGGCGACTGCCTCCCTGTACCTGAACATCTTCAACCTGTTCACCAGCCTGCTGCACATCCTTGGATTCGCATCCTCTGACGACTAAGCAACAGCTTTGTTGAGCAAGTCACAATGCCCCGCACTGCGGGGCATTTTACTATTTGGCCCCCTATGAAGTTTTCCCTAGCCATCTACTCAGCCCCCCACAGCACCCAGTCTTCATCCAGTGCACTCCGGTTTGCCAAAGCCCTCCTAGAGCAAGGCCACGAAATTTATCGAGTGTTTTTCTACTGCGACGGCGTACAAAACAGCAATGCTATTGCCGCCCCTCCCCAGGACGAAACTGACCTGACTTCAGAGTGGCAGGCACTGGGCCACCAGCACCAATTGGACTTGGTAGTTTGTATTGCCGCTGCGCAACGGCGCGGTGTGCTGAATCAGCGAGAGGCCGAGCGCCTGGAAAGACCCGCCGCCAACTTGGCAGAGGGTTTTGAGCTGGCGGGCCTCGGCCAACTAACCGACGCTGTCGCCAACTCCGACCGCCTGATTACCTTTGGAGGTTGAGCATGAGTACTAAATCATTGGCCCTATGCCGCACCGCCCCCTACGGCAATGCCCTGGCGCGGGAAGGTATCGAAGCCGTACTGGCAGCGGCGGCGATGGAACAGGACATGGACCTGCTATTTCTCGGCGATGGGGTATTCCAATTGCTGGACCAGCAATCACCTGCGGATATCGGCCAGAAAAGCCTGCGACGCAATTTGCAGGCTCTGCCGATTTTTGGCATTGAGCAGTTTTTTGTTTGTGAGAAAAGCCTCGCTGAACGCAATATCACCCTGGAGCAGATCCAGGTTGCCGGCGCAGAGACTAAAGCCGTAAAAGATACCGGTTCACTGATCGCCGCCTACCCCACCGTATTGAGCTTCTGATATGACTTTGCATATTGTCAGCAAATCCCCCTATACCAGCAGTGCCCTTAAGGAATGCCTCGGTGCTTTTGCCCAGGATGACTCGCTCCTGCTTATTGAGGATGGTGTCTATGCGCTGAGGCACGAGGCTCTGGAAACAGTGCCAAGCACCCAAATTTTCTGCCTTGAAGAGGACGTTGCTGCCCGGGGCCAGCAGAAACTTGCAGCAAACATGGATAGAGTGGAAATGATCGATGATGCTCGCTGGGTACAGCTCTGTACCCAGCATCAACCCATAGTCAGTTGGTTTCGGTAACAAAAAATGAGCAACCTAGTAGTCAATGGCCAGGAAATACCCTTGGACAAAGAGGGTTATCTGCGCAACCTCAGCGACTGGAGCCGAGACGCCGCCCTTCAATTAGCCAATGCTGAGGACATCGAATTAACCGAGGAACACTGGCAAGTAATTGAGCTGTTGCAAGAATTCTACCGCGAGTTTGAACTCTCCCCCGCTATGCGCCCGCTGGTAAAATATATTGGCCAGCATCTCGGCGCAGAAAAGGGCCGCAGTATCTATTTGATGCAACTCTTCCCCCCAAGTCCAGCAAAAGTGGCCAGTAAAATTGCCGGATTGCCTAAGCCAACCAACTGCTTGTAACCCTCCTATGCTTGGCCAGGGTAAGCGGTACATGAACCACATTATTCAGCTTGCTTTGGCAGACTGGCATGATACCCCCTCCATCAACTTCGGAGGAAAGCCCCATGAATCAGCAGCAGTGGCAAACCCATGTCAGGGCCTACGAGAAAAGCTCTCAGTCCAAGCGCGCCTATACTCGTAAGAACAACCTAAACTACAGCCAGTTCCTCTACTGGTACCGCAAACTAACTGAACAAACTTCGGTGTCTGATACCCCTGACTTTGTTCCCGTGGATATCAAGCCTTCTACAGCCACTACGGGAAACCTGGGTATATTGGGGTTCCCCAATGGCATAAAGCTGGTGATCAATAGCCCGGTGTTGTTGGTGCAAATTCCTGGCCTTATGGACCCGTAAATACGATGTGGCTACCGTTTAACAGCAAAGCCTGGTTTTACCGTCAGCCCATCGATTTCAGGAAACAGATTGATGGTATCGTGCTGTTGGTGGCTGATACGTTACACAAAGATCCGACATCCGGTCAGCTCTTTGTCTTTCGTAATAAAAAGGCCGATAAAATTCGTATGCTCTACTGGGAAGATCATGGATTTTGGCTCCTGTATAAGCGAAATGAACAGTCGAGTTTTATCTTTCCTGGCATTTCAAATGACGCAATAGAGTTATCGATTTCACAGCTACAGTGGTTGCTTTCCGGGTTGGACTTTACTCAGCAGGAAGAACCAGAAAAACTCTATTTTTCCAGCTTCTATTGATACGTATAGAGCCATGGAAATAGTTTCCCATGGTATAATCAACGCATAAATTAACATCGGAAAATCCAATGGCTACCGATGATACGCTACAGTGCCAGGTTGAACAGCTTACATGTGAACTCAAACTTTCACTCCAACGGTGCGAGCAGTTTGAAAAGGCTTACGATCAGCTATTGTTTCAATTCAAACAACTGCAGCGCTCTCTCTTTGGTCGACGCTCTGAGCGATATGAAGACCCTGATGGTCCCCAGGGGTTGCTATTCGAAAGTACAGAAGTTCGAGATGAAAGCTCCTTAGAGGGAAATGATGCTGATAGCGACAAAGATCAGGATGATGTGGTTAGTATTGCGGCACGCAAACGTCATAAGAAAACAAAGAAGCCCTTTGCCGAGCACCTGCCAAGAAAAGAGGTGGTAATCCCTGTCTCAGAATCGGATAAAACCTGTGCATGTGGCTGCCAAAAGAAACTCGTTGATTACGAACGCCATGAGCGCTTGAACTACACCCCTCCGGTATATGAGGTGATTCTCGAGTTGCGGGAGAAGGTTGCCTGTCCCAAAGGCTGTGCAGGCCAAATTCTTATTGCTCCCAAGCCAAAGCATATCCTACCCAAGGTAAGTTTACCGAATCCGTTCTAGCCCACCTCATAGTCAGCAAGCTTGATGATCGACAACCCTTTTATCACCTGGAAAATCAGTTTGAGACCCGTGCCGGCTTTAGCTTTCCCCGTCAAACCATGGCTCGTACTGTTATCGATTGCGCCACTCCCCTACAACCACTGATCAATTTGCTAAAAGATGACGTCATTGGTTACGATATTGGGGCTTTGGATGCCACATCACTCCAAGTTCTTAATGAACCTGGCCGGCCACCAACCCGAAAATCTTATGCCTACTGTTTCCGAGGTGGTCCTCCAGGAAAGGAAGCGATCTTCTATGAATATAATGCCGTTGATCACAAAGATTTTGTGAATGACTGGTTTGCCGGTTTTACAGGCACACTACATTGCGATGCTGATCCATTTTTTGAGTTGTTATTTGAACAGACAGCTGTAAACCCAAATCACTGCAATGCACATGCCCGGAGAAAATTTGAACCCATAGCGAGGGCGGCGCAAGGGGATGGGCTGGCAAAACAGGCAATGCAGTTTTATAAGAAGCTCTACCGGGTTGAGAGGAAAGCCAAAGAGAATCAGCTGACCACAAAGCAGCGACACGATTTGCGATAAGAGGAGTCCAGGCCGATTATGACTGCCTTTCAGTGTTGGCTGGATGGGTACCACCCGCAAGTGCTACCCAAATCCCCGCTGGGCAAAGCAATGAATTACAGCCTGAAGTATTGGAATGGGCTATGTGCATTTCTCAACGATGGCCGCTTAGAAATCGACAACAATTTGACTGAACAGGAAATCAAACCCTTTGTCATGGCTAGAAAGAACTTCCTGTTTGCATCTTCAGTCAATGGCGCTAGAGCACTGTGCCTACACTTCAGTTTGATCCGCACGGCTAAACATCACGGCCTTGATCCCTACAGGTATTATGTGGATGTGCTTAAGCAGATTCCTCACTGCCAGTCCGTTGAGGATTATGAGGCACTGCTACCCTGGAATATCCAGCTTGAGAGAGTTGGGATGGCCGCAGCCGCATAATATAGTGGTGCTGCTGGCAAGAAGGCGGACGTCTGTTGATTTGTCTGTTGATGACATAAGCCTTTAAGCCTTCCATGACTTGGCATTCAGCGGTGCTATCCCGGCACTTTAAATACAGCCCTCACCTACGATCTGGTAAGATCGCTTACGAGAGATCGCAATGCTTGTCATGTCCGCAGTGAGGAAAAGAAAAGCCGTTTGGCCACCGCTACTGGCAGAGAGCCTCGAAACACTGCTCTTCGGTACCATATTCTTTGAGGAAATGGGTCAAACTAATACCTTTCTGGAGCTGTACCTTATTAAGAGTCATGATCTATTCAATTGTGAATCAACAATTTGACTGTGTTTTATATGCTCAAATGTGACTTATTAACCTGACGTCCCTATAGTTCTGTATAATGCCCAAATGGATATTATTGACGAAAGAAAATTGCCCGCTTCCGCACAGGAAGAGAAACGCCGAACTGCCGTAAAGTTTTGGAAGAAATCAGAGTTTATAGCAGAAATTTCACGGACACAGGATGTTTCCAGTCGAGCAGTACAAAATTGGATCAAATCTTATAAAACGGGGGCTTTAAAGCATTGGCCGATAAAAAGCGCGGCTATCCTGAAGGTATGAACGGTAGGCTAACTGTAGAGTAAGAAAGAAAGCTTCAAAAACAAATTGCAGATAAACAGCCAGATCAGCTCAAGCTTTGTTATGTTCTGTGGATACGTAAGGCTGTCATGGAGCTAATCGAACATAATGTGGCATAAAAATGCCAATTCACACTGTCGGTGATTATCTGAAGCGCTGGGGTTTACGCCTCAGAAACCCGCCAGGTGGAACTATGAGCAAAACCCAAAAGCGGCTAAAAAATGCATGGAAGAGGATTACCCGAGCATTAAACAACGAGCGAAACAGGAAGGCGCAGAGATTTACTGGGGTGATGAAACAGGCATTGGCAGCGATTGCCAGCATGAGCGTGGCTATGCGCCAAAAGGAAAAACGCCCATTGTGAAGCTGAATGCAAAGCGTACTTCACTCAATATGATATCCGTGATTACAAGTCAAGGAACAGTGCGCTTTCAAACTTACGAAGGTGCCGATAGGCAGGTTGACTTTCACAAGCGATTGATCAAAGCAGCAGGGTGTAAAGTTTATCTTATCCTGAACAATCTTAGGGTACATCATACACGAGTCGTTAAAGCTTGGCTGGCAAAGCACGAGGATGAGATAGAAATCTATTATTTACCATCATATTCACCTGAACTGAATCCAGATGAGTATTTGAATTGCAACCTTAAAGGGCGCGCTCACAGTGGTATGCCAGCTCGATCCAAGAAGAAGCTTAAAAGCAAAGTGCTTTCTCGCATGAAAATGTTACAAAAGAAGCCCGCGCGGGTTCCAGTCTACTTCCGACATGAAGCAATTAAATATGCAGCATAGCCGAACTATTTTTCCGCCGGGTTAATAGCTAGGGTGGCAATTAGGTAAGTTAATAAGTTAGCAGCAAAGTACCAGGAAGATCAATTGTTACAATACCTCACAGTGCCAAATACTATTATGGAAAAGGTATAAGACGATTTTAGAGTTCCTTCTCAATAGGGTCTAATTACAACTAAGGAAGTACTTCCAATTGATAATGGGAGAGATTGCTAGACCTCATACACTAAAATTAGTGATTTCAACCCATTAAGTTTAGAGAAGGAAATACAAATGAAACTCCAAGATTCTACTGGTTTATCTAATCTTTTAAAAGTAACGAACCAATCGGGTCATGATATAGTCGTAATAACCCCAGTCACCTCAGACCCAACCTCAGCTGGTGACGCTAAAGTTTATAATCAAGATTTAAAAATCCTAACGCTAAAGGAAGGTGGGACAGTTATAAAAAAAGGCGAATCAGGTACCGTCGATCTTGATCAATCCTACACAGACTCTAAAACAAACCAATCGTTACTGTATAATTACCTTATTAGCGATTTCAACTGGTATTACCCCATCGCTAATTTGACTATTATGCAAGATTTGACGAATTCGTCGTATCCTAATCAAACTATTACAAGCGATCAAGCTAAATCTATGTCACAGGCCGCTTCATTCATACAGACAATTCAAGCCTACCCTGATTCTCAACTAACAGAAGATTATCAAACCGCCCTTTCCGGTATCCAAATCTCTGCGCAAACTGCAGCTGACGGAACAAACGGATCAGCTCAAAATGTTTCGAACTCAATAACAGCGAGCGTTAATAATTTTTTTAAAAGTACTGACATCTACAAAGATGTTACTCTTGCTGCTGTAACTGCCATGCAAAGCTATTATGACAAATTTCCCTTCGCCTGGGCGCAATATAGTAAAACTGCGGTGACATACTATTTGTACGGCAATGACGAAAATAAAACAACCTTCCAAGGAACTTTGGTTTTAACTCCACCTAGCACTATTGATCTCACCAAAGCGAATGGCGGCTACACCATTAAGTTTAATCCAGCCAAAGAACCAAGTGACACCACCACCGTAGACGTAGATACATCAAAGGCAGTTTCAATTACCTATTCTGATGGATTATTTATAAGTGGCACCGGTTCCGATGTACACCAAATAGTCACCCAAGGGGTATTCATGCTTAAACGCACTCTAACCAATGTATCAAGTGACACGTCGATCATACCTGTCATGACCGGTACAGTGCATGACATACAAGTTATTGGCTTTGACAACCCCCAACTGAGCAACGCCAAATCTGGCTCATCAGACGCGGAGTTTTGGAAGACATTATTTCTATCTAATATCTCCCCTAAAGTATTAAAATCCATTGAAGAGGTCAGTGGCTCATTAACGATGCTAGGGTTTACGGCCTCCCTCGCTTATAGAGTCTATCTATGGTCACTTGGAAAAGGAGAACTTAATATCCCTCTCAGTGAGGCCGAGTTCAACGCGGAGTATAAAAAATTTCAACAAGAATCCTATGATTCAGCTTCTAGTAAGATTAATGAGTTATTTGAGGGGAAAGTAGAAGTGCCAAAATCATTCCAAGAAGCTTTAGAAACAGTTCAGGGAGAATTCACTAAACTAAGCAATAATATTGATGCAGCCGAGCTTGAAGGGGCGTTTGATGCCTCACGCGAGATATTAAAAACGCTCGGCAACAATGAAATTAATATGTCACAGCAGCAAAAAGAAAGCTTACAGAGTATTGCCGAAACTCTAAAAGAATCTAGTCTCCAGTTAAACGAAGCTGTTGACAAACAAACTGAGCTTAACCAAGGAATCAAAGATGCGAAAGCTGATCTGGCAGAAATCGGCACTAACACTGGCGAACTTACGAAGGACGTTAGTGGACACCTTTCAGAACAAGAAAGTATACAAATTTCAGATAACACACAATTAATTGAAGATATCATCAAAAATATTGATGAAATATCAGAGATCAATGAGGTGGAAAGTGAATCGTCTAAGCTCGAACTTGATGAACCTATCGAACCATTGTAAATAGCACCGGTATGAGTTCGAAACGTTCTTCATTGAGCTCATTACGCTTCTTCAGGAACCAACACATACCCATAATTAACTGTAGTAGTTCAGACTTGATCTGACAGTTACCGATTTTTCAGAAAGTGTACTATCAGATCAAGTCAGTTTACAAGTTTTTCCTTCCAGGTGGCCTTTCCATCTTCAAGTGTTGCCATTGGTGTGTGGCCACAACACTTCTTACCTCCTGCATTCAACTCTGAAGTGCATCAGTTAATCACCTGGAAAAGAACGGTCAGCTGAAGGTAATATCTGCCGCTTCTTCTCCGCCAAGAGATTAAGTGATGACAGAAGGCTACAGACAGCTGACCGAAGAGCAACGATGCCAGATTTGGGCACTAAAGAAAAGTGATTGGAGCCAGAGAACAAACTGTTAGATCAAGTCTGAACCACTACATATAAAGTACCCATTTCCAGCTAAACCAAAAAAGCAAGGTATGTGTTTTAACCACTCAAGCTTGCAGCCTAATGGTGCAATTACTGTGGTCTTGTTACCCTTCCGCAATTGAGTTATTACTTTACACCTGCCTACTGTGATAAGTACTCCAATATCAATGCTTAATTAGTGCTCCCAAGCACTTTCCACTAAAACTCTACCAGGCTTTATTTCTTCCGATACTTTCTGAATCGTAAGAAGAAAATTTACTCATCAGATTTTTTTTTACATTTCCTTTATTTATAGTGCACAGTATGTATCACCTCTGTCTTGGTTTAAAAATAAAGAGTGCGACATAGGCTTCCAGAATCAAAAAAATAGCTGATACAATTACATGCCTACTACCTATGCAAAAACACGAGCACTATTCACCCCCAAAGCCCCTACACTAGACTCGAGTAATAACACGAACAATCCCCTCTACACCAATTTTGCAAGGAGTCACCCAATGTCAAAGCTGCGCTTCGGAGTAGTCGGCAGTGGCGCGATTGCCGACTTTACCTGTAAGGCAATCAGTAGAGCTCATAGTGCCTGTCTCTCATCCGTTGCCAGCAGACGATTTTCGCAAGCCAAGGAGTTTGCCCATAAGCAACAAATTCCCAATATCTACAAGGACTGGGAATCCCTGCTAGAAGCGCAAGATTCGGATGCCATTTATGTGGCGAGCCCTACCACCAGCCGTGAGGAAATCTGTCTCGCGGCACTGGCCAACCATAAGCATCTTCTCTGCGAGAAACCTTTTCTCAATGCTGCTTCGATCGACAAAATTGCCGCCCGGGCACAGTCCGAGGGATTGGCATTTATGGATGCCACACATTTCACCCACCATCCCCGCACGGCCAAAATTATTCAGCAACAAAAACAGCATCTGGGCCCAGTTAACAGAATTCACAGCGCCTTTTTTGTCTCGATGATGGACCGCAACAATATTCGTTTCGATTCACACAAAGAACCCACTGGCGCAATCGGAGATATCGGCTGGTACAACATGCGTGCAATCTTCGAATATATGCGCCCCACAGGAGCAATAAAGACAATTTCAGGAGCGATAAAGCGGGACTCACAAACAGGGACCATTATTAGCGGTGCGGGCCTAATTGAATTTGCCAGCGGACAGACTTCAACTTTTGAGTTCGGATATGACTCAGGCGTTTGGCAAATGGACCTGGACATTCTGGGAGAAAGCGGCCTGATCCAGCTAGACGACTTTGTACTCGACTGGAGAGACAGCGCTGCCTTTTACAATCCTGAATATACACCAGAATTTGTGGTTCGCCGGGGCCAGGCATCGCCAGACAAGTTCGAGCACCAACAAGTACCAATAGAGCAATCGCAAGCGGTGCAGATGATCGAAGACTTCTGCCGCTTAACGAGCCCAGATAATCAAGTTGAGCGTATCCAGGCAATCGAGAGGGCCCGAGCAACCCAGTCATTGATCGATCAATACTGCCAGGCAGTTGGCGTAGCCGTCTAGCTATCGCCACCAACGCACGGTATTGAATCAGATATGCAGGATAACGTGCCGAGCCCCGTGGTGATGGCGGTGCTCCCAAAGGTAGATCCCCTGCCAGGTACCCAGCATCAGGCGCCCCTTTTGCACTGGAATGGACAAGCTGGTCGCGGTAAGGCTGCATTTGATATGAGCCGGCATATCATCTGGCCCTTCAAGGGTATGGGTATAAAGCGAGTCATTTTCCGGCACCAGTCGATTGAGCCAGTTCTCAAGGTCACGGCGCGCACTGGGGTCAGCATTTTCCTGAATCAGTAAACTTGCAGAGGTGTGCTGTATGAAAAGTGTACAAAGGCCCTCATCGGGAGCCTGTTCACTGACCCAATCAACTACACTGCCGGTAAACTCGTGAAGCCCCTGCCCATGAACCGGAATTTTTATCTCACCTATTGCCATACGGTTTCCTATATAATTCGCGCCCGCTTTTTGTACTGACACCGCATTGTAATATGGCACTGTACCGCGTTAATACTGACGACTACCCACAACAGCTTCAAAACAAGGCCGAGCGCCTGCAAGAGGCTTACAGCAAGTTCACTGACCTGGAGCCGGAACTCTTCCCCTCCCCGCCCATTCACTACCGTCTGCGCGCCGAATTCAAGGTGTGGCATGAGGGAGGTGTAGCCAATTACGCCATGTACCGCCAGGGTGAGTACAAGAAGCCCTTTATCATCGATGAGTTTACCGTCGGCTCTGAGCTGATGAACCAGTTGATGCCGAAGGTGCTGGCTGCTGTCAATAATAGCGAAGTCCTGCGCAAACGCCTGTTCTCCGCCGAGTTTCTTACCACGCTGAATGGTGATGCGCTGATTACGCTGATCTACCACAAGAAACTGGATGAGACCTGGGAGCAGGAAGCCAAAGCACTCCAGGCACAGCTGGGATTTCCGATTTTGGGGCGCTCGCGCAAGCAAAAAGTGGTTTTGGAGCGCGACTTCGTTACCGAAAAACTGGATATCGATGGGAAAACTTACCAGTACAAACAGGTAGAAGGCAGCTTTACCCAACCCAATGGAGAGATCTGTCGATCCATGATCCAGTGGGCGAGAAGTGCCTGCGGAGACAGTGATAGCGATCTGCTGGAGCTCTACTGTGGCAATGGCAATTTCACCATCCCGCTCAGCGAGAAATTCCGCAAGGTCCTGGCCACTGAAATCTCCAAGGTATCGGTAAATTCCGCCCAGGAGAATATCGCCAACAACCAGATCACCAATCTGGATATCGTGCGTCTATCCAGTGAAGAATTTACCCAGGCCATTGATAAGGTACGCCCCTTTCGCCGCCTTAAGGATATAGATCTGGATAGCTACGATTTCTCCACCGTCCTGGTTGATCCTCCCCGAGCCGGCTTGGATGAAGACACCTGTGCGATGGTCGCCCGCTTCCCGAGAATTCTGTATATCTCCTGCAATCCGGAAACCCAATTGGAAAACCTGGAGTCGCTGACCAAAACCCATCGCATTGAGCGCTTCGCGCTCTTCGATCAGTTCCCCTATACAGAGCACACTGAAACAGGTTTATTGCTGGTGAAGAAGTAATCGCTTCCGTTATTCCCCTACCCCACCCCGGCATGCTGATAATTCGGCACGCCGGGTGCTTCTAAATAAGCTGCTCCCCATTAAGCGAATCTGCGATCCAAATTCAAGGCACCACAGCCCCCACAGTGTTTTATAAACGACTCTTCTATGCCCAGGGGCTCCTGGCAGTAAAAGCAGTGCCCAGATCTTACCGTTATATGAACAGCCAATTTTTTGCTGTAGAGCATAGGCAATTTAAGTTCACCACTCAGCGCTTTTATCAAACTTACGGTAATACGCCTTTCAGAAAAATTCCGCGTAATTTTTTGAATGTTCGGCAGGGCCTTATCAGCAAACTCCCAAACTTCACCACAGTGGTCACAGGAAATTATCATTTTTCAATTTACTCCGCCTTTCCAAAGATACAATTATTTTAGCCCCAAAGGCTGAAGTATTTTTTTCATCTGTTTAAAGGAAAGGCGACACAGCAAAGAAGGAAATAATCTTTCCAGCCACCACAGCAACTTAAGTTTTGCTGGCGACGGAACTAAAGCCGCCATCGAGGCAGTATTGATAATATGGCCAAAGCCCTGGCGCTTCATGACCTGAAAACCACATTGGAGCCCATGAAAAACGCCAAACAAATTGATATCAATCGCCGCTTTCCAATCTTCAAGATTATGATCGGAAAAATATCCACCCACCCCTATACCAGCATTGTTAAAAAGGAAATCTAACGGAGATATTTCACTAATGACCTGAAAAAATTGATCAAAGTTACGAACATCCAAGTGAACAAACGATGCTCTCCCACCGGACTCCTGTATTTGGCTGACAACCTGCGTAGCGAGGTCCTGCTGGATATCCGAGATAATGACTTGAGCCCCAAGTGCTGCCAGTCGACAGGCCAAGGCCGCACCGATTCCAGAAGCACCACCGGTAATCAGTGCCGTCTTGCCACTGAAGTAAGATACCTGATCCATAAGCGCTTTCCCTTCCTTGCTTTTACCACTTTATACCCCAGTTTCTGCTATCATCGCGCCCGCAAAACCTAAGGGGTGGCCTTGCCTGAGATGTCCGGGGATCAAATTGGTCTGTCGCGACAAACCCTTGAACCTGATCCGGTTAATACCGGCGTAGGAATAGGTAGACAAAGCAAAACCTCCCCACGTCGCACTCCGGGTCTCTTTCACTGCCGTTATTCGAGAGAGAACCATGAAAAAACAGTTTCCCACCCACCCTATTGCCTGGTCTGTCAGCCTTGCCAGCAGCCTGTTCGCCGGTATCGCCACCGCTGATACCGCAGAAACCGGGCTTGAGGAAGTGGTGGTTACGGCACAACTACGGGAAACCAACCTTTTGGAGCTTCCTTCCAGTGTTACCGTACTGGATGAAAGCGCGATCGATGCGCGGGGCGCGGCCAATCTGGACCAGCTTTTAAACATGGCGCCCAATGTGAATTTTTCCTCTGGCGCCTCCAGGGGACGATTTGTACAGATTCGCGGCATTGGTGAGCGCAGCCAGTTTATCGACCCAGTAAACCCTTCAGTTGGCCTGATCATCGACGGTATCGACTTTACTGGCCTGGGGCTCGCAGCCAGCACCCTGGATATCGACCAAGTGGAAATCCTGCGGGGCCCACAGGGCACGGTGTACGGCGCTAATGCCCTGGCCGGCCTGATCAACATGACCAGTGCAGCGCCCACCAGTGAGTCGACCACCAAGGTGTCCGCCGAGCTAAGTGAGTACAATGGACAGAGTCTGTCCGCGGCTACCAGTGGTTCTTTGAGCGATGCTCTTGGCTATCGATTGGCTGCCAGCAAACGCAAATCCGACGGCTATACCGAGAATGTGTATCTCAACCGCGATGACACCAGCAATATTGATGAGTCTGTGCTGCGCGGTAAGCTGGCCTACTCCCCGTCCGACGATTTAAAGCTGGGCGTTACCCTCTTCTATATCGACGTTGATAATGGCTACGATGCTTTCTCTCTCTATAACACTCGCGAAACCCAATCTGACCAGCCCGGCTGGGATCGCCAGGAAACCTTTGCCGGCGCATTGACTGCTCAATGGTCTGGTAACGAGAACTTTACCCTAGAAGGCACCCTCAGCCTCGCCGATTCAGATACAGAATATGGCTACGATGAGGATTGGAGCTATGTCGGCTTTCATCCCTGGGAATACAGCTCCACAGATAATTACCAGCGCGATAAAGACAATATCAGCATTGACCTTCGCGCACTCTCTACCGAAGAGTCCAAGTTATTCTGGGATCGCAGTCACTGGGTTGTGGGCCTTTATGGCCGCACGGAGCGCGAGGACCTGAATCGCAACCAGAGCTTCCGCAGCACTTTTGATACTGAAAACTCTGCCATCTACGGCCAGCTCTCTACGGAAATCACCCCTGCGATCAACTTGATCACCGGTCTGAGACTGGAAAGACGCGAGGCCGATTACTCTGATTCCTATAGCATCGATGCAGATAATGGAGAAAATCTGTGGGGCGGCAATATCTCCCTGCAATACCATTACACCAACAACACCCTGCTCTACGCTACGGTTTCCCGGGGCTACAAAGCCGGAGGGGTAAACGGCAGAATCATCTCAGAATCAACAATCAACACTGAGATCAACAGTGACATGTTCGAGTTCGATACCGAACATATGCTCAACTATGAATTAGGTGTTAAAGGCAGCTGGCTGGAGAATCGTTTGCAAGCTCAGGTTGCGGCTTTCTACCAGGATCGAGATGACGTTCAGGCCAAGGTTTCTATTTTTGACTCTGAAGAAAAATCATTTAGTGACTACCTTGCCAATGCTGCTGGCGGAAATACAGTGGGTCTCGAAGTAGAATTGAACTACCAAGCTACCGATACCCTACGCTTTTTCGCCTCAGCCGGCTGGTTGAATGCCGAATTCGAAGGCTACGAGAGCAGCTCCCATGTCGATGCCCGCGATGACAGCGCCGAGGTCAGTTTGGCCGCTGTCGATCTGGATGGCCGCGATATCGCTCACGCCCCCAACTACCAGTTCTTTACCGGTACAGAAATCGATCTGCTTCCAAACCTGATCTTGCGATTGGAGCTTGAGGGCAAAGACGAATTCTACTTCTCAAATAGCCACGACGAAAAATCCACAGCCTACGAGCTGGTTAATGCTCGCCTGACCTACCAGGGAGATAACTGGGATGTTTCCCTGTGGGGAAGAAACCTGACTGACGAAGGTTACTATGTGCGTGGGTTCTACTTCAGCAACCAGGGTGGCAATAATCCTGCTAATGGCTACGCACCCGAGCCCTACTATCAGTATGGTGAGCCCCGGATTGCCGGGGTAACAGGCACCTACACCTTCTAATCACTCAGTGACTTTGGGGCAGCGCTTCGCTGCTCCAAAACACTCTATCAAGAGGGGAATTATGCAGCTCTCTGTCGAAATCAGTATGTATCCGTTAAAGGACGAGTACATCTCGGCTATTCAAGCGTTTATCGCACAGTTAAACAGCCACCCAGAACTCAAGGTAATCACCAATACAATGAGTACTCAGGTGTTTGGCGATTACGATCTATTGATGGATGTGCTCAAGTTGGAAATGCGCAAATCCTACGAACAGTTTGGCCGCGCCATTTTTGTATGTAAGTTTATTGACGGCGACCTGGCCCCGGGAGAAGCGCATGTTTGACCAGGATATCAGCACCGCAATCAGCGCTTCGATTGCGGCCATGTCCCTCTGGGAAGTAGCCGCTGTAATACTGGCTATGGCCTATTTGCTTCTAGCCATGAGGGAGAAAATCAGCTGCTGGTATGCCGCCTTTGTCAGTACGGCGATCTACCTGTTTCTGTTTTGGGATGTCAGCCTGTTAATGGAGTCTGCGCTACAGGTTTTCTATCTGCTGATGGCAGTTTATGGCTGGTGGCAATGGCGAAATCACCGCAACCAGCAGGACGATTTAAAAATCCATCGCTGGAGCGGAAAAACCCACTCAATAGTTATTGGCGCTACCCTGACACTGACTTTACTAATCGGCTACCTGCTGGATCGCAACACCAGTGCCGCCCTCCCCTACCTGGATTCATTCACGACTCTGGGGGCAATCGTCACCACCTATATGGTCACCCGGAAGGTACTGGAGAACTGGCTTTACTGGATTGTCGTAGACGGAGCTTCAATCTACCTCTACCTGGACAGAGAACTCTACCTTACTGCCGTATTGTTTATGCTGTACCTGGTGCTGGTTGTGATTGGCTATTTCCAGTGGTTAGCCATTTTCCGAAAAGAGAAACAACAACCCGATAGCGCTCCTCAAACAATGGCAGCGGCATAGTGACCAACTGATATGAGCCAGGACTTGAGCAACATCATCCCCAACGATTGGCATCATTGGAGCAAGGCCCGGCCCACGGTGGTCAGGGCCCTGGCTGGGGGGCTGACCAATAACGCCTTTCTGGTTGAGTCCGCCGATCAGCTGATGGTGCTGCGGATAAACTCCAGCATCAGCGATCAGCTCAATCTCGACAGGGCTGCTGAACAGCAGGCGCTGCAAGCTGCCACATATTCCGACAGCTGTGCCCCTTTGGTTTACTGTGACCCGCATTACCGATATTTGGTGACCCGCTATATTGAAGGCACTCCCTGGGATAAAAATGTCGCCCACAGTTTGGAAAAACTTGCCGATCTGCTGCGCCGTATACACGGTTCCCCTGCAATTGATGCCCAATTAAACATCGGCGAGAAAATCTCAAGTTACAGGCAGTTTATCGACAAGCGAGCCAGTTATTTCCACTTGCTCGACACGCTGCAAGAGAAACTTCCGCAATTAATTGATGCTGCTTATCGGATGGGCGACAAAATTTGCCTGTGTCACAACGATCTAACCGGCGGCAACCTGATCTGGGCTCCCTCTGACAAGCTATACGCTATCGACTGGGAGTACGCGGCAATGGGGGATAAATTCTATGACCTCGCTGTTTTGGTAGAGGAACACAACTTGAATCAGCGAGAGCAAAATAGTTTACTGGAGTGCTATCTTAATCGCACTGTGTCACCTGAAGACAATCAGCGCTTGGAGTTATGGCAGCTGATCTACGGTTACCTTTGTATTCTCTGGCGCGGGGTACAATGGAGTAACCAAACCCAAAGGTCCCCGGAGCAAGGGAGATATATCGGGAAAAAAGCCCAACAGTTATTGAAAGGCCTATCGGCTCACAGCCTCAGCTGAGTAATCCCTGCTAGAATAGGCCCAATCCCCAAGAAGCGACTTTCAGTCACTGCGGCGCAATCCAAGTTGCTGTCGAAGTAATTCAACTAGGGCTCGACTCGGCTAAAATACCCCACTTTTTCACACCCCAAAAATAACCACAGAGGTACTCCTGTGATCAGATCATTTTTTGCAATACTATTTACCTTGATCGCAATCAACGCACAAGCGGCAGAGAAACCCGAGGGTTTTAAAACGATAGACGGGCTGTTTGCTGCGCTTTCAAACCTGGACCACCAGGCTATGCGAGACGGCGTCAGCGACGATTTTATACTCCTTGAGCACGGTGAAGTCTGGGATATTGAAGACCTTATCGCCGTAATGAAGCCCAAGCCCTCAAAGCTGGAAAGAATCAACTACTTCAGCATTATCAATTTTGAAGAGCGTGAGAACCTGCTGACCATCAACTACTGGACCAAGTCCATTTTTAAATCCGAGGATGGCAATAAAGAAGCGGTGTGGTTGGAAAGCGCCATTGTTAAGAAAATCGATGGCAAGTGGCTAGTAGCCCAATTGCACTCAACCCGTTTGCCCGCAGAGAAATTCCCCAAAGACGTCCAGTTTGAGCAGCAAGTCCTATAATAAAGTGCCTTACAGGCCCTGCCCGCACAGGGCCTGTGTCCATTTGATAGCTCTCAAGCCCCTCCCAACTGGAACAACTACCGGATTTCAAAGCTTCCAAGTGCTAGTATGTGACTCTAAATTGCATATTAGTCTCCAGTTCTAAAGGGCCACTCAATGAAGCTTAAAGTTTACCTCTCCGGCGAAATCCACTCCGATTGGCGTGCGCAAATTATCGAAGGTTGCCAAAAAGAAGGGCTGGATATCTCCTTCTCTTCCGCAGTCACCAACCACGACGCCAGCGATGCCGCCGGTGATAGCCTGGGTGAGGAGCAGAACGCTTTCTGGCGGGATCACAAATCTGCCAAAGTTAACGCAATTCGAATCAAGCACCTGATTGAAGACTGTGATTTGGCGGTGATTCGATTTGGCGAGAAATACAAACAATGGAACGCCGCATTTGATGCCGGCTTTTGCGCAGCCTTAGGCAAGTCCTATATCACACTTCACGATGAATCCTTGGTGCACGCACTCAAGGAAGTGGACGGTGCCGCCCAGGCCTGGGCACAGACCCCCGCACAGGTTGTCGATATCCTGAAGTACTTAACCACTCAGGCCTAAGGAGCCTCTGGATAGCAAGCCAGCAGGCATCTACTGACAAAACTGCACAATCAGTAGGTGCGGCTAGCTAAAAGCCGTAATTAAGGACACCGGCATAGTTCGGCCGAGAGGCTGCCTCTGCTAACGGGTTGTGCACTACCTCGCCGCTACGATTGATCGCATAGATTTCCGCACCGCAGTGCTTGCAGAATGCCTTCTCCAGTAAAGCCCCCTCTTTAAAGTGATATTTGCGCAGTGAATTTTCAGGATCGCTGATATGGATAGCGACTTCAGTATCAGCGTGCCCCCTTTGGCCCGCTGGTACAAACAGGGCATCTATAAGCTTGTTGAAATGAATCGCTCCACAATGACAAGTTAACGGATTCATAGCCTTATCTCCCTGGTCGATTAGTATGGGGAAGCAGTTTACTATTTACTTTAATTTAACAAAGGGGATATATTGAAAAGATCTTTTAGCTTTAAGGAAACAGTCTGTGCGCAGAGAGTACGACAAATATCACTTGATCAACGTTTTTTGCAGTGTTGTTGATCACGGTTCCTTAAGCAAAGCTGCCAAGCACCTGGGCCTGTCTACGCCCACCGTGAGCAAGACTCTTGCCCAACTTGAACAGGCCCTTGGCCAGGTGTTACTCAATCGCACCACCCGGGCAATCGCTGTCACAGACGCCGGAAGAATTGCTTACCAGAAAGGGCAAAAAATAATCAGCTCATTCACCGAGCTGGAAGACCAGGTTGCAGAGGCGGCAACGCTCACCCGAGGAAAATTAAAAATCACTTTTCCGGAAACCCTCGGCTTAAAAGTATTCAGTCATATCTGCAATGATTTTCAGAAAGCATTCCCCGATTTCAGCTTGGAGCTTATCTTCAGCCCCTATCACCTGGATTTAATCGAGGACGATATCGACATTGCTTTTCGCGTCTGGGAAACCCTGCCCGATTGCCAGTTTTACGCCCAGCCCCTATTTAGTATCCGCCCTATTTTTATTGCCGCGCCGACCTATCTGGAAGAACACGGCTGCCCCAAATCCATTGCCGAGCTCAGCCAACACAACATCATGCTAACCCGCCTTGACGGCCTGGAAGATGGCTGGTCAATTGATGGGAAGTTCTATCAATTCAATGGAAATTTAATCTCCAATAAAACCTTCCATACCCGAGCAGCCACATTAAACGGGAATGGCATTGCCAAGCTTCCCTCCTATTTTTGCCAACGGGATATCAAAAAGGGGCGACTGGTAGAGGTACTCCCTGACTTGGAGCGAAAAGATAAAACTGTAGGTGCTATCTATAAAGTAAAGCGAAAAGATTCAAAGAAAATTGACGTGTTTTTGAACTTTGCACAAGAGCGCTTGCAGGAGTATGACTTTAGCCTGTTTGATGAGTGAGAATGTGCCACTAAAGAACTCTGCAGTGATTAGAGGAGATCCTCTGTGAAACACTCAGCTGTTTAGCACCACATTAGGTGGTACCATAGAACAATAATAAGCGACTTACTACTGGGGCCTACGAGAGTGACAACACTACTCTCGAAACACACTGTAGATACATCCCCTCTCCTTTATTGGTAAAGCCGCACAACAGTCATACATTGGAGATTGAAGTGACAATCACTAAAGAGGTCGAACAAGGCCAAGCTGTCTATTCCAAACCCGTACTTTGGCTTTATGATATGTGGGTTCTGGGCATATCAAACCGCTTTATTTGGAAGTGCCCAACTCCTGGAATACTAGAGCACTTCAATCGAAATATATCTTCCAACCACTTGGATGTAGGTGTCGGAACGGGCTACTTTATGGATAAGTGCCATTTCCCCTCCAACAAAGTCCGCCTTGCCCTGATGGACCTGAACCAAAACAGCCTGGATATCTCAGCGCAAAGAGTGGCCCGGTATAATCCAACACAGTTCCGTTGCAATGTCCTGGATAAAATTACTTTAGAGACTGAAGTTTTTGATTCAATTTCCTTAAATTACCTATTTCACTGCCTTCCCGGCAAGCTGTCAGAAAAACTGGTTGCGCTGGATAATGTCGCAACCCTGCTATCGGATTCAGGCACCGTATTTGGTTCCACCATCCTGTCCGAAGGAGTACCGAAAAGTGGAGCTGCCAAGAAATTAATGGCTATCTACAATAAGAAAGGGATATTTTCTAATACTCAGGATTGTGAAGAGGACCTCAATACATTCCTTGCTAGTCGATTTAAGGAGTACAAAATAGAAATTCGCGGGTGTGTAGCACTATTCAGTGCGCGGCACAAAATCACTGGCTAGAGTACCTACAAGGCACTTATAAGGATGAAGTTCTCGTTTAAGCTGGAGCTGAGAAATCCGCTGATATTCGTTACCTTGTCAGCTTTAGCCGCAACTCCCAATTATTGCCTGGGCCTGCATTTCAGTGTGTTTGAAGACAAATTTGAGTGCCCTGATATTCACAACTCCTTAGACTGTGCACGGTCAATCGAAAGTGAATTGAGTGATCAGGTCAACCATATCCAGCGGACGCAACCAGGGCACCTGACTATACTTCTAGATAGCGGAAAATCACTGACGTACACAGACAACCTTCCCGCTAATAGTCTCGCAGAACATATAGCCTACTCTGCAATTGAGCAAATAACTGATAACCTGCTACTGATTCATCAACAGCTCTGGGAAGCACATTCCTATATTTTGCTCGACCTGAGAAACGGCCATGAATATTCTCTTGCCGGCTACCCTTTGCTGTCTCCACAAGGCGGCTACCTTTTTGTTGCCGAACAAGACCTGGACGCCGGTTTTAATGAAAATGCCTTACAAGTTTACAGGTTATCTGAAAATTCTTTGGACTTACTATACGAGCTAAAACCTGAAAACTGCGGACCAGAGCAAGCTTACTGGGCAACAGAAAATACAGTCTCTTTCACACAAAAGCAGCTTAACCCCAACTATTTTTCAAGTGAAAATCAGCCATTTTATATTGAAACTAAAGCTGTACTTTCTATTGCCCCTGATAGCCAGCGTGTAAACATTCGATATTTTGATTAAAATGCCCCTCTTTAATTGACCCGAAGTATCTTGGAGCTATTTTGACAGCTAATTCAGATCTCTCGATATTATTTGTCTGCCTCGGTAATATTTGTCGCTCCCCCTTAGCGGAAGCCGTTTTCCGCACCAAGGCGCATCAGGCGGGTATTCCTGTTTCCGTCGACTCCGCGGGCATCATCAGCTACCACGCAGGTAAGCGACCAGATCCCCGAACTTTGGCTATTGGTGAAGAAAATGGCTATTCATTTGAAAATAGCTATGCTCGCCAGGTAGCCACTACCGACTTTACAAAATATGATCATATCTTTGCGATGGACAAAGATAACCTGGAAGCACTGCAATCCTTGCAGCCTGACTCATCAGACGCCCAACTAGGGTTATTTTTATCAGTGTTGCAAGATAGTGATTTAGCTGAAGTGCCCGATCCTTACTATGGTGGTATTGAAGGGTTTCAACATATTCTCCAGCTTATAGAACAAGCAGCTGATGCATTTATCGAGCAGCTTAAAAGCAGAGAATAAGCAAAACCCCCACGAATTCTACCGGGCTTGTGGGGGGAAACTTTCCTCCAAGGCAGACCTATCCCACATTCCCTTATCGGCTGCGGCTTCATAAGTACTCTGCAAAAAATCAAACAGCGCCTCATCAGGGGAACGTGAAGCTCTCACTGCATCATAGGGCAGTAAGAACTCACCCAAATCTTTAGAATAGTAAGCTGAGGCAGGCGCCACCCTTGCTTCGGGAAACCCCTGGGGCTCTGGGTATGAATATGAATAGAAGCAAGCGCCATCTACACCACCGCCACCAGGCCAAAAACCGGCACTGCTAACCTCATGGGAGTAGGCTTCCCTGGCCACCCAATCGGGAAAGTGTGGAACGCCTCCAGGGTGCGGAGGCGCCTCCCTGCCAGAAAAACGTGTAAGTGCTAAATCAAAACTTCCCCAAAAAAAATGAATTGGACTGCACTTGCCAATAAAACGACTGCGAAATTCAGTGAAAACCCGATGAATTTGCACCAATGCCTGCCACAGCTGTTTAGTATATTCAGGATCATACTCGTAGTTATCCTGATCCCTCTCAAAGGGTATCGCGTCCGCCACTTCGGATGGCATAGTGTTAATCTCAACCGGTATACCTAGCTGCTTGAGCGCAGCCATCACTTCCCAGTAGAAATCAGATACTGTGCGCGACTCCAAGGGTAATACCCATTCTCCCCCATCAGTGGTGATGAGCTTTAGCACGTGATGATAGAAATCGAAGCCAATTGAAAACGACCGCCCTCCGTATGGGATAAGGGATGTCTCCAGCCCTCTGGCGGTAATATATAAAGGAACATGCCAGGAGTGATTGATCCAAGGGGTTTGTACCAGGCGAATCTTGCCAATAACTTGCATCCACATATGCAGGGTGGCAATCGTATTTACCGACTCAGCGTAGGGTAATTCTGGCCAGTCTTTACTCTCGGAACGATTCTTTAAGTTACTCACTAAATGTGCTCCAGATTGTCAACCATTGGCCCTGTAAACTGCAGATAACGACAGACTCTCGATGAAAAATAGCCCTAGAATCTCTTATATACCACCTTAGACTGTGGGCAATTTAGCTACCCAACCAACAAGTATTACCAAAATAAAATACAGCACTATAACCACTATAGTTCCCATGAGATTTACTCGAGTTAGCTTCCCAGATGTATCTGACAACCAAACTTTAAAAACTTTAGTCATGGCGGGTATAGCCACCCACGAAAGTGAAGAAACAATCAGCATACTCACAACAAAATTGGTTGATGCAAACGGCCAATCCTTCACCAAGGGCAACAGCCATATTTCAATCGCCATAACTATGGGGTACAACATCAGTAGAACCAGCATTGCCATCTTCCACTGCGCGGGCCCAGTATTGTTGGCTCGTCCACGAGCATGAGTAAACCAATCTTCAAATCCGTGCCCTATCCGCTTTACATTTACATCCCTAAAAAAACCCTCCCCTAATTTCACCAACTTCTGATGTTCATCAGAGTCAAGCCAATCATCAAGATGCTTATTGGAATCAAACCGAAACACCACTACCCAATCATCCTGAACGCCTTTGATAGGTTTGGTAAGACCTGCCCCCAAAAAACCTGGAAATGCTTTAATTGCTTCATTTATCTTTTCCTGCCACTCCATATATTCGCGAAAGCACTCTGGCTTAACACTCTTGGAAATCACAATTGTCACCGGCACTGTCAACTGATCTGCTTCAGCTATAACTTGTGACACCACTTCAACAGAAAACTGCTTCTCCAAAAAAATAATCAGGTCTTTAAATAATCCATTACTGATAAACTCCTCCAGTTGAGCAATCGTCTCAAACTGAAAAATTTGAACCCACTCATTTTGAATTTTAGAGACGGGCTCCAACAAACTGACCTCACGTAATCCATCGCACTCTAGCGCAATGTCTACCAACTTTTGGTGGCATGAGCGGTACTCTTCCCCTAAGCGCTTTGGCACTTCCTGGGACAAGACAAGGCATGCGCCGGTACTTTCCTCCATTAGCTGGCAGCAATCTCCATGAAGTTAGACAGAAAAACTAAAGTCCACATAAGTTGAAAATTTTATATAAACAACAAACTCGTCGTTGTCGATTTCCACGAACTAACGCTTTTCAGAAAGCAATGGGCAGCAGATGAATTTAGATGAAAATCAGAGTTGACATCAAGGGTAGCATTTGGGGAATAAAGCTCTGAAAAAATGACGGAGCTGTCTTCGAAAGTGCCGCCTAATCAGGTGGCACTTTTGGTGGGATACTATTTAATACTTAGAATTCAACTGGCAAGGCTTTCACTAACAACCAGTACTTTGCCGTCACGTCCACCTGCCGCAGCTATTCTTACCGCTTCTTTGATTTCAGACAGCGGGTATGTGCCATGAACTGGTGCAGATAACTTACCTTCCGCTACAAGCTTTGTGATAGTGCCAAAAACTTCCTGTTGCCGCTCTGGGGATGCCGAGCCAAACCACTTGGCCAACCAGAACCCGCGCACGGTGATGTCTTTAAAGATGATCATCCCCGGTGCGATAACGCAGGGTTCCCCGCTAAGTGCGCCATAATTCACTAAGGTTGCGCCATTTGACAGAGCTTCGCCCATGCGAGCAGTTGCCATTCCACCAACAGCATCAATGCCTAGCTTGATCTCAGCACCACCAGTAGCCTCAGCCACTCGCTTACCCAGGTGCTCACCATCCACGAGAACCACATCAGCACCTGCGGCCTCCATCGGCTCAATCAAAGACTCACGGCGGACAACATTGATCACTTTCAGGCCCCGCAACTTGGCCAGGGTTGTCAGATAAGACCCCACACCGGAGTTTGCGGCATTCTGAATAACCCAATCCCCCTCCTTGAGATCTACAAATTCGCTCAACAGCAAGTAAGCTGTTGGCGGATTAATCGTTATCATGGAAAGCTGTAGAGGGTCCACATTATTCGGGAGCGGAATCAGCCCCTGGGCATTGGCCACCATATGTGTGGCCCAGGTGCCGCTTCCTACCGGCAGGAGAACGACCTGGCCAATGGCTGGCGCGGTAACATTAGGTCCATGTTTGACGACCTTAGCAACACCTTCATTGCCTCCAACCGCAGGAAGAGGAGGCAACATCCCATAATCGCCCGTCAGAGTCAGAACATCTGAAGGGTTAATTGGAGCTGCCAGCATCTCCAGCAACACCTGCCCCTCTTGAAGTTCAGGGGTATCAAAGGACACCGCCTCAATAACATCCTGCGGCACTGGTCCGCGCTCTTGATATTCCGCCTTTAACATATCGCCGTATCCTTTTTCCGATTGATTATGAACAACGACCTTCACTCTGTACAAAATGTACCATAAGCACTAGAGTTTGACGCTTATTAACAGTGGGACTATTTAGACTCCTCCTGATAAATCAAACCCATTTACAAATCGCCATTTGGATCTACTTATGTGTGGTTCAAGCTAGCAATTTCAAGTCAGCCGCTTGAAGATAAATCCAGTGAAGCAAATTGCAGCAGCGATAACAATTAGCAGATAAGAAGTTAAATTAAGCAGGCCGGGGTAAACAACGGCATTCTTGTGTTCTACCCGATCAATTACCACCTTAAGCACCGGGTCCGTAACAGCAAGTGCAGGGTCAGGCTCTATCACAGAAGCTAGAATGGTATAATTCTTACCCTTTATTGTTTCGAATACATACAGTGTTTTTCCCATGGTTGACCCCCAAAATCCTGAGGCCTTGTCACCGCTCTTACCCACTGCAACCTCGATCCCCTCCTCTAAAATTGCCCAATCGATAGCCAGCGTTTCAGAATGATCTTTATATTTTTCCTTATCAAGAAAATGAATACCCAACCGACAATTTTTCTCGCGAAAATCAAGCACCCTTTCTGTCTGAAACTCCAGCTCGTAGGGCACACTTAATTGCGATCGGAAGTTAAATTCACTTCTCCCCTTTTTTGTTATATCAACAGGATACTCAACCGCTACCCATTTATATTATTTATAGGAAACAGTTGCATATACCAGAATCAAAGCCGCAACAACAACTAACACCAGCGCTAATTTAACGGTTAATCCCACATCTCCCCCCCAAATACCTTCCTTAATACGTCACAGCTACATCCCTTGAGACCCAAGCAGAACCAAAAAGCAGACAAGCACATAAGCTGCCAAATTGCGCACTCCCAACACCGCTCAACAAGCAATTATTTAAATTTATTAAAATAATCATCATGGAAAATAAAATATATAGCAAAACGTACCAGTTGGGAGTAGAGTTCGTAGGAACATCCCTAAAATAATTATTTAGATAGTTACAAGATGTATTTCATAAAAATTACAAGAAAAATATTAATTTTCCATGAACCCATCCTGCCTCGCTTACAAAATATACAACCTGACCAAAGAGAACTTCTCAGTTCAAAAATTCTAAGCAAGTACAGAACACTATTAGCAAAATCATATCGATTAATATCTTTAGCTTTATCCCTCTTAGATATTAATTTCCATTTAAATAATTTCGAAAAGTCACAATTTTTCTCAGCCACGATAATTCGTATTGCGAGCAGGACAGGAAAATAACAATGGGACTCTGCATTGACTCCAGTAATATCACATTTATCACACAGGTAAGGGCTGCCCTGAATACTCTTGTCGGCGGTGTCGGCACCGCGCTTACCTATACACAGGAGCGATACCGAACCGGGGGGCGCCATGTGCTGAGAATTACAGAGGGAGTTGGTATTTTGACTGCAGCTGCTTTGAGGGCTAACAGCACCACTCTGCTACGCCGACTAATTGCCAGCCGCCACGATACAAGAATTACTGAGCACCACGCTCTCGGATTTCGTCCCGACCAGTGGCTGATGGATCAAGTATGGAGTGGCTTTAAGAGCTACCTCCCACTAGTAAGCCCGGACAGAGGCTTTATGGCCAAAGTGATGAGCAGTGGCTCCAGCGGCGTTGTAATGTGGAACAATACAGCCCTGCAAACCGCCAACCTGGCCAACAACGGCACCGTAGCAATGGGGAATTGCCCGAGCTATATCACCCTAGCCCATGAATTGGTTCATGCTGACCGCTGTAATCGCGGGCGATACCTGTCGGGCAGCGCAAACTCCACTTTCCTGGCGGATGAACGCCAAGCACCCATGGGCAGAGTCCTCCGCCAGCAAAATGCCCCCTTAACCATGGCCCGTATTGCCAATGGCGGTCTAAATATTGTTTATAACAATATAACTATCCCGAACCGCAACAACCTGATCTCAACCAGAACTAGCGGCTGGATTTGGGTAGGTGGCTCCATGGAATTGCGTGAGGAGATCGCCACTGTCGGGCTCAGTGACGATGACGGTAATGTACCTACTGACCCGCTAGCCATTAACGAAAACATGATTCGGGCTGAACATGGCGTAACGCAACGGATGAAGTATGGCCAGATCAGAAACCTGAACTAATCTCGCGCATATGGGCCCCGCCAGCACCAAAACCTGAGGCCGCTCCACCAAAGCAAACTGACAGATATGATCTGTACCTACTGCTAGCGGTATTAACTTATGAGATATCGCTAGCAGTAGGTTTCTTGCCTTCCCCGCTTTGCATATTGCATCCGACCGCAGCATGTCGTTATGCTTTGGCGGCTAGAATCACACCTTCCCTTTGTCTGGAAGGCACACAGAAAACCTTGGTCAACATACAGCCAGATCATAACCATGATTGATTATGCCCTTATAAAACACGTCCACATGACCGCCGCAGCGCTCAGTATCCTGCTGTTTACCATCAGAGTGGGATTGGAGTTCAGCCACAACACGGGCTGGCGAAATGGCCCCCTGCGCTGGGTGCCACACCTCAACGACACCTTGCTGTTAGCTGCGGCTGCCGGACTGGTGGTTCTCGGCAGCTGGAACCCGGGCACATCGCCCTGGCTAGCTGCGAAAGTAGCCCTGGTATTTGGCTACATTATTGCTGGCGTCTTTGCTTTGCGCCCCAACTTCTCCAAGCCAATTAGAATCACTGCCTGTGTACTTGCCTTCCTTCAAGTAGTCGCTATTTTCTATCTGGCGATGCACAAGCCCAGCTTGTAACTGGATGGCATTGAGCACTCTTGGTATCAACCTCAAATTGGTATCAACCCCAAACATCGTGCTCAATGCCCTTTATTTTAAATTTACTTCCATTGAACACCGGCTCGCGCACCCCGGAAGACAACTGACTCTCGTAATCTGCCATTACCTTAAAGGCCACACCAGACAAAAGTAAGATAGCTATAAGGTTTGCCGATGCCATAAAACCCATCGAGACATCGGCCATACGCCAAAGAAAGACAAAGTTTTCTGCACTTCCCGTATCTGCCACCCAAGCCCCAAAAAGTACGAACATCAAAAACAATAGCCGATAACATAAGATGGATGTTCGGGTATGGTAGAGGTAATAAATATTGGTTTCGCCGTAATAGTAGTTACCGATAATTGATGTAAAGGCAAAAAACATCAATGCAGTAGCAATAAAATTGCTTCCCCAGGTACCCACCTCGCTCGCCAGTGCGTCTTGAACTAACTCAACCCCTTCCAAATTACCGACCATAAAGACGTCTGCCACCAAGATAATTGCTGCCGTGGAAGTGCAGATAATAATGGTATCGAGAAATACCGATGCCATTTGCACGTATCCCTGCACCATTGGGTGTTTTACATCTGCAGCAGCAGCGACATTGGGCGAGGAGCCAAGTCCAGCTTCATTGGAAAACAGGCCCCGCTTGATTCCATTGGCCACCGCCGCACCAAAGGCCCCCGCCCCAGCTTCCTGAAATCCAAAGGCATTTGCCAGAATTTCCAACAGCACCCCAGGTAATTCAGCAATATTGGCGACCAAAACATAGAAAGCTACCAACAAATAACCAATTGCCATAAAAGGGACAACAATACCCGCAAAGCGCGCAATTGAACGAATACCGCCAAAAACAATAATCCCGGCAAAGAGTGCAATAAAAAAACCCACCCATAAAGGGCTTACACCCCAAGCTACATACAATGCGGCAGCCATCGTATTTGACTGCACAGCATTAAAGGTAAATCCGTAACAAATCATGAGAAAAACTGAAAAAGTCAGGGACAGCCATTTCCACTGTGGTCCCAACCCCTTTTCAATGTAATAGGCAGGCCCGCCGCGAAACGCCCCGGGAACATCGCCGCGCTCTTTGTAAGTTTGCGCGAGAGTATTCTCCACCAAACTGGTGGCCATCCCCAGCAAGGCCACCAGCCACATCCAAAACACCGCTCCGGGCCCGCCAGCGGTTATAGCCACAGCCACACCAGCAATATTTCCGGTGCCGATTCTCGCAGCTGCGCTGGTGGCAAATGCTTGAAAGGCAGTTACCGAGTTTTCATTTTCCTTATGGATGCCACGAATCATGACTTTGACCATATGACCAAAGTGACGAAATTGTATAAAGCGAGTGCGAATAGAAAAGTAGAGCCCCGCCGGCAGCAAACCCAGAATCAAGATTCCAAGCCACCAGATGCCACCGAGTCCGCCCCAGGCGAGCAGGTTTGCCCACTCGATTAGGGTAGTGAAATGATCCAGAAAATCCTGCATTACCTAACCCATTGACCGCTTATAGTTATAAATGCCGCCAGCCCGCTGGTAGTAAGATTAGCAGATATTTCAAGAATTAATTTTGAGCAAAAAATGAATCTGTAAAGATACATGACAGAGTTGGCGTAGAAATTATGCCAATATCAAAATCTTCCTATTAACCTTGAAATGTCTCAGAGAACGGTATGTTTCAACACTTTAAACACAGCTAACCGCTAATTAAGCTTAACAAGCTTTAAGAAATAAGATTTAGCAACCATAGCCGCTCCAAAAGACTTTTAATAAATCATCAGAAACTGAAGAAGAACTAAATAGTAAAAAATTCATCCAATTTAACGAGAGCTACGTTCAACCAGAGGAAGCAGATCACAAGGTCTACTTGAAGATTTTAATGCATTAAGTAAGGTTACAAATTGGTGAACGTTATTAGTTATATAGACGCTTTCTCACTCTCTCCTTAGAAGCCCAAACCATGATTGAGCTTAATTCCCCAAGTGCCAGAGCTGCCCTTTAATCATATTAAAAACCATCTGTTTATGTCAAAATTGAATCGCCTCAAAAGACATGACGCCGAGGGGGCATACAAAACCAGTAAAATAAAATGAAAAGAAGGGAAACTGTCAAACCCATAAACTCTATTAATGCGCTGAAGATCTACCATTAAAACGGCACTCCAACATCCTCAGCGCGAAACCACTATAAAGTTGACTTAGAACACCAAATAAATGTTTCGAATAAGAGTGGAAGTCCCCTCACAGATCACATTTGAATTTCCTTCAATCTTCACTTTCTTCCCGGCCATTACAGAAGAAAGCAGCATTGAGTATTGGGCCGCACCAGCTTCAGACGTCAAATAACCAGTCCACTGTCCACCACCACAAGTATCGTCAGACATATCTCCATCTAGTCTGACAATAAATCTATTACCTGAGGATGAGTCTGACTCAGGCGTTTTATGGACCTGTAGAAAATTAATCTCACCCTGCTCTTCAGGAAAGTCCGCAAAAACACTAGCAGAGAAAAAAATCAAAAATAACGAAAAAAATCTCACATTAACACTCCAATAAAAAATTATTGTGCTTCTATCTACAAACGGGACAAAGTTCATTGTCCCATTTAAAAAATTAGCAACACCTATCGCAATCTAAAATTACAACAATCAGTTTGTCAATTGTAAAACCTGACCGTTTATACGGTGCGCTTAGCTTGATTCAATTTGCCCTACAGCTGTCGCACCGCCTCTAACCTAGATATATATCAGTCTTACTTTTATTAATTATCTAATCAATAGAGAAAGCAATCTAATATTACCGCCAGCTGAACAGTTTTCATCATCGATTACCAGGTTTACTTCTTTTCCTGCTGAATGAGCGGTGAGAGCAATAGAAAGGATATGATCTAAATTCGGTGCATTTTCATCTGCCTGCACCATTGAGTTAGCATCACTACAATCAAGTGGATCAGGCATCTCATCCTTTAACATTAAGTTTACCCTTTTACTTCCCCATCCAAGAGAAATTTGTTCGATGCTTGTCCATCCGGAGTATTCTGCTGCATAGCTATTAGCACTCAGCAAACCTGCCACTATAATTGCTGCTAACTGACGTTTCATTATAAATCCTTATTTCTATTTTGGAACGATAACTGTTTCATTTGTACCAGTTATAGTAACTTTACCTCATTTTTTTACAAATGAGGTAAAATCCAACTTATCTATTTTATACACAGTGAATTTGTTCAGCAACTTATACGAAAGCAAATAATTAGTACCGTATTGTAATTTTATCGATTCGAAGCCCCCAGACACCTGACTAAACCTTAAGGTTAATGCCCACTACCAGCGACTCTTGAAAGATTAAGAATTGGCCCTGTGTTTTTTAGAGAGTAATCCATTTGATCGCAGTGAAATAGAAACGTCCAAATTCCATTGCACCTTTTTGGCGGACAGCTCTGTAGAAGATCGATTGATCTACTTGCTGTTGAGGCTGACGCTATCACGTGCCAGGCCAATCCCGAAGGTGATCGTGCAGCACTCTTTTAAGCCCCAGGATTTGGTGGATGCATAAGCCCTTGCCAGCTGTATGACCGACCCATGTTACCTTTTAACCAATAGGTGTCCTGAATTTTTCGCTTACTAAATCCTACTAATTTCCACCCAATGTCCTAACGCTATCCGTTCTGTTTTTATCCAAACCCACCGTTTCGAGCCTCAAGTAGAACTCCCCACGATTTCATAGCGCTTAACTCTAAACCAGAAAGAAATAGCCATTAGAATAGGCATCAGAAATAAAAACCAGAGAAGGCGAACCCGTCAGATCCGCCACTCGCAAAGTCAAACTATTACCTTTAAGAAGCTTTTAACCTTATTCGATTCGCTTTACAGTAATCGTTTAAAGTAGTAGATACTTTAAACTGTATAGATACCGGAAGTCCCATACTGAAAGCGGTCAAAAGAGTACTATAAGCTGCTGAACTGTTAACCGCATTGTGCTCAATATAAAAGCCATCGGGGCAGCTTGCATTGGGCTCTGTACTTGGCACAATCGATATCGCCCACGCATTACTACCAGAAGGCCAAACATCTAAATTCTCAATCGTATCCGTATGAGTTACCCAGTCTTCAGCTAGCGCAGACGTACTCATTAAGATTACTGCTAACATTGCAACTATACTTCTTCTCATCAATATATCCTAAAAATCACTATAATAAAAAGGTGAGGCTTGTGTATCCTAGCACAATCTTGCACCTCTCCTACTCGGTACTCAACAATAAATTAAACAGAATCAGCGTTTCAATTAGAGTGACAAACCTCATAAGCTTTCTGTTTTAAAAAAGCAAATACATCTTATTCATAATTCTATATAACTCACACAACAATTACCTTCTGGGCAGCCCGCTGCCCAAATCAAATATTTTCATACCGTGAAATTCACACTATTAACTTCAAATAAAAACAAAAGATAGAAAAATAATTTACCTATCAAATAGCACTCAGATACCCTTGCCTAATTACTTACCCCATAAAAGAGAACTTCAAATAGAGCTGATGCACCAACAATTAAAGACATCAATACTTACACCAAATTCTGAGACGAATTCACTCGGGGCCAAAAGAAAAACAGCGAACGTATTTCCGGACATCCATCAAAGAAGTATACTTGGTTTGCGATATTCCACTACATTACGAGTAAAGATCTGCAGGCCTCAATATCGAATAAACAATCTACTTATATAGCACCAGTTAGTGCTATCATCAAAATTAATTGTAACCTCTTTCCCTCCTGACGCTCCTGTCAAAGCCACACTAAACATTAATTTTAGCCCTTGCTCTGTAACACCATTTTCCCCCAGAACCACCCAATGGTGCTTTGGGTCATTACCATTAACACAGGCACTAGAGTCGTCATCAAAAGTTACAACAAACCGACCATCCCCGTGAGGGTATACTTTTGTGATCGTTGAAGTAAACCAAACCTCCTCCGCAACTGCAGGAAATGAAAAAACAACTAAAAAAACAAAAGCTCTTAACCTTAACATACAACCACCCTAAACCCAGAAAATAAAAGCCAGAATTCCAATAAAGGCTGCGCGATTGCAAGGATTACCGCACATTCTATACCTTGACCATATATCTACCGGAAGCCTATGCGTTTACTAAATACAAAGAGAAAACAATAACAACGCCTTGTAAGTTCTACTATATAGTTAAAGACTGCTCGCAAAACGCTAGCACCTTGCAAGCACAGCCCTTAATATTTAACAAACAATCTATTTATATAACAGGTGCTACTGCTACCATCAAAATTAATTCGAACTTCCTTCCCTGCTGCAGCTCCCGCTAAAGCCGCACTAAACATCAGATTTAACCCTTCCTCAGTCACACCATTCTCCCCAACTTTTACCCGATGGTACTTGGGGTCAATACCGCTTGGACAGCCGGGAGAGTCGTCGGCAAAAGTTATAACGAAATGACCATCCCCATGGGGATATACCCTTGTGACCGTTGAAGTAAACCAAACTTCCTCCGCAACAGCAGAAAAAGAAAGTAGAAATAAGCAAATAAAAGCTTTAAGCCTTAACACACTATCACCCTAAACTTATTAAATAAAACTAAAACAATTTACTTAAAGATTTCAATAAAGGCCGCACGATTGCAAACTGAAGAGTCCTCATAGCTATATATAGAAACTTTTTTACCAGTGGTCAGCGCAGTAAGGGCAGAGCGGCGTAAGCCCGACCATGAATCTCTTCATTATTCCCTGCATTACCTGCCACTGATAACGGAAAGGTTATGGACTCACCGCTACACAAGCCATTACCATTAGCAGTCTTCACCGTAAACGACATACCGTTTGCTGCGGTATTTGCGACTGCCGTAATCTCAACACTTTGGGCTATATATCCACCGGAAGCCCATCCATTTACCGAACACAGGGCACAAAATAATAGCAACGCCTTCTTCATCACAGTGCACCCTTTTCTGAAGTTTTAACTTAAGTGAAAAGCTCCGCCTATATTACCACTAACCGCACCCATTCACATCAGTTTAAAAAGATAAGCCCCTTACAACACTATCAATTTAACAGTAGATAGACTCACTACCTATCTACACGAAGATGCCAACTCATAAGGCCAACGACCTAAAAAGTTAGTATCCATACCATTGCACCCAGGCAATATAAAAAAGGATTACCCTTTCTACAATATACTGCTATTTTCCGCTTATCTCCTCAGCACTATCCTTTCTGACCATGTCCCAAATTGACTATTTCTAGCCCAACTGAAACTCCCTATAACATCATAATGCTTAGCACTAAACCAAAATAAAACAATTGCTAAAATCGACCCCAGCAGTTTGCTGGGGCTCTCTGGGCAGAGGTTCCGCTTCCAGTCTTTTTTTGGTTCATCATGACGTATGGATGTCTAGGATTGCCCCTTCAAACAACTATTTATCCATCAGAAAGCCTGGTCTCTTAGCCTTCTTTCAATCGAAGATGATAAACTCCCTGAGACCAAACCTCTCCCCACGACTGTGTACAAGAAGAAAACTGATCCTCCCGAAACCATAGGGTTACCTCCCTTCCTGTCGCATGAGCAGTGGTTAGAAGAGTTAAGGCTGCCTTACAGGACTCCACAGCAAACTCACCCACGTCTTCTGTAACTCTACAAATTCCCACACTATGAAAATTAGTATCTCCAGTACTATCTTTTATGCTAGCGTGAATATTTCCATTTGCAGCAACTTCTACTGTAGAAACATCACCAGTACATGTCTGGCTATCAGAATAAGCGTTAACAGAGGCAAGAAGACACCCAAGCAATAAAATTTTTCCGTTATTCAAATAATTCACCCTTGAATAATATCCGTCTTGTAGTTTTATGGTCACCATTAAATAGTAAGTATAAGTCGCAAACTCTATTTATAAAAGAGTAAAACTCTCCGAAAAACCTCTCAAAACTTCAGATCGCCCCTCTTAGATATTAAACACACCAAGAATCGCTTAAATAATTAATACAGACAGGCGCCCCAATAAAATAGTAAGGAGCTCACTAAACTATTTTTTATTCACCTTTCAACCTGCGGGCATCCAGAAACAACCTCCACATCTCACCCAATTAAAACCAAGTTATAGCCTTTCCAAAAATGAGCTTAATCTTGGCGGATTGACACCAGGGCCCACCAACCAAAAACCGATGCTTGAGCAATAGAAACAACCTTAGCTATAAGCGCCATGGAGTTGAAACAAGGATCAAATGCTTTCTCGAACCTACATGCACAACCGAACGGACAGAATAGGTGAGATAACAAATAATATATAATTTACACCAGCTAGCGAGTGCAATCAAAATATTGTATCATACACCCCTACACTAACACCTTTATATTTTTTAAAATTTTATAATTTACTACAGGAAAATCAAAATGAGAATTTTGGTAGTGGTTTTGCTGAGCTTTTATTCTGCATTCAGCAATGCCGAGCTTACTTATTCAGGAAAGATTTCCCAAATTCATACGGGTCCGCAATATCAAGGGCGAATCTTTATTGAAACTGAAGACACCCCAACCGGGGAGGTAACCTGCTCAACAAATGCCAGCTTTTCATTTGCTTTCGAGGGAACTACCGAAGAAGGGAAGATGTATTTAAGTATTCTTTTATCAGCACTGGCAGCCAAAAGAGATGTAGTAATAAAGAGCAGTGATGACTGTAGTATTTATTCAAATGTTGCTGATTTAAGAAATCTGTCTATACATTAATTTAAGCAGCAAAGACAGGTTAACATATGGATGTATTGGGGGATAACTCCATCATCACTCCAATCTAAACTATTAAAGTCATCTTAAAGGTTGAGCGGGCTCAGTTCAGGCAGTACGATAACCTCGGTAAACTCTGAGTACGGGGTATAACCGACTAGTTACGCTTCCTTATGTGGGACTTGTGGACTAATGCAGCCGGTATATAGACCCTAGAAAGCACGGTGCTATTGCCGGTAGCACTCTTCCTACCCACGAGTGATTGGGTATCAATTCTAAGCACAGGCTTTACTTCAGTCAAAACTTGGAAGGCCATTTATAGATTTAGTGGATTCAATAGAGGCGGTGCAGTAGGCGCGATCCGGGCCATAGAAAAGGACGGCGCATCCACCACTCTCGGTGTTGGTAATCGGGCACGGCTTATCGAAAGCGGGGCAAGTGAACGCTCTCCCGGTGCCGTTGGAAGTCAGGTTGCCATTACTGTAGGCGCACTCACCTCAGTTGCTTTGGTAACAGCATTGGACTCAGCGCTTTCATAGACTGTTATAAAGGCTGTGGAATATCTCACCATCGGCGGCATGGCCAGCGGTAGTCCGGTGGTAAGCGGCATTCCGGGAAGACTTTTTCTTCATCGATCACCGTATAGATAGCCATCAGATGATAAGTCTCCAGCTGGTATTCAAACAGGCAGATACAGTCTTCGTTGCAGCCTCCGGTGGTTAAAAGCCCAGAGTGGCCGTTTTGATCGCACAGCCTGGCAAAGGTATCGCCATTGTTGACTGTGCCAGGAACTCGGCCGAGCTTATCGTAGAAGGTGCCAGCCACCTGGATCTTGGCATTAGAGCTGACAGTGCGCTCACCGAAGGTATTGTATTCAAAGCTACTGCGACCGCTGTTGAGGAATTAATAATTTTCAATTCTGCTTGTTAAATCAGGACAACCTTAATTTAAGCGCGAATTATTGATAGGAAGTTAATACTTTTATAGATAAAGCCCATAAAAATATAGGCACGAAAATAATCTTATTGGATTTTATTCAGTTTGTTTTAGTGTCAAAGCTGCGTAGAATTGGCAGATATTTATCGATATATTGGCCGTAATTGAGTATGCCTGAATAGGCTCGCAACCAAAAGATCAAGAAACCCAAGAGCTTTCCAACCCCATCTCTCAAAGGAGAACGGTAGCGTGACGTAAGAGTAAGTAAAAGGCGCTGACCCAAGGTGGTGACACACCAGGGGCCAGCTAACCAAATTGATAACCCTAGTATCAAAGTGGCTCAGTGGATAATACGCTAGAAACCCGCTCGTCTTCAATAAAGTGGAGCAGATTCAGAGGCTTGAATAGATCCTTCAAGCCCTGGCAGCGTTGCATCTGTCTTTTATTATTCTACGCTTACCGTTCTCGTGCACCGCCCTTCACTTCTGCCACGTATTACTTACCAAGCATCCCCCATGCGGAAGATCCGCACACGATTTTTAGTCTCTGCAGGAAATGACCATGTTGATTTTAAAGCGCCGGACCGGCGAGAACTTAAGAATTGGAACCAATATCTCAGTTACAGTATTGGAGGTCAAAGGCAGTCAAGTGAAGATAGGGATCAATGCCCCCAAATCCCTGCCTGTTTACCGCGAAGAAATTTATGTGCGTATCAGGAGGAATAACAAGTGAGAAACTGAATATGCCGAAAGGGCTGCCCTTTCGGCACGATCACTATTTAGAGCTAGTGGACTGGAGTGGTCGACATCTAGGTCCCAGAAAGCGCGGCCCCATTTCTGAGAAGGCTCCTTCCATACTCGAACGCCTGGGTATACCACCAAAATACTGGTTGTATCTCAGCCGTAGTTTTGAATACTGCTTTAATGGCTTGGTTGGATCAGCAGAGACTGTACGACAAGCTTGTATCAAACTCGGGAAACGCTGGGTACACGGCACCAGCAATTGCCAACGCTACCTTTCTGGTGCACCCTGCTAATTCCGACTCCCTGCCACTGCCTTCATTCCTTTCAGATTTTACCTAAAACCCTACTTTTCAAATCCGAAGCATAATGCTTGGCCCTTTCATTATGCCTTAGTACCAATTCAAGAAAAACCAGTCATCAACAGGAGGGAGTACCTGCACCTCGGTTAGCCCCCTACCCTTATCTATGGGTGTCCAAAAAAACATACTAGAAATTAATTTTTACTGTCACTTAAAGAAATAGCCCCACAGCTATAGGGCTATTAAATTGTAACAACAAATTAGTTAGAGAGCGCAAACTTCTCCAAGTAGTCAAAGAGGTTGCTATATGGTGACTCCTGCCATGTCTCTACTTCGTGATCATAGAAATATATTTTTGGCTCACAAATACCATCAACGACCTTAAACCCATAAAAATCGCCGGAACCATTTTCCGAAATCAACACATGACCACTACGAATTGCATCATACTTATAATTAATATCGACCAAATGCCAGTCGCTACTATCGTCTAGAGAAAACACGTTAGAAAATGCAAAATATCCTCCACCGTACTTAAAGATGAAATTCTTATAGTCGGCAGGAAGCTTGGCACCAAGCTTCTCTTCAGCTACAGCTACGGCTGCTTCATTGGGACTTTCATCTGATTCCATTCCAAACCAAACAGGATGGTCATTTTTTGTTTTCTCTACTAACTCTTTAAAAGCTTCGAAATCCATAATGTAACCCGTTAATCATATATCCAGTTAGGTAATAAATCGTCAGCGCCTTGCTCTCTCGCGCGATACCACCAATGTAGCTTTCTATCAGCGTCTCTCATTTTAGGAGTTACCCCTTGGTTGAACTTATTGGGGTGCAAAGACTTGTTGCCACGATGTAATTTAGGAGGTATCTCGTGAATAGCTGACCCCGGCATTTGATCTGCGTGATGCAGGTCAGGCTTACCTAACCCTCTAGGTGGATGGCCCAGCAAAGCAGCCTTCATATCATTAACAGACCAATCACCTTCAATCCTAACTGGAGGATCATTCGGGCCGTATCCTGTTTTCTTTGCAACACCACCTCCAGAGATGCCATCTTTAAAGTACTTTATTCCAGCCCTTACACCTCTCGTACCGACCCTTCGTATAGATAAGAAATCAGTTGCCCCATTAGTTGCCCGACTTAAACCTTCTGCAGCCAACTCCTTTCCAATAAACACAAGAATAACAGGTATGGCTGGCAAAATAGCATAAGATTCATTCTTAGAATAATACGCTATTGTCGCCTCATCCTGATAATTCCGAAATAGGTAATCTTGGTAGGCGTCATGCTCTTCCTGAGTAATCTGCATATGCATGAAACTGAGGGAAGATACTTGCCCCTCGAAGCCTCCACCATTCTGATAAGTAGCTTCAGAGGAATATTCATAGGATTGCGAAGCATCTGAACTTTCGCCAGAAAATGTGGACGAAGAAGCCCCCTCCGGTGCCTGAGCCCCACCTGCGCCTTGTGGAGCCCAGAAACCTTCATGGTCCGGATTCTGACCAATACTAAAACTATAATTGCCATTCGAATCAGCACCAACCTGGCAACGAGAGCTACAGATATCATACCAGAGCTCTTTAGCATCCTTCTTAAAATCCCCCCAGCTGTAATAGCCGGTAGGGTCAGTCAGGGTCAGCGGGTTGCCTTTTACATAGCTATAGCGGTTATAGCCTTGAGTATCCTCAACTCCATCAATCATGGGGTCCGCTTGCAGGAAGCGGCCCAGGTTGGGGTCGTAGATGCGGCCATTCATATGAATAATGCCGAGGGCGTCCACCATCTCGTGGCCGGTAAAGCCGTGAGTGGTGATCTCGTTCAGGCTATCCATCAGCTGGTAGTTGCTACCGATCAGGTCACTGATCTCCAGGGAATCCCAATCGCTATCGCGGCGCTTACCCCAGGGGTCGAAGGCCATACTCTGGCTTTCGAGCACACTGCCATTTTCATCCAGCACCACATCGGTGGAGCCAATATGGTCTGTGAGCAGGTAGCGTTCCGTTAGCGATTGCTGCTCATAAGCCCCGTTGGTTTCGTAGGTAAATACGGCACCGCCAGGTAGATAGCGCTTCCAGTGGTAGCTTCCTTCAGATTGATAATGTATCCGCTCTACGCCACCCAGATAGAGGGTGGTAACCACCTCACCATCGGAGCGGGTGTCGACACGCTGATAGCGGGCGCGATCCGGGCCATAGGTAAAGGCGGTGCTGTCACCACTCTGGGTATTGGTAATCAGGGACGGCTTATCGAAAGTGGTGTAGCTGAACGCCCTGCCGGTGCTGTCGGAAGTCAGGTTGCCATTGCTATCGTTGTAGGCGTAATCCACCCCGGCCGCTTTGGTAACTGCGTGGGGCTTGGCACTTTCATACAAATAGGCAGCACCATCTTTGCTGAGGATATTGCCGATACTGTCGTATTGATACTGGGTGCCAGTAGCGTCGGAGTTACAGCTACTGGTGCTGGTGGTATTGGCATTAACCTGTAGCAGGCGGTTGAGGTTGTCGTAACAGAAGGATTCCTTCTTGCCAGTGCGCTGGTTATTGCGGCTTACCAGATTGCCTACGGCATCCCAGCCGTAAGCCATTTGCTGAACGGTAGTCGCAGATGCGGAATTATCGGCCTTTTGCGACAGCAAGCGTCCTGTGGCGCTATCGTAGCCATTATTAATGCGCACTTTACCGCTATTGATATCAAAGTCAGTTACCTGGCCTCGGCTATTGGAGCTGAGTACCCGGTAGACTTCACGGCCGGTATTCAGGTCGGTGACATATTCCAAAGCGCCGGTATTGGTGTAGTGCTCCTGGATACCACTGGTGATACCGTTTGCACCGTTGGACACTTCTCCATCCAAAACATCGTACTGGTATTGGGGCCGGCCGAAGCTATCGTACCCCACACTTGAGGCGAAAAACTCTTCATTCCCCACAGTGCCGAGGCCTGTTGCCACAGCGGTCTGCTGCCCCAGGGAGTTATATGAATAGATCGCACAATAGTGAGATGTGCCGGTATAGCACTGCTCATCATTGGCACTTGCTGACATGACGACAGCAGTCACTTTGCCGAGCGCATTGGCAACCGAAACACCAGCAGCATCTTTATCGTCGTAGTACCAGCGGGTATGCCCCTCTTCACTGCCGGCGGCTGTGTAGTCGGTGCGACGCTGTGGGCGGCCGTAGTGATCGTACTCAGTGACCGTGCGCTGCTGTTTGCCATCTTCCTGCTCAACCAGATCACCAAACGCATTGTAGGTGTAAGTCCAATCGCCCTTATCCGGGTCGGACATGGCCACTTTGCGGCCACGGGCATCGTATTTGGCGCTAATGGTAATACCCAGGTTTTCACCGGAGCGGCCGTGACTGATAGCCTCTGTCACATTACCTACCGGGTCATACTGATATTCCACCGTGCCTTGGTAGTGATCCAGGATATAAACCGCTTCACCCAAGGCGTTGGTCTTTTTCGTGCGATTCTGGCTACCTGGGCTGGTGCTGGTAGCCACCACCAGATTATTTTCCAGCATCAGCTCGGAATTACTCACCGTATTGCTATCCGGCAACTCTACGGAGGTGATTCTGGAGTTCAGGTCGTAGTAATTGGTTGTCCAGTATTCGGCAACGGTGCCCTTGGTATAAGGTTCACTTTGTCGCTCAACCCGGCCCAGTTCGTCGTATTCCGTATCGGTAACAATAATCTGGCTTTGGGTAAGGCCGGTTGACTCCTGACGCAACTGGCGGCCGAGCATATCAAAATAGGTCGTGGAATAAGCCCCTGTTTCACTGGTGGTCACCACATAGGTGGCAGCATCGCTGTGACTACACTTTGAACCACTACAGATTCCATATTCGGTAGTTACCGAGGGAGCACCGTCCGTCGCCCTATAAGTTTCACGGCCAAAGGCATCATATTCATAAGTCGTGGTTACATAGCTAGAAGCCGAGGCATCCAGGTAAGTTCGGGTCTTGGTGGGCAGCCCCATATCATCGCGACTCACCACTTCAGAGAGTAAGCGATTATCAGAATCTCTTACCTTATCGACGTAGCGCTTATCCGCATCATATTCTGAGTAGCTTGTACGACTCGGCTCTGAGGCTTGCTCAGTTGCTTTTTTAGTTTTACTTAACCGATTTGCATAATCGTCGTAGGTGTAGGTCGTCGACAGCTTAATTTCAGCGGCGTCCTCACCACTGTATTCGGGCTCAATATGCTCTGCTTTTAGTAAGCCATACTGACTTCCGCCCTCCGGGTAGTACTCAAAAGATACTTCCCGAGTCTCAACATCACTGCCGCGAGTAGTGGTAATTTTAGTGCTGGTAACCCGCCCTTTTTCTCGGTACCAGGTCTCCCCATCGAACCCATTTTCTTGAACAACTTTTTGTACTACACCACCAGAAGCATTTTTGGTGCTTACCGTAGACTCTTCGAGATTGCCATAATCATCATAAGTGTTTTCAGTAACCACGGTTTTGTACTTGCTACCTGCGGCAGCGCCATCACTCTTGAGCAAGTAGAAAACTTCTGAGGATTCTTCGATATACGGCCAATAGGGTGCTGTAGAGCCTCCACGCTTGGCAAAAGTATTGGCTTGACTATAGAGCAGCTTACCTTGAGGCGTGTATTTCTTAACACTCAAAGGCATCCCGATATAGGGAAATTCTTGGGCGAAAGTTGTTGTGGTATACCCTGTGCGGCTATCTGTCGTGGTTATTTTCTCAAAACCCAAACTACCGCGACCACCGCCCTGGAAGCGCAAGCCTTCATACTTATAGGTTACTTGCTCAGTATTATTGGCGCTGGAAGCAGTGGGCATGGAAAACTCAAGCTGGGAGACTATGTAGCTGGTTCCACCAATATCAAATACGGGAGACCCGTAATCCAGCAGTGCAGCTCCCTGCCCTTTTACATAAACACTCGTATCCGTTAACGGCTTATATGTGAAAGTGGATTCTTCGCCCAAGCCACCATTTACCGCTTTAATAACATTGTTAGCCGTATATGAAGCATTTGGCGCATAAAAATTTACGTAGTGATTACTTTCACCATCGTAAATTCGTGCATATTCCTGGAATCCATCTCCATTTATATCAGCATAAGTTGCGTGAATACTATCACCAGAGCCAGCCGATATACTTGTTTCAATGACGTCATCAAAGCCGTTGCCATTCCACAACTTAACTTTTAACTGGTCTCCAGGCCAAACGATATCTAGAAACCCATCGTGATTAAAATCAACCAGCTGAACCTTTTTCCCTGTCACTTCCGACAAGGCAATGTAGTTATCTAAATCACCGTCATCTGACAAGGTATAAGACCAATCATCATTTTCATCCTTCAGGATCATATCCGTCAGACCATCATGATTAAGGTCTGCCGGAAGCCAAATATAATTATGGGTATTAGCCTCCTCCTGGGTGAAGCCTGAAAATATACTCGTAGAAAGAGTAATTTTTCTCCAGTCTCTATAGGTTTTATTGCATTTACGAGTAAAGGGCACTAAAAACTCTGTGCGACCATCCCCATCGGAATCAATAACCTCCATAGAGTGTAAATCACCAATCTCTATAGAAGATTCACAAGCTTCGCTTGTTGAATCATCCGGTACAGCAATAGACTTACTAGGGCTGGCTGGATAGGAAACCACCCCGTTTTGCCCTCTTTCAGCGTAATAGAAGCTGATACCCTTTTTATCGGTATCTCTGATAATAAGATCACCTAAGCCGTCACCGGTAATATCAGATAAAACACTTTGAGTACCCGCTCCGGAAGGAATGATCACTGTTGCCGTCGAAGAGAATTTAGTGCCGTCAAACAGCCTCACAGCCCAACTATTATCACTCTGTCGATGAATAAAATCTAATTGACCATCACCATCGTAATCCAACAGATTCCAGTCATAACGTAGGTAGTAATAGGCTCTTATTGAATGGTTGGTGTCCTGAACATCCCACTTCTCGCCATCTGATAAAGCAACCTGCAGGTATCGCTCTTCATCACTGTTCTTATAGAACCAAATATAGTCATCCATTCCATCGCCATTTAAGTCAGCGACACGCCCAGGCTGGAACCTATTGGCATTGGAATGGAACTTCATGGTTGTGTATTCAGTGGAACTAAATCCAGGGGCGTCTACCACCTGCCAGTCAAAAGTAGTTGCCTCTGAACAACTATTTCCAACACATTGCTGGATACTATACAGGCGACTTAGGGGAGGATTTTCAGTACTGGGCGACTCATATAAGTAGCCAAGGTTATACTCCCTAAAGCTGGCGCCATTATTAGTAATAGAGACTGACTTAAGGCGACGCTTCAATGGGTAATCACCCACCATGAGGTTCTCGGGAACAAAGTCCAAGCGACTCTCGTATTCAAACTGAATAACTGCATTTGCTTCAGAGCCTGTGCCAAAAGCATACTCTATGCGGTCAATCCTGAAGCCATTACTATCTTCTATGTAATAGTATTCTATGGCGTTATTGCCGGAACTATCGTAAAGCTTATCGAGGACAAATGAGTCGCCCCCACTGTTAACCGTGTAGTAAGCGGTCTCACCACCTTTGGTCGTTACCTCAAATCCTGTAATACTGCCGCTGCCAGTAGCCTTAAAGGTGCGGAAGCTATTTAGTTCAGACGCATAAGTAGAATTAACAGATCCGTAGCTACCACTAGTAACAACCAAACGCTGTCCATCCACACAGAAGCGGTCTTTTTCACCAAGCAGCACCTCTGAATCATCATGCACTAATGTCCGATGACAATAACGGATAACAGAGAGGCCTGAGATTCCCCAACCTAACCCCATTAAGCCATTTCTACCTTGGCTAGAATAGCCAAGGGACAGCTCAGGAGTATGCCCACCTGAGCCTTGAGGAAGTTCTAGCTGTAAATTATAGGTTGCAGCTCCAGAAGGGGAGACGGCTGCAGTACCTGAGAGACTACCAGCAATATTTGCATTTTCCAGCTCAGGCTCAATAAGTTCAGTTTCTGTGGTAGGCATGCCAGAAACTGATAAGTAGGCGGTATCTGCTACTAGACTACTTCCAGAATCAATAATAAGGTCATCTGATCCATTACCATCTACATCATCAATATAAATACTATTACTACGATCATTAACTAACTCTGCTAGAGTTTCATCCCTTAGGTCATCAGCTCCAGAGGGGTAGTTAAACTGATTAATACCATAAACGATAAATGGCAGTTCCCCGTCAAATTCACCTCGAAAAAGAAAATCAACCTGCCCATCATTATCAAAATCACCTACAAGGTAATCCGTCCCTAAAGTAAGCTGAACTGCATCAGCCAATAGGTTTTCTGAAATATTGTCATATGCCAGATAGTGAGTATCAGGCCCGAATGCAGGCGTAAGCTCCCTACCATAAATAGTAAACATTGGATTCGGTTGCAATGTAATAGGAGTGGCAATATCTCCGTGTAAAATGAGAAGCCTTTCGCTACTGTAAAAGTGATAATCTAGAAAACCATCATTGTTGTAGTCACCGACAAAAATAGCATACCCATAATTGTCCAGGGAAAAATCCAAGGCTGATACAGGCAAAGAAACATCAATTGCTTCAGACTCCTGCCCACTACTGCAGACATAATTCCCAGTTCCATTGGTACTAAATTTGCAAGTCTTCACTCGAAATTCAATCGATCCTGTGTGCTGCAGATCAATACTAAGAGAATTCGGCTGATCAGCATCTATTTCATCTAAGTCCTGCCATGCACCAGCATTCACCCGAAAATCTAAATCGTAGTAGTCTGAACCAGAAACTGTACTCCAGGTGAGATCTATTGTATCTCCGAGCGTACCCACTGTATCACTGACAGAAACACTGGAGGGGGATGACAAGGGTTTGAGTACTTCAACGCTGCCACTATCAGTTACATTCCACCCTAGATCTGTTTCATCTATCAGGTGAACTGTAATGACATAATTATAAATCCCTTCTCCATAGCCACTTACCTCAAGGTCATCTTCCCTTGTAAGCGTCACTTTTCGGATTTGCCCTTCACCCTGCTTTGACTCAACAATTTCTGCACTATCTATGAATGACCAATCAACCCTAACGGTATAGTTACCACTTGAGGACTGCGATGGAAAAGAAATATAATTCTTTGCAGTTGCAACTGCACTAGCTGCCATTAGGCATATAATTACTGTAAAGCGGGCTAGCCAACTAGAGCGCGCCCCACCAAATTCCGCCCCTGAAACACAACTCTGCACAAATACCCCCAACCCCAGCAATACTTAGCACTTGACGACAAATTAAGCGTTGAATGACAGCCTCTTATTTATGTTGAGACCATATTGACAAAAACACCTTAAGGAAAAGCATTTTATCTTGACACTTGCAAACCGCACGCGACCTTACCAGACCAAAGAAAAGAATTCCACCAGGAAGATGAAAGGAACGACCGAGCTGCAGCCATATAATTGATTTAATAAAAGAAAACACCAATCAACAGCCTAAAGGCAGGGCCACTGACCAAAAGAGGGGTCCTTTGAGGCGAGAAAAAAATATAAAGAGCGATTTGACAAACAATCCAACAAAAACATTAAACAGAGGCTGATTATATCAAGAGACACCAGATCACAAACTTGCATATACCTAACAAAAATTTTTTTCAGGTATCCACTCCGAGAAGTGGCCATAAAAAATTACTTCTGCATAATCCGCTCACTGATTTATGATACCCCAAATGCACACGTATTCAATGGTAATCTGACCTTTCAAACTACCCTGGAGCAACTATGAAACTAAAAAAATTACAATCGGCTTTCTGATTTCATTTATATCCACAGCTACAATCGCCGACTCTGGATTTATTATGAAAGAGGCAATAGTCACCAAAGTTTCATCCGGTGGTTCAAGCACCTTCGGATTTAACATTTCAGGCGGAACAGGCACTTGCTCTGACTCGCGCATCCAATTTGATTTGAGCGCTGTTAACAATGACATTGATGCAATGAACCGAGCTTATTCGGCATTAACTGCCGCATTAGTATCGAATAGTAAAGTAGATATCTGGGCAGTAGATTCTGCCGACTGCAATACCGCCGCCTCCATTGATATTCTTAGCTCTTAAGCCTAAGGTGGGGCCTGCCTTTAAGACTCGCCCCAACCAATAGCACTCCCTCACTTATAGGGTGTTTTTGAGATAGATTTATCATGGATAAGAATAGAAATATTCTGGCGTCGCGACTACAGATATCCATATATATCAAATCATCTGCATTACAGCTGTTCACATCCAAGTATTTAAGTTTGACTGTTTCTGCGCAACTGTGGCAGCCATTATTGATGAAACCCAAATATTTCGGACCTCACCGCTAATCTCATCATATTCTTAATTTATGTTACATATCCGCTGCGATTCATCGAAACTTTCCCAGTCCCTATCCACGTAAAGATAATCCGCCCTGGCAACATCCCAATCTTCGATTTTGCCCACACAATAAACGCTGCCCTATGCAGAGCTTGCAGCAGAAAATGCTATCGTTGAAAGCAAGCCATAAACCATAAATACATTTCTAAGGTCATAAGAAACCCCTTACACTTAAGCATGAAAAAATATTTAAATTTATGCAGAAACTCGATACATCAATAGCCAAAAAATGAACTTTACTCAGTAGCAAAATTCTCAAACTGCGATATAAAGAATAAAGCTCGGGAAAGTTCAAGTCATACTTGTGAAGAAACCAAAGAATCGCCCAGCTTAAATCCCGGGCGTCTCTATAAAAACGATACTATTCTTAACAAAAAATCTCCCGCGCCCGGCTCGGTGATACCACCTTTCTCCCAGCCTCTTCAGCTACAGCCGCAAGAGCCTCAATCAATTGACCATTCCCTGAAGTCCGCTCTCCTCCCGGCAAGTAAAAGGTGTCTTCAACTCCAGTGCGCAAATGACCGCCCAATTCTGCGGTCTTGCGATGCACCGGCCAGATTTCCTCACGGCCGATCACTGTGCTCTGCCATAAGCTGCCGGGCTTCATATATTTTGGGATAATCTCCAACAGATCGGGATCGGCAGGCATACCTGAAGCCACCCCCATCACCAGGTTGTAGTTGGGCTTATCCACCATCCCTACATCCGCATACATGCCTACAGAGCGAACGATACCGATATCAAAGCACTCAAATTCCGGGCGGGTACCGGTCTCCCGGCAGACCGCCAGCAGCTCCTCCACCTTATCGACCGGGTTATCAAATACCATGGGTGGCCAAGCCCAGGTGCCGTTGGATCGCGCCTTTAAATAGTTCAGGCTTCCCGCATTACAGGCGGCAATTTCCGGCTTACCGGCACGCACACAACTCAAAGGACCTTGCTGATCCCGTCCGATAGTGCCAGTTGAAAAATTTAGAATAACGCCAGGGCATTTATCGCGAATTGCATCGGCAATTTCCAAGGCTATTTGCGGGTCCCAGGTGGGTAAATGGCCTTTGCTTTCCTCTTGCGCGCGGAAATGAACATGCATAACGGAAGCCCCCGCATCGTAGGCTTCACGGGCGGATTCCGCCATTTCCTTGGGGGTTACCGGGACCGGGTGCTGCTGGGGGTTGGTAAGCACTCCGGTTAGGGCGCAAGTAATCACCACTTCATCAGACATCGCTGGCTCTCCTGAATTATCTTTGTTAAGGCCGCTGTTTACAGGGCTATCCAGCGTGTGCGCGTCGCTCCTACAGCACCAACCGATCCTAAAAGGACCAGGGCGAGTGGAAGAGCTGATACTGGATAGTGCATCGACAAAATACAGCACCAAGCGCTTGCTTGGTTATACGAGACTATCATAGGGCCCCCACCAAGGCACCTTGTTTCCCCGGATTCATCTCGGCAGAATGCGAAAAAACCCAATAAGGAAGTAAGTACCTCATGAGCGAGACTATCACTCCAACCATCGCCCCTTACGGCAGCTGGAAATCTGCAATCAACGCAGAACTTCTCGTGGAGGGCAGCGTTCGCCTGGCAGAAGCCAATTTAGTAGATGGCCGCTATTACTGGCTGGAGTCCCGCCCGTCTGAAAAAGGCAGGAATGTACTGGTGCAGTATTGTCTAAAAAATGGACGCAGAGATCTCACCCCCGCCCCTATCGCCGTGCGCACCAAGGCCCATGAATATGGCGGCGGCAGTTATCTTGTTTACGGTGACACCGTCTATTTCGTACTGGCAGAAGATCAGCGCATCTATCGCATGAAGCTCGACAGTGCGATCCCCGAAGTAATTACTGCAGAAAATAGCTCCCGCTACGCCGATCTGATTATCGACCCCCTGAGAAATCGATTAATTTGTGTCGAGGAAGATACCAGTGGCCACCAGCAGGGCGAGGAACCCCGTGCGCGCATTATCGCGGTAGACCTAAACAACCCACTGGCAAATCCGCCGACAATCCTTCAAGAAGGGGCAGACTTTTATTCGAACCCAACTCTGAACCCGGCCGGTGATCGACTCGCATTTCTGCGCTGGCACCACCCTAACCTCCCCTGGGACGCGACAGAACTCTCTATCGCCCATCTCGATCAGGCGGGAGATATCGGTGAAGTCACCCAAGTAGCCGGCGGTGAGAATGAATCCGTCTTTCAGCCCCAGTGGTCTCCTGAGGGCGAACTCTGCTATGTCTCTGATCGCAATAACTGGTGGAACCTATATAGGCTGGGACAAAGCGAACCCCTGTGGAAAAAAGAAGCAGAATTCGCCACACCACAGTGGGTATTTGGCATGTCCACTTACGGTTTCATTAGCCCCACGGAAATCCTCTGTACTTACACTCAGAATGGCACTTGGCACCTTGGTAAGATCGACATAAAAAGCGGAGAGCATCAAACTCTTCCCCAGCCTTATTGTGATATTGAAAGCCTGCACTGTGAAAATGGCAGCGGGGTGATGATTGCCGCAGGGGCAGAGAGCTTTCCCGCTGTTATTAGCTTTAACCAAAAGACGGGTAAAACGAAACAGATTGCCAGTAGCAATAGCAGCTCGCTGCCAACCGATTTGTTCTCCATCGCTCAAGCCGTCACTTTCCAAGTGGATAATCGTGCGGTACACGGATTTTATTACCCACCCCACAACCCCAACTTCCAAGCACCTAGTGGCGATAAGCCACCGCTGATTGTATTTAGTCATGGGGGCCCCACCGGCGCTACATCAGCAGGCCTCAGCCTGAAAGTTCAATACTGGACAAGCCGGGGATTCGCCATTCTGGACGTTAACTACTCCGGCAGTACCGGCTATGGCCGCAAGTATCGGGACCGCCTCGCCGATAAGTGGGGCATCTACGACGTGGAAGATGTCTGCGCTGGCGCAGAATACCTGGTAGAAGATGGGCTCGCCGACCCCAATCGCCTGCTGATCAAAGGCGGTAGTGCCGGCGGTTACACAGTCCTGGCGGCGTTGACCTACCACGATACCTTTAAAGCGGGTGCCAGCCATTATGGAATTGGGGAGTTGAGCAGCCTCGCCAAAGACACCCACAAGTTTGAGTCCCGCTACCTGGATAAACTGGTAGGACCCTGGCCTTCCGCAGAAAAAATCTACCTTCAGCGCTCCCCCATTAACGATGTCGAAAAGTTGAATTGCCCCGTGATTTTCTTCCAGGGCATGGAGGACAAGGTAGTACCACCCAACCAAGCCGAAACCATGGTTGATGCCCTGAGGGAGCGAGGTATTCCGGTGTCTTATATTACATTTGCCAATGAAGGGCATGGCTTCCGCAGCGGCGACAGCATCAAGTTAGCCCTGGAGGGAGAGCTTGAATTCTACAGCCGCATATTTAATTTCCCGCTCGCGGAACCCGGCCCGGGAATTACCATCGAAAACCTATAATTAAATAATATTGTATTAAAAGAGTTTAAAAAAATACTATGGGAAGATGGAGACCGCCGCGTCCACGCGGCTCCCGCTACATCACCGCAGAGGGCGCGCAGCGTATGCGCGCCGAAGTTAAGCACCTCTGGGAGGAGGAGCGCCCCCGGGTAACCCAGGCGGTTAGCGACGCCGCCAAGCTGGGAGATCGCTCGGAAAACGCAGATTATATCTACGGTAAAAAAAGACTGCGGGAAATCGACAGCCGCGTACGCTTTCTCACCAAGCGCCTGGAAGAGATTACTGTTGTAGATCGAATACCGGACGATAAGAAAAAGGTTTTTTTTGGAGCCTGGGTAACGCTTGAAGATGATGAGGGCGAGAGCGTTTGCTACCGCATTGTGGGACCCGATGAATTCGATGTAAAAGCAGGCTTGATATCCATGGACTCCCCCGTTGCCCGTGCCTTATTAGGGCGCAGGCTCGATGATGAAGTGGATATCCGTCAGGGGGAAAAGTGGCAGACTTTTTATATTACTGACATTCGTTACGAGGAGTAGTTTCGGCCTCCAGAGCCTATGAAGAGGTCGTACTTATAGAACTAAATACGACCTCTAAACAACCAAGCTGAGATAGTCATTGTCATAACTTCACCAATCCATGCCGGTACTTATACAACGCTTTCTCCTCCTCATAGTTTAATCGGCGCCTTGACACAGCCAGACAACACAAGATGTTTAATAGTGGAAGTAAAAATGTGTAAATGGAAATCCCTCCTAAGCTCACCCAGATAGAGACGATCACCCCACTCAATAACCCAGGAATCCCACGGTAGGATGCTGTAACAGGCCGCCCCATAAACTTAACGAGGATACCTGCAATAAATCCTGGGATCACATAAACATACAAAGGGATAATTCCGCGGGCAAATGAGAGCAAAACGAGCGTACCCAAAGTACCTAACAACACCGCAAATATCGAGAGGGGCATACTCTGCTCTTTCAGTAACCTCTCAATCAAAGAGTGGTACTTACTGGTCTTTAATTCACTTTTAGGGGCTTTATAAATATCATTCATAGGGCTTGTATACTTTCAGGGTCTGCCGAAGTCCGACTATAGTATCTCAGGTCTCCGTTTTCCAAAAAACTAGATGAACAATCTAGAATCGCTTACAAATACACGAATTGAAATGTACCCATAGAAATGATGTGAGCCCAGGTAAATTCGATGGCCATTTTGTAACAACCTTAGAAAGCGAACCTGCACCCCCTTATCAAAAGCCAAAAAAAGCTTACCTTTTTGGGTAAGCCTTCAGTAAAACTAAAAAAATACTTCTTATAGAGTATTATAATACTGAATCACACCAACAGTGCTTCCACCAGCAAAAGCAGATTTAACCTGCTCTAAGCTCATTCCAATTTTCAAATCTACATTGTTCACCTTGAGCTCAACAAACAGGCTTCCCGCTTGGGAATAAGCATATTCCACTCGACCACCGCCTCACTGAGGCCAATAATAACTGCTATATAGTTTTGCCCCCTCTTCATCAGAGATCGCAGTTTGAATATCGCTTATCGTATCGGAAACATCACTTTCAATTCTTTGCCGCTCTTGCAACACGGCCTGTAAATTATCTTCAACTTGCTGGGTTTCTTCTGCTAGCTGCCCAAAGCTCTGAGACAGTATTTGTAGAGTGGATACATCAGTAGTGATCAGGTCCATCTCTGCCTGTTGATCCTGAATACTCTTTTGATCGGCAACAATTTTTGCAGCAGCCACCGGCCCCATCACAAACCAGGTCAACAAGCCCTCTGGAGAAGCCACGATAGAAGCAACCGTGCCCAGAGAGATAGCAGTGGCATCGGCAATATCCAGCGCAACGATGCTGGCAGCCAGGGATTTTATATCTGCCTGTAAATTCTTGATATCCTGCTTTAGATCAGCAATTTTCTGCTCGTCAGCCTGGGAATCCATTACAGAGTTGTCGAGATAGGTTGCTTCTTATAATGAATCGCAAGCAAAAATACATTTATATTCACATTGCTGCTATCAAATCAAACCCTCTAGTTCAGTAAGCACCGATCAGAATCACTCAGCCTGGCAACTATCTCCGTCAAATGCTGCAATCAAATCCAAAGCACCCCCAACCTCTTTATATATGATGAGCTTCCGACTATAAGAACCCAGCAGCCATGAGCCGCAGGCCACCCAGTAAGTGACTTCTCTTGAGGTAACATAGAAGACGCTTTGCGCATCAGATACACGCCAAAACAATCGTCCTTTGGAAAACCCCCTACTCTCGAGTCTCAAAACGCCAATATCATTCTGTTTAGCCCATTGAAGAATTTGCGCTTTGAAAAACTCGGATCTAATCGGCATTAACAAATAGGGAACCACACCCAACAGGGCCAATAAGGCCACTATTACATTATTCCCCAGAGAGGGGCTAAACACATAGGCCAGCTTCCCCAAAGTTACCGATATTATTAATACAATAAATGGACGCATATTCACTGCCGCCGATTTCAGTTCCCTTTAGAAAGAATGGTAGATAAATATGCAGAGACAAGATTTAGCTACAAGGCGATCGAGTGATCCCGAGTTGGTTACCCGCGCTATAGCATATTGAGACTAACAGGTAGAGATTGGTCGCATTGAGGCCAAACTCGTTAGAGCTTGACCCACACAATGACTGCCTAACGATAGAGCAAATACACAATAAAGTACTGGGGCAATTTAGTTGCTCTCGATTAAACCCAGCATTTCTTTTGCAACCAACGCAGAAGAAGGTAAAAACATTGTAGAAACTATACGCTGATCAGATATTACATCATGCTTATCAGCAACATTACCCTTATTAATAATAATGGCTCCATTCTCTCGAAGGCGCTCCTCTACCAAGAACGGTAATAAAGTACCCTGCTTAGCCCAAGACTTCTCTTTTTCTGTGGAGTCCGGGAAACCGGCAACCTTCTTACCCTTTACCATATAATGGCCATCTTTCAGTTTCACATCGGCAAACGCACCTGCCCCATGGCCACAGCTGCCCCTTTCTGGTAAATCTCACCCATAATATTTAGCAACTCACGATTGGATGCCACATCAAATAAGGTTCCATAGCCTCCACCGATATAAACAGCTGCATAATTCTCTATAACTACTTGCTCAGGCTTTAATGAACTATTTGCCCGCTCTAAAAAACCTTCATGTTTGATGGTGTAACTACTAATACCCAGTGGATCCATCATAAACGGGACCACCCCACCTTTTGGCGAAACAAAGTCCACGTCATACCCATGGGAAACAAAAATATGGTAAGGCGGAGCGTACTCCCACAAATTATTTCTCGCATCATGCTTCTCCGGATCACCCATATCCTGAAGATTAGAAGCAACGATTAGTATCCGCTTATTCTCAGCTGCTTGTGAAGGTGTAATAAAGCCCATCACAAGAATTATCATAGAGCAGATAAGGCTACAGATTTTTGCCGTTTTTCTCACGTTCAACTTCCCCATTCGAATAACTTTGATACGAAATAGATAGATTACATGAGTAACGTACAACCTTGACATAAGATCGATAGTTTGCAGGAGAAAAGCGATATAGCGAGGTCAAACTGCCCCAAAAGTAACAACGCCAACATTTCTATAGCGCCAAGCCTACTAACACAAAGACAACACCCTATTACCGAGCAGCCTTAATAGTTAGGGCAGTAACAACACCCCAAATCCAATTGAAAAACAACACCAGGACTGGTGTTAAGACTCCCAACTCAAATCCGGCAACACCCTTCCCCGCCATCACAGGGAAAACTACAAATAATTGAAATGCAGAGGGAAACAAACTAAGAAGGGCTCCTTTTAAAAGTAACTTTGATGACCAGAACGGAATAATAAATAGCAGTCCCCACAAGCCACCCCAAACAATGCGAGGATAAAGCCACTCAGGAGATAGAGGAGGGGCAATTGATACGCCAAATAAGGCATTAATCCCCAACTGGCCAAATAGCCACACCGCAATACTGTTTGCCAAAGCACCGAGACTTCCGGCTGCGAAGAATATCAGTAGGTTTTTCATCTCCCTCTCCTGGAGTTGTAGGACCACTGCAATATTTACTGGCGAATCAAACCACAATATAGAAGAACCATCGTCACTCAACGGAAAATAACCTTGCCCACGAATCACAGCCCCACCCGGGATGACAGAGTAACTTTTCTACTTTACCTACCCAATAATACAGAGCATAAACCAGATTTATCTTGAGTACGTCTGCGTACCAATTAGACACAGCAGAAACGCCAGAAAAATTAGATAAAGCACTAGCCCCCTACTTCTCAAGAATGACTACTTAAAAAATATTTTCAATTTGAGAACCAGCAATATCCGATGATCGTTTTTGCAACTAATCCCGAAAGAAAATAACTAGCTTCTCAAGCGCCAAATTTATGTAATAGGTAAGTGGTACGCTTGTATTTATTTTATAAATCAATTAAAACCAAATAGGAACTAGTACTTATGAAAGTGCCATCAGCAGGAGTGCTGTACCCGATTTTATTAGGATTAGCGATCCAGTCAGCGACGTCTCAAGCCCAATCCTTTGATGAGAGCGCCTATATCGACAGGCAGCTGCAATATATTGAGGAAGGAGTCACCTCTACCAACGATACTGCCGTCGTACTTCAGGCATACACCGGTGATGATCTCAACTGGGATGCGCTAAATAAGAACCTGGATGTACTCCGCAACGGCGGCAAGAAAAATTCTGACTTCACTCTCACCCGCCTAATCCGCATCTTATTCTTCCGCCCCGAAATAAAAGACGAACTCTTTGCCGCACTCGACGGCTATCACTTCTGGTTTAAAGAAGGCGGGACGGGTGACCATGTCTTTGCTTCAGAAAACCATATGATCATGTACACCTCTGCCCAATATCTACTCCAGGAGAAATACGGGGCATTTGAGGACGACAGAACTTATAAGCGCCTAAAGCGTTATCTGGAAGTGAAGAACCAATATGGTTTCTATGAGTTCTACTCCCCTGTTTACTACCCCTATACCCTCTCGGCACTGCTAAACCTCGTAGACTTTGCAGAGGATGAGGAAATCCGTGAACTTGCAATCGGTGCTGCTCATCGCTTGCTGCAAGATATTTTATTGGTGACCAACGACCAGGGGATCAACTTCGCCGCAGCCGGGCGCAGTAATGACGGCTACCGCCGCAATGGGTCCGGAGGGAATATCAACCGGATTATCTACCTCCTGACAGGTCTGGGCAAAGAGTCAGTACGCACCCCCAGTCCCGCCGGAGTAATGCTCGCCACATCAGGTTTGGAAATCACCGATGAGGTTTTCGAATATTTCGGTAAAGATCTCAACATAAATTATTCAGTCGGCCATTCGCTGGGGGATGCCAGAAACGAGATCTATGCAGACTTCCCCCGGGAAGAACGCGTACCCTTCTATTGGAGCCAGGGAGCCTACTTCCACCCCGATGTCGCAGCGGATACCGCCTGGTTCGCCAGCAAATACCAACTCGAAGGTTATGAGGGGCTCAAAGCATTTGACCAGTTCCTGGGACTATCAGAAGCAGCCGCCCCTGCGGCCGCCAAGGCGGGGGCTGTATTCAGCCGCAGCTCTGTCCTCTCCTCGGCCAACTTCTCCATGTACAAAGATGGCGGAGTCATGATGCACTCCATCCAGAATTATTGGGGAGGCCGCCAGGGCTACCAGCAAACCCCCTGGATAGCCACCACCGGTTCCCAATCTATCTGGGCAAAAGTCGGTGACGGCAATAGCACCATGCAAAATGACCACCTGCCGAAAATAAAGCAGGTAAACAATGTCGCCGTGATCCAATACAACCCCTACCCGGAGATAGAACTGTTTCACTCCGGTGGCTCCGATGTCGCACTACAGTGGCCCGAAGAGTTCGAAGAGGAGTCCCGCAGCGGTAACTGGA